>NZ_JBHZSN010000006.1:0-366060 GCF_043643685.1 Shewanella waksmanii
AAATTCAAACAAAAGCCCTGTGCACTGTTGCTGCACAAGGCTTTTTTGCTAGCAAAACCTAAATACTGGTTGATATCGCTAGCAGTGCAAATGACAAGCTATCGATAACGCGACTTAAGGACAACTACCAATCTGATAGTAGCTCGCAGCCGTTTGCGCCAACGTCGTAGTATAAAAGGTGTTGTACAGCCCCATATTGGCATTTGAGCCTATCGCAAAAGCATAGATACCATTGGTCGTCGCGCGGCCAGCCAGCACATGGGCGTAATTTGAAGCAGTGGTTTCAGTGCAACTAAAACTGTCACCATCCGGCGTACTATCACACACGTTGCCGATACCATCAGCATCGTTATCAGCTTGATCACTATTGGCGATTGCAGGGCAGTTGTCATCCACATCCGCAATACCATCATTATCGCTATCAACCACGCCGCCATTGGGCGTGCTATCACATAAATTACCAATGCCATCAGCATCATTATCGGCCTGATCGCTATTGGCGATATCCACACAGTTATCAATGTCATCATTAATACCGTCGCCATCGCTATCAGTCACAGGTTGGCCAGCAGAGCAGGCTTGCAGTGGACCACTGCAGCTACTGTCACCATCGGCCACCCATTGACATTGGCCATCACCACTAGGGTATTCGCGCATGGTGAAACTGGCACTACCAAATGCGAGATAACATGCTGAGTAACCGACTCCCCAAGTAATATGTCCCTGACTAATATGCAGATTATAATCGCCACTAACCCCTGCATCGATAGTAAAACTGAGTGATTGGCTAGTTGTTAGACCGCTATCATCTATAGCCTCAACTTGCGCGCTATGGGGGCCTCCCGCCAATTGACACACTTCGCGGCTCAGTGTCTGCATCGCTTGATCGCCAGTTAAATTCGCCTCAAGTGCTGGGCCATTATCTATGCTAATTGTCACCCGACTGACATCAAGATTAATATCAGCCACTGTGCCGGTAATTGTCACACATTGACCCGCTACCAGAGCCTGAAGTTGACTCAGTTGCGGCGCGCTTGGCGCAGGCTCAGGTCCAAGACGCACACTGACATTCACACTGTCACCTTGCTTGCCTTCATTATCTGTTGCCACCAGCTCTACGGCATATAAGCCGTCAGCAAGTGGAGATGATATAGCGCTAAATTGACCTTGGCTATCAACACTCACACTTAAGGTTTCAAGCGCAGCAGTGTCCGTACTTGCGACGGCGTAAATCGATAGTGTCACATGACTTACACTGCCTTCAGCATCAAGCGCTACCCCGCTAATACTGATGCTGTTACTTAGCTCAACTGCGCTCAGTTGCGATAACTCAGGACCTGAATTACGGTTAACACGTTGGTTATTCGTAGCAAAGAATCGCCCCAAATAGTCAGCAAAATTGATACTATCATCAGCCACATAATCGCCACTGGCGCCGGCGCCGCCCGACCATGAGTGATCAAGGTTATGTAGCCACAACATGGAAACTCGGCCATTAGACCATAGCGACTCGGTCGCACTGCGCCCTCCCGCCTCGCTAATTGTTGCCGTGCCACTTAACGCATTGACCCCATAAACGGCAGCATAACCATTGGCATTTTGCTGGTTATAACAGGTATTGACCGTCGTATCGGCATCACCATGGGCCACTGCCGCAATTTGAGTTGCCAAATGGGATTGGTAGCTGCCTGCATAGCTATTACATCGTGATTTGAACGTACTGGCAGCAACCGACTCACAGGTGCTGATGGCTCCGCTTGAACTTGTCCCAATCGTCGGTCCAGCGCTCGGGGCAACGCCTGCAAAGATATCTGGGGCTACACACGCGGTTTGCGCTGCCATCGCGGCGCCCGAGGATAAACCTGCAATATAAACTTGGTCAGCATCAATATTACGGCTGCTATCTGCCACCAAGGTATTGGCCAAATTAATCAGGTTTTTATAGTCACCCGCATTACGACTGATACTACCTTGCCAATACGACCAGCAACTGTAGCCAGCTTTACTCATCGCATCAGGCACCGCGATCACCATGCCATGGGCTTCTGCAGCCTGTTCTAAATTGGCAGTCAGGTAGTTGTTAATCGGCTGCACACAACCATGCAGCACCAACATCAAGGCTTTACCTTGACCAACCGTTGAATTGGAATCTGGGGTGTAGATATGTACTTGGTTAAAACCGCCTATGGCAACATTTTGCTGCCAACTGCCCGCGTAACTCATTGGCGCTAAAAAACAGATGATAAGCAGCAGATCTCGCCACCGTTTACGCCGACTCAGGGTGAACAATGTCATAGTTTATTCCCTTTTATAGTTGTGTATAAAAAACCAACAATCCAACCAACCTAGGGAATTGATAGCGACATTAATATGGGTCTTTAGCAGTAGTTAAGTTTCAACTAATGCCGGTTTTATAAACTCGTTAATGGCGTGACAAGCCGAGAGCAAACATTAAGTAATTGTTAGTGACTTGCATCAGCTTTGCATACTTTAGTATGATGGCGCGCTTTTGACATAAAATGTCATTTTAGTCTCTGGTGTTCACCACATTGAACGCACCCTATTTGAGGAAATTATGCTAACTAAAAAGAACCTTCTCAGAACCTCTCTATGCCTTAGTTTATTTGCTAGCCCATTAAGCTTTGCCGAAACCTTTTCATTTGTCAGTGAGCACAAGGTAACTGCAGACACCTTGGTGGTTTACCAAGCCGGCGACGCATTATCTTCAGAGCTTAAGGCGCTTGATAAGCAAAGTAATAATCAAATTAGCCGCGCATTAACCAGACAGCAATTTACCGGTGAGCAAGACCAAGTGGTGGATATGCTGTTGCCGAACGGATTAGCGGCAAGTCGCTTATTGATCATTGGAGTGGGTGATACAACAAGCTTAAGTGCGGGCAATATCAACAAATTAGGGGCGCAGCTAACCGCAAAACTACGCCAAGACAAAAGCCCGGATGCCAATCAGGTCGATATCATCACTGCAGGCATTGATGCTGCTGGCAGTAACGCCACGTTTGCCGCTGAATTAGCTCACGGTATTAACCTGCGCGCTTACCAATTTGATAAGTATTTGGCAGAGAAAAAACCTGCCGAAAAACACTTCACCATTCAAACAAGTTCATCTAGCCGTGCCGAGGACAAGTACAAGCAGCTCGCAGCCGTTGAGGCGGGAGTATTCTTAGCCCGTGACTTAACTTCAGAAGTCCCCAGCGCCCTGACTCCAGTTGAGTTTGCCGCGGCTGCACAGTCGCTGAAACAACATGGTGTGAAAGTCTCGGTACTAAACCCAAAGAAAATTAAGCAACTGGGTATGGGCGCGCTGCATGCTGTAGGCCGCGGCTCTGATGAAGGCGCACGTTTGGTTGTGGCTCACTGGCAAGGCAGCAAAGATGCGCCAATCGCGCTAGTCGGAAAGGGCATCACCTTTGACTCGGGCGGTTACAATATTAAAGCCACTGGCGACTCAATTTCGCGCATGAAGTCAGATATGGCTGGCGCTGCAGCAGTATTGGGTACAGTGAAAGCGCTGGCGATGCAAAAAGCCGAGGTCAACGTTGTGGCGATTATGCCAATGGCTGCCAACATGGTATCGCATACGGCGTTCGCCCCTGGCGATGTGGTGATGACCGCTGAAGGCTTAACGGTTGAAGTTCTTAATACCGATGCTGAAGGTCGCTTGATTCTGGCTGACGGCCTTTGGTATGCGCGCGAGTTTTATGAGCCACAAGTGATGGTTGATGTCGCAACGCTAACGGGTTCTAAAGTGCGCGCTTTAGGCCGCCGTTATACTGCGCTATTTAGCGACCATGACGACTTGGTTACCAGCTTAACCGCATCGGGTGAGCATGTTGAAGAAAAGCTCTGGCGCTTACCTTTAGCCTATGAAGATCTACTCACTAGCCCAATTGCGGATCTAAAGAACGCTGGCTATGGTGGCCCAGGTGCAACCACCGCAGCGACCTTTTTACAGCAATTTACCGGTGAGACTAAATGGGCCCATTTAGATATTGCTGGTAGTGCATTAGCGGCAAAAGATAAGGGGATCACACCAGCTGGCGGTACGGGCCATGGCGTACGTTTACTCAGCCATTGGTTGATGACCTACCACATCGATAAGTAGCCCATAAATCAGGCCTTGCTGCGCATGCATCAAGGCCTTTTATACTGGCGTTTAATCTAACTTACCCATCTCAGTTAACACCTCTACAGCTGCGGCAAAAGCTTGTCGACTGGCGGGCGCACCACAATACAGTGCGCTGTGCAGCAACACTTCTTGAATCTCAACCACAGTCGCACCGTTTCTAATGGCACCGCGCACATGGCCTTTTAGTTCTTGCGGGGCTTTCAATGCCGCCAACATGGCTAATGTCACTAAGCTGCGGGTTTTTAGATCTAATTCTGGACGCTGCCAGGTGGCGCCCCAACAATGCTGATTAATATAGCTTTGCAGTGGCATGGCAAAGTCTGACTCAGCATCTAAGGCGCGATCGACAAATTCATTCCCCATCACCTGACGGCGAATTCGCTCCCCTTTATGCATATGCTCTCCTTATCGTAGCAACGATTCATCACACTATTTCAATCGCAATGGCCACCGCTTCGCCACCGCCAATACATAAGCTGGCAACGCCTTTACTCAGCCCCCGTTGACGTAGCCCATGAATAAGGCTGACCACTATACGTGTGCCGCTTGCACCAAGCGGGTGACCTAGTACACAGGCACCACCATTAACATTCACCTTGCTACTATCCAGCCCAAGCTGCTCTATCGCGAGTATTGCCACCATGGCGAACGCTTCATTGATCTCCCAGAGATCAACCTCATCAGCTTGCCAACCACACCGATGTAATAACTTGTTTATCGCGCCAATCGGCGCCAAGGTAAACTCTTCAGGTGCCTGAGCATGGCTTGCGTAGGCCACAACTTTGCCCAGCGGTGTTACGTCCATAGCGGTAGCCAAAGAGGCGCGAGTCATTAACACTGCGGCGGCGCCATCTGCAATCGAGGAAGCATTACCGGCGGTAATCGTCCCCCGCTGACTAAAAGCGGGGCGCAACTGCGGCAATTTATCCATCTGACTGCGCTTTAATCCTTCATCACTGTTGATGCGGGTAACTTGCTTGCGCTTGGCTATGGTTATCTCAGTTATTTCGGCGGCAAACCTTCCTTGGGTTGCCGCATCCTGCGCCCGCTCGATAGACTGGGCTGCATAGGCATCCATCTGCTGACGGGTTAACTGATACTTGTCTGCTGTTGCCTGTGCCAGTAGTCCCATTGATTGTTGCTGATAGGCATCTTCTAAGCCATCCAACATCATATGGTCGCACACTTGTTGATGCCCCATGCGGTAGCCACTGCGTGCCTTTTCTAGCATGTATGGAGTATTGGACATACTTTCCATGCCGCCAGCTATCACGCTATCCATCTGGCCTGCAGTAATACTATCAGCGGCCATCATCATGGCTTTAATGCCTGAGCCGCACACTTTGTTGACCGTGGTAGCCCCCACTGAATGCCCAAGCCCCGCAGCCAGTGCAACTTGGCGAGCTGGCGCTTGGCCTAAGGCTGCGCCGAGCACGCAGCCCATGATAACTTCATCAATCACCATCTGTTTTGGTACTGCTAGCGCCTGCAGCGCCATCGCTCCTAATTCAACCGCACTTAGCGGGGCTAGCTCACCTAAAAAGCTCCCCATGGGGGTGCGTTTAGCGGCAACAATCACCACATCATCTGCTTGATTCATAAAATATCTCTGGTTCAAAGTGCTTCTCTGTTTGCTTTGTTATGTTTGTGAGCTATTGCGCGGTCCAACCACCGTCCATCGGCAATGAAGCACCGGTGATCCCACTGGCGGCATCACTGCATAAAAACAACACAAACTCACCAATTTTTCTTGGCGCTAACATTTCTGGTAATGGTTGTTTTGCGGTGACGAGCTGATAACTCGCTTGCTCAAAGGTCAGTGAGTTTTGTTCAGCAATATCGGTAATTTGCTGTTTAATAAGCGGAGTGTCGACCCAACCGGGGCAAATGGTATTAGCAGTGATATTCAGTTCGGCATTTTCCAGTGCAATCACTTTGGTCAGCCCGACAATGCCATGCTTGGCAGCGCAATATGCTGACTTATTCAGCGAGGCCACCAGCCCATGAACAGAGGCAATATTGATGATTCGTCCCCAACGTTTAGATTGCATATGCACCAGTGCCTGCTGGCTAGTGTGAAATGCCGATGACAGATTAATCGCAATAATGTCATTCCATTTGTTCTCGGGGAAATCCACAACCGTCTCTGTATGTTGAATGCCGGCATTATTAATCAAAATATCGATGCCACCTAAGGCCTCCTGCGCAGCCTGCATAAATGCACTGATCTCGCTACTCATACGTAAATCAGCATTACTGAAATAGGTGTTAATTTGATACTTTTCGGCAAACTGCTGAGCAAGCTCCTCCCCTTGGGTTTGCTCGAGCAAACCGTGAAGCACTAAGTCTACTCCCTGCTCAGCCAGCACATGAGCCGTTGCTAAGCCTATTCCACTGGTTGACCCGGTAATTAACGCCACCTTCCCATGCAACATATCCACTCCTCAATCACTACCAAAGAAAGGATCAAAGTGGCATCGCCTTCGAAATTTGATAAGCCGAGACCTCAGCATCCGCCCTTTGATCACCCTTTGAGACTACTGCAACTGACGCAAGATTTATTTGGCACCTTAGTACCATAGGAGCCCACGGCGATTTGGGTAATAGTGAAAAAGACCAACGGCAAGGCGAGTAAAAGCCTGTGAGCCGACAGATACATCCAACACGGGATAGTACAGGAGAGAGTCTTATGTCCGGATTAAATAAGGTGGTCAGCAGCTATCAAGATGCGATGCAGGGCCTTGAAGATGGCATGACCGTCATTGCTGGCGGGTTTGGGTTATGTGGCATACCAGAAAACCTAATCAATGAAATCAAACGTAAAGGCACGCAGAACTTAACCATGGTCTCTAACAACTGTGGCACCACTGAACATGGGCTGGGGGTGCTGCTTCCCAGTAAACAGATCCGCAAAATGATCGCTTCCTACGTCGGCGAAAACCAACACTTTGAATCACAAATGTTATCGGGCGAACTTGAGGTTGAACTCACCCCCCAAGGGACGCTCGCCGAAAAGATGCGTGCAGCTGGTGCAGGCATACCCGCATTTTTTACCGCAACTGGAGTTGGCACTGAGGTCGCTAAAGGTAAAGAGGTGCGTCAAATCAATGGCCGAGAATATGTGTTAGAGCACGCAATTGGCGGGGATTTTGCCATTGTTAAAGCATGGAAAGCAGACGAGTACGGCAATTTGATTTACCGAAAAACTGCTAGAAACTTTAACCCATTAGCGGCAACCGCAGGCCGAATCACTGTGGTTGAAGTTGAGGAAATTGTTGCAGTAGGTGAACTCAACCCCGATGAGATCCACACCCCTGGGATCTATGTTGACCGTGTCATCCAAGGCACATTTAGTAAGCACATTGAGCAGCGCACTGTGCGCCCCGCCACTCATCATCAAGGAGCCTAACCATGGCGTTAAGTAGACAACAAATCGCCCAACGTGTGGCGCAAGAACTGCAGGACGGCTTCTACGTCAATTTAGGTATAGGTATTCCCACCTTAGTTGCCAATTATATTCCTGATAATATGGAAGTTTTACTACAATCAGAAAATGGATTATTAGGAATGGGCCAGTTTCCTGATGAAGCACAAATTGATGCTGATCTTATCAATGCTGGTAAACAAACCGTGACCATGGCTACTGGCGCTGCGGTATTTGACTCAGCAGAATCCTTTGCCATGATCCGAGGCGGTCATGTTGACCTTACCGTGCTGGGCGCTTTTGAAGTGGACTGTCAGGGGAATATTGCCTCTTACATGATCCCTGGAAAACTCATCAAAGGCATGGGTGGCGCCATGGATTTAGTCGCCGGTGCTGACAACATCATTGTCACCATGACCCATGCATCTAAATCGGGCGAATCAAAGCTGCTTAACCAATGCCAACTGCCCTTAACCGGTAAGGGCTGCATCAAACGAGTACTAACCGATCTTGCCTTTATCGAAATAAAAGCAGGTCGGTTCCATCTGCTTGAGCGAGCGCCAGGTGTCAGCGTTGAGACCATCATTCGTCTTACGGCTGGTGAGCTGGTTGTCCCAGACCATGTGCCAGAGATGCAGTTTTAACAAAAGCGCTATAGGCAAAATCTATTACCACAACGGAGTGAAGCTGAAGAGAATCGGCTACTGATGGCGATGCTGGATGAGTTCAACTTCTGGTTTAATGTCGTCACCCCTTAAACTAAACCAACGCTAGCGTGCATCGGGCGCCGCAAGCTATTAGCCTGAGCGCTGCTAGCGTTAAAAAATGTTGCCTATAGACTATTGATGACTGCTCTTACTGGACTCGACTTCAGGAAACTGTACCTCTTCAAAAAAGGTACCGGTCTCATTTTTAATGGTCTCCCTAGCATCGGTAACCAGCTTATTTGTCGCGGTGATAATGGCACTGATTTCGGCATTAGGGTCATGCACCGCAACTTCCCATTGCATCATAAGTCGTTCGAGTCGGATATACGCTTCGGTACGAGACTGCCAGGCCCTTCCCCATTGGAAAAAGCCATTAGCACCACCTGCCAGCGCAATTAACCATGACATGATCACCGTAGGCTGCACTTCATTGGGATAGATGGCCGCCATAAAGGGCAGCGACACACTCAAAAATACCGTGGTAAACCCCACGACACGAAACCAATGGTGGGAGGTCCGAGCGCAGTTTTGATACCAGCGGATATTACTCTTTAAACTCCCCGCGGTGCTGGCATCACCAAAAAAAGACTGCTGCTTTATGCGGCCTAAATAATCTTTTATATCCTCATCCATGTTGATCCTTTGCTGTCATTCTATAAAGCCCTGCACTGGCCTTGGTAAATCCCCTAGCTAAAGATATAAATCACTGAGATTAAAAAGGCTTGGTATTTCCTACGCAGCGACAATGACGTCCAGCCACTGCCATATCAATCAGGCAAGTAAGGCGAGCTGCCACTTCACATTCATTTCACATCGACTTGGCTAGCGTGAATCATCCGTCATTAATGAGCCATTACCATGCCAAGCCAAATTCAGCTAGAAAATGTCAGTCAGTCGTTTTCATCCCAAACAGGCAACGTCACCTTGTTTGAACACCTCAACTTAGTGATTAAGCAGGGCCACTCCTACGCTATCACGGGCCCATCTGGGGCGGGAAAATCCAGTTTATTGATGATATTGGCGGGGCTCACGCCACCCAGTACGGGGGAAGGCACTTATCTGACTGGCGCACAATCGCAGCCTTTAAGTGCCATGAAAATGGATATTGGCTTTGTGTTTCAGCAATTCCACTTACTACCAGAGCTTGATGCGCTTAATAATATTGCCCTGCCGATGAAACTGCGAGGCGATAAAGATGCCCTGGAGAAAGCTGCTCATTGGTTGCACAAGGTTGGTTTGGGCCAGCGCGGCCAGCATAAACCCAGTGAGCTAAGTGGTGGTGAACAACAACGGGTTGCGATTGCCAGAGCCTTAGTATTCAACCCTAAGTTTATTTTTGCCGATGAGCCCACCGGTAACTTAGATAAGCACAATGCAGAGCAAGTGACTGAGTTGCTATTCGCTTGTTGTCAAAGCCAGCAGGCAGGACTGGTGATAGTCACTCATAGTGATTTACTCGCTCGCCGCACTGACTACCACTACGCCCTCGATGGCGGACAATTACGCTGCGCTAACCGCATGAGGAGTGTGAAAAGTGCTTAAGCAAACTATCCAATTTGCCTATCCAATATGGCAACAACAGCGCCATCAGCCCCAATACCGCCTGTACCAATTTACACAAACGATTTTGATGGTATTTATTGTCACGCTCAGTCTGGTGGCCAGTAATATCCAGCACTATCTCAATCACAATTTAAATAGCCTATTGGGTGCTGATGTGGTGATTAGCCAGCAACACCCACTTAACGCTGAACAGCGCCAAGCACTATCAAAACTCAGTGAACAAATGACGCTGACTAGGCAGCTCAACTTCACAATCACCTTCGGCCAGCAGTGGCAGCGAGCCAGTATCAAAGGCGTGGACCAACACTATCCCTTACAAGGCCAACTTAAGACCAGCAATACCCTTGGTGCGCCGGCGCTCAGCAGCCAGCATGGCCCCAAGCTTGGGGAGATATGGCTAGAGCCACGTCTTATCACGGGTTTAGGCATAGATATAGGCCAAAACATAAGCTTAGGCGACCATCAACTGACCCTAACCCGAGCGCTACTTCACGAGCCTGACAGGCTAATGGAGGGGCATAATGTCACCATGCGAGCACTGGTCAATCACGCTGATTTGCAAGCGATTATGCAAACCGACGATCACGTACTCTATCGCTATTTACTGCAGGCCAACTCTCAACAAACCGACGCCATCATTCAATGGCAACGCCAGTATCTCCCCGCAGCGCAGCTCTATCACAAACAAGGCAATCACCCACTATCTTTGTTTTGGCAACGCACAGAGAACGTACTCGGACTTGCTTCAATGGTGCTGTTTTTTATGGCGGCCATCGCTATCGATCTACTCACCCAAATCCGCATCAAGCAAGAGCAGTATTTCTCGGCGATTTGTTTGAGCTTAGGCGCATCTCGCACCATGGGGTTCGTTGTTGCCATAGTAAAATGGCTGCTAGAGCTAGTCAGTCACCTACCGCTCGTCATTGTGTGCGCGACAGGGCTATCTTATTTTATTATTGCTCAGTTAAGTGCCACGTTTACCGAGCTTCAATGGCTGTGGCAACCCTTGCCAATGCTGCAATCGATCGCCATGGTATGGTGCATTTTTGCCGTATTTCAGGCGCCTATCTGGGTTGCGCTGTGGCGTACATCGATTAGCGTATTGTTCAAGCAATCAAGCAGCAATCAATCTCAGCTCATCAGTAAAATCAGTGCGGTACTGGTGTTAGCCATGATTGCTTATCTCTATTCAGATAATGGCTTACTCACCAGCATGATGGTTGTTACGATAAGCAGCTGCATCGCCATTATGATGTTGGCCAGCTGGGTTGTACTGACCTTAGGTGAGCGTATCACTGCGCCTTTATCTGGACTGGTACCGTTTGCCTTATTCATGATGAAACAGCGAATCGTTAGCAAAAGTACCCAAATCATTGGTGTGGGACTGTGCGCCTTCTTACTATTATTTACCTTAATGCTCATGAGAGACTTAGGTGAAACCATGCAGGCGTATCAACGTCAGCATGACGGTAATTTACTGATTTCTCAGGCAACGTCATCACAAATGGCAGATGTTGAAACTTGGGCCCAGCAACACCAAGTCCCCGTTAGGCAGCATAAGCCGTACCTGTATGCCAGTGTGACCGCTATCAATCAAACCGCTATCGCTAGCGCCGAGCTTTCCCCAAGCGAAACCCTTGCAACCCTCACACGGCCAATCCGACTGCACTGGCAGCAGGCCGTACCCAGTAATAATCGTGTTGTGGAGGGTCATTGGTGGCCCAAAGACAGCCAAAACTGGCAGCAACTGTCCGTTGAGCAAGAGGTTATGACCGATCTCAACCTAGCAATTGGTGATGTACTGACCCTAAACATTGCTAACAACCCGATTGATTTTACCATAAGCGCCAGTCATGTTTTCAAACCCGGGCAAGGCTCCATCACTTTTTGGATGCAAGCGCCGATAGCACTGATTGAGCATGTCGATGCGCCGCAATACGCAATGGCCAGTTTGGAGCTACAAGCTAAGGACTGGACCATGTTACCGACACTTTGGCAGCGCCACCCAAGCTTGCGAATGGTGTCACTGCAAGAGATGACCGCCAATTTCGATCGGATCTTAGCCATGATAACCAAAGTCATTACTGGCTTTTCATTGATGATTATTTTGTTGGCTGTGGTGGTGATTTTGGCCTCAGTACAGGCACTACAAAGTAAAGAAAACCGCAAAAATAGCCTGATCCTCAGCTTTGGTTTTGACCGAAAAACCTGTCAGCGTTTAACACTGATTGAGTGGCTGGTGACTGCTATCATCGCCGCTTTGGGTGCCATTGCTGGCACGAGTATCGCAGGGCAACTTATCTATCAATCTCAGTTTTCACTGCACTATCAACCCAATTGGTGGTGGTTGCTATCTACCATCAGCGTGATTATCACCCTTGTAACCTTAATTGGCCTACACGCCAGTAAACGCAGCCTAAGTGCTGATATTCGAACCCTTTATCACGGAGCTTGCTGACTACACGATTGCTGCCAAGAGGCTATGCCGAAAAGCGATTGCTGCCAAGAGGCTATGCCGAAAAGCTATGCAAAAGCGCTATGTATTATGACAAGGCAGGCCGGCGTTTGCTCGCAGGCAAGCAGGTTAAACAACAGATATCAGCTGAGATTTATCGTTTTAGCTCAGTTTCACATCTGTTTCACATCGGCAACGACACACTGGCATTAACTAACAAGGAGACCGTTATGAATCTATATCACCAAATAACTAAGCTCATCTGCCTATTGCTGACTTTACTGAGCTTCACCCCGCAAGCATACGCTGGTAATGACACCAAACGCGTGTTGATGGTGCTCAGCGGCTACGGCCAACAACAAGGAAAACTGACACCGGGTTATGAATTTGATGAGTTTGCTAAAGCGTACCTTATCTTTAAAGACAATCAGCTACTCATTGATATTGCCAGCCCACAAGGCGGCAAAGTCTCAGCCGATGAATATGATCCAAACAAGCCTTATAACGCCGAAGTGCTCGCCGACGCGGTAGCGATGAAACAGTTAAACAACACCTTAGCGACAGGGTCGCTAAAAGCAAGTGAATATGACGGCGTATTCATTGTTGGCGGTAAAGGCGCGATGTTCGACCTTCCCAAAGATAAAGCCTTACAAACCCTGATAAAAGACATCTATCAACAACAAGGCAGTGTCGCAGCGGTTTGCCATGGCCCTGCCGCCTTGGTTGATGTAAAGCTCGATAATGGCGACTATTTGATTGCGGGCAAAGCGATTAATGGCTTTACCAATCAAGAAGAGCAATTGTTTGGTAAAAAGTGGCTTAAGGAGTTTGAGTTTATGTTGCAAGATAAACTCAGCGAGCGAGGTGGCAAATTTCAATCTAGCCCACTGATGTTAAGCCATGTCGCTGTTGATGAGCGCTTAATTACCGGACAAAACCCCACATCGACAACTGGTGTAGCGACACAATTGGTCAAGCAGTTAGGCATCAAGCCTGCAAAGCCAAGAAGCTATGACGAAGACATTACCTTGGTAACTATCGCGCAGTACCTAGCAGGCGATGAGCAGCAACTGTCCGCGCTATCACAGCAGACATCACAGTTACCGCTAGTGGGGATGTACGGTTTTTACTATCAAAAAATCGCCAGCAGTGCCGCAGAGCAACAACATGCTCTGGCGTTAATGACGCTGGCACAGCAAGCAATCAACAACCCTGTACTGGATATGCAAATTGCCCAGACACAACATCAACTCGGGTTGAAAGATGAAGCCAAGTCGACGCTAACACAGCTACTTAGTGCAAAACCTGATTATCAACCTGCGTTAGATATGTTACAAAAACACTATTAAGCACAGCGTCGATGCATTAAGTAGGCTTACGGGCGGTTAGCAACTGATCGTCATCAGTGCTCCTTCAAAGCCTGCTTAACTGCATCATCAATGTCGCCAGCCATAGACGCCAAGGTAATAAACAGCAAAGAGCGTGATTAACGGATTAAGGTAGCGGTTATGGGAAACAGCGTCACATCATTAAAGATTTTACTGGTTGAAGATCAACACAGTGTTGCCAGTAATATTGCTGATTACATGGAGCAAAAAGGCCATGTGTTTGACTACGCATCACAAGGCCAGCAAGGCCTGTCGCTGGCGTTGTCCGAATACTATGATGTCGTGATTTTGGATCTAAACTTACCCGTCATGGATGGTCTCACTGTATGCCGTGAAATCCGCCAAGCTGCAAACAGGCACATTCCAATTTTAATGCTGACGGCTCGCGATAGCATAGAAGATAAGGTCAACGGCTTTAGTGTTGGGGCTGACGACTACCTCACCAAGCCTTTCTCGTTACAAGAGCTAGAAGTGCGCTGTTTAGCCCTATCACGCCGCCATTTGCTGCATACCGATGAGCTGCTCACTATCGGCCCGTTAACGGTTGACCGTAAAACACACGTAGCCATGCGCGATGGAAAAAAGTTAGCCCTGCACAGTATGGGGTTTCGTATTTTGCTGGAACTGGCACAGGCCTACCCGCAAGTGGTAAGTCGCTCAGAGTTGTCGCAAAAGTTATGGGGTGATGATCCCACTGAGTCCGATGCGATGCGCTCGCATATCTACCAATTAAGAACCGTGCTAGACAAACCCTTTGACCAACCACTGCTAAAAACCGTGCACGGTATCGGCTTCACTTTGGATATAAAAAATGACTGATAACCAGGTTAAATTTCATAGCTTAAGCCGACGGATAATGGCGCAATTTTGTTTGTTCAGCCTGTTTATGGCGGCCATCTACGCATTGATGAGTTTCATGTTACTTTATAGTTTAGAGGACCGATTCATTGAGCGTGAGGTTCAGCAAGAAGCCAGCTACCTTGAGCAACAGTTTGATTTGACCGGACAGTGGCCCAGTCCGCGTTCGATACCTATGACACTGCATTTCTCTCCTAATAGTTTCCCTGAAGATATGCGCCAACAGTTCATAGACGAACCACACAGGCACGAGTTTTATGGCCAACAAAACCGTCACTATCATTTGCATTCATTCACGCAATATCCCAATGTTTATCTACTCTATGAAGTGAGTGAGCAACTACTCGTTAGGCCTATTAGAGAGGGGGTCATTAAATTTCTTGCTTCAGGCGGCATACTCCTGACTTTGATAGCTTGCCTCATTGCTTGGTTTTTAGGCAGGAAAACCGCTAAACCACTCAAAGCCTTGGCAAACTTAGTCGACGGCACCCAGCCCAAGCAGATCCCGCAAAGGTTCGCCCACCAATTTCCCAACAATGAAATCGGTATGTTAGCGCACACGTTAGAGCGCACCTTGTTGCAAATTAATCAAGCGATGGAGCGCGAAAAGAACTTTACTCGGGATGTTAGCCATGAACTTCGCACCCCAGTCGCGGTGATAAAAAATGCCCTGGAAGTGCATCGGCAGCAATCAAACAACCATGATAACGATCCCGTCATAGGCCGAATCGCAGAAGCAACCACCCAGATGGAGCAGACCGTCACCACCCTACTCACCTTAGCCCGCCAAGAGCACGTCAACGCGCCACAGCAAGCATACAAGCTCCTGCCGATTATCGAGCGTTCCATCATAGATAATCACTATATTGTTGCTCACAAAAACATTGATGTAGAGGTTGATGACAACTGCAATGTCACCATTTTTAGTCAGCCCGGTATGCTCAAAGTCTTGTTAGATAATCTCATCAGCAATGCTTTTCAATATACAGATCAAGGGCAAGTATCTCTGCACTTTAGGGATAACACCTTGACGGTGGCCGACACTGGGCCAGGTATTGATCCTGCTATTTCTGCAGATGTGACCAATGCCGCTGTTAAAGGCGACCAAAGTACGGGTTACGGCTTTGGACTGGCCATAGTAAAACGGCTTTGTGAACACCAAGGCTGGCAACTTCAGGTATTCAGCGAGCATGGCACTGCGATAAGCGTTGGCTTTACTGAGCAAAGGAACTAATCTAGGCTTGTTGAGTCGAAAGCTATAGGCTAATTGAGTTGTTTACACTATGAATAAAAAATTAGGTTTATGGTTTTGTGTCATCATCATGTTTGCTGCGGTGGGTTATCACTTTATGGCACCACAGGTGCAGGTCAATAACTTATCTGACAGGAACTACCAACAGATTAACTTTACCCTCCCCAGCAGTAACGTCAGCTTTGCCCCAGTTCATGCCCATAGCCGCCAGACCATTTACGTAAAACCAAGCCAATCGGAAGGCACTATCACCTATGAATTAGTCGCTGATAATGGCCAAAAAATTGCTCAAGGTCAGATAACCTACCACAATACCGATGATGCTTTCGGCCAATTAGGTAGCCGATTAACCTTAACCATCGATGAGCAGTATCGCGTCAGCCTTAACAGTAATTTCGGCCCCAATAACGGCTATTAACGCTCGCCAATCATCTATTAATATCAATGCAATAACGGCGGTACTAGCCATTTCAGTAGCACCGCCCACTTGGTTCAACAACCAGAGTCACAGTTAACTTGGTAGTGACTGCCGCTAATTTAGCAGCATGCGCCACAACATGCCTGGTAAGCTGGTAAACCCGGTTGTCACATGTTTTAGCTCACCATCCTTTATTACCATTAGCGTTGGCGTGAGCTGCACTGACCATTGCTGCGCAATCTGATTTTGGTTGTCATTGATGGTAGTAAACCGGTATCCTTGCTGCTGCAAGTAAGCCGTTAACTTAGCATCATGACCCGATGCCATGGCAATCGATACCACCGCATAGTCATCGGCCATCCAGTTCACTGCAGGGCTGACAAAGCTGCAAATTGGGCACCAAGTTCCCCAAAAATACACCAGCACAGGCTTTTCGAAACTCAACGCGTTGACATCAACATACTCGCCTTGCAGACTCATCGCAGCCATACTCGGCAGTTGCTCGCGAGGAAAATCCCTCGCGCGCCACCAATCGACTGCAGCACTAATGACTACCGCCAAGATAAGGAAGCTGACTAACTGTTTTGTCCATGACAGCATTCGCTGTCGCCAAGTTAGCGCTGTGGTTTCATCAGCTTGAGATGTCATCAATCATTTGCCTCTATGTATTGATCCAAATGTTGCTTAAGTACCTCATAAGAGACCAAGCCGGGAATGATATTATCGCCAATAATAATTGCCGGTGTACCACCAATCCCCAACTCACGCATTAACTGTAAATTGTTCGCGACAATCTGATTAACTTGCGGATCCGTCTGTGCTAACCATTGATTGGTCTGAGTTAAGTCAGCCACCTTGGCAATAGATGAATCATCAAGGCGTCTTGGGCTCGCCATCAAGGTATCTTTCACTGCCAAATACTTCTCCGGTTCGTTTAACCACACAGTTTGCGCAAGGTCTACTGCTTTTTCCGAGCCCTCACCTTGTAATGGCACCATTTTCACTATCACTTTTAACTGAGGATAATCCTCAACCAAGCGGTTTAGCTCAGGCTCCAACTTCTTACAGTACGGACAGTTAAAATCAGTAAAATAGGCAATAGTCACTTCAGGATTTTCAGCTCCCTTCCAAGGGTCTAACTTTGAATCAAACAAGGCCTGATGCTGCTGGTTTAATGCCTGTTGCTGTGCCTGCTGAGCCGTTTGATTCTCTCGCTGTTGTAGGGCAATAATCGCCCGCTTCAATAACTGCGGATCTTCAACCAGCATCTGTTCAACAATCTCTCTTACCGACTGTTGTTGTGCATCGGTCAGCGGCGCTTGCTGCGCGTTAACGCTCGGTGCCAATAACCCCTGTGTTAACAACACACTTAAGCTTAATCCTAGTAGCAATACTGTACCCAAAAGGAGTCGTACCCTTACTGGGTGCTTACTCAATCCTGTTGTTTTTTCATCTAATGTTGAAATTAACGTTTTGCTTGTCATAAATACACCTTATCGGTACGCCAGCGGCGTACGACAGGGCAACCCAAAGTCATCACTCATTAGGCCATGTTGTTTCGCAATATAAAGCGCCCACAAGCTGCGGCAAAAATCAGCGTGAAAGATCAACACGTCCTAGACATTCAGGTTGCCAATAATTCGACTGCGTAGCACCAGCGTGCTACGCCCTAAATGTCGCGCCTTTACTGCGCTGATGCTTGGGCTATGGCGGTAAGTACCTGCTCACTGGTCAAGATAACTGGCAAAGGTATACCTTGGGGAGCACCAGGCCCATAAACAATATTAAACGGTACCCCAAAGCGACCATGGCTTTGTAAATATCCGGTAATATGCTCCGACGGCGTCGTCCAATCACCTATCATGGTCACCATATCAGGCTGCTTTAATCGGCTATAAACAGGGTCTTGCAATATCACGCCGACCTTGTTGGCCTTACAGGTAATACACCAATCCGCTGTCACATCAACAAATACGGTTTTGCCATTTGCGACATGATTGGCTATCACCTGCTCATCAAGGGGTTGCCATTCAAGATCGGTCGGTAGGGCTTGTGCCCAACGATCGGAAGTCATAAACGCCACTATGCTGATCATAGCCACTGCAATACTGATACTGGCTACTGCGGCTGCGACGCCTAGACGTTTACCAACCATCACCACAAATGCGATGGCCAATATCGCTGCCACCCCCCAAAGGTAGACGCTAGCAATAAAGCTACCAAGCAGACTGATTAACCATAAACTAGTGAGCAGTAACATGCCGGAGAAAACCAGTTTCAAGTGGTTCATCCAAGCACCCGGCTTAGGGAAATAACGGGCAAGTTGTGGCAAGGCCGCAATCAGCAGCCAAGGTAATGCCATACCAAAGGCAAGCGCGGTGAAAATCACCCAAAGCGTGATCATATCGGCGCCAAAGGCAAACGCAACCGCAGTACCTAAGAAAGGTGCACTGCATGGCGTAGCTAACAAGGTGGCAAACATACCCTGAAGGAAATGGCCTTTGGTATCATTACCACCTGAAGTCGCCAACTTAGTTTGCAAACTCGACGGCAGATTGATTTCAAAAGCCCCAAGCATATTAAAGGCAAACACTGCTGTAACCAATACCATAAAGCCGATAAACCAAGGGCTTTGGAACTGTACGCCCCAGCCAACGGCTTGACCACTAACTTTGAGTACCATCACAAAGGTGGCCAGCAACCAAAATGACACTAAAATACCCAGTGCGGATGCCACAAATTGGCGGCGGATTTGCTGCTGTGCGATTGAAGGGGCACTAATCACCGCACTGAGTTTCATGCCTAATACCGGTAACACACAGGGCATCACGTTAAGTACCAAGCCACCGATAATGGCAAACAGTATCATGGTCAATAAACCTTGGGTGACTGAAGGCACCTGTACCAAGCCTCCTGAGGCACTGGCTTGATACTCCAACGCTTTATCACTATCAAAGACAGTTACATTTAATGGCACATCGACAAGATTGGCTTCGCCAAGCCAGTTACTGACATGAAATTGCGCCTGTAGCCAGCCCTGCTGTTGCTCATCAACAATTTGCTCAACATTAAGTAATTTAAATGTGCTATCTGGCTCGCCATCAACGATGACAGTTGGGTTGCGCCACCCAGTATCCTGCACGCGCACCTGCAAAATTTGCTGCACGTTATCCCACAGCAATTGCGTTGCATCAGCACCTGGCGTTTGAACTTGCGGAACGTTTGCCAACGCCTTGTTAAAGCTAAACATCGCTTGGGAGTCCGAGCTCAATTGCTCAGGCACAAAGTCCATGTCAATCTCGTAATCGGTCAACACACAAACGGTGGTGCATGAAGATAAAGTTAACGTGGCATTGAGGTTAGTGGGCTCATCAAGATCTTCGGTGCTGATCATCAACGGAAAAGCCACCTTTTCCCGATAACCAAAGGTTTCTAACCCCAATAAAGAAAAGGCCTCTGGGGTTGGCCATTGCCAATCAATATCAGTGATATTATGGGAATTTGACCAGGTAATTTTAGGCGCAATACCACCTTCGCCCGGACTACGCCAATAGGTTTTCCAGTCATCAGCTAACTGAACTTCTAACACTGCAGGTACGCGCTTGTTTGCCTCATCAACCTCACCGGTCAACATTAACCTCGCCGTGACAGGCGGGTGATTAGGGTTGGTCAACCATGGTGTTGATTGGGCGTTTACACTATGGGGGATGATGGCAATCACCATCATCCATAGAGCAAAGAAATATCTCATTACTGTCTCCGAGTATGACTCAGGATAATTAGCAGTAGTTTACTGCCAACGATTTGCTGTTTATCTCTACCTAAACAGTGATGATCTATTCTTGAAAACGACATAAGGTCAGATGTACTCGCCGCGGCGGCGCCCTGGCCTCACCCCTGCTTAATTGATGGTAATTCTTACGACTTAAACGCAGTAAAGGTAACAGTAACACTATCCAAAATAGCGCTATCACACTGGTGTTTTCGCTACACACTCGCACTGACTTTTCGGACAGTTCACAGCTGCCAACATCATTGCTGCTTGCGCTCACAATGTTGCTATCATAAGCGGTGTAGCCCGTGGCCAAAAATACATTTTGATTAACCGCTTTTATTAACGGTGATAATCCAGCATTTTGCATCAGGCACCAAACCGTCAACAGCACGAATAAACTGGCTGAAATCGCGTTTGGCTTTCGCATAACCCTAGGTTTTATCAAAGTATTTATAGCTCACAATCATAGGCACAATCACACTGATTGTGCCCAAGGTTTATTATCGTTAACCCATAAGACCGGACAAGTCAGAAATTAGTTCACCGATTTTTAGCTAAACAGTGAAATTGTGACCAACAACCGCATTTGTATCGACAGGGTTGACCAAACAATCAGCAATAATGGCTCTGTGTTGATCAATGCTATCGCTTCCTTCTTAATGCTTTAGTGTCCTTCTCAATGCTTTAGCAGCAGCAACCATATTGGCTAATGCGGGTTCAACTTCATCCCAAGTCCGCGTTTTTAAGCCACAATCAGGGTTGACCCACAATTGCTGCAATGGAATTTTCTCAGCTGCTTTGCTGATTAATGCCTCCATGTCCGCCTGCTCAGGTATATTAGGGCTATGGATATCATACACTCCGGGGCCAATTTCATTCGGGTAAGCAAAAGCTTCAAACGCATTAAGTAATGCCATTTGCGACCTTGAGGTCTCAATGGTGATCACATCAGCATCCATTGCCGCAATCGCAGCAATCGTTTCATTAAATTCGCTGTAACACATGTGCGTATGGATCTGGGTCTCATCCCTGCCCCCTGCGGCGCTTAATTTAAAGGAGGCGACCGCCCAGTCTAAGTATGGTTGCCAGTCCGATTGTTTTAACGGCAAGCCTTCTCTAAACGCGGGCTCATCAATCTGAATAATGCCAATACCTGCATTTTGTAAATCAACCACCTCATCTCTAATCGCCAAGGCAATTTGCGCGGCGATTTGTTCAGGGGCAATGTCTTCTCGCGCAAAGGACCAATGTAAAATCGTCACAGGTCCAGTCAGCATGCCTTTTACTGGTTTATCTGTGAGACTTTGGGCAAAGCGTGCCCAATCAACAGTCATGGGACTGGGACGTGACACATCGCCATAAATCAGCGGAGGCTTTACACAACGGGAGCCATAACTCTGTACCCAACCAAACTGAGTGAAACCAACGCCTTGTAACTGTTCACCAAAATACTCCACCATATCATTACGCTCGGCTTCGCCATGAACTAACACATCTATACCTAGTTTAAGCTGCCGAGATATGGTGTCATGTGTCACCGCTTGTAGTTGCTCGATATAAGCCTGTTCGCCTATCTGGCCTTTACGCCAGCGACTGCGCAGCCCTCTAATTGCAGGCGTTTGCGGAAAAGAGCCTATGGTGGTGGTTGGTAAAATAGGTAGCTTGAGCTGTTGCCGCTGTCGTACCTGGCGAACAGAAAATTCATTCTCACGTTGATAGTCTTTTGAGGTTAACTCATTCACTCTTTGATTCACCACCCTATCGGCTGCACGCGCTTTAGCGGCGCGGCGTGCTTGGCAAGCCTCGGCTATCGCTTGCGCTTCAGCGCTTTGTGGCGACTGAATAAGTTGACGCAATTGGCCAAGTTCAGTGAGTTTTTGCTTAGCAAACGCCAGTTGCTGGCGTAAATCGGCGCTAAGCTCGGTCTCACTATCGAGATCTACTGGCGTATGTAACAACGAGCATGACGGCGCCAACCAAACTCGCTGACCAAGATCTTTCACCACTGGTGCAATGGCGGCAGCAATACGATCGGTATCTGCAGCCCATACATTTCTGCCATTAATCACCCCCAAACTTAATACTTGCTGTGGTTTAAGCTCTGCGGCAAAACGGTTAAGTTGGCTAGGACAAGTCACTAGATCAAGATGGATACCCGCCACCTTGAGGGCTGAAATTGTACTTTGGTGATGTTCAACCCCACCATAATAACTGGCGAGCATCAATTTTACCTGTGCTTGAGACAACGCATCATAGGTCGAACTAAATGCCGCCAACCACTCGTTTGGCAACTCTAGCGCTAAAATAGGCTCATCAATCTGCACCCATTGCACACCTTGCTCAGCAAAACGCTGTAAAATTTGCTGATACACTGCAATTAACTTCGCCAGTAAACTGAGCTTATCAAATTCATCACCCGCACATTTGGCCAAATACAGAAACGACAGTGGGCCAAGTAACACAGGTTTCACTTGGTAACCTAAAGCTTTTGCCTCTTCAACCTCTTCAAATAGCTGCTCATAAGCAAGGCTAAAACCTTGGTCTTTTTCAAGTTCTGGAACAATATAGTGATAATTACTATTAAAGTACTTCTTCATTTGAGCAGCAGTTGTTGCCTGCCCAGTTGGTGCCCGACCCCGGGCAACCCGAAACAGAGTATCCAAGTCAATCTGGCCACCATCACGGTGACGCTCAGGAATAGCATTAATGGTAGCGCTTAATGTAAGCACCTGATCATAATAAGCAAAATCTCCCACAGGAAGCAGTTCTATCCCCGTTTCCGACTGCCAAGCCCAATGGCATGCTCGCAATGCCTTTGCTCGTTGTTGCAGTTCATGTTTGGGGATCTCACCACGCCAATATTGCTCTAAAGCAAACTTCAATTCACGTTGTCGACCTATGCGGGGGAATCCTAAACTAGCCAATTTTACAGTTTGCATATTGTATACCTTTTTGCTTTAATATGAGCAGAATTCAAAGTTAATGACATTTAGCCCGACGGTTTCACATTCAAACAAATGGACATCTGGACGTCTAGAAGTTTATTGTGGTAGGCTACTGCTTCGCAACGGAAACGATTTCAACGACAACATGAATCAAATTCATGTAGAGATGGAAATAGATTATTATGATAGAGCTCAGACACTTAAGAACATTAGTTGCCCTCAAAGAAAGTGGTAGCCTTGCTGGTGCTGCAAAAAAACGTTTTGTGACTCAGTCAGCGCTATCGCACCAGATTAAAGAACTCGAAACGCGTATCAACTCCAGTATCTTTGTGCGCAAAAGCAAACCGCTGTCTTTTACCCAAGAAGGCACACGACTGCTTAATTTAGCAGAAGAAATACTGCCTAAAGTGATTGAGACGGAAAGCGATTTGCGTAATGGTCTAGAGGAAGAGCTTAATAATCTTGGCGTCGGGATTGAGTGTCATAGCTGTTTTCGTTGGCTCATGCCAGTGATGGAGTCCTTTCGACAGCTCCACCCTAACGTCAACCTCGATCTTTCCAGTCGTCACTTATTCGATTCGTTAAATGCGCTGGAACAAGGTGCACTTGATGTTGTGCTCACCTCAGATCCTGTTCCTGGAAGCACGCTGGCTTACCAACACCTTTTTGATTTTGAAGTGAAGTTGGTCGTTGCCGCTGACCACCCGCTAGCAGAATGTGAATTTGTCACACCGCAGCAGCTACAAGGACAATCCATTTTAAGCTACCCGGTTCCCTTGCAGCGACTCGATATTCACCGGCACTTCATGGAACCAGCAGGCCAGCAACTAGGCAAGCAAATCAGCTGCGATCTCACCTTAATGCTACTGCAACGTATCGCCTGTAAAGACGGTATTGCCGCACTACCCACTTGGTCGATTAATGAAGCCCATGGCTTATCGCTTAAAGCGGTAAAACTAGGCCCTGACGGGCTAAAACGGCCACTATTTGGGGCTTATCGCAGCAGCAGTAACCACGCCAGACTGGCACAGCAATGGTTAGAACTTGTGGCTAAAGAAGCTTTAGCCAAACAGCACAAAATTAACTAAACGACAGCAGCTAGGCTTCAGATATGGAGCCTAGTACCATCTCTCGTTTTACAGCATTTAATCGATATAAAATCTAAAAAACTCCCCACTCACAGTACGGCTGCCTAATGAGATGAACAATAATAGCACAACCACACATACTCCTTTACTTTCATTTACTTAACAAATTTACAACGTTAAAATACCCACTACCATGCCATCAGCGCTAAGAGCAGGGAAAATGTCAGTTATTAGATTTGTCACTCAAGCCTGTTTTTGGTTAATACTCACGCTATCACCAGCAATCGTACTTGGCTTAACTGGTGCGTTTTTGAGTATCGAAGTGGCAGAATTCTCCCTGTTTGCAACCACAATGGGGGCATTCGTAGGCTTAGGGGTTGGTGGTTTTTGGGCGGAGTATATCCGTACTCAAATCGGCCTAGGTTACTTTCTGCATTGGATAATCAATCCAAACCACACCGATTTTTGCCCAGCTCAACACATTAAAACTCAGCCTAAATGACAGTCACTTATAAACAAAAAGCCTGCGACTAGCAGGCTTTTATTGTAACAATCTTCTCGGCGATTTTTACAGCGGATTTAGCAGCTGCTTGCGCATTGATAAGACGCGGCGCAACACTAGACCGGGTGAGTTAGGATTACGTGTTTGGCGTAAATTGTGGGCCACCATAAACTCATCACGTAGCTCTTCATCAAGCCCCAACGATTCAAATGCTTCGAGCGTCAACGTCTGTTTTTGATTATCAATGATTGACTTGATAATACTCAGTGGGAAAGACTCTTCGGCCTCAGCATTGAGGTAAGCAAATGCAGTTAACGCAATAATCTCACCAAAGACACTAAATAACGCCAGCGTTTGCACTTCATCAGGGTTAATATCCACCCCATCCATAGCATGCAAACTGTCAACGGCATCAACGGCAATCGCTTCAGTCAATGCCCAATAGCCCTGAATCAGCTTCTTATAAGGTTGAGGTAATTCGTCCAGACGCTCTTTAAGATAAAACGTAAACGCATAACGATAGATGTTCACTTGTCCAAGACGCACTAATGCATCCTTCAGTGAACGATTTTTGCTTCTATTTACACTCGATGCGTTACTTGCAGTATTACTGCGCCAAAGCATATGGGCAGCTAAGGCTGGGTCAGACGAAACAATATCAATTACGTTACGGATATCACCATCTGCAATAATGGCTTTTTTCAACGGCACCAAAATGCCACGACGACCAATAACTTGCTCTTCATTACTGATAATTGCACGTACTTGAGTGAATACCTGATGCTCAAGATCTGTCATGAGAAGTTTTAAACCTGCTTTATTCTATATGGTTGAAACCATTTGTTATCAGCGAATTTACCCATAAAAACCCTATCAGGGTCAAGCTGAATTGTTTCAATTGGCAAGATTAATACGAATTATCGACCTCAGTGCACAAGCTTAAGATGATAAACTCACAGTTAATCAACATTCACCAATGACTTCCCTATTTCGCTTAGCCTTTGATCTATCGATAAATCCCCTAACTCTACAGCGCTCCAGCATCTTGAATATGAGCAAATATCTGCTCAGCTAAAACTCGGTAACCTGCCGCATTTAAATGTACTGTATCAGACTTCATTGACCCATCTTTAAGCAAGTTGGTCACTGCCTCTTCAACCAGTACTAATTGATTAATATCGGCAAGATCGGCGTAAAATGAAGCTGGGCTGAGAAATAATTGTTTGCTCGGCACCGCAACTAACACCACATCCACACCACGACTTTTGGCGATGTCTATCATAGATTGTAGATTAGCTTGGGTATTAACTGAATCTTGATTACGTAAAAAATCATTTCCGCCTTCAAGTAAGACCACTAAGCTCGGTAAGGTCTCAGTGAGTAACTGTTCAAATCGCTGCACTCCTTCTGCGGTCGTTTCACCTGAAATCCCCGCATTTATCACCTTAAGTCCTGACAACAATGCAAGCTGGCTGGGGTAATCTTGCCCAGGCTCTGCCCCTTTGCCATAAGTTAAGCTATCGCCAAATGCGAGAATCACGCTGTCTTGGGTCAAAGGTGACAAAGTGGGTCCTGAACAGGCGCTCAAAAACACCATTAGCAATACCATTAACCCTTGGCGACTTTTGTTCCAAATATGCATCCTACGTTAACCTTAACCAATCAATTTGCGCTCATATACCAATCGGTATAAAGATGTGATCGCTCAGCGAGAGTTTAGCGCTTCTGAGACAAGGCAACGAATGAAGGGCATAGTGACTCTACGTTCAAGTTCGTTTACACAGTATCAGAAGTGCTAAAACTCGCCCTTTGGGCGCTTTTTTGGCTGCCTATTTCTTCGTTGAATAACTTCCCAATAGAACCACTATTACTTAAGTTATTTGTCTCGAACTAGTTTGCCAAAAAACAGCTCTGAGTAGATCACTTTCTTATCCCGATTGGTATTACCTTGACGCAAAAAAAAGCCAGACACAAGGTCTGGCTTTCATCAATGACATAAGATTAGAAACGGTAACTCGCTGTCAGGCGCAGAGCACGTCCTGTCCCCGCGTAATAGCCATTACCCCAGCTGCTGTAATAACCTGCACTGACATATTGCTCATCAAACAAGTTGTCGACACGTAGGCTAGCTAACCAATCATTGTTAGTGTAATTAATCGCTATGTTAGTAAGGTAGTAAGCATCTAACTTAGGATCAACATTGCCATTATCACCTTCTATAAAGCGCTCACCGGTATAAACAAGCTCAGTAAATACCTGCCAGTTTTCGTTAGCATCAATACTAAAGAAGCCGCGGCCTGAATGTTCTGCCACCCAAGACAGCTTGTTGCCTTTATTCACGCCTTCAGTAAATTCAGCGTCAATATAGTTATATTCCACACCCAGTAAGATTTGGCTAGTCAGTTGCCAATCCCAATCAATACTTGCACCAAAGCGTTTTGAGGCATCAGCATTGACGTTAGCACCGGGGAAGTCACCTTCTTCAGGGGGTTCAGCACTAGGGTCGAATACAATCTCATCTTCTAAATCAAGCTGGTATGCACTAACGCGTAGGGTATGTTGGGCTGGGGTCCAGTCCCACCCCGCTTCATAGGAGCGACCTGTTTGTGGCTTCAGCCCAACAACACCTGGTGAGGTGTAAGCTTGCTCATCCACCTTAGCAAAACGGAAGTTATCATCCGCTCGCACATATAAACGGTGGTTGCTACTCGGGCGATAGTTAAGACCTAGCTCAAACGCATGGGCATCTTGATCAAGATCGATGCCTTGTGGGTACACATCACCATCAACGAGTTCATCACTCACTTCCGCATAGCGGCCACCCACAACATAACTAACGCTAGTTGTTAAGGGCACAGTCGCTTGCACATAAGCACTGGCCACTTTTTGTACATTACTGCGACCCCAGCTAAATTCTGACTCACCGCGGCTTAAATCCACACCGGTAACAATATTCAGATCGCCTTTTGCGGTTTGGTAGTTTGCCACCGCTTTGGGTAACACCTCTAGCATAGAACGATTATTCTTGCCTGGACTTCCCCAGCTGACAGAAGTGACCTTGCTGTCTGTATAGTTGGCATCAACACCCAATTTCCATGCATCACTGACTTGGTAGTGGTAACCAGAGCGAACCGCTGTGGTCATTTCATGCTGGTAATCATCTTTATTAAATGGGTTGGCTTGACGGGGGTCATCTTCAATCTGTTCTAATGTCAAAGAGCCAGCAAGTTCACGGTCATTGTCGTAATAGCTCGTCTCAACAAAGAAGTCATCCTGCTCACCTTGGTACTGCAAACGGCCCAGTACAGATGCGGTTTCATTGGCGTTATGATCGCGGTAATTGTCACCTTGGTTATAACTCGCCGCAGCGTAGTAGCGCCAATTGTCATTGATGGCACCCGCCACATCAGCTTTTGCTTCGTAGGTATTAAAACTGCCACCAGATAGTTGAAGCGTACCGCCAGTTGCATTAGGCGTTTTAGTAATGATATTAATCACGCCACCCACTGCTTGATCACCATACAGCACACCAGCACTACCAGAAAGTAGCTCTACTCGCTCAATTTGATGCAATGGAATGGCATTAATGCTTGGCGCAGCAATATCAATATTGTTTAAGCGACGACCATCAACCAAAATCAAGGTGTTGTTGGCAGCTTGAGATGCGCTAAATCCGCGCATGGAAAACACTGCACCAGAGTTTGAATCACTGATCTGAATGCCACTTTGACCGCGCAGCACTTCGGTCAGATTAGTCGCGCCACTCATCTCGATGGCAGCGGCATCAATCACATTGACATTGGCCGCAATATTCATTGGGCTATTTTCACTGCGACCGATCACAGTGATGGTTTCATCAACAGTTACAGTGTCGGCTTCAGCCGCAAGCGTAGACATAGAGAAAGTGGCAGAAGATGCCAGAATACCGGTTAATAACACGGCTATTTTAGTTGGTTTAATACCCATTTTACCTTTGACTCCTGAAAGGAAAACGGGGCAAAAATTGTCACGAACTAACGCAAACCTATCATAATGCTTTTGCTAGTTAATCGCATTTTGAGATCTGCCCGCCGAAATCTCAAAATCATCTTAAGGGCCGGTCTCCGGACTTGGTAACCCCTAGTATGCTCAAACTAGGGCTTACTTTACCGTTGCGGGGGCAGTGCCAGATTCCCACTGGCTTCCCGATTATCTTTGCTTCAATAGCATGAAGCGAAAGCACCACAAAAGATTGACTTAAATCATTATTTTGTTGTTCAACTAGTCAGCCTATTTGCATGCTTATTGCTAGGCGCTAATTTCGGCGCAATTATAGATGTCTATACGTATAAAAGTCTATTATTGATTCAACTTAGATATAACAATTACTTAAATATCGTGCCAGTTTCAATGGCTTTTAATGGCGGTTGGATAGCTTTGGCAATATCAACCGATACACTGCCCACACCTCTGGCGCTATGGTGCATTAGGTACATATGCTGCTCTCCTAGTATCACAGTGTAATGACCTATCTCACTGAGGCTATCTTGGCCAAAACTACCGTCTGTACTATGGCTTAACGGCATTTCACTACAAGATAACAAGGCACTAAAGGCGGGGCGCTGATTTATGGTTTGTTCGCCAAGTTTCTGATAATTCACTTCACCCACACAGGTTTCCCGATAACTATCGGCAAAGGTATCGAGAAACATTTCAGC
This sequence comes from Shewanella waksmanii, assembly GCF_043643685.1. Lineage (GTDB taxonomy): Bacteria > Pseudomonadota > Gammaproteobacteria > Enterobacterales > Shewanellaceae > Shewanella > Shewanella waksmanii_A. The sequence goes on from NZ_JBHZSN010000006.1 coordinate 29,220, forward strand.
ATTGATAGTACTGGCTTTGTTTTTAAAGCTCTGCACACAATACAAAGACGACCATTTATTTAAGTACTCATCATTAGGCACAAATTCAGCAGAGAACATCTCGCCTCGCTGCTCACTGAAGGCTAGGCGCCAATTAGGCTGAAAACGAAAACTGACAGGACTGTCAAACACTGACAATTGGTGAACCCGCATGCTTTTATCACCGCTCTCAAGCGGCTCGCCATGAGAAGAAAAGCTCATCAGCGTGTTTGAAAAGGCAAAAATTACAACTAAGTTAACTGTGGTTTTTACACCCAAGCTCATATCATTCGTCCTTGTTTATACACAAGTTATCACTCAAGCTCATCCGGTAATAGCTCCGCTATTAATACGACAAACGAGCGCCCTGTTGTTTAATTCCGTTAATCAGCTACTTCGAGGGTGTTATCAGCTAGTTTACTACAGAACCACAGTCAGATGCCTACACCTTGATAAAAATTTTTTAACAAAATGGTTGCACTTTAAGATTACAAGTGTAATCTTACTAAAAATTACAACTGTAATCAAAGGTTGAAAATGCAAGAAATTAGTAATACAGAATTGGCTGTACTCAATGTACTTTGGCAGCAGTCACCGTTAAGCGCCAATGAGGTCATCACCGCGTTAGCACAGCAGAAAATGCACGAGAAAACAGTAAAAACCTTGCTCAACCGCTTAGTCAGAAAACAAGCCATTGGGTTCGAAAAGCAAGGTCGTGCCTACCTATACCGCCCATTGATTAATCAAAATGAGTACCAACTGAAAGAGAGTAAATCGTTTATTGAGCGTGTTTTTGGCGGCAACCTTTCACCACTGGTCGCTGGATTTGCCAAAAATAATAAATTGAGCGCCGATGACATTGAAGAGTTAAAAGCGGTGATTAAAGATTGGGAAAAGGAGCAAAAGTGATGAGCACTTGGCTGATGGAACAGACGGTTATTACATCATTTTTTGCCCTCATTTTGCTGAGTTGCCATACCCGGTTTCTTAAACATTTAGGTGCCCACTACACATACATGCTGTGGGCTATGATCCCTATGGTACTATTAGGGTCCACATTACAAAACTACTTGCCAGCGCTATGGACAACAACCTCATTGGCAAGCATTCAACATTACCGAATAATAGCCTCTGAGACCGTTGAACTATCTAGCGGATTACTGGCAAATTTATACCTTAAGTACCTTTATCTACTCGGCATCGCCTATTTTGCTGTGCAGTTAATCATTCAACAAATTCAGGTACGCACATTGTCAAAACAAGCCCATAAGCTAGCAATACCGTTATCGCCCATTGGCGTTGCCGAGGTCAGTGGCATTCACTCACCAATGCTGGTTGGCTTTATTCGACCACAAATCTTGGTGCCATTAGACTTTAAAACCCTAACATCAAAGCAGCAGCATGCCATTTTAGCCCACGAGATATATCACTATCGCCGCGGCGACCATATAGCCAACCCAATTGCTTTCGCGATTACGGTGCTGTTTTGGTTCAACCCGTTAAGTTGGCTTGCCTATCAGCGTTTTCGTCATGACCAAGAACTTGCTTGCGATGCTTACATTACAGACGCTATGGATGAACCACAAAAAATTGCCTATAGCCATGCGTTATTGGCCTATTCACAGCATGCTCCTATTAGCATGTTACACACCCACTATGGAGACAAAAACATCTTAAAAGAGAGGATTCTACAGATGAAAAAAGTACATGGAAAAAACCCACTGGCAATACTTGGCTTAACCCTAGCCATGGGGTTAACAAGTGTTGCGATTAATCAGCAAGCAGTAGCTGGCAACAGTGGTGAAACCGCAAAAACTAAACAAAATGTAATTTACCCGGTAACACGTATCGAGCCTCACTACCCGGCAAAGGCGGTTGAGCAAAACCTAAATGGATATGTGCAGTTGCAATTTGATATCTCCCCTAAAGGTAAGGTTGAGAATGTTAGTGTGATCAATTCATCGCCACGTGGTGTATTCGATCAGTCTGCTATCGACGCTTTGCAGCAGTGGGTATATCAGAGTTCAGCCAACGGCGCTCAAGGCAGCCAAGTGCAACTTGACTTTGTTATGCACGAGCCTGAAGCCAACGTTGAGCGCATTAAAGTCAGTAATCACTAAGCGTTAGCGGATTACATTGATTAGGTTTAGCTTGATCACCTAAGCCTGTTCATACTTTACCGTTAAGCTATAACCCACCAACTAGCAAAACGCGGTCCGCCTTAACTTTAATGAACCACAGCTTAGTAGATAACCCTAAGTTAATAAGTTAGGCCTGAAAGTGAATGTAAATTTCCAATCTTTACAATTGAGAATGATTTTCATTTAAATAAATTTAACCTATGCTGCCCTTGAACTTGGCCTATGATTGCCAACAACAATAAAAGGGGCAGAAAATGTCATCAAAAATCATTAACACCTTATCGCAGTGGATCAAACTCAGCCTAAGCTTATTGCTCATTAGCGGCCATGCTTACGCCAACGAGTGCAATATTAGCTTAACCGCTAATGACGCAATGCAATTTAGCGAAAAAACCTTAACCGTACCTGCTAGCTGCGAACAGGTTACACTCGCCCTAACGCACGATGGAACCTTACCTAAAACCGCCATGGGCCATAACTGGGTGCTCACTCAAGCCGCTGACATGCAAGCTGTAGCCAATGATGGGATGGCTGCGGGCGCAAGCAACCATTATGTCAAACCCGATGATAAACGAGTGATCGCCCATACTGAGGTTATAGGCGGCGGTGAAAGCACCAGTATTAGTTTTAGTACTGAAGGGTTAACAGCAGGTAATAGCTATAAGTTCTTCTGCTCATTCCCAGGCCATTGGGCAATTATGCAAGGTGACTTTAGCATACAAGAATAGTATTGAGGCGGGAGACTCCTCCCGCCATCTAACATGTTGATTAACGCCGAATATAATAAATCGCCGCTGCACTAAATATCAGTGGTGGCATCATCGCACCAATCATAGGCGGCAAGCCATAAACTAAGGTCATTGGGCCAAAGATCTCGTTGCAGATATAGAAACTGAACCCTGCTACAACCCCGAGCAATACCCTCGCCCCCATGGTCACTGTACGCAGCGGACCAAACACAAAAGACAACGCCACTAACATCATGACCGCAACCGTCACTGGTTGCATGACTTTGCGCCATAACGCCAACTCATAACGACCAGAATCTTGGTTATTTAACGCTAAGTAGTCGAGGTAACCCAGCAAACCTTGAATCGATAAGGCTTCAGGCTTGACCGACACCACGCTGAGTTTATCTGGGGTCAATGTCGACTCCCAGCGGTATAAGGTTTGCTCGGTAAGCGAAATACGCTCGTTTACTAACTGAGTATGGCGCACATTTAATAGTCGCCAGTGATCTTTAGCATATACCCCTCTATCGGCATGCACGGTACTGACAAGATTGAGGTTATCGTCAAACTCATACAGGGTAACGCGATGCAAGGTATTAATATTTTCTACTTCGCTGATATGAACAAATAGATCGCCATCTCTAGCCCAAATACCGCGATTAGACTTAAACAGACTACCACCAGAGGTCTTCACCGCCCGAAGCTCATTGGCATGGCGCTCTGCCACTGGGGCGCCGTATTCGCCTAAAATCATTACCATAAACATCAAAGGTATTGCGGTCTTCATCGCTGACATGGTGATCTGCAAGCGTGATAATCCCGCTGATTGCATCACCACCAATTCCGAATTAGATGCCAGCATACCCATGCCGATCAATGCCCCAAGCAATACCGCCATCGGGAAAAACATCTCAATATCGCGGGGGATCAGAAACAGCACATAGATACCCGCATCCATGAGCGAATAGGTGCCTCGGCCAACAACCCGGAGCTGGTCAACCCATTTAATAATGCCGGATAGGCCGGTTAAAATAAGCAAACACAGCGCTGAAGTGCTGACTAATGTACGGGCAATATAGAAGTCTAAGATTCGCATGCGTTAGCCTTCTTTCGTTTAAACAAACCAGAGATCTTAGCGCCAGTAGGCCGCTCCTTACCCAGTAGCAATATCCCTAGGAATAGCGCTGAAGCATGGATCCACCACATGCCTAAGTAAGCCGGAATCACCTCATCTTCAAGGGCTTTACGGCCAGCTACCATCAAACCAAAATACCCCAAATACAGTAAAATTGCCGGGAACATCTTAGCAAACTTGCCTTGGCGTACATTAACCCGCGCCATGGGCACAGCAATTAATGTCATAAATGGAATCGCTAGCGGGATTGCCAAGCGCCAATGAAACTCTGCCGTCGCCTCAGGCCCCTCTGTGGCCATGAGTTGGCTCAATGGTAATGCAGACATCTTACGATTACGCTCATCAACTTCCTGATCTTTAATCTGCATTTGGTAGCCACCAAATTCAACAATCTGGAAGTCTAACTGCTGTGGCTTACCTTGATACTGGGTGCCGTCGGTTAACTTCAATCGTTGCCCACCGGTATCATCTTCCACCACACTGCCACCTTTAGACATGACAATATTCACTTCACCAGATTCATCTTCTGGATCCGGTAGCTGAGCTACAAATACTTTATCGAGTTGGTTATCACGGCCTATTCGCTCAACAAACAATACCGCGCGACCATTGGGACTGGTTTGAAAACGTCCTTGGGTAAGCGCGGCCAGCCCTGCTTCCGACTGTGCATGTTCAAGCACCTGATTTTGTTTCTCTTCCGCCCAGGGTGCCACAAACAATGACAGATAACCGGTAAACAGCATATTGGCTATCGCCAGCAATAAAGTCACCCGAGTGATATACCACTCGCTTACCCCAACACCATGAAAAACCACCATTTCACTTTCGGCATACATCCGGCCATGGGCCATCAAAATACCTAAAAATAAACTTAGGGGGACCACCAATACGGCCAAGTAGGGTAAATTCAGACCAAGGAGGGTCATAACTAGGGAGGCAGGAAACTCGCCATCAGACGCATCTGCGAGTACTCGCACAAAGTGTTGGCTAATAAAAATAGCTAACAAGACTAAAAGCACGGCTATTTGTGCCTTAAAAACTTCTCGAATCAGGTATCTAAATACAATCACAGGTTGGATCCGGTATCTAAAACTTACATTTATGCTGGTATCAGCCCAACTTTCATGTAGACTGTCTACTTTTGGTAGTTTTGTAACCAGCCTATAACTAAAAATGGCAAAAAAACACCTGAAAAAATTACACTATGGTGTACCAAATTTAGGCCCCTTTTTGGGCACAAGCAGACATTATCTAATAAATAATAAAATTTGTCTTTAAGAATCTAGGAGAGCTCATGGAGTTTAGCGTAAAGAGCGGCAGCCCGGAAAAGCAACGTTCGGCCTGTATTGTCGTTGGTGTCTATGAACCTAGACGCCTCTCTGGTATTGCTGAGCAGCTGGATAAGATCAGTGAAGGCTATATCAGCAACTTATTACGCCGCGGGGATTTAGAGGGTAAACCAGGGCAGATGCTATTACTGCATCATGTGCCTAACGTTCTCAGTGAGCGCGTACTACTTGTTGGATGCGGAAAAGAGCGCGAGCTAGATGAGCGCCAATATAAGCAAATCATCACCAAAACCATCAACACCTTGAATGAAACGGGTTCAATGGAAGCCGTCTGCTTCCTAACTGAACTGCATGTTAAGGGCCGTGACACTTATTGGAAGGTACGTGAAGCGGTAGAAACCACCCAAAGCAGTTTATATAGCTTTGATGCGTTAAAAACCCATAAAGGTGAAACCCGTCGCCCACTGCGTAAATTGGTATTCAATGTACCAACTCGTCGTGAGCTGACTGTCGGTGAGCGCGCTATTGATCATGGTAACGCAGTATCTTCTGGTATGAAGTTATGCCGTGATGTGGCCAATATGCCGCCAAACATTTGTAATCCTGCTTACTTAGCTTCTCAAGCTCGCCAAATTGCTGAAACCAGCGAAGAGCTGACTGTGACCACCGTGGGTGAGGAGCAAATGGCCAAACTTGGTATGAACTCATACCTAGCAGTTGGTCGCGGCAGTGACAACGAATCCATCATGACGGTAATGGAATATAAAGGTGCTGTTGATAGTACTGAAAAACCTATCGTTTTAGTTGGTAAAGGGCTGACCTTCGATTCAGGCGGTATTTCATTAAAACCAGGCGAAGGCATGGATGAAATGAAATATGACATGGGTGGCGCTGCGGGTGTTATTGGCACCATGAAAGCACTATGTGAAATGAAGCTACCTATCAACGTTGTTGGTGTACTTGCTGGCTGTGAAAACATGCCTTCAAGCAACGCATACCGTCCTGGCGACATTTTAACCACCATGTCTGGTCAAACTGTCGAAGTGCTTAATACTGACGCTGAAGGCCGCTTGGTATTATGTGATGCACTGACTTATGTAGAGCGCTTTGACCCAGAGCTTGTGGTTGATACAGCAACGCTAACCGGTGCTTGTGTCATTGCTTTAGGTAAACACGCTTCAGGCCTATTCTCTTCTCACAACCCACTTGCACATGAACTACTCAATGCAGGTGAGCAAAGTGGTGACCGCGCTTGGCGCATGCCATTGTGGGATGAGTACCAAGAGCACTTGGAAAGCCCGTTCGCGGATATGACCAACCTTGGCGGCCGTCCTGCTGGTTCGATTACCGCAGCATGCTTCTTATCTCGCTTTGCTAAGAAGTATAACTGGGCCCACCTTGATGTTGCTGGTACCGCATGGAACAGTGGCGCTAAAAAAGGTTCTACTGGACGTCCAGTACCGTTATTGACTCAATTCCTGATTAACCGTGCAGGCGTTGAGCAAGGCGAATAATCCCGCTTTATCGCATTGAAAAAACGAAGCCAGCTGGCTTCGTTTTTTTATGCCTCACCAATCAACGTATATAAAAAGCGAATAATAGCTAACTTAATCTATCCGTAAAAACACGGAATAATGACGCCATCGTCAACCACCGGATAATTAAGATGCGCACGTTAAAATTAATTGCTGTTACCGCTTTCATTACCACTAACGCACTGGTTTTTGCCATCCTGCATCATTTTACCGCGTTCATTTACCGCTACTTCAGTGCCAGCGCAAGCGGCTTTTATAGCGTGCTTTGGCAAACTTTGATTTCCCACCTAGCCATCGCGGCTGCGGTAGGGATTATGCTATATGCGATGTTTAAGGCGGTGACACGTTCACTGTGATATGGCTACAAAAAAGGGCATCAACGATGCCCTTTAAACCATGATGCGCTAGCCACTAGACTTGCTCTGCCACCTTGCGCTTATTATGAGCAATGATAAGCCCAATCAAACACACTAGACCTGTAGCGATACCCACAGGCTGACTCATTGATTGCGGTAGGCCGAAGCCAATACCTGCAGTCATGATATAAGACACGGTAACACAAGTGCCAATAATGGCCGGTAGACTCACAATCCAATGGAAGGTGCCTCTATCAAATAGGTACTTAGTCGCAAGCCACAATACACTGGTTGATAGCAGCATATTTGAGAACGCGAAATAGCGCCAAATTAACGAGAAATCAATCTTAGTCATAAAGTACGCAATCACCAAAATCGGCGCGGCGACTAATAAACGATTGCGAATGCTTTGCGGAATTTTAAACGCATCGATGATGGTCAAACGCAAAGAACGGAACGCGGTATCACCCGAGGTGATTGGGAAAATGGCCACGGCAATAATCGCCATAATACCACCTGCAACACCAAGATATGTGCTTGCTACTTGGTTAACCACAAGACCTGGACCACCAGCGTCCAAAATACTCTTAAGCTCAGCGTAACCACCTGGGAAAGCTGCAATACCTGCTGTAGCCCATACGCAAGCAACGATACCTTCAGACATCATCGCGCCATAATAAACTGGGCGGACATATTTTTCGTTAGTTAAACAGCGCGCCATAATAGGGGCTTGCGTCGAGTGGAATCCACTGATTGCACCACAAGTGATTGTGATAAATAGCAGTGGCCAAACGGGTAAGCCATCAGGATTTGGCTCAAGCAGATCATTGTTATAGTGGCTGTGATCAAAATAAGCAAAGATATCGCCCATTTCAGGTAGCTGAGGGGCGCTAATTAATAGTGCGACTGCGATAGAAGTTGTCATCACAATCATTAGCAAACCAAATAGCGGGTATAGCTTAGTAATGATCTTATCGATTGGTAGCAAAGTGGCTAAGAAGTAATAGCCTAGAATCACTAACACCCAAAATACATTATTAGCAAAGATGGTGTTTTCGAAGTAATCCAGATTACTCAATAGCCCTGCGGGGCTCATAATAAATACCACACCAACGAAAAACAGTAGCATGGCGGTGAATATCAGCATCACCCCTTTAAAGTAAACATTAAAATAGTGACCTGCAATTTCCGGTAAACTTTTACCGTCTTCTTTGATACTAAGCACACCAGAGAAGTAATCATGCACAGCGCCACCAATGATGTTACCCAGTACAATCCATACTAGGGCTATTGGGCCATAAAGCGCACCCAATATCGGGCCAAAAATCGGTCCTACACCGGCAACATTGAGAAATTGAATAAGATAAGCTTTGACTGGATGGACTTCGACATAATCGACGCCATCTTCAAAACGTTGTTGTGGGGTTTTCGCATTGGGATCGATACCTGCTTGGCGTTCTACAAACGGGCTGTAGAACTTATAAGCAAGGATTAACAATCCAAGACAGAGAAAGAAAATAAGCATTTTATTTGATCATCCATACGTTTTAGCGAACGAGGTAGCGATTGAGTGTCTTTGAGTTACTCAACTAGGTCAAGTAACAAAATGTTATACCACTCCAGTCGATATAATCAGAAGATATCGAAATAAATGGCTAAAAATTTATCACCTAACCCTATAAAGCTCCAGCACCAATCGTTAACCACAACGCTGTAGACCAAACAAACGTTGCTTTGCATTACATTGATCGGCACCTGCTAAACTAGAGTAACAACACTATTGTTTTATATCGGCAACAATCGTTACCGATGCCTCAAGCTACCACTAAAAGTTGAACTCGACCACATCAACATTACGCAAAGTGGGCATTGCGCACACCTTATTAGCAAAAACCACACTTACATAGCACAATTGATCGCAAACTCGCCGCGATACGTAACATAGTCATGAACAAAATATCCCCCAAGAAGCTACTGCACAGTAAATGGACAGCAGCAACACCGCGAAACAAAGAAAAGCATTTTTGCATCATTGAAGTTGAATTTGATGAGCAAGGTAATGTGCTGCACTGCATTATTGAAGCGGTATACAACCAAAACCAATACGACATTCACTGGCGAGAACTAAAAGATCCGCAACTTTGGCGTGTCGGTTGGCAATAAGCGGCCATTAAAAATACTGCTTATCTGAATAATCAAACAGCCAGTAAGGTCGGTAGACCACCATGAAGGTAACAGCCATACCGTTAAGTAACGCTTCGGGAAAGCCAAGCAGCGGCATTAATAGTAGGTAGTTATCAACTAAATAACCCCAAGCATACTCACCACTGAGCCACAACCAAGTGGCCCAGACTAAAATATGTACCACAATAGAGAGCCCGGCATTGATAAATGCACCGAAAATATACACAAACACATGGTGCGGCAGCGATTGATAAACCTTACAGTAAAACAGGTAGGCAATGAAAATAGGTATCGCGAACCCTAATAATCCATACAGTGCAGCATCAAACGGCTTCTGCATAACGAAGGTACTAAAAAACGCCACCGGTAATAAAATAGCCAGTGTTGCCAAGCGCCAACCAAACATCAGCATAAACACCACAATGCCAAGAAAATGCACATGAATTCCGGCAGTTATACTGGCATTTAACAGCCAAAGCCCATTGATAGCGAAAGCCGTGATAAACAAGCGAGTCTGCAATGATTTATCTCGCTTAAGTTGCAAAAGCTCTTCTTTTGGCCAGGCCATCCATAACCAAAAGAGCAACAAAACCAGCGCTATTATCTGGCCAAGCCCCAGCGACCAATCAATGGTTTGCCAACGATCTTGCATAAAGCTCATCATGGTCTCAATTGCGCCTCCCTACATGGCCAGTATTGGATCTGCCTTAAATTAAGTATACAAATTAGCCCCCAGGTGACAAAGTCTGCCAAACTGTTTATGACGTTAATTCATTCTTCAACCACTTGACCTGTCTAAAGGTGAAGGCTTGATACTCCATGTGTCGATACAGCAACAAGAGGCCTTATGTATACCGTTAGTCAGCTTGCAAAAAAATGCAATACCTCTCGAACCACAGTGCTTTATTACGAGCGCCAAGGACTGGTGCAGCCGGCCTTGCGCAGTGATAACGGTTAACCAATCACGGTCATTTCATTTACGGTAAAACTGGCCACAGCACCTTCTGTAGCCTGTAAATAGGCTTTTAAATGATCGTTTTCCATATGTTGGCGCCATAACGCTCGGCTTTGCCAATTTTCATAAAACACAAAGTGAGCTGGATTTTGCTCATCTTGATGAAGGTCGTAGTTAATACATCCCTCTTCAGTTCGTGTGGGTTTGATCAGTTTAATGAGCTCCGCCTTTACAAGCTCAATGTGGTCGTCGTGGGCAATAATATTGGCAACAATCGTCAGTTGAGACATAAGTAATCCTTGATTAACAATAAGCTTAAACTTCGAGCCCTTATAGTAGCTGTGCATTATCTGCATATAAACAGGGTAAAATCATAAAGATTAACAAATATAATTTGATAATTAGCCAGCTACTCGCTATAACCAAACCTACACAGCCATTTAATCTAGCTCCATTAGAGAAGTCGACTTATGCTACTCCAAGATCTCCAGGTTATTCTCAAAGTCGCAGAGTTTCGCAGTATTACCGCGGCAGCAACGCATCTAGATATGCGTACCGCCACGGCGAGTGCAGCAATAAAAAGAGTCGAAAAAACCTTAGGCACTGAACTATTTCTGCGCACGACAAGGCAACTAAAACTGTCTCCTGCTGGCGAACGTTACTTGCCACAATGCCAGCAAGCCATGGCGATGCTTGACCAAGCAAAACAGAATTTGAAAGCAGACATGGCGATTATCGATGGCGACCTAAGAATTGCTCTCCCCTCTGATCTAGGTAGAAATTGCGGCAGGACTTGGCTTGATGAATTTATGGCGCAACACCCCAAGCTAAATTTACGTTGCAGTATCAGCGACAGTAATATTGATTTTTACCGCGACGCTGTCGACATCGCACTCAGGTATGGTTCACCCAACGACGCCAGTTTATATGGTTTTAAGATTTGTAACGTACCGCGAGTGCTTTGCGCAGCGCCAGACTATTTAGCAAAACATCAGTCACCAACGCACCCTACTGAGTTAACTCAGCATAACGGTTTATTGTATCAACTCTATGATGTGCTATATAACGAATGGCAATTTAACGGCCAAGATGAGCAAATCACCATTAAGATGCCCGCCAATCGCGCCAGCAATGATGGTGACCTAGTTAGGCGCTGGTGCTTATCCGGCCAAGGTATTGCGTTAAAATCGAGCCTGGATATGGCTGATGATATTTTATCTGGCAAAGTGGTGACGTTATTGCCCGACTTTCCAGCAATTGCCACTGAGTTATGGCTAGTTTGCCCGAGTAAACAATCAATCACCCCAGCGATGCGTTTACTGCGTGATTTATTGCGGCAAAAAACCCATACCGTGCTAAAGGCATTAGCCAACCATGGCGCGATTAGTCATCAGTCAATCGGGTGATAAAGTAGGCTTACAACAATACAACTCAAGTATCCTCTAAAGATATTATCAACGCGATCAATAAACTGAATGTAGTTACAAGTTTATTATCCTGCTAGCAGGGAAGTGCTAAGCTTCTTATACAGCGTATATGAGGTTCGCTGTTATTTGCATTCAGTAATTAAGGAAAATGCGCGATGGGAAAAACCATTTTACTCACCGGTGCGACCGACGGAATCGGCCTAGAAACCGCAAAAATATTGTTAGCACAAGGTCATAACGTGCTACTACACGGACGTAGCAATGACAAACTCGCAAAAGTGGCTGAGCAACTGGCACCAATCAACCCGGATATTGAGCTCGAAACCTACGTGGCTGATTTATCCCAAATGGCCGATGTTAAAGCCTTAGCAGAATCAGTAAGCTCACGCCATGACAGCCTAGATGTGTTGATCAACAATGCTGGGATTTATGTCACTCAAAACCAAGTTTCTATCGATGGCTTTGATGTGCGTTTTGCCGTCAACACCATCGCCCCTTACCTATTAACTAAGTTGCTGTTAGCGATTATGCCCAGCGATGGCCGCGTGGTGAACCTCTCTTCAGCAGCCCAAGCAAGCTACGATATCAACAGCTTATCAAGTCCTAGTCCATTATCAGACAGTGCAGTTTATGCTCATAGTAAACTGGCTATCACCATGTGGTCCCATGAGTTAGCCAAAACTTTAGGGCCTAAAGCACCATTGATTATTGCCGTCAATCCAGCATCGATGCTGGGCAGTAAAATGGTCAAACAAGCTTATGGCGTAAGCGGTGGCGATTTATCAATTGGTGCCGATATTCTAGTCAGTGCCGCACTGTCAGAAAAGTTTGCCGATGCTTCAGGTAAATATTTTGATAATGACGTAGGTCAGTTTCGAGCGCCTCACCCTGATGCAATGGATGCCAACAAAACCAAGCAGTTGGTCGAGGCTATTGAAAACATACTAAGTGGTCTCGCTAGCATCAACTAAGCATTGGCCCAGTGCAAAGGCCGCCTTGGTATTTGACGACAGCAAAACCATCGCCTCGCTTAAGTAAACACTATCTGTTTTAGTCTTTTTTGATTAACCCAAGGAGCCAATATGTTATACCAATCGGCATTAGAAAGTGATCTACTCAGAGCTATTTTTGGCAAACGAGTTCGAGACGAATAACTTAAGTAATAGTGGTGCTATTGGGAAGTTATTCAACGAAGAAGTAGGCAGCCCCAAAAGCGCCCAAAGGGCGAGTTTTAGCGCTTCTGATCCTGTGTAAACGAACTTGAACGTAAAGTAACTATGCCCTTCATTCGTTGCAAGCCACATGGATGTGGTGAATGTCATTAATGCACGACTATAGGGATATAGGAGGTAGAGTAACGCAGCAGCTGTTACCGAGGAGCATTTAATGACCTTGTCTCAGAAGCGCTAAACGCTCGCTGAGCGATCACATCTTTATGCCGATTGGTATTAGGTGAGAGCTACTCATTACTGTACGAGTTTTCTGAATTTGCCAAGCAAATTGTTAACCACTAAAAATACCGTTTAAAAAAGCATTAAAATGCCGGTAATTCAGCCTTAGTTAAGATGAAAATGGTACACTCATGGTGTTGAAAAAGTTCCTATTCCGCTATTCCAATACGCGAGGTGAGATGATGGCTGGCATGATGATAAATACGCTTTTGGTTTTCGCTTTTTCTTTACTGTTAATCGCTATTGTGGGCTTTTCACGTTTATGATTTAACGGCGTTTTTACGCACATATTACCCCTACAATTCTACTTTTAAGGCGCACTGCGACAGTGTCTCCGCTTTATGGCTTTATGGCTTTATGCATTTTATGTATTAATCTGCTTTATGTATTAGCCTGCTTTATATATTTAGTGCCTTTTATTTTATTAGCTACTGACTTGAGATATCTGCCTTCAACCAGAAATTAGTAACCACTCTCCCTTAAAATCGATACAGACAGATACCTTTGTAAACAAAAATCGCTGTATTAATTTTCCGATTAAGTCTGTATCGCAACCTGTGTGACCCCTATAGCAAATCCTCATAAATGTTCGCCACTTTCATTCGCTTGTAATTGAAGGCGGAACTGAGATTAATTACCATTCGCAGCCGTAAACAACAATAACAACAAATCAAATCACAAGCTTTGCTATCTGTTTAAAACGGTAGCAAAGAGTTAATGCGAGAATGGGTAAATGAAACTAGTGCCGGCGTTAAAATGGTTCCACAACTGGGTTGGATTTTTCATTAGTATCACTATGTTAGTGGTATTAAGTACGGGCGTATATTTGGGCACGATGGACATGCTCAAGCGGGCAGATAATAAAGGCCAGCAATATGTGGCGTTGTCGACGGAGCGCAAAGCAGAAATTACTGAAACCATTTTTGAACGCTACCCGGAAATGAGCTCTGTGCGCTTCCCCACCGAGTACACCCCTTATATTCATGCCAGCGCACGGGGAAAAACCATCGCCTTCGATCAGCAACTCAACGAGATTGATACACGACTATTTTCTGAAATGCCGATGTATAGCACCATCTTTTGGCTGCATCGTAACTTCCTGATGGGCGATTTTGGTAAATACTTAAATGCATGGGCCTCGCTAATTGGTGGCATTGTAACAGTCATCGGTATCTATCTTTGGTGGCGAGTTCGTAAAGGATTTAGACTCAAGCAAAGTATTCCAACCGATACTAAATCTAGCAGCCTATTAAAAAGCCATATTCAATTAGGCTTATTCATTTCAATTCCGCTATTTATTCTGTGTTTATCTGGTTTCTTAATCACTTATAAAGGCCTTTGGCTGGGCGCACTTAAACATAGTCCAGATCCACAAATTCAATTACCCCAAAGCCAAGCGAGTAGCTGGCATGATCAATTGGCAACGGCACAGGCGATGTGGCCTGAATCGAATCTTGTCGCGGTCAGTAAACCAAGACAACGCAAAGGCGCAAAGCCAGCCACGACCCTCGACTATAGTATTCGCTTTGATGAGCATAGCGATGTGTGGTTGCGCCAAGCAGATAGTATTACCATCAGCTATGAAACTGGCACCATGATTTCTGTTTTAAAACATAGTGATAGACCACTATCTGGGAAAATAGCAAGCTTTGTCAGGCCACTACATGATGCGCTAAATATGCCTTTTAGCTATGTGCTATTTATCACCAGCGTATCGGCGCTCGGTTGTATCATACTGCTATTTACCGCCCTGACTTTCTATCGCAGGGCATTAGCAGGCAAACTGACTAAAACGCAAACACCAAAGCAATTAGCCTAACACCAGCAAAAGCGTAACAGGCTTTATGTGGGTAAACACTGCGCGGTACCGCAGGTTTACCCATTTTATTGCTAATTAACGCTCGCCTAGTACTTCAAACTCATCACTAATTAAGCGTGCTTTACCATCTTCACCTAAGGTCCAGTGTTCACGGTGTACCACGCCATACGCCTTATTCATGGTCCACTTTGAGGTTAGCAAGTAGCCTTCAGTTTCATGCTTAGTCCATGTCACATCGGTATAGTCTACATCGCAAAACCCTTGGTCAATGATACCTTGCCAAAATTGTTCAATCGCGGCGCGGCCTTCAAAACGACCAAATGGCTTGGCCTCCATGACAGCGTTACTATGGTATTGCTTAGCACAACCTGCTGCATCTTGGTTATTAAAAGCCTGCTGCCAAGCTGCAATCGCCTGTTGACAGGCTAATAGTTGCTGCTCTGGGGTTAATTGTTGCTGCTCAGATGACATGATGATTTCCTAATCGTTTTATCAATATGCTGGCAGTCTATCGCTACCTATTAACAAGAAAAACAGATATATTAAAACCTACTGTTTAATAAAACCGAACAATAATATGCAACGTCTCCGTTATATGTCAGTGTTTGCCCATATCGTAGATTGTGGCTCTATCACCGCGGCAGCAGATAAGCTGGATCTATCAAAGTCAGTCGTGAGTCAGCACCTTAAATCATTGGAGACTGAACTCGGGGTTACGCTATTAAAGCGGACGACGCGAAAACAGTGGCTAACATCAGCGGGGGAGCAGTTTTATCAACAGTGTAAAGCCATAAACCAAGTCGCTGATTTTGCCTGGAATCACGCGCAATCCAATATAGCCATACCCCAAGGAAAGGTACGTATCACAGCTGCGAACGCTATCATGGAAACCTTAGTCACCCCCGCAATCGCAATTTTGTTAAAACGTTACCCGCTACTGCGAATTGAGTTAATCAGCAGTGATAACCAATTAGATATTGCTGCTGAAAATATCGACCTCGCGATAAGGATTGGCAACTCGCCAAATAGTGCCTTTAAACAACGGCGCATCGGTCAATTTAGAGATGTACTTTGTGGCCATATCAATTACTTGAGTGCCACCGCAAGCGCAGATCGCCAATATATCGCTAATTTATGGCAAGGTGAGCACATTGTGCATCATTTCACCCCACACTCAAATAACATCTCACAGCAAGTCACTGACTTTGATTTTTCTGCCGATGCCCATTGTGTTGCCAACTCCTTTTACAGCTGCTTAGCACTTATCGAATCAGGCGTTGGAATTGGACTCATCCCAGACTTTCATCCCAGCCTAGAAAAGCAGACACTACAAGCAGTATTTGAGCAACACAAATTAGCCAGTAACCCTATCTATGTGATTCACCCCTATGGAGATTCGGTACCGACAGCGATTCAAGTTTGTATTAGCCAGATTGAACAACAGTTACACAGCCAACAGGTCAATTAACACTTATTGGAAATCGGCTGAAATAAACAATAAAAAAACAGGAATTCATCAGCAATCCATGGCCGAATTCCTGGGCTGACATACCAGCAAAAATTTGCCGTTAACTGGCCTGAGAAAGTACCCGGTTTTGCACAATTCGTGCGATGATTTGTTGGTTTTCTTGCGCCATCTGCGCTTGAGCAAACTCAATTCCTAACGATAAGGTGCCTGAACGTACACCGTTACTATTGGTGATTTTTGCTGGTAGTTTAAGCGGTACACTTTGACTATCGACACTGATGTCTATTTCTACCGTGCGGTCTAAGTGATTCAACATCGAGGTTTGATTATCAGCTTTAAAGCGGCAGCCTGTGGTTGAAATATCATGGATCATACCTGTTAGCACTTGCGTATGGCCCTCTTCGCCCCGTTGTTGCAATGTCAAACTTGCCGGTATTAAGGTACTTAGGCGTGTTTGCTGGCGAAGATGAATCATTTCCAACTTTTTAGGGTATTGCAGAAAAAGCAAATAGTAAGGTGCCAAACTGACAGATTGGATCTGCACTTTAAACGCAATACAGGCGCCAGTATCACCTTCAATAATCGCTCTAATAACTACAGTTTGCCCTTCAACAAGCATATTTTCATGGCCTGAAAATGCCGCTTTAGGCAACGCAAGTAAAAAATACTTCCCTGGCTGACTGCCGACAACTCGCCCTTTAAGGCGTTCATTGCTGAAAAAAGCAAATTCGATATCAATCTGGCTATCTGCTTTTAGTAACCCCAAAGTATGATTAATCTGCTCAGGTTGAGATATCTGCTGAACTCGTTTGTTTGTCACGTTAACACTACCTCGCAAAAACAGGCACATGCCCATCAATGAACTATGATATTGCGAGATATATTAGCGGAGAGTGCTGAACAAAAATTATCATTTCACGCCATATCGCGACATTAATGTCACAAGCTGCAAACTGAGTTAACCAAAGCAATGGCCAATATTAATTTGATGTAACTCAGCGCTTTTAAAATGATGCGGTGTTAATTGATGATTAAACTTTGTTAGATATAGCGTAGGCTCACTGCCCATCTAAGTTTAGGACAATTTCCTGTAAAATAGGCGGTCATCCATGACCTAATTCACAAAGCTGTAAAGGTGCTTATTACACCCTCGGCATGAATCAAATAGCTAGAGTTATCCATAACACAACAAGGTTAATAATCTACCTGAAGGTAGAAAGTAACGCCGATATCATCAAATCCATGGCTCTCAAACATGGACTCAACATACTATCTAAGCTAAACAGGATGAGCATAACTAAACCCTGTCTGCGCATTATTTTATGGCCAAAGTACACATATGACTAGTCATATTGACATTATGACTTAGGCGTATCTTAATTTTCCCATCATGATCACATTGCCAATTGCAGGCTAACTCTCACGGTAAAGCTATGACGATCAAGTTTGCTAACATTTAATCCGTTGACTTCTGGCGTCATTAGGTAAAGATAGTACGGTTTAATAACAATAAAATTGACAGCCCAACCGTTTTTATCAAGGAATAGAGATAACAATGAAAAAGTCCTTAGTTGCAATCGCATTAGCAGCGAGCTTTTTAACAGCTTGCGGCACTTCAGATGTCAACAACAGCAGCAATGCTGCTGTTACCGCGCCAGCAGGCAAAGCCGAATTAGGTAGTTTTGGTGTCGATTTAAGCGCGCGAAATGAATCAATCAAGCCTGGTGATGACTTCTTTATGTACGCCAGTGGTACTTGGTATGACAACTATGTCATGCCAGCAGACAAAACCCGCTTTGGTGCATTTACCGGCCTTGCTGAGCGCAGTGAAAAGCAAGTTAAAGAAATTATTGATGATATCGCTAGCAGACAAGATCTGAATGAAGAAGAGCAACTCATCGCCGACTTCTACCATGCCTATATGGATACCGAAACCATCAATAAACAGGGCATTACCCCAATCAAGCCAACCCTTGAACAAATTGATGCGATAAAATCTACTGCAGATCTCACTAAAGTGTTCGGCCAAGCATGGTTAACAGGCGCAAGCTCCCCTATTGCCGGCGGCATGTGGTTTAACCGCCTTGACCCTAACCAATATGAAATGTCGATTGGTGCCAGCGGCCTCGGCTTGCCAGACCGTTCTTACTACCTAGAAGAAAGTGAGCGCTTTGCTAAGATTCGTACAGCTTATGTCGACCACATCGCACAAATGTTAGCGTTTGCCGGTATCAAAGATGGTAAAAGCAGAGCCGAAGCTATCCTAGCTTTAGAAACTAAAATGGCAGAAGGTCAATGGCCACGTGAAAAGCGTCGTAATCGTGACTTAACCCTAAACCAGATTAAACGTGCCGATTTAGCCAAAACTTACCCTGGCTTTGATTGGGATCTTTACTTCAAGCAAACAGGCTACCAAGTTCCTCAACTCAATATTGCTCAACCTGAGCCTGTCAATAACATGATCACATTGATCAATGAGCAATCATTGAATGTTTGGCAAGATTATCTCACTTTCCATACATTAAGTAACAATGCCGATCTGCTTGCAGAGGATATCTACAACACCAACTTCGCGTTTTACGGCAAAATTCTAAGTGGTCAGGAAGAACCGCGTCCACGTTGGAAACGCGCAGTTTCTGAAATGTCTGGTACCCAATCACTTGGTTTTGCCATTGGTAAAGTCTACGTCGCGCGCTACTTCCCTGAGTCATCGAAAAAACAGATGGCAGAGCTGGTAGAAAACCTACGTACAGCAATGGGTCAGCGTATTGATAATCTAGATTGGATGAGCGACGAAACTAAGGTTAACGCCCATGCCAAACTTGCCGCATTCAACCCTAAAATTGGTTACCCAGATGTTTGGCAAGAGTTTGATGGACTGACCTTAACCAGTGACAACTTAGTCAGTAACGTGAAAAATCTACGTCAATTCTTCCGTGAAGATAGCGTAGCTAAAGAGCTCAAGAAAACCGATCGTAATCGCTGGGGTATGACGCCACAGCGTGTTAACGCCTATTACAATAGTTCATTCAATGAGATTGTTTTCCCTGCTGCTATTTTGCAACCACCGTTTTTTGACCCTAACGCAGATCCTGCCGTCAACTACGGCGGTATTGGTGCAGTGATTGGCCACGAAATGGGACACGGGTTTGATGACCAAGGCTCAAAGTCTGATGCTAATGGTATCCAACGTAACTGGTGGACTGATGCAGACCGCGCAGCGTTTGAAGCTAAAGCTGATAAACTTGCAGCTCAATACAGTCAATATGAGCCAATCCCTGATAACTTTGTCAATGGTCGCAATAGCTTAGGCGAAAATATCGGTGACGTGGGTGGCCTAGCAATGGCCTATCATGCTTACAAACTTAGCCTCAATGGTAAAGAAGCCCCAGTGATTGACGGTGTTACTGGTGATCAACGCTTCTTCTTAGCATGGGCACAAGTTTGGAAAGAAAAACGCACTGAACAAAGCATGCTTAACCAGCTTCGAGCGGGTACCCATGCTCCTGGTCGTTACCGTGCATTAGCACCGCGTAACCATGATGCTTGGTATAAAGCATTTGATGTCCAACCAGGTGATAAGCTTTACTTACCAGAAGATGAGCGTGTTCGCATCTGGTAACAGCACGATATGAAAAAAACGCCAGTCTTTGACTGGCGTTTTTGATTTAATTATGTCCTAGATTAAAAGTCGTAACGCACCCCAACACTCACTATGGTATCGTCAAAATCATCATAGCTTTCCACATCAAACTGACCAATTTCACTGTGTAAGCGCGTCGACTTTGATAACCGATACTCTGCCCCTATCGCCCATTGAGACACCTCGGGAGCCTGATTGACTGACTCCCCATATTTATCATAAACTTTAGCTGCAATACGACCGGTTCCAGAATCATCTTGACCGTATTGTGCTTTAAGCAACAGCTTATCGATTTGGTACTTAGCACTGACGATAAAGCCTGAGCCATCACGCTGCTGCCAATTAGTTTTATACGGATTGACTAACTCTGAAGTCTGATAAATAGTCCCTAACATCAGATTGCCGTACTTGTACTGAGCAACACCGCGAAAACCTTTAATATCTTCCACGCCATCGGTATAGGCTGCCGCTAGATATACATTACCGCTTCTGAAGTGTTTATCACCATAGGTCAACGCGAGTTGATAATTGCCATTATCACGACGTAAATCATCATCGCCGTAATAGTTATCTTCTAAAATATAGCTCGCCCCTAATTGCAGGTTATGCCACTTGGCAGTTTTATACTCGATAGAATCACCCCAACGTTTATCACCCGCAAACAAACGGTCATGCTTCATCGAGTACATATCCATCGCATCAGCGCTACCCTTCGCCATCTTAAACACAGGGTCGATCCTGCCCGCAGCCAACTGACCAAAGCTTGAGTGCTTAACCCCTAAAAAGGTGGGACGTGCAGAAAATGGATTATTGCCTTTATCTTGAGAGCCGCCATTGACGCCGACTTCTATTTGATAGAAGACCTGCCAGTCTTTATTCAGTGCACTACTTCCTTTGACGCCTAATCGACTCCAGTTATTCTCCAAAACCGTACCACTCTTGCCATTATGGGTCGCCGAGCCACTATCAGAGTGGGTGATTGAGTAGTCAATACGGCCATATACCTTAACTAAATCGTCAGCCATCACTTGTGGCGCAGCAATAGCTGCACCTAACAATACTGCTAAATGGGTTTTATTCATGTTCATCATCTCTACATCTATTCCAAATTATCGACTATTAGCTGCGCGGCATGTCATGAGTGACAATGACCTGGTCATGTCGCATTTGCTGGTACAGGATTTCGGCTTGTTTTAAGTAACGATCCCAAGCATCTGAGCGCTTAGTGAACCCAGTAGCCGCATAGCTTCCTGTGTCTCCGGTGGCAGGTAGATCATTGATATCAAACAGTGAACCACCTTGTTGAAGGTGCGTGTTAAGTGCATCAACCATCACATTGAAACCAATGCGCGACGGCTCTACATAATTGATAGAGTCATACTTAGATTGGCGATAGAACTTTTTCAGCGATGCATCAGCAATTTGCTTTTGTTCATCAGCAAAAATCTCATCATAATGGGCTTTAACGATTTGCTGAGATTGCTTATCGACCACCAGCCTTAACATGCTTGTCAGGCCGGTCCATTTGCCTTTGCTATCATTGATTTTCTCAGCATGCTGATAGAACAGAAGATCGCTGCCATTAGTTTGGATTTGCTCATGAATTTTGGCCGTTAGCGGGATCATCGATTGTTGGATACTGTTAGAGGCCCCGGCAACAATGTCGATATCGACATACTTTAAGCGGTTGGGCTCAGATAATTTATTCGCAAGTTTAGGGTCATAATTGGGATTTTCTTCAAAGGTCAGCTTGTTCTGCTCAACCATTAACTTTTCCATCGTCAGCGCTGATTGAACCCAAGCAGTGCCTTTTTTCTTACCCATAGAGAAGTTGTATTCAGACATACGTTTAGGCACATTCTGATATAAACGCGTGTAATAATTGGGGCGACCACTTTCGTTAAATTCGGCAAGCAATACCTCTTGCTTATTATCCTTTGCCGTTACTACGGCCATACTGCCCATATGACCTTGACGAAAGCGCGCTTCTTGATAGTAATAATCACCGCTGATTAGGCCTAGTTTAGGTTGAATAGACCACTTTAATTTAAAGTCATCAGCACCTGACTCAGCTTTTGCGGCGACGGCTTGGTATTCAGGTTTACTGCCATCAACACGCGGCAGGCTATTGATAGCTCTAAGGATGCCATTTGATGAGTATGTCGCACCTGAAACCGCATCTATACCCTCATGGCCATTGTTGCTCACAATTTTCGGCAATAACCGTTCGGCATTTAAATACAGCGACTCAGTTTCTTTATGGGAGTGGGTTTTAATATCAACAATGTCGCCATCTTGCACGGTGACAGTCAGCACAATTGGGCCTTTTTTGCCCTTGGCTTCGACTTGATGTACACCATCCACATATTTTCCTGTACTCGTACTCGTCGCACAACCTGAACCCGCAATAACCGCCACGCTTAATGCGGTGAAAATCAAACTTTTTTTAAATTTAGATGCTAAAACCATAATGGTATTACCCGTTTTCATTGAGTTATTAACCATCAGGATAATTGTCACTCGCTGGTAGCAACAATTGCGGAAAACCGCAGGTTTTTAATGTTAATGATCAAAGTTTGAGCCAGTTAACAATTTTGGAAGAGTAATATGTTCGCCGATAATTAGGCTGTGCTAATGATAAAAAGAGTACTTCTTAGCGGATAGAAAACATGGCAAGTAAGCGTAAACCGATTAACACTATTAACATCACCATGTTAAAGACACTGGTTATAACATTGATTTTTATGTGCAAACCTGGACTAGCCGATGATATAAGCAAAGAGCTAGTGAGCAAGTATTCACCAGCAACCATTAATAGCTACTATCAATGCTCGCCAAATAGTGTTATCGAGTTATCGGATGGAAAAGCGACACTTAGCACCCTGAAATATTTTGGTACTACGATAAGCATAGATATATTCAACACACCAAATGAACAAAGCAAAAATATACTTTGCAAGGCACTCAATGTTATTCAGGAATATCATTACCTAGCATCAAACTATTCTACCTACCCACACGTCACCAATATAAAATCTATTAATAATGAGCCGAGTAAAAAACACCCAATCGATCCTAAGCTGACTGAATTAATATCTGAGAGTATTCGCTGGCATGATATAAGTCATGGCTACTTTAATATCGCACTTTCACCAGTGATTGATCTTTGGCGTCAACACCGTTTTGCGTGTATGCGTAATGCTAAGGACTGTAGCATTCCAGATAGTCAAGCACTTACCCAAGCTGCAAAGCACACAGACATCAGCCAGATACAACTGAATATCGAGGACAATGAAATTCAATTGGCTAAAGGCATGAGTATTGATTTAGGAGGTATTGCCAAAGGTTGGATGGCCGAAAAAGTATATCAGCAGCTTAAACATGATGGTGTCAGCCAATTTATGATCAACGCAGGCGGTAATATTCGCCATTATGGTTTGCATCCTCAAGGTCGATTATTCACCACCGCAATCGAAGATCCTATTTGCAAAAAACATGACTTCCAATTACCCAAGTGCAATGGCTTTGACGGTCAGTACCACGAAGTGATTCAAGGAGAAGATTTAACCATCGTATCGAGTGGCAATTATTTGCGCTATTTCGAAGTTGACGGCAAGCAATATCATCACCTGATTGACCCCCACACCTTAGCACCAAAACCAACAGGTGTAGCAACAACGGTTATTATGAACGACAACCAAATAATGGCAGATGTGCTATCGACTATGTTGTTCCTGATGCCAGTGGACGAAGCATTAGATTATGTTGAACGTCATGATGGTATTGAAGCAGTTTGGTATCTTGATGAGCAAGGTCACAAAAAGGCATCGAAACACTTTAAGCGTTATAGTGTACTTGAGCACAATGAATAGCCCAAGATTAGGTATTTTTTATGCACGTTATTGACCTTTGCCGCCGTTATCAACTTCGTCTGAACTTACTGCTTATCATATTGTTGAGCAGTAGCCTGACTGCGGTATTGGCTCAAACACCAGCACGCCATCTTGAGCCCCAACCCTATTATACTGTTGGCGCCTTGGCCTTCACTTCTACAGACCGGGTTTACAACCGATGGGCACCGACCCTAGCACATGTGAGTAACCAAACAGGGATCCCGTTAAAGTTAGTAACGCTGACACCGGATGAGTTAGTCGAACAAGTCGCCAATAACAAACTCGACTTCATTTTGGGCAACGCGCTGATCACTGTGGCCTTAAAAAAAGATTATGGTGTGAGCCACTTACTTAACCTTGTACCAAATGGTAGAACAGAACCAGAACATGCTGTTGGCTCAGCTCTGATTGCTCGAAGCCAGCTGAATATTACCAACCTAAAAGAACTTCGCTCATTACGGGTCATTTCAGCAGATCCCAATGCATTTGGCGGGTTTCAAATCCTAGCCGGAGAGCTGATTGAACAGGGAATCAACCCCCTTAGCGACCTTGAGCAACTCAAGTTCGTCGGCTTCCCTCAAGACAAACTGTTAGATGACCTACTCGCACAGCAAGCTGATGTTGCAATTCTACCGACTTGCGTATTGGAAAACGCCATCGAAAAAGGCGATGTGCCCGTTGGTGAACTGCATGTATTGCTTGCTAAACAAACTGACTTTATATGCCAAACCTCATCACAGCTATATCCTTCCTATGCCTTCTCTAAACTTGGCCATACAGACCACCAAGTTGCGACGGCAATAACCTTGGCAATGTTATCGATTAACGCAACCGACCCCGAGGCCGTTATCGGTCGTTACCAAAATTGGTCCGTGCCAGTAAAAGACAATCACGTTTATGCGCTGTTGAAACAGCTAAAACACTGGCCATTTGTCACCAACTGGCAACGATTGCTGCAAGATGCCACACCTTGGGCGATTGCCATCGCTATCGTATTATTTCTAGGTTACCTGCACCATCTACGTGTGAAGCGTTTAGTTATCAAGCGTACCCATGCCTTGAGCCAGGAAATGAAACAACATCAAACGACTCAAAAGGCGCTATTTGAGCAACAAAAACAGTTTTATAAAGCCCAGCGAGTACTGCTGACCGGGGAAATGGCTTCAGGTATTGCCCACGAACTTAACCAACCATTAGCGGGTATCCGCTACCTCACTCAAGGCTGCCTGTATCGGCTAGATGACAGTCAAACTGAAATCAGTCAGGCATTGAATAAAACCATAGAACAAGTCGATCGAGCCCAAAGCACTATCAAGCGTTTACGTCACTTTTGTCAGCAGCCCAGCGTTTATGACGACGTCGAACTCAGTCAACTCATCTCAGAAACCTTAAAGCTGATGCAACCAGACTTTAAACGAGCGGGTGTCAGCCCAGAACTTAAGTTACAAACTGTCGATGTAAGTTGTGATGCGAGCTTAATGCAGCAGGTGTTAGTCAATCTACTTCGCAACGCATTAGATGCAATGGAACCTATGCCACAAAAACAACTAACCATAGAATTGTCAGCCCAAGACAGCCAAGCATGCATTAGGATCATTGACTCGGGTAGCGGATTAACTGACCAAGCATTAAAACGGCTTTTCTTCCCCTTTGAGACCTCCAAAGAAAACGGACTTGGTTTGGGCATGGTCGTCTGTAAACGTATTGTTGAAGAGCATGGTGGACAAATAACCGCCCATAACAAGCCTTTATCGCGTCCGCAAGATACCCATCAAGCTAACCCAATGCAAAATCATGACACTGGGTTAATTATCACCGTTACTTTACCCATTAAGGTCGCTGCCCATGGCTAATCTTTATTTAGTAGATGATGATCAAGATGTACTGGATTCATTGTGTTGGATGCTTGATGGCCAAGGAAAACAAGCCGATAGCTATTTGAGTGCGAGCGCATTTATTGATGCGGTAGACCTTAGCCAGCCAGGTGTCGCCATACTGGATATCCAAATGCCAGAGATGGACGGAATGGCCTTGCTTAAACACATTAAAACCTGTCAAAGTCCTATCAGCGTGATCATGCTTACCGGCCACGGTACCATCTCAATGGCCGTGCAATCGATTCAACAAGGTGCCATCGATTTTTTAGAAAAGCCGGTCGACGGTGACAAGCTCATTACGCTTATCCATCAGGCGCAAACCGCCAGTCTACAATGTTTCCACCAGCACAAAGAACAAGCCACAATTGGGCAACGTTTAGACACGTTAACGCGCCGAGAGCAACAGGTAATGGCATTAGTGCTAGAAGGAAAAATGAATAAGGTCATTGCCCACGAACTGGATATTGCTCAGCGAACAATAGAGTTACACCGTCAAAAAGTGATGCAAAAAATGCAGGTCAGTAATATTGCTGAGCTAGCCTATCTGATGGCCAAAACCCAGAAATAGCCCTGAATACTAAAAATGACTAAAGCGGCGTGAAAAGGTAACAAAAATCCCCGCTTGGC
Source organism: Shewanella waksmanii (assembly GCF_043643685.1). Taxonomy (GTDB): domain Bacteria; phylum Pseudomonadota; class Gammaproteobacteria; order Enterobacterales; family Shewanellaceae; genus Shewanella; species Shewanella waksmanii_A. Next base: position 55,769 of record NZ_JBHZSN010000006.1, read on the forward strand.
AAAGATAATGCCTGCTAATTTACATTAGGAGGTCATGTTATGAAGCAAAATCAAGGCTTCACCTTAATCGAGTTAGTCGTTGTTATTATCGTTCTTGGCATCTTGGCGGTCACTGCCGCGCCTAAATTCATCAATACCCAAAGTGATGCCTATGAGTCGAGCCTTGAGGGAATGTCCGGTGCTCTGTTAAGCGCCAACAATTTGGTTTACTCCAAGGCAGCAATCAATGGCGTTGAACAAGTTGAATCCATTGATGCATCGAGTATTGGTGATGAGTACGCTGGTGCAACTTTAGTGTTTGGCAAAATGCAAGCCGATGAAACAACATTAAAGATGTTCGTCGACGGGCTGGAAGACAGCAGCGCTTGGACACTTGAACCCAACGGTACTATCAACATGCGCATTCACCCAGCAGGACACAGCACGATAGGCGCAGGTGCAGGTAATTGCTTTGTGCAATACAGTCATCAATGGTCTGACTTTCGAGGCAATACTTACCCTGCGAAAACCGAGCTATACACCGATGATTGCTAACTTTATCTGTTAACAAGCCAATAAGTTCGTTACCAAAAATAAGGCTAGCTATTCAACGCTAGCCTTCACAGCTTTGTTAGCAGATTTATTTACCCACCTCAGTGCCTTATTTTTATACTTTTAGATATAAAAAACTATCAAAAACCCCTGATATATCAGGCTAAAAGGTGATTAAAACCACAGTTATCATCGACCACTATTTTAGTGTGCTGCGGTTAACAGCTTCTAAAATTTAGCCTGTGATATGGTGATAACAAGCGTCCAAGGTGTGCCTAGGTACACTTTATGGGCCATATCAAAATAGATAGGTTTTAAAGAACAAAGGTCACCTCAATGAAAAAAGCATTCTACTTAGGATTAAGCGCCTGCTTACTAACAGGCTCAGTCGCAGCGACCGAATATCTCGACGCCGATACCGCTGTGGGCATGGCAAGCTTAATGGTATGCAGCACTTTCTACAGTGAAAACAATATGCAAGTCGAAGGCACGATTGTTGGAAGTGCAGCCACAGCACATATGAAAGCGGGTATTGATGAGATGATCGTCAGTGAAGAAGTTAGCGATAAACTTGCCGCATATATGGATAACTTTAAAGGTTCAAGTAAAGAGCAGCGCAGCCAGATTTGTGAACAAGCCATAGAGTTTGCCCGTAACAGCCGTTTTGCCGATTAATACCTAATAACCCTGCTGCGTCAGACGCTAAGCGCTAGTCTGACGCAGACGGCAAGATTGATTACTTATAAAACGGCAAACACGTCCTCAGCGGCTAATCTCGCTTTGGGTAGTCCATGGTTATAGTCATCGCCTGCCAAATGATAGCCTATCGCTAAGGCAAACTCACACTGGTAACCATTGAGCTCGTCTTTAAATTGCTCACCAATTAGCGCTGGGTCAACACCTTCCATCGGTGTTGAATCTATACCTAGTCTGGCAAGTACATGCAAAGTATTACCTAAGGCGATATAGGTTTGCGCTTTGGTCCAATTGCCATTAAAGCCCGATTCATCAGTATTAGACTCTGCAAAGGTAAAACCGCCATTAAGCATATTGTCATACATATCTGCTGGAAGATGGCCTGAGCTCACCTCAACATCAACTCGCTTACGATAATCCTCTTTAGTGAAATAAGGATTATGGGCAAACAAAATAATGTGTGATGCTTCTTTTGCGTGAGGCTGATTAAACTGGTGCATATTGGCAAAAGTGTTATGGAAACGTTGTTTCGCTGCATCACTTTCTAGCACCACGAACTTCCATGGCTGTGAATTGATTGAAGATGCCGATAAACGCATCGCCTCCTGCAATACCGCCATATCTTCAGCCGAAACACGTTTGCTGGGATCATATTTTTTTGCAGTATATCGACGGTTTAAATCGCGAATAATTGGATGAGACATGATGGATTCCTCATTAACAAAGTTGATACCGCCATACTAATGTCAACAATCTATCAATAGAATAGCCAATTAAGCCAATCATTATGGACAAAAACATCCACAATAGACTAAAACTGAATACTGGCAGCTATCTCATCCAAAGGCATATAGTTAACTCCTCGCTCGATAAGCTCGTTTTCTGCAATCAATAAAGCCGTCTTAAATTCTTCAACCGCTTGTTGTTGTTCGCTGTCCATAAACGCGTATTGACTCTCGGCTAATGTGGTAATGGTGGTTGGAGAGAAAAACAACCTGTCAGCCATAAAGTACTTCATCATGTCATACCAAGTGACTAGTTGAGACCTTGGCTTCATACTCGTGCTGGCCGTGGGTGGCGACTGCCGAATACGCAGCGGGATTTGGCGCTTATTAAATTTTCCATAGCTGTAATGATCAACAGAGTGACTCACACTAACGGTAAAAATATAGGTCGCCACAGCACGTGCCAACGTATCACCCTCAAATATCTTATCGCTTGCAGGAAACGCTTTGACATGTTGATGACAATAATCTGCCCATTTTGCGACCCAAAAATCATCAGGCTCAACATGATGTAAAACCCGTTTCACAAAAGCAAAAATCACTTCGTAATAGCGCGTTAGATAGATACCGTACGGCCCCTCGACATTCGGAGCGTCCATTTGATAAGAAAAAGGAGGATAGGACAGATTCCCTTTAATCCCCTTATAACCATCAACCAATAAATCGCGTAGTCCCGAAGGCCCACCAGGGTATGGGGCATAAACCATGTACCATTTTGATTGCAGCAATGACGACTTGTAATTGAGTACCGCATTTTCCAACGGTAACGTGAATCGCATATGAGGCGTGAGCAATTGATGCAGCACGTGGGTTTTAGGTAAAGCGGTTTTAGTGATGGCGTTAATGCTATCAAACGGAAAATGCTGTAACGGGTGGGTCACCAAGGTACTGCAAAGTGCGCCGCCTTGAAGTACAAAATACTTGGCTAACGCCCAACCTGAATCATCAGGGCTGATAACACTGGCCGTCGCATCGATATAGATTGCGCGAACTTTAAAACGATCGCCTTGTTGATAAAGCAATGTCTTGGTCGCGCTAACATGTATACCTTTGAAAGGTTTGACCGATTCCACCGCTTGAAAATCGACAATATGCCAATTTTGTTGCTCTTGCTGCAAAATCCCATTAAACACATCACGGTCAACGTCATCTAACTGCGATGTGATAAATTTTACCAACATAGATTGGTTAAAAAACTGTTCAAACTCAGAGTCAGATACAGGCTTTAAGCCTCTCAGCATTAGCGCCTTTACAGCATAATAGGGGGTTAAAAGTAAATAGATCAGATAGCGGCTGCCGATCCAAAACCACCAGTCTAGCCTTTCTCTTAACGGCACATGAATAACAGCAGGGCTTTCTCCCCATGGGTGTACCGGCGACGGCTGTGGCCATGGCCCTTTACGAGAGTACAGAAAGTCATGTTGATCATATTGATGGTCACGAGAGGTACGAGATGCGTCATGCTTTACGCGACTATGATTTTTGGTATTGTCATCCATAACAAATAGTTAAATATTTCTGCGAAGCTATATCCCAGTCTAACTTAATAATGCTTATGGGTTAACCGCTAATAAAAATAGGAGGGCAGATAAGCACAATGACCGCTTATCTGCCCTACTATATGCCTGACTATATTGGCTTTAAAAACAAGAACTAACTAAAACAACGCCCAGTTGAATGCTGCTGTCGCAGCGTTTTTAAACACCTCGATGACGGCGTTAAGCATCCTTTCTGCAATTTGCAACGTAACAATCGCCAAAGAACGTAATCGAACCCGAGCAACCATTTTTTGATCTTCTAAAAAGATCTTAGCATCGTATTCATCATATTCGCCTTTGGCCTTCTTCTTCGCTATAAACTTTAAGTCGTTAAGAAACCCTTGAGCAATATTGTCAACAATATCCTTTGCATCTGCCCAATTTTCGGTTCCCACCGCTTTCGCAGCTGCTAGCGCTTCTTTTACAACATTACCTATGTCTACACCATTAACTTTTTCCATAATTCCTCCTTGAATAACTAGTCAGCGGTAGTACTCTTTTTAAAAGACTCGGTTTTCTGCAATGCAATAATCATATCCATTAAACTTTTTTGTCGACTTTCCCAGTTCACACTGGTTAAAATCTTATTTGGTGCTTCTTCGTGCTGCTGCTGCCAATAACTCACTAAACATTTCAAATCTAAATAATTACTAACTGTTAGCGTAATATCATTGATGTTTGACTTACCCGATGCGCAGTTCGATGGAATAGCGCTTGTGATTAACTCATCAATTTTTGCTTGAGTCGTTTTTGCCCATGAGTCTACTTCACCACTGTTTACCATTGCACGTAATATCAATGCATTAGCATCAACTCTCATCTTGGCGTAAGTGGATTGGTAATGCCCAATATAGCCACTATTTTGCTCTGCTGACTGGCCTGGTTCTAGCTTACGAGTCTTAGGGGACTTTTCTCTTGCCTGCTCAATCGCTAATGCGGTTGATTTATAAAATGCTTCTGTTCCACTGAGCAGCTTTTCATCATAGGGTTGTACTAATGTCAATTTACATGCAGATAATAGTAATGTGGACACTAATACTAAAAAAGTAGCGATATACCTACTCATACAACCTCCTTGTATTCATTGATGTTAAAAATTATCAAACTAATAATGTTAAAAATATTAGCCAAAACAATATCAACTTAGCTAACAACTTACTAATATAAGCAAGTCTTAAGGATAATGGGAATAAAACAAAAGTTGCAATGAAATTGATTAATATAAAATACCAAAACCAAACCTATACGGTCAGGTGATAATTATAAAAACTGCTAATCACTAACATATTTAAAAACAAGACAATTAACTAGAAGAAGCAATCAAGCACAATCAATTACCAAGGCAGGTATGGAAATTTAACTGATCACAAAAATTTAATGGAATTTCTAAGCGGCGCTGATAAGGCAGGTTATTAGCAATGCGATACAGGGTATTAATGGTTTGTTTACCCATTTCAAATGGGTTTTGTCCGACATTAGCATGAGTGACGCCATCATCTAAAAATAACATCTGTTGCGGCGACGTATCACCGATAACCAGCACCATATCATTGGCTTTTAATGCTGAACGATATGGTGCAACTGTGAGGCTAAACGCATCAGCAAGCTGTGCCCATCCACCCACCGCCACAAAAGCATCCACTAATTGTTCATCAAAGAGTTTGAGCACGGTTTTCAAATCAATAAGCGCGTTGGTATTGTGGCCAAAGTTATACATAGGTGCTCGAAACTCTCGCCAGCCATTTTCCCCAACTAACGCTTGTCCAGGCGGCGTACTGTACTGTTTACCCGACAACGCCATTCTGATCCCCATAACCCTAAGGTTTAAATTTGGCGAGTCTGGACGACCACTTTGGATAATGAGTTGGCCACCGTTTGGCCGTAGTCTTTGCAGCTGCTCACCCAGTGCCTGGCCAATGGCTAGGTTATCAGATCCAACATACGCCGCTCTTATCTGTGGGTTATTGGCCAGTGTCGCTGCACTAAAGTCTGCATCATAAGTGATCAATGGCACGCCGAGACGATTTGCTTTGGCAACACTACGACTTGCCAGAAACTCTGATTGAGTTACCGCAATAGCAATGCCATCGACGCCTTCATCAAGCAGCTCAGATATAATCTTATCTTGCATTCTGACATCAACATGTTGATGCCCTCGAAACAGGCACTCAACATTGCCAAGCTCAGCAGCGGCGACACGGCATCCCTCGGCGGTAGCGATAAAAAAAGGATTATTGGTTTCTTTAGGAACAAGCGCAAAACGCCAGGTTTTCCCGTAAAGCGAAAACGATGTCACGCAGCAAGCAATCAAAAAAATCCAAATGAATCGCATACGCTAAGCTCCTGTGGTTCACCAACAGATGGCGCAGACCAATAAGTATAGTTAATCTTCACGTATCCCGTTACAAACTGATGTTTGAATCAGCTGAAAGTCAGTGCTAGTGTCTATGACAAATGCTAAACAAGACTAAGGAAAGCAGGATGTTAAAGAAAATCTTAGCCAGCGTAGGGATAGGAAAAGCCACAGTCGATGCCATCTTACTCGATGATCAACTTAGAGCTGGGGACGACTTTACCGTAGAAGTAGTCATAAAAGGCGGCGAAGTCGAGCAAGCGTTAAACGGCTTAGAGTTTGCCATTATGGCCCAAGCCAAAGCCGAGCAGAAACTCGGAGATGATGAGGTTAAGTACAATAAAAGTGTGGTGCTGCAGAGCTGGAAGCCGATGTTGAAACAAACCATTGGCGCCAATGAAACCTTAACCCGCCAATTCAAATTGCACTTACATCCAGAAGTTCCTGCCACCAGCCTGTTTGGTCAACGAATTGCTAAGGTATGGCTGCAAACAGGGCTTGATATCAAAAACGGCATTGATGGTAGCGACAAAGACCCACTGACCATTGTCCCCTCAAATACTCAGCTGGCAGTGCTAGAGATGATTGAAAACAGTGGCTATCGACTGTTTAAGAGCGATATTGAAGCCGGCGGCATTCGAACACGGGAGTTCTCATCTCACCTGCCCTGCTATCAAGAATACGAATTTAAACCAGAGTCGCGCTCCTTTTTTGGTGCCAAAGAACTTGAAGTCACCTTTGTCGACAACGGCCAAGAAACCGGGGTATTGATAGAAATAGACCGCGCATTCATTGGCGACGGTTACCGCAGTATCTCCATTCCGAATCACTGCGATAGTGTCGATGCCGTCAGGCCCTATATTGAAAGACTACTCGGCTAACTGCTAACTTTGCTGCTGTGTTGCCAACTGCGCAGCACAGCTGCGTTGTGCTTCAGCTTTTTTCGCTTCTCGGCGAGACAGTTTTATGTACGACACCAGCGACAGCATAATCAGTCCCGCACCCAAGAGTTTCTGCCATGCTAGCTGCTCACCCAGCATCGTAATGCTGAGCAACATGGTCCACACTGGCTCTAAAATCATAATTAGCGCTGCGGTTTCTAGCTTAACGGTAAACTGCCCCATGGTTTGTAATAAATAACGTGCAGAAGTCGCAAGCACGGTAGAAATAATAAACCAAAACAATAAATCGAATGAATAATCAATCACCGCAGGTTCGCTATAACCAGCGACCACAAACCCCACCAGACCAACTGCAAACAGCTGAATACAGATAGACAGCAAAGCAGGTAATCGGCTGGCGACATTTTTATTAAGCACAAAATGGATCGACAACAACGCAGCAGCCAATAAGAAATACACTTGGCTTGCTTCCATCTGCCAGCCGCCACTGAGGGTCAATAGCGCCATACCAAGCATACTTACAGGTAACGCAAACCAGAAGGAACGGTTGGGCTTAACTTGAAACAGCAACCATGACACCAGCGGTGCGATGATCATCGCCAAGCTCATGATAAAAGCCCCCTCAGATAAGCTATCGCTGATAGTCACCGCATGCACCCAAACTTGCAGAGCCAGCCCCAAAAAGACGCCAACACCAAAAATGGTCATGGTCTGTCGCCACGGTAACTGCAGCAGCCGCTTAAAACAAAACGGCAATAGAATCAGGGCTGCCAACAAAAACCGGATCCCCAAAAACAGATCGCCAGGCATATGGTTGACCACAAACTTGGATGCCACCCACCCCAGTGCTGCAAGCAATGTTGAGATTAGCAGGTAAATAATACCGCGCATATTATAAGCTCTATGTCTATCCACCTTTAAAATTGTGATTGGCTCTCAATTGAAAAGATGTAACTTCAGCAGAAAAGCAAATAGCAACGCCATGGAGAGCGTTGCTATTTGATAAATGAATTTAGATTTTAGCGTATATGTGTGCGGGTAGACTACTGGGTATACTCACAATAATCGGTTAAACCTTTGGCTGCACCGCCAAATAATGTCGCTGGGTCATGGCTAGCTAATGGATAACCCTGTTTAATGCGATTTGGTAAATCAGGATTGGCCACAAATGGACGACCAAAACCAATCATATCTGCCAAGCCTGCTTCAATGGTTTGTGCCGCTTTTTCAGCGTCATATTTACCGGCGTAAATTAATACACCGTCATAGGCTTGCCTTACTGCTTGCTTGAAAGATGCTGGCGTGTCTGGTGCATCGTCCCAATCAACTTCAGCAATATGCAAATAGACAATACTATGCTGATTTAACATGGCTGCGGCTGCGGTATAAGTTTCTTCCGGGTTGGCATCCACAGTACCGTTTAGCGAAGTAAAAGGAGCTAAACGCACACCGACGCGCTCTGCACCTATTGCATCCACCATCGCTGCAACAACTTCGCTTAGAAAACGTAATCTATTTTCGACACTGCCACCGTATTCATCGGTTCGATCATTCGCTTCAGAATCAATGAACTGATTAATTAAATAACCATTAGCCGCATGCAGTTCAATACCATCAAACCCTGCTTCAACAGCATTCAGTGCCGCTTGACGATATTGCTCAATAACCATATCGATGTCAGCTTTGGTCATTGCTCGTGGCTCAACCACATCAACAAATCCAGGCTCATCTGTACCGTTATCAATAAAAACTTTGACATTTTCGGCTTTGATTGCTGACGATGATATAGGTTGTTGTCCGCCAATATTATCTGGATGTGTCACTCGGCCCACATGCCATAATTGAGCAAATATCACCCCACCTTTAGCGTGGACGGCATCAGTGGTCAGCTTCCAACCATCTATCTGCTGTTGCGTGTAGATGCCTGGTGTCCATGCATAACCCTGCCCCATAGCTGAAATCTGCGTACCTTCGGCAACAATCAAGCCAGCTGAAGCGCGCTGGGCATAGTACTCAGCCATTAATTCATTAGCCTCATTGCCTGGTTGGCTCGCCCGCGAACGGGTCATTGGTGGCATTACGATGCGGTTGTTTAAGGTGTGCTGCCCTAAGTTAACGGCAGTAAATAGTGCATTTGTCATAATAAAACCCTCGTCGAAAGCAAGCACCACAATGCTTGCTTTAGCTGCTCAATTTGTTAGCTATGTTGAATTAACTCAATCTGGTAACCATCTGGATCGGTGATAAACGCAATATGGGTTTCTCCACCTTTTACCGGCCCTGGAGCGCGGGTTACATTGCCACCTAACTGGCTGATCTTTTCACAAACTTGATAAATATCTTCAACCCCGAGAGCAACATGGCCAAACGCCGTACCCATCTCATATTCATGGGTATCCCAGTTATAGGTCAGTTCTATCGTTGCACAGTCAGGGCCATTGTCATAACCAACAAAAACTAAGGTATAGCGATACTCGTTATTTTCAGAGCGCTGTAACTCTTTCATCCCCAAAACCTGGGTATAAAAAGCAATGGATTTATCTAGATCAGCAACTCGCAACATGGTGTGTAAGAATTTCATTTTCGCCTCGATAACATTAGGTCAGTAGTGATGCGATTCACCTTAGCAATGAGAATGGATTAAATAATACGCCTGATATCCATAACAAGATAATTATCAATAATTCTTAATTTGATAAATTTTATTTATCAACAGTGTTTATGGATGCGGTTCATGACTGCTAAGGCATCAAGGCGCATATCCAGACCAATGGCAAATTTGACGGGCTAGCCTTCGAGTTTATTGGATTGAATGATATTCGTAACAACCTTATCGGTATGCGGCTTGGCAGTTGGCTGACTCGAGTCTGGGATGGAATGTGTAGCGGCTTTCTCCTGTGAGTCACGCAGCTCGACTTGATAAAGGAGCGCACGATCGCGCCCTTGCTCTTTGGCTCGGTACAACGCCATATCGGCAAACTTAACTAGCTGCTCTTTGTCTCCCTCAACCTGCGGATAGCTGACAACACCAATAGAAACCGTCACTTTACCGAGGGAAATTCCTTTTAGTTGTAAATGTAATTGGCTCACTTGGCGACAGATGCGTGTCGCCATCTCCATAGCTTGACTCTGATCAGCATGGCTCAAAATCACACCGAGCTCTTCGCCTCCTAATCGGCATGCAATATCATCACTGCCTATCATACGCACAATCAAGGCACTGACTTCTTTCAAGACATAATCCCCAGCGTCATGACCAAAATTGTCATTGAATCGTTTAAAGAAATCTAAATCTAACATCAGCAAGGCAACACTGTGTTTCTCACTGCGGTGAATCAGCGCTTGCTCAAATGACTCATCAAAATAGCGGCGGTTGTATAATCCCGTTAGTGGATCGCTGAGCGCTTGAGAGCGCAATTTTTCTTGCAAGCTCAAATTCGCCAGCGCCAAACCAAGGTGTTCCGCGATAGTAAATGCCAACCGTAAAGTGGATTGTTCTACTTTGACACTGGACTCGCCAAAGTAGAGGTGCAACATGCCTATGGTATTTCCATGGGCCGTTAACGGAATGCACAACGATTGATCATGCCCTAGCTCCTGCATATGATGGCATGGCAAGCTGTGGTAATCATCGTTGGCTAAGTGATACTTGCCCTTTCGTAGTGCCCAACAATCACTGGGAGAATAACGCATTGCAGCAGGCCAGGGCTTGCCCCAATCAAGCTTGACTTCTAATTGGTTCCGAGACGATCGCATCATTGCCACACTGCCATTAATATCACCTAAAATTCTTGGCACAATGTCTTCCACTACTTTTTGGGTCTCACCTATCGAGGTACAAGCTGCAAGCATATTGGCCAAGCGGTGTAGCAGTTCAATTTCCTGTGTCCGGTTGATAATACGCTCTTCTTGTCGCTCTCGCTCTTTATTGATGCGATAATTAACCTGCTTGGCACTTAACACACTAGTCGCAGCGAACGCCAGCACCGATATTGATAGTAACGCAATGAAAATCCACATCAGCTCTCGCGACATAGATTCTAATTCATCCATCGACATCGCCATTCTCACCACCACAGGCCCACGCTGTAGCGACACTCTTTGAGCGACATACAGCATGTCCACTTCCAGTGCTGTGCTAAAATGGATGTTCTCACCTTTACCATCCTTAAAGGCGCTCGAGATTTCAGGTCGTGATAAATGGTTGTCCATCGCTATCATCTCAAGATAGCTGAGTGAGGTGTCAGCCAGCACAATTCCATCACTGTCAATGAGTGTAATACGTTTATCTTTAGTCGCTTGTGAGAGATTACTGAGGTAATTTTGTAGCGCTTTGGGGGATAAATTGGCGATATGTTGTTGGTCGCTAGCCAAATGCAAAGCCACATCATTGGTTAATCCAGACAGGTGACCTTTAATCGTTTTAGACACCCAAGAGCCTAAGCCTGCATTTATGAAAAACAACCCTGCGAGCATAGACAGTAACATCATAACAACAGGCAAATACTGCCACCTACGCTGAAATAATACCGACATGGACGCCATCCTTTGCTAATACCAAGACTTGTTAAGTAAAGCAGAGGTTAGCGCTTTCAACCACTACAGAGGTGGTAAATGTTACCGTAAAATGACAATCTTACTCGGCACTCAACCAAGGCTATTTTGAGGAGGACTCAGATTCTCGTCTGACTAGAATAAAAGTCAGGTACATTTTGGTTGGCAGTGATAGTGCCATGCCGACAGCCACGCATACCGCACTGATAATAATGCCTGTGACCCCCATTGCTTCCATAGCTTGACTAAAATTGTGTAGATAAATCCCTAGCGCAATCAAGCAAAGCCCTAGCGCAATGCAAGACTTAAGTAACAAAATGAGCTTTTTATCAGAAATGGACATAACCAACACACCTGATAGATGACAGATAACAGCATCTGCCTCTATCATGGCGAAAAACCCAGCAAACGGTATTGATTTAGATCAAGCTAATATGGGCCATTCAATTAACTACTTTTACGCTATTAATCACTTAAGCCTTAGGTTTTAAGGTACCATCTACCGCCAAACGTTTTGGCAAGGTTTGCGGTTTAGCGTAGCTCAAGCGAGCCAGGCGTTGACAGCTATGGTAGCTATCCAATCCCGATACCGCGACGGCCTCAAGCGCTTCAATATCGATGTAACCGTCTTGCTGAAGCGCCACATCTGGCAAAATCACGTGTACTACTTCACCTATCACCATTAAGGTGTCATTTAGCGATAACTTAGAAATTTCTCTAACCTCAAGGGCGATTTTTAACTGACTTTCTGCAACAAAAGGAGCGGCAACGCCTTCAATAAAGGTTTCTGTTAATCCGACTTCGGTGAACTCCGACACATCCGCATCGTAACGAGCAGAGGTCTGGTGAGCGCGCCTAAACGTGTTGGCATTGACCTGGTTCAAAGTATAGCTGCCATTCGCTTTTAAGTTGCTAAGGGTATCTCTAGGCACGCTATCAGGTCGCATGATCATGCCCATCAACGCAGGATCAGCACCGATATGAAACACCGAACTGACTATGGCTAGGTTTGTATTACCACCATGATCAATAGACCCCACCAGGTTGGCACTTTTAAACCCTGACAAGCTGTTAATAAATCGCGCTCGATATCGCTGCTCCATGGCCGCGATATCTGCTTGGGTTAAATGAGACGTCATGCTAAATCCTACCTATTAAAAACTAGATCGAGTCGAGATTGGCAAGTAACCACTTTGCACGCTGTAAAATTGCCTGTTGCTGCAACGCAGACTTTTTTTGCCAATTGGCATACACCATTTTATTGCGAGGATTGTTGCTAAAACCTTGTTGATGCTGCAACATAAAATGCCAATAAAGGGCATTCAATGGACAGGCATCATCGCTGTCGCTTTGACGCACCTGATAAGCGCAATCGCCGCAATAATCACTCATTTTGTTAATGTAATTACCACTGGCGGCATAAGCTTTAGAGCCAACAATCCCACCGTCAGCAAATTGGCTCATCCCGCGTGTGTTGGGCATTTCCACCCACTCAATGGCATCGATATAAATCCCCAAATACCAGTCATCAACTTGGTCGGGATTAATCCCTGCTATCAAACAAAAGTTACCCGTCACCATGAGGCGTTGAATATGGTGGGCATAGGAATACTCAATGGATTGCTTAATAGCATGGTGCAAACAATGCATTTTAGTTTCACCAGTCCAAAACCATGGAGGTAAACTGCGATGCGCTTGCAAGTGATTGAGCTGGGCATACTCAGGCATATTGCCCCAGTAAAGGCCGCGGATAAACTCTCTCCAACCCAATATTTGTCGGACAAAACCTTCAACCTGCGCGATGCCAATCTCACCATTTGCTATATGGTATTGATTAATCGCGGCATCAATGACGCGCTGAGGACTGAGCATTTTGGTATTGATAGCGAAGGACAGCCGTGAGTGATACAAAGACCACTGGCGCTGGTCACCCAAAATATCTAAACGACACGTCAACGCGTCTTGAAATCGACCGAAGTGAACAAGACAGTGACGACAAAAGTGCGCTAATAAATCAAGCGCCTGTTTGCGATTAATTGGCCATATGAGTTGTTCCGGCAGTTCACCGATAACAGGCAAATTATGACGGGCAACACGACTTGCGATCTCGCTAACATCATTAGCAAATATCAGTGGCTCCGGCACCTCGAGTAGATCTTTATTTTTTAGCTTATGACGATTGTCAGCATCATAATTCCACTGCCCACCTTCAGGCTGCTCCCCCGTCATCAACACATTAAAGCGCTTGCGCATTTTGCGGTAAAAATGCTCTAAGCGATGATGTTTGCTCGCGGTAAAATAGTCACTGAGCTCGGCATCCGTTAGATAAAAATGCTCCGACTCATATACACAACTTAATATGGGTAACCGCTGACAAAACTCAGCTAACTGGTACCGAAGCCGATACTCATCGGGGAGTTGATACTCAAATTCGGCGATGCCGTAACGGGCTATCAATTCATTTAGTAACTCAGGTAAATCATGATGCGCACGGGTTTCATCTAGAGTCAGGTGCAATACTTGATGGCCAGCTTTGCCTAAAGCGTTAGCAAATTCGGACATCGCAGCAAAAAAAGCACACAGTTTTTGTCCATGATGACGCGTGTAAGTCGCCTCTTGATGTAATTCAGCAATGAGGTATAAAGTGCTATCACATTTGTCACTAAACCAAGAGTGCGCGGGATTGAGTTGGTCTCCCAATATCAGCCTAAGCCTATTAAAATTAGCCAAAAATATTACTCCATTGGCTTAAGGTTTCGCTATTTTCATCTTGGCAATGTTGATGACCTTTGCCCGCACAGCGCTTGGAACAATACTTAACCTGATCCCAGTCTTTGCGCCATTTCTTACGCCAAGTAAAAGGGCGAACACAAACAGGACATAGTTTCCACGGCAGTGATGATTTGTTCATACGGGACTCCTTTGCATTGACGATGCCATAAACGTCACACAACAGATTGATCTCAACATGGATCAATACGCAGCAAAGCCAATTTAAGTTCACCTCTTGGTACCACATGGTCACCACACTGTTTTTTTAGTAACGTAATAGGCCGACCGGCAACGTAGCAGAGGTGAATGTGGACACCCGTATCGATTTAAATTTATATCGATTTATGATGAGCTTAGTGAAGTTAAAATCCTTGAGTAAAACCTGTCATGAGCTTGATATTAGTCGCGCCACTTTCAATCGACATCTGGCTCAATGTCGCGATTTATTCGCAAACGAGTTATTTGTGGTTAACAAGGGAGCCTATACCCCCACCCTAATGATGAGCCAGCTAGCCCAGTATATTGAAGCGCCCCTGTCGAGTTTGGAACAAAGCCATCATGCTGCACGATTGTTTGCCGATGACCATCACAATATCAAATGCACCATTAACATCATTAGCCCGTTAACGAGCACTCTCACCCTGCCTTTAATAGATGCCCTGGTAACCCAAGACAACCCGAACCAACTGACATTTGTTGATTGGTCACTCCATGGTGTTGAGCAACCAGAAGTCGGGGCACTCGCAGTTGGCATCGCCGGTTACCCCAACCAGTTTAGTGAGCACCTAGTTGAGCGAAAGCTCGCCTCAGTTCCACTATTTGTTTACCTTCCTCGAAATCATCGCCTTAGCAACGAAAGCAGAATCAACATCGATAATATGCTCGATGAACATATGGTTCGGATCTCCTTGGGGGCTCACGATGGCAGTGCCTACTATGAGCAAGTACGTAATCAAACAGGTTGTCATCTAAAGCAATCACTAACGGTATCGAGTATCACAGCAGCACTTGCGTGCGTAGCAACAAAACAGTATTTGTTTGTCTGTACAGCCATACCCAGCACTGAGTTACCCAGTGACATCACTGTCATCCCCTTATACGCCAATGATATGCCATTAACCTATGATGTTGGCATTCACCATCATCGCTTGGTATATCAACATCCGCTGATTAAAACCATTGAAACTGTCATTGTAAAAAGCCTTAGAAAAAGCGAATAGTCACCGGCCTATTCGCTTTATATTCAATGTAATTATCTATTTATCATCACCAAGGGCGCGCGACGCCTTAGGATAAATTTGCTTAATGCGGCAGCATCACACCATCGGCATAGTCAACAATCTGCTGTTCATCAATGGGTTTATACATACGTAAAATCCCTGTCCAATTTGCTTCAACATCAATATTGTTAATCGCATTATCGCCGCAGTTAAAATGGACTGTGTAACTGCCATCTTCATTTGCTGTTAACTCGCCTTGTCGACTCGATAGTGCAAAGTTATTGGTGTGCACATAGGCATCTTGTCCGTAAGTGGTGATGGAGAAAAAGCCATTAGCTTGCAATGGCGGCGCATCAAAGTTCATCACCTGACACTGGCCAGTGCGATTATCAGCTAACAAGACTTTATAAAACGCATGTTCACTGGGTAACCCACCAAAGCCCATGGCCGTTAATCCCAACGCATGGAAGTGAGTCACTTTGCGTGCTCGTACATTTTGTTTCGCATGCAGAGGCTTACCTTCAGGCGCCCCCATCGCTTGGGTAAAATCTAATGCCATCACCTGCTTTTCTAGATCCAGTCGTACCTGCTCACGTTGATACTGATTAAACCCTTTCGCTTGATAACGGTTAGCTGAAGATGCATCAGCCTTGATTAAATCTTGCTTGCGATTCCCCTCTGCAATAGCAGCGGGGGTATCCGATGCCACTTGGGTTCGGGCAATAACCCAAACATGCTGGCCGTAGCTAAGCATATCTGGAGTAATGGTAATTTGGTTCTTACCCGCTTGGGCATATAACACTGCCACCGTTCTGTGATTTTCATCTATCACTTGCAACGATTGATAACTCTGTAAGATCGGTAAAGTAAACGTGACCCCGCCTTGTGTGTCCCAAATTGACTTTGAATACAAGGTATCGCGGTTCTGCCTCACTACCGTTTGTGTTTCCATAGTGAGTAACACCCGATCATGGGTAAAATGGTTGATGCCTGATTTTTGCTGTTGTTCAAAGAAATACTTATCAGACTCTGCAGCAATAAAGTTATCTTTGTTTACCTCTTTGTCACCACCAAACTGCAGTTGAACCGCCGTCGGCTGACCTTTCTTAGGTAAATGGTCACCTAGTTCATGAGCCATAGCTGGTTGAACGCATAGGGCAGTAGCAATCATGGTTGCAATAATGGTCAAGTTTTTCATAAGCGTTTCCTCATTGAGTCAATCTAAACTGGGCTTAACAACTAAGCGATTGAGCAAACGATAGCGCGACTAACAATGCATTACTGACAAAGATCAGGCTCACAATTGAGACTTAAAAAGAATCATAAAAGAAATATCATTAACGGCCCAATAACTGAAAAAAGTGCCAGCTAACTCAGTTAACTGGCACTTTTACATGGAGGTGGGATGTTGGTTAACGCTACTGATTGACTATTTCAGGTCGGCTGGCCACTCCTTCTCTACACGTTGCTCAATAAAGTTTTGCTTGGCTTTTTCCATACCTTCTAAGTTAAGGCCGGCTAAAGGTTGTAGCTTGGCTTTAGTATCGTATTTACTTGCATCGTACTTGTAGTTAGGCGCATATTTCGCAAGTAATGCATCAGCTTCTTTAAGCGCAGCATCAAGGATACCGTTTGATTTTTCTAGCAAACGAATTGCTTCTGCTGGGTTATGAGCATGGATACCGTGAGAAGCCGTTGCACTGTCCCAGAACCACTGAGCATTACGCACTTTAACTAGCAGGCTGTTCATCTCTTTCGCCAACGGCGTGTTTGCTTTTAGCGCAGCTTCATAGTTAGCTTTAGCTTGAGCAATATTTTTGCCAGCATCTAAGCCTTTAACGCCATTTGCAGCCCAAATCGCCTGTGCTTTGAAATGCACTTCAGTTAGGCGAGGATCGGTGCCATTTGGCTCAAAACGGAGTTTATTGATTTCCGCTTTACGCTCACTAAGAATCGTTTTGAAATCACCGCCATCGTGACAACCTAAACAGGTTTTAGGTAGTTGTTCAGCTTCGAAAGTCACTTTGTGATTTGAGTATTTCGCACCTTGGTCATTTTTAGCTTTAGGCATATGACAAGTGGTACAGCTAAATTCCATATGGCTGTCCATTTCATGGGAAGTACGGTCTAACATGTTTTCAAATTCTGGATGCTGAGCTTTCAACATGGGTGCGCCTGAAATCGCGTTGGTCCAATCATTAAATTTAATCAGATCATAATAGGCAAGTTGCGCTTCTGCGGCGAAGCCTTCATACAAGCCATCGTTGCCTTTGTAATTAACAATTTTCTTGTAATCAGTTTTCACACCAGGAACCCAGTGATCCCATGGGAAGCGCACTTTCTTACTGTCTTTGCCATCAAAGTAATATTCTACGTGGCACTGAGCACAGGTTTGGCTTGCTTGCATATCTGCATTTTGCTGCGAGAAATCCAAGCCAATCGCTTTCATAGCACGATCGGTATAAGGACGGCTTAGACGCAAATCTGCACTACCTAGCTCGTGACAGTCAGCGCAACCAATGGTATTTGACATTTCGTGGCCCCAAGTAGACCAGCTATTGTCAGAGAAGTTAGCTTCTCCCACTTTGTCATACATACGTGCGGTATCTGGTGTTTTACAAGACCAACAACTCGCTGGCATCGCTTCACCTACAACCTCTCCGTGAGCAACGGTAGGGTGGCCAGTTCTCAAGGTTTCAATAATATCTGTCAACGCGAAGTGATGGCCTCGAGCTCGATTATAATCTTTAGCAAATCCATAACCTGCCCATGCAGAAACTAAATTAGGGTTAGCTTCAAGTAAGTCGTCTGGTTGACCAGATGCGGGATTACTCTGCTCGGTCTCAGCCCATGTCTCATACTGAGATGGGAAGCTCGACTTCCAATTGTCGCTATTATAAAGATCAACATCTTTATCTTTAGCAATTGCATTTCCTGAGAATACAGCTGAAACAATAATAGCAGCAGTTAGTTTATTCAATTTCATACATCACTCCTCGATGGGATTATTTTTATATTTAGCAAATAACACTTCATTACTAAAAATTCAAAAAGCCGCTTTGAACTAACTAAATTATTATCACAACCAATAACCAAACCTAGTAATACACTAAACAGGCGTGATCTAGATCTAACCAGAAACAATAATTTGCCACCGATCAAAAACCGCCAAAATACCTCTACCCCCTTAGGGGTAAAAATCATTTAAACAAGCTATTAATTCAGTAAGCGTACATATAACAGAATTGAATAAAAACTATGATAAATATAGCTACCAAACAGAGAACAGGAGAGAAAAGAACAAATATAACAAACAAAATCAATTAAATACTTAAAGGTACTTTCCATAGGAATCACTGCTAATACATGCAAGGCTAATTCATCACCCAATCATAAAGCGTTTATTTTTTAAGCTATTTATTTGAAGTCAATCACACTATAAACAAGGTCAAATTTAAACAACAAAAAACAAAACCAAGCATTTTAAAATCAACCTTAAAATAATATTAAAACAGTATTTAACGAACATTAAATAGTTAACAAAATAAAACAAAACCCAATCCAATAAAAATAAAATACCAACAACATAAAAAAGAAACTCAAAACTAACAACCAAATAAAAAGCACCTTCAACGTAATTTAAAGGTGCTTCAATTAAGATGTAATAATTTAATTAAGGCTAACGTACGATATTGGTATAATCAGCCATATCACGCTCACGTTCGATGTTCATTCTCGAAGGAATGAAAGTCTTAAATCCAGGCTCACCGCCATACCAAATCTCAGCATCTCGCTCCTCGCGTTCAATCACGTAAAACACCCGCTCACCATCAATCACTGTACTGGCAATTGGGAACCAGTAGCGCTTAGCAAAATCAAATCGATTGATAACGATTGAATTGGCATTTTCAATAAAGCTCACAGGGGGCTGAGAAACAAACGCTAAGGTACTTTCACCGTTACTATCGGGATCACTCCATTGCGTAGCAAAGGTATTGGAAACATCGGTCACGGTGAACGCCCACCCCCATAAGCGGCTAGGAATGACTAAACCATTAGCTTCAATTGATCCTGGAATCCAAGTATTAACCTCACCAGCCCAGAAACGCGTTACCGCTGTAGGTAACAAGTAGTTGGTATCTAGCGCAAAGTTATCGTCACCTCTAACCCAAATATCATAACTAGCAAATCGCTCGCTACCATTTTCAAAGCTTGAGAATACGCCAAACTCTAGTGCATTTTGGTCCAATATCTGACTTGTCTGCACCATGCCATTTGCGTAAGTAATCACTAAGCGACCTTCATTATCGAGCGCCCAATTTGCACTTACACCGGAGATTTCACCCTCTGTGGTATTATCTGCTGCAAAGGTAATTAACTCCGCATAGGCAGACTCTGGGAAGATATAATCATCATAAACACGTGGCCCTTCTGAATAATGGTACACGCCGCCCCAATCCCCTTGAATACAGGTCACACCGCTAGTGCAACTAGCTTCAAAAGCAATAGGTGTAATATCTAGACTCGATCTAAAGGTTTCATTTTCATTACCTATAACCAACTTAGGCGCAGCGATAGTTAATACGCTGCCATCGGCCAACGTAATTGGCGGAGTGACTAAGGTGCTGCGCACCTCGACAGACACCACATCGACCAAATTACCATCCACAACTCGCGTATAGGCACGTTGTGTCGTTGTACGTTCGGTAAAAAAGTCTTCGTTCACACCACCAGCGGCGTAAAATGCAGTAATCTCCTGCGCATCGTCTGTAACATCTTCAATCTCTGACACCAGTTCTTCTACCGCCTCAGGAGAGGTGTAAACAACCTCAATACGGCCATTATTTAATTGCCAAGTGAAAGCTTGATTAAGCGGTTGGCCTGTGGGAGAGCTAAAACTCAAAGCATTACCCGTGGCATTAACAGTATCGAACTCTAACGCAGACCCTGCTCGTGCTATGTAACCAGGCGTAGTTACCGCAATGGCGTAGTAAAGAGAAGGAATATCTTGCAAATCAAACCCGGCGACAAGTTCACTATCAGATAAAATGTCTTCCACTGCCGCGTTTAAGTCCTCTTGTGGCGTTGCAGCAATATAGGCATCAACTGCCGCTTCATCGCTGACTAAATCCAATACACTGTCGTAACCGTCCGGTAAGCTGTAATTTGGGTCATCAACGATGAGCTTGATCACGGCCGCTAACTCAAAGAGTTCTGTCGCATCCACCGCGGTTTCTGCTGTTGCGAGTTCCTCTGCAGTGGTAGGTGCACTGCCACCATTAGCTTCCACCACTAACGCATAACTGGCAGTGGTCACGTTAGTCACATTGACGGGATCGGGATCTGATAATACTCGCGAAAAACTACCGACCATATTCACAAAGTTAATTTCATCACCAGTCTGCTCATTGATTGCCGATGATTCAATCACCAACAACTCGTCTAAATTAGCGGTGACAATATCTAAACTGTAGGCACCATTGGCATCAGCCGTGGTGGTATAAGTTTGCCCGCCAATGGTGACACTCACAGTGGCATAGGGGATCGGCTCATCGGTAATAAGACCTGTTAATGTCGTTGCATAGCCCCCACACTGAGCTGGGGCATCGACGATGGGTGCATAAACAATATCATCTATATTTCCCTCGACTACGACACCAATTTCACAGGGCATATAAGCCAAGTCACTTTGATCTATTCTCGCCCTAAACGAACGCTTTGCCTGGATGCTGGCCAACACGACATTGGGGTTGGCACCATCAACCACTTCTACCAGCTTGTTACCTCTATTAGGCGAGCTTGAGCCTCTATCCCGTTCCAGCCGGCCTTTCACCGTCAAGGTTTGGTTACTTTGTTGGTATTTGGCTGATCTTATTTCGGCTTGCTCAGCCATGAGACTGGAGGAGGCGAATGCCGCTATCAGACTTAGCGACGCTACTGTTTTGAACTGCATGATTTATCTTCCCTAATGACTTTGTTTTTAGCTTCCACACACCACTAACTGGCATGCTTTAATCCTTGATTCGGTATACCACCAATAAGCTGCTAGGCTTTTCTGGCTTGGGGATAAAACTAGTACAAACGTCCATGTTCGCCAGCATAACTTTGCAAGGTTTAAACAAAATCAGCCATATGGTCGACACTAAATAGGCCATATCGTGTTTTCATAGCCAAATGGGTTAAAATTTACAGTAGAGGTTCAGTCAAGAGTATGAATGCTGACTTTGATAATTGCGCTTCACGCCCTCCTTTTAGTGCATAAAAGCAAGATCACTGATTTGAAATTGAGCAAATACATAACTACATTTCTGGCAGCGAAAGGAGTCGCTGAACATTGTGAATAGCCCATTTAGGTCGACTTTCGCGATTTAAATCTATTATCACTAACTCACTATTTAGGATACGAATATGGACATTCAATTATCTCAAGCTAAACACCTCTTATATCTAAGCTTTATATTATTCACTTCGGCATGCATTAATGTCCCAGAGCGGCAAGTTTTGAAAGTTTCAAGCAACAGTGAACACCATCTCGGTATGGGCGTTGTAGGCGCAAATTTTTCAGCACCAATCAGTAACTTGTCACTCACAGGCCAGCAGCAAGTCAATCAGAAAAATACACCAGAGCGCCTTACCAATAGCGTTTTTATCTACAGTAATGATGAAGACACAATCGGCACCTGCCACTCAACCAGTATTGGTTCATTAAACATGGTAAAAACGCTTCGCAGCAGCGATGCAGGTTCCGCAATTGTGATTAATGAGCAAGACGGCGAGTCTTTTCCAAACTCGCTAACTGCGCTACAACAGCTCAAAGAGCAATATGGTGAAGCGGGAAACGCCATCGAGTTAATGGTAAAGTTTGGTGAAAGTCAATTAACCACGACGGACAATAGCGAGGCGATCGGTTACCCAAATGCACTCGTTCATGCCGGTAACTTTTCCATTGCCGGAAAGTATCAAGCGGCAGATGAGACTAGTCGCATCACATTTTACCTCATTGGTGTTCCAGACCAACCGAGCCCTATTGAAGTCGCATCTGCGCCACTGCCTCCACTTAGGGTGATTTTTAACTTTAACGACCCAGACACCTGCACTGGCGAAAGTGTGTTAATCGAGCCCTACTATAACCATGATGATGAAGGAATTGATCTAGAACGAGAGCAAGATAGAAACCTATTATTACAAAAATTTAAAGCAACCGTTGGCCAAACTAATTTGTCCTTTGCGTTGGTGGGCGCGAGTTTACAAGCAGACACTCGCGACAATTGGCCGTCTTTCTGCTTCATTATTCCAGGTCATGTAGCTATTGAAACCACTGACCATGAAGCCTCATTCAAACTCGGTAGTCCTAATCCAGAGAACACCCCATTGCCACGTGCCAACTTTTCGACGGGTTACAATGGCTGTGAGTCTCTCTAATATGCATTACATCAAAATTGGCGTAATGCGCTTAAGCGAGCACTGAAATAATCAGGGCTATGTAGACTAAATACACAAGCCAATACGTCAACGGCCCCAAAATCATTGATGCTAACAACGGTGTTGACAGCGCTGTCATATTAACGTTAGGTTAATTACCAGGCAGATAAAGGAGTACTGCCTGAAAAATATTACAAGACAAAAATAAAGGAATATAAAATGAAACATTCATCAAAGGTCGCCGCTGCTGTACTTACCTCATCTATGCTATTTGCAGGTTTCGCTACAGCGGGAGATTGGTGGCGAACGGTATCTGTCACCCTATCACAAAGCGTTCCTGCTGATCATAATCAGCTTTGCGCTAATGCTGAAAATCAATTGCGTGCTCAATATTCCGATGTCACCACAGTGCAGCATCGCATCAGTTTTGACCAGTACGGTGGCCGTTTATATTGCACTGCCATAGGTCAGTCTCAGCAATAAATGAACTAAAATGATGTACCACTATGTGGTACATCATATCTCTGTATTCATCCTTGCCATTCGAGCTTGCGCCAGCGTGCAATCCGTTTGCAGCATCAATTCTGCCAATGTAATGCTTGGATTCGCCAACACTAACTGGTTTAGTCGCTGTTCAATGGAGACAAGTTTGTCACCGTGTAAGGCAAGTTCTGCATCAAGCTTAGCGATTAAATAGCCCCATGATTCAGGTTGCAGCTTTAGATACAAACACAAAGATTGCACTTCACAAGCTTCCCCCATGAGTTGCCAGTGTCGCGAACGCCTAACACGTTGAAGCTGACATCGGTACTGGGTTGCCAATACTCTGGCTTGATTGACGCCATCTCGGCCAATTCGATGAATGAGCGACGGCAATCTAACCGTAATGCCATTCTCTGCCGCTATAGCGCGTTGTTTATTCATATTGCTGCAGCCCCTCTAGCGTTGCTAACTCAAGCACCAAAATGCTAAATAGTAACTGTTTTCATGAGCTGTCGTCACTGACACATGTCATTATACTAAATACCGTACAAGCGCTACTTGTGCGATTAAATAGCTGCAAATAAAAAGCCCTTTTACCTACACAAGGTAAAAGGGCTTGCCGATTCAACTATCGATTATTCAGTTAATTGAGCCGGTGCTTGATAACTAATATGCTGATGGAAGCGTACAATCAAATCTTGTCGAGATTTATCTAGCTCTAACTGAGCAGTAAAGCGCTTCAGCGCGTCTTCAACATTATTCATAAAGCGGCCATAGCCGGCATCTTTGCTATCTTTTTGCCCTGCAACGATAGTGAAACTCACCATTTCTACCAGTTTATTGGCATCCCAATGACGAATAAATTGCTGCTCATCGATATTAGGGTCGAAACCTAACATCTGCACCTCATCGGTACCGTCTACTTGATCGTATTTACTGTTACGAACCAAGGGAGTTAAGCCATTGGCAACCATAGCAATCCGCTTAAGCTGCTTGGAGGCCGCCGCTTCAACAAAACTGTCTTCAAGCTTTTGATATAGCGGTGCAAAATCATCAGTATTGGCCGGTAAAATGGCCTGCTTTAGCATGCGGCTTAGTGGCAGTTTGACCGTGACATAACAGATAGATCCATGACCTTCAGGCAGCGGGCAATTACGGGCTTTATAACGGCGATCAATGGCACGTAACTTATAAGCGTGAGTTTCTTTGTTGCCCTTAGCTTTCGCAAACAAATCATAGGATAAATGCTGATGGTCGCGCACCTTCACAACCAAATCTTTTTCAGGTAATTGCGGCATTAATTTGGCCACAAAATCCCGCGCTTTAGCATGGAAAGTCGCTGAGTTACTGCGAATTTCATCGCCAGTAGCTAAAAATACGATACGGATCTTTCTCGCACGGTAATCATCTTTGCTGTGCAGAGTTTGTGACTCGTGGTATTCAGGATTATAGAAAAAGATGATCTGCTCAGCAGTGGGGAAACAATAGGCTTCAGTATGAAAGCGTACCACGGGCAATTTGTCGTTAGTGATAACGTGAATGTTGCGAATTTCTTCTTGATCAGCAAGCGCGAAAATAGCTTGGCTCAAGGTTTGGTAACATGTTTTGTAATCAGGATAATGAGCTAGTAATGCATCCGTTACTTTAATTTCTGCAGTAATGTACTGATTGCTGCGAACGTCCTTGGGTATGTACACTTTTTGCTGATGGCTAAGGGACATAGATACTCCTTGTGATAAATTAACCATATGTAGCCTGGTGCAGATGATAGCGATAAAATCTGACAAAAATGCTGCGGTGGCACACACTTTTTTACCTGCTGACAACATCCTACAACATGAATATGATTTATTACTTAAAAAGTGATAGTTAACCACCTCTGAATGGCTATTTTTGCAGCACTTTTTAGCGATTTTCTACCTTAACACAGTGATGTGCAAATATGACCTGAAACTAATTCATTGCTTACTAATTAATCAGCTATTGGATTTGTGATAAACGCTGTAAACTCCACTTCAATAAAATCGGCCCTACCAACGTGGTAATGGCAATAATCACCACAAGTTCAGTAAACAATTTAATATCAATCACCCCCATTTGCCGGCCTAGTTCTGCGAACACCAAACCAACTTCGCCACGGGGTACCATCGCGCTGCCAATCACGGCTTTGGCTGGCCAGTTTTTCCCGGCAACATAACCACTCACAAGCTTAGAGACTATGGCCAGCAAAGAGAAACACAGCAACAGCATCATGCCTGCTACGGTGAAATCAAGTTGGCTTAAATCCAGTCTTATTCCTACATAAACAAAGAACAGTGGACCAAACACCTCCACTAAGGATTTAGTAGAAAGCTCCATGCTTTGACTGAACTTAAATGGGTTCACCAGATAGCGGTTAACTGGGGAGACAAATTGACGACTCAAGGCAAGGCCTACGGCAAAACCACCCAGTAAAGCGGGCGCGCCAAAAAGATGTGCCAACCAAGCAAACAGGCAAATTAGTGATAAAGTAATGATAACTTCATAACCTGATTTATCGGCCAATGGCCGAACTGCGCGAGCCACATACATCATAGCGCGGGCGAGCGGCGGGGCGAGCAGCAAAAACAGCAGTAACTTAGCGATTAACACAAGCGCAGCCAGCAAGCTAAATTCGCCTTGGCTGGCAAAATTAAATAGCAAGCTCAACAAAATCACGCCGGCGACATCATCAATAACCGCCGCACCAAGAATAATATGCCCAACCGGCGTTTGTGACTGCCCCGCCTGACTCAATACGCGCAAAGAAATACCAATACTCGTGGCCGTTAATGCACACCCCAGATAAATGGCAGTAAATACCGACTCAGTCAGCCACACCGATGCCGCCAACGACACCGCAATAAACGGCACCGCAATCCCCAAAGTTGCAACCGCAACGGCGGGACGGCCGGCGCGTGCTAAATGTTTAATCGAGGTTTCACAGCCAATGGCAAACAGCAGCAGAATAACGCCGAGCTCAGCCAATACCGCTAAGGTCGGATTGGGGGAAATCCAATTTAATAAGGTAGGGCCTAATACTAAACCTGCGGTGATCTCTCCCACCACGGCTGGGAACTGAACGCGTTCAAATAGGCTGGCAAAGAGTTTGCCAAGTAACAACATCAAGCATAACGAGATAATAAACTGGTCGGCTGCCATACACACCTCACCCGCATGCGGATACTGCCTAATTATCGTGCGATTTAGTGATAAAGATCAAGCTGTATATTTATCGTTTTGCTATGTTAATTAGTAAGCAAAGTAAGGAGGTTAGCATGGATAAGCTCTACATCATCGCCCAGAAGGATCAGCATCAAACCGATGCAATAAGCGCAGGTCTAGCTTTAGCCAAACAGCTCAATCTACAAGCGGAAATTGGCTGCTATAGTTATGAGTCATTAAGCGGCGAAAGCTACTACGACAATGAAATTGCCAGCAAAGCTCAGGCACAAATCCTTGCCGACGAACTCGCCTCAATTCAAGAGCAATTACACACCTTAGCTGCGATGGACACCCCAGTTGTTCAAAACTGGTGTAAAAATCTTGCTGAGCATGCGTGCCAACACGTACGCCCAGAAAGCCATAGCTTCATGGTCAAATCAATTCATGACTCCGATCAGTTCTTACCCGCCGACTGGCAACTGATCCGCCATACTCAAGTTCCATTGATGTTAATGAGCAATAATCCATTGAATAAGGCGCGCTCAGTACTAATGGCGATAGATTTAGGCACCAACAAACTGGAAAAACAACACCTTAATGAGCAAGTGATTGCCCAAGCCAAACGCTTAGCTGAGGTCACCGGGTTTGAGCTACATTTAGGTTATGTGGTTAGGGTGCCGAAAATACTTCGCGATATGGATATCCTCAACATACGTACCTTAGTAAAAGATGCCTACAATAAGCACCAAGAGGCCATCGCCAAGATAGGGATAGACAACGAGAATGTGCATATTTTAGCGGGCAATGCCGATATGTGTTTGTTCGAGCTGAGCTGCCGACTAAAAGCACAATACCTAGTCATGGGGATCCACCAGAAACAAGGCATATTTGGTCATATCATTGGCAACACATCAGAAGCCATTTTATCTAAAGTGCGAAGTAATATTGTGGTGGTCCCCAGTAAACGTTAATCCATAAAAAAAGCCGCTTTAAAAGCGGCTTTTTATACGAATATAATAATTTACTAACTACGGCTAGGCCCCATAAACTGCACTCTATGCGGAAATGGTTGCTCGCCGCTATTCATGGTATTCATGATGCGTTGCATCATTCCGTCTAGCTGTTGTAAATCAGAAGCCGACAAGCTCGCCAGCATCTGTTTTTCTCTTTGGTGTAACACTGGCATGATGGTTTCTACTAAAGACTTACCCTCATCAGTCAAAACCACCAACTTACTGCGTTTATCATCAGGGTTATCCAAACGTGAAATGTAGCCTTGCTGTTGTAGTCGAGTAAGCACTTTAGTCAGACCGCCAGAACTAAAAAGCATACTTTGATACAGATCTGTCGGAGACAACGTATGCGGAGCCGGGTTGCGCCGTAAGCAACACAATAAATTAAAATCAGAGCTTTGTATGCCAAATGACTCCACACACTCTTTGATTATTTGGATAAAGATATTATTTACTTGAGTCAATCTTAATAAAGCAGGGTATGAAGTTTGTGCACACTCGGGCCAGTTCGCTTCATTTAACTGCAAAATGTCTTCCATGCACTTTTCCACTTGCTCTACCTCTCACTTTTTACCTAAGCGTTAGATTATATCTTGCTAGAAAGATGAACGCCATCTACTATCTTTCTAGAAAGAAACTTTCTAGAAAGGCATTTTAGCGGTTTATGACCAGAACTTGCTCAGCAATAGCAAGCCACTTCTCTAGATTGTTTCCGTGCAGCAATAGAACTTAATGTTAAAAATCAGAGGTTTTTGGATAATTGGAATAATAAAAACTTCCTTTAACAAAAGATGAGTTCCAATAACCTTACTTTTTTAGTGGCTATAAGGTCGATAAACAAGACAATCGCATAACGAAAAAAATGTCGGCTAGTCTAGAAAAATGTGTGATAGCTCACATGTGTGGTTACCAAGTAGCGCAGATTTTTACCAGCATGGAGTCAGCAATAAGCGACTACAACTAAAGCTATCCATCAGTCTTATAACCAGTAACCCAGTAATTGAATGCACCGCACTCTTTGGGTCTAGAAATACTCATTGCTGCAAACAACTGATAACCGTATTGGATGGTTTTATACACCTAGTTTTGCAGCAACCTAGACCCGTCAGTTGGCCACAAAGCCATTGTCTCCGACTGACTTAATCAATGTCGTCATAGAACGGCATATATAACAAAGAGAGTGATGAAATGGGATTATACAAAGCGGCTCCATTAGCCATAATACTAGGGTTAACTGTCACTGCTTGCGGCAGTGATGATTCATCAGACAACACAGCCCCCGTTGCGGTCGCCGATAAGGCAATTGCTTGGGTTGGTACCGAAGTGCGCATTGATGTGCTTGCCAACGACTATCACCCTAAAGGACAAGCGCTCACAATCAGTGAATACCGAATTTCCGAAGGTAGTGGTGAAGTTAATCAACAAGGCGACCAACTGTTATATTTAGCAGACACAGCTGGCACCACAGTAATTAATTACAGCATCATCGATCCGCATGGTAACAGCGACTCAACCACCGTTACAGTTACCGTAAATGCACCAGATGAAGGCATTGCTGAATATGTAGGTTCCCAAACCTGCGTATCATGTCACAGTGACAAGCAAACATTCTTTGAAACGGGGCACAACTTCAAACTGAATAAAGTTGTAGATGGTAAAGCACCTGAATACCCATTTAGCTCTTTAGAAGGGGCTGTAGAATTGATGTATGGCGCCAACAATAGTGCTGGGACACCACAGGATTGGAACGACATTAGCTATGTTATCGGTGGTTACGATACGTGGGCGAACTTTTTAGATAAAGATGGCTATATTTTCACCGGCACAGGAATCGCGGTATCTATGCCGCAAAATGGTGAAGACATCTCTATTAATCATATGCAAGGATACATGCCAACTGCAGCGCCAGACTCGCAAGAGTTTGATTGTGGTATCTGCCACTCAACAGGCTGGAAAGATTTCACGCCTGATTCAGACCTTAATCCACACCGCCAAGATGGTCTAAAAGGCTTTGGTGGTACCTATAACCAACCTGGTATTCAATGTGAAGCTTGCCATGGTGCAGGTAGCAAACATATTCAAACACAATCAGCGAGCGATATATCTCGCGTAGCAAAAGGTCGACTTACAGCTGATTTAACAGAAGATGACATGGGCTACGGTTTAGCCATCACCTGCTCGGAATGCCACAGTAAAAAAACCAATCGTCACTACCCAGACTTCGTCAGCGAGCACAATAAGGACTTCGGTGGCGACAGTATTGGTGGTCGCACAATTCCTTATTTTGATGGTGGTCGAGTCGCTGGTGATGCGATGTTAGGTTTAGATGCCAATACTGGCGAAAGAACGGGCAAGAAACACGCAATGGCCTGTCATACCTGCCATAACCCGCACCGTTCTAAAGCCAATGAAAACCAGCCTGGTCATGAAGATGCATTACTAAAAACTTGTCTAGATTGTCACGGAGAAAAACAGTTTGGGTCAGGACTTGAAGTGCATCAGTACGAGGCCAAGTGTACCACCTGTCATATGCCAAAGAGCCAACATTTCTTTAGAATCAACTTAGAGTTTGCTTCTGATAGCCCTGAGAACTTTTCAAAAGACGGTATGTATGTGCAACCATGGAATGTTGCCAAAGATAGCTGCGGTAGTTGCCATGAAGACTACGATGAACGAGCTGCACTGATTGAAAAAATGCACAAATAGCTCTTTCTCATAAAAAAAGCCGCTTTAAAAGCGGCTTTTTAATCACACACAGAAACCTGTTATTTATAAAAAGCTTCGATGGTGCCTTTAACGGTCATAAGCAAAGGTTGACCGCGACGGTCTAATGCTTTGCCAGCCGGCACTTTCACCCAACCTTCGCTAATGCAATATTCTTCAACATCGTAACGCTCTTTACCATTGACCTTGATACCGATGTCAAACTCGAAAATCTCAGCAACATGGAACTTGCTTCGTGGATTAACAGAAAGTCTATCAGGTAAAGCCGGTTGTGCAGTCGTGTCATTCATGAGCATGCTCTAATAGTTAACAATAAACGTCGGCTATTGTAGGCAATCAGCCACACTTGCTCAATAGTTTATCACAAAGCTCCAAGCAGCCTTGAGCGTGCAACCATGGCTGCTAGATCAACAGCTGCCATTACTCATGTTCAAAATATATCCGGTACGTTGATGACCAAATTGGATAGTCGACTTCCATCATATAACAGATATAACCCTGTTTATCGCGCTGCGCATAACGAAACAGGTAATCAGTTAACGCGACCACATCGACACCGCTTGCAGAGCTTATCTGTGGTGATAACAAGTTAACTATTTTTAAATCAGGAAATTGCGGAAGCCGCTCTGTCCACATATCAGTGGCTTTTAGATGACCATCATCCACTTTTTGATTGCCTTGATAACAACCGACATTCACCGTACTGCGCATATCAATGTGCTTTTCTAAAAACACTAGCATCACCAGCTTACGGGTTGGCGTTTTGATTGAAATACTAGTGGAACTACAATGACTCTTATGGGTAATGGGGTTAGCTAACTCGTCTGGATTATCAAAGACAAAGGTCGCATCAAATGGACGGTTGTCGCTAAAGCGCTCAAACACGATACCAGAGTTACTCGGTGAATAACTCGCATAGGCATCAAATAATCCTGGCGTGGAGTATTCATCTACCACACCAATACTAAAGCCGGCATTTTGCGTCACACTATCTGCTGTCACTAGGCTTGGTTTAGTAAAGTCATTGGGGTGAGGATGAGTATAAAATTGTACGAAAGGCGGCGCGAAACTTTGATGAACATTGCCCAGTTTGGCAATCATAGCCGTCTCTTGTAAATACTCATCATTACTGGCGTTATGGGACAGAATATAACTACAAAACAGCGTGTCGACTGACGCACCAATCAGCGACTTCGCCGCATTAAACAGATCGGCTCGTTTATTGGCAGGCGACAGGTTAGGTTTATCATCCTTAGCCTCAGTACTTGCGCTTATTAATCGCTTTAGCTCAGAGTGACTGCGGGCATAACGCTTTATCTTGGTTTGAAACAGCTCAATTAGCCTTGTTAACTCATCAAGCTTAGTCCCATCAAGATGCTGCGCAGCCTTAGCACAAAAGTCGTTTAAACTGGATACGCCAGGTAATAGGCAAATCACGTCTAAACCATTTTGGCTATTATTCAGCGCATTGATTAAACGTTGGCTATTTGAGCGATTATATTGCAACAATTCACTCAAGCCACTGATTGACTGAGAGCGCTCAGGAAAAGTTTGTACAACGTCGCCAAGCGTCGACTTTAGCTCATCACCAAGCTCATTTAAGCGGGCCATATCCGCAGAATCTAATAACATAAACGATAGAATATTCAATGCTCTGATAACTAAACAATATATCCTAGTCTCACGCAGAAAAACACGCCATTCGCCACCTTAAGTGGCTGCAATACCTCCCCCTCGCATGCCATAGCTATTAAAAAATGCTACCAAAAACAGCAACAAATTAATTAATACCAATAAGTTAGTGCTAAAAAAACTTGCTTAACCAAAAGCTGAATAACAAGAAATTACGCTGGTCAAGCCACTATGACCTTTACATTTATTTAACAACGTGTAATCTGAGATTAACTCTCAGATTTTTAAGGCTGTACTGAGATTATTGTCTTTAGGCAGATTCTCTACCCAAAGAAATGGATAACAAAAAATATAAATACAAAGGAAGAAAAGTTATGCAGTCTTCACTATCTAAGCTGAGTTTGGCGCTCGCAACCGCCAGCTTTGCCTTTCCGTCCACACTCATTGCTGCCCAGTCATCAAACGATGCCGAAGCCAAAGTTGAACGAATCGCGGTTACCGGCTCCAGGATTAAACACGACAGCGCTCAAATGGCGACTCCCACCACAATTATTGGCGCTGAAGAAATTGCTCAGTTCGGGGTAAAAAATATTGCTGAGCTAATGAATAAATTACCTGCACTTATGGACGGTATCGGCGGTGGCAACACTAACTTCCAAAATGGTGGAAATACCGACAATGCCGGATTAGATTTAGCCAACCTTCGTGGTCTAGGCGTTAATAGAACGCTGGTTTTGGTCGATGGTCGCCGCCATGTTGCTGGTGCGGCTGATACCGCTGCGGTCAATATGGGTATGATCCCGGTAGCCCTGATAGAAAGAATGGAAATCATCACTGGCGGTGCATCCGCAATCTACGGTGCCGATGCGGTCACCGGTGTCGTCAACTTCATCATGAAAAAGGATTTTGACGGTTTTGAACTGGATGCTTCCTACGGTCAAACTGCTGAAGGCGACGGCGATAAAACAGATTTATCCCTAAGTTGGGGAACCAACTTTAATGAAAATCGCGGTAACATTAGTGTCAGTGCATCTTATTCTGACCAAGAAGAGATCGCCATGACCGCCCGTGATTATGCCAATAAGAACCCCGCTTTTGCCACGTTTGAAGGCCAAGGCATATTACGCGAAGACGAGCGCTATCAAGCCCTCAGTGAAGAAGGGTTATTTTATGTTCCAAACCAAGATTACTTATTTGATGGCAACCATGCGGCACCTTGGGGAGGCAACTTTCCTGCCATCCCCATCACCCAAGTAAGCGGTGCGTTTTATCCCATCTTTGCTGATGATCCTATCCAGCCATTCGGCCCGAATGGTTATGACACCTATACCGTTGACCGTGATAGCGGTGAAACACGCGCCTTTATCGCCGGTAAAAACTGTACCACAGTACCTTGTGATGGCGGTGACGGCTTTAGAACGTCGGAGTCGAGTACCCTGCTAACACCAAACGAGCGCCTAATGGTCAACCTCGCGGGCCGCTATGATATTAACGATCAACACCGCATCTTTGCTGAAGCCAAATACGGCAAGGTAGAATCAGCCGCTTCAGGACAAGCTAGTGTCTTTCATGACGACAACTTTGGCCCACTCATCCCCATTTCAATCGATAACCCATTTGCCCCACAAGTGGTAGTTGATGCATTGAGTGCCGCAGGGCACACCGAAGCCGCCTTAGCAGTCGTCGGCATGGGCGTTCGCTCAACAACATCAAGGGAAACCACCCAGTTTATGTTTGGTGGTGAAGGTGAGCTAGGCGATTACGGCTATAGCTTTTACTTACAATATGGCCAAACTAATGGCGACATTTACAACCAAGACCTGTTGCTATCTAAATACTATCAAGCACTCGATGCAGTTGATGACGGCAATGGTAACGCAGTGTGCCGCGATAGCAGTGACGGCTGTGTAGCATTTAACCCAATCAATAATTTAGCCTCACAGGAAGCCCTGGATTTTGTTGCGGTTAATCTGCATACCGAAGAAAAAATTGACCAGTTTGTGGCTAACTTCGTCTTAGATGGTCAGCTAATGGAACTCGACGCTGGCCCTGTCGATTTTGCAGTGGGAATCGAGTACCGTGATGAATCAGTAAAAAGTACCCCAGATGAACTCACTCAAACCACACAAACCTTACCCGATGGCACTGTCGTCGGTACCGGCCAAGTGGGGTCAACTTCTGGCGTGAACGTAGAAAGTTACTCCTATTTGGGCGTCACTGATGGCGGCTTTAATGTTGCGGAAATCTTTGCTGAAACTCTGATCCCACTTATCGACAATGTCACAGGTATTGATAGTTTAGAGCTAGATCTTGCAGCTCGATACAGCGACAACAGCATTACCGGCGGTGCTACCACTTGGAAAACAGGGCTAAACTGGGGCATTGTTGAAGAGGTGCGCCTACGTACGACCTACTCACACGCCGTGCGAGCACCAAACATCAGCGAGCTGTTCTCGCCCGAAGAAGTCGGTGGCGGTAATATGGTCGACCCTTGTCACGCTGATAATCAAAGCAAAGGCCCCAATCCAGCTAACCGGATGGCAAACTGCGCCGCCTTGGGCATGGGCAGTGATTTCCAATCCAGTGCCGAGTTCGGTACCCGTGGTATTAAAACCAGCGGTAACAAAGATCTGAAACCTGAAACGGCTGATACCCTAACCGTGGGTGTGGTGTTCAACCCTACCCCAAATCTTAGTTTTGCTATCGACTATTGGGACATCAGTATTGATGATGCTATCACTACCTACTCAGCCACAGATATTTTAGGCAACTGTGTGGATGGCAGCGCCCTTGATGACAAGTATTGTCGTTTAGTGACTCGCGATGCAAACAATCAGATCATTAATGTTGCAACCCAATCTATCAACGTCGCCAACTTTTCTGCATCTGGAACAGATATCGACGCCAACTACCGTTTACCACTGGCAGAGTTTGGTGAGCTTAACTTTAACCTAAAAGGTACCTACCTCAATAAACGCCAGTTCCAAACCAATGTCGAATTTCCTGAAGATGTCGATGAACAAGCTGGCGAAGTCGGTACCCCACACATTCGCGGCTTATTCACAACTGTCTATCGCATTGAAGACTTCACTGCGAGTTGGACGATGAACTATATTGGCGAAAGTGATTTTGACAATGACCCTGCAGAAGGCGAGTATCCGGAATGGTTCGACAATAAAGTCAGTGCCTATACTTATCACAGTCTTAACCTCAACTATCGCGCCAATGATAATATCAGTGTGTATGCTGGCGTAGACAACTTAACCAATGAAACACCACCAGCACTACCGGGGTTAAATACCGGCAGCCTACTCTATGATGGTGTCGGCAGAAAATATTATGCGGGAGTAAAAATCAGGCTATAACGCCAACATAACTAAAGCTTCCTTCTCAAATAAAAAGCGAACCTTTATGGTTCGCTTTTTTTATCAACCCCCACTTTTTAATCGCAGAGGTTTACGGCATGGATACATAATCGCTAAGCCATTCAGTCGATGCCTAGCGACTTAATATCTTTAGTTGATGCCACGGCGTTTAAGCAACGCATCAGTGGTTGGTGCGCCACCTTTAAAGTTGCTGTATGCCTCCATACCATCAACGCTGTTACCCACCTCTAATATGGTACGACGGAACTTTTCACCATTGGCACGGTTCAGTCCGCCATTTTGCTGCACATACTCAAATGCATCAGCCGCCATGATTTCACTCCACATATAGGCGTAGTAGCTAGCCGAGTAGCCGCCCGCAAATGTATGTGAGAAGAAAGTTGAGCGATAACGTGGTGGTACTAATGCGATGTCCACTCCGGTATTTTTAAGCGCTTGAGCTTCAAACGCTTCAACGTCTTGCAGCGGTGCATCGTGGCTTAAGCTATGCCATTGCTGATCCAATAACGATGCAGCCATATACTCTAAGGTATCAAAACCTTGGTTGAACTGAGCTGCTGCAATCGCTTTATCTAATAAAGCCTGCGGGATCGGCTCACCGGTTTCGTGATGCTTAGCATAATTGCTGAGTACCTGTGGATCGATTGACCAGTCTTCTTGGAACGTAGACGGGAACTCAACCATATCTCTTGATACAGCAGTACCTGCAAGTGATGGATATTTAACATCCGATAGTGCCCCATGTAAGCCATGGCCCATTTCATGGAACATAGTACTGACATTATCAAAGCTCACCAATTGTGGCTGGCCTTCAGCTGCTTTTGGAATATTCATTACGTTAACGACCACAGGCTTTTGCTCAAGCAAGTGACTTTGACCAACAAATGAACTCATCCATGCACCACCGCGCTTACCTTCACGGGCAAAGTAATCGGCAAAGAATATTGCTAGCGAGGTGCCATCTTCATCGAAGATCTCGTAAGCTTTTACATCTGGATGATAAACTGGTAGATCAGGACGTGGCTTAAACGTAATGCCAAACAACTGGTTCATGGTGTAGAACACACCTTTATCTAACACGTTATCAAACTGGAAGTACTGCTGAAGCTGGACAGAGTCAATCGCGTATTTATCTTGGCGAACTTTCTCTGCATAGTATGCCCAATCCCATGGCTGAACTTCAAAGTCAGCACCTGAACGACGGATCATCGCTTTAATCGCTTCCGCTTCTTTCTCAGTATTGGCGACGACTTTTGGCACCATTGCTGAGAACATATCAATCACAGCATCTGGCGTCTGAGCTAAGGTATTTTGTAAACGATACTCAGCCCAGTTTTTAAACCCGAGCACATGAGCTTTTTCAGCACGCTTTTTGGCCAGCTTGGCGACAATTTGACGAGTATCGTTGTCACCTTGGTTGGCGCGATTAAACGAGGCTTTAAACACCTTTTCACGGCTATCGCGATTGTCTAAAGAAGCCAGCACTGGCTGACGAGTGGTATTGGTCAGTTTCAGGGCATATTGCCCCTCTTTGCCCTGCTTTGCTGCCAACGCAGCCGCATTGGCTAGCGCCCCCTCAGAAAGCCCTGCAAGCGCTTGCTTATTATCGAAATACACAAACTGCTCAGACAAAATCGCCAACTGCTTTTGGCCAAACTCGTTCTGCAGGCTAGCTAAGTCTTTATTCAGCTCGCGAACTTTAGCTTTGCCTGCATCATCCAATGCAGCGCCTGCGCTAATAAAACGCTCATAAGTGATTTGCAACAGACGTGCAGACTCACCGTCTAGATTAAGAGATGCCTGTTGGTTAACAAGGTTTTTTACCTTGGCAAATAATTGCGGATTGAGATAGATATCGTCCCGATGACTGGACAACATTGGCGCTAACTCAGTTTGTAGCGCTCGCATTTGCTCATTGGAATCTGTACCAGCAAGGTTATAAAACACGCCAGAAGCACGCTTTAATAATGCGCCACTTTTTTCCATCGCGACAATAGTATTGTCAAAGCTTGGCACTGCACGGTTATTGGCAATAGCGGTAATTTGTTGTTTTTGTTCCGCAATGCCCGCCATGATTGCGGGACGGAAGTGGGCAAATTCAATTTTGGTAAAATCAGGAGTTTGATATTGCAGCGTGCTCGCCGTCATCAATGGATTTGCCGTAACAGCTTGTGTTTGTACCGCTGAATTATCATTTTGCGTGCTTGTCATCGCACCGCCAGCACAACCTGATAGGGCGACACAAATCCCTATAGCCAACGTCGTTCTTAACATACTTGTTCCTATTTATTATTATGAATGTAACCCTTTACATCTACCCTAAACGATTAAACAATCACAGTAGACCAAGGCATAAAAGTGATATATATCACAATTGCCTCGACAAACAATTGAATGTTACAACATATCTTGTTTCAAAGTGTTTCAAAGTGTTTCAATAGTTTGTGCGTAAAACCCGCGGCAGCATATTTGAGCACATAATAACGGCCGCTTTATGCTCAATGAGTTGCTTGTCCAGCTAACTAAAGTAATGCATAAGGATCTTCAATCTAATTCAACAATCGCAGCACTCTCCTTAACAGCTTGATTGCAACGACACTGACACACTGATGAGTCTACTGTCGATAAAATCTGTTTTTAACAAATAAAGCTTTACTGCTAAGTGGAAAACCACTCAAAATAGCGCTTAGATAAGCGAATTTTATTGAAAAGCATAAATTTAGGAGTTTCATACGAATGATGACTAAATGGGCGATACGTTTTTTACAGATGGCCGAGCTCGTTGCATCTTGGAGCAAGGATCCCTCCACTCAAGTCGGCGCGGTGATCACCGAAGATAACCGTATTGTCTCACTTGGCTTTAATGGTTATCCCCACGGCATTTCAGATAGCGCTGAAACCGATAACCGCGAAATGAAATTACTTAAAACCCTACATGCAGAAGAGAACGCCATTTTATATGCCAAGCGCGATCTCAGCGGTTGTGAAATCTGGGTGACACACTTCCCTTGCCCAAATTGTGCCGCCAAAATTATTCAAACAGGCTTAAGTACGGTTCACAGTCCACAGCCCAGTGATGATTTCTTGTCGCGTTGGGGAGATAAGATAAAAATTAGCCAAGACATGTTTGATCAAGCTGGTGTCACCGTTGATTGGTTGCAAGTCGACAAACGCTAAATAAGTGAGCGGCAATGACCGCCCCTATCGATAAGTGCTCGCTATATTGGCGAGCGCAAATCAAATAGAGCACGCTTAATTATCGTCACCGTCATGACCCATTTCAGCTGAGAACTCACTGTGCATGGTATCGAGCATGGTGTTACTTTCCTGCCAACTTTCAGTCGACTCTAACCCGCCACCATCGGCCACATCATTGCCGTCGTAATAATCATCGCCATTGAGCTTAGTGTTACTATCATTGCAAACACGATTAGGCATAACAACATTAGAAGCCGCGGCGGCCGCAGCTAAAGCAGGTGTTTTCACCGAGTCAGAGCCTGAATAACAATGAGTGCCCCTTGATTGGCGATTTAATGCCGCTTCTGCAGTAGCATGAGTCGGGTTTTCGTCGAGTAAGTAGTGAACTAAAGTGAGGTAATCACGCTGTTTAAGCGTATTTAGAATATCCACGCAGCCATTTAAGAAGTGCTTTAAAGCAAAATGTAATTGATCAACCACCAATCCTGCTACGATCGGCAATGCATAAATCAACTCGACGCCGATTTCATGCTTTTTAGTATGAAAAGCACTATGGCAAACAAAACTATTATTGAAGTGCTTATTAAGCGTTGCTAACTCAGACTGCAGCTCTATCAGTGCAATATCACTGCGTTGACGAAACACCA
Organism: Shewanella waksmanii; assembly: GCF_043643685.1. Classification (GTDB taxonomy): domain Bacteria; phylum Pseudomonadota; class Gammaproteobacteria; order Enterobacterales; family Shewanellaceae; genus Shewanella; species Shewanella waksmanii_A. Next base: position 94,808 of record NZ_JBHZSN010000006.1, read on the forward strand.
CATCCCCAAAGTGTACCAGTAACACTTGCTGCTCTAGCACACAACTGAAACGATAACGCTCAAATGAGAAATCAAGCTTAACGGCACTTTCTACCCTTGGCGTAATTCCCCATTGATGCAATAAGGCGGCAATGGAGTACGACGAGAGCTGCTTAGTCGGGATAATATCGGTCATAGGGAATACACGTGAGCAACGACAAACCCAAGACCATAAAGCAATCGGCATCTGACACAAGGCTAAATATTAGCGAGTCTTGATATTGTCGACCTAGATCACCAATCCAGCTCTCAAAGCAACATTGCAACAACCCGAATTTAAGAGGCATATACACAATAAAAACAGCCTAGTTACATGACCATCAAATACAACCTTATTTGGCTTTGAAGAGTGCTACAATCCCGAGCTAATAACACTGCTACTACAAGCAGTTAACTTAAGTAGCTGTCGGCTACGCCCACTGGCAGCGCGTTTTCAAAAATTGCTCACAAATAAAATGCAATAATTATTAATATTCAATTACTTAAATAATAATAACCACACATATCCCCCAAAATTAAATGATACGGTTATCACACATACAATCTAGGCATTCTCACTACAACAACATTGCAAACTTGCCATGTTGTTAAAAATTCTAATGTCATACACTGGCTCACTAGCACAATCTATCGACTGTTCTACTGGTGAGTTACATGACAAATGAAAAGGTGACTGGACTTTATTTCAATGAAATAAACCGTAGCGTGTGGATCATGTATACCGAGCTATACCCCGAACGCATCGATGAAATTGATCAACCACAATTTATGGGATTATTGACAGACTTAAGCAAAACCAATGGAACACGTTATGACCTTTACCAACTACTCCTACTCAAAAGGCAAACAAAATCATGTCTTTTCGACATTCCTAAAAACCATACGCCAGAATAACGAACTATCACAAGAACAGCTTTGCTTGCACCTGCGGCAACATAGCAGCCTGTTTTACAACCTAGACTCAATTACCGTCAGCCGTTGGGAACGAGGCGTCAACATCCCCTCGCTCGCTAAACAAGCTGAAATTGTTGAACTCTACGACAAAGAACTCACTAATATCTACGGCAATGATCAACAGTTCTTAGAGGAATGTGGTCAACTGGTCGCCAGCAAAGATTCGCACAAACAAAAGTCCAATCACCCCTATTACAAAAATGATGATTATACCATAGAGACAATCGATGTTGACGATGACTGCTTTTATTTAACCTTAAAAATGATCTTAAGGTATGAAGGCAACCCTAGCCTAGATTTAACCTTACCCATTGAGGATTTCGTCGGCCTAAGTGATGCAAAAATCTCTATCGCCAGCGCTTATAACGGCCAAATTATCGGTCATAGCTTGTACATAGAAACCACAGCGCAGCAGGTATTAGAGCTATTAAATATTAATCGCAACCTAGATCAAATCATCAACAATAATGCTGCTAATCATGACACCATGCTAGTGCTTTCTTCTGCCGGTGCCACTAAACAGGTTGAGAACAGTGTGATGTCTACCTACATCAATAAATTCTCTCAAAAAATCGACTTACGCTATTTGTGCTTTAGTGTCTGCGATGAAAACTTCATCAAAAAGCTTAACACCGCCAAACTTGAACCTTTCAAAGTGCGCAGCATGAACAGAAATGGCAAGTCTGTCGACATTCATTCATTTCTACTAAGCCGCTCTGAACTTATGGCAAACCGCTTCCTACTACAGCTCGCTGTCATTACACCCAAGCAACTAATGAACTTCTTAGCCTCAGATGAGAAAGGGGATAACTCATGAATATATTAATTGTTGACGATCAAGCCTTTATACGAGAAGTTATTAAACAAGAGTTTTGCAAAATTGATCCAGAAAAACAGTTTCACTTTCAAGAGGCCAACTGTGGCAACACCGCCATTAATATCTTGAATAACCGACCCATTGATCCTGCTGCACAAATCGATCTGGTGATTGCCGATTTAAAAATGGAAAATGGCGACGGATTGGCCATCATCAACCACATGGCCACCACAGGAAGCCGAGAGATCCCCTTAGCTATTGTCAGCTCTTCAGATAAACGCACATTGGAGCTGGTTAGCAATATCACCAATAGTTTTAGTTTAAATCTGGTTGGTGTATTCCAAAAGCCGCTAAATATCGACAATATCTACAAGGCTATCACCGCTAAAAAAGCCATCGTTCCCGAACAAACCTCTCAACCACATCCAACTCCTGCGTGCCATGCAGGTAATATCGCTTCACTCATCAATGAAGATAATCTGTTTCTTTGTTACCAGCCGAAAATAGAAATATCTACTGGTAAGATTGTCGGTTTTGAAGTGTTATCGCGGCTATGCATTCAAGGTGACGGCTTTATCTATCCTGATAAGTTTATCCCTATCGTCGAGGAGAATGGCCTTAATTGCCAACTGGCTAAATTGGTCTTAAGCCAAGCGTTATCCCAGTGGCACTTGTTTGAAGCATTAAAAGGCTATCGGTTATCGATCAATATCAGTGCGGCAGATTTACTTTCAGACGACTTTATTGATTATGTCATCAACGAACATCTTACCAACTCTGACGTTGATTTGATGCTCGAGCTCACCGAATCGCAGCAAACAATCAACGAAGATAGAGCGTTGCAAGCCATTGCCAAACTTATTATCAACGATATCCCCATCTCACTAGATGACTTTGGCAAGAGCTACTCCACCTTAGATAGATTAGACTCGATTCCCTTTGATGAAATCAAAATTGATAAAGACTTCGTCTCTGATCTCGACTTTAACCCTCAACACCAAGCCATTGTCGAGTCCATTATCGCGCTTGCGAAAAAGCTCAATGTAAAAGTGGTCGCTGAAGGGGTGGAAACCTTAGCCATTCAAAACCGTTTACAAACCATGGGCTGTCATTGTGCTCAAGGTTATTTTATTAGCCCTCCCATTGAAGGGCGCTATCTTATGGCCTGGATACACGAATATAACCACAAGCGAGAACAACAATATGCCTATAGTTGAGCCCGGTCTGCAGCAAAAACTAGTCACCTTCTTTGCTCAGTTTGACACCCCGACACAACAGCATCTGTCACAGGTTTTAGCCTCTGAGCTTAATCAACTGCAAAATGACGTGGAGAACTTAACCGCCAATGGCGAACAAACACTACAAAGCGTGAATCACAAATATTTTGGTGTATGCCGTTATCTTGCAATACCTGCCAAGCCAATAGTGCAGGAAAAAATGACACTGCTCGCCAATATCAATGCACTGCAAAGCTCACTACAGGAAGTTGCACGTGAAATTTAGCCCTCTTACCTACATCGCCTTTGCATTTGGGTTAATTATCACCCTGTTGATCAATGTGACGCTTTGGCAAAACTCACAAGATAAGTTTGATAAGTTCTATGAGAACAAAGCTAACTCAGTGTTTAACGCCTCTAAAGAGATGTTAATGCAGCATAGGATCATGATGGATGCATTGCGATCGTTTTTTAATGCCTCAACGGAAGTGACAAAAGCTGAGTTCACGCTATTTGCTAAAGATCTATTAAAAATAAAATCAGCAGTCGCGTTTACTTTAGATACTGAGTTGCGGCCTAAATACCTGTCGGATCCCAATTTTCAGCAAGCGGTAGAAAACGGCCAAATAGGCCGAGCGACAGATGGTAGCATTACCTACCAAGTAAAGGATTTTGCCACTATTGTCATAGAGATTGATGAGCCCAAACACCCCTACCTTGTCTACGCAGTCTCTCACCAGCGTATACAAGAGCGCATCAACGAAATGGTGGGAATTTGTGAAAAATTTACCCTAGGCTCCGACACATTAATTAACCAAGAATGCCAAAAGTTAAATTCACGGCAATTCAAATCGGTATTTGGGCACCATTCAGAAGTATTTATCGATTTACCAGAATACAACACCAGCTACAGTTTGGCCCTTGATTACATCCCCACAGAACAAGAGATCTTATCTACAGTTAAGATATTGATAATATTTAGTTTGATTGGTCTTTCCTTTTCAATTTTACTTGCAAGCATCGTGCAGCATCGAGTGGATAAAGAAAAATCAAAAATCGAAACAAACTCCAAGCTCGCGTTACTTTCTACCCTCAACCATGAAATTCGTACCCCAATCAATGCCGTTTTGGGCTATGCCAATATGCTCAAACAGCATGCTTGCTGCAGTGACGATGAAAGCCAAACATTAGATAAAATGATCTGGTCAGCCAATCTCCTCAATAATGTGGCGCAAAACACGCTGACCTATAGCAAGGCAAGTGCAGGCACGCTTTCTCTGCATTATGAACCAACCGATTTGCATGGGCTACTTACTCAAATCAATGATTACTACCACGCATTCGCTGACACCCACAAAAAGCAATTGCTGATGCGATTGCCAACACCGATGCCAGCAGAGCTGTTCCTGGACAGCACTAAGTTGTTTCAGCTATCGACTAATTTTATCAATAATGCCTTTAAATACAGCTCAGGTGACAAAGTCATATACGATGTCAAAGTACTACCTTTGCCTTCAACACAACCAGATACGCCCGGCTTCATTCGCGTTGCCATTAAAGACTTTGGCAAAGGGATGTCAAAACATTCCATGGATGCAATTAAGCGCCCCTTTACCATAGATACGCATTCTGACACTGCACTAAAATCCGGCATCGGAATTGGCCTTTATACCTGTAAATGTGTTCTAGAAAGCGTTGGCGGTAGTATTAAAATCCGCAGCCAAAAGGGACGCGGAACTTTAGTGATATTTCGCTTTCCCTATAAAATAAGCCAATCAAAAACCATCATGGCTGATCGCGATAGTGCTGGTAACAATGACGAAGCTTCGAGCCTCAGCAAACCAAACAAGGTAACAACGCCGACAATATCTGCGCAACAACCAAGTCTGGCCGCTCGCACTAACGTGCAGCAGATAGCACTGGTTGTTGATGACAACTGTTTCAACTTAGAAGTGTGTAAATCGATGCTGGAGAGCGTAGGTTATCGGGTTTATACCGCAAAAGATGAGCCGCAAGCCCTGACAGTGATGCCGCATTGCTATCAGCAAGCCATCAATAATAACAGCCAATTGATTGTGCTCATGGATTACATGTTAGATAACACGGATGGATTAACCCTAATCGCCAGGTTGAAAGAGCAAGGTTATCACCATGCCCAATACTTTATTTTGTCAGCAAACTCAGAGGATGAAATACCTGATGCAAGCAAAACCAAACAGATACACTATTTACAAAAGCCGCTCGATATTAACTCGTTGAATCAAGCGATAATGGCAAGCTAGCAAGGGATTAAACAGCACTGTTGAAGTCCAAAGACAGTCAAAGGGGTCTGCCCGCAATGTGTTTGTGGGCTAAAAGCACAACAACGATGGCGCTAACAGCGGCCAAACTTAACATTGCTTGGTTAGCATTTGCTGGTAAGTGTTTGCTGGTAAGTATTTAGTCCGTAATATATAGCGTCTAACTTAATGGTATTAAACCATGCTGCTTACCGACAATGTTAGCAACCGCCAACAATCTCGCTTTTATTGCTTTTTCAATCCCTGAGCCTGCAGCAGCAATATCGTTGATAGCTATGTAGGCAAGGGTCAATTGCGTGTCGCTTTGGTAGTGGTAAGCATAGCCTGGCTCGGTAACCCAGTTTTCATTTTGTAGTTGAGACTGTTTTTCTTGCAACGTTCTCACTAAGGTAAATTCAAAGCTAAGAATAGACGCTTCATTGGCAAACCAATCGGTTTTGAGCGCTTGGAAGTTAAGCCACATTTCAAGCTCAACAAGCAATGGCTTTAGTGAATCAGAAAAGTGGCCATCGGCCACTATTGTCATTGGAAAATCTTGTTGCATATCAACCTTATCAGCAAACGCTATAGTACGAACAAAAGATATATGAATAGAGTCCACAACATAACAGATTAATCACTAACACCCCATCATTTATCCTTTCTAGGGCTCACACTGAATGAACTGCGCGCTCATGTTGACAGACTCAGCTTGGCATATCCCGGCTTTAATGACTGTTGCTCCACTAGTGAGGCTAAAACGATGAAGACCAATTCGACGGCTCTTTTTAGCGACTTTTTTAGCTTCTCCTTTTTAGCTGCTACTTTTAACTATTCCCTAAGCAACTTCCCTTAAAGTAGAGCTGAAACAAGTCATAAAGTTAAGCTATAACAATAATATAAACTAGAGCTTTTATTCAAACTTATTTATAAGATTAGTGAAGAAACAAGTTAAAAGAATAAGTTTAGAAAACAAGTTAACACTTCAATAAGAGACATTATAGAACTGGCGTTTTAACTTATTTTTATTATCGCGATTGTAATTCCTATTACCACTCAATCATGACTAGCACCTAGCAACTTCTTATCGCGATAAACCAAGTTTTATAACTAACAACCACCAAGTAACGAGCAGCCCGATAAATAACATGCTGATAGATGGCGTGCTGACAGCTAGTTAAGCCGACTTTCTCGCCGTGAATAACAAACACCAGTACAAGCTTACAGCCTCAAACAAAACAATCGCTAGCCAACAAATATACGCCCCAACAGCCGTAATTAACTCAGCAAAATCGCTGACAATGAACTAGGGTTAATTAGCGACAAACCTTAAAATAACCTTAATTTTAAATTAAACCAAAGTGAAAAGAAGCTTAACTTAACATAAATAAAAGCTTAATTTTTTGAGCAACTCGCTCTACACCCTTGCCATAAGGGGGCTACAGCGCAAAGGCAATAAGGGTTTGACTCATCAACTCGGAAATTTCTTAGCTTTAAGAAACAAAATCCGAGTTTACACCCGCTAAGTATTTAAACTTAAATATTTTGTGTTATAAATAACTAGGTAGAGCGAAAGGAGTTGGTTTCACATTGATTTCATGTTGATTTAAGTAAGCACATTAACAAGTGGCAACATGGCTACCAATCAATACATACCAACGAGGTAGTATTGACATTACACAGCAAAAAAAGGCGCTTACGCCAAATTACTAGGTTAAATAAATTAGTTTTAATACTTTTAACCTACATAACAAACTGGCTGTAATAGCAATGAAGAATCTTAGCCCTACTGATTACTAATCAATAATAAAGTCAACATAAAACCAAGGTGTTTATATGAAGATGATACAGCGCTTAGTACTAGTAATATTAACTCTTTCTTTTCCATTTTCTGCTGCAGCAAATAATGTGCAAGACGAACAGTTATTGCTGTCATCTTGCTTGTCTCAAAAAGCTTCGCCAACCGACACGGCAAATTCACCCTGCGCCTATTATATTCAAGGCTTTCTGGCTGGTTCATTAAACTCCAGTCAACAATATGAACTGAGATCCGCTTCTAGCGGGTTTGAAGACAGAGCGTACCGAACCCGAGTGGGCAACCAAACATCGAAAAAATATGCTGCGGGCGTATGCATTCCATCGAATCAAAGTAAACAACAGCTACTTGATAATGTGGTCAATCGAACCCTAACTCAGCTGCCAGCAACAACCGACTCAATACAGCTGTTACACAAACAAATCTACCAAGCACTGGCTGCCGAATCAGCGTGTAATGAAGGTGGATAAACAATCTCAACATAAACGGCAGTGTGTACCAACTGAACTCACTGCGAATATTGCCTGACTATAAAATACGGCCAACTTAATCGAGCCAATAAAAGACGTGAAATACTATGACACAAGAAAATAACAACAGCTTTGTGCCAAGCCACAAGCTGAGTCTACTGCTAACATTAGCGCTGTTTTGGTGGATAAACTCCAACTACAGCAACCCGCTGCTGCTATCTCTTGGCGCGGCATCCATCATGCTTGTGTTGTATATTTCTCAAAAAATGGATGTGATTGACCATGAGTCTCAACCCATCCACCTTTCTACGAGTTTGCCAGGCTACACCTTGTGGCTATCTAAAGAAGTTATCTTATCTAACATCAGTGTGGTCAAACGTATTTGGCTAGGCAATAGCAGTATCGCGCCGACCTTAACCACGATTGATACTCGTCAGCGTACCGACATCAACAAAGTCATTTATGCCAACTCCATTACGTTGACCCCAGGTACCGTAGCCATCGACTTAGTTGACGATCAACTCACCGTTCATGCCTTACACAAGGCTGATATCGACACACTAAAAGCCGGCGAGATGGACCGCCGTGTAAGAGAGCTAGAAAAATAATGTTAGCTGCAGCCACCATTGCCATTCTCGTCGTGATGTTGCTAGCGATACTTCGCTGCATCGTCGGTCCAACCCTCTACGATCGCATATTGGCCTTCAATATGTTTGGTACTAAAACCGTACTGCTGATCTCTGTATTGGGCTTCTTAATGGGCCGCCCAGAGTTTCTCGACATCGCGCTCGTCTATGCACTGATTAACTTTATCAGCGTTATCGGCGTGCTACGTTTTTCAGACTCAGCTGAGTTCAAGGTCACTCCCTATGAACACGAGTCATCAAAAGGAGATGAGAAATGAGTCTCTTTCTGGAAATCAGCAGCGGCATATGCCTACTGGTAGGCTGCTTCCTATGTCTATCTGGTGGAGTCGGCATCTTACGCTTTCCCGACTTCTACACCCGCATGCACGCAGTAAGTGTTACCGATACATTAGGCGCAGGCTTAATCCTATTGGGCTTAATGCTACAAACCCCGAGCGGTATGGTGCTGATTAAACTCATCTTAATTTTGCTATTTACCCTATTTATCAACCCGTCTGCCAGCCACGCCTTAGCGAAAGCGGCGCTTCACAATGGCTTAGCGCCTAAGCAACACAAAGACGCCGATGAGGGAGGAAACACATCATCGAAACTTTAGTTGATATTGTACTGCTCAGCTTTTTGGTGGTAATTGCAATCGCAATCGTGCGCACCAGAGACTTGCTAGCAGTCGTCATGTTAACCGGTATTTATGGCCTACTATCAGCCAGCTTCTTTGTGGTACTCGACGCTGTCGATGTCGCCTTTACTGAAGCTTCTGTCGGTGCCGGCATATCTGGGCTCTTGATGTTAACCGCCATCACCATGACAGGTCGTAAAGAACAGTCTGGGCGTCACAAGCCCTTTCTTGCCTTGTTTGTGGTTTTGGTTACTGGTGGCATGTTGATTTACGGCACCTTAGATATGCCCTACTTCGGCGCCGTTGATGCTCCTGTACATATGCATGTGGCACCGCGCTACATTCATGACTCCATGCAAGAAGTCGGTGTGCCAAACATCGTTACTGCGGTATTAGGCAGCTATCGAGCCTTTGATACCTTAGGCGAAGTTGCGGTTATCTTTACCGCTGGCATCGGTGTGCTGTCACTACTTGCCTTGCCAAGACGCAATAAGCAAGCCAAATCAGATGAAGCCACTGAAGAGCAAATGCATGAACGCCACATGGTATTGCGTATTGTCAGTAAGGCACTCATTCCGTTTATCTTACTGTTTGCACTCTATGTGCAATTCCACGGTGACTTTGGACCTGGCGGTGGCTTCCAGGCGGGGGTGATCTTTGCCGCTGCAATTATTCTCTACACCATGTTGTTTGGCTTAGACACCGCCAAGCGCGTATTCAACCAAGGGTTAATTAGGCTACTTGCCGCAATAGGGTTACTGCTTTATGCCTGTGTTGGGGTGGTTTCCATGCTTAATGGTGCCAATTTCCTCGACTATAACGTATTGGCTGACGATGCGGTCGCAGGTCAGCACTTAGGGATTCTACTTATTGAGCTTGGCGTAGGTATCACGGTGACATCGGTGATGCTAATTATCTTCTTCAGCTTTGCTGGACGCCGACAAGCACAACAAAACGGCAGCGAACAAAAAGGGGAGCACGATGTTTCTCGGACTCTATAACTATTGGATTGTGGTGCTGTTAATGATGATAGGTTTCTACATCGTTATCGCCCACGGTAACTTGATTAAAAAATTGGTTGGACTAACGATTTTCCAAACCTCGGTATTTATTTTCTACATCAGTGTCGGCATGGTTGAGCGCGGCAGCGCGCCAATTTTGGCTGAAGGGATTAGCGACTACTCAAACCCGCTTCCCCATGTGCTTATTCTAACTGCCATTGTTGTGGGTATTGCAACAACCGCCCTTGGTTTGGCGTTGGCCGTGAGAATTAAAGAAGCTTATGGCTGTGTTGAAGAGGATGAGATCCAAAAACAAGATCAGCTTAACGAGGACCAATCATAGTGCTAGCTCACCTGCCTATTTTACAAGTTGTGCTGCCACTGATTGCAGCCCCGTTATGCTTGTTTATCAATCGTTCAAAATTGGTGTGGATTTTTGCCTTATTGGTGAGTGTTGCGGCCTGTGTAAACAGTATTCTGCTACTTGCCGAGGTAATGAAAACCGGCACTATCATCTATGAGCTCGGGGGCTGGGAAGCACCTTGGGGGATTGAATATCGCATTGACAAGCTTAACGCTTTCCTACTGCTGATTATCTCGACTATCGGCGCAGTGGTGTTGTTTGCCGCCAATAAGAGTATCCATAAAGAACTCAGCGAAGACCGTCACGCCCTGTTTTATAGTCTATACCTGCTATCGTTAACCGGTATGTTTGGTATTGTCGCGACCGGTGATGCATTCAATGTGTTTGTATTTTTGGAAATATCATCACTGTCGGCCTACGCATTAATCGCCCTTGGGCGTGACAGACGTGCACTGTGGGCGGCCTACCAATACCTGATCATGGGGACTATTGGTGCGACCTTTATTTTGATTGGTATCGGTATGTTGTATCAAATGACCGGTACACTCAACATGAACGATTTGGCCATGCGACTTGTGGACGTTGGCCAAACCCGTACTGTCTTTGCTGCATTTGCCTTCCTAATTGTGGGGATCTGTTTAAAACTGGCACTGTTTCCACTGCACCTGTGGTTACCTAATGCCTATGCTTACGCACCATCGATTGTCACCGCATTTTTAGCAGCAACCGCCACCAAAGTTGCGGTGTACTTGCTGATTCGCTTCACCTTTACCGTATTTGGCATTTCATTCTCATTCTCGAGTTTGCCACTGCAAAGTATCTTGATGGTATTGGGATTAGTCGGCGTGTTTGCCGCTTCAATCGCCGCCATTTATCAAAAGAATGTGAAGCATATTTTAGCCTACTCCAGTATCGCGCAAGTGGGCTATATGATCATTGGTTACTCCATCAATACCAGTACAGGCGTGATGGCCACCTTGCTGCACCTGTTTAACCACGCGTTAATGAAAGGCGCATTGTTTTTAGCCCTAGGTGCGGTGATGTATCGCATCGGCACCGTTCAGCTAAGTCAGTTCCAAGGCTTAGGAAAACAGATGCCACTCACCATGTCAGCCATTGTTGTTGGTGGATTAAGCTTGATTGGTGTGCCATTAACTGTGGGCTTTGTCAGTAAGTGGTACTTACTTATTGCCACCGTTGAAGCAGGCATGTGGCCTGTGGCTGCGCTGATCTTGCTCGGTTCTTTATTAGCTGTGGTCTACATTTGGCGAATCGTCGAAACCGCCTACTTCAGACCACCAATTCCTGGACGTGAAGTCAAAGAGGCGCCTTGGTCTTTCCTCGGTCCAATTTGGGCTCTGGTCATCGCTAATATCTATTTTGGTATTGATACTCGCCTGAGTGTGCAAGTAGCACAGGCGGCTTCTCAAAGTTTGTTTGGAATTAACCCATGAATCTTTCTTTGACGCTGATGTTACAGCTAACGATCCTATTACCTTTGCTTGCCACAGCAGCCATTGCCGTAACAGGAAGCAAACCTAACCTTCGAGAAGCGGTAACCATAAGTATCAGTCTTGTGGTGCTATACTGCGTGATCAATCTTTACCAAGCACTGCAAGCGGGTGCGAGCATTGAAGTATCCTGGTGGGAGCTTATGCCAGGCTTAGAGATAAGCTTTGTTGTTGAGCCACTAGGAATGCTATTTGCGTTAATCGCCAGCTTTCTTTGGATCATTACCACCATTTACGCCATAGGCTATATGCGTGGTCATAATGAAGATAACCAAACCCGCTTCTATATCTGTTTCGCACTGGCCATCAGTGCGGTAATGGCGTTGGCCTTTTCTGCGAACCTGTTTACTCTGTTTGTGTTTTATGAAGTATTGACCCTATCAACCTACCCGCTAGTCACCCATGCAGGTAGCGATAAAGCCAAGCAAGGTGGACGCGTTTACCTCGGGATCTTGCTCAGCACTTCAATCGCCTTTTTCTTACTCGCTATTATCCTGACTTGGATAGTCGGTGGCAGCCTAGAATTTAAAGCCGGCGGGGTATTTGATGCCAATGTCAGCCCGACTATTGCAGGGGCGATATTGGTGCTGTTTATATTTGGTATTGGTAAAGCCGCCATTATGCCCTTTCACCGTTGGTTGCCAGCTGCGATGGTCGCGCCAACACCAGTCAGTGCATTACTTCATGCGGTTGCCGTTGTAAAAGCCGGGGTATTTACGGTACTCAAAGTCTGTATCTTTATCTTTGGTCTAGACTTACTACCTAAACTGCCAACCACCGACTTTTTACTGTATTTAGCAGCATTTTCAGTGCTAATGGCATCGGTTGTTGCCATGCAACAGGATAATTTGAAAGCCCGATTAGCTTATTCAACAGTGAGTCAACTTGGATATATCACCATTGGCGCACTGCTGGCCAATTCGTCAGGGGTGATTGGCAGCTCAATGCACATTGCCTCACATGCCTTTGGCAAAATCACCTTGTTCTTTTGTGCCGGCGCAATCTTAGTTGCCGCCCACAAATCAAAAATCAGTGAAATGCGTGGCCTTGGCTACACCATGCCAATCACCATGGCGGCCTTTTTCATTGCCAGCCTGAGCATTATTGGCGTGCCCCCTACTGGCGGTACCTGGAGCAAATGGTTCTTACTGATGGGCACCATGGAAACTGGCCACTGGGTGATTATGGCAACACTAATGCTGAGCTCTTTGCTCAACATCGCCTACCTGTTACCCATTCCATATCATGCGTTTTTCCCAGGTAAAGGCTTCACTCCGCCCGCTGGCGGCATAAAAGAAGCGCCATTGCCTTCGCTAATTGCGCTAACCATTACCACGCTAGGCTGCTTGATTATGTTCATTCATCCACAGCCCTTTTATGAACTGGCGAAAGCTATCTTGACTGTATCAGGAGTCAGCCATGGACAATGAGAAGCAATACTTCTTTGATAACCCCAAAAATATTCAGCGTATTTTATATTTGCTATACGCCTGCTGTGGCCTGCTTGTGGTACTTGATTTTGTCATCCACCGTCACGTTTACCATAGCTGGGAAAATCTACCGATTTTCTATCCCATTTATGGTTTCGTCGGCTGCGTCATCTTGGTGTTAATCGCCAAATGGATGCGTACCTTCTTAATGCGCCCGGAAGATTATTACGATGACGTTGAAGAGCTAGATACAACAAACTCTAACTCTACGACCGATTCAGATAACGCTAACGTTAACCAAGTTAACTCTACTCATATAGGTGACCGCAATGTGGATGCTTGAGCTACCGCCATTTGTACTGTTTTTAATCGGCGGCCTGATTGCAGCGACAACACGTGGCAAACTGCGTGGCGCATTGATGATCGCAATTCCTATTCTAAGTGGCTTACATCTGTGGACCGTACCTGAAGGTATCCATCTACAGATGATGTTCTTGGACTATGAGTTAGTCCCCTACCGCGCTGACAAGCTTAGCTTGATGTTCGGTTATATTTTCCATATTGCCGCGCTAATCGCGATTATCTACTCTTTGCATGTGAAAGATACTGTACAGCAAGTCGCTGCCATGCTTTATGCTGGTAGCGCTATTGGTGCAGTGTTTGCTGGTGATCTGATCACCCTATTCGTGTTTTGGGAATTGCTTGCCTTTACCTCAGTATTTTTGATTTGGGCTCGCCGCACTCAGCGTGCATATAGCGCCGGTATGCGATACCTCATCATGCAAGTGCTTTCCGGTGTCATTTTGTTAATTGGCGCGCTTTTCTATGTGGGCGAAACCGGCAGCATCAGCTTTGACTTTATTGGCTTAGAGGGCGTTGCGGGCTGGTTAATCTTTATCGCATTTGGTATCAAATGTGCGTTTCCTTTCGCTCACACTTGGCTTACCGACGCCTACCCGGAATCAACCCCTACCGGTACTGTGCTGCTAAGCGCATTCACCACCAAGGTGGCAGTTTATGCATTAGCTCGCGGCTATCCCGGTACTGAGCTACTCATCTACATCGGCGCGGCAATGACCTGTTTCCCGATCTTCTTTGCGGTTATCGAGAACGATCTTCGTCGCGTACTTGCCTACAGCTTAATTAACCAAGTTGGCTTTATGGTGGTAGGGATTGGTATTGGTACTGCTCTTGCACTTAACGGCGCGGTATCTCACGCATTTAACGATGTGATATTTAAAGGCTTACTGTTTATGAGCATGGGGGCGGTACTGCATATGACCGGCCGTATTAATGGCTCTGATCTTGGCGGTCTGTATAAGACCATGCCCAAAACCACCATTTTATGTATTGTCGGCGCGGCCTCCATTTCCGCCTTCCCGCTATTTAGTGGCTTCGTCAGTAAATCGATGGTGATGTCAGCCGCCATTGAAGGTGGACATGATTGGGTTTGGTTGATGCTGCTATTTGCTTCTGCCGGTGTATTCCACCACGCAGGAATCAAGATCCCTTACTTTGCTTTCTTCGCCCATGACTCAGGTATTCGGGCGAATGATCCCCCAAGCAATATGCTGTGGGCGATGTTTATTGCGGCGTGTTTATGTATTGGTATTGGTATCTATCCAGCAGCACTCTACTCGCTGCTCCCCTACGATACCGGATACAACCCTTACGATGCGACACACGTGCTGGCACAGACTCAGCTGTTACTGTTCTCAGCGTTGGCGTTTGTATGGTTAAACTTAAAGAACATGTATCCACCAGAGCTGCGCTCAACCCATTTGGATGTGGACTGGGTATACCGTCGTCTAGTGCCTAATATCGTGCAGCGTATATTTGCCGGTATCTGGAAAGTTGATGGTCAACTACGCCAAGCTGCATTGGGTAAACTGAGCCAATGCCAAGCATTTTTGGCCCGCCAACATAAAGGCAATGGCAGCTTTATCTCCAGCGCCTACCCTTCAGGTAACATGGTTCTATGGGTCGCTGTAATTCTGGCAGCCTACCTGTTTATTGGCTTTATAAAATAACCATACACCTAACCAATAAAAACGCGGCTCAGGACACTGGGCCGCGTTTTTTTTATATTTTGAGCTTTAAGCAAAATCGAGTGTCATCAATAGCCTTGCGCCACCAGCTGTATTAATTGGTGAGCGATGCACTAGAGCGGTATCTTCATTGCCTAACCAAGATTGCCCCTTAAGCAAGGCCACATCACCATAACTCAGTTGCTCAATCTGACAATCCGCGCCATAGAGACCCGATTCTGCATCGGCTAAACCGTTACTGCCATGACCTAGCTTACTTCTATCTACAGCGTGATTTGGCAACCATTCAGTGGCAACTCCATGATAAGTCGTCACTAACCGACAAGGCACTTTATCAACATGAAAACGAGGGCACATCACCCCCTCAATAACCGCAATGCGAAGGCCAACTTGGTTGAGTTCAAACAAGCAACAGAACATATCAACTAACTCAGTAATATCAGCGAGCAACGATTCCGGTGCGCTGCCATCAGTGGCTTCATCCAACAGCTGGTAGACGCTGTCAGCACTGACTGTCATTGATTTGCTAAATCGCGGATTGCCGGCGACAAACTCAGTAATGGCAGCGGCCATGTCATCACTAAAGCTGCGTTGCCATAATGCAATATTAATTTTGTCTTGATAAATATCGGTCAACACCTTCGGCAGCTTTGCCTTGCTGCATGTTTGCAGTTGGCTTTGCGCCATCACTGCTACTTGCTTTGTCGGCTTAGTTAACACAACCCCCATAATTCCTCCCAATTAGCGCTTTCATTACCTAAGTAGCATCCGCCAAAAGATCAAGCTACACCCCAACACAATACGTTATAACATATCACATCGATATCAGTAAGCGCATTTCTTTAATTGAGTGTGCAGTGAGTAACAACTGCAAAGGATCGGCACTGATGCTATGCGAGTAAAACAGCTATCGCCATAGCGCCGTTAGTAATAGTCAAACACAGGGGTTTAACTATTCTAGCTGACAGTACTCGTCGGTAAGCTATCCAGTGCATTTATAGCGCGGATAATACCTTCTTTATCTAGCGTATCAGCGGGCATTCTATCTATCGCTTGCGGTGTATCAATCAGTGGCTCACTATCACGATAGGGTTACCATAAGCGTTTAACTTGAATACGCTCAATGTCATCGGTCACTTCTGGGACGGGTTCAATATTATCTTTGGCCATAACACTATTAGAGACGACTAATAGTGGATATAGCATGTACTTCTTCAGTTTTTCACTCTATAAGGGAAAAATAAAACTAGCCCGCAACCAGTATTCGATGGAAACTGTTCAAATAAACTGACTTTTTAGCCGAATCTCAATGTTAAGCAATGTTGACAAGTGGCCAAGTAGAAACCCACTAATAATACGAAACAATGCGAGAACATATTGAAGCATATATTAAATGGGATAAGACTAAAGACCAACAAAATCCGTTACAGCTAACAAAAAAGTTTTAAACCAAAACCAATATAACCAGACAACATCATCATCACAGAAAAAATATAAATAACAAAAACACCAACTTCCACCAATCATAAAACATTAAAACATTAAAACATTAAAACATTAAAAACTTGTAATAACAAAATTGACAATCTACTTTAAAATGACGCCCACAAAAAGTTAATCAAGAAAATTTACAAGCCATACTTTAACAAGGCTAAAAAATTTAACACAGGATCCCGACGGCTACATTGAATAAAAATCAAAGTGGCTTAAATAAAACTGAAAAGGAGAGCACTAAATTATGAATACTATTATTGGTGGTAACATTAATGCTGATGGAACACTCTACTCAGGTAACTACGTCTCGGTAATTAAAGAAAGCACTGGGATATACGAGATTACTTTCGCCGAAGCATTTTCAAAAGTACCAAGTATTTTGTTAACACAAAACCACCCCAGCTGGGGTGATTTTAGCTCCAAAGGGGGAAGCACCATAGATAACTGCACAATTATAGCCGTCGATAAAACCAAAGTTAAAGTCAAAACTGGTAATAGCAGTGGGGAGGTCTCTAATAGAAATTTCTCTATCCTAGCAATCGACTCTCGAGAAACTGAAACTGATGTCGGTTTAGTCTCAGGTCTTGTTAATGCTGATGGCACCAATGTTGATGATTACCCGGACTTTTTCACAACCAAAATTGACACAGGGCTTTATTTAATCACCTTCAGCCAACCTTTTAGTGAGCCTCCGGTGATTACAGTATTGCAGAATTACCCAGAGTGGGACCAGTTTAATAGTGATGGTGGCAGCACCCATGATAACGCTGTCGTTGTTGCAGTAAAAAAACAACAAGTGCTGATTAAAACAGGTGGCGGCAATGGTTCAGCATCAGATAGAAATTTTTGCTTTATTGCTTGCGACCCATCCTTTGCGTCAACGAGCACGACAAGAAAAATGGCAACAGGTGATATCAATGCTGACGGCACCATACACTCAGGTGATGGTTTTATCGCAATTCACGATGATACAGGTGAATATAGTTGCGCGTTTAACTCAGGTACATTTAGTTCATCACCTGCAGTCATTGCAACACAAAATTATCCTGGCTGGTCTGATTTTTCAAGCTCAGGTGGCAGTACCGAAGACAACTGTACCTTAATTGCGATAAACAATACTAAATGTAAAATAAAAACTGGCGGTGGAAATGGTTCCGCAAGTGATAGAAACCTTTCTTTTGTAGCCATGGCGACATTGAAATAGTATAAATTCTGAACAAGTTAATTTACAAATCTGTTTAAATCTCTTTTAAAAGGCCAATGGTAATAAGAATATTGCCAACGGCCTTTTTAAAGCGTTAATAACCTAGCTACCTACACCTTAAAAACAAGCTAAATTAGGAAAAAATTATAAAAATAACCACCACGGCTACAAAACAAGAACAATAAAACCTAAACCAATGCTTATTAAATTCAAACAATTATTCTAACAGCAATAAATAACAGTAAGGCTTTACTACTTATATTTTATAAAGTTACATTTTATAACTTGAAGTAAACCCAACAGGTTAACCGTGGATCATCATTACTAATTTAAGCCTGAGATCAGCGCAGGTATGCCGGGTAATAAGCCCACCATCGCCATCACGCTAGTGAGGATGACAAACATAATACTCGGCACTATCCAACGATTCATCTTGGTCAGTTTTGCACTCCGGTCTTTACAACCAATTAAGCCTAAATTGTCTAACAGCATGGTCAATGACCAGCCAAAAGCAGGGTTAACCAACACCGATGAGAACACCACAATCGCGGCAGACTGCGTCGTTTTGCCCTCGCGGGTCATCTCCATCCCCGCTTCAAGTAGCGGAATAAACACCCCCACCACCAGCGCAACACATAACACCGGCTCCCAGATAGCCAAGTCCATTGGATATCCCCACAGTGCAGCGATAACACAAAACAGTGCCGTTAATAAGGCGCCAGCTGGAATGGGTCGCTTAGCAATTGCCGCTGGCACAATATAGGTGCCCCATGACGAAGTGAAGTTAGCCCCACCAAGTAAAGAGCCGACAGTTTGACGGAACGATGCACTGGTCATAGTGTCATCAATACTCATATGCACTCGCTCAGTGCGCGGTGGATAATTGATTTTTTGAAACACCTGATGGCCTAGAAAGTCAGGTGACCACATAGCAACGGCTAAAATCGCAAACGGCAACACCACCATAAAACTCTCAATCGTGGGTAAGCCTAACATCCAACCTGAGTCTTCCCCCCACCAATACATCGGATTCATGTTTGGTAAACCCGGCGCGGTTTGAAACTCAAAGGGAGCGCCCATAGCAAATGCTAAGGTGCCGCCGAGCAAACAGCTCAATGGCACAGCCAGCCAACGTTTACGCCAGTGTTCAAGCAAGGCATACAAAATGATAGTGCAAAATATCACGACAAAGGCGATATGCGCCATCTCAATGCTTTCAGCCCACGCATACAGCTTTTTCACCTGTGAGGCCGTCCCCACAAAGCCGAGGTAAAGCAGTAAGCCTCCACATACCCCTTTACTGGTCAAATTAGCCAGTAAACTGCCCCCCTTACTAATGGCCAGTATTAACCCAAGCGCACCAATCAGCAGGCCAAATGCCATCGGGTGGCCACCAGCGGCAACCACAATCGGAATAATCGGAATAAGCGGGCCGTGGGTACCGGCTAAGTTAGCAGTGGGTAGGATAAAACCAGAAAACACCACGATAAAAAATGCAGCAATGATCAACTCATAACGGACATTTTCTAAAATAAAGCTTTCTTGTAGCCCTAGCGATGTCGCAAAGGTCGTCGCAATTGCCCCAACCATTACCACTTTACCAATGGTGGCCGCCATCGCCGCAATCGAGTCTTCAGGCTCAAAGCGATAATCTCGCCCAGGCAGGTTAGCTCGCCAACGCTTAGGCTGCATGATAGTTAGCTCATGCTCTAAGTACGCCTCACGGGATTCAAATGTTGAACTGGCACGATGTTGCTGCTGATAACTTTGATCGTCACCCGCGCTATGATCGTCACCCGCGCTATTCGCTGCACCATTTGGCGCACCTACTGACTCAGAAGTACTGCTCATATCAACCCTATTACTCACCCGCAACCGAGTGGACTACAAAATAGATTAGAGGCACCTTAACTGAAGGACGCAGGCATAGCGACCAATAAACGCATTTTAGGACTCAGACATTAGTCGTAGATAAACAATGATTTACGAAAAATAACACTCTGATTCGTCGACCTAACAGCTTGAAAATAAGGTGAGAATGTCAAGCTAATGGACAAAATAGCTCCTCTATATCATGAAGGCCTAGCTTTATCGCCGCTTTGCCTTGAACCTTAGTGATGTTGTTATTCACTACTACCCACTAAACTCAAATAACCACTAACGCACCAACACTTATTAACTCGCTGTCGGGAAGCGGCATTTTAAGCATCATCCATGAGAATTGTGCTTAACCATTGATATCATTTTCATCACTATAATTGCCCACAAAAAAATTCAGCCGCAGCTAAGAACACATTTTGTCGCTTTGAGCATGCTCAACTAAGCTTAAGCTAATTGCATTGTTACTATCGTGGCGGTTACCTGCGATATAGGTGAGTTTTATGCAAAGAGAAGGTAAAGATAATCTGGTTATTGTCTTGTTAATCTTGATAACGATTAGCGTGCTGTTTTTGCATCGATATTTCCTCAACAAAAGCTTGCTAATTGATGTAAACAGCAGTTTTCCAGAATATATTATCACTGACAGCAGCCAAAACGGTGCTTCAGTCGCTAAGCTATTTGAATTTGATGACCATTACCTGTTTGAATGTGACATCATTGCATCCGATTATCCATGGCCTTTTTGCGAGTTATCATTCAGCTTTGGGTTAGATGCCACACACACTGTGGCCAATACGATCGACCTAACCCAGTTTACGTCCGTTAAGGTGTCTGCCTATTATTTAAATCAACGCCAGCCATTATCGGGATTTAGACTGCATCTGCGAAGCTTTAACCCTCACTACTCTTCTATTAATGATGAAGCCTCATGGAAATATAGTGGCATTGAATATTGGCCCACTGTCGCACAACGTCATATTACTATCCCACTTTCAGCGTTACAGGTTCCCACATGGTGGTTAGTAGAAAAGCAGTTACCGATCGATATGATTGCCCCTGAGTTGGACAATGTTGTCGAGCTAGAATTTGCAACAGGTAATAACATAAAGCCCGGTAAATACTTAATTAGAATAGAAAGCATTGAATTTATTGGTAAGCGATTTAGCGACACCGCTGTTTATCGTAGCCTGATTATCATGTGGCTGCTGGCCGCGTGTACCGGAGTGTGTGTTAACATCTTTCGCGCGAAGGCCAAACTGGCTAACGCCCTGCAACGAGCCTACGAATTAAAACAATTAAACCAGCTGCTAAATGATGAGGCCGCGGCATTAAAAACTCAGGTAGAGAGAGACGCATTAACCGGCGCCTTGAATCGACACGGGATTGGAAAAGTACTCGCCAACGATATGCCACTTGTCTCAATCATTATGTTCGATATCGATCATTTTAAAATAATCAATGATACCCATGGGCATAATGCAGGAGATGAAGTGCTACAGCTTATTGTTCGCGTTATTAGCGAGCACATCAGAACCAGCGATTTTTTATGCCGCTGGGGTGGCGAGGAGTTCTTGCTCCTGTGTCCCAACACAAGATTGGCCGATGCCTACCAACTGGCACAATCACTGCGTGAGCTCATTGAAGATCATCGCTGGCCCTATGCAATCAAAGTGACATCAAGCTTTGGTGTGGGCGAAAAAGGCAAAGAGTCTTACAAAGAGTTAATAGAACGTACCGACAAAGCACTCTACCAAGCCAAGGCTACAGGTCGAAACCGCGTCAACATCTCCCCAGCCAGCCAAAATAACTGACAGCAAAAACGTACTTAAACTGGGGCACAAATTCACTGACGTTGAGGTCTTCAATATTCATCACTCGGGCCTTTATTCTACGCCTACAAGTATTACTTCAATTACAAAATTATCTTTATTTATTAGCAACTAAACAGAGTCTATACGTAATTAAGAAATAAGTTTACATGGCAATATGCGGTACATATAATCATCAACTGAATTGCAAGGAGCAATCATCATGCTAGGAATGCTAGGAATACTACGAAAAACATATACCGTCGAGTTATGCCCTGAGGTTCATGGAAGAATCTCTAAAGATGGTACCCCAATAGAAAACCTTCTTATAGAACGCAGCTTAACCTACGCTGATGAAGAGTATTCAGATAATTGCTTAACTAATGCTGATGGTGAGTTTCATTTTGATAAAAAGTCTATCAAATCTCGCCTTCCTGGAAATATTTTCCATGAGCCGGTAGTGAGGCAGGTGATTGAGTTTACTCTCTCTAATCACAAAGAAGAAACTTATATTTGGGCAACAAACCAACATGACATTTCTTGTCCAGAAATTTGCAAACTGCACTTACGTAATCTCGTTTCAGATATATCTAATGAAGAACAAGTGTATGAATTAGCCAATGTTGAAGCGCCTGCTTACCCGTTAATTATTAGAGCTCTTTGTGCATTGAAGTAACTGCAAGGAGCAATCATCATGCTAGGAATGCTACGAAAGACATATACCGTCGAGTTATGCCCTGAGGTTCAAGGAAGATTAACTCACAACAATCTGCCTCTTCAAAGTCAAACCGTTATTAGAAGCCTTACGTACAATGACGACGAAATTGTTGACAAATGTATAACGGGTCTAGATGGCACGTTTAAATTTCCAAAAAAATCAATTAAATCTAGATTGCCGGGTAACGTATTTCATGAGATATCCATAAGGCAAATTTTATTTACTGAATTTCAATCTCAAGAGTTATTTATTTGGCTCGCATGCCAAAGAGAAACTGATACCCCAAAAGTATTTATTCGATTAATGAGTAAGTTAAACGCTGAATTGACTACTGAAGAGCAAGTTTACGAGCTTGAAAATAAGCAGCTTTCAGCCTCTCCATTTAGAGTTAGAACACTCTGTTTCTTAGAGTCATATCAAGGATGAGCCATGACTAGACCTATCTACTTAAGAACCTTTACACAAGACGAACTCATTTTAACTAGCGAAGAAACTAAATTAGTACTTAAATTCATCTTTAATCGCATGCCAGTCGATCTGATAGACAATCTAACAATCAATGACTCTATCAAAGAGTTTACCCAAGCATTGCTGGTCAGTGCTATTGATGCAAGCTACTCAATAGGTTACGTAGAAGCACTGTTTAGAGCTACTGCCAACCCAACCACATCGACACAAAAAGTAATCCAAGATTTCACCAAAAATGCTGCTAAACATTGGTTTAAATATGCCACGATAAACGATCTAAAAAATGTGAAGATCTACGTTGCTGTTCGTAATGAACTCGCAAGGCGATTTAAAACCAAATTTCAACTTTTAGCGACAGGTCTCAGTAACATCAATGACAAGCAAAACCAGCAAATTGCTTTTATATTAACGCCGGCTATCGAAAAACAACTCGGCCTAGGGTAAATACGCTAATGAAAAAAATAGCAGTTTTAATGTCGCTCATATTGTGTTCTACAGCTATAGCAACCTCTTACAATCTATACAATATGTCAGTAGAGGAGCTTATCGTCTGTAGCGATGATGCGAGCGGGTATTACTTGCCGCCTTTCATATGTGAATTTCAACTTACGAATCTAGGGGGCGAAGCCTATGCTGAGGAGTTATCGAAAACCACGGGACTTAGCTTCATATTGGCAGGTAATAATCAGCAAAAAAAACTCGCCTTGGCTGAGTATTTTATAAACAAAGGCGTAAATATCGACGGTATTAACCATATTGATGGGCTAGGTTTAACACCATTGCATGCGGCAATCTTAAATCAGGATTTTTCTTCAGTGAAGTTTCTAATAGCACATGGCGCAGATATATCACTTAGAGCAAAATCAACTGAGCTTAATGCATTAGAGTTAGCAGAGCAGGTCAATCAACAATACCGAAGTACTGACACAAAACTGATAGTACAAATACTGATGCGTCAATCAACAACGACCTTTAAAGAATAACGCTTACTTGTGAGCACAAGATAACTATGAATTATGAAACTATTGAACAACAAAAAAGCTCACGCATTATTCGCGATACTCCTACTGACACTGTTCATCTTTGGTTACTGTTATGCACTAAATGATGAAATCGCTATGCTAGCTAGAGCCAAAGAACAAGCGGCTTACCAATGCGAATCGCGAGGACTTTTTTAAGAGTGTCTATTTTTCAATCGGTTACGTATAGGTGAAAAATGATGTTTTCAGAGAAAGTTATAATTTTGAGGGAAAATAGATGGCTTAAATGACTAAAAAATAATTTCAATTATTTTTAATTTGGGGTGGTGTTGTGTGTCTTAAAGGAGGAATAACTGGGATTTTCGTATGCTATTACCGATGTAAAATAGCCAAAATGAGGCCTTAAAACTTCCAATGCTAGTTTGAATTAAACTACTTTAAAATCGATCGCTGGATTTTAGTAATCAGTTCTGCTCCATACTTTCTACATAGAGAATTTATAAACTCCGGCTCTACTGACGAACAGAAAGATAAATATCCAACTAAAAACTTCTTTTCCTTACCATTCAACTTCTCCCAAGAAAAAATCATTGCTCTCAACTTCCTCTTCATTTCACGACCAATAGAAACACTACCATCAGTAGTAAGAGTCAAGCCAGTAACGGCCATTTTCTTTTTCCGTGAAGTATGATGAGTTTTGGATGTATTTATTGATAAATTGCTAGGTAAACTAATTTGCCTAACGATTTTTACAACCTCAAGCTGTATCTTTCTTAATACATTTGGCCTATGTGTCGAAAAATATAAATCATCTGCATAGCGAGAATATTTTACATCATGTGCGTAAGATAATTTTTTAAGCTTCTCATCTAACCCGTAGCACATTACATTTGATAACGAAGGTGAAGTAACAGAACCAATTGTTAGCGAGTTCCCGAAACAAACTAGTTTAGTGAAGAGTTCCGTATCTTCACTGCACCAACCATCCCCCATCAAACTCTTATTTTGTTCGACAAAAATCACAACATCATCACGTAATATGGACTCAAAAAAGTTACTAAAATCCATCCTCAAAACAAAGCTCCCACCAGCATGAACTTTTGCATGATTAAGTAGACTAATATTTTTACGGTATGCAAATGCCGATTCATGAAGAGGAAGAGAATTCAATATATCATCATGAATAACTCTTTGAAGAGCTTTTAATTCTCTAGCAGGATGAAGAATTGTTCGTTGTCCGCCAGACTTCTTCTTAACGTGAAATAACTTATATCTTTGAGATGCTGTATCTGCAATATCTGCTATGTATGACTTTTCTAGAAGTAAAGTATTCGATAGATACTCAAGCAACATTCTTATCAACCTTCCTCAAAGTTTCATTAAATTCTGGTATTAACAAAAGATCAGAAAGGCATCTAGCTCTTAGATGTTGCGATAACCTTAATGCTCTCTTCGTCGATTCATGGCGGTATAGTTTCACATAGTCGACACAAGTAAATAGCTTTGTTTCATCTATAACCGTAAATTCTACCAACCGCAACGCAATACATAGTGACAAGATAAAAGATATCTCATTTTTATGTTTTGCCCCTTTGCCGTAATCAATAATGCTGTGAGATATATCACAAATCTCTTTCGCAGAAATAGGCCCTAAAGCTGTAACTATATAGAGGATAAAAAACATTAACTCTTTACGTGAAAACTCAAGGTTTCCAAACCGGTCTTCTAAATCTCTTGATTTATAAACGGTCTTGGCTTCAAGCCTTGAAACGACTTCAGGCATACAGGTTAGGATCGTAGAGAAGTCGGTATAAACACTCGGCTTATAAACAGAATCATTATCAACCCACCTGATAGGCCCTGTATTAATAAACGAGTCATCATTTTGGAACTTCTTGTCTAATATTGGCAATAATTTTTTTCTGAGCGGGTCACTAATTGAGAATGCCCCGAGCTCTGCAACTGTACCGAATGACTCAACAAGGATAACGACAGCGTCCGAGAAACCAGCTAGCCACTTCTCTAAGTCTAGGGCGTTAGTATTGCTCTTACTTACGACACTAGACATCTCCGCCCAAGCGTATTCAGCCCGAAAATGCAGTAATTTACTATGGTACCGATCCAAATAAGACTCGATCTTTTCTCTGTTATGGCACTTTTTTTCATCACCACCACAAATAAAAATGATTTTAGGAAGGTGGCTTGACAAATTACCCAAAGTTGAAGCATTTGACTCTTTTATAAAGCGCTTTTTAGCATTCAAATATCTCGGGTGTTTGTACCACATACCCAAATTCCTTTTTCATATATGTAAAAAGTCCTTACTAGAGGAGCTAGCGAAGCTAGCGACTGTGCGAAAATGCGCAAATTTCGCTCAGTGAGGTACGAACGGATCGGAATTTGCGCATTTATGCACAACATTACCGAGCATTCTGAACGGATCGGCTGAACACCAATCACAGAAGAAAACGAGACTATAGACAGCCATTATTAATCAACAATATAACAAGGTTGCTGCTAACTGCTCAAAGACGAATTAGATTTGTACCTTCTAATGCTGTGCTTAGTAAAAGTTAGTATTATAAATCAGCCTAAATTGGCAAAATCTGGCGTTAATTGCTGTTTTTAGCGCACGGGGCGTTAACTCTGCTAAAGGAACTGAGGGTTGCGGGAAATGTGAAAGTTTAAACTTAGTTAGCTAGCATAAACTGGCAACTACTTGAGAAGTGTCGCCTTCGCCTATTTAGATGTTCACAGTAGTGGCTAAACTCCTCCAATGTCCCTACTGGGCCATGAAACAACTGACCAAACTCAGTGACAATTTTAAGCCAGTTGGCTGAGGGGATATTTAGCCTATTTAGTATGTCACAAGCCTTTGAATCAACAGCGCCCCGCTTGTCATCTCGAATCACTCTGCCTGTTTCATCGACTAGTATGAGGTAGTCTTGCAGTGATAAAGCGATACCTTTGGGTTGGTTGGCACGTTCATTTCCAATGAATGGTAAAAGGCGTTTAGGTTGCTCTCCTGTAAGTGCTGCTTTTACTCTGAGTTTGATACTTGTGAAGTCCGACTTTTCTGGCGTACTCGCCATTTTAGCGCGTATCGGATTAAGTTCTACATAGGCCATACAGGCCAACACCGCCGCTTCACCGAGTAATGCTTGTGATTTAAACCGCCCTTCCCAGAAGTGTCCTGTACAGTTATCTTCGAGATTAGCTTGTCTTGCAATAGGCTCATTTAGACACCTCATGAACCAGCTAATATCGCAAAGGCGCGAGCGATACGTCGCTATCAGATGTTTAAGCTGAGCAACTGCATACTCTTCAATCACTTCACCTTTGGCAAATTTCTGCGTTAAGCCAGTTCCTTTAAACAATTTATGCCATTGTAATACGACATCCCTATCTGACCAGGCGTTAACTTGTTCAAGATCAATATGAAGGACGACATGAAGGTGGTTGCTCATCACTGCATAGGCTGCCACGTCAATGGCAAATACTTCGGTAAGTTTCAAGATTTGAGCTTCTACCCAACCACGGCGGTGGTCATAATTTTTGCCAGTGTACTTATCATCACCACATAAGAAAGCGCGTCGTACAACTCGACTGCAGCAATGATAGTAAGCAGTATCTTCGAGACTAATGAGGGTTCGTCTAGGCCTTGGCATGCAACCTCCTTGTTAAATGCGCAAATCAAGCATAGTCGGAGGTTGTAATTTACGCCATTAACTATGGGTGTCTGTAGTGGTCATTAACTATGGGTGTCTGTAGTGGTCATTATAATTTTTGCCAGTGTACTTATCATCACCACATAAGAAAGCGCGTCGTACAACTCGACTGCAGCAATGATAGTAAGCAGTATCTTCGAGACTAATGAGGGTTCGTCTAGGCCTTGGCATGCAACCTCCTTGTTAAATGCGCAAATCAAGCATAGTCGGAGGTTGTAATTTACGCCATTAACTATGGGTGTCTGTAGTGGTCAGTACATATAATCAGCAACTAAATTGCAAGGAGCAATCATCATGCTAGGAATGCTTAAGAAATATACCGTTGAGTTATGTCCAGATGTTAATGGAAGATTGACGCACAACGGTCTACCACTTCCAAATCAAACCGTTATTAGAAGCCTTACATACAATGACAACGAAATTGTTGACAAGTGTATAACGGATCTAGATGGCACGTTTCAATTTCCAAGAAAATCAATTAAATCTAGATTGCCGGGTAACATATTTCATGAGATATCCATAAGGCAAATTTTGTTTACTGAATTTCAATCTCAAGAGTTATTTATTTGGCTCGCATACCAAAGAGAAACTGACACACCCGATACATTTATCGAACTAATGAAGAGTCTAGATGCTGAGTTAACCAACGACGAACAAGTCTATGAATTTGAAAATATTGAATTTCCAGTGTTACCTTTCTTGATAAAAACGGTATGTTTGTTAAAGTAATTTCACGGATTATTTTATGAGTAAGCTAACACCGACTTTGCAAAAACCACACCTAAATTGCTAAAGAGAGGTGTTCACAAAGCAACCTAAATATTTCTATGGGTGTCATTGTGGGTAAAAGCAATCGGCAACATGTTTGCTTTTACCCACTTCCCCGACTACCTTGCCTGACAACAATCTAGTATGCCCCTCCTTTATACATGCTAAATAAACTGTAAGTATTAAATAATAGAAACCATCGGTTTTCGAAGAGCTAGCGGCTATAAAATAGAAAGGTTTCGTCGTAGAATCGTTTTCAACCAATGGATGGTTGAGAAAGATTAAAGGAATAAAACATGTCTGCGACTTTTTTACGTTCTCCCCTGCAGGAATACAGAGAACAAAGCCTCAAAATACGCCTTAAAAACCAATTGAATATTGCTGATATATTCAAAGCATTGGACTCAGATCCAAATACTACAGGTGCTGGCGTAGTTTTCATTGATCATGAATTCACTGTTGTCACATTAAGACCATTCGTTCCAATATGCCGTAAAGATCCGATACGGCTAATTTTAAGAGAACCACCAAAACAACTCTCACCCGCAAACTATGCTAGTGAACTAAAAACATCACGCCGTGAAAGTAAGCTAACAGGCGAGCTAATAAATACTGGATTGAGCTGCACTGCCGCAGTACTAAGCTGGATTGTCGTTGCTGGCGCCACTACAGCAATTCCTCTCACAGGTGGTGCTAGTACCATTGTTACCTACCTAGGAAATGCAGCAGCTGTGGCCTCGGGGCTTCAATGTATTAATGGCTTGGGACGCATAACCTTAGAGCCTACTAACCCCCAGCAACTGGATTGGCTGGATAACCAAGAATGGTATCAAGCTATTACAACATCGCTAGATATTATCTCACTTGGGGGAGCTGTTTCAGCAGGTGCTACAACCATAAAAATGGTACAAACACTTCGAGTCACGACCTCTAAACCCTTACCAGCAATACTAAAAGGACTTAGTCGACCAGAAAGACGTAGGCTAACGCTTGAGATTCAAAGACTAAATCATCCGGGAATTGGTACTCAAACATTAAAGGCTTTAACAAATTCAGGAAAACTAACAAAGCGTTACGGCAGTCAAGCAATCATTAACGCGGTATCTTTAAATCTAAAAAATGCTGTCAGTGCAAGCTTAAGTGTTACAGGAAGCACATTCGATGGCTCGATAAAAACTATTGCCATCGGCATCTATGAGGATCTGAGTGAAAATGACCGATAATTTCTTCGATGAATACGACTTCTCGCTATGGATTTTTGCGGTTGGTATAACAGTAATCATGCTGCTAATCATTAGCTCTGGCGTTATCGCACCATTATTATTGCTATCGCTGCAATCCATAGTTGGTGAGTTTTCTAACCAAACTTTTGGAATTCTTTTGTTGTCTATAGAGTTAGTGATAGCTTTGCCACTCATCATCGCTAACTTACTCGTTATTAGAGGCAGAGCTAATGCTGTATTAGTTAACAAGGCTAGCATTTTCTTTAATCTAGTTAGCTACTTATTTATCGCCATGGTGCTTGAACATGAGTACAAGTGGTTCTTCATGATGCTCATATCACTACCTGTTTTAGCTAGGATACTTATGCAAACGCAAAAATATGCGGCTTATGTAGCCTATTTCGAAGCACTACATAGAAACCCACAGGAATTTAGGGAAGCACTATTACGAAGGATTGGCTAAGTTTTCGATAGATTACATAGGGGAGTGAAGGCAACCAGTATACCCACTTTTCTTGCTAGCTAAAGAGCTGCCAGTGGCAGTTCTTATTGCAAAGCGGCTTGCTTCCTATTTAGGATTCCGACATACCGTTTCTGTACTCGCTGAACAATCAATAATAGTGATGACGCCTTGGGGGACTACTTGCCTACTTACGTCAACCACCCCCAGCCCGTATGCTTCTAGTGCGCGATGAAGCGATTGCCAAGACGGTAAAGAAAGTCCACTTACATCATAAAACTTGGAGAATGGATTTTGCGCTTTCAAATCCACTACATTGCCATTGTTATCGATAACTTTAGAGAACTTAAAATGGATATTGTTATCTATATCGACAAAGTCCACTATCGCATAGGCCTTACTTTTATCTGGAAACTCAAAAGCGATCGCGGGTACTGGGAATGTCATACCTAAATCATTTATTTTTGAACCCAAATTAATATAGTGAATCAGCTTCTCATAAACTTTGTTCTTACTAGGTTGGCCATTAAAGTAATCGATAACATCGTTTTGACGAAAAGAAGCGCCTACTAAGTCATAGCCGCTAGGAACAAGCTTTTCTGGAATACTAACTGAGGTGCCTTCTGACAGCGCCCTGAACTCTATCAATGCCGAAGAAAAGTCATGAAAGTTTGTCTGCTCAACATCTATCAAACCCTGCTTTTTAGCAGTCAAAATGTTTTCTTGCCAACAATTAGCGATAACACCGCCCTCTGCATCGGGCTCTCTACCGTCTGGATCGCATACCGTTCTCGAACTTTTCTCAACTAAGTATTTGCGTAAGTCAGCATTTTCGGCATTAAACACATTAACGACAATGGTCTGTTTATCAATAGCATTTTCTTTCGCAACCTGAACAAACTCACTTTCAGTGAAGCAGCTTGTGCATTCCACATGATAAGCATCTATCGCGAGCGATGAAAACGGCGTGGCAAGCAAGAATAAGGCTGGTAAACATCTCATAAAAATCCCTTTTATGTACAACCAATATGAACACTACTTCGATAAAAGCAGGCAACTATAAAACCTAACACAACCAATTTACCTAAACGATAGCAATTCAACCATAAGCAATATCAGAAATAACCCTTTGGTGCCACAATGCAGAACACACCGAGCACTCAACAGATGTGACATTTTGTGTCCTTACCCAAAAGTCACTATTCCAAACACGTAATAACGCTAAATCAGTAATGCTTAAAAGCGTTGGACTAAAAAAGGCAAAAGGAAAAATAGCTGACCTATTTGCCAGCCAAATTAATTTAGCAAAGGCTAATTAAATTAGTTAACCCCATATAAACCACAACTCTCTAATTATCATCAAAAATAATCGTGATTAGATTGTATACACTATTGAAAACTGTAAAAGAAATAGCGTAATCTATAACCAAAATAAATAAACGCAGGCCAAGCTCTTAATCCAATAAGAGAGCGCCTTTCAGGGAAGAAGAAGCCAATCATTCGCTTGTAAAATTCAGTTCATTTGAACCATACAAGCACCAATTGAAAAGTTTACTCTTAACCCATTTATTATTTGATTCAATAAACTCATATCGCATGCATTGAAAAATAGTGAGTTAGCATAAGGACTAGAGTTGAAAACTAATAAAAGCGAAAAAGAGGTTGGGCTGGACAAAATTAAATCGCTCATCGCAAAATATTCAAACAAAAGCTCGACTATTCATAATGCAAACGAAGCCTCAACTCGTTTGCTTTTAATCGATGAAACTTTAAAGATTTTAGGATGGCACCCAAACGACTTTAACCCAGAAAGTCATACAACATCAAATGGGTTCGTAGATTACCTGTTAACACATGATGGTGTTCCTAAGTTAGTTGTTGAAGCTAAGAAAATAGGCGTAACATTTAGTTCGCCATCAAATAGAAAAATGCACAACAACGACTACGCTATTTCTTATTTTAAGCAAGCCTTCAAGCAGAACCTAACAGATACCATTAATCAAGCAAGTCAGTACTGTAAAGATAATCGGGTCACACATGCTGTGATTACGAATGGCGCAGAGTGGTTTGCCATGCAACTTGTACCAAAGCCTGGAAAGTCCATTGATGGTATGAAAGGTATTTATTTTGGAAATTTATTTACTGACAATTTCTATTACGATTTATTTTATGACTTGTTATCAAAAAATAGCGTTTCATCTGGAGAGTTAGAGCAATACCTAAATGAGATAAACTATGCCCCATCACCTATCAACTTAACTTTGAGCAACCACTATGGAAAGTTAAAATGGGGGAGTTACCACTCTACTAAGTATACAGACGAATTTTACTTAAGCTTTTTTGACGAAATAACTAATAGCAATCAAAAGAAAATGCTTGAGCACTGTTTCGTAGCAGACTCTAAACTAGAACAGTACAAAGGGGATTTAAAGCGTTTACTTAAAGATACAACGCCTAACTATCTTCCTTTTGACACTGAAGACCTAGATCCTGGAGAAAGCGCAAGAGCAATCATCAACGACCATCAAACTGGAAAGGTTATTCTAATAACCGGCTCAGTCGGCTGTGGAAAGTCTACATTAGTTCAGAAAGTAATCAATGAGACAAAAATAAATCACAAACACTCTACCACACCAATAATTGTGGATCTGATAAATGATGTTACCCAGAGGGAGGTTGATGCGAAAAATATAATAATAAATCGTGTAAATGAAGCACTATTAGAAAAATTCCCAGAAACTCTTGAATACGAGAACTTAAAACAAACGTATAACAGTGAAATAAACGCCCTAAAAAGTGGGCCTTATCAATTACAATTCAAATCTGATTTTAGTAAATACATTGACAAAGAAGCGGAGCTCTTAGAAAAATTAAAATCAAAAACCGATAACTTTGTAATTAGGACGCTAAAGAATCAGAAGCATAAGGGAAAACCAGCAATTTTGATCATTGATAATGTAGACAGGGCTTCAGAACACTTTCAAGAGGAGACATATGTTTTAGCACACAAAATCGCAAAAGAATCTGGTTCAACAGTCATTATAACCATGAGAGAGTTTACTTACTTCACCAACAAGGATAGTGGCTGGTTAGATGTAAGAAGTGGAGATAGAGTAATTCATCTTAAAGCACCAGATTTCAACAAAATAATATCCAAAAGAATAAAGTATATTGAAAAACACTTCGACGAAGACTTTAGAATAAAAGAGTGGAGAAAATCTTACGATTTAAATGAATTCAAGAAATCTTGTCTAGAACATGCAGAAGTATTAAAAAAAACCATACAAAGAAAAATTGTAGGACAACGAATCCTAGAGACACTATCCTGTATATCATGGCACAACATAAGAATGTTCCACAAGATTTTAAAAAGCACTCACAAGAAAATAGGAAATGATAAACTATGGGAGTTTGAAGAAGTTATCGCCTCACTCATGATTTCAGAAGACAGCTATGCGCTAGCTCCAATACCTAATATATTCATACCAACAAAGAATATAAACAAATCATACTTTCTAAAACTAAGGCTACTTCATTTTTTGTTGAATAATGACTCACCTTATGGAACTCCTCTAAAGAAGCTTATTAGCTTTGCAAAAATGTATGGCTACCATAGTAATTGGATAACTATCGCGATAGAGGAATCTATCAAGCACAGATTAATTGAGTGCGTAGAAATACCCACTGATGGCGGAAACACTTTAAACTTCACAATTAGCCAAGGAAAAACATTTAAAATATCCCCACTAGGTGCAATCCTTGTTAAAGACATAGTAAGTAACAAAGTATATCTATCCCTGATAGCAAATGAACTCCCATTCCACGATAAAGAACATTTTAATTCCACTAAAAAGGAGTATGAAGAATTTTTTTCTTACATGGGGGACACCTATTCAGAAGTAATCAGAGATGGATTATCGCTTATTGAAAATTCGGGGTTGAGTAGCTCCATATCGTCATACCTATTAAATCAATTTAAACAAGAACGCATATGCGAATCTCTATTAAATTCAGACTCAGAAATAAAAGCTTCAGAACAAAAAATAGACGACTTCATTAACTACCTAAAATCAAACTTCAAACAAAAAACATATCAGAATAGCAACCTATTACAATCTAGTTTCGAATTTGGTGGCATCGATGATATTTCATCTACACCACAAAATGATGAAAGTGATCTAGAAGAGCTAATCGCAGACCTCATACCTACAACTCTCGATATAGTACGAGAAGAGAAATCTGAATATGCACCTTTGATTTTCACGGCATTGTTAATTAGAAAGTTCTTAGGACATGAAGCAAGTCAAGGCATAGACTTAACCAAGACAATTAACATGTATATTGTTGATGAACAAAACAAAAAAGCATCTCCCAATGTTTCTAGAGCATTACGAACTACAGGTCTAAACCAGCAACCATGGTTATTAATAAGAGATGATTTGCATACAAAGTTTAAAACTTTTTCATTGGCTGAAAAATGGGAAGAACATTGGCTCGAGTATTTTGGAGAAAAACCGAATATATAAAGAGTGTATTGTAAAAAAGCGACCCTAAGGTCGCTTTCTCTCTTTATAAATAACAAACTTCTATAACCCAACTACCACTGTCATTGCGTCGCTGGCGATGCTAATGCTAGGCGAACCG
Organism: Shewanella waksmanii; assembly: GCF_043643685.1. Lineage (GTDB taxonomy): Bacteria > Pseudomonadota > Gammaproteobacteria > Enterobacterales > Shewanellaceae > Shewanella > Shewanella waksmanii_A. The sequence goes on from NZ_JBHZSN010000006.1 coordinate 129,393, forward strand.
AAGGCTCTAGCCCGGAGTTGACTGTTGTCAATGAGGACTGGAGCCGAGGTTCAACACCGCAGTAGCGAGCCTAAGCAGCAAAGATTACTCGTAGTCGCTCATTGGTACACAGGCACAGAAAAGGTTCCTATCCCCATACACATCATCAATACGATTAACCGTTGGCCAGAACTTGTTCGCTTTAACCGCCGCCGTTGGGAACACAGCTTCTTCACGGCTGTAAGGACGTGAATCAAACGCTGGGTCCATGATGTCTGCCATGGTGTGTGGTGCATTGTGTAGCGGGTTGTTATCCGCTGGCCACTCACCTGACTCAACACGTGCAATCTCACCACGAATGGCAATCATCGCATCAACAAAACGGTCTAGCTCAACTTTAGACTCAGACTCGGTTGGTTCAATCATTAGCGTACCTGCAACAGGGAAGCTCATGGTTGGCGCGTGGAAGCCATAGTCGTTAAGACGCTTAGCAATGTCCATTTCAGTCACGCCTGAGGCTTCTTTAAGCGGGCGTAGGTCAATGATGCACTCGTGAGCAATTCGTCCGTTACGGCCAGTGTAAAGCACAGGGTAATGGTCGCTTAGGCGCTTGGTCATGTAGTTGGCATTCAGTAGTGCCATCTGCGTTGACTGCTTAAGGCCTTGCTTGCCAAGTAGCTTGATGTACATCCAAGTGATAGGCAGGATACCCGCGCTACCGTATGGTGCTGCTGAAACCGCACCATTGTTGTCAGAGTCGCGACCGTGCTTCACTACCGCGTGACCAGCAACAAATGGCGCTAGGTGTGATTTAACACCGATTGGGCCCATACCTGGTCCACCGCCACCGTGTGGGATAGCGAAAGTTTTGTGCAGGTTAAGGTGTGATACATCAGCGCCGATAAAGCCAGGTGAAGTTAGGCCGACTTGCGCGTTCATGTTAGCACCATCAAGATAAACTTGGCCGCCATGGCTGTGGATCACTTCGCAAATCTCACGCACGGTTTCTTCATATACACCGTGAGTTGATGGGTAAGTGATCATGATGCAAGACAAGTTCTCAGCCACTTCAGCAGCCTTCGCTTTCAAGTCTTCCATATCGACGTTACCGTCTTTATCACATGCAGTCACGACCACTTTCATACCCGCAAGCTGGGCTGATGCTGGGTTAGTACCGTGAGCAGACTGTGGGATTAAGCAGATGTTACGATGCGCTTCACCGCGAGACTCGTGGTATTTGGCAATCGCAAGTAGACCTGCGTACTCTCCTTGTGCACCAGAGTTAGGCTGCATGCAAACCGCATCATAACCTGTGATATCCACTAACCAGTCAGATAGCTCTTGAACTAGCTGCGCATAACCTTCAGTTTGATCCAGTGGTGCAAATGGGTGCATGTTGGCAAATTCAGGCCAGCTCACCGGTAGCATCTCTGTGGCCGCGTTTAGCTTCATGGTACATGAGCCAAGCGAGATCATTGAATGGTTAAGCGCTAAATCTTTGTTCTCTAGACGCTTGATGTAACGCATCATCTCAGTTTCACTGTGATAACGGTTAAAGGTTGGGTGCGTCAAGATAGCATCGTCACGTACGAGTTCAGCCGGAACTGATGCGCTGTTTGCCATCACTTCTGCATCTAATGCGTCAACATCAAGGCCATGACCTGCACCTAAAATCACATCGAATAGTTCCGCAATATCAGTGCGTAGTGTAGTTTCTGCCAAGCTGACGCCAACAATGCCGTCAGTATCAAAACGCAGGTTAACACCAGCCTCTGCTGCGCGCTGCTTAACAGCAGCAACATCAAGGCCGCTAAACGATACGGTATCAAACCAAGTGTCGTTAACTAGCTGCACGCCTTTTTGGCTCAAACCAGTAGCCAAGATGTCAGTGAGACGGTGAATGCGCTCAGCAATGGTTTTCAGGCCTTGTGGACCATGGAAAACGGCATAGAACGACGCCATGTTGGCAAGTAACACCTGTGCAGTACAGATGTTTGAGTTAGCTTTCTCACGGCGAATATGTTGCTCACGAGTTTGCATTGCCATACGCAGTGCACGGTTACCACGGGTATCTTGTGATACACCAATGATACGGCCTGGCAGTGAACGTTTGTGGGCGTCACGCGATACGAAGAACGCAGCGTGTGGACCACCAAAGCCCATTGGCACACCAAAGCGTTGTGCGCTACCAAAGACGACATCTGCGCCCATAGACCCAGGTGATTTCAGCATCACCAGTGACATGATGTCAGCCGCTACCGTCACAACCGCTTTCTTGGCTTTTAGCTCAGCAAACAACTCAGTGTAGTCACTGATTTGACCGTGCTTGTTAGTGTACTGGAACAGTGCACCAAATAGCTCATAGTTAACCGCTTCATTGGCTGGGCCAACAATCACTTCAAAACCAAAACACTCAGCGCGGGTTTTAATCACGTCTAATGTTTGTGGGAACACATCGTCAGCAACGAAGAAGATGTTGGCTTTTTTGGCTTTCGATACACGCTTAGCCAGCGCCATGGCTTCAGCCGCTGCGGTTGCTTCATCAAGCAGTGATGCAGACGCTAAGTCTAGGCCGGTGAGGTCCATAGACAACTGCTGGAAGTTCAAAATGGCTTCAAGACGGCCTTGGGCGATCTCTGGCTGATACGGCGTATACGCGGTGTACCAACCTGGGTTTTCAAATACGTTACGTAGGATAACCGATGGGACTTCAGTGCCGTAATAACCCATACCAATGTAGCTTTTATTAACCTTGTTTTTATTCGCTACAGTGCGTAAATAGGCAAGACCTTCAGCTTCACCAACGCTATCACCAACCGCTAGGTCACGGTTAAGGCGAATACCTTCCGGGACGATTTGTGCGGTTAAATCTTCTAAAGATTCAGCACCAACAAAGTTCAACATCTCTTGTTGTTGCTCGCTATCTGGGCCAATGTGACGACCGATAAAGCGATCATGCTGCTCTAACTGTGTGAGTGTTTCTTTGGTCATGATTAACCTAGTTCCATATTTGCCAGTATCTTGCCTGTAGGGTGCAGAGTTACCGGTCTCGTTGTTAAGTCGTGTTTGTCTGGCTAGGCCAAGAACAAACCCTGTACGCAATAGCTAAATAACTTCTAGTCTCGATAATTGAGCTTGAGGTCTGCGATAGGGTGTTATCCCCTACCCGTAAAAGTCACTTAGCTATGTCATTCGCTATACCAATGAAAGCGAGTATAACGAACAAAGCCCCAAGCACAGCGCGTTGGGGCTTTGTAGTTTACGACCGCTTACTCGTCGTCAACAACTGCTTGATAGCCTTCAGCATCAAGCAGGTTATCAATTTCAGCGACATCTGATGGCATAACGCGGAAGAACCAACCGTCACCGTATGCATCGCTGTTAACTAGCTCTGGAGAATCTTCTAGTGCTTCGTTAATCGCCAATACTTCACCAGATAGTGGCGAGTAGATGTCTGAAGCAGCTTTAACAGACTCTGCAACCGCACAATCTTCACCAGCGCTTACTGTGTCACCAACTTCTGGTAACTCAACAAATACCATGTCACCCAACAACTCTTGGGCGTGCTCACTGATACCAACAGTGTAAGAACCGTCTTCTTCTTTACGGATCCACTCGTGTGAAGAGGCATATTTAAGTTCAGCAGGGATGTTGCTCATTTTTTCGATCCTTTATCTGATGTTCTAATGCTTTTTATAAAGTCTATTAGGCTAAAACTGTGTCTAGGTTGATGAGCTTATCGCTAATACGCAACAAGTTAGCCAAAGGTTTACTTGTTGCTAAGATTAACTCAATTAGCCATTTGGCTAATTTTCCTGCATATCAACCTAGCAATGTCCTTGAGGGGTTAAGCGTTTAGCCCAACCCACAGGAACTAGAATGCTTGTTTACCATTGCGTACAAACGATGGTGCGATAACTTTAACAGGGACGCGCTTCTTTCGCATCTCTACTTCTGCGACATCACCAACAGAATTTGGTACGCGCGCCATCGCAATAGAATAGCCTAATGTTGGCGAGAATGTGCCACTGGTGATAGCACCTTGTTGTTCAACGCCGTCACTGTCGGTAAAGAACACAGCCATACCTGGACGAATGACGCCTTTAGCTTCCATCACTAAACCAACTAACTTATCAGTGCCCGCAGCTTTAATCGCTGTTAATGCTTCACGGCCAATAAAGTCACGATCGCTTGGTTCCCATGCGATAGTCCAGCCCATGTTCGCCGCTAGCGGGTTAACGCTTTCGTCCATATCTAGGCCATATAGGTTCATGCCAGCTTCAAGACGCAGCGTATCACGTGCACCTAAACCACATGGACGCACGCCAGCATCAAGTAGTGCCTGCCATAGCGCTTCAGCTTCAGCTTCTGGCACGATGATTTCATAGCCCGCTTCACCGGTATAACCGGTTGTGGCGATAAACAGTGAGTCAGCTTGCACACCAAAGAATGGCTTCATGCCTTCAACCGCTTGGTTTTGCGCATCATTAAATACCGCAGCAGCTTTGGCTTTGGCCTGTGGACCTTGAACGGCAATCATTGCCAACTCTGGGCGCTCAGTAATGGTGACCTCATAACCTTTAACTTGCTCAGCAATCCAAGCTAAGTCTTTTTCACGGGTGGCTGAGTTAACCACGATGCGGTAATGGGTATCGCTAAGATAATAGGTGATCAGGTCATCAATGACGCCTGCATTGTGGTCTAACATACCACCGTAAAGTGCCTTACCCGGTACTTTAAGTTTGGCAACGTCGTTAGCAAGCAGTTTACGTAGGAAGTCACAAGCTTGGTCGCCAGTCACGTCAACTACGGTCATGTGTGATACATCAAACATACCAGCGTCTTGACGCACTGCGTGGTGTTCTTCGATTTGCGAGCCATAGTTGATTGGCATATCCCAGCCGTGGAAATCAACCATTTTAGCGCCAGCTTCTAAGTGCTTGTTAAAGAGTACAGTTTTATTAGCCATTATTATCTCTTCTTTATGCCCTGTCGGGGCCTCGCCTCTATGGTTAGGGTACATAAGGACAAGGTGTGGACTAAAGGATAGTCAAACTAGCCTCTAGGATAAATAAAGATGCATCGATAATCTGTCATTCACATTAGGATGCAGATCCATCAATGGTATCAAAATGCGGCGAAATTATACCTTGCGTCACAGTTTTGTATACAAGAGAATTTTCTAATCCGAACGGTTTTGTCATTACTTTTTCTCATGTTACTTGTGTAGTTTTTTTACATGAAAAAAGTTCATGCAGAATAAGTTAAAACAAACCACTGTTTTATTTAACTTATTCTGCGTTTTGACCATAAAACTCTATTGAGGTTGGCAGGGGGTGGGTAAGCGGCCTTTATTGCCCATGGCCTGTTGCATAAACAGTGTTTTCACAGGAGAAAGGTTATCGACCAGATTTAAGCCGAGATCGCGTACCGCTTTTTTCAATGGATTATTGCCTTCAAATAAGCGTTTAAAGCCTTCCATTGCCGCAATCATCTCTAAAGCATCGGCTTTACGCCAACGTTCAAGGGCACGCAAATTGCCGTAATCGCCAATGTCTTTGCCTTTGGCTTGCAGCTCGCTAATGGTTTCAATAATCGCACCTGCATCTAAAAAGCCTAAGTTCACCCCTTGCCCAGCTAATGGATGAATGGTGTGGGCCGCATCGCCGGCCAGCAGCAAACGATGGCGGGCAAAATGACGCGCGTAACGCATGCGAAGCGGGAACGCTTGCAACTGACTCGCCAATTGGCAATAGCCCAAGCGGCCGTCAAACGCGGCGGTCAGTTGTCGTTCAAAAGACTGTGGTTCTGCATCAAGTAGCTGTTTAGCGCGCTCAGGCGGTAAAGACCATACAATTGAGCACAAGTCAGATTCAAATAACGGTAAAAATGCCAACGGCCCACCTTCAAGAAATACCTGTCTTGCAGTATCACCATGGGGGATTTCAGTGCGAATAGAGGCCACCAGCGCATGATGACCATAATCCCAAAATGTCATCGGAATATTGCACTGTCCGCGCACCCAAGAGTTAGCCCCGTCGGCACCAATCACCAAGGCGGCACTGAGGTTGTCGCCGCTTTCTAAGCTAAGCCAAGCTTCGCGCTCGCCAAAGGCCAGTTGACTGAGACGCTGATTTTCAAGGTGATTAATATTGCTAAACTCGCTAGCGCGCTTTGCCAGTGCTTGGCAAATATTGTCATTTTCGATGATGCTGCCTAAATGGTCTTCGCTCATTGAATCGGCATCAAAACCGATTTTACCCAAGCTGTCTTTATCCCACACCGCCATTTTTGAATATGGCGCTGCGCGTGCTTCATCAACGTAATGCCACGCTCCTAGGTAATTAAGTAAGCGCTCGCTCGCTTTATTGATAGCGCTGACCCGCAGGCGAGCTTCGCCGGATAGGGTTTGGGTTTCCCCTGCATCAATCACCACCACACGCATATCGGCCATTGCTAGACCAATTGCTGTGGCTAAGCCCACCATACCTCCACCAACAATGGCGACATCATAGGTTTGTGCACTAAACATGAAACTTTCCTCTAGCCAATTCTTAGAATCTGTTGTGTTAACCGCGCCATGATTATTGGGCGGTTAACTTTTGCGGCGCTTTCCAGCCCATTGCTTTTCTTGCTACTGGTGTTTTCAACGGCGGCAACCAAGACAGTAACCGCAACCCCAAATTGCGTCCAAGCACTAAAGGCCAATGATTGTTGGAAAAACCGCGCACTAAAATTTCAACATTATTGATGGTGGTATCCCTATCGTGTTGCCGCGCAGTTAAATAGCGATGCAATAACTCCGTTTCACCCACATCATCACTGCCCTGGAGCAGCTGATGCTTTATCTCAGCCAGCAAGGTGGCAATATCGCGTAAACCTAAGTTAAAGCCTTGACCCGCAATAGGGTGCAGCGTTTGCGCAGCATTGCCCACAAACACGGTGCGATGATAAATCGGCCTTGGCATGTACGATAACGCCAACGGATAGCTAACTCGCTTACCAACCGCAATAAAGCGCCCAGCCCGATGACCAAAAGCTTGTTGAAGCTCACTTAAAAACGCACTTTCATCTAGCGCTAGTACGCGCTCAGCATCAGTGCTTTTCAGCGCCCACACCAAAGAGATTCGCGCCAGTCCATCACTGTCTGCCATAGGTAATACAGCAATCGGTCCAGAATCAGTAAAGCGTTCATAAGCACGCCCCTGATGAGGCTTATCAACACTGACATTCGCGACAATAGCGACCTGATCAAACTCGACTTTAGTCACCGCTTGGCTCACGCTTTGACGAACTTGCGAATGCGCGCCATCAGCGGCAACAACTAACTTTGCTTCAAGTATGCTGCCGTCATCTAAGGTTAACTGTTGCTTGTCATTGAAGGTGTCTAATTTTGCCAATTTGGCTGGGCAATGCAGGCTTACCGATGATTTTTTTACTTGGGCAAATAATGCAGCCCCCACAGGGGCAAGCTCTACCACCTGGCCAAAACAATCAACATGAAAGTCTTCAACATCAAGACTAGTCATGCCAAAGTGGCCTCTGTCGGATACATGTATATGGCTAATGTCGGTGCCAAGCTTTGAGATTATCGGCCATACACCTAAGCGATTTAACTCAAAAATCGAACCATGGGAGATAGCGATCGAGCGTGCGTCAAACCCTGGGTGACTATCGCTGGGCGCTGCTGCTTCAATTAAAGCTATTGTCAACGGCTTATCCAGCGACTGGCTTAGTTGCTGCAATCCCAGTGCTAACGTACTGCCGGCCATGGCACCGCCGACGATAGCAATATCAACCTGTTGTACTTTGGCTGTCATATCCTTGGTTGGCATCTCGCCTGCGGATGAATCATCACTCATACAAATTTCTGCCTAGCTTTGCGAACTAATTGCTGTCGATTAGTGGATAACTGGGTCGCTTTCGCCGCTATCGTCGGTAGGTTCTGGACCAAACTCTGAATAACACAGCAATGCGCCCATGCGCGCAAACTCCATCAATTCGATATAAGCAGCTTCTGACTCATCGTCTTCGGCAACATCAAACTCGACTTGAGCAATCTCAGCCAAATCACTAATCACTTCACGCACATCAGCAGAAGCCTTATTAAGCTTAGGTTGCACTATGGCAACACCGGTTAGAAAACTTTGTACCCACAAAGATAGCGCTTCAACACGTTGGCTAAGCGACTCTTCTTCTTCGGGTAACATAGGGCTGAAACCAAAATCGACATCGGTGATGCGGGTCAAGGTGTCTTGAAATAACTCTTCAACTAACTGTTGTAGTGTTTCTGGCAAAGGTTGGCCGTCATTAATCAGCTCAAGTAGTGGTTTTACCCAAGCTGAACGCGCATGCTTGACTCCTCCGCAAATTAAGCCAACTAAGGCACCATGAACTTCAACGGGGTGTTGACCAATTTCGGCGGCATTCAATTCTGCCAAAAGGCTATCGATGCTAAGTGAGGGAGGAGTTGCCATAACCTGATTCCAAATCTAAATAATCTTGCGCCATGCTAGCAGATCTGACTAAAGCCACCAAGAAAAAGCCACATAAGCTATCGAGCTGTTTTGGGTGAAAACCAACCAATTAGCAAGCTTTTATGCCACAGTGTGAACTGCAACCGTTCACAATGGCAATGTTTACTTATGTCATTGCGCGGCTTGCTTGGCTGAATTAAAGCTTAAAATTTGCGATTCAGAATGGTAAAAATTGCACGGTTAATCTGAATTTTGGTTATCTAAACAACATTTAATCTAACTATATCTTATTAGCACGAGCTACTTATTGCACTTTGTCTAACAGACCGATATAGTCCGCACAAGAGCCACATTAACGGATGCCCCTTTGCAATGAGTAGCCATGCTATTGAGATTAGCTTATTAGGCCGAACCTACTCCATCGCTTGTCCAGTTGGGCAAGAGAATGCATTACGGCAGGTGGCTGACAAGCTAGAAAAACAGTTAAGTACCTTAAAATCGCGTACTAACAATCTAAGCCGTGAAGAGATTGCCATTATGGCAGCCTTAAACATTGGTTATGAACTGCTCGAAGAGCAGAAGAAAAACCAAGATTATATCAAGCAGATGGATGATAAAATCGGTCTGTTACAATCTACACTTGAAGGTGCACTGGTTGAGCGCTCTTCAAAAGCAGATTAAACTGTAGCAATACAGTAGTCAGCCTTGCTGGCAAGGTACCAAGATAAATGCACTATTGCATGGTATCGATGAACTTTTTTGCTCCCTGGGGTGTGCGTCAGTTGGTTATGTCCCTGTGCCGATATTTACAATCTCAGGGTGAATGCTTTATTGACATTGCGCAAGCTCGGCTTGAACCGAGAAGCCTTAGGATTTAATCGTTTACCCGCCTTGAACCTACGGTTCAAGGGCTACACCGACAGGTCGGCACTCTGGGGAGCAATTCAAACACTTAAAAGCCACCTTCATAGGTGGCTTTTTTCATCTTCACTGTCTCACTTGAGCACTAGCACTGAAATAAAGCTGCTAATGCCCTTCACCGTAATTGCTAACAAGTTAAGCGTGAAAGCCTGGCATCAACTTGATAAGTACTAAGCTTATTTCGCATAATCAGCAAATATACTTGAAACCTGCGCAACCATGCCGCTATGCCACTAAATAAACAAGATAACATCGATAGACACTCCCTCAGGCAAACAGTGCGTCAGCGACGCAATGCCATTAGGCCCGCCGAGCAAGCTCTGTTTGCTCAACAAGCCATGGAGCGCCTATTATCTATCGTCAAACAGCAAGGTGTGCAACGTATTGCGGTTTACCTTACCAATGACGGTGAACTCGACACACAACCCCTTATTCAGGCGCTTTGGCAAAACCAGATTGAAGTTTACTTACCTCGACTACACCCTTTTAGCCGCGGAAATCTGATTTTTCTGGCCTACACAGCTGACACGCCATTAATCATCAATAAATTAAACATTGCCGAGCCAAAGCTGGATATTACCAAGATGGTATTGCCCCATGAACTCGATATGATTGTGACTCCCTTAGTTGCTTTTGACGCCAGCGGTGCACGCATGGGAATGGGCGGCGGTTACTATGACCGAACCCTGAGTAATTGGCAGACTCTAGGAAAACCACTGCCCGTTGGCTACGCGCACGATTGCCAACAGGTCATCCAGCTTAACCAGGCAGATTGGGATGTTCCCTTACCTATGATTATTACGCCTACTGAGGTGTTTGATTTTAGGAGTTAACAACGGCTAGGCCAACAGCGCTACTTTAACCCTTTACGTTTAAACTCTTGTAGCCAGTAGCTGTTGTCCTCAAATCCGTGCAGACGCAAAATATCATTGACTCGACCGCTGTGCTTCATTTCATTAAGCGCCAGATTAAACTGCTCAACAATTTTTAAATGATCCTGACGTTGTTTTGAGACACCAAAATGAAACAGCTCTACACTCAGCGGCTGGCCTACCACAGTAAACGCATGGCGATACTCAGTAGGACCTAATGCGATAAGATGCTGAGCCACATCCTCACTGATCAGCACTAAGTCCACCCTGCCTAAAAATAGCTTTTTCAAATTTTCAGCATCGGAGCTACCCGCCTCGGTTTTAAGGCTAGCCTGCTTAAAAGCCTCGGGATTGGCATAGCCACGACCAATACCAATGCGGTAAGGAGCTAGCTCCGCCAACGACTTAAAATGGATATCACTGTCTTTTCGCTTAAGCAGCACGATGTTTACCGATAATAATGGCTCAGAGTAACTGGCCCATTGTTCACGCTCTTGCCGATACCAAAGGCCAATAATCCCATCAGCTAAACCATTTCGGGTTAACGCGGTGGCACGTACAAACGGATAAAAGTCATGGTCGGTTTGATAGCCACTTTGATGTAACGCTTCGGTGGCCAACTGATAGACGACGCCATTTAAGTGCATGTCTTGAGAGTAAAATGGCGCATAATCATTTGACACCGTTTTCAGTGAAGCCGCACTCGCGTTAGGAGTGCTGCAGGCGATAACAAACTGCGACCAAATCAGCGCTGTGAATAAAAGAGTCCGAGCATTCAATATGGGTGACCTACACTAATCTTATTAGCTAATGTTTTAGTAGCTTAGTTCTAGTAGCTAAGTTTTAGTATAGACAGGTTATATGGGTTACGGTGAGCATGATCGTATCAACAAGGTAAATGGCGTTCAGGTTTGAACTGCTGAGGTTGAATTTTATGCTGATTGGGATGGCTCATCAAAATAGCTTTCGATTGGCTAGCAGTATGGCACCTAACTATTATGCGTCTTAAGTAGAGTCATTAAGTTTTTAAGTTGCAGCCTTATTCAAATAATCAACAACTAACTGCTAAAATCAGCACGAAAGCTCAACTCGACCTAGACAAGCGCTGTATTAATTCAGATGATAAGCCTACCCCATGACTCACTGAGCATTAAGTAATGAAAATAGTTGCCCCAATGATACTGGCGCTGATGATAACAGGTTGCAGCACCACAAAGCAGCCTGCTAGCCCAACGCCTATGCCTGCTCACTTACAAGCAGCTGATCCGATCCCCGTGGGAGACACCAGCCAAAATGCCCTCGACTGGAATGGCACTTATCAAGGCGTCACCCCGTGTGCTAGCTGTGAAGGTATTGCCACTGAAATAACCCTAAATCGTGATAACACCTTTACTATGCGTACCCAATACTTGGGCGAAAATGAGCAAGTATTTGAATCAACCGGCACCCTATTTTGGTTGGGGCAAGGTAATATCATCCGGTTGGGCGAAGGCGAGTCACAACCACTATTTTTGGTAGGGGAAAATCAACTGTTCATGCTTGATAAACAAGGCAAGCGGATTCAAGGGGCATTGGCTGAACACTATCGTTTAACCAAAACGCACTGATAGGTTCAAGGACATAAGGGCTTATGGGTTAATACACCATAAGCTCAAACAAGACGAACTGCCGACTTGGGTCTGCATGTTGGGACAATGGGCGACATAATGCTTCGCCTCTCCACAGGACGTCATCTGCATACATTGGGTTTTACCCTGACATTCAAACACCATATCACTGGTATCGGTTTTGCCAACATAGTGTTCAGAGCCTGCAGGAAACAATCCCTCAGGCGGCTGCACTCGGTCGCCTACAAATGGGTTGTATTCAACATTTAAGCTCAAAAACACCATGCCAACGGTTAACAAAACCGCCAGTAGCACATTCATTTTCGACAGCCAATCAACATCGAATATCTGCCGCTTATAGCGACTTAAACGGATCGGCTCACCGTTATCAATTTGTGCGCGCACACTTAACAGTGGATGTTGGGTATTGGAGGTTCTTAAATAGGCGACTCGGTCGCCGACTTTCGGAAGGTAATCAATAGGTTCAAGGTGTTTAGCTGCCACCATGAGGGGCTCAGTGCCATCGTCTGGCTCGATAAACCCCACATGACTTTTGCCATCCCAGCGGGTTAACGAACCCCGTTTAATTGCAAAAAACATAATCTGCTACCTTCCTCGGCTTGCGAGGCATAATCCATTAATTAGGTAGATTGCACATAAATCTACGCAATCAGTACATCCATTGTTACCGCTTACATAGATAACTATAATCAGCTTTTGCTGATACAGCAAGTGTGCAAAGGTTAGTTTAGACACCAATCAATAGGGGTATTTTTTGCTTCAATGAGTAACTGATTGATTTTAGAAAAATGCTTACACCCAAAAAAGCCACGATACGCTGACAAAGGTGATGGATGCGGGCCAGAAACAATCTGGTGCTGTGGCGCATTAATCAGCTTGCCCTTTTTAATCGCATGGGCCCCCCACAACACAAACACTATCGGCCGTGTTTGCTGATTTAATAAGCTCAGAACATTATCTGTAAAGGTTTCCCAGCCCGCTTTGGCATGAGAATGCGCTTTACCCTGCTCTACTGTAAGCACGGTATTTAACATCAGCACACCCTGCTGCGCCCACGGGGTTAAATTGCCATGTTCAGGTATGGTGAACTGCTCAATATCGTCAGCCAATTCTTTATAAATGTTCACCAACGAAGGTGGCACTTTTACACCTTTTTGTACTGAAAAACACAGTCCATGAGCTTGGTTGGGGCCGTGATAAGGGTCTTGACCAATTATCACCACTTTCACCTGTTCAAGTGCAGTGATATCAAATGCACTAAACACTTGCTCCTGAGGTGGGAAAATCACTTTGCCGGCTTGACGCTCACTACTTACAAAATCTTGTAGCTGTTTAAAATACTGTTGCTGTTGCTGCTCAGCCAAAAAAGCTTGCCAATCTGCCATTACCGTCTCAACACTATCGCTATTTCATCACTGGCCCAAGCTTAAGGGGCTAGCTAGCCTGACGCAAGTCATCTGACCTTCTATCTAAAATTGAGCTAGTTGTAGCAAAATGCAAACTTTGAAACTCAGGCGTTAAAATTATTTAGCCATTTGGCTATCTGCTTGAAAAGTCCGATGTTATACTCAAATCATTGTCAATAAATACCCAAAGGCTAATCAGTGTTATTTAATTCGCCGTCAAAAACACAATATCAACAAACTGGCTTTACATTAATTGAGCTTGTGGTTGTCATTATTGTATTGGCGATTTTGGCTGTCATAGCCCTGCCTAAGTTTATTAATATCAAACAGGATGCTGAAGTTGCTACTGTTCAAGGCATGGGCGGTGCATTTAGCGGGGGGATTACGCTGGCTAATGTAAAATGGGCGGCGCTAGGTAACACTGGTCCTGCTGACAATTTACAGATTTTCCCTGGCGGAACTGAAGGCCAACTCGATATCAATTTGTGGGGGTTTCCGGCACAAAACTACCCACCTTTTGAGTCTAGCCCTCGACTAAATAACACCAATGATTGTATGTCTGTTTGGCGCACTATCTTGCAAGATGCACCGAGCATCTCGACTTCAAGCGATCCTGAAAACTCAACCTATCAGGCCACTTATATCTCGCCAGATCAATGCCGTTATTTTTATAACCCACTGCCAACCTTATCAATTTACTATGACTCCCGCGACGGACGAGTTATCACAGACTCCGATCCAACCAGCTAACCACACGGCTAGCAGCTTGAGTTAGATCCCATAAACCCAAATTTGATGATTCATTCATTGCTGAATTACGTTAGTATTCATGCTCGAAAATAACATCAAATTTATCATTCTAAGAGTGAGTACAGCATGTCAGAAGAACAGAAAGCGACGACTATTTTTCAACTAGCCGACCAATTCATTGCCCTAGCCAATGAGTTAAATAGCCAAGAGCAAGATGTCGGTAAAGTGGGTACCGCGATGCGTTTCGCTGCCGCCCGTTTTAATGCGTTTGAAGCAGCAATTAAATCTTCTGATCTAAAAGCAGAAAAAGACAACGCACTTGAGTGGTTCACTAAAGAGTTCCACGATATGTTGAGCGACAACTTAGATGACCACATCCAAAACCCACCAAAGGCTGCTGAAGAGCCTAAAAAGGATGAGTCAGTACAGGTGTTTAACGGTCAATAAAACCGGCCATTATCACAAAAAAAGCCATCTTTTTGATGGCTTTTTTATTGCAAGTTAAAGCTGTTTTCATGGCCTTAATCGTCAATAAACAGCAATTCCCCGCATCTACCCTTTACATCGTCACCAGCACCCGCACAGCTAGCAAAATCAACACCACACCAGATAACTTATCGATTAAGGCGGCACGTTGCCGAAGCTTAGGCAAAATCGCGCTATGGGACAGTACCAACGCAATTAGTGTGTACCAAAGCCCATCAACAATGAGCGGCGTTAGTACGATTAAAGATTTGCCCCATAAGTCATCGGCTACCATCACAAACTGACTGAACAAAGCCAAAAAGAACAACATGATTTTAGGGTTAAACAAAGAAATCGCGATACCGTCACGCGCGGCTGTCCAAGCATCAGTTTGCTCGCCCGCTTGTAACTTTTCAGACACGCCCCCTTTTGAGCGCAACGCTTGAATCCCCATCCACGCAAGGTATAACGCCCCTAATATGGCAATCGCATTAAACACCATGGGCGCTTGCTTAAGTAGTACCGCAAGACCAAGCAAGGTGATCAACGCGTAGACCCCAATCCCAATAGAATGGGCCCACGCACAAATAATCCCTTTGCCTCTGCCACCGCCTAATGTATGGCGCACTACCATTGCTAAGCTTGGCCCAGGCGACATTGCACCGAGACAGCAAATTGCTAACAGCCCTAGCCACGCGCTAAAGGTCATAAAACCACCTTGATATGAATTGCATTACAAAAGCCGCCAGCTTATCGCGAAATTTGTGAGCGAGCAAAAAATCTAACCGATTAATTTCTGCAATGAGTTTGCTAAACTAAGGCTTTCTTCTTATTGGCTTATTTGATGAATACCATTGTGCTGGCAAGCCTGATCACCTTGTTACTACTCGTATCTGTGACCTTATGGTTGCTGTATAAAAAGCTGCGCGGCAGCACGCTTCCCTCAGGCGTGATTGTTTTACTCGCTATATTTTGCAGTATGAATGCTGCGGTAAGCTACTTTGTTTATCCAAAAGAAGATTTTAACGCTTATAAACGTTTGACTTGGCAGCCATTAGCACCAAGCCAAATCAATTCACTGGTTGCTGAAGGTAAAACTGTGTTTGTGGATGTCACCGCAGATTGGTGCAGTATCTGTAAACGTAATAAAGACAGCGTGATTAATCGTGAAATCATTGTCGATTTACTCGATAACAGCCACATCGTTTTAATGCGTGGCGATCTTAGTTCGCCCAATGCGTTAGTGGAGCAGTTTTTAGAGCACAATGGTCAATCAGGCATCCCTTATAATCGAGTATATGGCCCCAAAGTGCCACAAGGCGTGGTGTTACCCGGCAAACTTACCATTGATGATGTTGAGCAAGCGCTTAGCTACGTACAATAACCTAATACGTGCAATAACCTAAAAAGCCCTGCAATACTGCAGGGCTTTTTCAGTTATGCGATTAGCAGCTAAAAGTTGTAAGCCCCTTTTAGGTAGTAATAACCGCCGTTAAAGCCAAATGGCGATGTTTCATAATACTTACCACCCCACTGATTATTGACACAGCCTCCACAAGCCGCCGCGCCTTCTTCAGTAAAGTTAATCTCTGTGGCTTGTTGATCAAAGATATTTTGCGCACCAATCGAAACCGTAAACGATTCATTAATAAAATAGCTTAGCTCCATATCAACCGTGACCGCAGCTTCACCCGTATTAATAGTGGCATCATAATCCACGTGCACACCTTGGTATTCGCCGAAGTAATTCACGCGAGTAAATAGACCAATATGATCCCAGTTTGATGCCCAGGTAAATGTGGCTCGATGATTAGGAAGGTCGTTCTCCAATCGAGATACTTTAAAGTCGCCAGTGATATCAGAATAACTGTCTACAGTGGTTTCATTCCAGTTATAGGCCAACGAGAAGGTTGAATCGCCAGCAAAGAGATCAGCACTGTAATTAGCGACAATGTCGACCCCTTCAGTGGTGGTATCAAAGTCATTGGTGAAAAAACTCACCTGTGATAAACCATCCACATTGGGAACGCCCGCCTGTTTTAACGCTTCTTTATCGGCTTCGGTTAAAGTGATTTTTTCCGACTGGCTAATACGGTCCTCAACCTGGATATTGTAATAATCGACAGTTAAGAAGAAATCACCTTGGTTATATACCGCACCGAAGGTATAACTTTTCGACTCTTCAGGTGTCAGCTCCGTACCGCCTAACTGTACCGAAATAGGGTTGGTTGGTGGCAACAATGCCGAGTCGACCAGTTGACCATTAGATAAGTTAGTTTGCACGTTACTGACATTGGCCTGACCCACAGTTGGCGCTCTAAAACCCGTGTTATAAGAGCCACGTAACGCAATATCATCGGTGATAGCGTAATTAGCAGCAACTTTATAGTTCACCGTAGAGCCAAAGCTATCATAGTCTTCATAGCGAACAGCCAACTCAGCCAGCAAGCTCTCAGTAAACGGTAATGACAAGTCCACATAAATGGCTGAGTTATTGCGGCTATACTCACCGGCAGCCGAAGGTTGGAAGCCAGGGAATCCATTTGAGCCAATGCCGAAGCCTTGGTCAGTTAACGGTCCGGCGATAAATGATGGCTCATCACCCGCGACCACTTCAAAGGTTTCATCGTGCCACTCTAAACCTGCTGCAATTGACACATCATCAGCAAGGCCAAAATCGGCAAACTTGACGAAATCCGCGTTAAAATTGGTTTCCGACTGGATATATTTACCTGGGCTGAAATCTCTTGGCGTATCTGGGCCGAGTGAAGCATTTACTGTGTTATAGATAAAATAGCGAGATTCATTGCGTCCCATATTGGCGCTAAAGTCATACAACACACCACTTAGCCATTCAATCTCAAATTCACCCTTGGTACCTAACGTTAGCGAGCTATCTTTAATGTTGCCGCCAAAATTAGGAGTGAAGCCACCAGGGATCATGTTGTTAAACGCAAAACAATTGGCCGCAGCCAAAGAATCAAGCGCTGATTGATTAGGCAAACCATTGGCGCCAATTTCAACCAGTGGACAATTGAGCTGTTGGTCTCGACCGTCTAACGAGCCAACAAGTACGGTAGGTGTCGCATTATCCCATGCTTCTTGACCCGTTGGGTCATCATCACCTGGACGATACATATTGACGCCACCCACATTACGCACTATGCCGCCATATACGCCACCACGGGTATTGGGATTACGGTAGTAAAAGCCACCTTTAACATCACGTTCAGAGTAGTTACCAAACATATAAGCTTCTGACTTATCGTCTAAATCAATACCAAAGTTGGCAAAGATTGTTAGATCATCCTTGATTTCAGGCGAGCCCCAAATTTGCGCAGGATCGGCCACCTCTAACCCCGCATCATTAAAGGCTTGTGCATCAGGTCGCTGCACACTGCGGCTGGTTGGATCGGCGTTTTTATATTGAAAACTAAAGTTGGCAAAGCCATCTTTTGTCAACGGCATACCAATGTTGCCAGCCACCTCTGTGGTTTGCCCATCTCCTTCATAATACTCACCGACTTTTGCCTCGATACTGCCGCCTTCAGCGTTATCTTTAAGGACAAAGTTAATCACCCCTGCAATTGCGTCTGAGCCATACTGAGCCGCAGCACCATCACGAAGGACTTCCACTTGTTTCAATGCGATACTCGGTATTACAGAAATATCAGGGCCGTGGGCACCATCGTTTATCCCTCCGCCTAAAAAGGTAATAACTGACGAGCGATGGCGACGCTTACCATTTAAAAGAATCAAGGTACTGTCCGCCGACAAGCCACGTAAATTTGCAGGTCTCACTAGACTTGCCGCATCACTAATTGGGTTAGAGTGTACGTTTAACGAAGGCACTGAACCTTTAAGCACTTCGAGCATATCGGAATTACCCGATTTAGTGAGCTCTTCGGAGCCAATAATGTCAATGGGAACCGGCGAATCACCAATTGATCTTGGTGTGGCACGTGACCCCACTACAGCGATTTTTTCCACATCCTCAAGGCTAACTTCTTCTTGTGCCAAAGTTGAAAAACTCGCACCGGATAAAGCCAATGAAACGGCTAAACTCAGCGCACTTTTGTTTATTGCGTTGTTATTGTCAAAAGTCATCATTATTCTCTTTTGATTATTATAATTTGACCCCATTGCTTACTGCCTCGCTCTTATTACTGGCGAATTTTACAGCAAAACAGGCCTTCCCCAGAAATGAAATTAAACATTTCATTTACTTTTCTATAACAAAAAAGAAATAAAAGCTAACGCTAAATTAGTGAGACTCGACCAAGGTCTAGCACTCAAATTTATTAAGCCCTGATTTAATAACTAAAAACATTCGCAAATATTTTTATATTGTTTGGCAAGGGTGATTGTGATGATGCGAGGAAATAACAAACCAGCAAAAGTGGCCACTGCATTCAACTTATTTGTGAGTCACGATATATCGTTAATATTGATAAACTAGGCTACAATGTAAGGCCATTGAAACTGCTGGTTTAGCAATATGGACAAGCCCACATTACGAGTAAGTAGTAAAAAACAAAGCAATAGTGAACAACAGCTTACCCAATTTTTGCCGGAAAATAAGCTGATACTTAATGCAGTCAATGAAGGCATATATGGTTTCGATCTCAACGGTCACGCGGTATTTATCAATCCTGCTGCTGAAAAGATGACAGGCTGGGACAGTGCCGAGCTATTAGGCAAAAACATTCATGATTGCCACCATCACAGTCATGCTGATGGCAGTCACTACCCCCAAGAAGACTGCCCCATCTACAATACCCTCAACGACGGTATTGCTCGCGAAGTGAGTCACGATGTGTTTTGGCGTAAAGATGGCAGTAGCTTTCCAGTACATTACACCTCTACCCCAGTCTACCGAGACAACCAGCTCATTGGCGTAGTCGCGATATTTCGTGACATCACCATTCAAAAGCAAACTGAAGACTCATTGCGCCAAGCATTAGAACAAGTACAAGCGCTTTCGGAGAAGCTGGCCAACGAAAACCATTACCTGCTCAGCGAGCTAGCCAACCACAATGGCGATGTCAGTTTATCTGGCGATAGTCCTAAAATGCAGCAAGTTGCTCAGCAAATAAAACTTGTTGCCCATACCGACAGCACGGTATTGATCAGCGGTGAAAATGGTACAGGTAAAGAGTTAGTCGCGCGAAACTTACACCAATTAAGTGACCGAGCTGATAAACCACTGATTAGCGTCAACTGCGCGTCCTTCAGCCCCAGTTTGTTAGAGAGTGAACTGTTTGGCCATGAGAAAGGCGCCTTTACCGGGGCTGCCACAAGGCGAAAAGGCCGCTTTGAACTGGCAGATAATGGCACCTTGTTTCTTGATGAGGTTGCAGAGCTATCCCTAGAAGCACAATCAAAATTGCTCAGGGTCATACAGGAACAAGCATTTGAGCGCGTCGGTAGCAGCCAAACAATTAAGGTTAACATTCGTCTGATAGCAGCCACCCACCATGATCTGAGTAAGCGGGTAGAGCAAGGTTTGTTTAGAATGGACCTATACTACCGACTTAACGTATTTCCCATCCATGTACCGCCACTAAGGGATAGACTCGAAGATTTACCCTTGCTGGTTAGTGATATTCTGTCGGATATCAATAAAAAGCTGGGTAAAAAAATAACCGGTATTAGCCGCAATAGCTTACAACACCTCAGCGCTTACAGCTGGCCAGGAAATGTCCGTGAACTGCAAAACTTACTGGAGCGTTACAGCATTTTGGCTCTAGGTGAACTGCTACAAATACCCAAACTCACCACCACCGCTACGGCCCCCCATAGCGATGACATGCGCCTAAGCGAGATTGAAAAGCAGCATATCGAATCAGTACTTCAACGCTTCAACTGGCGCATTTCTGGGCCAAATGGTGCCGCAAATGCCCTTGGCTTGCCGCCTAGCACCTTACGATCCCGCATGCATAAACTTGCCATCACTCGCCCCTAATTTCAGTTCCATGATGTGAATTTAGCGCTAATAAAGTCACGATATATCGCCAAGACACGATATATCGCGACCCAACCAACGCTACCATTTAAAAAACCAGTTGTTATTCAAGAACTTAAACAATGAAAAAGTTGGTCTCTAGATTGCTATAGCAGTGTCACTATGTGGGCAATTCAGCAGTTGGAACCAAAATGAATAATAGCGCCTTTAACCCTAATAATAACAAGGTTAAATATCACCTTGATGCTAAACAAACTTCTTCAGTGGCAATTTCATCGTCCGAAAAAGTCAGTCATAAATATCAACAACAAGCAATAAAAGTTAAAAACATCGACACCCCAAAAAAGATCCATATCAAATCACAAAAGGGTCGTTATCAACGGCTGCGAAGTATATTTAATAGTTTTCTCATCGTCTTGTTTTTTGCGATTCCGTTTATTCAATACCAAGGGCAACAAGCCATTTTATTTGATTTAGAATTGCAGCAGTTCCGTTTCTTTGGCACCACATTGTGGCCACAAGACTTTACATTACTTGCCTGGGTATTTATTGCAGCCGCCTTCCTACTGTTTTTTATAACCGTGTTCTGGGGGCGTATTTGGTGTGGGTATTTGTGTCCGCAAACCGCTTGGTCATTTATCTATATTTGGATTGAGGAAAAGATTGAAGGTAGCAGTAATAAACGCCATGCCTTAGACAAAGCAAAGTGGCACCCACAAAAGCTACTCAAGCGAGGTAGCAAACACCTTAGTTGGGCCCTCGTCGCCTTAATTACTGGCTGTGGGTTTATTGCCTATTTTGTCCCAGCCAATCAACTCTACTACGATGTTTTTAGCTTCAATACGTCGTTTTGGGTAGGCGCTTGGGTATGGTTTTTTGCCGCCTGCACCTACTTAAATGCTGGCTGGATGCGTGAGCAAATGTGCTTACATTGCTGCCCTTATGCCCGTTTTCAATCGGCGATGTACGATGCCAATACCTTGGCTGTCACCTATGATGCAACTCGAGGTGAATCTCGAGGTCCCCGTAAGCGCAATCAAGCAACCGAGCTCGGTGATTGCGTAGATTGTCACCTATGTGTTGATGTTTGCCCAACTGGTATCGATATTCGTAATGGCTTGCAATACGAATGCATTAACTGTGGAGCTTGCGCTGATGCCTGTGATGAAACCATGGGCAAATTTGGTTATCAAACAGGGCTTATTCGCTACAGTAGCGAAAATGCCATGGCTGGCCTTACTGTTAACCGGTTTAAATCCCTAAAGTTTGTTGGCTATGGTCTAGCCTTTGTGGCCGTACTGGCGATTTTTGCCGTCGATTTACAGCAGAAGTCAGCGATTGAACTCAATATCTTACGTGATCGACAAGCCTTGTATCGAGAAAACAACGAAGCACAAATAGAAAATAGCTACACCCTAAAAATTCGCAATAAAACTCAACAAGATAGGAACTATGAGTTAGCAACAACAGCGAATCAAACCTACGTGATAAACAGTGAAACCGAACTGTTTATTAAAGCGGGTGAGCAGCTCACTTACCCCATCACTATCGTACAGGCCGCCCCCGTCGATACCCAAGGGTTTAGTAAGTTAACCCTCATTGTGCAAGATATCAGTGATTACAGCCAACTCGTCGCCCAAGATACCAACTTTTATCGACCATAAGCGTAGGGCTTGTTGACCTAATCCAATTAACTTTCTGACCGACTCTTTCATAGAGTCGGTCACGGGCCTTGCATTAACCGACCACACTCATCCTACCAGTAACCCTGTTCATATTAGCTGTTGACCTATGGTGATTTTTAGCTCTAATCTAAACAACCGTTTGAATTAACAAATTCGTCAATATCAAAGACGAAACATGCGCGGAATAACAAGCAACAAAAATAAGTCGACAACAATAATTAATAATTTACGAGGTAGCTTATGGCCTATGACGCTGACACACGTATCGATCTCTCCCAATATGAATCGATGATAGATCTGATCGAACAATCTGCTGAGCGCTATGGGGATAAAACGGCATACTCGTGTTTACAAAAAACGACTAGCTTCAATGATGTTGAGCGATTATCCCGCGCCTTCGCCGCATACTTGCAACATCATACGCCACTGCAGAAAGGCGATCGGGTTGCCATTCAACTGCCTAATATTACTCAGTTCGCGATTGCCGCCTATGGCGCCATGCGCGCGGGAATGATTTTGGTCAATACCAACCCGCTTTACACCCCACGTGAACTTATCCATCAATATAATGACTCTGGCGCAAAAGCATTAATCGTCCTATCAGATTTACTGCCTACCCTCACCGAGGTGGTCGCAGCTACGGGTATCGAGCACGTATTTGCCACCCACGCACTCGATTTACATCAAGTACAAGAGGTTGCTCCATGTGGCTTTGAGTTCACCCGATTGATGGACGCAATCGAGGCTGGTAAGCAACTTGATTACCAGCCAGTTAAAGCACAGTTAAACGATCTTGCTGTCCTGCAATATACCGGCGGCACTACAGGGCTTTCTAAAGGCGCGATGCTTAGTCACCGAAACTTGATTGCCAATGCCATGCAGATTAAATCCCGTATTGGCGACCGTCTCGTTCAAGGTGAAGAGGTATTTGTAGCCCCACTTCCGGTTTATCATATCTACGCCTTTATGGTGAACTTAGTGCTGTATTTTGAACAAGGCGGCTGCTCGGTGCTTATCCCTAATCCGCGGGATATCTCTGGCCTCATCGACACACTAAGCCAACATCAGTTTACCGGTTTTGCTGGCCTCAATACCTTATTTGTCGGCTTATGCCACCAGCCCGCCTTTAAAGCGCTTGATTTTAGTCGTTTAAAAGTCACCATTTCAGGAGGTACAGCGCTCACTCAAGCTGCCGCATCAATGTGGCAACAAACCACTGGCTGCACCATTAGCGAAGGCTATGGTTTATCTGAAACCTCGCCGGTGGTTTCGCTTAACGCCCCAGGGTTAGAGCAGCTTGGCACCATAGGTAAGCCTGTTATAGAAACCTCAGTTAAGATTTTAGATATGGACGACAATGAAGTCGCCATCGGTGAGATCGGTGAATTAGCAGTAAGTGGCCCGCAAGTGATGCAGGGCTATTGGAATAAACCTGAAGAAACTGCCAAGGTCATGACTCAGGATGGCTACTTCAAAACCGGTGATATCGCCCTTGCGACTAAAGATGGGCTGCACAAAATAGTCGACCGCAAGAAAGACATGATTATTGTCTCAGGTTTTAATGTTTACCCCAACGAAGTAGAAGATATTTTATCAAGCCACGACGCCGTGCTTGAGTGTGCGGTTGTAGGCGTAAGTGATGAACACAGTGGCGAAGCTGTCAAAGCGGTTATCGTATTGGCGGACCCAAATGCCATAGAAGATGACGCCAAGCAGCAGCTACAGCAGTACTGCCGTGAGCAGCTTACTGCTTATAAGGTACCAAAAATTATCGAGTTTGTTGCCAGTTTACCCAAATCCACAGTAGGTAAAATACTGCGTAGAGAATTAAGAAACCCAGCTTAGCGGATTGACCTTCAATCTCAGCTATCAGCAATAAAAAAGGGAGCTAAGCTCCCTTTTTTATTAACCGTTTTTCGATTGATCAACCCAGATAATTTGCTGAGTATCAAAACCCATCTGCTTGGCTTGTTCACTAATACCAATCGGCATAAGAAAGTGATCTACTCAAAGCTATTTTTGGCAAACGAGTTCGAGACGAATAACTTAAGTAATAGTGGTTCTATTGGGAAGTTATTCAACGAAGAAGTAGGCAGCCAAAAAAGCTCCCAAAGGGCGAGTTTTAGCACTTCTGATACTGTGTAAACGAACTTGAACGTAGAGTAACTATGCCCTTCATTCGTTGCCTTGTCTCAGAAGCGCTAAACTCTCGCTGAGCGATCACATCTTTATGCCGATTGGTATAACACGCTGATTCAACCCATTATCGACCGTGGGCGTACGTGATAAAAAGGACCAAAGAACGACACTTTTAGGTGACCCACATCGCTACTTTCAACAAAGTAAGCTTTCCCTTCAGCATCATCCCATTGCTGCTCTTGATCAATATAACCACGGTTCAATACTTTAACGCCACCATCTGCTCGCATCGAATAGGTCGCCGTAACCGCAGACATACCGCGCTCAAAGCTATGATCGAGCCTAGCGACTTCATACCATGTACCTAAGTATTTAGGTAACTCAAAATTATTTACCGGGGTAATATCATCAGGCAAGCTAGTACACCCTGACAACACTAACATAAGCAATCCAATCCACTTTGCCATCACACTACCTCGTTTGTTCGGCCTAAGGTGCTAAACCTAAGATACTAAAAACCAAAGATGCTAAATACCAAAGATGCTAAAACCTAAGATACTAAAAACCCAATACCAGTTTGTTAAAAGAATCGATCACTATTTTATCAATTAGTTAGGGCGTATTTCATTGTGTTGTTCAGCTAAAGTTCGGCCGTCATCGGTCAACAATTGTAAACTGGCAAATTCACGGTACAGATCGCTACTTTGCATCAGTTGTTGGTGGGTACCACTGGCCACAATTTGACCTTTATCGACCACCACAATGCGATCGGCATTTATCACTGTTGCCAATCGATGGGCAATAATCAAGGTGGTTTTTCCTATCATTAAGGTATCGAGCGCTTGTTTCACTTTCAGTTCACTCACCGCGTCCAGTGCACTAGTTGCTTCATCGAGCAGTAATATCGGTCTATCGGCAAGAATCGCTCTGGCAATGGCAATACGCTGCTTCTGACCACCAGATAAGCGGACACCTCGCTCACCAAGGTAAGTCTGATACCCTTCGCTAAATTCGCTGATAAACTCATCCGCTCTGGCAGCGATACAGGCCTGTTTCACCTCTTGCTCTGTGGCATCTAATCGCCCATAACGCACGTTTTCCAAGACACTAGTGGCAAAAATAACCGACTCCTGTGGCACCAAAGCATATTGCTTTCGCAAGGTTTGTGGGCACAGCTGAGCAATATCGATACCGTCAAGTAAAATTTCCCCACTATCAAGTACATAAAACCGTTGCAACAGTTCAAACAAGGTACTTTTGCCTGCACCACTGGCTCCGACTAATGCCACTCGCTCGCCGGAGTGAACGTGCAAGTTAAGGTCATTAATAACCGCCTGTGGGGTAACGGTTTCGTTATCTGCCAAAGCCTCAGATTCGCTATCTCGGTAACTAAAGCGTATTTGATTTAGCTGCAGCTGCCCTTTCACCTTGGCAGGTAATGTCGCAGGTTGAGCCACAACTGGAATATCAATGGGCGTTTCAACCAATTCAATTAACCGCTCAGTCGCGCCAGCTGCACGCTGTATTTCGCCAATAACCTCACTGATTGTCGCCACGGAGCCGGCAACCATTACGGCATAAAACATAAATGCTGAAAGCTCACCACCTGTAATATTGCCACTCATGACATCATGGGCACCAACCCAAGTCACTAATGCGATCGCCAAAATACTTAAGAACATGACTAAGGCTATCAAAATGGAGCGGTATTTTATTCGGCCACTCGCAGCTGCCATTATCGCTTCAATGCGGTCATTAAATAGCTCGCGGTCTTTATCTTCATGGGAATAGGCTTGTACGGTATGAATTTCATGTAAGCTTTCATCTACATAAGCACCAAGGTCGCCCATTTTATCTTGGCTCTTACGGGATAAATCCCTTACTTTACGACCGAAAAAGAAAATCGGTCCTAGCACCATAGGCACGGCAAGTAATACTAGGCCTGTCATTTTTAAACTGGTAACCGCCATCATCGAGATGCCGCCTATCACAGTGACACTGGCACGCAGCGCCATGGATAAGCTCGAGCCCACCACTGATTGTAGTAAGGTGGAGTCTGCGGTAAAACGAGAAATCACTTCTCCGGTGCGCTGTTTAGCGTAGAACCCTGGCGACAGTTTCAATAGATGGTCATAAACTTTAAGGCGAATATCGGCACTGACACGCTCACCTAGCCAGGTCATTAAGTAAAATCGGCAAAAAATCGCTGAACTACTTAAGGCAGTAATCGCGATCACCAATAAGATAATTTCATTGAGCCGTGAGCCGTTATCAGCAAGAAATCCCTCATCAACCATTAACCTCACACCTTGGCCTAGAGATAACCATGCCAGGGAGCCGATAAACAAAAATACAATGGCCGCCACCACTCTTAATCGATAGGGACGTAAAAAAGCACCAATCCATGGCAAAATCGCGCGCTGTTTAGCACTAGGAGCTGATTGAACTTGCTCTGAAGCTGTCGACTTTTGGGTAACAGCATCTGCGGGTGCGGTAGAATTACTCAAGCTTATTCCTTAAAATTTTGGGCGAAGTCTCAGGCACATTTCGCCACTAGAATAACAAAACCCGCACAAGGGCGGGCAATGTTTATTCAATGATGTTGAAATTGGGTTTAAGCTAGCTGACAGACTCGTTGCTAGTGGCAAGCTCAGCTTTTGGTGTTCCATGGTGGCCATCGCGCTTCCAATCAACATCCAATAACTCGTTACCCGATAGGCTGAATGCTTGGCCAAAACCTTTCACATATAAGCCATGGTGAGGTGAAAGCTTAAATAAATTAAAGTCTTCTAGCGTCGCTAAGTTATCAATGATTGAGCCTAAGCGCTGCGCTAAAACGTCAATACCTTTGTCGAAAGCGTCGGTATTACGTTGAATCAATTGGGCTGTAGCATCAAACGTTAATCGTTTACGCGCAAACACACTTTTCGCATCCGCCTCATCTTCCACCAACATGACTGATACCTTGTTAGACACCTTTAAGTTGGTACCATGGCGCGCTAGCTCACTCACTAGTATATAAAAACCATCATCGGCAACCGCAAACGGCGCATAACTGGCGTTAGGTGTCCCCGTTGCATCTTGGGTGGCCAGTTGCAATGAGTTGCGCTCATGTTTGAAGGCTTCTATTTCAGGCAGTAGTTTGTCTCGTAGACGTTGCTCTTTTTCTGTGGTCATGATTTTTTCCTCGTAACTGTCGTGACATTAGTTGGCATTGCTAATCAAGCAGCTACCGTTGATGATTCACGTAACGCCATAAAGCGAACGACTTGCTCTGGTAACAACTGACGCTTTTTGTCGCGACCAAGGTACACTTTAAATACCACCTCTCCTTGGGCACCAAAAAAGTTGATAGAGTGACTTTCAGTGCCTCTAAATGGCTTACTGATTAACGCGATAGCACTGATATCATCTAGCTTTAGATGACCATGCAGGCCATCGCCTTTGGTGATGAGGTTGTAGTACCCATGGGCATATTTTCCTTTTGGGAATGCCCCTTTAAATTCAAAAATACTGCCTGATGCTGACACAATCGTGGTCATGGTTCCCCACGATGGTAAATCGGCAAGCAAGTTATCTTTTTGGCTAAGTGGTACCAAGGCGACTTGCTCTGCAGGCAAGGCTGACGCCACAGTAAATTCGCTCACTTGCAATTCACTAGCAACTTGCCCGGGCATAGCGCTTGGATTGGCTTCAATGTACTGTTGAATCTGAGTCACAGTGACTGACATGGAATATCTCCTATCTTGTTCCGTCTCATTTAAGAGGTTTAACGACTTAACCTTAAATTGGCTTGGTCTTAAAAAGGCCTATCCTTAAAAGGCTTAGACTCAAAACGGTTAAGACTTAAAACCACCAAGAGGCCTATTTGACCTTTAGCTCAAATCGACCTCAGATACAGTGGCTGATTAACTTGCAAACATCGGCAAGTTAAAAGCTATAGCGCGCTGACAATTTGTAGTTCCTGCCTTGCTCATACAAGGTTTGCCACGCTTGGCGATATTCCTCATCACCGATATTTTCAATCGCAAAGTCAACTCTTAACCCTTCAAACGTACCCATGGCTGGTTCCCAAGCCACATATACATCCCAAAGTTTGTAAGAGTCGTATTGATTTAAGTTTTCTTCTGGAAGCTGGTCTTGCTCAGCAACATAAGTAAAGCGAGTACCGACTTTGACATCCCCTTCCATCAGTCCCTGTGATAGATCGATGGCTAACTTCTTAGCAGGAATGTTCGATAAGTACTCGTCATTTGCCTTATCTTTACCTTCAGTTTGACCATAATTGAGTGATACTCGAGTTTGCTGGTAACGGTACTTTGTCGAAAACTCAAAGCCGGTAAGTTTGGCTTCATCAACATTATCCCAAGAAGTGGTTTGCTCAAGACCTGGAATGCCCATTAGCGGGTTAGAAACAGACTGCTCAATGAAGTCATCGACATCATTTCTGAACACGCTCAAAGTCATAGCTAACTCGTCATTACCTGCCATATTGGCAAATCGTAAATCAGCTTTGATCTCTTTGTTTTGCGCTTTTTCAGCTTGCAAATCTGGATTGATTTCAAAGGTATTGCATAAACCGTTAGGTAAAAAACCTGGAATAGGAGGAATGCAATAGTGAGTACCTGTTGAGTACATCTCTTCGATGCTAGGTGCTCTAAACGCTTCATCATAACGCGCGCTTAGGGTCAACCAATTGGTCGTTTTCCAGGTTAAACCCACTGAAGGCGAGAACGCACTATCGTCACTTGAGGCATTAAGGTTATTACTTTGGTTTTCAAACGCATCGTATCGAACCGCAGCATCAATTGCCCAACGCTCAGTCAGCTCAATATCCGCACGGGTGAAGGCACCCCAAACCGTGGTTTCACCATCTAGACTATCTGGTCGCTGACCCGCTTGCCCACTGTCGTCACGCACGGTATTAATGCTGTCTTTATAACCATCTACCCCGTAGGTCAGCTTGGTCATGCCAAAATCTGAGCGGTTATTGATGCTAAACCCAAGGGTTTCATATTCAGTGCTATCAAATTGGTTTTTAGTTACCCGATCTTCATCGTAATCCGTGCCATTCCAGTACAAGGTGGCATTAAGATCTAAATAGGCATTGTTAGTCGGGTTAATGCTGTAATCTAGGGTGACGTTAGTGTCCTTTGTCATACGGCGCACTAATGGCACAGAGCTACCCACTTCGGTGGCTGGGTTGCTCGGTACTAACTCATTAATATCTGAAAAACGCGCCGATAACTGTAAGCGCTGATCGTCAGTCGGTTGCCAACCAATTTTAGCCAAACCACTGCTACCGCGAGAGGCACTGTTTTCTAAGGTTTTGTCACCACCAATTTTAATGTTGTCATTATCGTAATAGCTGCCATTAACTAACCAATCGACACTGCCACCGCTTGCTTGCTCGGTCAGGCCGTATATTGCACCACTGGTTTTTAAACGGTTGCCGTTAGTTTCAAACCCTTGCTTAAGATAGCCACCAAACCCGTCACCTTCATCAAGAAAGTCCTGTGCTGACTTAGTATTTTGTGCAACAACACCACCAATAGCGCCACTCCCCCATAAACTACTCGCTGGGCCACGAACCACTTCCACTGAACTCAATAATTCAGGGTCCATGAAATAGGTACCGCGGTGACCAGAGTTAGTATTTTGTCTGGCACCATCAATAGTTTGTAAAACACGTTGTCCGCCTAAACCACGGATCTCAACCCCTTGTGAAGATGCGCGTGGACCATTAGTGACATTGACGTTGGCTTCGTTCTTTAGCGCTTGCGCAACTGAAGCTGGTTGTGACTCTTGTAACTGCTCTTCATTAACAACCGCGACACTGCGGCTGGTTTCAGAGGCTTTCTCAGTCACTCGCGTTGCGGTAACAAGTACTTCGTCGAACTCTGTCACGCTGGCCGCTTGCTGCGCAACTGCTGATGCGCTCATCGCCATTGCGACAGCGACAACTATCGGCTTCTTGGTCATGTTTCAATCCTCAAATGGTAAAAAAGGGGTAGCTTGAGTCGACTCATTTAGTCCATTAAGCGTGAAGATTCCGCACCCATTGTCATTATTTCGGGCACTTTACCTGAGAAAAAAATACAGATCAAATGAAAATCATTATCATTTGCGATCTTATTTTTATTCGTATAACCTATTTACACTAGATGGCGATATCACTATTTAGCTAAAGGATTGAATTAGGTATTAACAGGCTGAAATTATGGATTATTTTGAGCTTGATTTGATTATTTTAAGATAGTTACTCATGACTCCTAAACGTTATTTTGCTTTTGGTTGCATCACTGTTCTTCTTCAAGGAGCGGTATTAGCGTCACAAAATTCTCAACCTAGCATCGCCTTAAGCGCAGGCAGTGCCATGGGAAGCCAAGCAGTCAATGTATCAATTGCAATGCGTGCAAGTCAGGCTTCTGAGCCTCCTGCGGCGAAACAACCTCAACCCAAAGCTGAACCCGTTAAGGAAGTGGCTAAGGCCGCACCAGCGGCAAAACCAAAGCCAAAACCAGCCATTGAAAAGCCCACAAAGCCTGAACCTAAAGTAGCTAAACCTATCAAGCAGGCAAAACCGACAGCTGAAACCAACGACTCAGATACGGCGACGGCTAAATCAGCAACTCCAGCAGAACCATTGCAACCTGTTACCGATACCAAACAATCAACCACACCTGATTTAGAAGTGGCACACAATCAGGCAGCAAGCGATGCTAAGCAAGGTGTGACCCAACAAAATGTAATACTCAGCAGTCCAACCTTTGCAACACCTCCAGCACAACCCCACTACCCCAAAAAAGCACGTAAACGTGGCCTACAAGGTACGGCAACCATTGAAGTAATGTTCAACCAATATGGTGAGCAACTGTCATTAGAGCTCGTGGATAGTTCGGGTTATCGCCTCTTAGATAAAGCGGCATTGGCCGCAGTCGAAAAGTGGCAATTTGCAGCACCGCAGCCGCAAACCGCTTATGCCTATACCGTTAGGGTGCCGATTAAATTTGCCCTTAACTGACTTCGTCACACAACAACCTAACTCGGAGTTAGGCTGCATCTGTTTAATGATGCCAACAGCAATTTAGGAATGACACCAGCGTATTTGTTTTGGCTATGGGATCGAAGAGATCACCGAGGAAAAAATCATGTCACAACCGCTTTATCAACAATGGTCTGAACAACTTGGCTATTTAACTTGGCCACTGTTTATTTGCGCATTTATCTGTTTGTTGATCACCCTAGAGCGCTTAGCTTTGGTGCTATTTGAACTCCCCAAACGAGATAAATGGTTAGCACAGTTACGTGCGCAAGCTCGCACCGCAACCGCGCAAGAGCAAAAGCAATTAATGAACAATATTAGCCAAGGTCGCAGCATGCTTGCTCAGGGCACCGCACTCTTGTTGAGCCACAGTGAACACTCGCGCAGCATGCGAGAAGAGATTGTCAGTTTATGGCTAGTTAAGCAAAAAGGCCGCCTACTCTCTGGTCTAAAGGTACTGCAAATTATTGGCGTGATCACACCATTACTGGGGCTACTGGGTACGGTATTGGGTCTAATTGATATGTTTTCAGAGCTTGGTGCTTCCGATGGACCTGTTACC
The DNA here is from genome assembly GCF_043643685.1 of Shewanella waksmanii. GTDB lineage: Bacteria > Pseudomonadota > Gammaproteobacteria > Enterobacterales > Shewanellaceae > Shewanella > Shewanella waksmanii_A. The sequence continues at coordinate 161,287 of NZ_JBHZSN010000006.1, forward strand.
CCTTCTCAGCTCGCATCAGGGTTAGGACTGGCGATGAACACCACCGCAGCAGGATTAATTATTGCTGTCCCTGCGATTACCTTAGCGCACCTGTTTACCCTGTGGGCAGAACGTCGCTGTGACAAACTTGCCCATGCACTTAACTTACTTAATTTATGGCTAGATGGCTTTGATGGTGCTTTAAGCATCGGCCGTGATACCACCGCACAAATTTGCTCTAAAGCCGCCACCTGTGAACAAGCACAATGCTGCAGTTCGCGTTCAGCACAAAGTGCCAATGAACACAGCCAAGCAAATACCGCCATCAATGCTGCACCAACAGTAGGACAAGCCTAATGATTAGCGCAAACAGCAATAATAGTTCGAGCTCATTCGGCCTCGATCTCACCCCGTTAATCGACATCATCTTTATTGTCTTGGTGTTTCTATTGCTCACCGCCAATACCCAGCTATTAACCCTGCCTGTGGAGGTGCCAACAGAAGCAGACTCTGAGCTTAGCGCACTTTCACAACAGCAGCACATCGCCATCAATATTCTGCTAGATGCGCCACATTGGGCAATCGATGGCCAAAAGTTTGATGATTTTGACGCTTTTGAAGCCGCTTTTATCAAAGCCTTTAGTGCCCAACCAGACAGTAAAGTTGTTGTCGCAGCGGACAAGTCTGCCCCGGTACAGCCGCTTATGACCGTGCTGGCCCTTTTGCAACGGCAGCAAATCAGTAACACCCAAATTTTAATGGAACCCTAAGTAAAAGCGCGGGTTGCAGATAACTTATTACCTTGGAGAAAACCATGTTCAAGCTAAGCAGAACAATAAAACGTCTTTCACAACAAAAATTAGCAGCGTGTTCCTTGGGACTCGCGGCGTCAATGCTGTTATCAACTCAGGCTTTGGCCAATGATGAGACAACACAGCGGGTCGTCAGCGCAGGTGCAGGTGTCACCGAGCTAGTGCTGGCACTAGACGGTATTGATGAGCTGGTTGCGGTAGATTCAACCAGCCAACTGCCACAAGGCCATGATGACATTGCTAAACTAGGCTATCACCGCATGTTAAGCGCAGAAGGCATACTCGCCTTATCGCCACACATGCTTTTAGGTACAGATGCAATGGGTCCAAAAGCCACCTTAGATGTACTGTCTGGCGCCAATGTCAATGTAGTGCAACTGCCCCACGCGAATACCAAAGCACAGCTGCTAAGCAATATTGAGCAAATAGGTGAATTGCTGCATCGACAACCACAAGCCCAAACCTTACAAGCCAATATTAATCAATCGTTCAAAGACATTGAGCAGAAGCAACAAAAGATTGCCCAACAAGGTGACGCCCCTAAAGTGCTATTTTTGCTGTTACAAGCTGACCGCCCCGCCCGCGTTGGTGGTGACGACACTGCGGCAGATATCATCATTAAATTAGCCGGCGGCAATAATATCGCTGGGTTTAGTGGTTACAAATCGGTGTCTCAAGAAGGCATTTTGTCGCTCCAGCCTGATGTCATCCTCATCTCAAACCGCTCAGATAAACCTGTTGAGGATCCGGTTGCAGATCTACTGAGCGCTATGCCGCTTTTAGCACACACTCCGGCTGGTAAGAACAAGCAAATACAATCACTAAAACCACAAGCTTTACTCGGTGGGCTCGGCCTAAGTGCCATTGAAGCAGCCGATAAACTGGCAAGTGATTTCATCATGGTTAAGCAGTACTAAGCAAATAATAGCAGGATAAACAATGGATAATCGTCGTTGGCTGTGGCCTGGATTACTTGGCGCATTGGTAATCACAAGCTTGATGTCTGTCAGCATAGGTCCACTACAAATAAGCCCTTCCGTCAGTTTGCAAGCCATGGTCAATTGGGCAACGCAGCTTGAAATGGGCAATGTTGCTCCCCATGAGCAACTCGTCATAAACAATGTGCGCTTACCCAGAACATTGTTAGCCCTTGCTGTCGGTGCAGTGCTGGCGCAATGCGGCGCGGTAATGCAAGGGTTGTTTCGCAACCCGCTAGCCGATCCCGGCATTATCGGCGTCTCTTCCGGTGCAGCGTTAGGCGCGGCTATATGTATCGTGCTGTTCCCACAGGGCGGAGAATACATGGTTGCATTATCAGCATTCATTGCTGGCCTGTTAACCACCTTGACCGTGTATCGCTTAGCGAGCAGCCCCAGTGGTACTTCGGTGGTGTTACTGCTGTTATCGGGAGTAGCCATTGCCGCCCTAGCTGGTGCTGGCATCGGGTTATTAACCTACATGGCCGATGACATGGCACTGAGGGATTTAACCTTGTGGCAAATGGGATCAATTGCCGGCGCACAGTGGCACTATGTCATTTTAACGTTAATAGCGTTGGCACTGGTGAGTTGGCAATTTAACCGCAGCGCTAAGGCACTCAATGCGCTTTTGCTTGGTGAAGCAGAAGCACGCCACCTTGGGCTCGATGTCGATAAATTGAAGTTCAAACTGATCGTATTATGCGCTATTGGCGTTGGAATAGCCGTTGCCGCTACCGGTATTATCGGCTTCATTGGCCTAGTGGTGCCCCATTTAGTACGCATGATGGTAGGACCCGATCACAAGCAGTTGCTGCCCCTTAGCGCCATGTTGGGCGCAGCAATATTGGCGCTTGCAGATATTGGCGCTCGCGCATTGGTCGCGCCATCAGAGCTACCTGTAGGACTAGTGACTGCCCTTTTGGGCGCACCATTTTTCATCTTGCTGTTACTTAAACAACGCCATAGGTTGGTATCATAATGACAATGCCCAACAAAACGCCCGAACAAGTCGCTGGCGATACGGTACTGCAAGTCCGTCATCTCAGCGTACGTATCGGTCATAAACCCGTTTTAACCGATATCAACTTAGACATTCAAGCTGGTCAAGTGACCGCGTTGTTAGGCCCTAATGGGGCTGGTAAATCAACGCTGCTGAAAAGCTTATGTCAGGAGATAAGCCTTGATGCGGGTAGCATCAAGGTATTTGACCAAGCGCTCCCACAATGGAATCGTCAACATCTGGCTAAATCACTCGCAGTATTGCCCCAGCATGCGTCGTTAACTTTCCCCTTTAAAGTCCATGAAGTGGTTGAGATGGGACTCTACCCGTTGACATTAAGTCAGCAACAAGGACAGGAATTAGTGCGCGAGCAATTGGTTAAAGTCGATCTACTGCATCTGCAAAATCGTAGCTACCCGACACTCTCTGGCGGCGAAAAGCAACGGGTGCAACTTGCACGCGTACTGACTCAATTGGCGCAAGCTCCGCAAACGCCGATATTATTGTTAGATGAGCCCACTTCAGCATTAGATTTAGCTCAACAGCATCGAGTTTTATCACTGGCAAAGACCTTAGCTCATCAGCATCAGTATGCGGTTATTGTCGTGTTACACGACCTTAACCAAGCATCTCGTTATGCCGACAGGCTGGTGATCCTTGAACAAGGTCAAATCGTGGGTGATGGCTGCGCCGCAAGTACCCTGACAGCAGACACAGTACGTCAAGTTTGGCACTACGATCCCGTTGTGGTGAACGCGCCTGATAGCGGCTCACCTTTACTGTTTTAGTTAAACGGCGATTAGCGTGGCAGTTCAATTGCCTGACATAAGAGTGAAATGGGTCCTTGTAATTGTGCCACAGTTAATTGCCCGGTGGTGTCACAGCGCATAGCTAGGGCAAATCCATGTAAGTAATCAACCAGTAAACACAATACATGATTGAAATGTTGCTGGTCTAAATTCAGCGGCTCTAAGATGTTAACTAGCTGAGTGGTGAACACTTCTGCTGGCCCGGTCGACTTCATGGTTAACAAGGTGTCGAGTAACCCGGCATATTGACTCAATAAGCCAATGTAACGTTGACTAAGTGCTAACAATTCTGCTTGCCAGTCATCAGCAGTTTGCTCCATTGCCACTTCAGCAACTAATGACATGGCCAGTGATTCAAGCAACACATTTTTATTGTCGAAATAGTGATATATCGCCATGGCATCGACCTGTAATTCGGCCGCTAACTGTCTAATGCTAGGAACTTTTCCCTGCTCAAGCATCATCAGCTTCGCCTGGGAAATAATGCGCTGCTGGCTAAGTGGCTGGCCCGATGCTGGCGGGCGACCGCGCTTCTTGGTCTTGACAGTCATGAATTTGTCTCGATAAAATATTATTTTCTACAGTGTAGAATATTAATTTATTTCGTCGGCAAATTCAATATTGTGGCGCTGCTTGCCACACGGCTCTGAAGCTATGCTGGCCTTTTAATGAGGAAATGTCATGACAAACACGGCTTATATTGCAACGAGTCTTGATGGCTTGATCGCTGGCGAGAATGACAATTTGGATTGGTTACATGATATTCCTAATCCCGACAATGATGACTTAGGTTTTAATGCGTTCATGGGCAGTGTTGATGCCTTAGTGATGGGACGAAATACATTTGAAATGGTATTGAGTTTTGGCGTTGACTGGCCCTATAGCAAGCCAGTGTTTGTATTAAGTAATCAATTAACCTCTGTACCATTAGAGTTAGAGAACAAAGCTTTTATCGTCAACGGCGAGATTGAAGATGTACTACAAAGCATTCATCAACAGGGTTACCAAAATTTATACATTGATGGTGGTAAGGTCATTCAACAATTTCTGCAGCGGGACCTTATCGACAAACTCATTATTACCACAATTCCAGTCATTTTAGGTGCAGGCACTCCGCTTTTTGCTGCGCTGCAAAAGCCTTTAAAATTTACACATGTCGCGGCCGAACCACTACTGAACTGCATTGTAAAAAATACTTACATTAGACAGAGATAAGTCACCGACAAAATTGACATAGTTTTACAAACTCCCTGCTGGAAGTTTGATCCGCAGCAACAAAAAACCATTTGATAATGATTATTATTATCGAATAAATCGTTACTTGAGGTTGCTATGCAATTTACCCCCACAATGACGGGACTCAATAGTCCCGATCCACTTCAACATGCTTTTAAAGTCAAAAGTGCTCCCCATGCTGGGCGAAGTAATGTTCGTCCGGTGAATATCGACTCGGCACATTGGCAACAGTGGTGGCAACAACCAAGTCAAGCTAGCCAAAGAGCCTTGTATATCCACCTACCGTTTTGCCGTAAACGCTGCAGTTTTTGTAACTTCTTTGAAAATGGGACTAACCCAGAGAAAGTCAGTCACTACGCAGATGTATTGGTAGAACAATTACATATCGCAGCGGATACCCCTTTTGCCCAAAGTCAGCCATTTGATACGGTTTACGTGGGTGGCGGCACTCCAACGGATATGCAAGCTCAGGAGATCGGTCGCTTAGGTCAAGCGATCAAACGGTTCAACTTAGTCGATGATGCTGAGGTTACCCTTGAAGGTCGGCTAAATGGTCTTGATGATGATAAATGGCTTGCGGCAACCAACAATGGTTTTAACCGTTTCTCTTTTGGCGTGCAGAGCTTTGATACCGATGTGCGCATAGCGGCAGGCCGCTTCGATGACAAATCCAATCTACTCGAACGACTGCAACAACTCAGCCAGCACCCCACCGCGAGCGTTGTGATCGACCTGATCTTTGGTTTGCCCGGTCAAACCATGGACATTTGGCAACAAGATCTACAAGCCGTGCTTGATAGCGGTGTACACGGCATCGATTTATATCAATTGATCGGCCTGCAAGGATCGCGTATGGAGCACGCGAAAGACAAAGGCAAGGTTATCGCGCCGGCAAACAATCAATTTCAAGCTGACAGTCAAACCCGTGCTCAAATGTACGCCACTGGCGCTAGCCATTTTGAATCCAATGGCTGGCAAAGATTATCAAGTTGTCACTGGCGCCGCGATGAAAGAGAACGCAGTATTTACAATACATTGGCCAAGAGTGGCATTGAAATCTTACCTTTCGGCGCAGGAGCTGGCGGCAGCATACATGGGCATGCCTGCATGAATGGACGCGATTTAAAGGCTTGGCATCAAGCCCATCAACACGCAACAACAAGCACACCGGTACAAGTGCCACAAATGATGATGACGCCAAACCCTAAAGCGCAGCTTGACGCTATTTTCAAACGCGGCTTAGACACAGGTCTTCTAAACTTAGCACTGCTGCCAACCGCGCTAGCCAACCATCTGATGCCCTTATTCAACAAGTGGCAACAAAATGGCTTAGCCACAGTGCAACAACAGCAGTTAGAGCTTACATTAGCAGGCCGATTTTGGAACGTGAACTTGCAAACAGGATTATTCGAGTTCTTGGCAAAGAACCCACCAAGCAACGAGCTGGCCGCTTAACAGCTGTTGCTATCTGCGCACTGCATTTTGGTTACTATACCTGATATAGTGCGCGTTGAATTCAAGCAACTTAATCATCAGCATGGCACAAACCATCTCCAACGAAACTAAAAATGAGGCAATGAAGGTAGCTAAAGCGACCCAAAAGCCGGGACAAACGAAAGAACAAACTAAGCTGATCGCTCAAGGGATTGAAAAAGGCATTGCCGAATATAAGAAACAACAAAAATCCAAGGCAAGAGCCAAAGATAAACAGCGCAAACAAGCCCTCAAAGCCAAAGCGCGCGATAGCGCAGATCTTGAATCAAATACACCAGAGCATACCACCACTAAGAATCAACAAATCTTACCCTGGCTGCTGCTTATCCTCAGCTGGATAGGGTTTATTGGCTGGCAGTTGCTTGGTTAAAGCGTGTCTAGCTAATGAGTTATTGGCTAATTAGCTAGTTTTGCTAATCTAACAGGTATTCGCTGAGGTTCATCCGGCTATTGGCGATCGTTTTTATATACAGTAGTTGCTCCACCAGCAAAGCACAGATTGAGGCAATCTGTTGCTGATTGCTAGCCTTAGCCATATCGTTTAGCAAGCTGCGCCCTTGGTGTAAAAAAGAGCTAATGTCTGGCGTCACCTGCAGCGTGTACTGAATCACTCTTTCCGCGTGTTGCAACTCAAACTCACCACCATTTAATAACAAAATTTCATAGGCTCGATTCAAGGCAAACTCAGCAAACAGTGCAACCTTGTTATAATCAATCACTTCTTGATTGAGTTCTCGCTGCAACTCATCTAGTAGCGCTGTTAGCCGTTTATAAAAATCTACCTGCATAGGTATCGCCACTCCTATCGTATGGTTAATATCATGCAGGGCAGACTAATAACAAAGAGTAAAACCATAAAATGAGTTACTAACTTGATTTTTAATATTTTAGAAAACAATCACACCAAATTACTGATAGTAAAGGTAAAAATTCAAAAATAAATCTGTTCATATTTTGTCATAACTTGTCTTAATCCATTCATTATCATCGCCATCGTCATTCATATCTGCTCCCTATAATGGCCTCATCAAAAATTGCTTATTCAGCCGGAGTCAGACCATGGCAAAGCCTCAAGCTGCAAATACCACAGCTGCTAACAAAAAAGATGAGTTGAAAGCACTGAGCTTCATCATCTTTATTCTGTTTCCCGTACTCGCCGTCAGTTTTGTCAGCGTTTACGGTTTCATCATTTGGATGATTCAAGCATTTGGTGGCGTAGTCGGTCACTAAACCATCACTTAGTTTATATTTATCAAGAGGATGCGATTATGAGATGGTTTATCAACATCTGGCGCACATTAAACAAACCAGCACAGTATTTAACCCTAGGATCAATCAGTATCTCTGCATTTCTAATGGGGATCATTTTTTGGGGTGGATTTAACACCGCACTAGAAGCCACTAATACAGAAGAGTTCTGCATTAGCTGCCACAGTATGGAAAGCAAGCCCTACCAAGAGCTACAAGAAACTGTTCACTGGTCAAATCATTCAGGTGTGCGTGCTACCTGCCCTGACTGCCACGTTCCCCATGAGTGGAGCCGCAAAATTGGCCGTAAAATGGAAGCATCTCATGATGTATGGGGTTGGTTATTGCAAACGGTTAATACGCCAGAGAAGTTTGAAGAAAAACGCTTAGAAATGGCCAGCCGCGAGTGGAAACGCTTTGACCGCGATAACTCTTTGGCATGCAAAAACTGCCACAACTATGATTCCATGAAGTGGGAAGACATGTCTGCTCTAGCGCAAAAGCAGATGAAACGCGCGGCAGAGTTAGATCAAAGCTGTATTGATTGCCATAAAGGTATCGCTCACAAACTCCCTGATATGGGCACTGCCCGTGCACCAGAACTGATTGGTCAGGTAGGGTCAGGAGTTAGCAGCCTTGAAGTGAACCAAAGCTACTTCACTGCCTTAACCAAACCATTGTACTTCAATGAAAAAACCGATGTAGAAGCCGGTACTTTAAACATTGCCACCAAAGTAAAAGTGCTAGAGGTGAAAGGTAATCGCGCCAAGATCGGCATTGATGGCTGGCGTAAGAAAATTGGTGCCGGACGCGTGATTTACTATGACTTCGGACTCAATATCTTAAGTGCACAACTCACTAAAGATGCAGCACTTGAAGAAGGCGTAATTAACACCTTTGAAGAACAAGAAGATCCGATGACAGGATTGAAGTGGCAACGTGTGGAAGCGGTAATTTGGACCGATACCGATTACTTACTCAGCGATTTACAACCACTTTGGGACTATGCTCGCGGCACCTATAACACCGCTTGTAGTGTTTGCCACACTCAGCCTGATGCTGCGCACTTTGACGCTAACACCTGGCCAGGCATGTTCCAAGGCATGATTGCCTTTGTCAACATGGACCAAGATACCCAAGCACTGGTGCAAAAGTATCTTCAAGAGCATTCATCAACGTTTGACAAGTCAGCACATTAATTAGGACAGCAAAACATGAACAGAAGAGATTTCTTAAAAGGCTTAGTTGGCACCTCTTACGTTGTCCTAAGCGGCTCATCAGTGTTAGCCCCGCTCAATGCTTTAGCAGCCAGTGGCGCTGATGCCACTGATGGTTGGTTAACGACAGGCTCACATTTTGGTGCATTCAAAATGAAGCGTAAAAATGGTGTCATAGCTGAAGTTAAGCCATTTGATAGCGACAAATATCCAACGGATATGATTAATGGTGTTAAAGGCTTAGTGTACAACCCTTCACGGGTACGCTACCCCATGGTACGCCTAGATTTCCTATTAAAAGGCCATAAGAGTGATACCACACAGCGCGGTGATTTCCGCTTTGTACGTGTCACTTGGGATAAAGCACTTTCTCTATTTAAAGACTCTTTAGATGAAGTGCAAACCAAGTATGGGCCATCGGGTTTGCACGCTGGCCAAACAGGTTGGCGTGCGACCGGGCAGCTACATTCAAGCACCAGCCATATGCAGCGTGCTGTAGGTATGCATGGCAACTTTGTTAAAAAAGTCGGCGACTACTCAACCGGCGCAGGGCAAACCATTTTGCCTTACATTTTAGGTTCAACCGAAGTGTATGCCCAAGGTACCTCATGGCCACTTATTCTAGAGAACAGTAAAACCATTATTTTATGGTCAAATGACCCTTATAAGAACTTACAAGTGGGCTGGAACGCTGAAACCCATGAATCTTATGCCTATCTTGCACAGTTAAAAGAGAAAGTGGCAAAAGGTGAGATTCGCGTAATTAGCATCGACCCTGTTGTGACTAAGACTCAGCAATATCTAGGCTGTGAGCAGCTCTATGTTAATCCACAAACCGATGTGGCATTAATGTTAGGTATTGCCCACGAGATGGTCGCTAACGATCTGCATGATAGTGCTTTCATTGAAGGCTACAGCTTGGGCTTTGATCGTTTCTTACCTTACCTTCAGGGTAAAACTGATGGTGTGGAAAAAACGCCGGAATGGGCTGCAAAAATCACTGGCGTATCTGCAGAAATCATTCGTGATCTCGCTAAAGTGATGACCAAAGATCGCACCCAGATTTTGATGGGCTGGTGCATTCAACGTCAACAACATGGCGAGCAACCTTATTGGATGGCGGCAGTTCTCGCTACCATGATAGGTCAAATTGGTCTACCTGGCGGCGGCATTAGCTATGGCCACCACTATTCCAGTATCGGTGTACCTTCATCGGGTGCAGCGGCACCAGGCGCATTTCCACGTAATTTGGATGAAGGCCAAAAGCCAATTTTTGACAACAATGACTTTAAAGGCACAAGCAGCACAATCCCGGTTGCACGCTGGATTGACGCGATACTAGAGCCTGGTAAAACCATTGATGCTAACGGTAGTAAAGTGACCTACCCTGACATCAAAATGATGGTGTTCTCAGGTAACAACCCTTGGAATCATCACCAAGATCGTAACCGTATGAAGCAAGCATTCCATAAGCTGGAATGTGTCGTCACCATCGACATGAACTGGACTGCGACTTGCCGCTTCTCTGACATCGTATTGCCAGCTTGTACCACTTTTGAACGCAACGATATTGATGTTTATGGTAGCTACGCTAATCGCGGTATCTTAGCGATGCAAAAAATGGTTGAGCCACTGTTTGAGAGCTTATCGGACTTCGAAATTTTCACGCGTTTTGCCCGCTTGTTAGGCAAAGAGAAAGAATACACTCGCGGCCTTACTGAGCGTGAGTGGATTGCTAACCTCTACAATGACTGTAAAGCAGCCAATGCTGAAAAGTTTGACATGCCGGACTTCGAGACCTTCTGGAAACAAGGGTATGTGCACTTTGGCGAAGGCAAGCCTTGGACTCGCCATGCGGCATTTAGAGAAGATCCAGAAATCAATCCACTGGGTACACCTTCTGGCTTGATTGAAATCTTCAGTCGTAAGATTGCCCAATACGGTTATGATGACTGTCCTGGTCACCCAACTTGGATGGAAAAATCAGAGCGTAGCCATGGTGGCCCTGGTTCAGAAAAATTCCCAATTTGGATGCAGTCTTGCCACCCAGATAAACGCTTGCATTCACAGATGTGTGAATCAGAAGCTTACCGTGAATCTTATGCGGTTAATGGTCGTGAGCCGGTATACTTAAACCCTGTTGATGCCAAGCAACGCGGCATTCAGTCAGGTGATATTGTTCGGGTATTCAATGACCGAGGTCAATTACTTGCAGGAGCTGTGGTATCTGACAATTTCCCTCGTGGCGTGATCCGCATTCATGAAGGCGCATGGTATGGCCCAGTAGGCGAAGATGGCAGTAAAGAGGGCGGAGCCGAAATTGGCGCCTTGTGTAGCTACGGTGACCCGAATACACTAACCCAAGATATTGGTACCTCTAAACTAGCACAAGCTTGTGCAGCCTATACCTGTTTAGTGGAATTTGAAAAATACCGCGGCAAAGTACCTCAAGTCAGTGCTTTTAGCGGTCCTGTTGAGATAGCACTATGAGCGCACAACAAGATCAAGCGATGAACCAAGCAAGAGCAAGTATCTATCAGTTGTTATCTTCTTTGTTTGCCAAAGAGGTTGATCACCAGATCTTGCATGAGCTCACCAGTGAGCAAGCCTTAGCTTTCTGGCAGCAGCTCGCCACAGAGCCGAGCTTTAGCCAAGACGTTGAGCAAATTGTAGCTAAGCTACAAGGGCTAACCTCTGATAAGGCCTTGCTGGAGTTGGCTGCGGATTACTGTGGATTATTTTTGGTTGGCACTAAACATAGTGCCTCGCCATACGCTAGCTTGTACCTCAACAGCGCGAATCAAGCTGAAGATGAACCGCTACTGTTTGGTGAACAACATCAACAAATGAGCCAATTCTTAAAACAAAGTCAGCTGCAAATTCAAAGTGAGTTTCCAGAGCCAGCCGATCATATTGCCGTTATTTTGGCTTATGTGGCCCATATTTGTACTCACCAAGATAAGCTGCAACAAGCGCAATTTGTCAGTCAGAATTTGGCGAATTGGTTAGCTAACTTTGTCGCCAAAGTCGTTGAGGTTGACCAAGGTGGATTCTATTTATCCCTAGCGAAACTCACAGCTGCATGGGTGGAATCTGACCTGCAATGGCTGCAAAGCGAATAACATCTGCAAACTTTCGCTTACTCGCTAACACTCATCTCTGTAAAGGCCAAATACTGACTCAGTATTTGGCCTTTTATCTCTACACTTAACATCACTAAGCCCATTATTGTGCGAGAACAAGATATATTAAAACTAGTACAAATGTACTATTTTCAGCCACTTCCAAGGCTTAAAGCTTAAATAAGGTAATACTAAACCACCCAATCATGATGAATTCCTTGCACCGCGGTTGTCAGGCGAAGCACAGCTTGTTAGGTTGATTTTTGCTCGATATTGAGCAACGGATTGAATAACAATTAAGGACTATATAATGAAAAATAAGCTTAAATTTGCCCTGGTCGCGGTATCAATGGGATTTGGTATGTCTATGGCTTCAACATCAGTGATTGCAGAAATTTCACAATGCGCGGTAGATTGTAATCGCGCTTGGGGCTATTGCGTACAGTCTGGTAATGCGCAATCTTGGTGTGATCAACAACGCCAGCAATGCCTAGCCAAATGCTAACTGCTAACATGTGATCGGCAAATGTAAGCTCTGAGTAGATGGCTTTTACGAAAGCCTGCGGCTCTACCGAGCTTTTAACTGACCATTAATCATCTATTGTTGTTCAGCTAGCCAATCTGCCATTGCCTTAAGCGAATGCTGCCAAGTTTGCCAGATTGCTTGATGATAGTTCGAGCTGTAATCATCAACACTCGCCACCTGCAACTCAGTTTGTTTACACAGTGATGCAAGAGACTGCATGCCAATGCTCGCACTGCTGCCTTTTAGGGCATGCAACACCTTGAGGTAATCATCACTCGCTTGCGACAACGTACTGATATGTTGTTCACTAGAGTCGACATAGAGCTCATACAGTTCAGCGACCGCAGATAACCCCAAATACGCTTTATCTTGATTGAGCTGCGCTATATCGAGTAAAGGCTCAGTGTCTTCCGACTGTTCAGTGTATTGCGACGACTCATTATCGGCCACTTGCCCAGACTCACCGTTATCTGCAACGGCTTGCTTATCGAGCGTGTCGATACTCTTATCGCTCTCTGCGCTACCTTGATCGTCATCACCACTGGCTTGCTCGGCCTTGGAAGATAACGCTAGCGCCCGCCCTAACCAGTTTTGCAGCGCTTGCATATCAAGTGGCTTCATCAACACTTGGTCAAACCCTTGCTGCTGATAATGTTGCATATCTTGCGGTTGCACTTGTGCAGTAAATGCAGCAATTTCAGTATCAAGATCTAAAGCTTTATTGAGTGACTGAAACTCTTCAAGCAACGTCAGGCCAGAGCCATCTCCTAACTGAATATCTAACATGATGGCATTAAATTCAGATGCACTGCTGGCTTGATAGCAAGCCCGAGCCTGCTCACAACTACCAACCAATACCGAGTCATGACCTAAATGCGCCAAAAACCCTTGGGCGACCATGGCGTTAATTTTATTATCTTCAACCACCAACACCCGCTTAGGCGCGACTAATTGAATCGCAAGATTTTGCTCTGTAGTCGGCCCTTGGCACTCGATTAACGGTAATGAGAAACCAAAACAACTGCCCTTGCCCACCTGGCTGCGAACCCACAAGCTAGATTGCTCGCTTTCATGGTGCTGCTCGCTATCCATCAACTCCACCAACTGCTTGCTAATTGCCAGCCCTAAGCCTGTTCCGCGATCACGTCCTTTGGACGGTTCATTACTGTAGGCTTTAAACAGTTGGCTCATTGCTTGTTCATCGATGCCGATACCGCTATCAGATACGGTAAATGCTAACCGCTGGCCACGGCGTTCGACCAATAATTCAACCTTGCCTTGGGGGGTGAATTTGATGGCGTTACCCAATAAATTAAATAACACTTGTCGCAGCTTCGGCCCGTCGATGTAGACCCATTTAGGTAAATTTTCATGGGTAGAAACTAAGGTTAACCCAGCTAAACCGGCACCAGCCAACATAATCGCGGCCACTTCATCGAGTAGCTGATTTAAATCGACTTCTCTAGGCTCATTTGCGAGTTTACTCTGCTCTAGACGGGAGAAATCGAGAATATCATTGAGCACGGTTTGCAATAAGGTGCCACTGTATTGAGACAACGCCAACATCTGTTGCTGTGCTGGCGGCAAATTAGAATGCCCAAGTAAGGTCAAAGTCCCTAACAGTCCATTTAACGGTGTACGGATCTCATGGCTCATGGTGGCTAAAAATAGCGATTTTGCTTGGTTAGCTTGCTCGGCCATCTCCCTTGCCACTTCCTGGCCTTTTACCTCTTTATCTAACTGAGCATTAGCCTGCGCCAATGCCAACGTACGCTCTTCAACTTTAGCCTCTAGCGCCTGTTTATGTTCAAACAATTCAGCGGCGGTTTCCCGAAGTTGCGCTTGCAATTTCTGATTATGATCAGTTTTTTGCTTAAAGGCTTTAATGGTACTGGCCATGGCAGCCAGCTCATCATCACCTTGGGTATCAATAGTCACATTAGTATTGCCTAGACTCAGCTGCGCCAACGCCTTAGTCGCGGCATCAAGTTTGAGGGCAATGCCTTTATAAATCACCCGGTATACAACAGTAGCAATCACCAGCAGAATCAACAGGCCAGTTAACCATAACCCTAACTTGGCCCAGTGCAGTTGTTGTAAATATGCCTGTCTGGCATTATCTGTGGTTATCCCTTGCTTGCGCATCGCACTGTCTACCGCTTGGTTCAATGACCCAAGCTTATCCATTAATGTTTGTAGTTGTACTTCTTGAGCGCGATACAGTCCATTATGTTGTTGCTGTAATTGCAAACTGCTCGGCACTGTTTGTAATACCTCGATGGCAGCGGCCAAAGCTTTAGCTCTAACTGGGTCTCGAATAATGGCGCTAAGCTGAGTCAGAGATGGCAAATATTGCAAGCTTGAATCCATACTCGCCAACTGTAATTCATCGGGCTGAGTGCGCTTTTCGGCAAAGCTCTCAAGGCCAACAATCAACTGATTATCTAATTCTGGTGATTGAAATATTTGCCCAAGTAACGCCACATTATGAATGATTTTAAGGGCAAGATTGAGCCTTTCTTGGGTGTCTAAATCCTGCTCAATCAAGCTATCTAACAATTGGGTGGTTTGCTGTTCACCAACAGCTTGAGGGTAAGCTAAGCTAATCTTCGATAAGATAATTGAGTCGACAATCGCAAGTTCTGCCTGCAACAGGCGTGTACTTTCATTCGCTGAGTTCACCAACGCCTGACCTTGTAAGTCCAGTTGGTAGGCACTGCGGATCCGCTCTCCAACCAACTCACCCAGCTGGGTTAAATCAGCAATGATCTCAGCAGCGCTTTGAGCCAAACTCACATCAAAATCGACATCAAAAGACTTTAGATTGCCAATAGCGTTTAGCATCGCAGCACTATTAATAGATAGCTTGCGACCAACTAATTGCCGCTGAGACTCATCATCGGATAAGCCTAATTGCTTGGCATTGTCTGCTAATGCATTACTAGACAACACCAATTTTCGCGCCGCTTCTGAGGCGGGTAATGCTTGATCATACAAGTACTGATCGGCCTGCTTAACCCAGCGCAAGCTTAAACTGCCTAAGCTCACCAATAAAATCAGCAGCACTGCCAACAACGCGAAGGCCAACAGTAAGCGGCCAATCAGGCTCTTACGAGATAAGGGTAATGAAAACAAAGACAATTGTGGTAACGACAAGACGATCACTCTTTTTCATTTAGCTGTTACAATATTAATCATTAACTGCTGCAATTGATAGGAAACGCCAGCACATGGCCGATTTAATTTGCCGATACTGTCTTTACATATTAATGGGGTGCTGTAGCCAATGGGCGATAGCTAGCCCGTGGCAAGTTGAACAGCGACAGCCTTTCGCCAGCAAAGTACAACAAACAACGGCGGTCAATTACACCCCGCTGACCCAAGCTAAAAAAAGCTGGCGTTTATGTGTCCTCATCCCCCATTTAAAAGACAGCTATTGGACGGGTATCAATTACGGCTTAGTTGAGCATGCCAAGCAGCTCAATCTCGATTTAGAACTCTTTGAAGCCGGTAGCTACTACCATGTGGACAAACAGCTTAGTCAACTTGATTACTGCTTAAAACATCAATTTGACGCCATCTTGTTAGGCAGTGTAAAACCTGACCTGCTAAACCATTATCAGCCACCAATCACAAAACCTATCATCGCGCTGGTGAATCGACTCGACCATCCACAAGTGCAAACTCGCATTGGTGTTAATTGGTACCAAATGGGCTTTCATGCCGGACAATACCTTAAGCAACAAGCTAACAAGCCAAGCCAGCTAGCCATCTTTTCCGGTCCAGATAAACAAGGCGGTAGTGATTTAGTTGAGCAAGGACTGGCGGCTGCATTGACCGGTAGCCAAGTTAGCATTAGTTCAGTCCACCATGCCGACAATAATCGAAATCTGTATCGCGACCAGATTGAAAAAATGTTGTCCGGCAACACCCCGGACTATATTCTCGGCAGTGCGGTGGCAATTGAAGCCGCGGTCGCTATCGTGCATCAACGTCAGTTACAATCAAAGGTTAAACTATTGAGCAGTTACCTGTCTCCGGCTGTGCTGCGGGGAATATACCGACAACGAATCGACTACAGCAATGATGATAGTGTGGTGCTGCAAGGCAAGCTGGCCATCGATGTCGTCGTGCAAGAGCTACAGGGCAAGCCAGCCTATGGCGATATTGGACCACGCATAAAAGCACAGCGCATTGGTCAGATTAGCGAGGACGTACTTAGTGAAAGCCTAGCGCCAGCCAGTTACTACCCACTGTATCGCGTATCAGCAACTCACTAATCTTTTACTTTGGCGGCAAATAAATAGCCTTCACCGTGGACGGTGACAAACAGCTCAGCACTTAACTTGTTGCGCAAACGGCGAATAATGACATCGATGGTACGGTCATTAACGTCTTGGTCTCGATGACTGGTTTGCATCATTAGGCGTTCGCGAGTCAGCACTTGCTGAGGATGTAGAGAAAAAGCGGTCAATAATTCAAATTCCGCTTTGGTCAGTTTAATGGCTTCGCCATTGCAGGTCAGCTGTCTACTATTGAGCTCTAACACATAATCATTAAAAGCGATGATGTTGTCGTCAGCATCATTTTGATGGCTAGCTTCCGCTGCAGCTTTTTGTACCAGTGAGATGCGCCAAAGCAGATTCTTAACTCTGACCAGCAGCTCTCGCAACTCAAATGGCTTAGTGACATAATCGTCAGCGCCCATCTCTAGCCCGACTATTTTATCAATGGTTTCATCACGGCCTGTCACCAGGATAATGCCCACATCGCTTTTACTGCGTAACTGCCGCGCTAAACTTAGGCCGTCTGTTCCCGGTAAGTTGATATCTAACATCACCAGATCGATCGCTTGTGCTTTGAATTGCTGCCACATCTGGTCGCCATCTTGGGCTTCTACCACTTGGTAGCCTTCTTTCTCAAAATAGCCTTTTAGCTTGGCTCGGATCACGGCTTCATCGTCGACCACTAGCACTCGATAGCCCATAGCTCACCTTCTCATTAATTACTGTACTGCTTAGCACTGGCATAACGCACTGTTTAGCGACCCATAATATAAGAAATGTATGCCTATTTCACGAACAGTTACCCAAAAGCGGGGATTCAGCAGATATAAAAAAGCCAACCACTAAGGTTGGCTTTTGAAATGAGTAAACTTAAAAGCTCTTGCTGACACCAAATACGACGCGGTCATCGAAGATCTCGGTTTGACTGCCGTATACTAAGTGGCTTTCGTCAACGGAACTACCGTGGTAACGCAGATCAAAGTTTAAGCCCACATAGTTAGCTTCTAAACCTAAGTTCCAGTGTGTCCAGCCTTCAGCACCTTCACCATCAAGGTCTTGATATCCAAACGATCCCGACACTTTGATGCCATTATTAAAGTCATAGCTTGGGTGAATCGCATAGTTAACACCTTGCCAACCAGAAACACCAAACCAATCATCTAAAGTTGGCGTCACTTCTAGCTGCACATGAGCCTGGCCAAACTGTTTACCGACTTTCAACCACAGCTCGGTATAATTTGAATAAGAGGCTCCCGCATAAAGGTATGAAAATACCATGACATCATAGGTAAAACCGCTATCACCAAACTCACCGGCTTTACCAATATAAGGCGCGGTGACAATCTCCAGATTGGGGTCTGCAAATTTAATGTTGGATGCAAACACACCGGTATACCAGCCATCATCGTTGCTCCAGCCTAAGGTACCTTGAACAACTGGGACGTCACCGTCCATGGTTTCTGATTCACCACGAAACACGTAATCGGTGGCGAACTTTACACTACCGCTTATTTGGCCGCCTAACAGTTGACCGTCATCATTGGCTATCGCTGGAACACTGGCCGCAAGTAGCGCACCACTGACCAAAGTTGCTATGGTTTTGTTCATCGTCTTTACCCCATCAAAATCATACTTTGTTGTTTGAGGCAAAGCTTACTCCCAAGTTATTAATGAACTTGGGAGTGGATATGAACCATTAAATTAACAATATGAAAAGATATGAACAGAAGCTAAGAAGCTGATTTCTGGGTTAGCAATCCCTTAAGTTCAGCAATTTGTGCCTTTAACTCTGCGACATCTGCGGCACTTGCCGGCTGCTCAGCACTCGTGAGTGCTTCAGCAGGTTGCTCTTCTGCGCGCATGACTGCTGTCTCTTGCGTCATAACATCGAGCACCGCGCCGACCATCATGTTTAAAAACACAAAAGCGGTAAGGAAAATAAAACTCAAGTAATATAGCCAGCTCAGCGGATATACCGCCATGGTCTCATACATCACTGAAGTCCATGACTCAAAGGTGGACACCCTAAATAGGGTTAACATTGCCACCGACACATCTCCCCAAAGGAAGTCATTAATGTGGGCAAACAACATGCTGCCTATTGCGCCGTAGATGTAGAAAATCACGAACATCAGCAGTGCAATATATCCCATACGCGGGATAGCTTTGAGCAACGCATTCACCAACATACGTAATTCAGGGATCATCGAGACCAAACGCAATACCCTGAAAATACGCAGTAAACGAGCAAGCAATACCGCTGAGCCGCCAGCGGGTATTAAACTGCCAATCACAATGATGGTGTCAAATATGTTCCAACCATTACTGAAAAACTTCTTCGGCCCATCACTGGCAAGAAATCGAATGACAATTTCTACCGCGAAAAAGATGGTGATGCCCACATCCAACATGGATAAACTTTTTTCCATCCATGCAGGTAAATGATAGGTATGTGCACCAATCGATAGCGCAGAAACAATAATGACAAAAATAACAAAGCCTTGAAACATTTTACTGCTATCAATGACTTTTAGTTTTTCTTGAATGCCAGAAACATTCGCCAGCACGATATTCTCCTTAAACAAAGGGGGTTAGTAGACCGAAAACAGGGGGAATTTGAGCGCAGTTTGACCGCAAAGGGACTACGCTATCAAAGTAGACTTAAGTATCGCTTAACCCAGGGTATTAACACAATTGCCTTGGGAGTATGTGAAGCAAGTTTAATCTTGTTTATTGCTGCGCATCACCAACGGGCGCGAACAACTGCTGCAAACTATCTTTATGCTGCGATAGCCATTGAGGATCAATCGGTCCCCAAGCATTGATTTGATAGAAACCAGCGTTATTACGTTCGCCCTGCTGAATAAACTGACACTCAATACCAATATCGGCAAAGGCAGCAATGGCGTCTTGCAAAGTACGACGTGGCATGCCGGTCAGTTTATTTAACGACAATAAATTATGCTGCTCAGCTTCAATTAACCCGGCAAGGTAGAGCTTTCGAAAAAAGGCGATCTTTTGCTTACTCAGCGGTGGCTTTAAATGGGTCAACGACTGATATCCAGTTCAAAAATGGTGTTTACCCAATAACTTAACAGCAACGCGCTGTAATGTTAATCCAATTACTAAACAATACTCGCTCACCGAGCCACAATGCTTGAATCTAGGCTTGAATACAGGCTTGAATGCAAACCAAAGAGTAAAACAAAAACCGATATTGTTAGCCAATATGTCTGACGCTAGCATCCGTGTTTTTAATCCTGATATAGTGGTTTTATGCAAGCCATACAGGATGTCTGTCATGCACAGTGAATTAGTGCCCCCTTCAAGAGATACAGAAACATCACTGCCACCCTCGCAGTGGCTCAGTTTTGATCAGTTACCACTCATCGCTATCGATGAAAACTATATTAAGCAAGTGAACACAGAAAACTTGATGATCGTTTGCCCTATACTGATTTTGGCCACGGTGATACCTATGCTACTGAGTGTCCCAGGCGTGATCTTGATTGCTATCGTTACCTTGGTACTACTGCTGTTAGCGGCGCTAAGTTACTGGCGTTTTAGCTATGCAAAAACCATCACTTATGGGGTATTTGAGCATGAGTTAGTGATGCAAAAAGGACTAATTTGGCAGAAAAAAATCGCTTTACCCTACAGTCGTCTTCAACATGTCACCTTAAGCCAAGGCCCTTTAGAACGTCACTTTAATCAATATACGTTAAAGTGTTTTAGTGCTGGCAGTGGTCATGCTGAAATCAGTTTACCGGGCATAAATGGTGCCAGCGCCGAGCCGATGCGACAGCACCTTCTTGCTAAGGCTGCCCAGCGCCAAAATAAGCCACTAACGCAAGAGCCTTCAGCACAAGCGTCAATAGAACCTTCAACCCAAGCTCCAAAAGAGCCTTCAGCGCAAGCGTCGAAAGCGCCTTCAGCGCAAGAATCAAAACAGGCTTCATCTATGTCGTCGGGTGAACAACATGACAGTTAGTCGCTTTAGCCAATGGTCAGCGCTATCACCTTGGTCTATTGTCAGTTTTAGTTTTGGCACCATAAAGGCGATGCTTAATAATGGCTATGCCTTGATACCGGTCGTTTATACCGGGTGGCAAAAAGGCTTTAGTTCACCTTGGGTTATCGTCGCTATTTTAGCGGTTATCAGCCTCACTTTGGGCTACAGCGTGGTGCAATGGCTCAAATATCGATATCGACTTCACGAAGGTAAATTGGGGATCCACCAAGGATTACTGTATAAACGCGCCCATGAAATCCCACTCAACCGCATTCAAAACGTACGTTTAGAGCAGCCTTTGTATTTCAGGCCAATGGGATTATATAGCCTAGTGGTTGAAACCGCGGGCTCAAAAAAGGATGAAGCAGTGCTTGCCGCAGTTAATTATCGACAGGCTTTGCAGCTGAAACAGCGCCTTTTTTCGCAACAGCAGCCGTCAACGTCTGATGAAGCCAATGGGCAAACTCAGCAAGTTCAACAAGTACAAGCCCCCATCGTCAAAAAGAGCCTTAAAGACATAGTACTGTTTGGACTTTACCAAAATAACTTAATCTGGTTTTCAGTGATTTCCGGTTCAATACTCGGGCAGCTAGATTGGGAGTCCTCTCAATTTAATCCGGTGGTAGAACAAATCCAAGCTTGGTATTCACAGGTCGCTGCAATCAGCTTGCTGGGGCAAATTGCCATTACTGTTTTTGGCCTGGTTTTGCTCTATCTGTTGCTGTCATTGATCTCAATCGCAGCAGCTATTTTGAAATATCACCCTTACCAACTTAGCTTGAAGCAGCGAACTGTTCACAGAACAGGCGGCATTATCGCCAAGCAAAACGACGCGCTTAAACTTAAGCGTGTGCAACTGGTGCGCTTTTCGCAACCCGTTATAGGTCGATTGCTGAAGCTATGGACCGTTAGCTTTAGACAGGTTCAAGGCAATGAAGTCGAAGGGATGGCACAGCGTCATATGTTAGTGCCTAGCATGACACGGCAACAAATTACGCAACTGTTATCGACCTTATCCGGCCTTACGGCTAAAGCGAAGAGTTTGCCCAGTCAATATCAGTCCATCGACATTGGCTGGTTTTGGCGCCGGATGTGGCTACCACCATTAATTGCCACGGCGAATGTCATTGGCGTAGGACTTAATCCTTTTACTGAAATATTAATCGTTGTTGCCTTGCTATTTGTACTTGGATTGTACTTACGTTATCGTCATTGGGGTTACCTCATTCAAGGTAATGATTGTTGGATACATAGTGGAATGTTGAGCCAAAACTGGAACTTAGTGGCACTGCGCAAAGTACAGCATGTAGAGATTAGTCAAACTGCTGGACAACGCAAAAAGCAACTGGCTTCAATCACACTTGGGTTAGCCAGTGGCGAGCAACATATTCCATATATACCTCTTGCTGACGCCCGAATAATTGCCGAACGAGCATTATCCTTAACGCAGCAAGATCATCAAAACTGGATATAGGACAGAAGCCTGTGACGAATCTTCAATATAGCCCTGATGACATTATCACTTTCTGGTTCAATGACATAGACCCTAAACTTTGGTGGGTCAAAGATGATGATTTTGATAAACAGCTAACCAATCAGTTTGGCCTACTACTGGAACAGGCAAAAAAGGGCGAGCTTTACCACTGGCGGACGACACCCACTGGGCGACTTGCCGAAGTGATAGTACTGGACCAGTTTAGTCGTAATATCTACCGCAATACACCAGGCGCGTTCGCCGCCGACTCGATGGCATTAGCCTTAGCACAAGAAGCAGTTGCTCAAGGCGCTGACAAAGAGCTTAAACCTAATCAAGTCCCGTTTCTCTACATGCCCTACATGCACAGTGAGTCCGCCAAAATTCACGACATTGCCATGGTACTTTTCAGTCGTGACGCCGCCAAAGGCAATCTTGAGTTTGAACGACGCCATAAAGCAATCATTGACCGCTTTGGCCGCTACCCGCATCGAAACGAAATTTTAAACCGCCCGTCGACTCAGGATGAATTGGAATTTTTATCACAACCGGGTTCTAGCTTCTAAATTCAAAGAGCACTGTATATGGATATCAGTATTACCTATGCGTGCCTATTATTGGTAACCGGCTTTTTGGCCGGTATTATCAACACGCTAGCTGGCGGAGGATCGAACCTGACACTCCCCTCTTTAATGGTCATGGGAATGCCCGCCGAAGTGGCCAATGCCACCAACCGTGTTGCGGTGTTTGTACAATCAATTACCGCGCTATTTGGCTTTAAAAAACACGATAAGCTAGATACACAAGATACAGGTGCAATCATGCTGCCTACCATTATTGGTGGTGTGATTGGCGCTGTTGGCGCAGCCTATGCCCCCAGTGAATGGATTAAACCTTTACTGCTAGGCACCATGTTGGCAATGGCGGCAGTGATTCTTATTCGACCCGCAATTATCTCACCGGAATTAGGTACCCCCAATAAACGAGTGAAAGACACCCCAAGCTCTTGGTGGTGGCTGACAATTGCAGGTATCTATGGTGGCTTTGTCCAAGCAGGTGTTGGCTTTGTACTGCTGGCTGCACTAGCGGGTTCATTGCGCTATGACCTGGTTCGCGCCAATGCGTTAAAAGTGCTCTGCACTTTAGTGTTTACCTTAGCCTCGCTACTGGTGTTTATTATTGAAGATTTAATTCAATGGTTACCCGGGTTAATCCTCGCGGCGGGAACGATGTTGGGAGCCCATCTCGCAGTTAAAATGGCGATTAAGGTAAAAGCAGATACACTAAAATGGTTTCTGTTCATTATGACTTTATGCGGTAGTGTCGCGGCCATGTTATCGTGAGCAAGCTGCAACAAAAAAGCCACTTAGTAGAATGTTTAATACCAATCGGCATAACACTAAGTGGCAAAGGGTTGATGATGACAATTACACTAATGTCGTGAGCATCTCTTCGCTGTAATCCACCAGCTTCTCACCGCTGCGAACACGCTCAACATAATCTGGATTGGCGATGAAAGGCCGACCAATTGCTAACAAATCAAATTTATCTTCTGCTATCGCCTGGTCTCCAGTTTCAGCACTATAACTACCAACCCCCATCAAGGTCTTGGTATAATGCTGACGTACATAAGCTGATGCGGTGCCGCCTAGATAGTCAAACTCCATCGCATCATCAAAGATACCGATATGCAGGTAAGCAAGGTCACGCGCTTGCAGCTGCGCTAAGAAATAATCAAATACATCACGATCACGACTGTCGCTCCCCATATTAAAATACGCCCCCGGAGATACCCGCAACGCCGTTCTGTCGGCGCCGATACGCTGACTAATGGCATCAACAACTGCAAGGGGGAATCGCGCCATATTTTCAGGAGTCTGACCAAACTCATCTTCACGACGATTGCTATCGTGATGCAAGAACTGATCAATCAAGTAGCCATTGGCACCATGTATTTCTACGCCATCAAAGCCTGCATCAATCGCGTTAGCAGCAGCTTGAGAATAATCGTTCACCAGTTGTTCTATTTGGACGGCGCTCACCGGTGTGGGGGTTTGGTAAGTCAGCTCTCGCATGCGAGGCACTGTGCCCTCTACGGCTACTGCTGACGGTGCAAATACATCACTGTATCCGGTTTTTTGCTGATAAAAATGTGGGTGAGCAACTCGACCAGTATGCCATAGCTGCGCAAAAATCTTTCCACCATTGGCATGAACTGCATCGGTTACTTGGCGCCAACCTTGGATCTGCTCAGGGGTAAATAGACCAGGAGTGTTAGGGTAGCCCTGGCCATCAGGGCGAATAATGACTGCTTCAGAAATAATTAAGCCCGCTTGAGCACGACGCCCATAGTATTCAGCCATAGCTGTTGTTGGTACTAAGTTGTCGTCCGCCATGCAGCGTGTTAGCGGTGCCATGACGATTTTATTGGTTAACGTGAGCGTGTCGTTTAAGCGATAGGATTGAAAAAGTTGCTGTGTCATTGTGCTGTCCCTTTCTTGAATATGCATTCAAGATAAACATACTTGAATGAACATTCAAGTAATTTTTGAACAAATATTCAAAATTAAGTACAATCGCTGTAAGCTAAATTTAACGAGCCCTTATGATCTATGCGTCAAGCAGAATTCGATAAACAACACGTTTTGCGCTCAGCCATGTCAGCATTTCTCGCCAAAGGCTATAGCAAAACAAGTATGCAGGACCTTACCAAAGCCACGGGCTTGCACCCAGGTTCCATTTATTGCGCTTTTGACAATAAACGTGGCTTGTTAATCGCAGCTATCGACCAATATCGCCTAGATAGAATTAACGAATTTGAACAGTTTTTCCCAGCTGACAATCGTGCTGCGATCAATATCAAGGCCTACATCGATGAAATAGTGCGCCAATGTATTAGCCAAGATAGCGATCAAGCCTGCTTATTGACCAAGGCGCTCAATGAAATCGCCGAACAAGATGCTGAAGTACAGCAAATGATATGTGCTCACCTTACTGCTTGGCAGCAAGCTATCATTGACCAAATCAGCTTAGCGCAATCTCAAGGCGACATTAGCGCATCAAAAGATAGCCAACATTTAGGTCGTTACTTGGTGATGGGAATCTATGGATTACGAACCTTTGCGCAAACCCACCCTAAGGCGGCAGAGCTTGAGCAACTCGGCCATGAGTTGCTCAATCACATCTGCGCAAAATAACCTAAGGTTACTTCACAACGAGCACAGGACAAGCAGCTTTATTGGCAACCGCCTCAGCAACATTGTTGTGTAAAAAATGGGCTAAACCACTGCGACCATGACTGGCGATGACAATCATGCCAGCTTCGCTTTCTTGTGCTTCATTAATGATTTGCTCCACCGGATCGCCACGGCGAACCACTGTTTCAATGGTCAAATCACTGTTCAAATCCGCCAAGATTTTTTGCATTTTCTCGGCAGCCTCAGCTTCCATGTTTTGAGCCAATTCTTCAGGGGTTATTGCGAGAATTTGAAAGCTCTCGTCTCCAATCGGTTGCTCTACAACATGGAGTAATCGAAAACCTACTTGATAAAAGTTAGCCATCTCAATGGCATATTGCAGGGCATGAGATGCTGTTTCAGAAAAGTCTGTTGGACATAATATTTGACCGGTACGCATAACAACCTCCAAACGGTTAGCGGATTGATTGCTTTAAGTCTTTTACGCGCTCCCCCCTACTACTGCGCACTATTATTGTAGCGTAAAAACATGACATTTTGATGATCTTCGCTCACTAATTTTGCTGTTTTGAACCGAAAGTTGACAGCGGTTAAAAACTCGCCTACGATAAAACCGACTAACTAGTCAGTCTGTATAGCTATACCCAAGAAAATTGGAGTTGCAGCACAGCAACAAGCCAATTTTTCCCTATGAGCATAGGTGTTCTATGTGATTAGGGTAAATTGGCGCAGTTAACAAAGCTGCAGCTTCAAGTATGACGGGGGATAGTTAGCTTGAACTCACCCTAACCAAAGCGAAGGCACAGGAGTTACGATGAATATGCCCGTTGAAGTCAAACAAACCTTAACTGATCTTTTGCAGATCCAGCGTGATGCATTTCAGGCAAATCCTGCCCCTAGCTATGCCGAGCGTGTCAGTCAGCTTCAAAGCTTAAAGCAAGGCTTGATTAAGCATCAGCACAACTTAACCCAAGCACTGCGCCAAGATTATGGTCACCGCTCAATCGATGACAGTATGATTTCCGATATCATGCCCTGTATCAACAACATCAACTACAGCCTCAAGCATCTGAAAAAATGGATGAAGCCAAGCCGTCGTCATACGGGATTACTTTTAGCACCAGCTCAAATTAGTGTTCAATATCAGCCTGTTGGGGTTGTCGGCATCATAGTGCCGTGGAATTTTCCGGTGATGCTAGCCATCGGCCCTTTGATCACTGCTATTGCTGCGGGTAACCGAGCAATGTTAAAGCTGTCAGAATTCACCCCTAGCACGAATAAAGCACTCATTGCGATGTTGGCAGAGGTATTTGAGCAGCAAACTGTAGCGGTAGTTGAAGGCGAAGCCGATGTCGCAGCGGCATTCTCTGCCCTGCCCTTTGATCATTTACTGTTTACCGGCTCGACTACGGTCGGTAAGCATGTCATGCGCGCTGCAGCCGATAACCTCACACCTGTCACACTAGAATTAGGCGGTAAATCGCCTGTGATCATTGCAGATGACATCGATCTAGAAACCGCTGTTGAACGCCTGATCTACGGCAAATGCCTTAATGCGGGGCAAATCTGTGTCGCACCCGATTATGTGCTGTTACCGAAAGGAAAAACCGCAGGCTTTATCGCCGCTTACAAGGCTAAATTTAACAAAATGTATGGCCAAGTTGCCGACAATGACGATTACGGCGCGATCATCAATCAACGTCAGTTCGATCGTATCCATGCGGTCTTGCAAGATGCAAAAGACAAAGGCGCCCATATTGAACCTGCCAGTGAAGAGCAAAAAACCTCTTCTTATCGCAAGTTGCCGACGCAGCTAATCAGTGGGGTCAACGATGACATGCTCGTCATGCAAGAAGAGATCTTTGGTCCTTTACTCCCCATTGTGGAATACGACACGCTCGAGCAGGCCATTAGTTACGTCAACCAACGCCCACGCCCGCTTGCGCTGTACATCATGAGCTTCAATGACGCCACGCAACAACAAATCTTGGCACAAACCCACTCAGGTGGCGTGTGCATTAATGATGCGGTTTTCCATGTTGCCGCAGACGATGCACCTTTTGGTGGAATTGGCCCATCAGGCATGGGACATTATCATGGTAAAGAGGGCTTTTTAACCATGAGTCATGCGAAAACCATTTTACGCCGTGGTAAGCTCAACACAGGGAAAATTGTGCACCCGCCCTATGGCAATAGTTTGCAGCAAATGCTGATGAAATTTTTCGTCCGCTGATAATTTGCAGATAACCTATCAAATCCACAATGAAGTAAAGTGAATATGGCCACAGATAAAAAACAAGCCTTGCTAGATACCGCATTAACGCTATTTGTAAAGCAAGGCTTCTATGCCACTTCAACTGCCTCAATTGCCCGGCAAGCAGGGGTTGCGACAGGTACACTGTTTCATCATTTCGCCTCTAAAGATGCGTTGATGAATCATCTATACCTGTCAATAAAGCAAGAGTTTGCCGATGCGATGGTCGACAAGTTGCAGCAAAGCGGCGACCTGCAATCAGATGCACGAGTGTTATGGTTAAGTGCTATCGGTTGGGCGATGGAGAATCCGTTGAAGCAAGAGTTCTTTAGCCAATACTCGCTGTCACCTTCGGTAGCACACCAAGTCCGCGAACAAGCAATGACAGGAATATTGAGCTTTATTGCTCAGCTTATTGAACAAGGACAGCAAGCAGGATTACTTGCCAACCACCCGCTGGCGTTAATGCGCGAAAGCTGCCATGGCCAATACATTGCTACTACACGCTTTTTCTTAGACAACCCTGAGCTGTGGCAAGACGATGTTCACCGAGAAGCCAGTTTCCAACTATTCTGGCAATCGATGCGCCCACTTAGCTAAGCTTTAAACGATAGCCCTCAAAGCATGACGCCCCGACAAGCACAGCTTTCGGGGCGTCATTTTATTCTCTACGGCAAGGTCGCTATGACGATGCGCCTAATGCTGTTTCCTTAGCGTTTTGCGCCGCGGGCGACCAGTAACCCATTTCCACGCCTTTATCTACCATTTCAGCAACTGCTAATTCAATCGCTTGTAGTACACAAAATTGCACTGGCTCGTTGGTGGTAAAACCGACTTCTGCCTCAGCCAGTCGATTTAAACTGGTAAAGCGAATTAACCCAGCTCGCATCTCCTGCGAAAAGACCCGCTTGGTAGTGGAAACCGACATCAATACCTTACCAGTGTGCACATCTACCGCACGCAGATAGATGGTAACCTGATCTTCACGGTACATCTCTGATGCACCAATCCCGTAATACTCAACACCAGCACCACCCGTATTAATATTGGTTTCGTAACTGATGATCCCACCTTCTAACAATAGGCGCGCATTGGTTAGCTGCGGTACGTCTTTATCATTGGGCTTTTTGGGTTGTTTCTTGCTAATTTTGCGCTCAGTTAACAAGTTTTGTAGCCCTTCACGCTCAACGGGAGTAAACCACTTTGAGTCCAACAGCGTTTGCACCAACATGGATGTCGCACCTTGGGTCACTGCGGTCGAAAAGGAGCTAACATTTTGTTGTGGCTTATACTGACCGGTTTGATCTCTAAAGGAATATACCGCAACAGGTATCGGATATTTAGGTCCCTGTTTAGCTTGCAACGCCTGCATCGTCTCGCTCATAGGATTGAGCTCAGCTTCGTGGATATTCAACTCAGGTTTTGGCACTAAACTACAACCGGTTAAGGCTAAAGCAAATAACAATAAAATTGACTGTTTCATTGCTTATACCCCATACACTGGCATTTCAATCACGGTCACTTCACCGCTAAGCAAGTTAGTGATCGTCAGCATGACACCATCCCCCACTGTCGCAACCTCAATGCGAAAATCGCCAGTGTCATAAATACCATCGCTAATTTCACCATTAGCTACCCCACGGGTAATGGTATTCATAATATTGCGCTCTAAAGACTCTTTAAAGCGGGTCACAAAGTCCTTATCGTTGGTGTCAGCACTATTGTCATTTTGTGCATTTGCTTTATTTAGTAAGTAAGACCCATTCAATGCCGATCCGCCAAAACTGGGGTTGATCGGTGTATAGACGAGTTCTGTACTGTGCGCACTCAATGACAGCGCAGCGCCCGCAGCAATGATTAACATCCTGTAATTCATTTTCAGTCTCTCTAGTTATGTAAACCCTGAAATAGCACTAGTTAAATGGTCATTTAGCTAGCGTTACTTTTAATATCCCTCATCAGCATCGGCAAACTCACCCGTTAAAGCATTGGCACGCACCTGCGCGATGTAATCAATAGTCAGTAATATCGCCTGTTCAGCACGCTCTTTAATAGGACTAGCACGACGTCCGAAATGGGTGACATACAAGGTTTGGCCATTGATATCTAAAGTAAGGCGAGTACCTGCTTGGGGGAAAACCGTTTCGTTCAAGCTAACGTTAAACCCTTGGGTAAAAGGTAAGTCGCGCCAGTAACTCGAATAGTAATAACTAAAGTCTTTACCAAATCGTGTTAATGTTCGATCGATCACTAGGCCGCTGATTTCAATATCACTTTCTTCTGCGTAGCTCAGCGAGCTAAACAAAGACAGCACAATTAGCAGTAATCCTTTAATCATCATTCCCTTTCCGACCTTCGCTTTTAACCAGTTTTATCCATCACGGGTTTGTACTTGAAACGAGTGCAGATACCTTATCAGTTATCTTCGCAGTGCGTCATCGACACTGAGTCATAATGCGCATAAAACAGCATTTAGAACTAGGAATAAAGTATTAGGTTTAATACCTAAGGATAATCCTTTCGCATGAAAAAAATGCATTAAAAAAGGCGTTAAACCACTGATTTAACGCCTTATAAAATACCTGAAGATAGAAGTCTAGATTAATCAACCTGGCAGGTTGATTCAGTAAATTGTCGCCTTGATTGCCACAAGCGCCCCAAAAACATACCTAGCACCATACTCAATACAAACAATACAAATAACGGGTCAAAACTGGTTAGGTTAACAATCGCCGGCCCAGGACACATACCAGCTAGGCCCCAACCTACACCAAATAAACCTGCCCCCATTAGCAGCTTAACGTCGACCTTAGTTTTGTTGGGTAGTTGGTAACTTTGATCAAATAGCGGTTTTCCACCTTGGGCAACACGCGGCCTTATAAACCCGTAATAGACAGGAATATAGAGACTCAATGCACCTAACATCACCATCATTAACGCGGGCTCCCAACTGCCATCAGTCATTCGACTGACATCAAGAAACCCAATCACTTTATCAGGATCTGCCATGCCGGAAAGCATCAGCCCTAATCCGAATAACACGCCAGAGATTAATGCAACAACTCGGCTCATACGACCTCCTAATGCACTAAGGTTGCGGTCACAATACCGCTTAACATGAACACACAAGTCGCGACAATGGAGCGTTTAGATAACCGACCAATGCCACAAATGCCATGACCACTTGTACAACCCGAGCCCAAAACACTACCAAAACCGACTAATAAACCAGCAATAATAAGCGGCATCACGCTAACCTGAACGCTTAAATCTGGCTGCACAATAATACGATATAAGCCACCGCCTATAAGCAGGCCGATGATAAAAACCATCTGCCAGCTAAGACCTTTATTATCACTTTTGGCAAACAGGGCATGGGAAAATATGCCACTAATACCTGCGATACGTCCGTTGGCAATCATCAATAAGATCGCCGCTAAACCAATTAATAGCCCCCCAATAAAAGGGATGATGAATGTCGACATCAAATGCTCCTCAATCAAGGTTAAGCGGATTAATATTTAGCCTGTACCATTTGATAAGTTTTATATCCGCCCGTTAAATTCTTGGCATCAAAACCCAAATTGTGCAGCATGCGATAGGCCACATTGCCACGCAATCCCACTTGGCAGAATATTAAGATTTGTTTGTCTTTAGGTAACTCATCAGTGCGTTGGCGTAACTGATCTAAGGGAATATTAATCGCGCCATCTATACTGCCAACCTGAGTCAACTCAGCTGGGTTACGCACATCTAATAGCACTTGGTCCGCAGCGAGATTAGCAACCTCATCGCTATGACACAGCACAGTGTCGCCTTTAAGACGGTTAGCAGCGACAAAACCAGCTTGGTTCAATACATCTTTTGCTGATCCAAATGGTGGAGCATAGGTCAATTCAAGATCTTGCAGATCATAAACACTCAAGCCTGCTCTTAACGCCACAGCTAACACATCAATACGCTTATCAATACCGTCTTTACCTACCGCTTGTGCGCCAAAGATTTTGCCATCTTCAGTGGCAAATAATAGTTTGAGTGACACTGGGTGGGCGCCTGGGAAGTAGCCTGCGTGACTCGCCCCGTGGACATAAACCTTGTCATAATCAATGTCCATCTGTTTTAGCCGCTTCTCACTTAAACCGGTACTGGCAACGGCAAGATCAAATACTCTGCAAATTGCCGTGCCTTGGGTGCGCTTATAAGATTCGTTTGCGCCAAAGATATTGTTAGCCGCAATGCGACCTTGACGATTAGCAGGTCCAGCTAACGGCACCAATACTGGCTCACCGGTAACAAAATCGATAGACTCAATGGCATCGCCAACGGCGTAGATTGCCGAATCGGATGTCTGCATCTGCTCGTTGACTGCAATGCCTCCTCGCGAGCCAATTTCCAGTCCTGCGTCCACAGCGAGGCCTATTTCTGGCTTAACTCCGATCGCAGTGATCAACATTTGTGTGGTAAGCAGACTGCCATCACTTAAGTGGAGCTGCAAACCTGACTCGACCTGCTCAACGCTTTGTAAAGCCACATTCAGTTTCAAATCAACACCGTGGTCGCACAAAGTTTTGTGCAACATATTGGCCATCTCAAAATCAACGGGCGCCATCACTTGATCCGACAACTCAACTAAACTGACATCGATACCTAAATGGCGCATAGCTTCCACCATCTCTAAGCCGATAAAACCACCACCGACCACAGTGACATGTTGTGGTTTTTGGCTAGCAAGCTGGGCCATTATACGATCCATGTCGGGTATATTACGCAGTGAGAACGTCAGTGGGTTTTGTAGGCCAGGGATCGGTGGAATAACTGGGGCTGCACCTGGTGAAAGCAGCAATGCATCATAGCTTTCTTGGTAAATCTCACCGGTGGCGAGGTGTTTAACTGAGACCTGTTTAGCCACTTTATCAATGGCTATCACCTCATGCTGCACTCGGACATCAACGTTAAAACGTGCTTTAAAACTCGCGGGAGTTTGTAACACTAAAGCGTCCCGGTTTTCGATTTCACCACTAATGTGATAGGGCAAGCCACAATTGGCGAAGGAAACAAATTCACCCCGCTCAAACATGATGATTTCAGCTTGCTCATTCAGTCGCCTTGCGCGCGCTGCCGCAGATGCACCACCAGCAACACCACCAACAATTAATAGTTTTTTCATCTCAACCTCTGCACGTCATAAGATATGCAGCAGTGTAATATAATCGCAAGTATATGCAAAAGTTTTTTATTAGAAAAATCTAACGAACTTTGATTTAGCGCAAATTTGTCAACTTAATTGGCGGGTTGAGCTTGGTTAATCAGGCAACCATAACCGCACCTCTAAGCCTTTAGGTTGGCGATTATGCAGGCTGATATGGCCATCATGTGCCTCAAGGATCTCACGGCACAGCGGTAGCCCTAATCCGGTCCCCGTTTGCTTAGTGGAGTAAAACGGCAGCAGTGCTTGCGCGAGTACTTCCGATGACATGCCACTGCCAGCATCTGCAATGACAATCAACACACCACTTTGTTGCTCATCAAGCTGGGTTGCTTGTACCGACAAACTAATATCACTGACATCCGATCCTGATTCATGGGCATTTTTAAGTAAGTTAAGTAGCACTTGCTCCATCTGAATTAAATCAAAATAACCTTGGCTTTGCGGCAGTTCGCCCTCGATAGAAAACTGATAGTGCTGCCGCAACTGCTCAGTCAGCTTTTGCCAATCAACTGCCGCCTTTTTCGGCAAAGGTAACTTTGCAAAACGGGCATAGTTAAAGATAAATTGGCTCAGATGTTGAGTGCGATCTTCAATGGTATCGAAGATTAGCGCTAACTTAGGATCATCAATCGATGCTGTTATTTTACGCCCTGATTTCACCATTGATGCGATAGGCGCTACCGAGTTATTTAACTCATGACTGATAATGCGAATCACCTTTTTCCACACTGCCACTTCTTGGCGATTGAGCTCCCGCGTCATCTGTTTTAGCAGCAGTAAATGGTGATACTGGCCATTGAGCATAAAGCGACCGCGAGATAAGTGCCAAGTTTCATCTTCCGCCCCCTCTTGGCCTGCGCTAGTAAATAACCCGCCTTTGGGATTATTTAACGCGTTCACCAGCTCTTCGGGTTGCGAAGTTAATAGATCAGGTAATAAGCAGCCTTCGATGCGATTGCCGTGATTAAATGCATGCCGGGCGGCATCATTGGCATAAATAATTCGTTGCTCATCATCGAAAAGTAGCATGATATTAGGCGAGCTTTGAATCACCTTATCGAGCAACAACTCCCGCTGATAAATGTATTGTCGCTCTTTACGCAATATTGCGGCGGATTCATTAAATAGATCAGCCAATGCCTGTAACTGCTTATCGCCAGTTACCGGGATATTAACGCTAAAATCATTGTCCTTGAAGTTTAACAACCCGACTTCAAGCGCCGTTAAACTGTTGGCTAAGTTACGGGTAAAATAGATTGCCAACGACCAGCTGACCAATAAGCAAGTTGCCACGATTAGCCCTAAGGCGGTATAGCCCATTAGGTTAACTAAGTCGGGCACCTCAAGTAAGATAAACAACAGCAGCAATAACAATCCGCCACTGCTGGCTGTCATGGCAGCCAAGACTAATTTAGCCCGTAGTGTCATCACTCCATCCACTCCTATTAAACGACGCTACTTTTCGATCCCAAACTTATCCATACGCCGATAAAGTGCTTGGCGGCTCAGCCCCAAAGATTTGGCCACCCGCGCAATCACCCCATTGTGCTGCGCCAATGCTTGCTCTATGGCGAGCTTATCAACCTCAGGCTTATCAGCATTGGCATCTATTCCCGCATCGGCAACTTCATCGACTTGACGGTAAGCCGCACTCGGCGCCATAGGCGCAGCAGCGACAGGAGCTTGCGCACCATCTAAACCAAAGTCCGTGGCAGTTAGTGTGCTACTTTGCGCTAAAATCACCGCACGTTTGCAGGCATTTTCCAGCTCACGGACATTGCCTGGCCAACTATGTGCTTGCAGAGCTTGCTGCGCCGGCTTATCAATACTGAAATTATCCCCCACAAAATGGTGGGCTAATGGCACAATATCTTCGACACGTTGCTGCAATGGTGCGAGCGCCAGCTCAATCACATTAAGGCGATAAAACAGGTCTTCACGGAATCGGCCATTGGCAATATCATCAGCAAGATCGGCATTAGTGGCACTGATCACCCTTACATTGACTTTGCGGGTTTGATGGCTGCCCAAGCGCTCGAACTCACCGGTTTGTAGCACACGTAATAATTTCACCTGACCAGATAACGGTAAGTTGCCAATTTCATCAAGAAATAATGTGCCACCATCAGCGGCTTCAAATCGACCAATTCTGGCTTTATTCGCGCCGGTAAACGCCCCCGCTTCTGCACCGAATAGTTCGGCCTC
Organism: Shewanella waksmanii; assembly: GCF_043643685.1. Lineage (GTDB taxonomy): Bacteria > Pseudomonadota > Gammaproteobacteria > Enterobacterales > Shewanellaceae > Shewanella > Shewanella waksmanii_A. The sequence goes on from NZ_JBHZSN010000006.1 coordinate 196,347, forward strand.
AAGCAGCTCCATGGGTAAGGCACCGATGTTGACCTTAATAAATGGCTTAGTTTTTAGCGGTGAATTTGCATGAATGATATCCGCTAACTTATCTTTACCTGCGCCATTGGGGCCAGTTATCAATACGGACACATCAGATTTTGCCACCTGCAGCGCTAAATCAACGCTACGCTGCATCGCGACACTGCCAAATACGATGCCACACAAATCAGCACCACTGAGCGCTTGCATCCGTTCATGTTCGGCTTTTTGTAAGGCACTATTTTCGCGAGTTAATGCATGCAGTGAAATGAGGTTATTAACACTAGTGAGTAACTTGTCGTCATCCCACGGCTTACCCATGTAATCCACGGCACCTTCTTTAACTAACTCCACCGCAACTTCAAGCTGTGTCCAAGCGGTAAGCAAGATAATCGGCAACTTAGGTTGCTGAGCGCGGATCTGATAAAACAACGCTTTACCTTCTTCACCAGACGTAGTGTCTTGGGTGAAATTCATATCTTGTAGCACCAAAGCGATATCGTGCTGCGCCAATAATGGCAATACCTCATCCGGAGAGTAACAACTGATAGTTTGATAACCGTTAAGCTCAAGCATCAAAGCTAAAGCGCTACAAACCGCATGATTATCATCAACGATAAGAATCGTATCCATATGTCCTTATTTATCTATCGGTTAAAAGTGCTGTGTAGAAGATAAAGCGGATTGACAGTGAATACCACCATCAATCCGGTTTACATGAACGACAACCCCCCATTTTACGCGGTTATACGCTACGGGTAGCAATCGCAGGTGAAATTTTTGCCGCTTTATTGGCGGGAAAAATCACCGCTAGCGTGGTCACAATCACCAACCCAAGTATGGTAAATACTGGATATTGCCATTCAAGTTGTGGCAGATCATAGTGCTGCATCAGTTGCTGACCCAGTGCAACGGCAAGTAAGCCACCGATAACGCCGCCCACCAAACAAATAATGTAGTTTTCGACTAAGAACAAGCTAACTACATCGCGCTTTTTTGCACCTAATGCGCGGCGAGTACCTATTTGCTTGGTACGACGCTCAATATTAAACATCACCATCCCCGTCAAACCTAAACTGGTGATGAGCAGCAGCAATACCACCATCAAAGACAGTACTGATGCCATTAAGTCATGGTCACGATACACGCTAGTGCGATGTTCAGTAATGGTAGTAAAATTGCGAATCACCCGGTTTGGTTGGTCCTTATGCAGCACTTCAGGAATTTGCTCTTTCAGGCGAGTAAAAGTCCCTTCTTCAGCCCGCACTAAGTAACGCATAAACGAATTGGTTAGCTCTACCCCAATAATCACAGAGTATTCAAGGTTATCACTGTTTACCCAAGCACCTTGTAGGCGTTCAACCACCCCAATGATCTCAATGGCTTCATCACCAAGATTACCGTTATAAATAACCTTACCAACGGCTGATTCATCAGGAAAAGCCTGCTCTGCAAAGGCCTTGGAAACGATCCCCTTAACACCGCTGTCGGTAAATGTCGGCAATATTTCCTCTGCACGTAAATTGCGCCCTTCAATCAGTTTAACTCCTAAGGTCTCGACCATCTGCTCGTCACCATAGTACATGGCAGAATTGGGAGTACTGCGCTCGTCTTCTTCACTGGTGCCAATGGTAAAGCTCGAAGACCAGCCACCACCACTTAACGGTGTCATGCTGCTAAATGTCGCCGCTTTAACGCCAGGAAGGTCACGAATTAACTGCAGATCTTTATGTTGCTGTTGTACCAAGTCGACACTAGAGTCGAAACTGTACATGGTAAAATCAAACACCTCTTGCTCTGCTAACCCCGACTCTCTATCCATCAGTGCTAAACGCTCGTGAATAATAAAGCTGGCATTGGCTACAATCGCCACCGACAAAATAATCTGTAGCAGTAGCAATAGCGGCGAGCTCTTGCTGCGTAACAACATACTTAAAATAGGTTTTATCTGTAACATAGTCGGCCTTCCTATTGGCTCTTAAGATAAATACTTGGATTGGTACTGCAGACTCGCCAAGCAGGATAAATACCTGCCACTAAGGCTGCTGAAATCGCGATGGTCGGTGCCACCAGCCACATGCTGATATCCAATGAAGTTAGCGCTTGTTCCAAATCGAATTTGGCCGACAACAGTGACAGCGCGCCCCATGCCCAAAGCAGGCCGATAATACCGCCGCAAAAACCAATCAAACCAACTTCCACCATATGTTGAGAAAAGATTTGCCCGCGGCTGGCACCAATGGCTCGACGCACTCCTACCTCTGGTGCACGTTTGAGGAATTTAGCCAGTAATAAACCAAGCATGTTGACTAAGCACACCACTAAAAACAGCGCACTTAACCCCACTAGCACTTTGTTGTCTTCGGCGACCACTTGGTTATCAACCAGCCAATCGGCAACATCCATGATCTGGACGTCGGCATTAGGTGAATTAAAGCGTCCAAGTGCTTGCTGCTGCTCAATATAGCTGCGTACCCAAGCGGTATACTGCTCGACATCATGCTGATCTTTTAGCTCCACCCAATACTGTAACCAGTGCTGCTCAGAGACCATTTTAGCGGCAACAGTGCGGGTATCTTCATGCTTCCACCCTTGGTTGTTACCCCAGCTTTGGTACTCCTCTATCGGCGTGAGCGAAAACGGCACGAATACCTGTTCTGAGTCATTAAAGGCACCATTATTGACGTCATAGTACTTAGGTTTTGGACTCCAATTATCTATCACCCCCACTACTTGATAAGGCTTACGGTTAATATACAGGGTGTTACCTACACTGTTTTCGCCGCCAAATAACTGCTGATTAAGCTCGCTGTTGATCACCACTTGATACTTAGCTTGCTGATCAACACTTTTATCCCATGCTTGGCCATAGATAAATGGTACAGAGAACAGATTGAAAAAATCACTGTCGGTTACTCGTACGCTCTCAAGAATAGGCGCTAAATCTGGATCATCAGTTTGAATCGCCCCGCCAGTTCTAAACATCGGTGTTTGTCTAAGCGGAATATCACCGCGGCGCAAGTTATAGGCATCTTGATATGAGATTTGTGGGTTAAATTCATCCCAAGTATCTTCATCTTGGCTCCATAGCTGCACGGCAAATAGCTTGTCAGAACGCTCTCCTGCCGGGTTAACTGAAGCCATTTTGTAAATGTTCAATGTGGTGATAGTAATACCAATGCCAATTGAAATCGCCAGCACCATGAGCATAGATAGAAATGGGGTTTTCTTAATGCTGCGCCAGGCTAGATCTAAGTAATAGAAAAACATACGCCCTCCTTAGCTCACAGCCTGAACATTGCCAGTAACAAGCTGCGGTTGACCACCTTGGTACATGGTAAAGTCGCATACTTGTCCATCGACAATTTGAATATTACGCTGAGCCCGACGCGCCAACTCGGGGTCATGAGTAACCATGATGATAGTTGTGCCAGCTTTATTAATCTCTTCAAGCAGTTCCATCACTTGACGCGCCATCATACTGTCGAGGTTACCCGTTGGCTCATCCGCGAGTAGAAATCTTGGCTCACCGGCTAAGGCCCGAGCAATAGCCACACGCTGCTGCTGACCACCAGAAAGCTGCGCAGGAAGATGCTTCATACGAGCCCCTAAACCCACTTGCTCAAGCGCCTGTTTAACGCGTTTATTGCGTTCACTGCGACTGAAACCACGATAACGCAGCGGCACTTCAACATTCTCGGCGAGATTCAAATCAGGAATAAGGTTAAACCCCTGAAAAATGAAGCCAATTTTCTCATTTCTTATCGCGGCGCTTTTATTGTCACTCAAGTTTGAAATATTGACGCCATCGAGAAAGTAGTCGCCATCAGTAAAGCCTTCGAGTAGCCCGGCAATGTTCAAAAAGGTGGTTTTACCTGAGCCTGATGGTCCTGTTACAGCAACAAACTCTCCCTCTTTAACCTCTAAATTGAAATCACGTAACGCATGGGTTTCAACCAAATCGGTTTTAAATACCTTGTTGATATTCTTCATTGAAAGCATAAGATTCATTCCTTTAAAATTAATACGTTACAAATAAATAAATGTGTTTAGCTGCAGCCGCGAGCCAATCAAAAACACTGACACTGTTGTGTACTACTTCAGCAAAATCAGCAGTAGGGTCGACAGCAGGCGCTGACATATCTAGTAAATTCAATCCAAGCAGAAACCAGTCCCCTGGATTCGCAGTGAGGTTATGGGTCGCAAATAATAGAACTGCAAGAGCAACCACAGTAACAAGTTGTTGTTTATTAATAGGTAAACTTTTCATCATCGCCTCCTAGCGAACCAATACCTGTGCTGCATTGCTAAATGGCTCAACACTGGAAATCACCCAGGTGTCACCTACATCACCACCCGCTATCACCTCGATGTGACTCATGCTGCGAGCACCCAATTGAATTTCTGTCAAGGTGGCAATGTCGTCGCTCATGCTATACACCGCCCGGCCACCACCTGATGACACAAAAGCACCCCGCTTGACCATTAATACGTTAGGTCGATTCTCTAATAACACTCTTGCAGATAAACGCTGGTTCTGACGTAGCTTTAACGCGTCATTTTGCTCAAAGCGAACTCGGGCTGTAACTTCTCTATTGCGGACTTCAGGTGAAATTGATGCCACTTTGCCCAAGATGGTGACGGTACCAAAACTCAGCTCCACATCCATGCCTAAACCAAGCTCATCAGCATAAGATTCTGGCACGGCGAGTTCAGCTTCAAAGGCACTTAAATCAACGACGGTTAAAATCGGTTGGCTCTGGTCAATACGAGCTTTTTGTTCCGTGAGCCAATTACCAATAATGCCGCCAACCGGCGCGATGATATTGAGCGCAGCAACCTGACGTTGTAAGTCCGACACTACCAATGCCTGTCGGTCGACCTCTAACGCTTTATTTTTTACTTCAAAGCTCAGGGTATCTTTCATTAGCGCCGCTTCCTGCTTAGCATGGGCAAACAGTAACTTAGCTTTATGCAGATCATCCTTGCTCTTCTCGAAATCAATTTTGGAGATAAGCTTATTCTCAATAAGTTTGTCTCCACGACGGCTTTCCCTATCTGCTGCTTCTAAATCAACTTTGGCCATATCTATGGTTTGCTGTGCTTTTAGCTGCTCACGTCTCGCATCAAGGCGAGCTCGCTCTAACGCACTTTGCATTCCTTCAAGTAGCGCCTCTTGCTGCTTTAAACTGTTGGTTAAACTGTGGCTTTCGATGGTCGCCACCACTTGCCCTTGCTCTACACGATCCCCTGGGTTGGCAATTAAGGTGACTGTACCGCGCTCGGGGCTATAAAGAATGGGCGCATTGGCCGCCACAATTTTACCGGTAGTGGCGATATCGCGAGTTAACGTGCCACGTTCAAGGGTGGCAAACCTTAGTTCTGTGCGATTAATTGATTTACTGACGCTACTGCCGCCAACACTCGCCCAAACCAGTCCAGACAACATCACAACGCCTACACCAATAATTACTGGCCATTTCAGCTTACGCTTCATGCTGGGGGCAACGGCTCTATCCTGTGCGCTGGTATCCTTAATCATGATCTTATTCCCTAACTGTGTCCGCTGATGCAAAAAACTCATTAATGCCATAGTTCATTACAATAGCCGTGCCAAAACCTTCAACCCACTGATAAATATAATTTTATTAATTTTCATATAGAAAACGGTCACTCTCAAAGTGTCCGCGGACACCGAAAAGTGTCCGCTTCAATAGTCAGCGTACGCTTTATCAACGAGCGGACAGTCAGCTGTTATTTGCAAGAGTCAGCTAACTTAGCTCCATTTAATTAACAACGATATTTCACTATCAACACGATATTTAACGATCTCTTTTCACGATATTTCGTGGTTAGAGGATCTGGCTCCAAGTTCTTTCGCGTTTCAGCTTCATTTTCCCCATTGGCATACAAGCTGCTCTATCGGGCTATTGGATTGACCCAATAAACCAACAGCTTTATTTAATAAAAATTAGGGAAAAAAATGAACAAGAAACTATTAGCGTTATTGATACCTTCGCTATTAATGGCGGGGTCAGCTCAAGCAATGGAGCTTTATAACGATCAAACAAATAGTGTCAACATGATGGGATGGCTTGGCTTTGCAGCAATTAACGACTCCCATGATACCGCTGTAGTCGACAACTTTTCCCGCATCGGTTTTCGTTTCGATCGCCAAGAGAAAAACGGCTGGCGAAGCTTTGCCCATACAGAATGGGGCATCAATATGGTCACCAGTGACGACTCACTACGTTACACCGGCGGACAATTAGGGGCAGAAAAAAGCTCTGACTTCCTATTCAATCGCCTAGGCTACGTGGGTCTTGCTAACGATAAATGGGGAAGCTTAACCTTCGGTAAACAGTGGGGTGCATACTATGACGTGGCCTACACAACCGATGTGCTCAATGTGTATACCGGCTACTCTGTGGGTGCCTACACCTTTGGTGACGGTGGCCTAACTGGTGCGGGCCGTGCTGATTCAGCGTTTATCTATCGCAACAGCTTTGGCAACTTAAGTATTGCGCTGCAATATGCCGCTAAGCAAAATGGCGATGTCGCGCTTTATGACAAAGATGGCGTCGCTCTAGATGACGGCTCCCACATCAGTTTCGACACCAGCTATGGCGCCAGCATTACTTACCATTTCACAGACAAGTTTAAAGTGCTAGCAGGTATTAACCGAGGCGACTTTAAAGGTGAGTTGGCCGGTGAAAAAGTCGATGACACCAATGAAATTATCGGCGTTGGTGCTCAATATGGCGCCTTCTACCAATATGCTCCAAATCGCGAAGCACAAGGGCTATACCTTGGTTTCAACGCCCACAAAAGTAAACAAAACGAACTTGTTGCTGGTGAGCTTTATGACTCAACAGGCGGCGAATTCTTAGTGGCTTATCAATACGAAAATGGCTTTGTACCTAGCTTCTTGTTGTCATACCAAGATTTAGATACCGACGCATCTACCAGCATAAAAGGCGATTGGACGCGTCAATTCGCCGTAGTAGGCCTGCATTATCGCTACAGCAATGACACCATTATGTTTGCCGAGGCGAAATTTGATTTCAGCGACATGGATGACAAGAGTTTTGAAGCGCTGCAAGATAACAGCTACTCGGTGGGCATCCGTTACTTCTTTTAATTGACATTAAAGATAACTCATCACCTGCAATGAAAAAAACACTTCCTCGGAAGTGTTTTTTATTACCTATTGCCTTGTATTAAATCTCAGCTAACAAAGCCCAAGCTTTTTCATTTTACTTTTCAGGGTATTGGGATTGATATCTAACAGCTCCGCCGCACCGCCTGGACCATAGAGTTTACCACCCGTAATACGCAAAGCATGGTTGATGTATTTACCTATCATGATATCCAGCGGCACTAATTTATCGCTAGCATGAGTGGGGTCAACGATAATGGTTTCTCCTGTTTGAGTAACCACCTCTTCTTCTGATTGCGGATTGAGTTTATCAAAGCAAAGTGGACCTTGAGGCTGCTGAATGATTGCTCGCTCAATAACATTGATTAACTCGCGCACATTCCCTGGCCAAGCATAATTATTTAACAAAGCCAGCTGCTCTGGGCTTACCCGCGGCAACTGCTCTAAATTAAATTTTGCAGATATGGTCTCTATAAAATGCTGCACTAACAGTGGGATGTCACTGCGGCGTTGTCGTAATGCTGGGATCTCAATAGGGAAAACCGCTAAGCGATACCATAAATCTTCCCTAAAGGTCGCGTCTTGCACCATCGCCTGTAAGTTTCGATGAGTCGCGGCGATCACGCGAATGTTCAGGTCAACATTCTCATAGCCACCTACCCGGGTAATCGAACTATTTTGCAGTACTCGTAATAATCTCACCTGCGCCGATAACGGCAATTCACCAATCTCATCAAGAAATATGGTGCCACCATTGGCCTGCTCAAAATAACCAGCTTTACGGCTATCGGCACCGGTAAATGCACCCTTTTCATAGCCAAATAGCTCAGAATCAATCAGGGTTTCTGGTATCGCGCCACAATTGACTTTAATAAACGGTTGATTGGCCCTGTTTGACTTGGCATGAATCGCATTCGCTATCACCTCTTTACCGCAGCCCGTCTCTCCTTGCATCAATACCGTGGTATTAAGCCCGGCAATGGCATCAACTTGCTCCATCACTTTCTTTAAACCGCCTTGGGCACCAACCACCCCATCGGCACGGAACATGGCGCGTTTTAAATTAACGTTTTCTTGGCTCAGCTGCTGATTGGCCTTAAGCAGGTTGCGTCCGCGCAAATTGAACGCGGTGATCAACGAGAAAGTATCTTTATGAGGTTCGATTAAATCGGCATGCAATGGTTTAAACTGCCCAGCCTGTTTAGCGTAAAACCCCACCACACCTAGATGGGTATTGCTGCTCACCATTCGCAACAATATCACCGAACGAATCTCAGGAATCACCTGTGGTGCAACAAAGCTAGTCACATGATCTAATTCAATGTCATTAATGATTCTAATAACAGGTCGATCGTTACTTTGCAGCAGCTGTTCCATTTTCTCCGATATCGGCACCTGCTTATCGAGGGCCACGGCTTGGTTATCGTTAACATGGGACAAGAACTGAATATCGCTATGCTCTGGGCGGTAGATATTCAAGAAAATACCGTCAATGGGCAAGTACTGTTTGACATACTCAAAGTAACTTTTAAGGGCGCTTTCCAATGACAGGCTGCAGCATAAACATTGGGTTGCCTGGTAATAAAACTGTTTCTTCATTGATATGTCGAGGTGGCCACGAAGTTTCGTGATAGTAAATCATTATATTTCGTGATTCTGTGCCCCTGCTCATAAATTACCTGTTATCTACCTCTTTTTGGGCAGTTGGCACACTCAGTGCAACTTTATCGGTATGTGATTACAGCTAAATCGCTGCAATTCATTAATTACACATGCAAATAGGGAAGCGAGAAATGAACGACAATAAACTGGCCAGTCCTGGGCGGCGTCAACTGCTTAAAGGCGGTGCTGCTTTTGCCGTAGCTGGCATCAGTGCTGGCACTACGTTATCGGCTAACGCCAGCGAATGCACCGCAAAACCACCAAAGTTTGACCACGTTGTTGATGTCATCGTTGTAGGTAGTGGCTTTGCTGGCATGTCTGCAGCCTTGCAGGCCAAAGAGGCCGGTGCCAGCGTTATGGTGATCGATAAAATGCCGGTTTTTGGTGGCAACTCAACCATCAATGGCGGTGCCATGGCAGTGGCGGGATCGCCACTACAAAAAAAAGAAGGTATTGAAGATTCTGTTGAAACCATGGTCGCCGATATGCTTAAAGCTGGCCGCGGCATGAATGACGTTGAGATGCTCAAGTTGGTATGTAACGGTACTGCTGAGTCTTGCCAATGGCTTACAGACTATGGTGTGCAATGGAAACCGTTTGTGCAGCATTTCGGAGGACACTCATTACCAAGAGTACTGCAAACCATACAAAGCTCTGGCGCCGGTATCATTCGACCATTAATACAAGCCGCCACTAAGCATGGCATCGACATGCGAAAACAGACCAAGCTCGAAGGTTTTATTAAAGATCCCCAAGGGCGCGTGATCGGCGTCGAAGTTCGCGAAGGTTATTATTTTCCTAAGCAACGAACGGGTAAACTGGCCAAATTAGGCGCCCGTAAAGGTGTGATTATGGCAACAGGTGGATTTGGCCGCGATATCGAATACCGGCAAATGCAGCAACCTAAACTCACCAGTGAATTAGATTCCACTAACCACCCTGGTGCAACCTCTGAAGCGCTGAAACAGATGATGTTACTCGGTGCAAACCCCATTCATTTAGATCAAATTCAGTTAGGCCCTTGGGCCTCTCCCGATGAAAAAGGTTTTGGCACGGCTTCACAATTTAACACCATCGCCACCTACCCAAGCGGCATCGTAGTGGATGTGCGAACAGGTGAGCGTTTCTTCAACGAGCTTGCTGATCGCAAAGCCCGTGCAGATGCCATTATGACCCGTCGTGATGAGCACGGTAAACCTGTCTACCCCATCGGATTTACCAACGCTATCGGTGCAAAAGATGCACAAACCTTAGATTGGGGATTGAAGTATAAAGTCATTAGTCAATCCGCCACATTAGATGACTTAGCTAAACAATACGGTATCCCAGCACAGGCTTTAAAAGACCAAGTGGCACGTTGGAATCAAGCGGTAGCACAAGGTAAAGATGAGCAGTTTGGTCGCCCGATGCAAAAAGCCATTAAGCTTGAGCAAGGACCTTGGTACGCAGTACGTATGTGGCCAAAAGTTCATTACTGCATGGGTGGCGTTAAGGTCAATACCGCTTCTGAAGTCCTTCACCTTGTCAGCAATCAACCTATTCAAGGCTTGTATGCCGCTGGAGAAGCCACAGGTGGTATCCATGGTGCCAGCCGACTTGGTGCCTGCGCCGTAGCAGAAGGGGTAGTAACCGGTCGCAACGCTGGACAACATTGTGCACAAAGCCCTGCTGTAGAACTGCAACTTATTTAATGACTTAAAAGTTAGCGCCCGATCGTTAACCGAAAATAATGGAAATGATGAAGATGAAAGCAACCAAACAAATTGCATTAACTGCGCTCGCATTGGCAGTGTCTAGCAGCCAAGCTATGGCAACAGAAACTGTGATGCTGGATGGACAACACTTAACTCAAGATCAGGCTTGGGCTATTGCTGACGGCGCCAAAGTTGATATCGCTGCCCAATCTAAAACTGCGCTGGTTAAAGCCCATGATCTACTTATGGAAGCCGCTCGCTTAGGTAAACCTGTTTATGGCTTAACGGTCGGGGTCGGCTTAAACAAAGATCATAAACTGTTTAGCGCCAATGGTGAGCTAAGCCCTGAAGTGATCAAAGCATCAAAGGCATTCAACTATAGTACCTTACGCGCCCACAGTGCCGGCGTTGGCGAAGCCATACCAGTAAACCTCACTCGGGTTGCATTGGCAGTACGTCTAAACACCATATTATCAGGCCATACTGGGGTTCAACCTTATGTGGCAGACTTATATAAAGCATTCTTAAACAATGACATTTCTCCCATCATTCCGGCTAAAGGTACTGTTGGAGAAGCTGACATCTTGCTGTCATCTCATGTGGGCCTTGCGATGATTGGTGAATGGGATGTGATTTATAAAGGCCAGCGCATGAACAGCGCCAAAGCAATGCAGCTTGCGGGCATTAAACCACTTGATCCAGTTGGTAAAGATGCGTTATCGATTTTATCAAACAACTCGGTGGCTGTGAGTTATGCCATGAAAGGCTACCGCGATGCAAAACACTTGCTTGAGGTCTCGCCAACGGTATTTAGTTTAAGCCTTGAAGGACTTAACGGAAACGTGGCGCCATTCTTACCGCAAACTAATGATATTCGCCCATTTCCCTTTCTAAAAGAAGCAACAGCTGATGTGCGTAACAGTTTAACTGGCAGCTACCTTTGGGACGCAAACAGCGAGCGCCCCTTACAAGATCCACTAAGCTACCGAACTACGGCCTATACCTTTGCCGGCGCCTATAAAGCCTTAGCCAATCTCGGCCAGATGATTGATATACAGATTAATCACTCTGATGATAATCCTGGCGTTATTGTTGGCGCGGGTAAAGATTATGGTAACAACTCACAAGTATCAAAGTACTTAGTTGAAGGAAAAGGCGGCGTATTCCCAACCACCAACTTTGAACCACTACCGGTCGCTTTAGCCGTACAGCAGTTGAGCATTGCGCTCACCCATGTATCACACAATAGCGCGATGCGCACGATTCATTTGTCTGATAACCACTTTACCCAGCTACCACGCTTCCTCAGCGCACCGGGTAACAATGGCCATGCTTTTGGTGCCATTCAAAAAACCTTTGTTGACATGCAAGTCCGTAATAAAGCGTTAGCTAACCCAGTATCATTTGATGGTATCGCCATCGCTGGCAACATCGAAGATACATTCACTAACCTGAAGTTGGCCTCTGACAATCTTATTGAAATTGTTGATAACACCAATGTGATGTATGGACTTGAGCTAATGCACTCGACTCAAGCAATTGATTTACGAAAACTTAAAGACAGTCAACTGAAACAAGGTCAAGCGACACAGGCGATGTATTCAAGCTTCCGTAAACAGGTGCCATTTGTTGATATCGACCGTCCGTTTACACCCGATATTGAGGCGGCCACCAGTTTTATCGCGGCTTACTAAACATAACGATTAAGCATAGACCGGGCTTGATGCCGGCGATACCGCTCCCATTGCCAGCATCAAATCCCCGGTCCCCCCGCATAGCCTTGCCCCTGAAGGCACATAAAATGATAGGAATTAAGATGTTAAGAATAATTGCGGCTATTTTTACCGTGTTCGTTTTGGCGTTGCCGAGTGCTAACGCCATGAAACTAAAAGACTACCACAAAGAGATTATGACCAATGATAACGGCAAAGTTGAATGTAGCTTTTGCCATGGTGACGCAAAACGCAAAACCATTCCTGACGCCAGCGCGTGTCAAACTTGCCATGGCACGCCAGGCGATATTGCAGAGCTAACAAAACGTCCAGCCAACGCTGGCCATGATGTCGAACCTAACCCCCATGACAGCCTGCATTACGGCACCGATCTCGCGTGCAGTTATTGTCATCAGGAACATAAATCCAGCAAGGTATATTGTAACCAATGCCATGAATTCAAATACCCCAATATGAAGCGCTAATCGACTCACACTGCTGCAGAGCGCACCTACAAATGAGTTAGTGCTATACTCTCCCTGCTAGCTTAGTCGCGATGATTCACTATCGCGACTAAGCTTTTACTTAAAATCCCCCATTGATAATGACATGGAGTAGTTAAGATGTGGCTAATCAGTATTATTGTGGCGCTTTGGGCAGTATTAATGCTGCGCTCAGTCATGGCGGAGTATCGCTACTATCAAGCAGTAAAACAATTTGAACCAGAAATCTGGCAGCAATTAGGCGCGCCGAAAGGGTTAAAAATCCCCATGGTGTTTGTCTCTAAATCTGGCCGTCATCTACTAGAAAACATAGACAATTATAAAATAAATCAACTAGCTACTCACCACCGCCAAGCGGGTAGATTATTTCTTGGTTATGTCATGTTGGTATTAATGGCGAGTATCGTTTTCTTCAAGCTTGCTTAACTTATTTTCGGGGAGCTGAATTCACACTGATAGCTTGTCTGCATGAGCGGCTATTGGTCATCAACTCCTCAGGCTAAACAAGTACCCACTACCACTGCCCACTACCACTGCCCACTACCACTACCACTTCCCTCAGCCCTCAGCCCTCAGCCCTCAGCCCTCAGCCCTCAGCCCTCAGCCCTCAGCCCTCAGCTAGCGTCCACTACCAACCAACTTCCCATCAAGGGTTGCAGATTTCGCTTCTCGCTTTAATAGAATGACAAAGCATTTAATACCCTAACTGACCTGAGTTATTACTATTTTGTAACCAATCAGTCGCTGCACTCCCTTTGTTAACTCAGCTTGTTTTTTGAGCAAAAATAAACATTTAACACTAAATAAACAAGATTTACATTGTAAATCACCCCGCTAAAACCCTAAAAAACATAACAAAGCTCTCAAAACTGTATCAATCGCAGAAACATCTATTGCAATGCGAACGATAATAATTATCATTCGCCACACAATGATGATGAGGGGTATTAACTTATGCAACAATTTCGTTTTTCACTACTTGCAGTCGCCTGTGCCGCAAGCTTTTCTTCAGCTGGAGTATTGGCACAACAAGCCGATGTCTCAGCCGAGAACCCAGCGAGCGTAAGCCAAGCAGAAGCAGAGAAAAACAAGGATGTGGAACATATTACTGTCTATGGAAGACAGAACCATGTTGTGATGAATTCAGGTCTTGCAACTAAATCTGATATGTCACTTATGGAAACGCCTGCCGCGGTGGTGATCGTGGATGAAGAACTGATTAACGCGCAAGGGGCCGATAGCTTGCAGGACTTGGTTCGTAATATCAGTGGTGTTACCCAAGCAGGTAACAACTACGGCATTGGCGACAACTTGGTTATCCGTGGTTTAGGGGCCAATTACACCTTCGATGGTATGTATGGTGGTGCTGGACTTGGTAACAGTTTCAATCCCACTCGCTCACTGACCAATGTTGAGTCTGTCGAAGTCCTCAAGGGACCGGCAACTGGTCTATATGGCATGGGTAGTGCTGGCGGGGTTATTAACCTGATTGAGAAAAAGCCGCAGTTTGAGTCAAAGCATGATATTGGTGTGGAAGTGGGTCAGTGGAATACCTACGCCCTGTCAGTTGATAGTACAGGTGGCATAACAGACGATTTAGCCTACCGCGTCGTCGCTAAAACCGCTCGCAGCGACGGCTACCGTGATATTGGTACCGATCGCGATGAAGTCTATACCTCACTGAAATATGTTATTGATGACACTCAAGATATCATGCTTGCAGCCTCTTATATCAAAGATGCTATTGCAGTAGATTCTATTGGTCATCCTATTCGAATTTTTAATGCAGAGTCTGTTGGCGGTAAAACGGCAGATCAGGTGACTTGGGAAGATTTAATTAACGATCCCAGTGGCAACGGCATCAATCTTACTGACGAGCAACGGAAACAACTTGCTGATTCGCTCGCCAGCAACGATGGCCTCACCCCCTACGCATTTGGTGATGCCGGAATTATCTCACCGATTGCTAAAGATAACGAAGGTGAAGAACTGCGCTTTAAGTTGACCCACAATATCTACTTTACTGACAACCTCTTCTTAAATCAGCAACTGCAATACCGCGACTACACCTCGGGCTTTGCCCGCCAAACCGGTGCCTATAACTACGTTTATTGGAACCGTCGTGGCACTATCAACGCCGATCCTCGTGGCCCCTTAGTAGAAGATGGCGTGTTATACCCATTTGCTGCTCGTCGCCAGGAATACCGAAAAGTAGAAGCCGATGAGACCTCATGGCAATATTTTGCTGATTTACGCTACGATTTTGAATTAGGCGGCATTGATAACGAGCTGCTAGTTAATGCCAATTTTGAAGACCGTACAATTCGCTTCAAACAGTTTTCTATCTATGATGCTGACAAAATCATCAAAGACAAAAATGGCGAGGTGATTTATCAAGGTAAACACCCTTATATCTACGATATTCGTCAGCCTAACTGGGGCCAAGGGAGCTTTGAAGACTACGATCCACTGCTTACCAGCAACTACAATAAAACTGTTAACGCTTGGGGTGTCGGTGTCCAACATGTGGGGTACCTCGGTTATGGCTTTACCACCCGTATCGGGGTCGCGTTCAACGAAATCAAACAGTCTTATGAACACCTAGGCGTAGATGCTCGCTATCGCGCAAGCGCTGCTGAGCCAACCCCTGAGCAAGATACCACCGATAATGGTATCACCTACAACCTTGGTGTCACATACATGCCGACCGACGACTTGTCGCTATTTATTAATCACTCAAAAGGCAGAACTGCCTACAGCATATTAGGCAGCATCAGTGGTGATGACGACAGACCAGACTCTGAATCAGTCAGTGACGATTTGGGTATCCGCTATAAGGCTTTTGACGATCAACTGTTGGCCTCCTTGGTGGTGTTTAAGAGTAAACGTACTAACCTACGTTACACCAATCCAGACTATGAAGAAGGCGTGTCAGCACCCAATGTTGCTCAGTACTTCTATGATGGCGCGGAAGAAACCAGTGGTGTTGAGCTCGACATGAATGCGCACCTAAACGAGCAATGGTCTATCAACGTCAATGGTGTTTATCAAGATGCGCGTGACAAGAAAGACCCAACTCGCAGCAGCTATGATACCCGCCAAAAAGGCGTGCCATATGTGACTGCAAGCGCCTGGGTCACCTACGGCGCTGATTGGTTCTCGCTTGCCAGCCCATTAAACATTAGCCTTGGTGCACAATATGTTGATGAGCGCAGCACCAACTCAAGCTCATTTGGTATTCCAGACGGATATGTGCCGAGCTACACAGTAATGGATACCGCAATTAGCTATCAAGCGGATAACTGGCAACTGCAGCTGAACGTGAACAACCTATTTAACGAAAGCTATTACAACAAAGCGATGTTCTTAGGAGGCATGCCTGGTGAAGAGCGTAACGCTAAGCTGACCTTTAATTACCAGCTTTAGCCTAAGCTAGCACGACAAAAAAGCCCCACTGTTATCAGTGGGGCTTTTGATATCAAATGTTAAATTTTGCTGCCAACTTCGGCCACTAAAATGCCTGACATAAAATAGTAAATGAGGCGATGATGGCCACGAACCAAGATAATGAACGTAAGGTTCCTTTATCTGCCAGATATAACAATTGGTAAGCAATGCGGGCAACCACATGGACTATCGCCGCTATCTCTGCAACTTCATTAACCTTCCCCGCGGCAATAACGGTAACCACAGCTAAACCAAAAATCAGCAATGATTCAAATGCATTTTGGTGCCCTGCTACTGCTCTTGCACCAAACCCTGTCAATTTAGCTTGTTGCTCTCGAGGATGATTATTGTCATACCCGCCCAATTTCGCCATGGCCACGGCCACAGGCCCCTTAGCCAAATAAGGCAATAACATCGCGATAAACAGACAGGTTAATAATATTGTCATAAGCAATTCAATCCTTTGTATTTTTTATTGGTGATCTCATAAAAAGTTAGCGCGCTTTATCGAGCGCACTACACAATGCCTCAACACCAGCAATAGCCCGAGGTGATGCGCGATGTAAAATATCGGCATCTAGCTGGTAAACATGACCATTCTTCACCGCTGGGATATCCTGCCATTGCTGCCAATTAACGCCTAAGATATTGCCCTCATCCTGACTTTGCAAGATAACTTGCGGCTGTTTTAACAATACACTTTCAATACTTATCTGTGGATAATCGCTGTCGGAGTCAACAAACACATTGTTGCCGTTACACACCGCAATGATCTGCTGGATCCAGCTATTTTTAGCCACTGTCATTAATGGCGTCGACCACAACTGATAAAACACATCAACAGCCTGTTTATCGGCATGCTGAGCTTGCAGCTGTGCCAAAGATTGCAGGTATTTGTCAGCCTCACGTTGTGCTTGCTTGGTGCCCCCTGTTAATTCCCCCAGCGCCACTAACTCGTCGGCCACCGCCGCTAACGTTTTTGGGTCGCTATCAAACACCTTAAAACCCAACGATTTAATGCGCGCAATCTCTTCTTGCTTGTTGCCGCTACCCCATACAACAACAAGATCTGGGTTAAGCTCTAACACCCGTTCAATCTGAATACCATGGTAACCGCCAATACGTGGGATATTATTCGCTTGGGCTGGGTAATCGGCGTGATCGGTTGTAGCGACAATCTTATCGCCCACGCCGATGGCATATAACATCTCCACCGCATGGGGGGACAAGGCAATGATCTTTTCCGCCGGTTTGCTTGCCTGTGCCGCAGCGCTATTTATAAGCAATGCTGAACAAAGCAGCTGTATCACTAATCTCATTTCAATCCTTTGTTGTATCGGGTTAATGTATCTTTGGCTTCAACAGCAACACTGGCAAGCAGTATGAGTTATCGACAATAGTAGTTTAATAATCAAAACCAATTTGGGCTTTAACCCCAGCTTCAAACGCATGCTTGATAGGCTGGACTTCACTTACAGTATCTGCCAGCGCAATAATTTCCCGGTGACAAGCACGGCCAGTGATAATCACATGTTGCATAGGAGGACGGTTTCTCAGTGCCGTTAGAACACGTTCTAAATCAATATAGTTATAGGTCACCATATAGGTAAGTTCATCCAATAACACGATATCGAGCGTCTCATCGCTAAGCAAGGCTTCAGCCGCTTGCCAAGCTCCCATCGCTGCTTGGGTGTCTTTTTCTCTGTCTTGCGTCTCCCAAGTAAAACCGGTACCCATTACATGAAACTCAACGCCAACTTGCTCTAAAACAGCCCGTTCGCCACAGGGCCAATTGCCCTTGATAAACTGCACCACAGCGGCTTTTTTACCATGGCCAACAGCGCGGGTAATATTACCAAAGCCAGCCGTAGATTTGCCCTTGCCGTTACCAGTAAGCACCAACAACACCCCTTTTTCGGTTTGGGCTTTGGCTATCTTTGCATCCACCTCAGCTTTTACTTTTTGCTGCCTAGCTTTGTGTCGCTGCGCTTTCACTTTATCGCGCTCAAGTTGACTATCCGTTTTTGGTTGATCCGAACTCATGGTCCCTTCCTATATGGATTAATGCGTTATTATTTTGCTTTTTTTAATACGGTTTGTTCTCGACGATTTACCCTGTCAGAATACGCGCTATCGCGGCCATATCGAGATGCTTTGCTAGGCCATCAGATAAACGTTGCAATTGCGCTTCGCGCTGAGCGCTGATATCCACACTAACAGCATGCTGCATGCCTGCCCAATCTAGTAACAATTGTCCCGCTTGTGGATGGTCAAACACCCCATGCACGTAAGTACCAATGATCTGCTCATCGTCACTGATACAACCTTCAGGGAACTCATCAGCATTGGCAGTGGTTAACTTAAACGGTTGCAACAATGGCTTGAGCAATTGAGATTGGCCACAATGAATCTCATAGCCTTGTAATGGTGCTTGTTTACCCTGCAACTCAACGACACCCGTCACCTGAGTCAAGCGTTTGTTGGGTGTTAAAGTGGTCACCATCGGCAGTAAACCTAACCCCTCTGACTCGCCTATCTCACTTTCTATGCCCTGTGGATCATCAATGGCGAGTCCCAACATCTGGTAGCCACCACAGATCCCTAAAACTTTACCGCCATAGCGCAGATGCCGTTTTATCGCTTTGTCCCAACCAAGGGATAACATGGTAGCCAAGTCTTCCCGTACATTCTTACTGCCAGGTAAGATAATCAAATCCACATCGGGTAAAGATTGCCAATCGATACCTTGCTGAGCATGCACATATTGAAATTCAATCGCGGGGTTTAATCGCAACGGGTCAAAATCAGTATGGTTGCTAACACGCGGCCAAACTAATACTAAGACCTTAAAACGTGCAGCTCGCTTGGCAGGTACACTATCGATGGCATCTTCTGCATCAAGGTGAAAATCATTTAGGTAAGGTAACACCCCTAACACCGGCTTTTGGGTGTATTGCTCTAACCAATCAATGCCACTTTGCAGCAAGCTAATATCACCACGAAAACGATTGATCACAAAGCCTTTTACTCGCGCTTGTTCAGACTCAGACAGTAACGCTAGCGTGCCAACTAAATGGGCAAATACTCCGCCTTTATCGATATCTGCAATAATGATCACTGGGCAGTCTACCTGCTCGGCAAAGCCCATATTGGCGATGTCGCCTTGCCGTAAGTTAATCTCGGCAGGGCTACCGGCTCCCTCAACAAATACACATTGGTATTGCTGGGTTAGTCGCTGTAATGAAGTCTCAACCGCAGCCATTGCTTTGGTGCGATATCCTTGGCTATCTTTGCCAAAATACTCTGCCGCTTCCATGTTTGCCAGCGCTTTACCATGGACAATAACTTGCGCCTGACTATCAGAACTGGGTTTAAGTAAGATCGGATTGAAATCAATATGAGGCTTAACGCGGGCAGCAACCGCCTGCAGCGCTTGGGCACGACCAATCTCACCCCCTTCTTCCGTCACGGCACTGTTTAATGCCATATTCTGCGGTTTAAATGGCGCAACACGCCAACCTTGATTAGCAAAATAACGGCACAAACCAGCGACTAATGTGGTTTTACCGGCATCGGACGTGGTGCCCTGCACCATCAAAACCGGGTGTCGCAATTCAGCGGTGCTCATATTGTCGCCCCTATGTCATCGACAGAAGCTGTCGACAAAGTTGCAGACTTAAGCCGCTGAGGCAGACCAGCTGTCACCAGCACCACTTCGTCGGCAATCTGCGCCAAGTCTTGATGTAGCCACCCCGCTTCATCGACAAATCGTCGACTTAATGGATCAGCAGGGATCACCCCCAAGCCCACTTCATTACTCACCAAGACCACGTCTGCCGATGTTTGCATCAAGGTTTGCAGCAATTCAGCTTTCACCTGCTGCCAATCACTGTGATTCACTAAGTGATTGGTCAACCACAACGTCAGGCAATCAACCACCACAAATTGATGTGCGCCCCCATGCTGCGCTAGAGTATCGCTCAAGGTCATCGGGGTTTCTATCACTTGCCACGGGGTCTCACCAGTTTCGCGCTCTTGGCGGTGACGCTCAATTCGCTGACGCATCTCATCATCAAAAGCCTGTGCAGTGGCCACAAACACACATGATTTGCCTTGTTTGGCTGCTATATTGGCCAGCTTAAGACTATATCGGGATTTGCCACTACGAGCGCCACCTAACACTAAAGTAATCATGCTAATACCATTAAGATAAATAGATAAATGACCAACTCAGCCACTTGTTGAGCCGCGCCTAAAGTATCACCAGTATAGCCACCAATCTGACGCTTAAAGCCCCATAGCAGCATATAGCGGCATAAAAACAAGCAAGCAAATAAAGACAGATAGTGATTGATAGGAGATAACCACAGCACCAAAGCCCCGGTTATCAGTAACACCGCTAATTCATTTATGGTTTGGCTATTCGCCAACGGTTTACTCTTGTTTTCACCATCGCGAACATAGGTGGCAGAGAAAATCATACTCGCCGCCACCATACGGCTTAAACAATGTCCCAGCACCAATGACGCGGCGACATAATAGTGGTCTAGCAGCGCTATCTCACTTAGCAAAACAAACTTTGCCAATAACGCCAATACCAAGGCCAAAGCACCATAAGTGCCTAGGCGAGAGTCTTTCATAATGGCGAGCTTATCAGCCACGGTCCAGCCACCACCAAAGCCATCGGCAGTGTCGGCCAAACCATCTTCATGAAATCCACCCGTAATAATGACACTGACAATCATGGCAGCAATAATTGCCACCGAGGTGGGCAGTACCTGAGACAGCGCAACAAAACAGATAGCACTCGCCAACCCAATCACTACACCGACTGCGGCAAAATAGCGACTGGCTTGGTTGAGTCGTTCAGCATCGATACGCACCGATGCAGGTATCGGAATGCGAGTGAAAAAACCAATTGCTATAAGAAACAGCGCCAGTTGACGTGATACCATAATCTGCTCCGGTTAACTAATTGGTGGTTGCTTAGTGTCGATATCGATCCCCATGTCATCGAAGCTGGCCATTTCATTATAAAATCCTGCCGCAGCCTCAATCACAGGCAATGCCATAGCAGCCCCCGTCCCCTCACCTAAGCGCATACCTAAATTAAGTAGCGGTCTGGCTTGCAGGAATTCCAGCATTAACATGTGACCGCGTTCATCACTCTTGTGAGCAAACACCATGTAGTCACGGCATCGTGGATTAATTTTTACTGCCATGATGGCAGCCGCTGTGGTGATAAACCCATCGACGACAATCACCATTTTTAACTCTGCGGCGGCAAGCATAGCACCGGTTATTTGCACGATTTCAAATCCACCTAGTGCGGCTAACAGCTCAATGGGATCGGCAAGGCTCGTCTCATGAATTCGCAGTGCCTCTTCAATTAAATGCTGTTTGCGCTTTAGTGTTGCTGCATCGATTCCGGTACCGCGTCCAACGCAATCGGCAACCTCAATGTTGAGCGCTGCCGCCATAATCGCCGATGCCGATGAGGTATTGCCAATTCCCATCTCACCAAAGCCGAGTAAATTCGTCCCCTGAGCATGATGATGAGCGACTCTAGACTTAGCCAGAGCGAAGCCTTGTTTCACTGCGCCAATGGTCATAGCTGCTTGTCGGTGTATTGGATTAGTACCAGCTCCTAATCTTTGGTCAATCAAACCGGGCATATCAAGCTGCTGGGCGATCCCACAATCTATGACTTCCATCTCAAACCCGCTCTGACGACAAAACACATTGATTGCTGCGCCACCCTCGAGAAAGTTAACTACCATTTGCGTGGTAACTTCACTCGGTACGATGGATACTCCCGACGCCGCGATGCCGTGGTCACCGGCAAATACCAATAATTTAGGTCGGCGAATCACTATCGGATCACCAAGAATTTGAGCCAACTGCATCGCCAAGTTTTCTAACTCACCCAATGCGCCTATCGGTTTGGTTTTATTATCGATTTTATGTTGAATGGCTTCATCATGCTGATGATCAATGGGGTCTATTTGATACATGCTGCTTCCTATTGAACTCAAGGTCTAATTAGTTATTTTTTTAATCATTAAGATGGTAATCTTTAGGGTTATCAAGTCACTATTATTCTGCTGATGCTCACTAGGCTTGTCGTTTATTTGCCAGAATAAATAAGAAAAACCCACTACCTATCACCGCTGTGATGATGCCGATAGGGAGTTCTTGATAACTCAACAAACTGCGGGCAATCACGTCCACCCAAATCATGAATAATCCACCCGCTAAGGCAATGGTCAGTAGCGCAAAACGCCCCGGCATCAACATCCTGACAATGTGTGGCACCATTAAACCGACAAAGCCAATACCACCGCAATTGGCCACCAGCACCGCGGTGATTAACGAGCATAGTAATAACATGCCGATACGCAGTCGCCCGACGGCAATGCCTAGGGTATGTGCCGTTTCATCACCCGCTTTCATTGCCATCACTTGGCGTTTAAACAGTAACACCACCCCAGTGGCAGCCAAGACAGTCAATACAGGTAGGCCGACATCGGCCCAGGTGGCTTTGGCAAAGCTACCTAGGCTCCAGAACAACACTGATGCCGCAGCTTGTGGGCCACTGAAGTACAGCAACAAGCTTGTCATTGCACCAAACATAAAGGATATCGCTACACCAGAAAGTAGCATCCGTTCAACCTGAATAGCTAAGCGGCCACCGCAAAATGCCATCACCAACAGCACCGATAGCACAGCGCCAAAAAATGCGCCAAGGGGCAAGCTTAACCAACTTAGCTGCGCAGCTAACTCACTCTGGCCTTGTAAAGTAATCACCACTACCGCACCCAATGAAGCGCCAGATGAAATACCAAACAGATAAGGGTCGGCTAACGGATTGCGAGTGACTGTCTGCAACACTGCACCTGCTACCGCAAGTCCAGCACCAGCAGCAAAAGCCAGTACAATTCGCGGCAAGCGTAGCTCCATAATAATGCGTTCTGTGACACTAAAGTTGGCCGTATCACCTAACAACTGCGCAGTCAGCGTACGATAAACTTGATTAAAGCTGATGTCTGCGGCACCAAAGCTTGCCGCCAACATAGGCGTAAGCACCGTCACTGCGACAATTAAGCAAGCAAGAGCTAACACATACCACGACTTAGGTTGCGCTTGTTCAGACATCATCTTGCTCCCCGTGCTGGCCATTTTCAGCTTGATAACCGTAGTAATAGGTAATTTGCGGCCGTTGATGCTGCGGATGCGGCGCAACCGCACAGCAAACTTGGAAAACATCGCCAATGATCTGCTCTGTCAACACTTGTGAAGGGCTGCCTTGCGCAACAGCTTGGCCTTGATTAAGCAATAGCAGTTGATCGCACATGGCACTGGCTAAGTTAAGATCGTGAATACTGATCACCACAGTAATGCCTAACGAATGTAACAGCTCTAAAATTTGAATTTGGTAACGAATATCCAGATGATTTGTTGGTTCATCGAGGATCAATAATTTCGGTTGCTGCACAATCGCTCTGGCAATTAAAGCCCGCTGTTTCTCACCGCCAGAAAGGTGCTCATAAGCTTGTTTAGCGGCGTGGCATAAGCCTACCTTTTCCAGGGCCTCTGCAACAGCGACATGATCAGCCTGGCTGGTCATAGACAATGCTGATTTGTGCGGTGTGATACCGAGCATCACCAGCTGCTCAGTGGTCATATCAAAATGCTGTGGCGTATCTTGTAGCACTACCGCCACTTCACGAGCAAAAGCCTTAAGCTGGTATTTGTGAATATTGTCGCCAAACAAACGGATATTGCCGGCACTGGGGCTAAGATAGCGATACAAACAACGCAATAGACTGGATTTACCCGCGCCATTAGGCCCAATAATCCCCAACATGCTCCCAGCAGGAAGTTGTAGGTTAACGCCGTCCAAAATGGTTCTGTTGTTGGTATGCCAACTCAAATCGCTCACCGCTAAGGCGAGTTCAAGTTGCTTTGATGAGTGAGTAGCAGCCATGGTTAACCCGCACTCCGTGCAGGCAAACTCGCCAGCCCCAAAAACCATGTGAAGGGTGGCAAATTCAGGCTAGCATTACCGCTACTGTGGCAACGGTTATCCTCAGTCGCAATTGACGTGAGATTAGCAAAGTGGATCATTTCAAGCTCCCTCGAGTTACCCGCTCGAGTTTCTTGGCAAAAAGTAAGGCAGGTATCCTGGCTGGTAATCAGTCATCGCCGTCGGCATGACTTTTACTCACAGTTGCGGGCACAGCTTGTGCCAAATAGCATCACTATTTGCACAATTCCCTATTAAGTTAAGCTTATCTTGATGATTTTCACCATTAAGACGCTCAACACCTCACTTTCGATTATCGACATCTAGATGGCCAATAACCTTCAATGGCAGCTATTATGCCGATTTTGACCTAAGGCGCAAATCTAAGCCTTAAAATCCAAAGTAATCAGATGACTTATTTGACATTACCCGCAGTATTTTTGTCTTTTTGCCATGAGTTTTTTGTTCACTGGTTAGGCCGGCCAATGCAATCGATAGTACATCTTGCCGTCATCGTCATGAATTAGAGAGACTTGAACCAAAGCGCCATAAGGTACATCGAGCTGCGTATAAACCCCATTTGCCTGCCGCACACCCAGCGCCGTGGCAATCAGATGGCGAATCACCCCGCCGTGGGTCAACAGCAATAGCTGTTGACCGCGATATTGCTCGGCAATTAACCCAATCTCTTGCTTTACTCGACACTCAAAATCGGCCATGGTTTCGCCATTAGGCGGTGTGTTTTGCCATGGATTTTGCCAGTATTCCTGCATCAATGACGCTTGCTGCTGGTAAAGGTCGGTTAATAGCTTGCCATCCCAATCACCGAAATCAATTTCAGCCAATGCAGGTCGGCATTGATAAGATAAGCCATGACGGCGTTGCAATTGCTTCGCCACCGACACACAACGCTGTTTGGGCGAGCTAAGACAAAGATCAAGCTGTTTTGACTGAGCCGATAATTGTGATATCAGCGTATCAACGCGCTGCAACATCAAGTCTTGCCCCGCTGCAGTTAACGCGACATCGGTTGCACCACGCAAGATCTGGCCACCTTGGCACTGACCATGGCGTAATAAATATAAACTGGTTGTTTGCATAATTCAGTTAACTGCGAGCTTAGATTATCTGACGCTAGCCTATCGAAACTATCATAAAGAGTACAACAACAGCTGATATCGGTAAGCCGCTAAATTTGATAATGAGTGTCGTGCGACTGGTTTTCTAGCACCTGAGGGAAGCGTATATGATAAATTAACCCTTGGTCGGGCGCGGTCGTGATCTCAACTTTTCCTTGCAATTTTTGCGTCACCAAATTGTAGACAAGATGCGCCCCTAAACCACTGCCACCTTCATTACGTTTGGTGGTATAAAACGGGTCAAACAGTTTCTTTACTCCCTCATCATCAAGGCCCACACCATCATCACGGTAGGTAAAATCCACCTGCTGATTAGCTAAACTGGCCTCGATAACAATATTGCCCACTTGGTCCGCCTTAAAGCCATGCAAAATGCTGTTCATAATAAGATTAGTAACAATCTGCGATAATGCCCCCGGGTATGTATGACAGCTAATATCTGCATCACATTCAATAACGATTTGATGAGGTAATTGCTTCAACGTTGGCCGCAGCGACAACAGTACTTCCTCTAAATACTCTTTTAATAAAAATTGCCGCTGCTGCTCACTGGATTGGTCCACGGCAACTCGCTTAAAACTTTGGATTAAATTAGATGCTCGGGCATTGTTCTTTAAAATAATGTCCATCGCCTCAAGACAGGTATCGATAAAACGCACAAACTCTTGCTCATCAAGCTCCCCAGCCAAAAATAACCGTTTCAGCTCATTAACCTGATCATTCATATGCGAAGCAGCAGTCACGCATACACCTATGGGCGTATTAATTTCATGGGCAATGCCCGCCACCATCTTGCCTAAAGAAGCTTGTTTTTCATGTTCCACCAGCTGGTTTTGAGTGCGCTTTAGCTTGTCCATTGCCGCTTGCCACTCTTCAGTACGCTGGGCAACTAGTGCTTCCATTTTGGCCGAGTATTGCTTAGCAAGCTGCTCTTTCTCTTTGGCGTAATTTAATTGTTGGCGTAATTGGGCAGGACTAATCTTCAGTTGAGTCAATAGCTGACGATAATAACGCGCTAACACCTGTTTTTCAGATTGAGAGTACAAATTAGACTGACTGACCACCATATGGGCAACCGAGGCACCGGTGATACCGCTTAACAAACGCTCTGTAGCGCGCTCCAAATTTGCCAGTTCTTGCACATTCACCGGTTCATCGACCGAGAGTCCGACTTCAAGCAAGCACATATCTACTTTCAGTTTGACTAAATCCGCTTTGAGGTATTGGCCAAATATTCCGGCGATAATGGTGAGCTTCGGCGCCAATTCGATATCTTGTGGCAGTAACTCAAACAAGGCTTCATTGTCTTCGCCTTTATCAGACATCACATCAATAAACTCAGCGTTATAACGCTGCTCTTCCGCTGTTGTGCTGGTAAATAAACTCACCATGATTAAACAAGAGACATTGGCTATCAAAGACCAAAAAGTGCCATGACTAATATTCTGCATTTGCGAGCCAAACAGTTGCTCTGGGCGCAACCAAGCAATACCCCATGGCCCCTGAGTTAAAATGCTGCTGTTTAACCAGCCGCTGTTCATCAAGGAGGGCAATAACAAGCAGTAACCCCAAATTAAGAACCCAGCGATTAAACCTGCAATAGCGCCTTTGGTGGTGACGCTAGGCCAGTAAAGCCCGCAAATCACTAACGGCATAAATTGCAATACCGCGCAAAAAGACAACATGCCCATATTGACTAGCATGTAAGATTCACCAAGAAACAGATAAAAGAACTGCCCCGCGCCTAAAATCACAAACACCGCCAGCCACCGACTTTGCAGTAAATATCGCTTTAAACCGGATTTTGGGAAAAACCGCTGTAAAAACGGCAACACGATATGGTTACTGAACATGGTAGATAGCGTCATACCTGACACCATCAACATTGCCATAGAGGCGGAAAAGCCACCAACAAATACCAACAAAGTAAGCCAAGTCGCGCCTGATGCCATTGGCAAGGCTAACATATACATGTCTGGGTTTTCAGGACCAAGCATCAGCAAACCGGCTGCTGCAATAGGTGTAACAAAAACCGTCATCAAAAACAGATATAAAGGCAGTAACCACTGAGCTTGTAAAACATGTTTGGGTTTGGCGTTTTCCACCACCATGACGTGAAACTGCCGAGGCAGCAGTAAGAAAGCTGAGCCAGCTAACAACAAATAACTGCACCATGTCATCAGCGCGGGTTTTTGCGCCATCGTATCTGCCATCTGTGGCAAATTTTGTTGCAACTGGCTAAAAATATCCCATGGAGAGTCAAACAGGTAAAAGCTGACAAATAACCCGACTACCAACATCGCCACCAATTTCACACTGCCTTCTATCGCTAGCGCTAACATCATCCCTGGATGGCGCTCGGTTGGGTCAAGGTGACGGATACCAAACACAATAGTAAACAGAGCGACACCACCCCATATCAACCAAGTAAATAGCTGAAAGCTCTGCTCCGAACCGTCAACAAGGGTATTAATGGCGCTATTAATGGCTTTTAACTGCAAAGCCAAATACGGCACGATCCCCACCATTGCGACAATTGAAGCCAGTGCCGCTAACACCACGCTACGGTTAAAGCGTGCCGATAAAAAATCGGCAATGCTGGTGACATGATATACCTGCTTAACTAATAAAATCCGCTGCATTAATGGCCAAATGGCCAACATCAATAAGCTGGGTCCCAAATAGATGGTCAGCATTAAAATACCCGAGGTAGTAGCAATGCCGACACTGCCAAAAAAGGTCCAACTGGTACAATAGATGGCAATGGAGAGCACATAAACTAACACACTATTGGTCAGCTGACTGGCGCGCTGACCGCCAGACTCCGCCCAGTGAGCAATGGCGTACAAAGCGCCGATATACCCAACGATGATTAGCACGAGTGTCAGTGGTGTTATCATATTTGCAGGCTAGTTATTGACTGTGACGGCTCATCACAAAAAGTAAGGCGATTAACCCAAGCCAGATGCCAGAGACAACGGCGATAAGGCTGGCGATATCAAATACGATATGGGTGGCAATTGGCCAACTGATCACCATCGACATTAAAATAACAATTAACCACCTAAACGCAGGTAGGGTTGTCCTGTTTATCACCATCACCTCCAAAGAGTTTGTTTCCATAAGCATAG
Organism: Shewanella waksmanii; assembly: GCF_043643685.1. GTDB lineage: Bacteria > Pseudomonadota > Gammaproteobacteria > Enterobacterales > Shewanellaceae > Shewanella > Shewanella waksmanii_A. The sequence continues at coordinate 224,841 of NZ_JBHZSN010000006.1, forward strand.
TACAAAGATTGCGTACTATAAGGACCAGCTATACAGCCTATGTATGATGAAAAAATTCACCATCATAGCGGCACAAACATCACGGCTTACTCTTGCTCTTCGGCAGCCAACTGATTAGTATAGACGTCTATACGTATAAACATCCAAATAACAAGCTAGGCACAGCACCGTTAATGGTGTAAACAATAATCACAATATAGCGTGCTTATCAGCTTGTTTCGCTTTAAGCGAGTGTGTCTGCAGTCAGTTTTAATAGGTAGAATTTATGGCGACCCGTACCCCGATAACACAAGTTAGGCAAATCAGTGCACAAATCGAAGCTCAGCTTCAACAGCAGATCCTAATCTTAGATGGTGCCATGGGTACTATGATCCAAGAGCGAAAGTTAGAAGAGGAACACTTTCGCGGCGAGCGCTTTAAGGATTGGCCATGTGATGTTAAAGGCAACAATGACCTGCTGGTACTTACCCAAGCTGACATCATTAAAGATATCCATAAACAGTACCTGTTAGCAGGCGCTGACATCATCGAAACCAACACGTTCAACGCCACGCGTATCGCCATGGCCGATTACGAAATGGAAGAGTTATCGGCTGAAATCAACCTTGAAGGCGCCCGCGTCGCCCGAGCTGCAGCCGACGAAGTTGAAGCTGAAACCGGCCGCCATTGCTATGTCGCTGGGGTACTTGGCCCCACCAACCGTACTTGCTCAATTAGCCCAGATGTTAACGATCCTGGCTATCGTAATATCACCTTCGACGAACTGGTTGAGGCCTACATTGAGTCAATTGAAGCGCTAGTAGCCGGCGGTAGCGATATCATTATGGTTGAAACCATTTTTGATACCCTCAACGCAAAAGCGGCATTGTTTGCGATTGAAACCGTCTTTGACCAACTAGGTCAGCGTTTACCCATCATGATATCTGGCACCATTACCGATGCCTCAGGACGAACACTCACCGGACAAACAACCGAAGCATTTTACAATTCGCTACGTCACGTTAAGCCGCTCTCTATTGGTTTAAACTGTGCATTAGGCCCGCAAGAGTTGCGCCCCTATGTTGAAGAGCTATCAAAAATTGCAGAGTGTTATGTCTCCGCTCACCCCAACGCAGGCTTGCCCAATGAATTTGGCGGCTACGATGAAACGCCCGAAGAGATGGCTGAAGTTATCGAGCAGTGGGCAGCAGAAGGCTTTTTAAATATCATTGGTGGCTGCTGTGGCACCACGCCAGATCATATTCGTGTCATTCGAGAAGCGGTCATAAAGCATCAACACCGCCCATTACCTGAAATAGCCGTTGCGTGTCGGTTGTCAGGCCTAGAGCCACTAAACATCGACGAAAACTCGCTCTTTTTAAATGTGGGTGAACGTACCAATGTAACCGGCTCTGCTAAGTTCCTAAGACTTATCAAAACCGGTGAATATGAAGAAGCGCTGTCAGTAGCCCGAGATCAGGTTGAAAACGGTGCACAAATCATCGACATCAACATGGACGAAGGCATGTTAGATGGCGTTGAAGTCATGCAAAAATTCTTGAACTTGATTGCCTCCGAGCCAGACATCAGTCGTGTCCCCATTATGATTGACTCGTCGAAATGGGAAGTGATTGAGGCTGGCCTCAAGTGCATTCAAGGTAAAGGTGTGGTTAACTCCATCTCACTCAAAGAAGGTGAAGATAAGTTCATTGAGCAAGCCACGTTAGTTAAGCGTTATGGTGCTGCGGCTATCATCATGGCGTTTGATGAAGTCGGCCAAGCCGATACCATGGCGCGTAAAGTTGAAATCTGTACCCGCGCCTATAACGTGCTAGTCGATAAAGTCGGCTTCCCACCGGAAGACATTATTTTCGACCCCAATATTTTTGCTATTGCAACCGGTATCGATGAGCACGATAACTATGCCGTAGACTTCATAGAAGCGACCCGAGAAATCAAGCGTACCCTACCCCACGCCATGGTCTCTGGCGGGGTGTCGAATGTTTCATTCTCCTTCCGCGGCAATAACCCTGTGCGAGAAGCGATTCATGCGGTGTTCCTTTACCATGCCATTCAAGCTGGAATGGACATGGGCATCGTCAATGCGGGTCAGTTAGCTATCTATGATGATATTGATGCCGAACTTAAAGAAAAAGTTGAAGCGGTTGTACGAAACACTCCCTGCCCGGTTGCAGATTCTAACAATACTGAACAGTTACTTGATATTGCTGAAAAATATCGAGGAGATGGTAGTTCAGCCGGTAAGAAAGAAGACCTGCAATGGCGTGATAAACCCGTTAATGAGCGTTTAGCCCACGCCTTGGTTAAAGGGATCACCGACTTTATTGACCAAGATACCGAAGAAGCCCGCTTAGCGGCAAGCCGTCCACTGGATGTGATTGAAGGTCCGTTAATGGATGGCATGAACATTGTCGGCGACCTATTTGGTTCAGGAAAGATGTTCCTGCCTCAAGTGGTGAAATCTGCCAGGGTAATGAAAAAAGCCGTAGCCTACCTCAATCCATTTATTGAGCTTGAAAAAGTGGAAGGTGAATCTAACGGTAAGATTTTGATGGTCACCGTTAAAGGCGACGTACACGATATCGGCAAAAATATCGTTGGCGTAGTATTAGCGTGTAATGGCTATGAGGTGATCGATCTCGGCGTAATGGTGCCAGTGGAGAAGATCATTGAGGTTGCCAAGGCCGAGAATGTTGACATTATCGGTATGTCGGGACTTATCACACCCAGTCTGGATGAGATGGTCCATAACGTCAAAGCGTTCCACAAAGCAGGGCTAACGATCCCTTCTATTATTGGCGGCGCAACCTGTTCAAAAATTCATACCGCAGTGAAAATAGCACCGCATTCACCTGAAGGTGCCATATACATTGCCGATGCATCACGTGCTGTGCCCATGGTGTCTAAACTCATTAACGATGAAACGCGCCAAGCAACCATTGATGATGCCTATAACGAGTATCAAGTAATGCGCGATAAGCGTAACTCACAGGCGAAACGCAAACAAATTGTCAGCATTGAAGCAGCCCGAGATAACCGTTGTCAGCATGATTGGGAAAACTACACCCCATTTGTTCCTAAACAGTTAGGGCGCCAAGTCTTTGAAGATTATCCGCTTGAGGATTTAATTGATCGCATCGACTGGACACCGTTTTTCCGCAGTTGGGAACTACACGGCCATTTCCCTAAAATTCTTGATGATGAAGTCGTTGGCGAAGAAGCACGTAAGCTTTACCAAGACGCTCAGGCGATGTTAAAGACCATCATTGCTGAGAAATGGCTGACAGCAAAAGGCGTTATCGGCCTGTTCCCAGCGAATACCGTTAACCATGATGATATCGAAATCTATACCGACGAAAACCGCGATGAATTGGAAATGACCACCCACCATCTACGCATGCAAATTGAACGCGTGGGTAATGATAACTTCTGCTTGGCGGATTTTGTGGCACCAAAAGATTCAGGTGTCGCTGACTATATGGGCGGTTTTGCAGTGACTGCAGGTCATGGAATTGATGAGCATGTGGCGCGTTTTGAAGCTGCACATGATGACTACAACGCCATCATGCTTAAGTGTTTAGCTGACCGACTCGCAGAAGCCTTCGCCGAGCGTATGCATGAGCGAGTGCGTAAAGAGTTCTGGGGTTATGCCGCTGATGAGCAACTGGATAATGAAGCGCTGATTCGCGAAAAATACAAAGGCATTCGCCCTGCACCTGGCTATCCAGCGTGCCCAGACCATACCGAGAAAGGCTTGCTATGGGATCTGCTTAAACCGGACGAAACCATTGATTTAAATATCACAGAAAGCTACGCCATGTTCCCAACAGCCGCGGTATCTGGTTGGTACTTTGCCCATCCACAATCACGCTACTTTGGTGTGACTAATATTGGCCGCGATCAAGTAGAGGATTACGCCAAACGTAAAGGCATGAGTATTGAAGAAACTGAGCGTTGGTTAGCGCCAGTGTTAGATTACGATCCAGAGTAATCTTGCTTTATTGGTAATAAACACATCAAAGCCCACAAAACACAGTGGGCTTTTTATTGGCCAATTTAATCGCTAATCGCGCCAGTCATAAACTTTACCATTGATGAGCAGCACTTGAAAAAGTCGGCCATCTTCACTCATGTACAACCATTGCTCCGCACCACGGCCTGAGCGATGTTTTTCACTGGGCTCACCTCGGCTTTTTAATAACGCTTGCTCACTCATGCCGATGGCCACTTCATTGTTGTTAATTAAACGCCGCTCTTGCTCAGAGAATTCACTTTTGATGTTTTCTACTACGGCCACTTCTTGCTGACTTTCAACCGCTTCACATAAATGGTCTTGGAACACCATTTTACCATCGACTTGGCATTGATAGATTTTGGCAGAAACACTGGCACTAATGACCAAAGCACCACATAAAACCGCAACTTGGTTGCCATACTGATTCATCATACTTCCCTGCTGACAATAAAAAACAGGCTAATTAAGCCACTCCTTAACATATTGATTATGCAGCATAGATAGACAAGTTTCACGACTTATTGTGCTGCGTTGTTAGGCGTTCCTCATAAAAAAAGCCAGTCTGGAGCGGACTGGCTTTTTGCAGGAGAATTATAGAGATGAGATGGTTACACTAATTAGCGCAGTTCAACTGGCCACTCTTTCTTAACACGCTCATTGATGAAGTTATCTTTATCAGATTTCATCTTGTCGTAATCAAGACCGGCTTCCACTTGTACTTTCGCTTTAGTGTCGTACTTACTAGCGTCATAAACGTAATCTGGCGCATATTTAGCAAGTAATGCATCAGCTTCAACAATAGCTGCATCTAAAATAGTATTTGATTTAACCAATAGACGCTTAGCTTCGGTAAAGTTGTGAGCATAAATACCATGCGATGCTGTCGCACTATCCCAGAACCACTGGGCATTACGGATTTTACCAAGCAAGCTATTCATTTCAGTCGCTAGCTCATTACCCGCATTAAGTGCAGCCTCATAGTTACCTTTCGCTTCACCAATTGTCTTACCAGACTCGATACCTTCAACCCCATTTGCAGCCCAAATCGCTTGTGCTTTGAAGTGTGCTTCAGTTAAACGAGGATCTGTACCGTTGGCCTCAAAACGTAATGCATTGATTTCAGCTTTTCTGTTAGCAAACTTAGTCTCAAAGTCGCTGGCGCTATGGCACATAGTACAATCGCTAGGCAACTTAGTTGCATCAAATTTAACGTTATGATTTGAGTACTCTGTACCTTGAGCATTTTCAGCTTTAGGCATATGACAAGTATTACAACTAAATTCTAAATGGTTCGGCATCATATGGCTGGTGCGATCCATTAAGTTTTCATACTCAGGGTGCTGGGTCTTCAATGAAGGCGCACCTGAGATTGCGTTAGTCCAATCTTTGAAATTGATCTTATCGTAGTAGGCCAATTGCGCTTCCGCAGCAAAACCCTTGTACAGCATGTCAGTACCTGTATAGCTTACGACATCGGCATAGTCTGTTTCTACGCCAGGTACCCAGTGATCCCATGGATAACGCACTTTTTTGTCATCGGTACCATCGAAGTAGTATTCAACGTGGCATTGGGCACAGGTTTGACTGGCTTGACCATTATGATCTTGCTCAGCAAAGGTATAGCCAATTTTTTCCATCGCACGCTCTGCATAAGGGCGAGACAAGCGAATGGTATTCTCTCCTAGCTCATGACAATCTGCACAACCAATAGTGTTGCCCATTTCATGGCCCCAAGTAGACCAACTGTTATTGGCAAACTTACCTTCACCAATTAAGTCATACATGCGAGCCACATCTGGCGATTTACAAGACCAGCACGAAGCAGCCATTGCTTCACCAACCACTTCACCATCATGGCCAACCACAGGGCTACCGGTACGCAAAGTCTTAATCACATCGGTCAATGCAAAGTGATGACCACGGGCACGATTGTAGTCTTTAGCAAAGCCGTAACCCGCCCAAGCACTGACTAAGTTTGGATTGGCGGCCAATAAATCGGTAGGCGCACCAGATTCTGGATTATTATCTTCAGTGCTTGCCCAAGTGGCATGCTGATCAGGGAAGGTCTCTTGCCAACTATCACTGTTATAAAAATCAATAGGACCTGTCGTCGGTGGAACGACACACGTGTTAGTATCAGGGTCTAAGACTGTACCCTCACCGCACTCTACCGGATCGACTGGCTCTGGTGGCTCAACCGGAATGACTTCACACACATTGGTATCAGGGTTCAGTTGAGACCCTTCACCACAGGTGACATTGTTGCCATCATCATCACTATCGTTACAACCTGCCAAAACCGCAGATACCGCAATTGCAACCGCTAGTTTTTGTAACTTCATCTCACACTCCTCAAAGTGAATATTATTCACTTTTTATGCTGTTTTTTATTGTAATCAAATTGTCAATTAGACGCCCTCAGCTATAACAAACACGTAAGATTCGGGTAAACAATAAACAAACATTTGTGTGACAAAAATCACTAGTAAATCACCCAAATATCCCTAAAGAGGTATACTCAATATTGGTTTAAGTTCAAACTTTTACTCAAAAATGATATATAAACATAAGATTATTTAGCCTAAATTACTATAGATAAATAAAAATTAGGAAATCGCTTAATTATTGACCGTTAATATAATGCAACTATGCACCACTACTGAGGTATTCCTTTTTAGAGAGGCGTTCTTTGTTAATAGCTAACTCAAAGAAAGCCTAACCGTTAACATTTGAACCTGTAGAAAGTTAACGATACAACCACACGAAAAATGAATAATTATTCACCCAGCCTTTAAAGGGAGTTCTTATAGATAGGATAAACAGCTAGGATAAATAGGTAGGGTCAATAGATAGAGCAAATGGATAATTAAGGCGTGTTGATCATTCGAGCTGATTTTTGCAGCTGTTTATGAAATCGTCACCCAAGGATGGGACTTTGATAGGTTGTTATCCGACCTGAAAAAACCAAATAAAAAGATGCCACCTACGCTGCCTAAGCGAGATCAGCAACAAGCATTCTACGCTTTGTTAAGCGATATTTTGCTTAATATGTTAAGCGGCAAATAACAGGCTACCGGCCACTTGCTGCGATTAAAATGCTCTTGACTAGGCATCTTAACCAAACAAGATTTAACCGCGAAAACAAACACGCCCAAATAGTTTTAGCTTGCTTGTTGGGTTTTCTGCTTAGTCAATTCGGCTATTTGAGCCAATAAAGCCGTGATTTGAGATTGGATAACTTGGCGTTGTTTATCAGCCGCTTCGCCACGCTCGCCTTGTAGCTCTTGCAGTTGCTGCTCAAGTTTTTCAACTTGCTGTTGTAATTTTTCTATCAGTTGCGTCAAAGCATCTTTTTCAGATTCGCTCTCCTCGGTTTGCTTTGGCGACTGCAGCTGGTTTTGACTCGCATGCAGTTGGCTACCTATTTCGGTCGCCAACATTTGACGTCCCTTAAGCGAAACATTAACTACGTCCGCAGCGGAGTCAACACGATCAACACTGTTGTTTGGGGATTTTGAGCTCACACTCAAACGGCTATAATCACTGATTTGCTGATTAGCAACAGTCAAATTCATTCGCACATCCATCACCCCCCCCTCTTATCAACAAGTTGCATACCCTGTTAATGGATTTTATTGCTCGATTAACTTTTATCGGCAAACGACAGCTAACCTTAAGGGGGTTAATTGCTTATTGTGTGATCAAACTAATCTGAAACCACGACTGTGTAGAACTGTTAAAATAGCACCAATGTGATAGCGCTATGCCTATGCATCCTCTTCATGCATATAGCTTTCAATTAGCTGCAACTGATCTTGGTCGTCTAACCAGCCTTTGTGCACTTGATAACTACTCACATTGACCTCCTGACTTAGTGGATCAGTATCTATGCGCATTTTACTGGCCAGAATATTGCCTAACGGTGCTCCCGTTTGAGTTCCCATACCTTTAACTGCCATTGCCCGCCTCCTTTAACCTAAGCTCTAGCGTGGCGATTCACTTGATTCATTATAGTTCAGCCAAGACTAAACATAGGTAATTACCCGCGCAGAGTAAAAGCAAACACTTTTTGAAAACTGTGAAGCAGACACCTAGATTTGAGCTAACACATGTACGCATAATAACCTTTCATTCTAATCGTGAAAGTGACTACTGGAGTTTGCTATGAAAAGTAATAGTTGTCCTCGTATTTCATGCCCAAGCTGCCTTGAACAGATCCCTGTTGATGCAAGGGTTTGTGACCATTGTGCAAGCGTTCAAGGATTAGAGGCGTTGGCAGGCGTCGACCCCAGTATTCGTCTAAAAAGCCGCAAGTTAGCAATCCTATTTAGCATCCTATTAGGCGGGTTAGGATTACATAAATTTTATCTAGGTCAGCACCTTAAAGGAACGCTCTACCTATTGTTTTGCTGGACATTAGTGCCAATGGTTATTGGTTGGTTAGATGCGATTAAAACCATCAAAATGGGTCCTTTCGGTTTTGCCCAACGTTATAACCGAGGTCATGCCATGTAACCTCTGTTTCAAGTTTAACAGTGACAACATACTGGCTATCAAGGTTGTCACTGCCCCCTCCCTTTGCTTACACATGTTTCGTTATTGCTAAAAATTAAATTCCATTTGCAAAATATAGACAAACGTTTGAATGACTGTTTAAATGGTTTTTTATGTCTTTGCAGTATTTGACCAATTAGAGCTTAATTATTTTCGCTAAGCAGTTAATTAACATCTAACTTTCAAAATTAGGGCATCTGAATTTTTTGGGGTTTCACCAGCGTTACTGGTGTTATTACATAACAAAAAGGGACCATTCGATGCATTTTAATAAGTTCATGCTTGCCATGGGCATTACCTCTGCTGTGCTCCTTAGTGGCTGTGGTAATGATGAAGGCAGTGCAAATATCCAACGACCCGACCCACAACCAGAAGTCACTCCGCCACTACAAGTTTTCGCCCCTGATGGCCTACTTAAAGCACAAATTCGTCGTACAGCTTACGGTGTACCGCACATTCAAGCGGATAACCTAGAAAGTTTAGGCTTTGGTAGTGGCTACGCCCAAGCACAAGACAATCTGTGCGTACTTGCTGATGGTTTTATCAAGGCAAATTCTGAACGTTCAATGTATTTTGGCCCCCATGCATCCATCGACTTTTCTACCGGACTACCAACCGCCGAAGATAATGGAAATTTGATTTCTGATTTCGCCTACAAGGCATTAAAGATTCGTGAGAAAGCAGAAACTCAATACACAAGCTTTAGCTACAACTCTCGAGCTTTGATGGAAGGTTTTAGTGCTGGGTACAACCAGTATCTCGCAGATGTCGAAGCCCAAACCCAGACCGCAGATCCATTTTGCGCAGGCCAACCATGGGTGAAGCCGATTGATGGTGTCGATGTTGCCAACTACCTATTTTCGATAGCCCTGCTACCTGGCGCGGCAAACTTTCTCGATCTGATTTTCTACGCCAACCCTGGTGATGGAGAGGAGTACTTGCCGCGTATTGTCGGCTCAGCACCATCGGTAGCTCAAACCGCATTTATCAATGATATCAATACCAAGTTCTTAGCCCACAAACAAACAATCACCACACCAGAAACTAATCCAAGGGATTTGGGCTCTAATGGCTGGGGGTTGGGCCGAGATAAAACCGAAAACGGCAAAGGTATGGTGTTAGGTAATCCTCATTTCCCTCATACCGGTAATTTACGATTTTGGCAGTCACACCTCACTATTCCAGGTCATATTGATGTCATGGGCGGCTCTTTGGTAGGAATGCCGGGCGCAATCAATATCGGCTTCAATAAGGATGTTGCTTGGACTCATACTTTTTCGACAGCCGAGCACTTTGTACTATACAACTTAGAATTGGTCAGCGGCGACCGCATGCAATACCTGTTTGATGGTGAAGCCATGCCAATTACTAAAGAAACAGTGCAGATATTGGTCAATGGCGGCCCGGCCGGCATGCTAATCGCGGAGAAGGACATTTATACTACCCCCAAGGGTCCTATTGCTGAGGCACCAATTACTCAGGCTCCATTTGGATGGGATGATGGCCAAGCCTTTATGCTACAAGACGCCAATATGGCCAACAAAGATCCGATTGATCATTGGCTAGCCATGAATCGCGCCACCAATATGAGCGAGTTTCAACAAGCATTTAAGAATTACGATGGTGTGATCTTTAATAACACCATGTATGCTGATAAAGACGGTAATGCATTTTATATCGATGACTCCACAGTGCCTGGGTTAACTGGTGTAGCAATCAGCCTACTCAAAACCAATCCAGATATTATAGCGACTCGTCAGCAAGCCGGATTTACTATCTTGCCGGGAAATAGTTCACTGTTTGCCTATGACTCGCCGCTAGGCTATGAATTCGCACCTAAATTAGAACGCAGTGATTTCGTTCAAAACTCCAACAACTCTTTCTGGTCAACCAACTTGGCTAGTCCACTTGAGGGTTATTCTGCAATGTATGGGCCAGAACGTGGCCAACAATCATTACGGACCCGCATGGCATTGAAGTTGATGAATGAGGCCGGTGGTGAAGATGGTAAGTTTAACTTGCAAGAACTTGAATCAGCAGTACTTTCTAATCAAATCTATCTTGAGAGCTTAATATTTGATGATCTTATCAGCCAATGCCAAGCTCAAGGCGATACGCCGGTGATGATTTCTGACAGCTTAAGCCAAGACATAACTGCCGCGTGCCAGGCATTATCTCAGTGGAATGGTAAACAGGATAATGACAGTATCGGTGGTGCGCTCATACGTGAATTTGCCCATTTATTCGATCAATCTACCATGTTAACCGTGCCGTTTGACGCCAATGATGCCGCAAATACACCAAACACCCTATCAACCGATGGCAGTGCCCTCATGGCTCTAGCTCGTGCAACCGCCAATCTTGAAGCTGCCGGTTTTGACGTTGATAGCCCAATGGGCAATGTGCAATTTGTCGAAAAATCCTTACCAGATGGCACTCCATCAGGAACTAAGCTTCCTTGGCCTGGAACCCATAATGCAGAGGGTGGGTTTAACGTATTCTCAACCAGCCTCAGTGGTGATGATACTTTAGTGCCGCAGCATACCTACCCAAGAGCAACTGATGTAGTTACCACTGCACCATTAGCATCAGGTTTAACAGCTCAAGGTTACCCGATCCGTTATGGTTCAAGCTGGATGATGGCTGTTAGCTTTACCGACCAAGGCCCAGTGGCTAAGGGAATTCTAACTTACTCGCAATCGAGTAACTTTATGTCTGCACAGTTCAATGACCAATCTGAACTGTACTCTGGCAGTAAGCAATTCCGCCCTTTGCTATTTAACGAAGCTGATATTGCAGCTGCCGTTGAGTCAAGCATAGACCTCAGCTGGCAAAAGCCGTAGACACGATTTACCTCCCCGCCCCCAAACTAAAAGGATAGCTTTAGCTATCCTTTTCTTTACCTGCTATTTATTAATATAAGTTTAGTAAAAGCTAACTTAACCTTATGATAGTTAGTGCTTTATCATTCATCGTCGACTAACATAAAGCTAAATCAACTGCAGGATTAAGATGATGACATTATCACTTGGCAAATGTGCACGATTGATTGTCCCCTTGTTACTAATAAGCACTAGTGCACAGGCAACCATCATTGAGCTCACCCACTATCAAGGTGGCTTTCAAGGTGAATTGAATGACCAAGCTGCACTGATGTTCGTATTTAATAGCGATGACGAGCGCTACCAATGTCATATCAGCACCACTGAGCAGTACCTTAGACAAGCACAACATAGGTTGGAAAATATTAACCTTAGCGAACCCAATTTCTTTTTCGATTGTCAGTCAAAAACACAGCACTTTATGTTGTCCAACCGCTACCGAACCTATGCAGAAGTGTTGATAAAACAACCTGACGCCCAATTCCCAATGTCTATGCATATCGAAGCTAAACTCGTTAATTTGGCGGGTGAAATTGCTTTTATTCGTAGTGGTGATATTTCATTGAAGCGTTAAACATAGGCTCATAATAACAACCGCACATCAATGCTAAACATAGCGATACATTTTCTTATTACAGTTACATAGCAATCATGGCTATACTGTTGTCGCCCAAGCCGTGTTTGGCAAACAATAATAAAATTATTAACAAATAGAATGTTATCCAAGGAGACCACTCGTGAAGAAAGTCGGGATTATCTTACTGTGTCTGCTCATGCCGTTAAGCAACGCATTTGCTGCACAGAGCAAACCTCTTTCGGTTGATGTGCTGTGGCAACTCAACCGGATTGGCAGCCCAATTATTTCGCCTAATGGGGAATACATTGTAGCGCCAGTCACCCAATATGATGTACCTGAAGATAAAGGCTCAACTCAATTATGGTTGTTCGCCAAAGATGGCAGTAAGCAACGCCCATTGACCGCAAAAGGGCTACGTGCAAGTGAACCAGTATTTTCACCCGATGGCAAAACACTGGCTTTTGTGAGTAAACGTGATGACGATGAAGCGGGACAAATCTACTTGCTGCCGCTAAATCAGGCGGGCGAGGCGCAACGTTTAACTCAAGTCCCAGGCGGCGTATATGGCATAAAATGGGCTGGAGAGCACTTATATTTCATTAGTCGCGTCTTCCCCGGTAAAGATTGGCAGCAAATGAGTGAACAGCTCAAAGCCGACAAAGATGACAAAGTCTCAGCACAACAATGGAATGCGTTGCCTTATTCAAGCTTTGATCATTGGATTGACGAAGACAGACAAGCTCATGTGTTTAGAATTGATGCCAAAGGCGGCGAAGTGGAAGCGGTAACAGTACCGCTAAATCAACAACTGCCTCGCTCTTATCAAAGTGCTGCAAGTTACGATGTATCACCTGATGAGCAATATATAGCTTTCAATGCAAACGGTTGGCCTGCAGATCATGCAACGCGTAATGTCGACCCTAAAATCGATATCTTTCTCGCCAAAATTGGCAGTAATAAGGCGACAAACCTAACGCCAAACAATGAAGCTCCCGATAGCAACCCTCGCTTTAGCCCAGATGGAAAAACCTTGGCCTTTACCCGCCAGCTTATCCATGGTTTCTATGCAGATACTGCCAATTTAAATCTGTATGATCTAAAACGTAAAACGACCCGAGAGATTACTACCGATTGGGATCGATCTGTTGCACGCTTCATTTGGACCGCTGACAGCAAAGGCTTCTATGCCGCTATTGATGATGCCGCCACCCGCCGTATCTATCACATCAGCGCCAAAAATGGCAAAGTTAAACCCATCACTGATGCAACAAACTTTGGTCAGCCATCAATTTCAAAAGACGGTACACTTGTCGCTGCCAACGACAGCTTCCTCTACCCTGCACGGGTTGTGAAAATCAACACTCGCAGCGGTAAAACCACCCGTCTTGATAGCTTCAATGATGATGTCCTTGCCGACGTTGATTTAGGAACCTACGAGTCGGTAACCTACAAAGGCTACAATGACCAAGATATCCAAATGTGGGTTCACTACCCTCCTGGATTTGACCGCAGTAAAAAATACCCACTCATGATGCTAATTCACGGTGGTCCTCATAATGCGATTTCTGATGGATTCCATTATCGCTGGAACGCCCAGACCTTCGCTTCTTGGGGTTATGTGACAGCCTGGCCAAACTTCCATGGCTCTAGCAGCTTCGGACAAGAGTTTGCTGACAGTATCAACCCAGACTGGAAAAACAAGTCATTAGAAGATGTGTTGAAAGCCACACAATGGTTTGAGAAAAAAGACTGGATTGACAATGAGCGAATGGTTGCGGGTGGAGCAAGTTATGGTGGCTACCTCACCTCTATCATCCTTGGCCAAGAGCATCCATTCAATGCGTTACTGATCCATGCAGCTGTATACAACATGTACTCGCAAATGTCGGCTGACTTTGCCGTTCACAGTACCCGTTTTGGTAACTATTGGGATAAGCCTGAAATTTATCAGTCTATCTCTCCTCACTACGGAGCCGGTAACTTTAATACCCCAACATTAGTGATCCATGGTCAGTTAGATTATCGCGTACCAGTGGGACAAGGATTCGAGCTTTTCCGTACATTACAAAGCCGAGGCATCGAGTCTCGTATGATCTATTTCCCCGATGAAAACCATTGGATCATGAAGCCGAATAACTCTATCTATTGGTACAACCAAGTAGAAGATTGGATGACCAAGTTTGCCGAACCAGGCGGACGTTAAACCAAGCTTAAAAACCATTAGAAAGCCGCCATTACAGGCGGCTTTTTATTTTAAATGTGATTATGTACATAGAGTTAGTGAGAAGTGAGATCCAATGTAAAATGTAATAAAAACCATTAACTTGTTCAAAAACGACAATGACAAACTTGCACCACAACACCAAAGTTAGCTATGTTAGGTTCAACTTAACACAATAGGGTGAGTAACATGGTAAAACCGATTATTGGCAGTATTGTTTGTTTAGTAGTTTTTATTGGCCTTTTACAAGGCACGCACCATATGTATATCGCTGTTGCAGATAATGAAACCGCTCTTTACGGCGTCGCAGCACTTATTTGCGTCATGTGGGCAAGCTTATTTGGTGTGGTTTTGAGTTTGTTTTATCCACAATTGAAGAAGTTGTGGCTATCAAGAAAAGATTAAAGTTTCATGCTTGGCACATTTGTCTTTAAAAGACTAATGTGCCAGCACGTTTTTCTAGTTTTCAACTTTGACCCATGTTGCATCCCTGCGAGTCTACATGAAAGTGGACGATTAAATATAATCGATCAGCGATAAAAAGTTAACCAATTAGTTTAAAAATCATCCTATCCACTTAGAATAAAATCTTCGATCGATATTACAGTAATAGACTTTAATATCACTACATTTCATGTGGTTATAGTTATCTCTATTACTTCTAATTCAGCAACTCCCCCTACTTCACGCTCAGAAAAGGGGTTAGTTCGGCAGATACTCATCTAACTTACTTTGAATATCTGCTGGAAGAATAGGTTTAGTCACATAGTCACTTGCGCCAAGCTTTTTAGCAAATTCTTGATCGGATTCTTCTACTAAAGTGCTTATGACTACCACAGGAATTGCGGCTTTTTCGCTGTCACCTTGGAGATACTTCAACACTTGATAACCATTAACTTGCGGCATACTTATATCAAGAAAAATCAAATCAGGTGTTATTGACTCAAGCAAATCGATGCCACCAATACCTGAGTTTGCTGTTGTCACTTGATAATCATCGCCTAGCATAGCCAACAACACCCCAGTACAAACCGGATCATCATCAATCACCAAGATCTTTGCTCTATCCATTCATCACCTTCACGTTTTTAGCTTGTTACATCATTGCTCGACAGCCATATTGGTCACACTTTTTGACACCCAGATTGTGTGCCAGTTCACGTAACTAAAATATTAGTCAAGTTAGCAACATCATGCAATGGCATAAGGTTTATTAAATCTTAATAATCAATGAATTATCTTTCACCAGCCAGATTAACCTTATTGACTAATAAACAAATAAACAAATAAACAAATAAACGCACTAAAAACAAAAACCTACTTGCTATTACTACCTTAAGGAACACTTAATCTGCAAGTAACTATGCCTTAACCTCAACCGTAAACTCAGCCTTAGCATTAGTCTTTAACCGTATCATTGTTAAACTGACTTTTCAGCCGCTAAGGTTTAAGCAGCCAGCATGGTAAGGTAAAAATGCTAGATCAAGCTATAAATAGACAGGGCAAGTAAGCACCTATTGAAAGTGCAAATCTGGTCACAAAATATTCAAATAAGGCACTGTACATTGCATCAACATTCGCTTATATTGCAGCCGTTTTCATTACCGAGCTACTATGTATACTTCTACAATTAGCTCACTGTATAAAAGGAAAAGATATGGCAAAACATCAAGTAACGTCGACTTATGTCCATGACCATGGTCGAGGTAAAATTAACGACAATG
Organism: Shewanella waksmanii; assembly: GCF_043643685.1. Classification (GTDB taxonomy): domain Bacteria; phylum Pseudomonadota; class Gammaproteobacteria; order Enterobacterales; family Shewanellaceae; genus Shewanella; species Shewanella waksmanii_A. Next base: position 240,814 of record NZ_JBHZSN010000006.1, read on the forward strand.
CCGTAAAAGCATTAGTCACCAGTAAATTATTCAAGAGCCAGGTTGAACAACCGAAAAAAGGCAAAGGTTCATATAATCGTAAACATATCAAAGGGGCATTAGCTAAAGGGCAATGCCCCTTTTGATTTTCTAAGCATCTCGATATTCACCAACTTCTCTCCAACAGCTTGTCATCTTTTTCAGTCTAATTTCACCAAGTAAAATCTGTTCAGCGCTATTCTCAGCAAACATAAAACACTGTTTCTTACATTAATGGCTAATATAAAGCGCAACACCTAATTGACAATACAATGGCCGACCTTCACTATTAAAATTGTAGTCAGATTTAGTTAAGTAATTTCATATTAAGAAGCCAGCAATGTACCTAGCACTCAATACACATAATCGCCAGTCATCAGTACGACAACACGTACTGTGTGTATGTGTGTGGCTGCAAAGGCCTGCGGATCATTTGAATTAACTAAGTCACTATATTCATGACCGCAACAATCAGCATTGCGGTCACCACTTCGCTTTGCTTACCTTCGTTGTTGTCACCTATTGCTATTAATACGGAACATTGAGGTAGACATGTAATGAAAACACAGCCACCACTTCCCAAACTCGTTGCCATTGCATTTATTGCTGTTGTATTGATCTGGTCAACAACCCCACTAGGGATTGTCTGGAGCAGTGAGAGTGTACATCCAACCATGGCAGTTTTACTGCGAATGGTGCTCGCTTTAGTCATTGGTGGCGTGGTGATTCTATGTAGCTCAATTCGTTTACCGCTCACCGCAAATGCGTTTAAATTGTATGGTTTTTCAGCCATCGGCATTGTTGGCGGCATGCTGCTAAGCTATATGGCTGCCCGCTACATCCCGTCTGGCACCATGTCTTTACTATTTGGTTTATCGCCAATTATTTCCGGACTAATGGCGCAACGAATTTTAGGGGAAGCAAAATTCAGCCACATTCGTATTGTTGCGCTCATTCTCGCATTCTCTGGGTTGGCGGTGGTGTGCTCATCTAAACTGGCTTTGGGCGATACAGCCATACTCGGCTTACTATTAATTCTTTGTGCGGTGACACTGTTTAGCCTCAGCGGCGTGTTGATTAAAACGGTGCAGATCAGTATTCATCCGATCGCGAGTACAGTAGGAGCGCTAATGGTGTCAACGCCAATGTTTGCACTAGCTTGGTGGCTATTTGATGGCACTTTTCCTGTCGACACTTGGAGTGCTAAATCTCTATGGTCGATAATCTACCTTGGTATATTTGGCTCTTTAATTGGCTTTGTCGGCTATTTTTATATTTTGCAGCATCTCAATGCGAGTACCGTGGCGCTGGTTACCTTGATCACCCCTATTTTTGCCATGGGCTTAGGCGCAGTGCTCAATAATGAACAGATCAGTCAGACACTCATTATAGGGGCATGTTTAGTCATACTGGGGCTGGCAGTCTATCAATTTGGTGATAATTGGTGGACCAAAAGACAACAACGAAAGTGTTTACAATAAAGAAAATTGCGGTGACATCATGTAAAAATACATGGGTCACCGCAAAATAATGGCTAAGTTCATTAGTTATACCCCAATACAAAATCGGCCTCTTCATAGATAACATGTTGATTCGGCTTTGAGGCGACTAAATCTTTTTGTGCCTGCTCACCGATAAGCTTAATCACATAATCTACGCGGCAACGATATGCATCAGACGTTTCATATAAGTTTTGATTAATAGCAAAGTGCAATTGCTCCTTTGCAAGATTTAAATTTGAATATGCCATAGCGGCCTCCTTAGTTTAAATACACAACACATTTAATTGGTACGCTCATACATAGATAAGCAGGTGTTGTGCCAATATTTAAACCAGGAGTTAATATCTCTTAAAAACAAAATCTTAAGAAAATAAATTGAGGAATTACCAATTCATACCCGAGAAGATGATTCACTTTGCCATTCAAAACAAAAATGATATTGCAAAGGATGCTTTGCAAAATGAAAAAAACATGAGAAAGCAGCGACAGAACGACAGCTGGTTTAACTTTCAACCTTAGTGATGTGCATACGACTGACATCCTTATTCCAAAGCTGAATGATTTTTCGAGTCTTGCTCCTATTCCAATAACAGCGACCAAAAATGATAATCCCAGCACCTGAGAGTTCATTGGCATCATTAACCCTAAAACGCTTTTTAAACTCTTGTTGATAGGCATCAATAGGAATACCAAGCAACTTATTCTCTGCTGGGTTTAACCAGAGCATTTGCTTATCTGCGTGGGACAATGTTCCCCAATACATTCTTGGCGCCCCTTTTTCGGTAGGCTCTGCATCAGCAAAGTTAACAAACAAGTTTTTAGCTCGCCAACGGTACTTCTCATCGGTGTAGACCCACAATGAGGCATGTTGTAATTCACTTCCCCGCAGTAAACTGTTTAATAGTCGCGGCAAGCCTTGCTTAGTGATTGCCACGGTACCATTTGGATCTTGTGATATTGACGGTTGTGAGGTCGCTTGATTAGCTGGCTGCATGTCAACTTCAGCCACTGTCGATGCCGGCTTATTCTTGGTCTTGGTATAAGTCTTGGAGCTGGTTTGGATCTGGGATGCTGCCTTACCTAAGCTAGGTTGAGGTGACAAACGTGGCTTGATACTAAAATCAATTTGCATTTCATCATCATTAGCCAAGACCTCATTTACAGCTAAGGCATCGGCTTCCTCAAGCTTTCTCGCCGTAGATGGCCTAAACTCGATACAGTCCGCAGCATGATAGCGAGAGCCAAAACAAGCAGCTTTACCATCTTTAGAAGCTTTCCGGTAATAAGCTTGTGCAGAGCAAGCTGGACAATATAAATGATAACGAAACGCGGCAATATCCGACTCACTGAGGCTTTGAAAAGTAAAAATGGAATAAACCTTTGTGGTTTGCCCGCTATCAGCATCTGTATCATTAGGCGGACGATATACAGCGTCTAACATAATCGACCTTATTCATCCTCAGTGGGCTTTAATTGTTCAGAATCTTCAGGTCGAGCTTGCCCAGCGCTCACTAGACTTGCCACCACAATTGCCATATAAAATACGCCAACAATCGCTTCCATATACACTGCCACTTGGGCAAACGGCGTCACCGGACTGATATCGCCATAGCCTAAGGTTGTTAGGGTAACAAAGCTAAAATAAGCCATTTGAGAAAAGTTATCTCCCCATGCAGCAGGCTCGACTCCTGTGAACGAGTGCGGTGAAAACTCTAAAATAAACAAATAAATTAATGACCACATTAGCCCTAGCAATAAAAATAATGCGATAGAGCCAATAATCTTATTGCGATCAACATGGCCTACAAACAATATCTGCCGCGCTACCGAGCTAAAAGTGCCCCAAAAAAACGCAAACATAAACGATAGCATCAACAAGTCCATCACCTTGATGTCGAGTACATTCCTGACCAGAGTGGCGATGAACCAAGACACAACCAACATGACCATAAAGTGATACCAACGCCTATCAAAGCGCAAACTGCGTAAGCAAACAATGAAAGTTATCACGGTAAATGTTTCAAGGACATACTCTAGAATTCCTTGCGGCATGACCTCTACCAAAGATGAGCTAACCAGCAGCCCAACTAGCGCAAAGGTCATATAGAAAAAGTTATTTTGCTGATTTATCTTTTGTTGCATATGCACAGTTAACTCCACCCTGTCCTTGAAAATAGTGGTTCAGGTTGCTCACCCATATAGGCTGACATCAACCTCCTGTATCAACATATGAATAATAACGGCACTACGCAAGCCATAGCACTATTAAATATCGGTGAATCAGCTCCTTATGCGGCAGGTAACGCTTACTGCAGCGTGATCGCTGCTATGACTGTCTCTGTCATATTGGGGGCTAGTGAGGTGTTGATCAAAAGTTTGGTAACTAATCACCTCGGCTAAACTTTGATCGTTTTGACTATTAAATTCAGCTGACAACAAGATATAGTCAAGCACATTGCCTTTATTGAGATGATAGTGAGTAGCTGGACGATCAATTGCACTACGAGCATAGTGGTTGGCCTCAAACAATTGGTAGGCATCATGAAGGCTATACTGGATAAATTCATTGGGACTTAGCTGAGTTTTTAAGCGACTATCTTGGCTAACCAAAGTACTTAACACACCATTATGCAGAGAATCATTAAAGTCACCTAACACCGCACAAGGGTTTTGGGTTTTGGCACGACGCGAAGCAATCGCGTAGCGCAACAATGTCGCTTCTGCTCCACGTTGCTGTGCAGCCGCCCACTTGCTGGCAGCTTCCAAGGCAAACATTTCCGTTGCAGACATATCCTTATTAGTGATCTCTTCGGTGCTCAAAGTGCCACGCTGAGACTTAAAATGAATAACAAATAGATCGAGTTCACCAAATTGAGGCAGATTAACTGTAGCTAACAATGGGACGCGGCTAAAAGCAAAATCACTCGGCAGGGATAACACCGGTAATATTTCAGCATGGCTATCTATACGGGTAGTCTGTGTAATTGGGTGTTTTGATGCTAATGCGACCACAGGATCACGATAGATAAACTCATCAACAACCGTTGGTTCATCAACCACACAAACATATTCATAGCCACAATCTGCCAGCAACCGTTTCAAGACATCAATGCTAAACACTTCCTGAAAAGCAATAATATCGGGCTGCTCTGAAGCGAGGTAGTGTGCTATCCAGGTCAGTTTTTTCTGCCACTGCTGTGCTGTATATATATTCTCAAAGTCATAGTAAGCATTGGGGGGGTCAACAAAATTAAACAGGTTGAGCGTTGAGATTTTAAATTTGCAGGTAGCATTGCCCATAGCTAAGCACATCACCGCTATAAAGTGTTCTTACCCAGAGATTATAGGTTAATTATTGAAAAGCAACAGCTTGGAAAATAAATCAGATAAATACATTGCTAATTTAAACTAAACACTGGTAGTACAAGCTTAACTCTACCAGTAAACATAGCTGATAGTCAGCTTATGGGAAATAGCAACGGTTAGGTTGTGGTATGCTTGCGACACAGGCCTGAAAGGCAACTACAATTTCGACTACCAGAAAGCTGCAGCGCTCAAGCGCTGCCACACACTGTGTAAGCTGCGTGTAGCAGAAAGCCCTAAATGACCAGCAGTACTTTACACATATTTTTAATTTTCATTTTCTCACTCTCTATTATTTCTAATTGGAGAAATTGATTTATTACTCAGCGCCATAACCAACGATAATAGCAATTAAATATTATCTACGTGTTTATACACCCCCTTAAAAGTATATAAGACACAGTGTTCATCAATCCGGCCAAATATAGTAAAAAAGAACTATTGGCCGACCATATTTGCTCATTTAAAGTGGAAGAGATAATAATTAATTTCATGGAATGAATATGAGTAACACTGACAATCTAACTAAACCCCATCCTAGCGTATCGGTTATTAAGAACATCATCTCTTATACATTATGTTTAGCATTAGGCTTGGCACTAGGATATGGGGCTTTACACGGCTACAAGTGGCTTACAACTCCAACACCTGTTGTGGTAGGTGACTACTCTCAACATTTTGAGTTTTCAGATAAACCGGTCATTATGTATGGCACGGATTGGTGCCCAGTATGTGCAAATACTCGAGATTATTTTGCCGCAAATAACATCAGCTATACTGAATTTAATCCAGAAAAAGACCAGCAAGCTCAGCAAAGATTTACCGAGCTCTCCGCAAACGCTTACCCGGTAATTATTATAGGTAACAAGCGCATCATCGGATTAAACATTCCCGAGGTGGAACTAGCGTTAAAGGAGCACTCTTTACTTTAAAGCAACTCAACTTCTTTGATGATAACTATTGATGAAAAAGGCTAAATAGAAGCTGATCACTAAACACTGTTTGTTCTCATAGCACTATGCCACACCTTGCTCAACCAAGTCAGGTGCTGGCGGCACATGATAGTGAATGCCATTACGGCCATTTTCTTTAGCTTGGTACAACGCGGCATCGGCTAACGCAATCAAATCTTCGATATGATTAGCCGTTGTCGGTATCATTGCGGCAACACCGATACTCACCGTCACAAAGTCACTGGTTATTGCCGCCGAATGTGGGATCTGTAATGCTTCCACCGCCTCTAAACAGCGCTGTGCCGGAATGGAATTATCCCGTGTATGGGGTAACAACAATACAAACTCTTCACCACCATATCGCGCAATAAAGTCACTTTTACGATTTAAGCTCTGTTCGATCGTTTGTGCGACACGTTTTAAGCATTTGTCCCCTTCAAGATGACCATAGGTGTCATTGAAGGACTTGAAGTGGTCGACATCTAGCATCATCAAAGTAATGCAGCGCTTTGATTGTATAGCTTCATTCCAAACCGTCTCATACCTTTGCTCAAAGTGGCGTCGATTGGCGAGGCCCGTTAGTCCGTCTGTCTGTGAAAGCAATTCTAACTGTCGTTTCGCTTTGTAGAGATCTAAAGTCCGCTGCTGAACTTCTTGTTCAACCAATTCTGTTCTGCGACGCATAGTGACGTAATAGCCCGCAGCCAACAACACAAACAAGCTGCCACATATACCAACAACATAAGGTAACTCACTTCGATGACCAGCAATATACTCAAAACTTGGACGGGCAATAAGACTCCAACGCCGCTGGGCAAAAGGGGTTAACTGGCGTTGATATTCAAATGACTCAACTCCATGACCGCCATGCTCATCCCCTAAATGTAAAGTTAGTAAGGTTTCAACAAGCGGGTTTGTATGATCTTTGAGGGTAAAGTGAATGCCTTTACTAGCGGTGCGCTGCACAGCACGATTAAACATTTCATCCACTTTAAGGCTTAATGCTGCCACGCCAAAATTTTGCGCTCTTCTAGACGGGGTATCTACAGGCTCGCCACGATAGGCGGGGATAAACACTTTGATGCCCAGTTTACTGCTATTAGTTAATTTGCTTAAGCTAGCCACCACTTGATCTAAATCGACAGCCTGACTAATCGCATTGGCGTAAGCCGAGTGACTCAACAAATCATAGCCAGTGATAAGCTCGTTATCACTGGCTAAGGAAGCCAAATAGGTTACAGGGTAATGCTCTTGACCTCCCCCAGATGTCTTTGAGGCCCACTGCAGGAAATCAATATCTTGGTGTCTGAGTAAATAAGGCGCAGCAATTTTATTAAACTCTGCTGCGGTGACATTATCGGAACTTTCAAATAAGCCTTTAAGCGCATATAGCACTTCGACATTGAGCAGTACTTCCCGCTCAAGCGCAGCAGCTTTATCATCTACATCCTGCTGGAATTCTATGGTAATTGCGCGAGTTTCTTTGTCATAAACCCAACTCGCCATCAACGCAGTGATAGAGAAACCGATTAATAACCATACTATCAGTAATGCCCAACGCCAACGGCCCACGTTATGCTTCCCTAGCTAAAGATGAATGAAATAGTTGATACTTTTTCCTACCAACGAAACAACATACCATAATTAAATTCCTCATCGCTACTCTAGCAAAGACTATGACCGCGATAACAACAGGTTAATTTCACGAAAGTAATAACCTTTTATGCTGGCTTACCACATATTGAAAAAATATGTGGCTATAAATCCCCGTTAATTCCGCATATGCAATTAACTCAACGGCCAACAAATAAACTCATAAATCATCATTATTAAACAGGTATAGCGGCGAGCAAATATTGTGTTTAAGCACAAAGATTAATACTTGCGTTCAACACAAGCTGTGTCATAGTAGAAATTATCACCAGTTATCTAGAGTCTCGTTTATGCTTTTAGCCAAACCAGCCTACACAGAAGCTAGGCTAGCTGATAACACCAAAGCAGATAAAGTCTGTCATATCAAAGGCGACAACCCACTTATTTGGCCTTTGCTCAGTTTGCTACAAGCAAGTAATAAAAGCTGGAAGGTCCATCACCTCGCTGCCGAACTACAAAAAAAAGGTTTAATGCAGGATTTAGATAGTCACCCCGAAAAAGCCTTATTTAAGCGCAACTTTTTACTGATGAATGCCCTTTTTAACCTGCAGTCTATTCTATTACCCAATAGTTACTTGCAGGTTAAGTCAATGGAGATTCAAATTTTTCGCATACTGCCGAACGACCTTAGCCAGCAACTATCCAGTGATGATGCCCTAAGAGACTATTACTTAGATTGGCATAACTACGATACCTGCCCTAACGTAATCCAAGAGATGTTAGCGTCATTTTGGAGTCGCTATGAAGATTACATCGGTGCCAATCCTGCCAATATGCACCCAAGCCATGCATTAAGGGTTTTCGAACTCGATAATAACGCATCTGATAAAGACATTAGTAAGCAATGGCGTCGGCTGGCATTAAAGTGGCATCCAGATAGAGAGGGGGGCGACCCGATAAAATTTAAGCAAGTTTGTGAAGCATGGCAAACTTTACGACGGAACTTATGAGATCCCTGCAAATATTTGTCACAGGTCACATGCAAAACACTGCCATTTCAGGCAACTTCAGTCATACTTAAGCTTTCGCTATTATGCTAAATATCATAGAGGTTTGCGTTAAATTTAGGTTACAACTACCTGGGCAAACCTTACACACTTGAGGACAGTAGCTTGATTAAATACATTGCATTAGCTTTAACATTGGCCGTAGCACCATTAAGCGGTTTTGCCGCCCAGTTCATTGAAGGAAAACACTTCACCACTGTAACGAATAAAGCGCCTAGTGCAGAGCCTAAACTTACCGAGTTTTTCTCTTTTTATTGCCATAACTGTTTCAACATGGAAACTCAGTTCTTGGGCGATATCAAGGCCAACCTGCATGAGTCTGTCAGCTTCGACAACAAGCACGTTGACTTTATGAATAGTGATATTGGCACTGAAGTCATGCGCTCACTAGCGGTGATTCAAGAAGCGAATTTAGGCGACAAGATGACTCATGCCATGTTCGCAGCGATTCAAGGTGAAGAAGGCGCCCACGGTCACAACCATAATCATGACCACAGCGCCCATGACAAGCCTGAAATCAACAATCGTGACGACATCAAAAAAGTCTTCGCTGACAACGGCTTTGACATCAGCAAATACGATGCTATTGCTGATAGCAAAGCAGTAGATGATAAAATCGACCTATGGCGCATGCAGCAGCGTGAATTCCGTGTACAAAGCGTTCCAGCCTTCATCGTTAACGACAAGTATGCTGTTAACATGGGCCAAATCCGCACCTTAGGTGAGCTCATTGACCTCATTAACTACCTTGCGGTAGAGCACAAGTAAAACACGATAAAAAAGCGCCGTTAAGGCGCTTTTTTTATATCTGCTAATACCAGACGCCAACGTTGAATTAACGCCGGCCAACTTTGAGCTACTCGCTTTCTCGCCACATCGGATAAAGCTATGCTTTGCTGTTGACTATCCAATTGATTTAGCACCTGAGTTAATGTTGCCGCCATCGCAACAGGTGTCATCGCGGTAAAGCGAGGCCAGCTTTCAAGTAAATTTGCTGCGTTCAAGTAATCAAGCTGCTCTGGCAAGCCATCGGCTATCGATATAATTACAGGCTTGCCCGCCAATAAGGATTCTAAGCACGTTAGCCCAAAAGGCTCCCATCGAGAGGGTACTGCCACCATATCAACTTGATCTAAAAACTGGCCAATATCATCAACTTTTCCAATAAACTCAATATTGTCATTCTCATCAGCAAGGGCTTGTAACTGCCCTAGCTGCGGCCCTTCACCCGCAAGTTTTAGCTGCACAACTTGTGGATCCATTAACGTCATCGCTTGGACCAATAAATCGAAGCCCTTTTGCTGATTGAAGCGACCATACGCACCTATCACCAACGGCGCTGCTAACGGTTTTGGCGGTAATTCAAGCAGGGGCAACCTTTGACAACTTTGGCCAACAAAACGCAACTTTTTATCACTAACCAATTGTTGCTCTAAAAGCCATAAACGTTGAGAAACTGAGATACAAAGTAGCTGATCGACACAGCGATACATTAACTTCAGCATCCTATAAAATCGCTTCGGTGATTTGACATTATGTTGCACAAACCCGCGACTATAATGATGCTCCTGCAAGGCAATACGGCCGCGAAATAGCATTCGCAGTAGTCCAGTAAATAATAGTCGCCACCAGTTCGCAGAATAGTGAATACAGATCATATCTGCATTTTGTTGTTTTATTTTTTTGAACGCTTGCAGCCACTGGCCGACAGAATCAAAACTAAGACGCTGAATAACAAACTGATAGTCTTTAGCTAGGTCGCTGTTTGTCAAACTAGACAAAGCAACATTAACGCCCCCCATGGAAAAATCATCAACAAGGTGTAAAACCTTAAGTTTTTGCTCGCTCATACTGGCTTTCCTTTAGCTCAGAACTCGATGATATTAAATCCCAGAAAGACCAATAATTACCTAGCCTTCATTTGCTAATGTAGCATAATTTACGATAAAGGCTTTAGGTAATGACAATAAAAAAGGTAGCAATTACAGCTACCTTTATACCGTTACCTATCAATAGTAAAACAGAAATATACAGTGGAATATTGACGTTATCAAAGTGGTTTTGGCCACCAATCAGTTCACGTAAATTTAGCCAGAGAATCCTTTTGAACAATCACTATCTAAGACTGAACAAAGTAACCTAGTTACGGATAAAATCCAGCAAGTGCAGCGCAGCGAAAATGACATGAAAAATCAAGAACACAATTAAGCTTTTTGCCGCAATAATATGGTAACTTCGCCACATCAGCGCATCAGCGCTACCTTGAAGCACAAACCACATAAGACCAGTGACACTCACTGCGGCGAGAATCAACATCCCAATCCCTTCAACACAACTGAACAACCCACTGCCACCAGCTTGGGGCAAATGCCCTTTAAACAGGCCCTTAAAATCATTACTCAGTTGCGAGAAATCCATCGCCAGCCAAGGAAAATATTGACGCCACTTGTTACCAATAATGTTGGTAACCAAAAAGGTCATCGCTATCACACAAGTCAACAGACCCAAGTAAACATGTGACAAGTCCCAAAATGACGCATTGGCACGCAAAGCTCTGCCCATCATCAGATAACCGCTAGTACCCAATAAATACAAACACAACACAATCAATAATTGATGCTGACGAACCTGATATGCCGCGATTACCTTGCTAACCACCGAATGCTTTTTCGCCATAGGAGTCCTTGATATTGTCTAAGTGGTTTAACCGTTACAATGCACTTAATTGATCAGCGTATCGATCGACTTTTTGCCAATCAGTATACTCCACATTGGTGTGGGCATCGGTTGGCCCTTTGGTGATCCACATAATGAAACGAATGATATTGCGATCCATTGCATTGTAACCTTGATAATTTAGGTTGCCGCCAAACACTTCAAGCAATTTAGGTTGCCATTGAGATTTAGCCAAGAAAGCTTGCATATAAGGATTGGTTTCTGGCGTATTTTTTGCGGGCTTGCGCGCCACTAAACTCACAGAGAAAAAGCTGCTTGGCTTTTGTTCGAGCACAGTTTGATGTTCAGTAATGAAGTCGTAAACACTGGGGTTATGCTTACCATGGCGGATACTTGCACCTAGTACCAATTTATCAAATTCATCTAATGCCGGTACGTCATCAATCGATGCCGTTGTCACCTGATGGCCTTGCTGCGCAAGTTTATCAGCTAAGTAGTTGGTAACTTTGAGGGTCTGACCATGCACACTCGAATAAATAATTAAAAATTTGCTCACTCGCGCCTCTGAAAAATTAGCTAATATCGATAGATTAATCATAATGGATATTAGCAATTATTTACTTGAATCAGATCACGAGCAACCCTAGAGATAATAGCGTTAATTTAATCTTTATCACATAACGCTATCAATTAAGGCAATAGCGCTGAGCCAACAGTGTGTTAGCCCAGCGTAGCGCTTAGTAGAACGCCTTAAAGCGACATCACAAAAGCAATGAGCTGTTGCCGCTCTGCCGCGGTTAGCTCCATGAACTTATCCGTGCTATTTTGCGCTTCCCCGCCATGCCACAGTATCGCCTCTTCGATAGTCGCAGCGCGGCCATCATGTAAAAAGCCAGCTTGCGGGTTTACCGTTTGCGTTAACCCTATCCCCCACAACGGTCGTGTACGCCACTCTTGTCCGTCAGCAAGAAAATCAGGACGATTGTCTGCTAAGCCTTCTCCCATATCATGCAGCAACATGTCGGTAAACGGATAGATCGTTTGCCCCTTAAGGCCTGCTATCATCTCTCCTCCGCCGATCTGCCCTTGGGACTTGGTGACGAATTTAGGTTGATGACAGCCGCTACAGTTTATTTCACTAAACAGTCGTGCCCCTTCACGTACATCAGCATCTTGCACATTACGCCGTGCAGGAACAGCTAAAGTTTCAGCATAAAACACCACTGAATCACTAAACGCTGCATCGGCTTCCGGTGCACCATTTTCATCACTTCCTGTATCAACAAATCCGGTGCGCGTTAAGTAACTATCATGCAATGACGTACCGACGATGCTTTCATCTGGAAATAACGGGTTGGTAATGCCAATATCCCCACGCAGTGCACCCAAAGATTGCACTCTCACACTCGGTGTGTTGGCTTTCCAACCAAAACGCCCCAGCGATACAGGGTTAGGATCACCATCCTGTGCCTTTACCGCATCAAACACGTAGTTCGCCCGACCAGAAATGCCATCTTGGTTACTATCATCCTCATCGACAAGAGCTAGAATATCCGCCTCAGGAATCGCTTCTAGCAAACCTAAACCAAATACCGGCATACCATTTCGCCAGCCCATAAGTACATCATCTTGCAAAAGGTTTGAAGTAACATTGGCACTTTGTTTTGTCTCCCCAGGGGCGTCATAGGGGTTTTCTACCTCAAATAACGGCTTTTTCAAGGTCACTGTATGGCCATCAGGGTATGTAACTTGGTGAGTTTCATAGGAGAGATACACATCAGCTTGGCCACCAAAGTGATTCTGCTGCCAATCAGGCCGTGCTTGAAGCACACCCCGGTGGAATAGTTGTCCACCAAAATCTGGCACCGGAATAGGTGCGCAATAGTTATTACTTGGTGTCCCCTCTATACAAGGTTCGTCGGCGGCCAAACTAATCCGCAAAAAGATGCCAGCATCCGACCCCAATTTCACTCGCGTTTCACCGACAGGAATTAATGGTGTTGAATTGCGACCATCTCTTTGATGGCAAGAGTTGCAGTCCGCATTATTAAATACAGGCCCTAGGCCATCAAGATCAGGATGCTCAAGATTGGGTGCGGTGGTAAAAGCGGTTTCAAAGCCTAAATCACCCGCTAGATGTAGCTCAAGTTCCGCTGCTGTTAAATTGGGCGCAGGCGTAGAAAACCCATGACCTGATGCCGCTGCATCATAGGTGGTAGTCTCGCCACCTAATGCTACAACATCAGTAAAATCTGGATATGTCACTTCAGGTTCAGGGTTGACAGGTTCGGTGACATCATCTCCAGAACCTCCACAACCACTTAGCACCATAAAGATACTAAATGCCGCTGTGGCATTGGTGAGTGAACGATGACGGGTTAGTTTCATGCTTTATATACTCTTTCAAGAATTAGGAAACCACTTGTAAACCATATAAAAATCATGGTTATACAAGCAAAAAAAGGGGCCAAGGCCCCTTTAATTAACATTAGATATTCCAGTCCTGTAGAAGAGGCAGCACATCTGACTCTAAACTTGTCTGTAACTTGGTTAAGGAATCAACCGCAGTTTGTACCCGCGCTCGACCGTCTTCATCTAAAATCGCCTGCCTAAATGGCATATCATTAGGTCCAGCAATGGCTTGAATTTTAATAATCGCATCATCAATTTCACTGCCAATACGTGCCGCTAGCGCTTCATCTGCTGCGGCAACAAAGTCGACAATACCTTGCTTGTCCGCTTGACCAGTCAACTCACCTTGGTAGACATTTCTCACCCCAATAATGTTATCACTAAAGTCGGTTAGCGAATTCCAAGAGTATTGAGACTCCACTTTTGACGTATCTGCATCATTGACTGTCGCGCCAAACGGATCGGCAATTTTACCGTTACCCACTTCATCAACAATGCCAATCATGCCATTAATTAACTCCTCAATAACCCCCACTTGCGAAGCATAGAACGTATTGCCATCACTACCTGGATTTTTCACCAGTACTGCATATGCTTGCCCTTGCTGACCATCGTGGCTCAGCTGCCACGCGTCATCTAAGGTTTTGGTATAATCACGAAAAACTTCCGCCAAGCCCATCAAGTAGTCACGCTCTGTGGCCGTCAAATCAGCAATATCCTTTTCATTGTCAGCGACACCGTCGCCAAACAACAGGTATTCCATGGTGTGAAACCCTTGAACATCATCATTCCAGCCTTTGATAGTATCGGCATCAAAACCCGTATTGGTGGCTAGTACGGTGGTTAGGTCAGTGGTATTGAGTGGCCAGCTATCAAGATGCGGATCAATGCCTAATGAATCAACCGGGCCAAAAATATGCGACTCTCCCTGCTCCCAAGGTTGACGTGCCGCTTTCCATGCCTGCTGGGCTGCGATTAAGTTTGCTTGAGTTGGCGTCGCAACTAAGGTTTGTGTCGCTGCAAGCATGGCTTCACCTTGAGCGGCTAATGCCGCATATCCTGCGACAATCACATCGTCGGTCAAATTAGTAATCATCTCATCAGCAGTAAAAGTAAAGCCTGTTTCAGGTACAACGGGGTCAGTGGTGTTATTGTCACTACTACCTGAACCGCCACAAGCAGATAATGTTGAGATTAGGGCAGCAGCGATAGCTGAGTATTTAATCGTGTTCATGTTAAAGCTCCAAAATAAGTTTGTATCAACCTTACGAAACAGGCTGTTAAAGAGAGAATTGGTAACCGACGCCTAATGCAAAAAAGTTGGTATCAGGAATTGCGGCGACGGCCACTTGTTGACGCCCACCTTCGGCTTTGATGACAATTTCGGGTATGGGTGAGTAATTAACACCAATGCTGGTCCAAGTGTTTTCATAACGTTTAGATGCGGTACCAGTTTCGACCTGTTTTAAAGGGTTGGAATAATCTAAGTTGGCAAATACCGTTAATGGAATGGCGCTGAAATGACTTAGATCTATGCCAGCCTCAACAAAAAAAGCTTCTGACTCTGAGCCCAGTTGTGCAAAATTTCCAGGCTTCAAACCCGGCGTGGTTTTATTGGCTTGAGTGATTGCATCGGCATCGCTCAAGGTGCCATAAAGGTATTGCCCTCTCAGAATCCAGGGCCCCTCAACATAGGCACCAGATAGCGCAAGAATCGATACCGTGCCGTCGCCCGTTACCTTGTTACTCTTGTGGCGGTTACCTGTAGTATTGCCATAGTAATAAGCGACTCCGGCTGCAAACCCAGGCTGCTTAAAGTTGCCATAATCTAAACGCAGTGCATAAGCCAAATCATCAGCATTTACATGCTCAAAGCGTTTTTGGTGCCCCGAAGCAACCCAGTCATAAGTGCGAAAATACTCTGAATTCAAGCCACTGACGATCTGAGCTTGATAATGAAAGTTAGCTAATTCACCGAAGATGCCGATTCCCGTTTCATTCCACACTGCTGGCATCATCGCCGCTTCACTTCGATGACGTAGCACGGTGAGATATTGATCAGGCTTGTGTAAAATACTCGACAGCCCGATAGGCAAATGGATATTACCGAATTTCACCCCAAACGCTGAATTAGGGCGATAGCGAATTTGTGCTTTTTCAATCATCACTTCGCCACCGGCTTCTACTTCAGATTCAAATTCACCAAATTCATCAAAACCGTCATATTCTAGTGCGGTACCTGTACCCCCATGTTCATACTCAATTTCAATTTCGATGTCCCATTCATCATTGAATTGGTAGCCAAATTCAGTAACGATTCGCTCTAGATCAAAGCGAGAGCGACGCTCTGGTGAGGTATCTTGGACATTTTCATAGTATTCATCACTGGTATAGTTCACCGTACCGTATGACTTGAAAGAAAACTGACTCCATGGGCTCTCACTCGTGCCACTGTTATGAGTGTCGTGCTTTTGCGGTTTAGTCTCGATCTGTTGTGCTTGTTGCTCTTGCTGTGCTGCTAGCACTGCCAAATCTTGCTTTAACTTAGCAAGTTCAGCCTCCTGCCTTGCTATCGCTTTTTCAAGCTCAGCAGGATCTGCCGCTTTAACACTGCTTATGGAACAAGCACTTGCAATGCATATTCCGAGCAAAGTTAATCTTGTGTTCATATTTTTTCTCCGCTGTAAAACAGCTCCCCCTAAAAAACTCACACAAAATATTAGAAATGAGAACGATTTGCATTAATATTTACAATAAACTTTACAAAATAATTACAGATGTCTCCGCAGCTATCAGCATATGAATCTACCAAAAAACGCAAGATGCCTATCATTCCTATTGGGTGAGCTAACGCAGATGGATATAGAAAAAACAAATAAAATCAAGAAATAACAAGTTGACCTTTAAATTATATTTGGGCCAACAGCCCTAAATCAGCTAGACTGGACACCTTAATATTTGATGGATTGGGAAATGCAAAGGACACCACAAGCATTGTTGTTATGGATGACATTTATCATGTCATTGGTTTTTTCAGTCTGGCAGGTATTGCTCAATAACTTCGTCATAGAACGAGCCGCTTTTACTGGCGCCGAAATCGGCCTTTTGCAGAGTTTACGCGAAGTCCCAGGCTTTCTTGCCTTTACC
The DNA here is from genome assembly GCF_043643685.1 of Shewanella waksmanii. GTDB lineage: Bacteria > Pseudomonadota > Gammaproteobacteria > Enterobacterales > Shewanellaceae > Shewanella > Shewanella waksmanii_A. The sequence continues at coordinate 257,545 of NZ_JBHZSN010000006.1, forward strand.
GCCATCTTCGTACTCATCGTATTAAAAGAACAAAGTTTCGCTTTAATCTCTTTAGCCGTGCTCAGTATTGGTGTGGCAATAACCGGCTTTTTTCCTTCTGCTTTAGGCTTGTATTTAACCACCATATTAATGTCGGTCGGCTTTCACTACTTTGAAACCATCAACCAATCACTCACCTTGCAATGGGTTGATAAGCAAGATACTGCTGGGTTTATGGGTAAAGCAATGGCATGGAAAGCGGCGGCAGCCCTAACAGGCTATGGCAGTATTTGGATATTAATGACATGGCTGAAATTTGATTATGTCTATATGTATGCCTTCATAGGTGCACTTGGGTTGCTGATGGTTGCTATCCTCCATGTTAATTTCCCGCGATTTCCAGAAGGCGAAGCACAACATAAGAAAATTATTCTGCGTCAGAAGTACTGGCTCTACTATCTATTGACCTTTTTTTCCGGCGCTAGAAGGCAAATATTTATGGTCTTTGCGGGGTTCATGATGGTTGAAAAATTTGGTTATAGCGTCAGCCAAATCACCGCACTTTTCTTAATCAACTACGTGGTGAACTTGCTGTTTGCCCCAGCCTTAGGCAGATTCATCGGCCGAATTGGCGAGCGCCGTGCACTCACTATCGAGTATGTCGGACTGATTATTGTTTTCGTCAGCTATGCCTTTGTAAGCCATCCCTACATTGCCGCCGGTTTATACGTGATTGACCATTTGTTATTCGCAATGGCAATTGCAATGAAAACCTACTTTCAAAAAATCGCTGATAAACAAGATATTGCAGCAACGATGTCGGTGAGCTTTACAATTAATCATATTGCTGCCGTGGTGATCCCTGCATTACTGGGTATATTATGGCTATATTCACCCAGCATGGTATTTTTCATCGGCGCTGGCTTTGCATTATGTTCACTGATACTGGCGCGTAATATTCCACTTACGCCTACACCAGAGTACCGTGTCTGCTGGCCAGCTAATACAACAAAATAGTCATAACTATGCCACTTTGACTATTTTTTACTGTTCAATGCCGGATGTTATCACTATTATTTTGTCTAATAACCTACGATCTATTTGAGTATTAACACACCATGGCTGACACTGTCGTTTCTAACAAAAAAGAGCAAACCTCTGAGGTGTCAGCGCGCAAAAAAGCGCTATTGTTGGGCAGAAAACTAGGCTTAGCGAGCGAAGAAGGTTACCGCGCATCTCAAGCATCTATTGCCGAGCGAGCAGAGCATCGTCAACGCAAGTTAGCCAGTCAGTACCAGGCAAACCTGGAGTCTGTATACACCATCGCCCTCGCTAACACGCCGTCTGAAGTCACGGGCTCAGATTTAGACCCTGATTGGGTACATCAATTTTTTCAGCTTGCCGAGCAAATCCATAACCGCAAAATGCAGGAATTATGGGGAAAAATATTAGCCCATGAAATCACCTCACCCGGTCACTTCAGCCTGCGGACGCTAACCACGCTCAAACAGCTGACCCACAAAGAAGCGCAGCTCTTTGAGAAAGTGCTGGCGATGGCGATTAAAATCAATAGTGAGTCGCGACATAAATTGATTATTGGTTATCGCTATGCCGGTGGGATAGGAAAGTTATTTAGAAAAACAGATGCTATCAATATCGGTTTATCGCAGTTTGGCTTACCTTATTCAACGATCTTAACACTCATTGACGCAGGTATCTTGCACCGCAGTGAGTTTGAAACCGGGCTGCTTAATAGCAAAACCCCCATCAGTTTTACTCTACAAGAGCGTAAAATGACACTGACCCCCAAAGGTGGGCATCTATTATTTAACTATTATCGGCTGACCCCCATTGGTGAAGAACTCGCCCAACTGGTGCGCCCTTCTGCCGATGTCGAGTACAGCAAAGCGCTAAAAGCGCTTTTTGCCAAAGATTTTATTATAGATTAAGGCTTAATGCAGCTAAGTCATTGACCTGAGATGAATCAGCATCAGGCTTAAACCAGTTGAGCGAATCCGCTAACTCGACGACTTCGCCAATAATCATCAGAGCCGGCATCTTCAATTGAGGATCTGCAGCCAACTTATCTAGTTCACTGAGTTTACCAATAAACTGTCGTTGAGATTGTGTTGTGGCCTTAGACACAATTGCCACTGGGGTATCTGCAGATCTGCCAGCTTGAATCAAGCCTTGCTTGATAAGCTCTGCATTTAAAATACCCATATAGATGACTAATGTATGATTAGCTTTAGCATGGCTTTGCCAATCCATTGGGCGACTTTCCAGCTTGCAGTGGCCAGTGATAAAGGTGACACCTTGGGAGTAATCTCTGTGGGTTAATGGGATACCCGCATAGGCAGCTGTGCCACTTGCAGCAGTAATGCCGGGAACCACCTCAAACTGGACACCTGCCTCAACCAGCGAATCTAACTCTTCGCCACCACGACCAAAAATAAATGGATCACCACCTTTAAGTCGAACTACATTTTTACGTGTATAGGCTTTGGTCACCAACAATTGGTTGATCTCTTCTTGCGCCGCACTGTGTTTACCTGCACGCTTACCCACTGCAATACGTTCAGCATCGCTAGGTACCAAAGCCATAATATCATCGCTCACTAGGGCATCAAATAACACCACATCTGCTTGCTGCAATACTCGATAGGCTTTGACTGTGAGTAATTCGACATCGCCAGGACCTGCACCAACAAGCCACACTTTGCCCACGGCCTGTTGACCCTGTAATGTGATAAGTTCCATATATAATTCCTGACGAAAATTCTTCAGCCTAATATAGCCACTTTCTTATAATTAAAAAAATAGATAAAAATTAAAATTTATTCCATTTAGTTATTAGCTGATAGGATTAGCAAATTGCGTCGATTTGAAGGATACTCAGTCTATTGACTCATTACAGACATAGCCTAGCTAAGCGGTTGATTGCAAAGTTGAAGGCGATGATTTTGGACAAAGCGTATATGAGGTAAGGAGCGTAATGCAATTTGGTGCTAAAACTATCATCAACGTCTTTGGTGCAGCCCTTCTCATCAGTACTGTCGCGCTTGGCGTCATAAGCTTACAAGGTGATTGGGTCAATACGCACCTCAGCCCTTATCAGGCCAACAAAGACCTGAGTAACCTGTCGCAGCAAATCTCCGCTCACTCTGCCATCGCCGCAATTGATCCTGCAAGGCTTGAACGGGTTAACAAAGCAATCGAGCAATATAAAAAGACGTTAACGCGACAAGTCAGTGTGGTTGAGTTTGCTCCTGCAGTGCAAAAAATCCTTGCACAGTTAAATGATATCAATGCCGATATCGCCATAAGCCATAATGATAAACAGCTACCAGTGCACATTCGCTACATGGATAGTCAATATATGGCGCTCAGTAGCCATACTGAGTTGCAAGACCCAGCATTTCCTTACTTAACACACATTGATGGCCTGCCAATTAACTATTGGCTGAATGCTGCAATGCGTTATCTTGCTATCGATTTACATCAAGATAACCAAGCCCTATTAGCTGAGCTTGCCCATATACCGCAACTACGACGAGAAATAGGTACCAGAGCCAGCGAGCATGTTAACCTCACTCTATTCGATGGTCACCAAAGTAAGACAATAACCTTGCCGCTGATTGACGGCGATCGGCCACCCTACTTGCCATTTAAAGCCAGCAGAATACTAAAGTCTGAGTTACACAATGTGATTGAGGTCAGTGACTTTGACCAGTTTGCATATGACAAAGCTTTCAGGCAGGCGATAAAACAAAGCCTACTGACACCTTTAACTATTCTAGATCTACGCAGGGCTAAAGGCAGCGATTCAGGACTGACTCAATATCTTGCTAACCACTATGGCATGCAAAGCTATTCAGGAGTACAACCGCCTGTTGCGATTGCACGGTATCGGCTTAACAATAAATTACGCGCTGATTACCTACAAAGCAGGCACTTCTTACCACTGAATCAGTTTTCTGGTTTTGAACAGCTCAACCTTAGTACCGCAATACAAGCAGTAAAGGCCACACAAACCGAGCTGTTTAGCCAATGGTATGCACGTAAAGCTCCATATAGCCAAATCAAAATCAACCCGCTGCCCAGCCAAAATCGTCCAGGTAAATTAGCCCTGCTAATCGGTCCCCACTGCAAAGGTGAATGCCAATGGCTAGTACATATGGCTCAAGGGTGGCCAAAGGTGGTGTTGGTTGGTCAACCAACGCGGGGGAATTTTGATTTAAGCTATCGCTTTACTTTACCAAAAAGTGATATAAGAGTGAGTTTATCTAATAGTGCAGTATATAACTTACATGGCAAGCAGATAAGCGGCGTCGCTACCTACCCCGATATCACATTGGCATTAGATGACGGCGTTAACTGGACAGGTTTAGTTAAGACTATCGAAGGTTTTACCTCAGGACCTTACCTAATAGACAAGGAATAAGAATGAGAAAATTAACAATATTACTCGCTAGCGTCGGCTACTTTTTACTGTCAATGACGGCCCAGGCCACTGATTTACAAGTCGGTGATAAAGCCCCTGATTTTCGTCTACAAGCCACCGATGGCCATTATTATCAATTAAAAGATTACTTGGGCAAGCAAACCTTAGTTCTGGCTTGGTACCCAATGGCAAATACCCGAGGTTGCACACTAGAGTGCCGCTCACTAGTCAGAGATGGTCATTTAATTCGAGAATATAATGCGGTTTACATGATGGCGAGTGTTGATGATCTCGAGGATAACCAAGCCTTCGCCAAGCAAGAAAAAGCCGATTTCCCGATGTTGAGTGATCCAAGCAAAGCCACCGCGAAAGCTTATGATGTCCTCAACTTAGTCCGTGTGGCTAGCCGAGTGACTTTTTATATCGGCAAAGATGGCACCATTCTAAAAATAGATGATGACATCAACCCAGAAACGGCGGCTCAAGATATCGCTGCAACCCTAGCGGCTTTGCAAATAGACAAAGCAAGTTAAAGACAAAGCGAGTTAGTCATTGGCCTTATGTCGATTAACCTGCGAGTAGGCCTTCAAATGCCAGATCGAAAGCCTTGCCCATATCGACGGTTTTCGGTCTAGCAACTTTTAATCCAGAGCATCGCTTATCAGTGGCTCTAAGCGTTGCTGGGTGGACAAACTCAACGGGCACTTTCACACTTGCCAATATCACGCCTTCCAATATAAAAGTACCTGCCCCACCAGCACCTTGGCCAGTTGTCGCTCGTCGATTAACAATCAATTTCTGTGTCCCTGCTTGCTCAAGGTAGCTAGACAGCTGCTGAATAAAGTGTGCCACATCACTTTGTGATGGCGCTTTAGCAATAGACAGTTTATTGGTATCACTGTCAGCAACCGCATAATCTTCGCGGTTGCCAGTTAAAGTGACGAGTCTTGCCTCATTGGCTTTAAGTAAAATGCCTGTGGTGATCATAGTTTCTCCAAATAATGCCAATCAGTGTAAAGGTTTGGGGCAGTTTAGCGAATTTGAATGGCTAAAAGGTATAATTGCCAGGGCGTTTTAACACAGCATCCAAGCTACTAAAGTTCGCCAAACATGATGAGTAGATAACGAGTTATACCAATCGGCAGAGGAGCATTTAATGACCTTGTCTCAAAAGCGCTAAACTCTCGCTGGGCGATCACATCTTTATGCCGATTGGTTTTAAGCTGATTGACATAAAGCCCTAGCAAACAAAAGCGCTTACTAGGGCCTTAAGTGACAGATAAAGATACCTATTTCGCGTTCGATTGCATCAATGAGTCCATCACAATGCCATGCTCATTAATATCCATATCGAAAGTGATTGCCATATTATAGTACTGAAAGTCTTGTAACTCTGGTGGAATAGGCTCACCACTCATCTCTAACATAGCCATTATGGGCGCTAGCATTCTTTGGTAATCAGCAGAAACGCTCATCAAGCCATTATTAGTAACCGCTTCATTTTTGAGGCCATTGGCCACCTTTTCACTTGCCTCACCGGTGTAGATCACCAAATGCTGACCTTTAACCGCTAACTTCGCATCCACGCCATATGCTGCAGGCACTTGCATTGCTTGATTCAGTGATATCGGTGTGCCATCGGCTGGTACGTTCACGTGAGCTAACTCAGGAACAAACGGTTTAACCATATTGAGCAGCATTAACGGATCATCTGCCGATAGCGTCATGATAGCATCGACTTGTCCAAATGGAGATTGGCTGTCATCTTCATTCAGTTGATAATCAATCAAACCTAGGCTCACGCCTTTAACACCATTGGCCATGCCGGTAAACATACCAAGCATTGCGGGGCTCTGTTGATTCATTTGCCACTGCATTTGCTGTAGCGGCTCACATTGATATTCTGGCTGTAAAAACTCGTTCCAAATGGTGGTCACTGCAGGGACGAATTCATTGACATCGATACCCAGTCCCATTGAAAAGGTACTGGCTGTAACATTCTGTGAGTAACTAGGCAAGAAACCGCGCAGTTTACTTAGCGCACCAAGCATGGTTTGATTGTTGCTTTCTATCACAGTACTAAAATTCAACGTGCTTTGCTTTGAATTAATATCTAGTTGGTTATACCCCATGACTGTACGCGGCCAGTTGCTGGCTATTGCGCTCAGATCCTTGTGGCACTCTGGTGTTCGTAACTCATAAAGCGGGTCATCTCCCACTAATTTGAACAACTTAGTCAACTGTGATGCTAACTGGTTACCATCTGTCGTGGTCAATGCTGTAATAAGCTGTTGATGATCGATATAGCTCAAGCCTGTTTTTAAGAAGCCATGGCGTGCATATAATTCATCTATCAGGCCAGAATCGGCGATAGAAACCTCAGGTTTTGTCAAACCTAAGGCGGTATCAAGCAATGCCGGCTCTGCAAAGCTCGCATCCAAAGTGATGGTCAGCATATTATTATCAATTGCGACTACCACATCCAGTTGCTCATCATCCTGAGGTTGTGTTAACCGATAAGCGCGATAACTTAATTGTTGACGTTGCTGCTTAATATGGCTGACACCACTTTGCTGCTCCGCCTTATCCAACACATCCCAAATCGCTTGCGGGTTATCCAGTTCAATTTTAGCGACCGGTAAAGCACCCAGCATATAAAAATAGCTACGGCCGCTATCAGGCATACCAAAAGTGTCAACAAACGCCTGACCACTAGCACTGGCCTGCGCATAACTGTTCGTTAGGCTTGCAAGAAACTGAGCCATAGGCTCAGGACTTAAGGCCAGCTCATCAGCAAACGCCTTAATGGACGGCATCTGACTTGTTGACATTGTGTCGATATAGTCTTTGATTGGGAAAGGCGCTGTTTGTACCGCCAACATAGGAGTGTCAGCAGGAATATGCCCCAGCATATCATCACCACCACCGAGATTATTACCACCTTGTTGCGACACAACATAGGCACCAACACCTAAAGCAATGACTGCGCCGCCAATTAACACCTTGTTCATTCATTCTTCCCTTTATTTTCTACTTGTTGCAGTGGTTTAAAAATGTCCACGGTCGTTACCTTTTTAAACATCTCGATGCTCAACATCCATGCCTAATAATAACAACTTGGGGGTTCCGTGGAGGATTGCTGAAGGGACTATACTACGATAGCAGCGAAATAAGTACGCCTAACGTGATAAATTTCAAAGTGAAATTGTTACAAAGCGCAGAGTAGAGAATGCCATTAGATTCGCTCTGCTCCTGGGCAGCGGCGTGCTGCCCAGGAGGGAGAGGCTTATGATTGTACAAGCGCTAGCAAGTCAATCAAATACCCAAGGCATCGCCTTGTTGTTAGTTTTATGCAACCAACGCCTCTGCCTGCTAAACCATCCACATTATGCTGGAGGAAGATGACAATCTAGCCAGGCTCAAATTTAAGCCTAAAACAGAATGGTGCCTTAAAACCACCTACGGGAACCTAAGACTATAGAACAAAAAAACACCTTGTGCATAACTCTGTGTAAAAAAATGTAAAACTTTTCTTGCCCGCGATTACAAGCCAAGTCATAAGCAGCGTAAGATACTGTTAAATAATGCTTTTCAAAGCGTCACCTCAAGCCACACCAAGTGGTACCTCAGTACTACTTGAGACCATAAAAAAGCACCGACAATATCAGTGCTTTAATCGTGCTTTTTTTGAGGGCGATGTCGTAAAACCGATTGGGCTAAATCTCATAATGCAAACCGCACTCTCTTTTCATACCGTTAAAGCGAGTTTCTTCTTCACTCATGCCTAACTCAAGGGGTTTAGTAGAATGAGTATCACCAACTGAAACGTAGCCTTTTTCCCACAACGGATGATAGGGAAGATCGTTTTCAGTCAAATACTCATGTACTTGTTTATTGTTCCATTCAATGATTGGCAACAGCTTATAACGCCCACCGGTAATCGCCAATATAGGTAGACCTTCACGGGTACTAGATTGACTGTGACGCAATCCGGCAAACCAAGTGGTTACCTGCAACTCTTCAAGAGCACGTTGCATCGGTACCACTTTGTTCATCCGGTTATACTCTTCCAAACCGTCAAGCCCCTGCTCCCATAAACGGCCAAAGCGTGCTTCTTGCCAAGCATTGCTCATTGGCGAGCGGTATACTTTAAGGTTCAGCTTTAATCGCTCCGTTAACTGATCAATAAACTGATAAGTTTCAGGAAACAAATAACCGGTATCAGTCAATATCACCGGAATATCGGCTTGCTGCTGCGTCATAAGGTGCAACATTACCGCACCTTGAATGCCGAAACTTGATGATAGCGCATGGGTGCCTGGTAGATACTTTAGCCCCCAGGTCACTCGTTCTTGAGGCGACAATTGCCCAAGAAACTCATTAATGCGTTTAAGCTCAATATCCTGCTCAACTTTAGGCGCAGATAATAGCGCCTTAAGTTCGTCAGCAGTGATCACGGAATCAACCATGAAAGTCCTTAGCGGCGTCATTAACCGCCTTCACGACACCAATACGCACCGTGAAGTTACCAAAAGTTTCACCAGCTTCACGCTCTGCGATATAACGAGCAAACAAGCTGTCAAGTTCAGAGAGAATCTCAGCTTCCTGAATATTTTCTCTGTAAAGCTTGTTTAATCGAGTACCTTCAAAGCTGGCACCGAGATAAAGGTTATAGCGTCCTGGCGCTTTACCTACTAATCCAATTTCTGCTGCAAACGGCCGCGCACAGCCATTGGGACAGCCTGTCATCCTGACAACGATACCCTGATCAATGAAGCCATGTTTTTCCTGCAAGGCTTCTACTTTAGAAATAAAGTCGGGGAAGTAGCGCTCAGCTTCGGCCATCGCCAATGCACAGGTTGGCAAAGCAACACAGGCTATGGAGTGGCCGCGAGTTTCAGAGATAAGCTTCCCCATCAAGCCGTGGCTGCGAGCAATATCTTCAATCTGCTGTTTGTCCTGCTCATCGACACTGGCAATAATGATATTTTGGTTAGAGGTCATTCTAAAATCGCCTTTGTGTACTAATGCGATTTCCCTCAACCCAGTTTGCAGTGGCTGCCCAGGCAGGTCTTTAATACGCCCACCCTCAATAAATAGGGTTAAGTGCCACTTATTATCAACGCCTTGAATCCAACCATAACGGTCACCGCGATCACCAATAATCACATCTCGCTTTGGCTCAAACTTCACACCTGCGCGCTTTTCAACTTCTGCTTTAAACGCATCAAAGCCATGTTTCACAATGGTGTACTTCAAACGAGATTGTTTACGATCAACACGGTTACCCCAGTCTCGCTGGACTTTGAGCACCGCTTCGGCAAATTTCAGCGTATCTTCTGCCTTAATAAAGCCAAAATCGTCAGCAAGGCGTGGGAAGGTTTCAACCTCACCGTGGGTAGAGCCCATGCCACCGCCAGCAACTAAATTAAATCCAACCAGCTCGCCTTGCTCTGCAACAGCAATGAACCCTAGATCATTGGTGTAAACGTCAACATCGTTATCTGGTGGAACTGCTACAGCCATTTTGAATTTACGAGGTAAGTAAGTTTTACCATATACCGGCTCAACTTCGGTACCTTCGCTAACAGCGACTTTATCGTCACCTAACCAGATTTCTGCATAGGCTTTGGTACGTGGCAAATAGTTATCAGATAACTTCTTTGCCCAGTAATACGCCTGCTGATGCAACTTAGATTCAACCGGATTAGGGTTACACATCACGTTGCGGTTTACATCGCCGCAAGCCGCAATGGAATCTAACGCTTCTTTATCTAAATCTTGAATCAAGGTTTTCAAATTACGCTTTGGAATACCATGATATTGAAACGTCTGCCTGGTGGTTAATCGAATACTATTTGAGCTGGTTAATGTAGACGCAATTTTATCGACACCCAGCCATTGCTTTGGTGAGCATACTCCACCTGCCACGCGAGCACGCAACATAAAGCTATACAAAGGCTCTAGTTTTTGCTCTTTTCTTTCATTACGTAAATCACGATCATCTTGTTGATAAAAGCCGTGAAACTTAATCAACTGCTGATCACCTTCACTGAATGATCCTGTTAAAGATGTATCTAACCCTTCTTCAATCCCGCCACGTAGATAATTACTGTCGGTTTTGAGATATTCATTTACTGATAGCTTTTGCTCGCTCATGGCTATTGCCTCACTCTCGCTTGTACCGATTAACATCCATACAAGACTATTGTTCTTATTAAATTTTTATGATGTGCTTCGTATTCATCGGTACGTTAGTACACATCTTTCTGATAGCGTTTTTCGCTACGTAATGTCGCTAAGAAAGCTTCGGCCTCTTCCTCGCTTTTACTGCCATACTTAGCCACTAAATCGACCAATGCTTGATGCACATCTTTTGCCATACGCTCGGCATCACCACATACGTAAATATGCGCGCCAGCCTCCAGCCACTGCCACAGGGTTTCACCTTGCTCAGCAATGCGATGTTGAACATAAATCTTATGGGCTTGATCACGAGAAAATGCAGAGTCTAGACGACTCAAGGTGCCATCTTTTAAATACTGCTGCCATTCAGTTTGGTAGAGGAAGTCTTGTTCAAAATGAGGGTTACCAAAGAATAACCAACTATCGCCGGTGTTCCCTAAAGCACTGCGTTCTTGCATGAAAGATCTAAATGGTGCAACACCGGTACCAGGGCCAATCATGATCACTGGCGTTTGCGGATTTTCAGGTAAACGGAAGTGGTTATTTGGCTCTACATATACCTTCACTTCAGCACCTTCTTCGCTTTCAGCTAAGAAACGAGAAGCCCCGCCAAAACGCGCAACACCTTCGCGCTCATCTTCAACCAATGCCACCGTCAGATGCACTTCAGACTCTACATCACTTTGCGCTGACGCAATCGAGTAAAGACGCGGGGTGATCGGGCGCAATAACTCAACAAGTTGGAATGCGGTAATCTCAACAGGGTATTGAGCAACTAGATCAGCAAGTTGATGGTTTAGCACAAACTGGCGTAACTGTTCTCGGTCTTCGCTCAATGCTGTTAACTGTTCATCACCACTAAGTTGCGCCCAGCCTTGAACCAGCGATGGGTGGATTTGGGTAATTTCTCGGTGACTAATTAGTGCCTGCCGTAACGTTAACTGCTCATCCTTAATGGTCACGCTTTCGTCAGCATCTAAACTTAACTTGTTGATGATTTCATCAACTAAATCTTCAGCATTACTGAACCAAACACCTAATGCATCACCGGGCTGATAACTCAGTTCTGATTCACCTAAATCGATTTCAACATGACGCACATCACGATCAGAGTCTCGGCCAGTGAGTTTTTGGCTAACCAGTAGTTCGGCGGTATAAGGTTTTTGCTTACTGTACATTTGGGTACTGGAGGCTGCACTACCGATAGATACCACATTAGCGCTGCTCGTTGAGCTCGCTATCAAAGGCTTCACGGCTTCGAGTACGGTTTGCTGCCACTGCTCGGCATTTGACTCATAGTCAACATCACATTCAACCATTGGCGCTAATGCTTTGGCACCCAACGCCGACAGACGCTGGTCAAAATCTTTACCGGTTTGACAGAAAAACTCATAACTAGAGTCACCCAATGCCAACACCGAATAATGTAGATTATCTAACTTAGGTGCGCGTTTTGATGCTAAGAATTTATGTAGCTCAATGGCATCATCAGGGGCTTCCCCTTCACCGTGGGTGCTAACAACAGCCAGTAACAGAGTTTCCTGCTTTAATTGGCGGACTTTGTAGTCAGCCATAGAGATCAAGTTGACTGCGTAACCTTGTTCCTGAGCTTTTTGAGCCAAGTCGGTTGCCACACCACGACCATTACCAGTCTGACTGCCATATAAAATCGTTAGTGTTTGTTCAGGCGCACTCTCGGTTGTTGCGGCAGCGCCACCCAATTCTGCGCTGGCGGATAGATAGCCACTCACCCAAGCCAATTGCACGGCGCTGAGTTCTGCGGTGAGTTGCTTAAGCTTATCCACTTGTCCTGGAGACAGCGGAGAAGCCAGTGATGATAGCTCTTTTAACAACATGAGGACGGCCCTGTATCAGTGTAATTGAGTTAGCTTAGCCGTTAGCATGAAAAGCAAAAAAGAATAAAATCTAATTTTTAATTCGTTTTTGGAATATGCAAAGGCGAAATATTGAGCTACAAAAGTGAGGGCGAAAGCTAATTTTTATAAGAAAAAGTGGTGTCTAGCACAGAATCGCAGCGAAAAAAATGTGGCCTAGCGCAAACTTTTTGCTCTGACCAGTGCGAAAACGCGGATTATGAAAAATTCGCGCTTGTGTCTGAAGTTAGACGAGCCACAATAATAACCCTACAAGATATTAATAACGACGTCTGTCCCTAACTAAGAGGTTTCCTCTGTGAAACTAGGTCTACTAAAAGAGAGTCAAATTGGAGAAAAGCGCGTCGCGTTAATTCCAGCTAATGTGACTCGCCTTATCAAACTGAACCTCCAGATCCTTGTTGAATCCGGAGCTGGCCTTGAGGCTGGTTATACCGATGAAGAATATCAACAAGCTGGTGCCACCATTAGCCCCCGTGATCAGATCATTGCTGATGCGGATATCATCACAGTTGTAAACTGCAAAGGGACTCAATTCGACGAGCTAAAAGCTGTCGTAAAACCTCATCAGTTTGTCATTGGTATGATGGATCCGTTAGCCCAAGCGCAAAATGTAGCAGCATTTGCTGAAACCGGTGCAACGGCCATCGCATTAGAGCTTGTACCTCGAATTACTCGGGCTCAAAGCATGGATATCCTATCTTCAATGGCAACCATCGCCGGTTACAAAGCAGTACTACTTGCTGCGCATCAGGCACCTCGCCTGTTCCCAATGATGATGACTGCAGCAGGTACCTTAAAACCTGCACGGGCATTCATCATGGGTGTCGGCGTTGCGGGACTGCAAGCTTGCGCAACCGCTAAACGCTTAGGCGCTGTCGTTGAAGCTTATGACATCCGCCCAGCTGCAAGAGAACAGATCATTTCAGTTGGCGCTAAGCCTGTTGAACTTGACTTAGAAGCTGAAAACACCGAAACCAAAGGTGGTTATGCAACTGAGCAAAGTGATGACTTCCTCAAGCGTCAGCAACAAGCAATGGCTAATGTACTAGCCCAGCAAGATATCGTTATTACCACGGCAGCGATTCCGGGTCGTAAAGCACCGATTTTGATCACCAAGGAAATGGTCGATGCCATGAAACAAGGCACGGTTATTGTTGATTTGGCGGCGGAAACAGGCGGTAACTGTGAGCTTACCCAATTAGATCAAGTGGTAGTTCATAACGGTGTAACCATTCTTGGCCCATCTAATGTGCCGGGAACCGCGGCCACTCATGCAAGCCAAATGTATGGCACCAACATTGAAAACCTACTGAAATTGTTGGTGAACGATGAAGGTAACTTGGTACTTGATTTCGAAGATGAGATCGTCCAAGACACTGTGGCAGCCCACAACAAGCAAGTCCACAATGCTCGCTTACGTGAGCTACTCGATTTACCTGCATTAAATGCAGACAACCAAGAGGCTTCATAATGGAACTATTACTGCTTTTGACTTTATTTATGGTCGCCGTTTTCTTGGGTGTCGAACTAATAACTAAAGTACCACCTACCCTGCATACGCCGCTAATGTCAGGCTCAAATGCGATCTCAGGAATCTCTTTAGTCGGTGCATTACTTTCAGCAGGTTCCGGTGCCGGTTTATGGGTCAATGTACTTGGATTTATCGCCGTGGTTTTAGCCACGATCAATGTGGTTGGTGGCTATATGGTGACCAATCGCATGTTAGCTATGTTTAAAAGGAAATAATGCAGCATGAGTATGACAATTATTTATCTTGCCTACCTTGTGGCTGCCAGTTTATTTATTTTAGGCATTAAGGGGCTCACCAAGCCAAGAACTGCGGTTCGTGGTAACCAACTTTCTGCATTAGGTATGTTTATTGCGGTGGTGGTAACCTTACTCGACCAAAGCATTCTCAGCTATGAGTGGATCATCGCCGGTGTGCTACTCGGCGGTACCATTGGTGCTGTCATGGCTACCAAGATTCAAGTAACTGCCATGCCACAAATGGTAGCTATGCTAAATGGATTTGGTGGTGGTGCGTCGCTATTTATCGCATTGGCCAACTTCCTTGACCCTGAATCTGCAAACCATACAGTGGCGTTAGTCTCAATCAGTTTAACTGTGCTTATCGGCGCAGTGACTTTGTCTGGTTCATTTGTGGCATTTGCAAAACTGCAGGAACTCATCTCAGGTAATCCGATCAAAGTGCCAGGTAATAAAGTGCTCAATGCTCTGCTGCTTGCCAGTGCTTTAGGCTTATCTATTGCCGTTGTAATGGATCCAAGCAATACCGCACTCATTTACGCTTTAGTTGGTGTCGCACTATTACTTGGCCTATTGCTGGTTATTCCTATCGGTGGCGCAGATATGCCGGTTGTGATTGCACTTCTGAACTCCTATTCGGGGATTGCAGCGGCAACAACAGGTTTTATCACTGGCAACACGGTACTTATCGTCTCAGGTTCGTTAGTCGGTGCATCGGGAATTATCCTAACGCAAATCATGTGTAAGGCGATGAACCGTTCATTATTCAATGTATTGTTCGGTGTTATGGCTGAAGGCGGTGATACGGTCGATGCCGATGAAGTCTACGCCGGAAAGGTGACCTCATCATCTCCTGAAGAAGTTGCTATGCTACTTGAAACCGCAGAGCGTGTTGTAATCGTGCCAGGTTACGGCTTAGCAATGGCTCAAGCTCAACACGCTGTGCGTGAACTGGCGTCAGTAATGGAAGGGCGCGGCGCAGAAGTGCTATACGCTATTCACCCTGTTGCGGGGCGGATGCCAGGCCATATGAATGTCCTGTTAGCCGAAGCCGAAGTGCCCTACGATAAACTGATTGAGATGGATGAGATCAATCCACAGTTCGAGCAAACCGATGTGGCTATCGTCATTGGCGCAAACGATGTGACTAACCCAATGGCGCGCGAAGATAAAGGCAGCCCTATTTATGGCATGCCAATTCTTAACGTAGATAAAGCTAAAACCGTGGTGGTGGTCAAGCGTTCTTTAAGCCCTGGCTTTGCAGGATTACCTAACCCGCTATTTGCCAAAGATAACGCATTAATGCTGTTTGGTGACGGTAAGAAAGCGATTGTCGATTTAACTCAAAGCCTTAAAGAGGCCGATTAACATCATCTACAAAGGCTGCTTCGGCAGCCTTTTCATTGGCCAGTCATTTCAGTTCGATTCGCCAATAATCCACTATCCTGATAACATTCCTTTATCATTATTCATGTAATAGCCTTTCGTGTGGAATACAGCGTCACTATGATTCGATATATGTCTTGCCAGCTCAGTAAATTGATTAGTTTATTAATACTCCCTATGAGCTTGGCCTATGCCAGCGACCCTCAAAGCGACAATGATGAAATCAAAGATACGCAACCACAGATATCCGATGCTCTGCGATATGACACCTGGGGCATAGCTATCGGCGTTCGTCGAGGGGACATTCCATACGCTGTTGAAGATGATGAAGTATACGATGTATTGCCATTGCTCAAGTATCAAGGCACTTATGGATTCATTGACGGTATGGAGGCCGGACTACACCTTTGGAAAAATGATGCTCACCAAGTTAACGCCTATACCCGATTTCGATTTGTAGACATCCCCAAAGAACTACAAAATGAATCTCAAGCCCAAGCTTTTGATTTTGGATTACAGTACAAGTTTAATCACGGTCCATGGGAAGCCGATGTTGCACTACTTTCGGACTCCAACAAACGTGGTTACATGTATACACGAACCAAATACCATTGGCATAGTGGTGATTGGGATCTGATCCCTTATGCAGAATTCCAATGGAAAACCGATAAATTTAACCAATACTATTATGGTGTTGACAAATATGACGCTGAAGGAGGGTTGCAGTTCAACGCTGGTATCACTGCCCGTTACCATGTGTCACGTAACCTCTACCTATTAGGCAAGTTCGGCGTCGGTCGACTTGAAGACAGTATCGCGGATTTGCCAACGATTGACAGTCAATATCAGTATGAAAGCTTCCTCGGATTTGGTTTTTTCCCCGAGCCTGGCAAACAGCGGTTTGACTACAAAAACCCAAGTGCAACAGAAGATAACGACCAATTCTTGCGTATTGCTCATGGCTGGGCGACCCCATCAAACCTCAATGATATTTTATCGGGCAACGCTGAAAAAGACCCCTACAATAACCAAATGACCTCCTTGTTTTACGGCACAAGGTTAACTGACACGCTATTTACTTTGCCGATCGAGTTGTATTTCACCCCTGGTGCGGTATGGCATTATGACTCTGAAGTACAAAACGATATTATTGAGGCCGTTGTCGCCATCAAGGCATTCTACACCTTTAAGCTTGGTCCACGTTGGCGCTTAGGGGTCGCAGAAGGCCTGTCCTATGTCAGTAATCTTACTTATATTGAAGGATCAGAAATCGCAGAAAAAGGCTACAAGCCATCTAAACTGCTCAACTACCTAGACTTCTCATTTGAAGTCAACATTGGCGATATCATCAACAGTCAAAGAATGAAAAACTTGTGGCTCGGTTACAGTATTCACCACCGTTCTGGCATCTTCGAAACCAGCTCGGCGTTTGGGCGAATTAAAGGGGGAAGTAACTACCAAACCGTAACGCTGCAATGGCATTTTTAACCCAATAATTTCGGGACAATTAAACTAAGTAAGCAGGTGCTAAAGCATACACCTGCTTACCGATATCATTAGCGCTGAACTTTCAATTCCGACCGATTGAGCATCGCCAATATAGGATTATTGGCCATTACCGACTTTTTCAACCCCACCCCAAGCAATAAGCCGGCGACAAACCCACCAATATGAGCCCAATAGGCTACCCCCTGCCCAGCAGAGAGCACTCCAATAATATTAAATATCAACCAGATAGCGAAAAAGGTAATTGGGCTGACTTTTTTCTGAAAAATGATAAACATGAAAGTCAGGCTAGCATGACGAAACCACAGTAAGTACATACCAAACAAGCCCGCAATGGCGCCACTTGCGCCCACCATAGCGATATTTGATTGTGGATCTGCCGCAATTTGCGCTGCGGCGGCCGCTAAGCCACACAGTAAATACAAGCCTAAGAAACGCGCTCTACCTAGTGCATCCTCTAAATTGTCTCCTACCACATAGAGAAAATACATATTGCCAGCTAAATGCATCAAATCGCCATGGAGAAACATGTGAGTTAACACCGTCCACGGCTGTTGTCCTGCAAGTAATTGATCAGCGCGCATTGCAAACTGCTCAATAACGACTTCAGCTAGCGGTAAATTAAAACCATAGGCGGCGAAGATGCCAATATTGAGCACCATCAACAAGTAGGTAAGCCAAGCCGTAGTTTTTGGCTTCACATTGTATTCAACAGGCATCTGCGATAAGTACTGAAATAGCCAAGTTTTCATATTGATTTGCTTGTCTAACTTAGCCAGCAATTGCTTTATTTTTGGAGAGTCCACCACTTTTTGGGTTTCATCGGCGTCCAACCAAACGCCGTGGCAACTATCACATACGTCTATCTCAACTTCATAGCCTGCCATTAAGTAATAGTGTTCCATCGACTTATCACAATGGCTGCAGTGACGCTCAGAGATACCTAAGAACTCCCCCATCGACTGCTCTAAACGCACACGGTCATCACCGTTATCCGCGCTAGATAGCGCGCTGTTTAATTCTCCTTTTTCAAACCATAACCCACCACACTTCTGGCAGTTATCGACTTCTTCACCGTGAAAATCATAAATAGTAAACTGCCTGCTTTGACAACTTGGGCAACGTATTGACATAAATATCCCTGTTTATTCCACTTCAATATCATTTTCACGTAGCGTCTGCTTAAGCTCGGTGTAACTTTGTTTAAGCATAGGTAACGTAGTTTGGCGCATCTGCTCGGTCAACGCCGATAAGAGTTTGCCACCGTATGCGGCGCCGTAAAATCCACGCTCAACCTTATCAACAATATCGGCTGACTTCATATAAAACCGTCGTGTTTGCGACAGTATTGAGCTAGGGGTTTCCAATGTGTGGGGTGAGTAACGCATGTTATCCCAAACAAACGTTGCCATTATTGGTCGAAAGTTCTTACGTTCATGGGCGGCTTTAGTCACTATGACAGCGACGTAATTATCAATTTCATCGACATTATCAGCAACTTCATCATATAACGCGTGACGCAAGTAGTAGTTATTCTGTTGATTTGTCAACGAGTCGAAAGTGATAGCTTGTGACAGGCCCTCTTGAGCGGCCAAATATACGCCGGCAACCGTGGCCAAAATCATAAATATCTGGCTAATCCAAAAACTGGTTTTCACCAGCTCACGATTATCTAAAGTGGGAAAACGCTTAAGCGCGGGTTGCTGTTGACCTTGGGGATCGGTCACAGCTGATGGTTTAATATCCATATCGTGCTTAACTCCTATACTGCAGCACTCTAACTCCATGTCGATAACGTCAGTTTATAACACTACCGATGTCGACCATAGAATACGTTACTCGCAGCGGGATTGGCTAGCCCCAATCAGCGGATAAGTTTATCTATCAAATGTTTGCTCTGCAAAACAATCAATTCAACCTGCGGCTTGTAAAATGCGACTGGCTTCACTTGCATAAAAATTCAACATCTGCTTATATAGCTACTGGTCGCAAAATATTATGATTTAATCATTAAGGAAGCTGTGTAGATGCAAGCATCGGCACTGAGTCACACTTTTACAGATCTGGGTGAAAGAAGGATCACACAACCAGACATTGACGAACACTGGCATAGACTGACTACCGCACAACGTTTTGCTTTCTATACGTTAGCGAAGCTGGGTTACCAATTGCTATTTGTTAGACGCAATAACAATCAAAGTACCGCAGTAGCAAAGCAAGATGATCAATTAGTCACGATTAATGATGAGGGTGATATCGACTTTAACCCTACGCTAGTGTTACGACAACGCCGAGACGGACGCCCCAACTAACTCCGCTCGAATGCATAGCAAGTCAGACCAGTTACATATTAACAGGGAGCTTTCGGCTCCCTGTTTGTTTTCTACGTCGTGTCACCATTACTCACTTGTGTACATTTGATGCTCTAATAGCCAGTCATTGGCCACCCTTTCCCCCATCATCGTAGATAAAGTTGGTTGTAGGTATTGACCTAATGCAGGCCGACGCCAAAACATATAGTTGGGCAGTGAAAACGTGCGGCCGCGACCAAAAGTTCGGCCAACTAAGCTGGCATATTCCGCTAATTCATCTTTGCTATATTGATGACAGTGAGGATAAAAATCATTAAACAAACTTTGAAAATCACTAAACTCACCTAACTCTGACCAAGTGTAACGCTGAAATAGCTGCCAAAGAATAGGTGAAGACCAATGACTCATAGCTGCAACATCAGTCATCAGAGCTAAGTTGCGGCGATGGTATTGTTGCCATGCCAACGCTTCATCTCGTCGCTCGAGCGCCAATCGCCAAACCAAATACACATCAGCTAACCATTCATGCTGATAGGCACTCCAGGGGGCTTGTTGTGGCTGTAATTTGCCAATTTCTATATGTCCTAATTCATGCCAAAGGGTTAACTCATATTGTTGTTTCAAAGGTAAAGAGTAGGTTTGCTCATTCCAATAAGCGGAAACCTGAGTCGGAATGGCAGATTCAGACAACAATACCAAACCTTCTATACTGGCATCGTCAAAGGGGTACACTAGCGCCCCTCGTCCCCCCAATGCCTGTTGTGCTTGGGATAAGGTATTTGGCACTTTATGGGCGACATGCTTTGGCACTTGCGCAATACATTGCTCGAGTGCCGTAATTGAACACACCAAGGCTTGCCCCTGACTCAGTGGCGTCCAAAGCCAACTGCTGGCCACCAACAACCAAGTATTCAAATCGCCTTCACTCCCTGACATAACAGCAAAATCGCCCTCGCGATTCACCAACTAAAAGAAAATAAATTCAGGTAACCTGAGCTCATGTCGCCAATAACAGACACAAGCGTTTATCTATTTGTTATAAATATCTAATAATCTCACTAATACTATCGAAAATTTAAGTTAGAATAACCCAATAGTCAGAAAATAATGAGTTAGCCGTGATCGACAAAGCCCAGTTTTCCTCTCACCTGTATCATCCCAAGTTTTGGCTGTTATGGTTAGGTGTCGCCTTTATGCGTTTAACCCAAATTTTGCCCCTTAAGTGGCAAATGAAATTAGGTAGCGCCATAGGTAGCTTAGCGATGAAACTTCTCGGGA
Organism: Shewanella waksmanii; assembly: GCF_043643685.1. Taxonomy (GTDB): domain Bacteria; phylum Pseudomonadota; class Gammaproteobacteria; order Enterobacterales; family Shewanellaceae; genus Shewanella; species Shewanella waksmanii_A. The sequence goes on from NZ_JBHZSN010000006.1 coordinate 278,301, forward strand.
GCCGGGTAAACACCGCTGAGCGAAACTTAACCTTATGTTTCCCCGACATGCCTGAGCAGCAACGCCAACAACTGCTAAAAAGGAACTTTCAAGAAACGGGTAAAGCTATCTTTGATACCGTTAACGCTTGGTGGTGGTCGGATGAAAAAGTACAGCGACACATGAAAATAGAAGGAAAACACCATGTGGAGCAAACACTTCAAGCAGGTAATGGTGTAATTTTATTTGCAGTTCACTGTCTACCTTTAGAGATGGGAGCAAGGATCTTTGGCCAATTCCAGCCTGGTGTCGGCGTTTACCGCCCACATAACAACCCGGTGATGGAATATCTTCAAGTTAAAGGGCGGCTGCGCTCAAATAAAGCTTTGGTACCTAAGCGAGATGTTAGACAGATGGTGCGCTGCTTACGTAATCCAGATGTGATCTGGTATACCGCCGATCAGGACTTTGGCCGCTCTAGTGCGACCTTTATTCCGTTTTATGCCGTCCCAGATGCGGCAACCATCACTGGGGCAACCACATTAGCCAAATTGGGCCGAGCTAAAGTACTTCCTTTTGTTGTCGTACGTAATGATGATGACAGTGGCTATACCATTAAGATAGAAGCGCCTTTAGACAACTTCCCTGGCGAAGATGAGATACAAGACGCCATTCGTGGCAATAAGATTATTGAATCAATCATAGATCAAAAGCGGGAGCAATATATGTGGCTCCATCGCCGCTTCAAAACTCGTCCTGAAAAAGACGCGCCTTCATTATATAAATAACCCTAAAAAAACTGGGTAGTCTTCCGTCCATAGACTACCCACGTTTCTTCTGTCAGTATCAAAAGCAAACAACCTCGTTAATTGACAAGGCTATTACCAACACAAAAACAGCTAACTGACAAAGTTGCTTTAACCAAATGAAGCTTTATATTAAGGCGTAATGATCTTTCAAGATGATTTTTGCAACACTATTTGCAGCACTATGTAAGAAATTTATTCAAGCAAAATTCAATCGCAAAAGATCAAAGGACCCGAATCATTAAGTCATCTCAACTGGAATGAGTACATGCACAGCCGCCCTGCAAAACTGTTGTTACCAACGTCTGCATTTTATTGGTTTTTAGTTTCAGCCCACTGTATCGCACTAGGGCTATTTCCTCACTTAGCCAATGCGGCAACTATAGAGCCCAGCCTCGACTCCCTTGCTAAGCCACTGTATGAGATTGAGCAAAAAATTCAGTATCGCCAACTTAACAATGGCCTACAAGTTAGAACACTGTCCTTGCCAACAGCAGACAATGTTGTCATTGCAAGCGAGTTTGCGGTTGGATCGCGAGATGAGTTAACAGGCCAGTCCGGCTATGCTCACCTTTTCGAGCATATGTTATTTAAAGGCAGTCAGCAGGCACCCGGTGACAGTTATGCACAGACCATGGCGCAGTTCAGCGGCCGTTTTAATGCCAGCACGTTTTTTGAATATACCAATTATTATGCCACGATTCCCAGCTACGCTCTTGAGCTTGCGCTGTGGCTTGAATCAGACCGATTTGTATCGCCGTTACTCAGTCAACAAACCGTAGAAAACCAACAGCAAACAGTGTTAGAAGAGATGGCGACAACCATAGATAATCAACCCTATGTACGCCAAGCTATGGAGTTTCTACTAACACAAGCTAAAGGCTCTCCCTACAGCCACGCAGTTATCGGCAGTAAACAAGACATTGAAGCAGCAACCCCTAAAAGCCTAACTGAGTTTCACCGCCAGTTTTATCGTCCTGATAATATGCAGTTGACATTAGTTGGCCAACTTCCTGAGACAAGTAACGATTGGGTTGATCAATATTTTGGTCAATGGTCTAAACCGGGCTCCCCCTTACCTGTACGAGATAAGCAATTTACTTTCGCAGCTAAACAAGTACAGGGACAAATAGTTGATTCACGCGGCCCCTGGCCAGCACTTGTGCTCGCATGGCATACCGTGGGACAAGGTCATCCAGACGCGGCGGCTGTCAGCCTCCTTGAGCAATACTTATTGCAAAATCGTAATAGTTTAATTCGTCAAGATGGATTAAAAAACGGTGAGTTTTTCTTAAGTTACTCAATACCTTTATCAATGCACTACATGGGAGTCACTAACCTAGTGTTAGTGCCTAGAGCCTCCATTCCCTTAGATAGCCTGACGGAATCAGTTAATGCCTTCATTAAAGATATTGCGACCCAAGGCATTGATGAGGCTAAGCTCAATCAACTCAAACGAGCCTGGTTAATACAAGCCTTGACCCAACTCGATGACCCAACCACACTCGCCACACAACTGTCTGCGACTCCGACACAAGACAAGCTGACCCCTTTATCAGCCCCTTGGGAGCGCATCAACGCCGTCACGACACAGCAATTACAAAGCGTCGCTGAGCACTACTTCTTAAACGGTACCGTCACACTTAAACTTCTTCCGCCTTGGTATATACGTTGGGGTAAAACCCTTTTGGAATGGTTACCTACAGGGCTAGCTGATACCATTGAGGAGTGGGCTTTATGAGAACAATAACACGCGCTCTAGGAGCTGTTTTAGCCATATTGCTTACTCAAGGCTGCCAGCAAACGAGGGTTGACTTTACCCCCCATCAGGCACCAAGCATTGCCGAATTCTCTAGCTTAACTGGCGCACCTGAGATTACGTTTCCAGCAAAGGTTTCAAACGCCTTAGACAACGCCTATTTGTATCAACAACTCGACCATGTCAGCGTACACCAACTGCCACATACAACATCTAAGTTAAACTACATCAACTTAGTGTTGCTCAACTCGCAACAACCTATGGCGGATATTGATGTCATACAAACAGCATTTCGGCAAAAGGCATTGATGCTTGCTAATAGCAGCTCACTGAGCTGCATAGAGACCCTTCAGGTCAGCGCTGGTGTGCACCATATCAGTTTATCTTTAGCATGCCCTAACGAAGCGTTGTTTGACGCTATCACTTTACTGGTTGAACAGTGGCAACCAGACAGTTTTGCAGCGCTAGATACGCAGCGCATTCAGCGAAACTTAAAACTCAATAAACATATTAATGCGTATAGTGGTGCAGAAATTGATCGCGCTTGGGCGAAACTCATTCTTGGAGAGCTGCATCCTTACAATCAGTCACTCAATAATCCGCAGTGGCAAGATGAGCTCGATAATCTACAACTTACAAACATACAAACCCAGTTACTAGATGGTGCGCAATGGCACTTATTATTGAGCCACTCGCTCAATGACGCTATCATCGCTAAACTCAAGCCTATACTTAAACCTTTAACACATAGCTCTGTGGCGCCTGAGCGCCTTAACTCTGTAGATTCAGCCGCTGCAACAACTGCAAGTAATCAGTTAATTTACCTAATTGACTCACCGGGCGCCGTACAAACACAGGTCAGAGTCGGCTATCGGCTGCCCGATACCAAAATAGCTGCACAGCAATGCCAATTGCTTGCAAGGTGGCTTGGTCGCAGTTTTAGCGGCAGGTTATACTATGATTTACGTGAAACCCGCGGTTTGACGTATGGGGTGTACGGACGCTGCTTTCGTAACCCTCAAGCAACAACGCTAAAGTTTTTTGGGCAAACCAAAGTGCAACATACTGGTACCTTCATGCAAGGCATCCTCGATCATATCAATCTCGCCAAATCAGCACTTGCGGCACCTGCCGAGGTGGACGCCCTAAGCCATTACATGACCAGCCAATACCAGCTTAATGCAAGCAATATCCAAAGTACTCAAGCTTATTACATTAACCAGTTGACCTTGAATATCAGTCAGCAAGAGCGACAAAAGCAACTACAAAGATTGATGCAGATAGATGCCAACTACCTCAATCAAGCGGCGGCATCCATATTTACTGAGTCACCAATTATCTTAATTCGCGCAGATGCTGAGATAGTAACACCTCACTTACGCCAGATGTTCCCCGAAAGGAAGATAAAGGTCATTAAACCACCCGCTTAATCAAGAGGCGGAATCTAACCAAGATATGGCCTCAGCACGGTAATGAAAATGTCTCACATCGGCTATCATCCAGCGTTGGCTTAGCTTAGCTATCACTGGTTGCCAGCTGTCCCCACCAAAAATAGCAATATGGTGAAATGCATCTTGATGTTTAGCTGCAACAAGCAGTTTTTTGCATAATAGCAACAAGCTACAATGTTGCAGCTGGCTAATATCCAGTAGCAGATCAACCCCATGATTTTGGGCTAATAGCAACTGGCACATGGGAGCAACATTATTGCAGTCTCGCTCTGTTACCGTACCAGCCAGCTTACAATCAATTCGCAAATTTGAAACCTGACGAACAACAGAAACAGTAATACTAGGAAAAATGCGCACCATAGCCATATCCTCAACGGTTTCAGCGTATTTGCTGGCAAAGTCTATGGCAATAATTATAGTGCAAAACCAAATGGTAACAGTCCATGTTCAATTCAACTGAATTACCACGCAATTGATTGTCATATCGGGCATTCGTCGGATAAACGCCGTGAAGCTGCTCAGTGTATCAACTTAACAGCCAAACGGATTGGCCTCAAAGTTATAGTAATAAAAAAAGCTAGGTTAAAACCTAGCTTTTTGGGGTTGTGAGTTGAAATCTCGACCAGAGAAATCTGAGCGCCTACCCCTCAATAACAAAGAAATCGACCCTGCGATGTTTAGCACGCTGCTCTTTCGTCAGCGATGGCTTATCAGCTTGTTTTTCAAGCGTACGAAAAGAGGCTTGTAATTGACTTGGCGAAGCACCTAGCAATACCAAGTGTTCGACTAACCCCTGGGCTCGACGCTGAGCTAAAGCCTGATTATAAGCTAAGCTACCAGTGTCATCGGTAAATCCTTGCACTTCAATACGTTTACTGGGGTGATTAGCTAAATAAGTGACAATACAGGACATATTACTATCGAGATTATCCAGTGGTATATCACTGTTTTTGTCATAATATACTGATTTAAATCCAGAGACTTGCTCGCCATTTTTAACAGCGTAATCTAAACAGCTACTAGACATAGTCACTTTAGGTTTAGGCTTAGGTTTCTCTTCTACAGTTGATGCGCATGCAGATAAATAAAGACAGCTCACCACTAAAAATAACAGTCTAAATTTCATAACACCTTCATTTAATCCATTAAATAATGCGCACAAAAATACCGCCACACAGAGTGTTTTTCAAATTTTATTATTTATTATTAAAAACCATAATACTCAAACAAATTAAAAATATTTATCACCAATATCAAAAACTTAAATAAAAATAATTTTTAAAACGCATACAAAAACCCAAAAAACACACCAACATAAATAATAAAATCATGCTTAATTACGACAATATTAACAATTAAAGCACTAATTAATACTAACCCTTAAATACATATACACGCTACAATATGTACATAGGTATAAATTGGTGTTATCGACACCATGAGAAATAACTTTGATAAATATTAACTCTATTGGCCGAACGAGCAAACAATGCATCTATTTCTGCAGTTGGAGGAAAAATAGATCCGGTACCTGGCCAATATAACTGCCCTTGTTCACTCTCACATAAGACGATATTAACCGCAGCTTTATCCAAACTGAGCGTCTCATCTATCTCGGTATACATTTCAAATTCGATAAACTCAAACTCCGCGCCACGATAGGTATTAAGCACATCAGCTGAAATAGTATGGTGTCGCAGCCATTCTTGTGTTTTGGGATCCTGGTAATCGCGACTAACCACTTTAAAATCATGCACTTTAGCTGCGTATGGAGTATTTACCAATGCCGAAACCACCGCATCTGCCGCTAACTGTGGTGCAGTGGTATCACTCGCAGCCTGACACGCCACAACCACCCACAGATTGATCATCAATAATACCAACCTCATGCTTCACTCCCAGCTTGACTCGCACTCGCTGTGTAAATGGGTAAGCTCCTCCCTGCGCGACGGGCATTCATTGGCAACACGAAATCTGTCCACACAGCACGAGAGTATTTGGATATTTGCACTTTATTGGCCTGATTGCCTCCCAACATATAAAGTGACTGGCCATCAGCACTTTGACCCGCAACAAAAGCCACATGGCCACCACCTTGGCGTGATTTAATCCCAATTGCACCATAAACTGGTTCAGTGATCTTTTGGCCAAAATCAATCCATGATTTTGCCCTAAACGCATTCGATACTGGGGTATATCCATTTTGCTGCATAACCCACGCAACAAACGAACCACACCATGCGTTCTCGCCACCTGAGTCATCGGTACCCCAAAATTTAGATGCCTTGAAATACTCTAGTATCCTCGGATTAGCGACAGCGCCAGCTATCTCTGCCTGACCCTGTTCGGCCAAAGCGGTTTTCATCCAAGGCGTGCCTTGTATCAAAGCCGCAGTGTCCACGACGGCAACCGGGGAGCTTGAGATTGACTGTAGTTTTTGATTAAGGGCTCTATGGGAACGACCATTAACATCGATTCTGCCATCAGGGCGAATTAAACCAACGATTTTTCGTTGAAATTGAGTGATAGCAGCCACTGTTTTCGAGTTGGCAGGCACTCGGCCAAGACTGCCATCGACAACAAGTTTGCTTGTAGGGGCAAGCAAATGAATGAGCTTATTTAGCGCTGCTTGAACCGTTTTAATGTCATTAGCTTGGTTGTGTCCATCAACACCAACTGAGCCAGAAAGTTGAATGGTCATGTGTATCCCTCCTTAATACGCGGTTGCATTCCTATGCTTAAATCGTGCGTTGACCTTATAGTGTAGTCTGCTTTTAATTGGTCACTGACTGTGTTAACAAAGTTTGGTTATCATTTAAAATAGCGGCCATCAATTAAAAAACGTGGTAGTGAGTCACTTTCAACAATCACCTCATTACCACGGTCATGCCACATGCAGGCCATGCCAAGCAGCTGCAGCGGTATGAATGAGCACACTGGAGCTCTATCTGGACCGGACTCCCTAATATGGTATTGCTCTTGGCGCTGCAGGTTTTTAGCCAGTACTTGGTTAAAATCAAACCCTGCATTGGTGGTTAATGCCGCAAAGGTTTCAAGGTAGCCCATGCCAATATCAAGTGACCAATCATCACCATCGGCTAATAGTGCTTTCATGGCCTTATTAAGTTTAACTGGGAAGTCTTGCTCTCTTTGATGATATGACTGAAATACTTCAACTAGCGAATACACCACGTCATCGGTGGTGGTGGCACTTTGGCGCATAATCTCAACCGGGAAAGTGGCCAATGTATCCATACTTTCAGTGTCACGGGTTATCACCGCTAAAAAATAGGCATCAAACCATTCTGCTGGATTTATATAGCCCTGCTCTAGTAAACCCAACCCATTCCAATTTACCTCGGGTAAATCATAAATGTTGAAGGTAGAGGTTTTCTCTGACTCACGGGCACATTCAAAAAACGCCGCATACATTTTTGCGGCATATTTAAGTCCAGTTGCCGCCTCTTGTTCGACGTCGGCAGTTTGTGTTTCCCACGTTAGCCAACGAGCAAGATCTAACATTTCCTCGCTAAACAACAGTAAATTATCACGCCGTAGTACGATACATTCGGCCATTTCTTCACTCGCTTCACGAGGCGTCTCCAGTCGCCTTTCCAAGGATACTTTTTCAAACTTAGGTCTGTATATTCTTTCTACTTTCATTTTTTAGCCTGCTAACCGTGTTGCATCAATTTCAAACTCGGAAATGTTAACTTCACCAACGCTTGAACCGCTATCGGTTTTAACGATGGGTAAGGCCTCACACCAAAATCCCTTGGCGCAATTAGGGACATCGTCACAACAACCTGCTGTCAGATGACCTCTAATGATTAAGCAAAAATGACTAAAAATAGCGGCCATCAATTAAAAAACGTGGTAGTGAGTCACTTTCAACAATGACCTCATTACCACGGTCATACCACATGCAGGCCATGCCAAGCAGTTGCAGCGGTATGAATGAGCACACAGGGACGATATCTTGACCCTTTTCTTGTATCCAATACTGCTCTTGGCGTTGCAGGTTTTTAGCCAATACTTCATTAAAATCAAATCCAGCATTGGTGGTTAACGCCGCAAAGGTTTCAAGGTAGCCCATGGCAATATCGAGCGCCCAATCGTTGCCCTGCTTCATCGCCATAGCCATACATTCATTAAGTAGCGCAGGGAAGTCACTGGTACGCTGATGATAGGCTTGAAACACTTCAACTAATTTATAGGATACAGGACCTGCAGTAGTGGCACTTTGGCGCATAATCTCAACCGGAAAACTGGCCAATGTATCCATACTTTCAGTGTCACGGGTTATCACCGCTAAAAAATAGGCATCAAACCATTCTGCTGGATTTATATAGCCCTGTTCTAGTAAACCCAACCCATTCCAACTCACCTCGGGTAAATCATAAATATTGAAGGTGGTGGTTTTCTGTGGCTCGCGGGCACATTCAAAAAATGCCGCATACATTTTGGAAGCATACTTAAGGCCAGTTGCCGACTCCTTCTCGATGTCGGCAGTTTGTGTCTCCCACGTTAGCCAACGAGCAAGATCTAACATTTCCTCACTAAACAATAGTAAATTACCGCGTCTTAAAACGATACATTCAGCCATTTCTTCACGGGCTTCACGAGGCGTCTCTAACCATTCCTCTAACGGGACATATTTTTCAAACTCGGGCTTATATGCTCTCTCTACCTTCATCATTAACCTACTAATTTTGTTACATCAATATCAAATTCGGAGATGTTAACTTCGCCAATGCTTGAGCCTGTATCAGTTTTTGCAATAGGCGTTTCTATGTGTAAATACTGAACCTGTTTTTTTCGCCAGGCAGCTTTCTGTATCGCCTTAGCAGCCTTTCTATCCGTTGCAGCGTTAGCCTCACGATTAGCTTTCATACTCTCGGTTATCGCAGCCGCATAATTAGTCGTGCCCTGCTGGTAATCTTGATCACCTATTTGCTTTTTGCCTAACGTACTCTGACCGCCTTTAGCCTCCACAATAATCACATCACCTTGAGGGTTTTGATAAACCATATCAAAGGTACCAGAGACCGAATCTGAATTATCTAGGTCATCAGGATGAATCAATTGATAATCGGGGTATTTAGCTTTAACCGCCATGTCAGCGGCTTTTTCGCCAATTTTAGCCGACGCTTTATTCACATGAGGAATTTGCTGATTATAAGCATCGGTGCCGCGGCGGTGCTTGTCACGGACACACATGGCATCATCACGTTCATCACAATGTTGCTGCAAAGCTTGCTGCTGTTGCTCCGTTAGCTGATAAACTTGTTCACTACCCGTAACTTTCTGCGCTTCAATCAACGGCCGTGCGTTATCTTCTTTAATTCGACCTTTTTCCGCCCAGGCTTCGTTGACCAACTCACCATCAAACTCATGCATACCGGCAAATTCGGCAATGGATAATTCTATCTCTTTAAACTTATCCCCCATTTTATGGCGGATGGTTAGGCCGCTACTTGCTTCATCCATTGATTGCACAGTGTAGTTATAATTGAGGTTGTTGATACCATCAGCCTTACAGAACTTTACCTTCCCTTCAGGATCGGTAATACAAGCGCTATCAATAGCACTTTGCAAAATCTTATCTTTGGTGTGTTGATCGATACCTGCGCCAACTAAACTATCTAACATGGCAGATAAAGTATCTCGGCCTTCTTTACACAATAGGCCGAACGGATCAACCCAGTTGATCGGATTCGGCGCATACTGATAGTGGTTGAGTCCACCAGCTAAACCTATGGGGTCTTGATTCAAAAAACGCTGTTGCTTGGGGCAATAATAGCGATAGCGGTTGTAATGCAGCCCTGACTCCTGATCAAAATATTGCCCTTGAAACCGAAGGGGGTTATTAAAGCTGATAGTATCTGGCTCATCCGCTATATTTTGCTGCAAGGTTAATCCAAAAGGGTCGCTGTTCGTATGCCAAACTAATTTGATATCACTATCAAATGCCGCACAAGGTGTCCCCAATTGATCTAAATGGTACCAATAAATTTGATCTTGCTTGAGACATGCGATCGGCAAAAAAGTATCTGGCTCAAATATGTACCATGTATAAATGCCTGCCTGATGCTCACCGATAAGTTGGTCACCATCCCACAAATAGTCAATACGAACGCCCTGGTCAAATTTTGCAATTCGACGTCCAAGGGCATCATATTGATAACGAATTAGCCGATCATTGACATTGATTTCAACCAACTGATTAAGCGCATTAAATCGCCGGTGTTGACGCTCACCTTTAGCGATACTTTGTACTTGATTACCACATTGATCGTACCTAAATTGCTGCTCTCCCAGTGCGAGTAATCGATCTTGCTTAACCGTCACCGCCCTGTGCTCATCGCTTGAGTTCTGTGTATTACAGGGGTTACCAAAATCATCCCAATAATAAGCATCATCGCTGATGACCTCATGCTCTGCAGATGAAATAACACTTTTGTTATGAATAAGCTGATTAAGCACATTATATTGGTATCTATTTTCAACCGTTAAACCAGCGACAGCCTCTGACAAGTTTCCGACTGAGTTTGACGACAACATATCGCAGTTTTGCGTTTTATAACCCTTAACCTTAGCTGGGGTGTTTTGTTTGCGATTAACTAAATTTCCTGCCTCATCATATTGATATTGGCAGTACTGCACACTCCCCAAATCAGGATGTTGCCAATGTTGCTGGGTTAATCGTGAATATTCATCAAAAACCTGTTGCAGCTCAACGCCATTGCCTAAGGTTTGCTGCGTCACTAATCCTGCCCGATTGTAAACTCGCGCAATTAACGGTTGCAGCTTTTTATAACGGCCCTGTGCTCTCAGTGTCATGTTCGTTAGTTGGCCAAACTCATCATAGCGATAGTTCACTATTGTTCCGTCAGGCAAATGCAAAGACTCGCGCAAACCTTGCTGATTGTAACGATAGGTAAATTGCCACACTCCCTGACGAGCTTGCTCTACCTTGCCATTACGGTGGTATTGCAACTGAAGATGACTGGTGTCGTTATGGGCACGAGCAACCCGCCCTAGAGAATCATAATGAAAATGGTTGTGAGCGCTGTGTGTTACTAAACGCTTATCACTGGCGTCGCCAAGCAACATGCTACTGTGCTTGATAACACGCCCCAAAGCATCACGCGTCAATTTAATAATACGTTGTTCACCATCAACAATGCTGCTTAACCTGTCTGCTGCATCAAACTCAAAGTGCTGCTCACGCCCATCAAAGCCAATAACCTTGCTGATTTGTTCAGTACGATTGTATCGAAAATCAATACAAGCACCGTCACTGCGCTGTAGTTTGGTTAAGTTACGTTCACCGTCGTAGTGGTACTTTAGCCAGCAAGTTTCACTCAAGTGCATTTCACTCGGTTGTGATAACCCCTGATAATACCAACGTGTAGCGTGAGTGCGATTGCTCCCATCTACACCAAGCTGACGAGGAAAACGCTGCGGACACGTCTTGGAGACAATACGACCAGCCTTATCGTATTTAAACTCAGTAATAATATAGGCTTCTGGCCGTTGATGATGATACTGACGTTGTTCAACAATTTGGCCCTGCTGATTACGATTTAAAGCAGTCACTAATCCTTGCGGGTCTACCACCGCATTAACGCGCCCCATAGCATCGTAGCTATAACGGGTTAGTTTCGCGCCAATTTGCTGGGCTAACAATTCGCTTTCTGAGCCCCAGTGATTACGCACTGTAACACCTTGTTCATTAACAAACTCAACTAGTAACCCTTGGTCGTTATATCTGTATTGTCGTAGCCTTCCATCAGCTAAGGTTTCAGACAACAAACGTCCGGTGGCATCAAAGCGTCGGCGATACTCAGCACCCGATGGGTCGATGGTTACAATACGTTGCCCCAAAGCATTGTATTGATGAACTGTCTTGCCACCATCAGCCTGGATATGGGCTTGCAACTGCCCTTTTGAGTTATATTGATATCGAGTCTCATGCCCTAGCGGATCGACTTTGGCAATTTTTCGTCCCCAGCGATCATAACGGTATTGAGTGAGGTGATTTTCTGCATTGAGAAATTCCAATAAACGCCCTTGAGCATCATGAACAAAACACTCCTCATTACCTAAACTGTCGATACAACGAGTCAGCCTACCTTGCTGGTGTGAATGATAACTAAACTGATACTGGTAGGTGTTTTGGTCTCCCCATTGCTTAACACACTGGCTGCTAACCCCATTTATTTGCCACTGAAAATAGTGGCTATAACCGGAGGCACGAGTACGTTGCTTTAGCAGCCAAACGGGCGCATGCTGTTCGCGTGTGTCGGTTTGCTCTCTATATGCTGATTGCCCATCAACATAACTGTATCGCTCTGTCAACCCTTGGCTATTGGTAGCCGCAATCAAACAGCCGTGCTGACAATATTCATATTGTGCCAGTGGCTGTGTCTGGTGATGCTTTACGCCCTTATCATCAAGATGGAACCCATTGACAGTCAACAGGTGTCCATCAGCGCTATAACCTAGGGCAATTCCCCGTTTAGGAGAGGTAGAAACTAATGCCAGCCTAGAATGCGCATCATAACTTAGTTGAAAGTACTGACCGTTAAGGTTACTAATCGTATCAAGTCGCCACACATCACCGCTTATAGTGGCATATTTTCGAAAGCTCCAATGACTATCATCAGGTTTTATCAGTACATATTTATCTAAAGCTTGATAGGTGAGCGCAAACCCCGTCGCCAATTGATAGCTGGTTTGACCCAGTTTAACTGGGTCAAACACATGAATCCGCCCTTCTTCATCAGTCAGCTCGAGCCATTGTCTATCTTGCTGCTTTGGCCCAACTTTAGGAGCGGGCTCAATCATCTGCTCGAGCTGCACACTAAAATTATGGCGCCAGCCAAAGCCTAAACCACTATCAACATTTGCACGGCTTGAACGATAAAGTCGCTGCCACCTAAGCGGCATAACAGCCGCTATTTCGAAATCAACCACAGCTAAAATCTCTTCACCGGAAAACATCGACACGGGATCGGAGCGACAGGTTTGATCAGCGATAGGAATATCCGTAGCGGTATAGTTGCTTTGCTGCCCTTGAGTTGGCTGTGATTGGCTGGCCTTTCCCTTTGCACTCGCTTTAACTTGGGGTTGTGCACTGCTAGTTGAACCGATAGCCGTAGCGGTTTCCTCTGAGGTATGAAGAAAGTCTTTTGCCATTTCAACGTAAACGCTCAGCAACCCCTGTTGAATTGCTTTACTCAACTTACCGGCAACCTGACGAGGCACCAACTCTGTCGGCTGGCCAACTAGCGCTAATAATCGCTGCGCATGGAATAATGCGTTACGGTCCTTGGCTAAATGAGGCGCGATTTCCTTTACACAACTTGTATGAGCAGAACATTTGTCCACTAGCGTATAACCCTGTGGACTCGCCTCACTACGCGGTAAAATCATTAGGTGGCGATGCAGGCCACGAAAATGAAATTGAGCTATTTTTTCACCCATGCTGACCATTCCCTGTCCATGAATAAATCGCTAATCCATGATGTAAGCTTTGAGACAACTCAAGTTGAACTACAGCTCCCTTTGTACGCCCACGTCGATAGCTATGATAAATATGAATCAAATTATACAAACCGGTCACGCCACCAAGCTCGCCGGTGTAATATGCTGTTTGTACTATTTCACTGTTTTGATCAATGCAACCAGCGAGGTGAATATATCCCCCTAGCCAATCTTGCAATAATCTAGGTTCTCCATTTCCTGGGGCATATAGTTTAGCAATATGACGTTCTGCAAGATGGCTTTTAGCCTCCTTAAACAAACTCTCTACCGCTTGATATCGTTGCGTTTCCACGGCTAGTGATTGTTGTGAAAACTCCACTGTTAGCCCTTCAGGCTTTATACTGATTAAGGCTAATGCGGCACCTTCTGATGGTAAAATACCCTGCTCACTGTCTCGGTGAATCAGCAAATCTTCAGCTAAGCAACGAGATAAATCGCCAATACTTGAATCCACGGCAATAAGCGCAACTTCAGTGATCCCCTTAGAAACTAACCCCTTTAAATTCGCCAATGCAATTGGCAAAGCTGCTCGGCCATAGGGGAATATTTGGCTTTGGGCATGCTTAAACAGTTGAGGATAGTCCATTTGCAATTGCGCCAACCAACGCTCTATCACATCAGGCTGAGTAGTTGTCACTTCCGGCATCAACCAAAATATAGGTCGCTTGAGATAAAACTCAGCGTGTTCGCTACTTATTTGCTGCAGTAACGGCGCGATTAGCTGACTAATATGCTGCTCAATATCAATGTTCGAGGCATCTATATTGAAACTGTCACTAAATCCACCAACATAAGATTCATCTATCAGCTGTGATTCAGTGGCAACATAAGGTAGGCTCATTGCCGCAAGGGTATTTGCCTCAACACCAATATTCAGCCTGATCTCATCTAGTACAATATTCATGCATGCCACTCAAGCATATCGAAATGCGGGGTAAACAAGTTAGGTTTCAGTCGCTTTCGATGTAGCAAGGCATATTTACGGTGATGGCGACTGGTGGTGATAATAATATTGTCGATATTGGCCATGGTAATGGTTTGGCCATCTAACAATTGGTTGTGAATGAGATCGACAGATTGCGTTTGCCAAGCATCAAGTAATTTAGCGCCATAGTATTGCCAATGTTGCGGTAATGCTTGCTCGTCACTATCGAATTGCACCTCCAAGGGAATAAAATGATCGAGTTTGGAACCCAGTATTAAACGGATTGCGATAAAAGCGGCTTGCCCCTGCTCCACAGTCATCATATATCGGGCCAAATAAGGGATAAATTTGCAGTATCCAGTTAACGCCATTGTTTTGATAACAAAGGCAATGTGACGTTCTTCACCACTTAACATATTCACTAGTTTGCTGGCTTCAAGCTCCGGCAATGACGTCACGAAAACTTCAAACAAATGCGAATCCATATATTCTAACTCAATGAACTTTCTAACAATTTTAATGAAGTTCTGCCCTCGGTAGGATAGAACATCGAGATAAAGCTCAGTCAACGGTGACAGTGAAAACTGCTGCCGATAAGCCTGAATATCTGACTCAGACAAACATCGATGATAGAAACGATATAGCAAGTGTTGATTGAACAATACTGGTTGTTGCGCTAACGCCAACGGGAACTCAACCGGGGCAAAATGTTGACCTAAAAACAAACAACAGCGAGGTGCCAAGCAGGTTAACTCCGGCAATTCACTTTGATATAACCTATGAATCAACTCGCTAAATTGCGGCGAATTTGTTGGCCAATTAGCTAGCGCGACTAACTGTAAAATGATCTGTAAATCAGCCTGTTCATAATCGAGCTCCTTGGTGAGTTTATTATCGCTATCACCAAGATAAACAACTAGTTGCTCAGCTGTTTTTGCGGCAAGTATGTGCTGCTCGTTATTTGGCACATCATTGAGCAATTCAACACACGTCGCTAATGCCTGAGTGTTGTCATCAAGATTTTTTTGCGTACTTAACAAAGACAGGTTCATCTTTTTCCGCTGAGCAAGCAACTCATTGAAATAGGCATTTATATTAATCATTTTAGGTGGACAAACATTATTTGTAGTTATTCACTGGCTAACCAATGAGTACACTGGGATTTCCAACAACAATTTTCCCTCCATGTGCGGTACTGTCCCCCATCCTTGCAGCGGGTTTACCGTTAATCATTACCGATGAGGAACCAGCACTAATAGAATCGGGAGGGCCAACGCAAACCAACTTATCTCCTTGTCGAGCTGCGGGCAGAGAACCGATCAACACATTGGGCGAACCGACAACGACTGGCCCGCCAACATGGGGAACCGGTCCCGGATTAACCTTGGGGCAAACATGCATACTGGTTAAGGTTGCTGCGGGCATAGCCATAGAAATATCCTTATATTAAACACATCCATCCTCAGTCATTTTCCAAAGGAAATACCAACAGTTGGCGTTGTTGCATCGCGATTGCTAGGTGCGTGATCATGTCATACTCGTCCAATTGGTTAGCCAGTCTCTCCCCAGATAAATAGCTAACCAACTGTGCTAATACACTGGCGTCATTTCGCCATGGGTGACGTAAAGACAGCAGTTGCCTTCCGTAAGAAGGGGTACACCAAACATCCATTCTCGGTAATGGCAGAAATGGGTCCTCAGGCTTGTCGACGGGATGACAGATCAAATATTTATGGCCAAACTGACAATAAAATAGAATCCCTTTACAGCCTTCGCCTGCAACACCTATTTCAGGGTATGTGACAAACTCCATCATTAATTCAACTTTATCTGTGCCGCTTTCAACGCGATAGCGGTACCATCAACTTTAACGTTAGTGCCTTTTACCTTAATGTTGGTGCCCTCAATGCTAATCGCACCGTCACTGCTGAGCTTGATACAGGCCGAGCCGGTTTTAAGCACAATCTCTTTGCCTGCCTCGATATTAAGTGTCTTACCTACGGTTAACTTATCGTTGCTTGCAATGTCACTAAGGCGATCTTTACCGACAGTCAACGCAACATTATTAGCAACATCAATGGCGGCATCATTACCTATCGTTAGGCGATCATCGTTACCAACCTCGCCGATACGGTCACGACCAATGGTATCGAATTGATCATTCTTGACATTTAACTGATGGTCTTTCTCCGCTTGTAAAAACAGCAGCTCTTTACCTTTCTCATCATCAAAACGCAGTTCATTAAAGTTATCTGCGGCACCTTCTTTCGTACTGCGGGTTTTGATACCGCTTTGTGTTTTCTTGGCTGGCAACGCATATGGCGGCATTAAATCGGCGTTATACACAGCACCACTGACAATGGGCTGGTCGGGATCACCATTAATAAATTCCACTAACACCTCTTGGCCAACTCTTGGAAAGAAAAATGCTCCCCACTTATTGCCAGCCCAATTCTGGGCAACCCGGATCCAGCACGAACTTTTACCGTCAAATGTCCCTTCTCGGTCCCAGTGAAACTGCACTTTCACTCGACCAAACTTATCAATATGCTGCTCATCACCAGCGTCGCCTGTCACAATTGCCGTTTGCACCCCATTAATTAACGGTTTTCTCTGTAGGTTACTTGGTCGATAGGGGGTTGATTTAGGCACACATTCAAAGTCATTTTTGTATACACAATTACTTTGAGATTGACTTGCACCGGATTGATTTGCTTGAGTGGCACTAGTGCGCATTGCGGTTACAACAAAACTCTGCCCTTTGTATTGGCTATCTTCGTGATCTTTAAAGGTAAAGAACTGACCCACAGCAAAACTACGGCAGTCACTTTGCCCAGAACACTTATACATATCCTTTTGTACCGCTTCCAGTTGACTGTTTGCATAAGGCTGAGGACGTTTATTGATTTCTGATTCACCAATATAATCAAATACTTCCAGTGCTGACTGAGCCGGTAGTTCAGATTGAGAAATACTACCTAGCGGAAATAAACTGGGTTGCTCAAAGTCATAACCTTTTTGGGTATATGCGCCACTGACCATAGATAACCCCCCTTGCCAATGTACGACATGGGACTCTGACAGATGACCTGAATAACATCTAACTTGGTCTTCAGCACATTTTTTGTACGCAGTAATATCGTCGGCTAGCACTAACGTATGCGCTGATGCACTGTGTTCAAAGAAATAGAAAATGCCTTCTTGTTGCAATAGCCTTACAACAAAATCGTAATCTGATTCTTGGTATTGAACGCAATAGTCATATTTAGGATAGGTTTTGGTGGTCTTATCTTGAAACGACACACTATGTTGACCAAACAGATCACTGACAATATCAACAACCGATAAATTCTGATAAATACGGCAATTGGTGCGCTTTTGCATTAGTGCTGCTGCGGGTACTATCACGGCCTGATAGTCGATATAATCTTCACTAACATCACTTGCTGCAGTTCTCATGCCTGCAGATTCCATATGACTAACAACGCCGTTAAAGTATCTTACAGCCCCTGATGAAAAAGCATTTCTCAAGGCAATAGTGACACTTTTCCCCACCAAACTAGGTAGCGAAATACTCGTGCCGACCGCATACATGGAAACCGTAATAGAAAATAACTGTGAAATCGCCTCATCAGCAGATAAGTGAGTTAAATACAACGCATCTTTACCCAACGGGGTTTGGATACTGATTATGTTATTTGCCTGTGTCGCCTTTAGCATTCCTTGCCTCAGTAAATCTAAACTAAGACCTCGGAATCATCAGATCCCAAGGCCTTTGATCGCAAATGCAATTACATTTGTTGACCTTTAACACCACTGTAGCCATAACGAAGCGCTGCAGTAACATTGTTTTTGTCATCTGTTGGCGTCACAGCCATCATCATTTCTGTGTAGCTGATAGTGATAGTCTCAACAGGGCGGTCACCCTGAATTGACACGCTGTAGCTTGAGATCATGGCATCTGTCAGTTCGATCTGCATAATCTCTTCAATTTTGTCACCCTGTTTGGTGATATGAAAAACAGCCTTCTTGCCTTTACCAATGGTTGCTTCTTCGAATAAATAAGTTGACGCATTATCTTGTAACTTAGTGATTGTGACATCACCCAAACGAGTTGCACTCGCTTCACGATCTTGTGCAGTTCCCGTATAAGAAGTCAGCTCACGACTCACATTCCAGTCAACAGATAAGACTGTGATCATATCCTTGTATTCTTCTGCTGTCGTTTCGCCTTTTATACCTTCATAGTTTAAATAAGTATTCGCTTGCATTATTCATGCTCCTTGTGCGTTTAATCATCCGTTATTGGACAGGCTAATTACTGTTTGACCAAGCAAACAAATTGAATGCAAATTTAATTTACATTTAAATTAAATCTATAAATAAAAACCAATTTAAATATCAATCATTACATTACGGGCGAAGATTATAATAAAACACTGATAACATCAATATTAAAATACAAGTCAAAAACAAAATAAATAACCAGCAAAAACAACAACTTAAACCTGCAGCACTTGAATTAAAACAAACAAATAGCACTATTGACTTACATCAACAAATTAATTTAACACTTTGATGTTACAAGCTAGGAAAAATAAAGCTTGTGGGATTGACCAACTCCAAAACCAATCCCACACTTTGCACACCCAAACTAACTATTTAAAAAGAAAACTATACCTTATAAGTGAAACCTTTTTTATTTACATCAATATTAACAGAGGTTGTTTTTCTATTTTTTCCTATTTTCTCTAACACTTTAACCGAGAGGTCGGGTAATAATGTTTGCTGTAAAATACGATGTATATTACGTGCCCCCGATCCTGAGTCTTGGCACATAGACACAATTTTATCGACAACGAGATCGGTGTAATTAAACTTAGCCTGATAGTTATCTTGTAGTCGTACCCCAACACGAGCCAACTGAAGCTCAGTGATTTTATTAAGTGTCTCAACCGATAAAGGCACATAAGGAACAACATTAACGCGACCTAAAAATGCTGGTTTAAAGAACTCAAGTAAATCATCTTGTAGCGCTTTTGTTAGCCCAGTAATCGAAGGGGTTGTATTTTCATCTTCAAACAAAGACATAGTAGTGTCTGTGCCTACGTTAGATGTCATGATAATAATGGTGTTTTTGAAATCGATATCACGGCCCTCACCGTCTTTAATCTGTCCTTTATCAAACACTTGATAAAAAATGTCTTGTACACCTGGATGAGCCTTTTCCATTTCATCAAGCAAAATGACACTGTATGGCTTACGACGGACGGCCTCAGTTAAGACCCCTCCTTCGCCATAACCCACATACCCTGGAGGCGATCCCAATAGCAAAGACACCTTATGCTCTTCTTTAAACTCTGACATATTGATGACGGTAAGGTTGTCTTCACTACCATACACTTGCTCTGCAAGGGTCAATGCCGTTTCGGTTTTCCCCACCCCGCTTGGACCGGTTAATAAAAACACCCCAATAGGTCGCTTTTCATCACCCAATTGTGCTCGTGAGGTTTGTACCGTTTTAGCAATAATCTCAAGGCCATGATCTTGGCCAACCACCCTTTTCGCCATACTTTGCTTTAATGACAAAATGGTGTTGATCTCATCTTGTTGCATTTTTCCAACAGGAATTCCGGTCCAGTCTGAAATTACCTCTGCAATTAACTGGCCGTCTACTTGCCAATGCACCATCAGTTGTTCTGTTTCTGTAAGGTCTTGTTTTATCTTACTGAGTTCCATCAACAACTCTGCACCATTGTCAACGTCATCCGCTTGCAATAGGTTGATAAGTTCGGCAATACGTTTTACTTGATTAAGCTGTTGCTGCCACAATTGTTGCAAAGGCACTAGCTCACGCTCAACTGACTTCAACTCCAGCTTTAACTGTTTGAGTGTCTTGCTATGATTCTCGCCCGTTTTGACCTCACGTTGCAGTAATGCCATTCGTGTGTTCAATTGCACAACTTGCCGCTCTAGCGCCTCCACTGCACCAGGCGTAGAAGCTTGGCTCATTGCCACCCTCGCACAAGCAGTATCGAGTAAACTGACTGCTTTATCTGGAAGTTGCCTACCTGTGATATAGCGATGGGACAAGCTGACAGCGGCATTTAATGCTTGCTCATTAATCAAGATGTTATGATGCTGCTCCATTATCGGTAGTAACCCTTGCATCATGACCACAGCTTGCTGCTCGCTTGGTTCTTCTATTTTCACCACTTGAAACCGGCGCGTCAGCGCGGCATCTTTTTCAAAGAACTTTTTATATTCAGCCCAAGTGGTTGCTGCAATCGTTCTCAATTCCCCACGCGCTAATGCAGGTTTCAATAAATTAGCCGCATCATTTTGACCTGCTGCTCCACCGCTACCTATCATAGTATGTGCTTCATCGATAAACAGAATAACGGGATGGGCAGACTGCTTTACCTCTTGGATTAATGTCTTTAAGCGATTCTCAAACTCACCTTTTACCCCAGCACCAGCCTGCAGTAACGCTAAATCAAGCATGTGTATGGCGACATTTTGTAACGCAGGCGGCACATCACGCTGGGCGATTTTTAATGCTAGTCCTTCTACTACTGCAGTTTTCCCCACGCCAGCTTCACCGGTCAAAATCGGATTGTTCTGTCGACGCCGAGTCAAAATATCGATCATTTGGCGGATTTCATTGTCTCGGCCTAATATTGGATCGATTCTGCCGGCTTTGGCGTCAGCGGTGAGGTTTTGAGTAAACTGAGCCAAGCTTGATGTCGTACTTTTTTCAGCATCTAGCGAATCATTAACAGATTCCGTTGATTGTTGCTGACCTTGACGGCTCATCTCCGGCCAATGATGTAATAGCTGGCCACTGTCAATGTGTAATAACTGTTTAGCACTACGTGATACCAGTGCACTTAGAGAGTCGTCATTAAGTAAGGTATAGATGAGATAAGCACAGCGAATCTGAGTATCGGCAAACTCAATACTGGTGTTAAGCCACGTCTGCCGCAACAGATTCACGATATGGGGTGATAAGCTGGGCGCTGAACTATTACCGGTTTTAAAGCCCTCTAAACCTCGCTTGAGCTCATCAGATAACTGTGCCCTATCAATTGAAAAGTGATCGCAAATTAGCGTCATATCAGCCAAGTCACTTTCTAACATTGCCAACAGCCAATGCTCAATTTCGACGGTAAACTGGCTGCGACTGTGACAAATACTCGCAGCAGATTCCAACGCTCTTTTGCTGTTCGGGTTAAGTTTTTCTACTAATTTACTCAGTGTCATCGCTGACATAATCGCTAATCCTTTAGTAAAGAGTTTAAATAGATATTGTTTGTACTTTTTGTGACTGACAGGGACGGCTCACTAAACTACAACCTGAGCCTAAACCAAGCCCATTGGCGGATAGTTGTGCAGTGGGCATTTGCGCGGTAGTGGCATTAAGTTGCAACTTAAACTGCGTTGCCTTGCCCAAATAATCGCTTATCAACGCCTTTACCCATTTAGTTTTTTGCTTACCCGGCAAAAACTCAGCAGCGAGTTCACTGCTCTTAAAGCTAAGGGTAATTTTGATTGCCGAATTGATATCCCAGACTTGTTTGCCTAAGCTGGCATCAACGCCTAAACATGCGTACTGGCCTTCAGGTCGACAACGACCACCTAGCTGTGTTTGCTCCTCAGGTTTTAATCTCTGCCAGCGACCTTGAAACTGTGCGACCTCAACCTGCCCTTGGGTAAACTCCCTTAACATAGTCGCTAAACTTTCGGCACTGGGGCTGGCACGATGATGAAAACCAGCGTAATACTTAGCTAAACTACTTTGACCACTAAAGTACTGTAATACTGAAGAAAATGAATCTATATTAGTGTCGCTACCTAGTTGATAACTGGCACTATATCGGTACTTTTCCCAAGCCCGGTAGAACAATGAGATTAATCGATGATTAAACAGGTCATAGAAGTCCTTCATACCAGTATCTTTGAGTTTCAATCTAGCCAATACCATCTCACTATAGTGTTGCGGTAGTGCGCCACTTGGGCCTGTAAGCCCCATAAATGAAACGCTCATGTCGACAGCCGTGCCATGACTAAGTTGTTTATCTTTAATTGCTACCTTACTGATTGACTGCCCAGGAAACCCCAAGTGTTGGTCAGCTTTAAATCGAATCAACTCTTGGTTTGGTAAACTGTCATGACCGACACCATGAAAGCTCGCTTTATCATCACTAAGCTGACGCTGTATTTGAAAAACCGCTTGATAAAAATCATGTTCATTTGGCGATAGCAATAATTGTTCAATGCTCATAGCAGCGGCCTACTACCTGCTCTGGCAGGCCAAGTATAATAACGCCGCTCTTGGCCGCTAAAACGTAGACTTAAACGGGTAAAACTATTAACTACCGCAAATTGAGCAAAAAAGTGGTCCAAAACACTGCAGAAAAAAAACACTCCCGAACCGGCATAATGATCTTTGCTAAACGTAAGCTCTATATCCGTTCCCGAACAGAAGCCCACTTTACCTGCATGGGTTACTCGGGCTGTTGCTGGGGCCATATCCACCGCAATGATGCTATCAATTAACGCTTTATTCTCTGGTGAAGCTTTAAAGTCATACAGTTTTAGTGTTTCTGTTAAATGTTTCAGCGCATGAGCCCCACTAAAACTATCTAACGTCAGGTGACTCACTAGTTGCCAACGTGACGCATCAGATAGTGCCGGGCGTACCGGTAAGGTGGGCGCATGCAAACACTTCACTTTTTTAATAATATCCGCCCGCTCAGCAATGAACATCTTAGGTTCATCAGTCCCAAAAGGCAGATGTGCAGCTAAATTTCGGTTGCTGCAAAGCGCTTTGGCACTGAGCACCCAAGACTCATCGTCGGCGTTTATATCAAACCCTTTAAAATCCTTATCAACTAAAGACAAATACAACTCTGTCCCTTGCTCTGCATAGCCACCAGCCCAACTCGCGGCTTCTCTTCTCACATGCCAAAACAAACGATCTTGGCCTAAATAAGCGGGATGAGCTTCACCATAGAAAGGGCTGACCTTGATTCTGTTATCAGCTGGATCAAACGCTGCAACTTCGTTGATGGCGATGATTTCAGAAACTTCTGCATCTAAATATCGCGCTTGCAGCTTATACTCGTACTGAGCAGAATCGACGCTAATAGGCTCAAGCTCTTGCTCAAACAAATTGATGATGGGTGTACACCCCAACATGAAATGATTGGCATTAACCTGTTTCTCAAGATCTTCTGCAGTGGTATTGAAGTAAAAATGTAACTCAAACTCACTCTGCAAATGTTGCCAACAATCTTGCAAATCGACTAAATCAAAAAATAGAAATTTCTCAGCAAAAAGGAAGTTTTCCACCAACAAGCGAAAACCCGATGACGTGCGTTGACTGTATGGAACAACTTGCTGTTGCTCAGCAAAACCCACTGCTTGAATATGGCGTCTTTCAATATATTTAGCTTGGTTATATTGACCCTTTGGCGAGATGGCCATGCCAATACAATGCTCAAACAGCATCTGATATAAATGAAAGGTTTGATGTGCCTGCCCATTAAGAAAGAACCGCAGCTCTTTGATTGCTAAAGTTGCCATCGATACTTCAGTAAATTCGCCGGCCAGACTGATGGTTAACGTCGATTTAGCATGCTCATTCCAGATTGGTTTCGGGGCATTAAAAGGGGCATTTTCAAATTGCGCATCAATGACATCTAACGGCCATAATTTCGTATCATAACAAGTCTGAAAGTGACAAGTTTTCATGCCTTCAACCTGCGTATCGACTTGACTCCCCCTTGGTAATACAACTCCTGTAGTCGAGACATTCTCTGTCTCGATTTTAATCACCGACATAGAAGGAATAGGAGCTTGATAATCTGGATAGAGTTGACCAAGTAAAGCTTCAGTCAGTTCAGGAAAACTATCATCAAGTTTCTGCCTAATTTGCGCAGTCAAAAGCGCAAATGCTTCTATCAACCTTGAGACATGAGGATCTTCAACGTGCTCGTCACTCAGTCGCAATCGCCCCGCTAATTTAGGGTACTGCTGAGCAAACTCGGCCCCCATATGGCGAATAAAGGCTAGCTCTCGATTGTAGTATTTCAGTAATTCTTGGTTCAAAATTCGGCCTCATTTACTGTCATACCTAAATGAACGGGCTCAACCTCAGAATCAAACGTAATATATTCCGGCTCAGGATCGGCATACAGCAGCGCATTAATCCGCAGGCGTAATATGCGATCTAACGGTTGCTCTGTATCAGTGGTCTCAACCAAGACTTCAATAAATCTAGGCTCAAATCGCTTGATGGTGTCAGCAACTTGTTGACATAACATTTGCCGGCCTTCGAGGCTTGCCACAGCCATACTTGAAAAGTCACTAAGACCATAATTGAGCAAAGATGCCTCTAACTCATGGTAATGCGATGGCCATTTGTGCCACTGCACCTTAGCGTTCAACAGGTTCTCTAAATCACGCCTAACGTTACTGCGCAGCTGTTGTAAGTTCAGACCTCGATGGCTTTCTTTGCTATCGGCAGATTGCGGATCATCATCGATTAATCGATCTAATAACGAGGCTTGTATTTTGGCAGAGCCAATAGCGGTATTAGTGGTCATCAAGCGTTATACCTAACTGGCTGCAGCAAGCTTGTTAATGGCATTAAATGGCACAGCCTCATTATCTGCAAACCACATCTTCATGCCACGGCCTGTCATCACATTAGTAGCCGCCTCTAACCAGTCAGTCTCTCGTCCCAGCTTTTGCGAGTCTGTTTCGCTCATGGCATATACCACCGGAATATGGGCTTCACCGCTTGGTCCGTTTTTAATCGCTAAATCAACCCGGCGCCAAACATGTTCAATAAGCGATGAGACAGGTTTCAAATGCAAGTAATCTATCTCTGCAAGCTGGGCAATATAGTAGTTGCCATCGGTGCCAAAAATTTCCACAAAACCACCGAGAGTATCATCGAGGTCACGCACCTCTTGGTTACACTTTTCATTGATAGTTAAGGCAACTTCAGGCCTTGCTAACTCTAGGGCTTGGGCTCGCTGACTCACCTCATCTGACGGACCTTGACTGAGCTCTAAACGTAGCTTCATAAAAGCTTCGCTGTGAGCATCAACGTCTTGAAATAATTTAGGAACGCTCTG
Organism: Shewanella waksmanii; assembly: GCF_043643685.1. Lineage (GTDB taxonomy): Bacteria > Pseudomonadota > Gammaproteobacteria > Enterobacterales > Shewanellaceae > Shewanella > Shewanella waksmanii_A. The sequence continues at coordinate 303,920 of NZ_JBHZSN010000006.1, forward strand.
CCCATTCAAACAATCTTGGCGCGACTGCGCAGCACGAATCAGCTGGCGTAAATTTGCCGCACCAATTAGAAAATCAGGATGCTTTTGCACAATTAAATTCAGCAGGTTATCTGCCCGTTCGAACTCACCATTAATGCATAAGAGTTCAATTAAGGTACTCTTCAAGTCAGGGTTAAGGGGGTCATCCTTTAGCTGTTGCTGCACAAATTCAATCGCCTCAGTTAATTTGGCTTCTTGAATCATCTGCTTAACTATTTCCATGTTATTTTTCCCGTTTTACTTAATTTCTTGGCGTTAATTCAGTCACCAACTTGATACTTGATACCATTTGATCAAGTTGGAAATGGGGCTGAAGCTGAATGATGGAATAAAAATGTCCTGGCTTCCCCCGCATCTCTTTGACCTGTACTTGGGCACTGCGTAATGGGTATTTACTGCGTATCTCATCCGAAGCGGATTCTGACGCGGTAGTATATTGATGCAGCCATTTTTGTAATTCTGATTGACATTGTTCGGCAGAGAGTGAAGAGCCCACTTTATCTCGGCCTAACACCTTAATGTAATGGGCAAACCGAGAGACACACAAAATGTACTGCAGCATTGCTGATAGCTTTGCGTTTATACTCTCTTCCAAACGCTCATACTGCTGTGGCTTTTGAACGGAGGCATTGCTGTAAAACACCAGATGTTCGCAACCTGGAATGGGAGACAGCGGAATAAACCCTTGATCTGATAGTGACTTTTCTGCGCTATCTGTCACCAGTAAATTCACCGAAGGTTTACTTGTTTTACGATGTAAATCCGTTTCATATTGGCAAACAGGCAAGTCGCTCACTAAGCCTTTTTTCTTTTGTCCTGGCTGCATTCCACGGATCTGACCAAACCATCCTGATTCAGTAAAAGCCCGAATCAAAATACCAGCAAATGCATAAGCCGCATTACCCCAAAGATGATCGCGTTGTGGTTGTGATATTTGCTCTTTAAACTTAAAACCTTCACTGCGTAAGCCATCAATTCGATAAGGTGGACGCATAAGAATTTGCGGCAACGTTAAGCCGATAAATCGGGCATCATCCATACGCCTAAAAGCATGCCACTTAATGTATTCAGGTTGTTCAAAGGTATCTGCATAGTGAGTACTAACGGCAAGATCGGAGAAATCATCAGCGCCAAAAAAAGTCGGTGAAACCGATGAAATAAATGGCGCGAATGCCGCAGCGGCAGTACGAGAAATCTCCTTCAACACTTCAATATCATTGAAACCTTGTCCACCGTATTGTCGATTACCTATCATGTAGTCGCCGACAACTACCCCAAACGGCTCACCGCCTGACATATCAAACTCATTGTTATAAATAAGCTTAAAAAACTCGCTTTGATCGAACTCTATCGCTTTATTAATATCTTTGCTCAAGGTCTTCCAGCTGCAGTCAAGCAGCTTTACTTTGACGCGTTCTGATTTATCACAGCGTTGTTTTTGCTCGACCAAATACAATACACCACGCCAGCTTGCTTCAAGCTGCTGCACGCTGGGGTGGTGAATAATCGCATTAAGTTGCTGCGCTATTTTACGGTCAATCTCGTTGACTGCTTTTAACAACAAAGGATAGATAGACTGCTTATCTAAGCGAGGGAGTGAAGCACCACTATTTTCTAACCATAACAGCAGAGATCTTCTACTATTAGGCTCGCGCAAAAATCGCTCCACTAAATGCTTATTCTTAAGCCGGAGTTGTGGTTCAGATGCCGCAAATGTACACGCGGCATCATGCTGAAATATTTCATCATCAACAAATGAAATGCTTTCCTGACTCATGCAGATATCTATCCTTGAAAGCGCATATCTTTGAAAGCGCAGTTAGCCCACTTTAGGAATTTTTGCCACTAGCCTTAGCGAGGCAGTAAGCTCTTCCATCTGTAACCACGGCCTTAACCATGCAACTGCGTTATAGCTGCCTGGTTGTCCAGGAATCTCTTTCACTTCGACTTTTGCATCAGCGAGTGGGTATTTGGCACGAATATCTTGCCCCCCTCCCTCTGATGCATTAACAAAAGATAAAATCCAACGATTCAACCAAGACTCAACATCTTCCGCTTCCATAAAGCTACCAATCTTATCTCGCGCCATTACTTTCAGATAATGGGCAAAACGTGATGTCGCCATTAGGTATGGCAAACGAGATGAAATTGCGGCGTTAGCAGTCGCATCATGACTGGAGAATATCTGTGGTTTTTGGCAAGACTGCGCGCCAAAAAACACCGCATAGTCGGTATGCTTGTAATGGCACAGTGGCAGAAAACCTAACTTGCTCAGCTCTGCTTCACGGCGGTCTGTAATACCGATCTCAGTTGGACACATAAGATCAGGATCGCCATCATCACTGGTAAAGATATGCGCAGGTAAACCCTCGACCTTGCCGCCTCCTTCTGCGCCTCTGATCGCCGTGCAGAATCCATACTTACTGAAAGCTTGCCCCATATTGGTTGCCATCACGTAAGAGGAGTTCATCCAGCAGTAATCATCGTGATTGGCGGTTTTAGAGCGAGTACTGGTTTCATCCAGTTCAAACTCTTCATAGCAAAATTCTTCAACTGGCTTTGTCGCATTACCATACGGTAGTCGAGCGAGCACTCTAGGCATGGTCAAGGAAACAAAACGAGAATCATCACTTTCTCTGAAAGAACGCCACTGAGTATATTCCAATGACTCAAAGACTTTCTCTAAGTCTCTGGGTTTACTCAACTGAGTCCAGTCATCAAAGCCAAATAGCGATGATCCTGCAGCGGAAATAAATGGACAGAAGCCCGCAGCTGCCACGTTAGACATTAACGACAAGGTTTCGACATCTTCAGGGTGATTGCTAAATTCGTAATCGCCAACTAAGCAGCCATAAGGTTCGCCGCCTGGCGTGCCAAATTCCGCTTCATAAATCTTTTTGAACATCTGGCTTTGATCAAACTCTACCGCTTTACTTAAATCCTTATGGAGCTCTTTTTTACTTAAGCTCATCATACGAATCTTAAGAGTTTCATTCGTTTCTGAATTACTCACGGTATGGTGTAACCCACGCCAACTGCCTTCGAGCTTTTGTAAGTCATCGTGATGCATAATAGCTGCCAGCTGCTTTGAGATTACGCTGTCGATCACTTTAATCGCTTCATTAAAGGTCACTGTCAGGTTTTTATTCCATTTTACCGTGCCTTTTAACGCCTCCTCAGTAAGCGAGCGAATCAATTCTTCGGCGCGATTTGAATCGGTTTGCTTTGTTGCACCAATAGCCTGCTCCAACAAAGAGACACTCGCCTGCTCTGCTGCTGGTTCTAATACCGCATCCGCTGTTTCCGTGCTCATGACTCCGCTCCTTGAATATCTAATTCTTGCGCTAACTTTTCTAAGCTCGTCGTGTTGTTCAGTACATCCTCAAGGATATTCTCAAGATCTTCGGAGCGATCTACTTTGGTCATCAGATCTCGCAGTTTATTGCGGGTTTCCATCAACTTTTTCAACGGCTCAACTTGATTAACAATCGCTGCTGGCTCAAAGTCTTCTAATGAGTTAAAACTTAAATCGACTTTTAACTGCGAATCATCACCCGCCAAAGTATTTTCTACCGCGAGCGACAACGTTGGGTTCATGCGCTTAATCACATCATCAAAATTATCGCGATCAATCTGAATAAACCGACGATCTTTTAAAGGCTTTAAGTTTTCTGTGTTGTGCCCAGTAAAATCACCCGTGATACCAATAACAAAAGGTAACTCTTTTTTAACTACCGTCCCTTCTGTTTCCACATCGTATGTAATATGTACTCGTGGTTTTCGTACTCTTTTTAATCTATCGTGAATACTCATTAGAACTCCTTTCCTTTATATGCTCGCAAGTTAAATCATTCTTCAGGCTTAATACCCGACAACTTAAAATAACCATTCCTTGCTTCACCATCCTGAATCAATTCATTTAATAATTCAGGCAAACTTAAATCACTCCAACGAATCACTTGCTCTATGGCATAAGACATTGGTGAATGTGGTTCTGTTTTTCTAAAAAACTCTGAAACCTTACTCAGATTATTAATAGCCTCTTCCCTTGAACTAAGCTGCTTAATAATATTTTTATCATTAGTTGGTTTATTCTGAGACAGTTCAACACCTTGCTGATGTGATAACTCAGCTTCATCATCAGCAACTCGATGCTTATTTAAAATTGGCTCGGCAATCGTGAGGACTTGTTGCTGACAATGTGCTAATGCTTTACTGATATAACTTGTCGGCTGCGGCACGCCTTGCATGGCGTTGTCCATGGCTGTAGAGAGTAAATTAAACCCGGCAACGGCCTGCTCTAAGTCTTGGCACAAGTGAAGATAAAACTCATCGTCAGTCTCTTTTATACTTAACTCCAGCTCTTCTAAACTCACAGCACCTGCATCTATGCGCTTTTGTTGCTTGTCTTTATCTAATCTTGCCACTTCCTGCGCCTGATCATATTGCCAAGTAGAAAAAGCGCCATAAGTCGAGCCTTGTGATATCAAAATGGATTTTATCGGCTGAATAAGTGAGCCTTCACTATCAACACCATTAAGGCCTATCAAGGGAGAAAGTCTCTCCTCGAGATCTGTGGGGTCGGGAGTCGGATACAATGCATCCCAGTACAGTTCTATCAACTTCGCTGCTAGCACAAAGCCTTCGGCCAAGCCTTTAAAACCCGATAACCTGCAACGCGCTTCAATAAACCAAGCGACATATTCCAAGTCTTTACACTCATCAACTAATGCTTGTGGAACCTGCTCGGCGATCGGCCGCCAATCTGTGGCAACGCTAAGCACGTTTTCTTCATCAACTAAGGCTTTACGCTCTTTAGCTCTTGCACTATTTCTTACATCTTTAAGGGAGTAATACCTTGAAGTTGGACTAACATTTTCACGAGGATCATTACCGCAAGGATTATCTGCAGAAACAGGTAATGTATATTCATCTATTTTTAGCATATCAAATTGCACAAATTCAATCCTTGAATAAAAACCAAACATTAATTCCAAACAAACAAAAAACACTCAAGTATATATAAATTTAAAAATCACACCCATGCGAATACATACCTATATACACCGAAAAACAAAAAACACCCAAACAAATAAAAAATATAAAACAATCAGAAGACATAATAATCTGCATCACACATTTAAATCAATAACGAGAATTAATTACACAAATACAGGTATGGTTTTATCCCCTTCATCAACATCGCGAGATTGATTATTTGAAATGCCGTAGTGAGTTTTAACCAATATACAAGTGACATTATCTTTCGCATGACGAACTAATGAACTGTGAATTAACGCCATACCTGAATCAATGATATTTCCTGGCTGAATAGCATTAGCAATTTCATTATCAGTCAGCTCTTTATTTAATCCATCCGTACATAAAAGGAATATATCGTTATTGACCAAGGTACCTTGCTTAATATCCACTAATAAGTAATCGTCCACTCCTACGGCACGGGTGATCACATTCGCTAAAGGATGTTGTTCAGCTTCTTCAGGGAGCAAGACACCCTCGTCGACCATGTCATTAACCTGACTATGATCTTTGGTAATTTGTTTTAACTCGTTGCCGCGAAACAAATAACCTCGACTATCTCCAGCCCACATTAAGTGATATTGGTGTTGATGAATCCACAAAATAACTACGGTACTACCAGCGATTTTTCCGGCAAATTGTTGTTCGCTCATCTGTCTTAAACGTCGATTACTTTCCTCCAACGCACTCACCAACAATGCTTGGCTAACCTGCTCAGGCGTACAGTGACTTAAGGACTCCTGAATAACATCAATCACAAGTTGACTGGCAACATCACCAGCTGCATGCCCTCCCATGCCATCTGCCACGACCCAAACCCCCAAGTGAGTTAGCTCTAAGCAGGCATCTTCATTAATTTCTCTTACCGTACCTCTATGGCTAATCCCATGACTTGTTTGATGCATTACTGTTTCTCCGTGACGCGCGCCACATTCCAATCTCTTTCAGCCCATTGGCCATTGAGCATTGACACAAACTGGCTCACCTCTGGCAGACCTTCACAAACGATAAAGCAGGGAGATACCCACTGTGAGCCCTCTGTCCACCAAATGCTGTAACGTCCAAAATGTTGTTGGTAATAACGATGCAATAAATGATCAGCAGCAATTCCTTCACGGCCTTGGAAAACCCATGACTTTTTGACGAGATCTACATGCTGGTCATTTATGTGTAGATTTTCAGGAGCGGTAGCAAAATCAATCCTATCTATAAGCTTTGCCAACCAAGGTTCCAATTGACAGTCATCTTCCAAGGTTTCAAGAATGGCTTGCTGGAAGCTCGGAGCCCAATCAGCGCTATGATGCCAAATAGCCAAAGGACTTAACCGATGCTGAGCCGCGAGGGTAAACGGGAAGTGGCGACCGACATTATCGACACTTGGGATCATCGTGCCGCACATGGCAAAGTCACTGCACACACCAGCTGACAACGCAAAATGCCAAACAGGGCTGGTTAGGTAACAATCTAACCAGCATTGTGGTATTTGCTCCTTACTGACCGCAACGACCGCCTGCTGCCATTCACTCCAGCTTTTAATAAAATCGGCACTGAGATTATGCTGCACAAAATCTCCCTTTGACGGTACTTTGCCGCAGTAGCCGATCGGGTTTAGAGATTTCGTGGACATGAAAACTGCTCCATATTGGCCATCCAAAACGGATTATTTACGCTATTGGCCACCAGCTTCAGTTCTGCGTTGTAGCCACTTAACTCAATTTCTAGTACACCATCTTGCTTAGTCTGAGGGCGCTTATTACTTAGCTCGTCAAGCAAGCGGAAAAACGACCACTCTCCTTCATATTTGATGTTAATTGAACGTCCGCCATTGGGTGGAGTAAATGCAATGCGTGTTTCGTTATTGGCACTGATGCCTGGCCAAACAAATTGCTCTTTTCGTGACGGGCCATGACGGTATTTAAGCTGTTGTTCATCGACTTCCAACATAAATAAGCTGACGTTGCTATCAAGCAGTTGCGGCTCTAACGTAAAATCGATTTTGGGTCTTTTGGTACCGGGTTCAAAAAACGCTTCTTTAATCACTTCCGCTCGCTGATACATTAATAAAATGTCATTGCTGATGCCGATGTTCTTGGTAAAGCGCCAAGGTTTTTTACTGGTATCGACATGACTGGCGAGGTACTGGTCCCAGAATTTATCTAACGTCCCGCCATAGCCAAAGAATTTGCTAAAGTCTTTCAGACGTACATCTTCTGCAGCTTGGCGATTAAACGGATACCGACCTTTAATGGCACGATTGAATTCAGCCAAAACTTGCGATTGCCAAATGCCATTAAAGCGTTGATTTTGATTATTACTTGCCATGCGCTTCGCTTGATAAGCAATATCATCGAGCCAATTGTTCACTGGATATGGCATATCGATGATCTGCTCTGCCAGATTGCTACCTAACTGAGCAAATTGACCTTCTAAACTTTGATTCATCAAGCTTGCGCGGTTGTCACCATTGAGCATAATCTTGCCAATGTTTCGATTCAGCGCCCTCAGTGTGGTTTGAATCTCATCTAATTGGCTAAGCTCTATCGACAGTATTTCGCTAAACGCGAGCTCAACGTCTTTACCTGGCAGCTCCACTTCTACTTGCAACGGTTCTTTAGGTAATAAACGATTGATTTGGGTTTTCTTTGATTGAAACGCAACATCACTGGCACTTTTAGCGACTTCAACTGCCGCTTTGGCATTTGTTGATAGTGGTAACTTAGTCAATTGCACATTTTTCTGTACCGCTGAAATGATGGTTTTAATAGGCTGATCTGGGCTAGACAAAGCTCGGGTAACTATCTCTGCTTGTGACAGCGTTTGATAATTTTTCACTGCGATATCAGCAATAAAGTCTTCCCAGTAATAGATATAATCACGAATGTACTTCCTTTCTAACTCTGCAGCTAAACGCTGCTTGGCTTGTTCATCAAGATGATTTAGATCATCACCATAAACCCAACTATCCGCGGTTAGATTTTTGACAATTTTGCTTTTTTCTATGCTAAAAATACCGTGGAAACCATTAAAGGTGAACAGCCCGGGAATACCCGCATCAAGCGCTCGTCCGCTTTGAAACATCAACCCATCAAGACTCTCATAACTAAGAATATCTATCAGCCTGAAATCCGGAATACTGCTTTGCAGATGATCGCTTTTAAGTCGTTGATATGCACGTTCAACCAAAGGTAGCATCGTCAAGGTCGCCCGAGCTTGAATGACCGCTTCTTCATTGATTGTCGAGCCACGAATTCCAATTCCTAGCAGGGTAGCTAAGTGACCATTAAGTTGTTCACGTATACTGGCATTAACTTTACCTGGTACATTGCGGTCAAAATAAGCAGAAAACCAGACCTGAATATCATCGGCATCAAAGTGCTGTGGCTGATAAAACATCAAATAGGTTTTTAACGTTTCGTACAGGTAGTTAAGGTGTGAACTATTTTCAGCCATTTCCTGCACAAGCACCTGCATAAGAAACGGCCTAAAATACCCCTCCAGTGCTCGCTGGTAAGCGGCATCCGCAGGCTGTTTTAGCTTATCGCCTTGGAATAATCCCAACGTTTTTGCCTGCTGCAAACGATCGTTGTCTACACCTTGCGCCAACACGTGCAATTGGGTTAACCCCTGAGTTAACGTCACAATTTGCGACTGCGGATTCAGCCCGCCATCTGTCAATTGTTGATAGTGTGTCAATGCTTGTTGGGTGCCATCAATAAGCTGACGATTCCACTGATAACTGTCCCACCACGCATAAGTCATCACCAATGTTACAGTGGCGGCCATCGCAATCGTCACCCGCCTTAGCTTTTTATTCTTTTGCGTATGTTTTCGATTCGTCGAAGCAAGATTTTTCTCAGGAAAGATAACCTCTTCCAAAAGCCGTTTAATAAAATAACTGCGACTTTGCTGATGAGTACTATTGTCAACAGTGCTGGTTACGCCACTGCCTAAATGCTGAGATAGATGATCAATTGGCTGACCTTCTTGGGTCGCACTCGTGAGATAAACACCCCGTAATAATGGCGACTCTTCATAAGCATTGGGTGAGAAAATTTCTTTTAGAAAATCATCTGTCGCAGATTGAAGCAGTCGCAACTGTTTTGGAAATTCATAGATCCGTGCACGCCTAATCAAGTCCCTTTCATGCATCAAACGCTGATTAATGCGAGCATTGAGGTTAACTAACAACTCATGAAACTCTTTGTTGAAAGAGCTAACAGTATTGTCTTGAGGCTGACTCAAATCTAACTCAAAGGTAATACCCCAAATTTGCTCACAGTCTTCTTTATCAAAGTCGCTAAAAAACTCATTAAAGCCCGCAATCAAATCAGATTTAGACAACAACACATAAACAGGGAAAGTCATACCCAACTGATTTTGCAGCTCCTGCAATCTCTGCTTAATTGCTCGTGCATGCAGATTTCGTTCTGTCTTGGTCTGATTCAGCAGCTCAGCCATACTCATGCTAATGATCACGCCATTGATTGGTCTCTGGGGGCGAAATTTTCTTAATAACCCCAAAAAACCTTGCCATGCGCGACTATCTTGAGTTGCATGGCTATCTTGGGTGGTGTAGCGACCGGCGGTGTCAATCAACACAGCTTTATTGGTAAACCACCAGTCACAATGACGAGTACCTCCTACACCTTGAATCATATCAATACCCATTTTCTCTTTTAGCGGGTATTCGAGTCCTGAGTGGCCTATCGCTGTGGTTTTTCCGGAGCCAGGTGGGCCTATCATGATGTACCAAGGCAGTTCGTAAATACTTTTGTTTTTGGCTAATTTTGTGGTTTTTAAAATATCGAGAGCTTGTTGCATTTTCTTCTGCAGCAAGGCAATTTCATTTTGAACAACCTCGTCTCCAACGGCACCTTCTTGACTTCCTTCGCCATTAATCAAGTGATTGACCATCTCATCACTTTGTTTTTTACGCTTGGCTTTATAGATGAAATGAACGCTTCCCCAGATGATAACGATACTGAGTAATACAATAACTCTGACCAAAGGCGATGCTAGCGGCTCGTAACCCGCAATCGCGACCATCGGACCACCAAACCAAAGCAGAAGGGCCAAACAAAGAAATCCAACAATAGTAATAAACCACTTGGATTTAACATAGTTAACTAGCTTGTTGCCCAATGATTTTATTGACATTTAACAGTTCCCTTGTATGACAATTAAAATAGCAAGTCGATTTCAATTCGCCGATTAAGCGCTCGATTATGCTCGCTATTATTCTCAACTCTTGGTTCAGACTCCCCTCGTCCTTCGGGCCAAAGTCGTCCACTCAATGAGGCATTATTGGCAAGAAAGTTACCGATTGCGGTGGCTCTGGCTAGAGACAAATGCCAATTGGAAGGATATTTACTGGTAAAAATGGGGTCATCATCGGTATGGCCCGTGATCAGAATCTTGCCAGAAGTACTCTCTAACGTGCGGGCTATTTTGGCTAGAATCGCCTCAAAATCAGACCGAGGCTGAGTGCTTCCCGATGAGAACAGCACCCCCGCACCAATACGAATGCGAGTGCGATCGCTTAACTGTTCAACTTCCAGCAACTGCTTAGCAATTTCAGTTTGCAACAATTGTTGTAATACCAAGGCCTCATCACGACTGAGACTCTGCGCGTCATGATTATTGGTTGGCTGCCATGGCACCAGCGCCACCAACGATTTGTACACGTTAGACGAATATTGATTAATGCTGTAACTAAATCCCATGTATATAAACAGGGTTAAGACCGCAAATAACGCCCCAATGACCCAAATGGGAAATGGCTGTACAAAGGCCACATCTTGAACCACTTTATCACGCCAATTAGGTGATAGTGCTTTGTGACGATCACCTTTTACAGCTTGCAACGCTTGGAAGGCCCTATCCCTTAACTGCTCCAGCTGCTGTTCACCTTGAGGCTCTAGACGCATTTTGCCCGCAAAACCTAACGTTATACATAAATACATCAGTTCGAGCAGCTGATGTTTTTGTTGTGGTTGTTGTAAGCAGTCTTGCATTAAAGTAAAGAAATACTCTCCGCCTAAGGTTTCTTTATGAAACGTTGACAGTAAGCTCTCCGACGCCCAAACACTCTCTCCTCCCCAAGTGGTATTGAGCACAGTCTCATCGAGAAAACAGCACAAACAATACCGTGCTGACTCTATATCTTCAGCAGCTAAATGACTATTGCGAAGGTTTTGTTCGTAATTTTTAATTAACTCGAGACACTGCACTCTTAAAGAGGTCACGTCATCATGATGATTACTATTTCTGATCTGGATGCCGATCGACAACAGTGTGCCAGCCTGATCAACCATAATATTCTGGGACACCCCCAACACGGACTGATTAGCACGGGGAGCTGTTGGCCAGTGTTGAACCTGAGTTTTTTGGCTATCAGCCTCAGTGGGCATTGGTGCTTGCTCAGGTGCTAACCGCATACCTGGGCGTGGCTTTACCACCGTTTTATCATTCACTTTATATCATCCTTAATATGGTGAAGATCAGTTATGAATCACCCATAGGGCGATATCTAAGTCTGGGTAATGACCCGATAAGTGAATAGCAATACCGCCACTTGCCTGTAAGCTACGCCAAAGCGCATGGGTTTTATCAAGCTGAAAATAATGGTATCCGGCATGATAAGGGACCTGACGAGGCGCGACGGGTAACCCCGCTACACCAATACCAGCCAACTGGTTATTGACCAACTCGCGAATTGTTTCTACCGATCCAATTTTTATCTGTGCCGGCAATCGTTGGCGTAACTCTTCGTTGGGAATGCTGGCTTTTACCGCTAATACAAACTCAGCATTGTCTAAACTGGCTTTATCTGCGATTTGGCTGAAATAAATCCCAAATTTGGTTCGTTCAAGGGGCAATTCAATCGCACTTTGCTCATACACACTACTCAAGAACTGATTAAGCACCATCATTAAAGAGCTAAAACAGGCACTCAGCTTCTCATGGTGGTAATCAGGCAACTGAGCAACGCGTTTATCAGGAGCGCTAAAAGTGGCTAACTCAGCAGACAAGCAGGAAAATGTCGAAAAGACCTGTTCAGGATGAATACCGAGTGTGGTTTGATAGCGTTCAAGAATAGGTTGGTATTTATTAAGTAACTGCAGCATCAAAAAATCGGCAATAGAGCTAGCATTTCCCTGCGCTTGACTCAGCCTTGCCGCAATCGCATCAGCCCGCTGTACCACCATCCCATGCACTTCACTTATCATTGCTTGCAGCACTTCGTTATGCTCCACGGCTAAGCTAGGTACGATGAATTTTTTATCAAGACGAATAACGCCTTCCTCGGAAACATCGATGATCTTGGCGATAGCAAGGCTCACATAACCCGCCCTATCTTCAGCTTGTAATTTGAGCTGGCAATTTAGCTTCGCCACTTGCAACACCTCCATCGCTTCAGCCCCAACACTGGTATCGACAATATTGTGATCATCAAAGCTAAACCGAGTAATGGTATTTTGCCCCATTGCCGAAATATTCTGCCCAGTGGTTTTGCTGACGGGCAAAACGATGTAAACCAGTTGGTCACTGGTTCCCGGTGCAACAGAAATCGCTTCCGGTAGTGGGTGTTGTTGCGGTAACACCGCGAGTGTCGAATCTTGAAAAACACATTCGATGTGGTTCAATCGCAACTGACCAATTCGCAATAAACTCTCATCAATTTCCAATCGATATATTCCCCATGCCAGAGGCGTTACCCGATTGGCTAAGCTGGCATACTGATGATGTAAATACCGTTCTTGTTGTTGCATATGTTGCGGACGCAAAAACATGCCTTCGGTCCAGGCTACAGGGCTAAAATCACTCATAAACTCACTTTCCTGATAGGCATTTATTGCTCAGTGCTGTAAACCGCAATCTTCTCAATATTAATATTCACATCGTCATAGCCAGTGGGATCAACCTCGACTACCGAGCGCCACCGTGACGCATCAATATCTCGGTAGGCGACAACTACGCCGATATATCGAGTATTGGTATTGAGCGTCATCGGGTATTCAAGTTGTTGCATAGGCTGCATTTCTAATTCATCTTTCTTAATTAAATCTGGACCTAAGATGGTTTCTGCAGACTCATAAAGGGTGAAAAAATCCTGCGTATCAAAAATGGTTCTAGAAGACAGCTCAAATAACTTAACCACAACAGGAGATGGTCGCCCGTTAATATCTGGATTAATATCTGCTGAAGCGTTGAACGTTACGTCAGTGGAAGGGGGAACAATGGCATTAATGGTTGAACATGCCGCCAACAACATACCACACCCTGCGACTATGGCCCTAAATAGCCAAACTTTGATATCCATATTCATCATCTGCACCCGTTATATAGTCTTAATTTTTTCATCGTAGGCTTTGATAAAATCATCAGAAAGAGCCCCATGCCCTTGCTGTTTAAAATCACTACACATGTCTTCATATAAGCTCTTGTAAAAGCGCCAATACTTGGTTTGTTTTTGCCCTGGAATCAAAGATTCCACCACCGATAAGTGAGCAAGTTGCTGCTCAACTTTCAGTGGATCTAGTTGAGTCAGTAAGCCTTGCATCGCCCCTGACGCTCCTGCGATAAAGGCTTCATCATGTTTTCTTGCATCATTAAAAGCCGCTGAAATGGCCTGCTTTGATGACAAAAAGGTGCTACTTCTGCGTAAGAATAGGTTCTGAAACACATCATCAATTGAAGCGGAAAACTTCAACGGGTTATTTTCTTGCTGCTGGAAAGTCGTTTGATTTATTCGATACTGATTCTTTAGCGCTGACCGTTGACGTAGCGTCGCCATTAAGCCTTCGAGCATCATTTTCATGCTCTGCCCCATTTCAAATAGAAGCGCATCGGAAACCACTGAAGGTAATTGCTCTTTAGCCACTCCCAGCCCGTCAAAGAAAGCTTTCATATCACCAGAGTCTAGATCAACAGCTTGCTTAGGTTGTGCCGCGGTTTGGTGATTAGGGCTATGATTGTCTGTTTGATGACCGCCAATACTCTCGGGTTCTGATAATGATTCGAAAGATTGCTCCCAAGCTTCTGGTATTGCATGTTTAGGTAGCTGAATATGATCTTGCAAGTCAGGATGCACTGATGGTGCTTGCATGGGTTGTAAACTTGAAGTATCACTTTCTGATGAGACTGACCTTCCCGGTGTTTGTGAGGCATTGTGCAAAACACTAGCGACAGCTAAACCGGTTACTTGAGGTTGCGATCTTGATACAGGCAGTGAGTCGCCTCCAGCCAGGCTTGATTCATTCCAGGTTTCATTGCTGGCCGCATCCGCACCAATCGCTGACACTTTTACTTCATAGTCGCCAAAAGTGAGTAAGTCACCATCAACCAACTTATGCTGACGTTCTTTACCTAACGCTTCGACTGCACGATTAACAAATAAGCCATTGGTCGACAAATCAGAAAGGTAAAATCCATCATGTTGCTTATCGATCCGAGCGTGGACACCTGAAACGACTTTTTCCGGATCAGGTAAATGCCAGTCGTTATTTTGTGAACGACCTAGCGTCATTGATTCTGTCAAGCGTTTGTTGGATACCTGTTCTGGTGATAGCCGATGATAGCTGACAATTTCTAAGGCTAATTCCATAGCAAATTACAATCCTAGTTCCATTGCATAAAATTAAGATCCGCGCATAGTCTCACTATACGCCGCCAAGACGTTCAAACAGTTCATTCCCGCGAGCAATCAGATCTCTTGCCGTTTTAAAATATTGTTTTTCCATATAAATATTGGCGAATCTCAAATACGTTGCAGCGACTCGCTTTTCAAGCTTAAGAAGAGGTTGAAAATCTTGCGGTAAATTGGTGGCCAGATCACTCACCACACCGTCAAAGGCATGTAATTCTTTCGGTGTAGACACGCTATCAAGCTGCACGGAAAGTTGTTCAAATGTCTCGGCATAGTAAATTTCTGCGGCACCATAAGGGTAAGGCTTGTCAAGCCCCTGAGAGATGGCTTGGTTGTAGCTATTGATTTCGACAACCGCTGCACTCATTTTCTGCCCATAATCAAGTAAATCAACAGCTTGTTCATGATGTGCAAATAGCAACTCACCCACTTCATCAAGCGAAGCTAATGCTTTCAGGTCGTGGTTTGATAATGCTTGGTTAAATCGTGATTGGTATAGCTCAAATGCAGCGTCACTTGGCACAAATGCATATCCTGACTGGACCATCTGCATATCATTTAAAATTACCCCAATATCATTGCTTCCGTGCTCACCATATCGACCTTGCGCTAACAACATATTAAGCCGCTCAGACAGTGCGTTTAATACCGATTGCTGATTGGTATCCACTTCAACTTGCATACTGGCTAGGGTGGCTGAGTCTGGAAATAGCAGCTGCCCTTCACGCAAAATCCGGTTAATTTCACTGAAGTTACGATATTGCCCCTTACCGATGCGCGGTACTTGTTCTATATCACGCGCTAGTATCGCCATGATTTGTGGGCGTTTCATCGCCAACAAACCTTGTTTGCTCAACGGACTAATATCAGTGATCGCGGCATACTGGCCAAGTAACTGTTGGCCATTCAACTGCTGATAATCAGCGAGCTTTTGTTGCTGCTGCACAACGATATGTGCAGTGTGTTGCAGTTGTTCAATTTCATTGTGTTGTGACTGATAAAGCCAACCGACGCTTACAATTAAGGTGATTGCTGCAGCAACTGATGTCATTACTGGCCACTTAGGTGTCGCCAAACGCCTAACCATGCTATCAACGCTTACCGCTCTATCTTGCTTATGGAGCGCTAAGCCTTTTTTTAATATGGGCCACAGTAATAAACTGATATTTTTGGGCTTTTCAAGCTTAAACTGAGCAATATCGACTTGGTTTGCCGCTTGCCTGTGATACGGGTGCTTACTTGATAGCAGTTCATAAACAATACAGGAAAATGCGTAAACGTCATCTGCAGCACAACCATCTTGCCCTTCTAGTTGCTCTAAGCTGGCATAAGCAGGTGTAAAGCCACTAAGGGGAGAGCTAACTTCTTGATTAGGTACGGCAAACTTATCAAAATTCAACTGCAGCGCCCTAGCTACACCGAAATCGAAAACTTTGATTTGTCCTTGACGGGTGAGAATAATATTTGAAGGTTTTAGGTCAGTGTGAACGATACCTTGTCTGTGGGTATACTCCAATGCTGCACTTATTTGAGTGATAATTTTGATCACGCCGTCAAACTTAATACCCAGTGGCTTTGAACGCTTGATAACTTGATCTAGAGACTCACCATCAAGCCACTCCATCACCAAAAAGTGGTGTTGATTGTCCGAATCAACATCGTAAACTCTGATGATATTTGGATGGGAAAGTTGCTGAGTTTTTCTCGCCTCTCTCACAAGGACTTGGCGAGCTTCTGGTGTTGCACTGTATTGTGGAAGCAGCACTTTAATCGCCACATAAGGCTCGGCAATACCAGCAGATTCAAACTGCAAATCCTTAGCCTTATATATATCACTCATACCACCACTGCCAATATGCGACTCGATTAGGTAGCGCCCCTTCAAACACTGCCCTATTAAATTATGAGTCTCATTACTATTGTCTGACTTTATACCAGCAATAAGCGTTTTATCTTCCTGAGCGGGTGTATTTTTATTTAACTTATCCATAAGTATTACCATTCCCTACCACTTAACTACCCACATTAATTTAAAATGCGATAATTTTAGGCTGCACATACTGCATTAGGGAAAATAAAAAAACAACACCAAACCAAATAAATAAAATTAATAAAATCAATTAAAATAAATGCAAATTATGAATATCATTTTAAATTTAAGGATTTACAAAAAACTATACCTTTGTATTAATACCTATGAAAAAGTATTAAAACCAAAACACAAAAAACATAAAAAACAACAACTTAAATAATTTACACTAAATAACCAATCACGTTTAAAGATAATAAACCCTATAGTTTGTATAAAATATTGAAAAACACACCTTAGAGTATAAACAGCTCTATAACACACCCTTTAATACAGCTTTGCCAATTGAAAGCGCTATCATTCATAACAAAATAAAATTCAAACAAGATAACATAGTCAAATAGAATATTTATTAAACAATAACTATTGATTTATAATTCACGATCACTAAAATACCGCCCTAAAGGATAATAACATTACAATAAATCCTATCTGGAGTAACAATATGCGCATACTAAGATGTCATAAGGATATGAAATGTACCAAGGTGAATTATTCACACTTAGTGATGACCCGATCAATCTTCAATTGTTAAATAGTTGTGCTGGACTATTAGATCTCGCGCTAAATACAGATCAAGATGCAGAATTTGCATGGGCTCACTCTTCGAGCAAGAAAAAAATATTAATACACTTTATTAATGATATTCCGCTTGCGATGATCAATTTGGATCGCAAGCTTTTTAACAGCGGCAAGCATATTGCGATATGTCACAACCTAACCCTGAATGATGAGTTAGCCCTTCTTAATCAGGGCTTTACTGGTGCTTGCGATAGCAAGCAACCCACTTACATCATGTTGAAAGTGATAAAACAGACTTTAGAAGGTAATTTATCCTTTAGTAATGAAGCCCTGTCCCGATACATTTTGAGCCAGCAACGCCCAGTTGCCTCAACTGAATATTTATCTTTATTTAAACTAACTACAAAGAAAGAACAAGAAGTGCTTTCTTTAGTTTGCATGGGGCTGAGTAATAACGAGGTAGCTGAACGTTTAAGTGTATCGATTAATACCATCAAAATGCACCTGCAGAACATCTACAAAAAAACCAAAGTTAAGAACCGCAGTCAGCTACTGCTTGCCTATTCTCGTTAGGCTAATTTTTTAATTTCTTATTTGTATTAACACAAATATAGACACTTAAAACACTGCTCATACAGAGCAGTGTTTTATCTTGCCCATCAACTCACTATTGAAACTACATGCTGCTGGTTACTGTTAAAATAAAGCACAGCGACAACCAAATATTCCCGTGAGTATAATGCTGAAATTTTCTCGCCACAGGACTGCCCCGAGATAGCGAAACGAGATACACTTAGCGCAAAGTATTCAAACGGTGCTCATCATGCAGGCGACGATAGATATCAGCTGGTATGCAGTCGGCTGTTTTATGCTGATTTTAGCGATTCCCGCGCTGATCAATTTCCGCTTCGAACTCAAACTAGGTAAAGAAATCAGTATCGCTACATTGCGAATGACTGTGCAACTTATGCTGGTAGGTGTCTACCTAGGTTTGTTATTTGAGCTCAATAGCCTATGGCTCAATTTAGCCTGGTTAGCCATCATGCTCATGGTGGGAGCAAGTGCAATCTTAGGCGGTGCAAAACTGCCTAAAAAGGTGCTTTTTTTTCCTATTACCGCGGCACTTCTGATTGCAACTTTGCCCTTAATGGGACTGTTGCTCATGGTATTATTGCAACCTGATCCGGTTTACAGCGCCCAATACCTTATCCCTTTAGCTGGCATGCTATTAGGTAATTGTTTAAGTGGCAATATTGTTGCTTTGCAGCGCTTATTCACCGCGTTTAGTGAAAAGCGTAGTGATTACGAGTCCGCCTTAGTGTTAGGGGCAACGCCTAAACAAGCAGCATGGCCGTTTATACAGTCAGCATTGCAACAGTCGCAAGCGCCTATTTTAGCATCGATGGCAACCACAGGACTCGTTACCTTACCCGGCATGATGACCGGACAAATTCTTGGTGGAACCGACCCTATTATTGCGGTGAAATATCAGTTAATCATCATGGTGGCCATTTTTACTATGCTGACTATCTCGGTGACGTTGGCGCTATTGCTCACCTTAAAAGTCAGTTTACAGCCAACAGGTTTTATTAGAATAAAGCAGCTCATCACACATTAAAAAGGGCACCTTCAAGGCGCCCTTTCTTGTATAAACCAAGCTTACGCGAATAATGCGATAATACTGCCTATTCCCGCTGCGGCTTTAATATATTTGCCAATGCCATAACTATCGTCGGCTTCAGCTTCTGCGTCTTTATCTACCGCTTCTTTTTCAACTGTTTGTTTATCCTCAGACTGAGCAGACTTACATTCACAGTTATTTTTCACCAACTCTTCACTGGGTTTAGTTTCTAAAGGTTTAACGTCTTTAGGTTCTGAGCTTGCTTGCTCGCTTAATGCTTTTCCTGCCTGTGATAAAGTCACTTCAACAGAGACCTTACTAATAGCAGGTTGAGTTGTTGAAGCACCGCCTTGCTCATTTGTTATTGTAGGAGTAATACCAATCGACACAGAAGGACGTGCTTCGTTGACTATGTGACCAGATACCGCGCTCATGTTAATTTTCCGCTGATAGCCCTAATATCCACACTATAGCTGCAACACTATAAAGATGAAATCCCCATCTTCTTAAATAGTGATACAAGTTGTATCTCCATTTTAAAACAATAATTTAAAAGATACTCCCATTTGCTGAAAGGCGGTATTTTCAATCTCAATATGTTGAAATTGCAGGCTCAACGCTTGAGTGGCTGATGGGGCAAATTGCATCCCTAGCGAGAGATAGGGGGCTGTGCCATTATTCATATGTTGATCCGCTTTCATTGTCATGTTGTGCTGCCATTGGAATACACCTACCCCCCATTGAAGTTCAATCTCATCAACTTGATAGCGATAGGCCATTTTTGCTCCCCATCCCTGATATAAACTTGGAGGCAGATAACTCAAGGCCCGTTGCTGTGTTTCAAAAGCGTTAAACGAGTGATATCCACCAATGGTCATATCATCAAAACTAATAGACCATGGCGAAGCTGAGATTCCTGAAACCTTTTCCGCATCAGCTTGGCAATCATTAACGATGAACAGGCTTACGAGTAATAGTAGCCATGCCACAGGTAAACGCGGTTTAGCGCTGTTTTTATCGTGTTTTGAATTCATCACTGCGGGAATAGGTCTTGATTGACGAGCCTGCTGCAAATGCTTAACCAAGCTAAAAACCATCGCCTCACAAGGTATTGTGATTGACTTATTGATTGTAAAAGTGGGTTGATTACCGAGCTTAGCCATAGCAGCCTCCAAAGCTTGTCGCATTGAATAGTTCAGCTGCATTAACTAGGCCATATTTTACCTAACCTGCAATATCAATAAGTTACTTATGCACTGCTAGCTAGTTTCGCAATTTGCAGTGCATTTTAACGGCCATTTGACACCTGTTTATCCACCAAAGCTCATATCAACACTGTGATTCTATGGCCGAAGCATAAATGGAAACCACTTGTTGTGAGTGCTCTATAACTTGGTTTTGTGGAACCCTTGTCGGTTTTTGTTGTAGCGTCAGACGATGGCTTTCATCTCGCAGATAACAATAGGCATCGGTCAATTGTTTTGCTTCAACGTAACTAAGTAACTCCAATTCAGCTAACGACTCAAATATTCTGACATTATCAGACCACATGGTCAGTTCTTTATGCTCTGAAGCATTGGCTAATACCAGGTATTGAGCGATAAACTCAATATCAGCAATACCGCCTGGACTCTGCTTTAAGTCAAACTCATCTTGTTCAACTTTCAGCAAATGATCACGCATTTTGACACGCATATCTCTTACAGCGACAGCTAATTGCGATTTTTCTCTGCTAGCACATAACACTTGCGAGCGCAGTTCATTGAAACGCACTGACAAGTCAGCATCACCAAACATAAAGCGGGCGCGCACTAAAGCCTGATGCTCCCATGTCCAAGCTTCATTTGCTTGATAGTCGCCAAAGTTTTCAATTTCACTCACTAATAAACCTGAGGCACCGGAAGGTCGCAGCCGCATATCGACCTCATATAACTCTCCCGAAGAGGTTCGAGTGGAAAATAAATGCAAAATTCGCTGCGCAAGTTTTAGATAGAAATGCCCAATTTCTATTTCTCTGTCGCCGTTAGTATGCAAACTGTCTGGGTATTTAGTGCGATTGTAATCATGAAGAAACACCAAATCTAAGTCAGATCCATAGCCAAGCTCTATTCCGCCCGCTTTACCGTAGCCGATCACAGCAAAGCCCATATCTGACCCCGTTAAATGCGGCGGCACACCATGGCGAGCACTCACTTGTTGCCAAGCTTGTAAGATCACCTGTTCAATAATCGCTTCAGCTAACAAGGTTAAGTGGTCACTGACTTGCATCACAGGTAATACCCCGGTGACATCAGCCGCTGCAATTTTCAACTGCTGCGATAACTTAAACTGACGCAAGGCCTCCATCTGCTGTTCCATATCATCTTCTGGCACCCGCAAAAGGTATTGTCTCAGTTCACTGCCATAATCATCCAACGCCGTCGTATCGTATAACTGCACCGGATCAATAAGCTCATCGAGCAACATAGGAAACTTAGCCAGCTGCTCAGCAATCCACGGGCTGGCCATACACAAGCTGACCAGTTGTTGTCTCGCGCCGGGGTTTTCATACAACAGCTCTAGGTAGGTTGTTCGAGTGAGGATCTGGTCTAGCACTTTAGATACGGGCTCGAAGGCTTTGGAGGGTAATTCAAAGCCAACAATTTCATTTAATAGCCACGGCATTAGCTTATCTAAGGTTTGTCGGCCACGAGGTCCAATTGAGCGTTTTATCACCGTTTGCCACCACTGCTTTAATGCTGGCCAAAATGCGTCATCATCGACCCCATGTTCAAGCAAAACTGCTTGTGCATGGTCATCTTGTTGAATATTCCACAGTTGCTGCGTCCATATGTCATCCACATCATCGGCATCTTGACCGCCAACGGTATCTTTAAAGTGACCATGGATTTTATTCATCGCCGCTTCAACATTAGCCCTAAGCTCGGCTTCAGAGGCCATGTCTAATGCGTAACAAAGCCGTTGCCAATTGAGCGCATCACAGGGTAAGGTTTGCGTTTGCTGATCAGCTATCGCTTGCAGCAGGTTTTCCACTCGACGCAGCAGTTGATAGCTTTTCTTTAACTCATCCACTGCCCGATATTCTAGTTGCCCCAGTTGATATAAGGTATCAATCGCTGCAAACAGAGATTGTTGGCGTAATGCCGGCTCTCGCCCGCCTCGAATCAATTGAAAACTCTGCACCACGAATTCAACTTCTCGTATACCACCAGCGCCCAACTTAATGTTGTCTGTTAATTGGCGACGTCTCACTTCTTGCGAAATGAGTAGTTTCATTTTACGTAGGGATTCAATGGCTGAGAAATCTAAGTAACGGCGATAAACAAACGGGCGTAACATCCCGTGTAATTCGTCACTATAATGGGTCCACGGCCCTAGCGCGCGGGCTTTCACCATGGCATAGCGTTCCCAGTCCCGCCCTTGCTCTTGATAGTAATCTTCTAAACCACTAAAGCTAACCACTAATGGACCACTTTCACCGTAGGGGCGCAGGCGCATATCGACCCGAAAAACAAAACCGTCAACCGTCACTTGATGCAACATATTCACCAGCCTTTGTCCCATACGAATAAAGAACTGCTGGTTTTCTATTGGCCTCCGCCCTCCTTGGGTTTCACCATGCTCAGGAAACGTAAATATGAGATCAATATCAGATGAAAAGTTAAGTTCACGTCCGCCCAACTTACCCATGCCCAATATCATTAATGGCTGTGGATTGCCTTGTTCATCACAGGGTGTGCCCAATTGTTGAGACATCAAATGATATAACCAGTCTCTAGCTGAAATAATCAAGGCTTCAGCTAAAGTCGATAAATCCACTAAACATTCATTTAACGGTGCGTAGCCGATAAAATCGCGCCATGCGATAGTCACCATTTGCCGATTGCGATATTGGCGCAAAACTGACTTCGCCTGCTCCTCATCTTGTAAATTGGCCAGCAAGGCTTGTAGTTCGCCATCAAAGGTTTTTCTATCAAGATCAACTAACAGGCCTTGAAACAAAGGCAAAATCCACTCTGGATGACGGGTGAGCTGCTCGGCAATAAAGTCACTGAGGCCGATAACCTTATACAGCTCTTGATGTTGTTCATCAGACAGCTGGCTGATTTCAGGCCACCTAGCAATCAGGCGTTGGAGGTGTTCATCTGCTCGTTCACAGATAAGAGGAGAAAGACCCGACTGACTATGATGCTCCATGGTAAAAATATTCCCTAACAGTTTTATCTGCCGACATAATATGTCATAAATGATATAGATATGATGTAAATGCAATCAAAGTGTAAATATCTGAGTGCAAGATCGCCTTGCAGCAGATGATTGGTTAAAAAGGGTTATTGCTTCACACCTATGTGAGGTTACTATACCTTAAGCAGACTATGTATTGTGTATGAAATTTAAGGGCAACTTATGAATTATTGCCTGACATCTGAAACAAATTGGGAGAAAACATGGCAGTAATGCTAATGCGTGTTCTCACCTTGACGTTGTTGCTTACCTTAGTCGGTTGCGGTGACGATAGGCCAGAAAAAATCAGCCAATACCAAGGCTTAGCAAAACAACGAATTGATGACCTCGGCAATATGCTCGATAACGGTCAAATTCGCAATGCAAACTTGCTCAGTCAATACAGCGATATCGTCGCGAAACAAAATAGTGAATTAACGCCACTATTAAACGAATTGGCAAAAGACTCAACCTCCGCAGGTCCGCTCTATCAATCGCTTCAGCGTCGATTGAACGAGTTAAGTGTCAGCAGTAATTTTGTCGATCTCGATCAGCAACTGGCGGAAGCGGAAAACCTCTACCAAGCAGCCGACCCGAGTTTGTTTAACGACATGCTTTCTGACCCTGTTAATGTCGTTGCGGACATGTCCCAAGGCGCACTCGCCAGGGTCAACTCTATTAGCCGAGAAGCTGCGGTATTAGCCAACGGCGCAGAGGACTTTGGTGCCGGCAGTCAACTAGTTGGTAATCCCTCTTATGGAGAATGGCAAACAGGTTCAAATGGCATGTCTTTTTGGGCTTGGTACGGCATGTATTCGATGTTTTCCAACTTAGTTCGCGGCCCTGTGTATTACGACAGGTGGTCAAGTGGCCGTAATTATAGCTATTACAATGATGTCGGACGCTATCGTTATACCTCCCCCAAACAAGCTCGCAGTCAGAACGCGACGTTTGAGCGCACTCAAAAACAGTTTAGCCGCCAAGGTAAACGATTTGATAGCCCTTATGCCAAGTCACGCTCAGGCTCCACGAGCTTATCTCGCCAAAGTGCCAGCGTGCCTAAAGCCAGCAGTGCTGGTGCGGCAAAAAATACTAAGTTCCGCTCGAACTATGCCAAAAATAGCAATTTAAGAAATTCTAGCAGTCGCACTACACGCGGCGTGCGTCGAGGAAAATAGGTAGGAAATGACAATGACATTTTTGAACAGTTATGAAGGCCTGAGCTTTGACCTCGCCATTATCTTAATCATAGATTTAACCATCGCCATCGCACTGCTCGCGGCAATGCGCTATCTGCAAGGCTGGTCAGTAAAGGTGGATAGCCGTATAGAGCTTGCCGAAAAAGACAACTTTGCTTTCGGTATCAGTACAGCAGGTGCAGTAGCAGCCTTAGGTATCGTATTAACCGGCGCAATTACCGGTGAAGCTGCCGAGTCATTTCTTGTTGAAGCAATCGGGATGAGCGCATACGGGCTTTTCGGTTTGGTATTAATCAAGCTGGGGCGCTATCTGCATGACAAAATTGCCCTAAACGAAATAGATAAAAATGCCCTTATTATTAAAGGCAATATTTCAGTCGCTTTAGTCGATGCAGCGGCCGCCATCGCCACGGCGATTATCATTCGCTCCGTATTGCTATGGGCTGAAGATTTAACCCTAGATACCTTTATCGCGATTTTCAGTGCTTTTGCAGTATCACAACTGATGATGGTGGCATTAACCCGACTCCGTGAGATTCGCTATGCTAAACGTAACCAGCAAGCATCAATGCAAAAAGCTCTCGCGCAGGGACAAACAGCGTTAGCGATTCGTCATGCAGGCTACATGCTCGCCATGGCTTTGAGCTTCAATGCTGCAAGTCACTTTATCGTGTATGTCCCCCAAGCTTATGTAAGCAACATTCTTGGCTGGTTGGTGTTCTCAGTCATCATGCTGGTTTGCTTGTCTTTACTACTGAAAGTGGTCAAGAAGCTGGTTTTGGCCGCCATCAATCTAGCTGAAGAGGTGGAGCAACAACACAACATAGGTATTGCGACCGTCGAATTAGCGATTAGCGTCGCAATTGCTATGATTCTAACAAGCTTAATGGCCTAGGCTGTTTGACAACATAGGTTTTTAAATGCCCTCCTCAAGTCAACCTGAGTCAGTTACCACTGGCTCAGGTAAAATCAGTCGCTTTGATGATATTTTACTGCTAGGCATTATGGCTGTCCTAGCAGGCTGCGGTCTTATCTATGAGTACCTGCTATCCCATTACGCCGGACGAATACTCGGCGCCCTAGAAGCTGCAATTTACACCATGATTGGGCTGATGATTGTCTCAATGGGATTAGGGGCCTTTGCGGCACGAAAAATCCGATGTGCATTCAGCGGCTTTGCGATTTTGGAGCTCACTGTCGCTTTATGCGGTGCACTCGCCATTTTAATCACCGCTGCAGTCATCGGTTTTGGTCAACAACTACCAATATTGGTTGCGGAGATGGTTGGACTGCCGCCGGATCAACTGCCCAGTGGCGGGTTCATTGGTATATTGCAAAAGCTCAGTGAATATTTGCCCTACGTTTGGGGCGTGATTCTCGGTTTGATGATCGGCATGGAGATCCCGCTGATTGCCCGAGTTCGACAATCACTGAGTGAGCAACACCTGTTGCATAACGCCGGTACCATTTATGGTGCAGATTATATCGGTGCCGGTATAGGTGCAGCCATTTGGGTGAGCTTTATGCTGGCCATCGACATCCAACTTGCCGCAGCACTGACTGCCAGCTTTAACCTCATCGCCGGCCTGCTATTTCTGTGGCGATTCTGGCCAAAGATCCGCTTCGCTCCCATACTACTTGTTGGCCATTTTATCGCAGCAGCGGTGCTGCTATTACTGGCTTGGCATGGCCCAAGTTGGGAGCAAAACTTCAATAACCTGTTGTATAAAGATAATGTGGTCTACAGTAAATCGACCCGTTTTCAGCAATTAACGTTCACCGAAAGACTACGTGGTAATGACTTACCACCTGTGTATTCCTTGTATATCAACGGCCGCCTGCAATTCTCTAGTCAAGATGAGCATATTTATCATGCGTTTTTAGTGCACCCGACATTGGCTGCAAGTGCACGAACCGACAACGTATTAATTATTGGCGGTGGCGATGGTCTGGGATTAAAAAAAGTGCTCGACTGGCAACCTAAATCAGTCACCTTGATGGACCTAGATGAAGATTTAGTCAAACTTTTCAAACAGCATGACAACGAGGTGCCCAGTCGTTTACGCCAAGCACTGTTTACATTAAATGCTGATGCTTTAAACGACCCTCGGGTCAATCTCATCTTTAACGATGCCTTTAATGGTGTGGATGAACTGATTAAACAACAGCAAAAATTCGATGCCATCATTGTCGATCTGCCCGACCCCAGTCACCCGGATCTCAATAAGCTGTACTCGGACATGTTCTACTTAAAATTAAAAGAACTGCTCAGTAATGATGGGGTGGTCACTGTACAGTCTACCTCGCCATACCATGCACCCAAGGCGTTTATTTCCGTAGCAAAAACACTGGAATTAGCTGGATTTGATGTGCAGCAATATCACCACAACGTGCCAAGTTTTGGCGAATGGGGTTGGAGCATTGCGACATTATCGGGCAAAGATCCCCAAAGCCGATTAGCCTTATTAAACCGTATGCCAGTTGTTGATGACTGGCTCACTCTTGGGTTAATCCATGGATCTTTTGAGTTCCCTAAAAATTTCTATCAACACATTGACGAGATAAAGCCAAATCGCATTGGCTCATCTCAGCTGTACCAGTACCACCAACAGGCTTGGTCAGAAAATGAAAGGTTAGTGTTATTCTGATCAAAAATAGCGCTTGACATAATATGTCGAGCTGTTATCTTTAATCGCAGACATAATATGTCAAAGAGGACAAGTATGAACATTCACACTATTGCCAATCACCTAAACGATCTTGGTGACAACAGCCACACAGGCTTTCAGTTCGACTGCTACCCAATTGATGGGGAAGTGGAAGTATTACAGGTTAACGTGGTTGGCCGAGAAGAGATCCCCGTATTTGTTTCTGTGACTGACAATCAAGTGCTATGCATCTCCTACCTGTGGGGCGAAGATGAAGTCAAGCAGGAGCGTCGTGCGGAAATGTTTGAAACCATGTTGGAACTCAACATTCCAATGCCATTGTCATCTTTCGCTAAAGTCGATGATAAATATGTGGTTTATGGTGCGCTTTCAGTGCACTCAAGCATGCAAGAGATTGAACAAGAACTCTCGGTGCTATCGGATAACTGTCTTGAAGTCATTGACGAACTCGTCGACTTTTTGCAGTAACAGTTTCAATATTAAGGAGCCAAAATTATGGGTATTCTAAATAAGATCTTGACCGCATTTCGCGGCGGTGCAACCGAAGTGGGTCAAAGCATTGTTGATGCTAATTCAACGCGTATCTTCGAACAAGAAATTCGCGATGCAGAAAAGCACCTAACCAAAGCAAAGCGTGAATTAACCGATGTCATGGCCAAAGAGATGCAAGCCAGCCGTGAAGTCGACCGCCTAAAGCGTTCTATCACTGAGCATGAAGGTTATGCCACTCAAGCGCTAGAGCAAGGTAACGAAGCCTTAGCACTGGAAGTCGCAGAAAAAATCGCTCAGCTTGACAGTGAGCTTGCCGAGCAGCAGTCAGCTAACGACAGTTTCAGTGCCCATGCTGCAAGACTAAAAGATTTAGTTAAAAAGACTGAGCGTCAATTGGCAGATTATCAACGCCAATTAAGCATGGTAAAGACCACTGAAAGTGTTCAAAAGGCAACGGCGACCATCACGGACTCATTTGCTAGCAGTAACTCTAAGTTACTTAATGCTAAAGACTCTTTAGAGCGTATCAAGGCACGTCAGCAACAGTTTGATGACCGTATGCAAGCATCTGAAGCACTCGCTGAAGAGAACAGTGACAAGTCATTACAAGCTAAGCTAGCCGAAGCGGGTATTGGCGAGCAGAAAACCAATGCTAATGCCGTACTAGATCGCCTTAAAGCACGTAAGTAAGCATCACCGCTTTAAGTGATGGTTTGTTACCTAATAGCACCTTTAGGGCTCCCTAAAGGTGCTTTCGTGTTAAATGCGTTATTTTCGGAGTGATTTATGGGATTTCTAAAAAGTATTTTTGGCAAAAAAGAGCAACCTAAACGTCAACTCAACCATGTGTCTCACCTACAAGTTGGCGATATGATCTCGCTCGATGACAGCTTTGCCCTCCCCCCAGCGCTTCGCGGACAACAGTTACGTGTAGAAGCAATTAACACCTATGAATACCAGCGCAGTCAACGCAGTGAGTGGGTATTAAAAGGACACAGCAATGACACCATCTTCCTCAGCCTAGATGAAGATGATGAAAGCTACCTAAGCCTATCAATCAAAATCCCTCGTTCCATCGTCGAGCAACTGTTTGACCTCGATGAGTTTAGTGTTATTTTTGAAGAAGATGACACTGCCCAGCTAGTCACTTTGCCGCTAGAAGGTGAGATTCAGTCCCAATATGGGCAGTGGCTCGGAAAACAATATCACCAACATCAGTTCGCGCAATTTGGCTACTTCCACCGCCAAGATTACCGAGGCATGAAGCCACCTCAAGACAGCCATGGGGCAACAGGCGAACCCTTTGAAGCATATCTCTTGTTAGATGATGAAGAGAAAAGTGCGGTTGAAGTAGAAGTCTACGAAGGCGGTGAAACTGATGTGATGCTCACTTTATATCGCCCCTTGACCGATATACGTGACTTTTGGCCAGGCGAATAATAACAGCTCGGCTAAAAGCGACCAGATAGCAAGGAAGTACCATGAGTAATAAAAAAGCGCCAATGCCCGAGCAATGGGCGCAAAACCAAAAAGCAGCCAAGGCGACCCAAGTAGCCTTTGATTTAGATGAAAAATTTCAGTATTCCATTCGCAAAGCTGCGCTTGATGCTGGGGTCAGTCCATCAGATCAAATTCGAACTATCTTGGGCCTGAACGTAACCAAACGCCCTAAACGCCCAAGGCTCACTGTTTCACTTAATGCAGATGATTATCGGCAACTGGCTGAAAAATACGGCTTAGATCCAAATGCACAGTTAGAGATAAAAAAGCGAGTACTGGACGACTTGATCCATTTTGGCGATGATAATAGCTAAAAGCAGCGACTAAGCGGCATCAGGGAGTATCGGATATCATGGCAAATAAACGTAGCTGGCTATTTCACGTTGAAGAGGCACCTAGCCCATTTGAAATAGCAATGATGGTATTATCATTGATCTCAGTTATCGTGGTATTGATGATTAGTTTCGGTTCGTTTGACAGTGAAACCAATCGGTTGTTGATGATCATCGATGCCTGTATATGTACCATCTTTATCAGTTACTTCTTCATTCGGCTATTTCAAGCTGATGACAAAAAGCTGTACTTCAAACACCACTGGATAGATTTAGTTGCCAGCATTCCGGCGATTGAACCATTGCGGATGGCGCGAATATTTCAGGTACTGCGGATTATTCGCCTGTTACGCATGACCCAGTCTCTCATTGGCCCCTTGCTCAAACAGCGTCGCCAAGCCACTGTGGCCAGCCTTTTGCTTGCCACAGTGACCATTTTAACCATGTCATCGATTATGATCCTCATTATCGAAAACGGTGTACCAGGCGCTAACATTCAAACCGCTGAAGATGCGCTGTGGTGGTCATTAGTGACGATATCTACTGTGGGTTATGGTGATTTTTATCCCGTTACGGGTGCTGGACACTTTGTTGGTGGTTTAGTGATCGTATGTGGTGTCAGCTTTTTCGGTGTAATTTCCGGTTATATGGCATCACTGTTTATTGCCCCTGACGAGTCAGAAAAGCTTGAAAGCCAAAGCAAAGAAATTAAATCTGAGCTTGAACAGGCATTGATGAGAATGGAAAAAAACCAGCTAATTCTGCTATCTGAAATTGAACAGCTTAATAAAAAAGTCCATGATTTAGAAAAGCGATAGGGGCTAGCCTATCGCTTCTTTACAAATGAGATTATCGCCAGTAAGGATTGTTTTGTAGCGCACTTCGACGTGAGTGCTCCATGGCAAACAGCAAGCTTTCTTGCTTGTTTTGCAGCCAATCTTCAATATTCCACGGCTGATCTTTTTGTAGTTCTCGCAACGTCCGATAGGCTGCGAGAGAGCGAATCCCCAACAACAAATCTTGCCACGGTGCCCTAAATTGATCGCGATCTTTAGCAGCATAAAGCTCACCATAGGCAACACCAACGAAGACACTTTCATCTAACGCACGAGCAAATGCTTGGTAATCTTGGCTACTTAAATCTCGTTCGGCGGGCACCATTTTGATGATCCGCTGCCACGACGCTTCTTGCATTTCATCAGCAAAATCACGTAACGGAATCTCGTTATTGAAATGCCTTTTTCCAGCTTGATAATCAAATAGCTGTTGTACTAACGCTAATTGTAATTGACCATAAAACTGATGATTTAATAACGCCTCTATTTGCTCAGGAATCGCCATCGTTTGTATTTGGCGTTCGACCTGCTTGGCAATGGACTCAGCCTCAGGTAATTTTGCAATCAAGCTGTTATTGTTGTCGGTGATAGCCGCTAAGCTTAATCCTTGCTCAACAAACTCAAGGTGCTGCTCAATCTCTTCAAACCATGTGGTTAAACTTGCTTGGTCTTGACCAAACTGCTCTAACGTCCGGCGTAACAGGCGAATACAAGCCCGTAAACGATAACTTAATAACGGTAACTGCTCTGGATTGGCAAAAGCATCTAACAACATATTCTCTAGAATTTGCCAACGTTCAATACCTGTTGCCAGCAAGGAGATAAAGGTCTGTTTAAGATTCGCCTCTGGCTTTAAGGAAATAAAGGTCAGCGCTTCTAAACTCAAAGGACTTGCCTTGGCACTTAATCGATACCCGCGCTGCGCCTTACTGGCACGACCAAGACGCACCGGAATTTGTTTAGCAACTTGCTGACCTAACGATAATAAAGCACTGGGCTCACCCGCCAACAATTCAAACTCAATTTCACAGATTGGCTCTTGCTGCTCATCAACCGATATTTGCCCCATATCAATTGCCACTTCAACTAAGCTATCTTCGATGTAGATATGCCACTTGCTACGATAAAAATCGGTACTAAATAGCGGTTTCAGCTGCGCTTGGAGTGCGGCGATATCAAGGCCTTGAGGCCAGATTTCTGTTGGGAAAAGCGCCAAATCAAGTTGATCACTGGCTAGCGCCACATTGTACTCAGGCCGGCTATGGACACCACCAACGACTTGACCTTGAGTCTTTATCGTTTGCTCAAACTTTCCATCACAACCGCGGATCCGCAGTCCCATATCCCAGCGACGTAACTGCAAATCATCACTATCATAATAACAATTAGATAATAACTGTTTCTGCCCTTTGTGCTCACTATGGGGTAAGCTATCGAGAAACGTGGTTAATGCGTGTTGTTGTGTAGATGGGAAAAACAGTTTCAGTTCAATCTCGGCTTCCATTCGCCTCATACTCGCTTAGTTATGTGGCCGGGCAAGGCCTGTAATGAATAATTCATTATAATTTAATTTAAAGTTCACAATGTAATATTACTGTCATAAAACAGCATTAGGATTGCGCTTTAAAGTTAATATATAACTCGATAGAATAAAAACTGCTCGTTTTTATACAAAAACACAGTTTCTTTACGCGGTCGCTTGGGTTAACATGCGCCCGCATTTTCCAACAGTGGAATAACCTAAATAGGTACACGGCAATGCCAGTAAACTCTATTTTGGGCGTGTTTGCAAAATCGCCAATTAAGCCTCTTCAAGAGCATATAGATAAAGTGCACTCTTGTGCATCAATACTCGTTCCATTTTTCGAAGCTACGGCTAAGAACGATTGGGATAAAGCTGTCCAACTTCGTAAGCAAATTAGCATTGCGGAACGGGAAGCCGATGAACTCAAACGAGAGATTCGTCTGACCCTCCCTGGTGGTTTGTTTATGCCAGTTGAACGAACTGACTTACTGGAGCTATTAACCCAGCAAGATAAAATCGCTAACAAGGCGAAAGACATTTCTGGCCGAATCGTTGGCCGTCAATTGCAGGTCCCTGCAGCTATTCATGATCCATTTATCGCTTACCTTACTCGCTGTATTGATGCAGTGACACAGGCAAAACAAGCAATCAATGAACTCGATGACCTTCTAGAAACAGGTTTTCGTGGTCGTGAAGTAGACCTAGTCGCAAAGATGATCGCTGAACTCGACAAGATTGAAGAGGACACCGATGATCTACAAATCAAGATTCGTCGACAGTTGTTTAGCATTGAAGGTGAGCTAAATCCTGTGGATGTAATGTTCCTTTACAAGATTATTGAGTGGGTTGGTGATTTAGCAGATCTTGCTGAACGCGTTGGTTCCCGCTTAGAGCTGATGCTAGCTCGCGTCTAAACAACAAGTAATCAAGGTATCAACATGGTTGATGTATTAGTCACCAACGGCCCCGTGCTTATTGCAATTGCGGCCGCATTTGGTTTTTTAATGGCATGGGGTATTGGCGCGAACGACGTTGCTAATGCAATGGGAACCTCAGTAGGTTCAAATGCTATTACGATTAAACAAGCGATCATCATTGCGATGATTTTCGAGTTCGCCGGTGCATATTTGGCCGGTGGCGAAGTCACCAGCACTATTCGTAAGGGTATTATTGATTCAGCATATTTTGTTGATTCGCCCGAACTGCTCGTCTACGGCATGATTGCAGCACTACTTGCTGCAGGTATCTGGTTGGTATTGGCTTCAGCATTGGGCTGGCCAGTTTCTACCACTCACTCTATTATCGGCGCCATTGTTGGTTTTGCTGCGGTAGGTGTGGGTACTGAAGCCGTTGAATGGGGTAAAGTATTAGGTATTGTTGGCTCTTGGGTTGTCACCCCCGCCATTTCCGGCTTCATTGCTTTTATGTTGTTCCAAAGCACCCAGAAGTTGATTTTCAATACTGATTCACCACTAGAAAACGCAAAACGCTACGTACCGTTTTACATGGCATTTGCAGGCTTTGTGATGTCACTTGTGACTATCACCAAAGGTCTAAAACATGTCGGTTTGCACTTCTCTACGGCGCAAGCGTATGGTCTAGCCGCTGTTGTTGCTGTGCTCGTCGGTATTGGCGGTATGGTAGCAATTAAGCGCCTTAAGATGCCAGCTGCAGCTGATCAACAAACTCAGTTTGGTAATGTTGAGAAAGTGTTCGCCATCTTAATGGTTGTCACCGCATGTTGTATGGCATTTGCGCACGGCTCAAACGATGTTGCTAACGCAATTGGTCCACTAGCTGCGGTTGTTTCAGTAGTAGAAAGTGGCGGTACTATTGGTGCTAAAGCCGCGCTAGCATGGTGGATTCTGCCATTAGGTGCTGTTGGTATTGTTATGGGTCTAGCCATCTTTGGTAAGCGCGTAATGCAAACCATCGGTAAGAACATTACTCACCTAACACCAAGCCGCGGTTTTGCTGCTGAACTTGCTGCTGCATCAACGGTAGTTATTGCTTCAGGTACAGGTCTACCTATTTCAACCACTCAAACCTTAGTGGGTGCGGTACTGGGTGTTGGTATGGCACGCGGTATTGCTGCAATCAATATCGGTGTAGTACGTAATATTGTGGTTTCTTGGGTCATTACCCTACCTGCAGGTGCTGGTTTATCTATCATGTTCTTCTTCATGATTAAAGGCATCTTTGGTTAAAGCTAACCAAATCTGCAAAAAAGGAAGCCTATGGCTTCCTTTTTTATTTGCCGCTTACCTTAGCGGCTAGCGACGAATTATCCCAGTCCAGCATATTTCGCCCTGCCAATTTATTATCCGCGCAAAACGCTGCTTAGCACCACTGTAAGCACATCTAATACTTGCAAAAGCCACCTCAAATCCCTAGCATGTGGCTATATTTCGTTGACGAGAATTCATAAGTGTTAAGACTCTTAGCTTTAGTAGTAATGATGCTACTGTCCCCATCCTTATTGGCTGAAGGCCAAACACGTTATATTGCCGACAAAGTTTATCTTTACCTTCATGGTGGTCCAGGTACTCAATACCGTATCTTAGGCAGTGTAGAAGCAGGTCAGCCGATCACTTATTTAGGTGAAGAGCAAGGTGACTATGCAAAAATCATTGACCACAAAGGGCGCGAAGGTTGGGTTGTTGCTGATTTAATTAGCAGTGAAAAAAGTTTCCGGGTACAGCTACCTGAAGTACAAGCAGAGCTAACCTCTGTTAAATCGCAGCTGGATGAATTAACCCAAGCAAGCAGTGGCGATGCTGAGCAAATTAGTCAATTACGAGCGCAGCTGGCACAAAGTAACCAAGCATTAGAACAAGCAAGCAATGAACGTGATAGTGCCACTCGCCAATTGGCCAACCTTAAAAATGACGAACGCTTCGAGTTCTTGAAGCAAGGCGGCATGATAGCCGGTGCAGGTTTATTAGTTGGTTTAATTTTGGCCTATATCCCTCGCCCACGCCGACGTCAAAAAAATCGTTGGTAAACAGCATAATAATTATTTAAAAAAGCCAGCATTTAATACGCTGGCTTTTTTATTGCTAATTTAGCAATCCCTCATCCAGCCACACTTTGGTCACCTTCTGGACCGATGAGATCAAACAAAAGTCACATAACGATTCACAATGGTGTTCCTCATCACATTTTGGATGTATAATCGGCGCGCGCAAGGTGCAAGATTGTATACAAAAACAAAACCAATACGGTTAACAAAGCATCTGACATCTATTTTGTTCAAGCAAAAACTGTCCCTTTTTATAGGTCCAGGTGGAAGTGATAACTATGTTTAAAGCAAGTGAAGTTCTAACTGGTCGTTACGACTCAGCAAGCCTTGATGAGCTCTTTCAAGCCATCACCGATAACTATATTGTCGATGAAGAGCAATACTTATCAGAACTGATTAAACTCGTTCCTTCAACTGATGAAGAAATTGACCGCGTCACCGCAAGAGCTCATGAATTAGTGGGCAAGGTACGCCAGTATGACAAGAAAGGATTAATGGTGGGTATTGATGCATTCTTGCAACAATACAGCCTAGAGACACAAGAAGGTATTATCCTAATGTGTCTAGCCGAAGCCCTACTTCGTATTCCTGATTCAGCCACCGCTGATGCGCTAATTGAAGATAAACTATCAGGCGCAAAATGGGACGAACATATTAGCCAAAGTGATTCAACGCTTGTTAACGCGTCCACTTGGGGATTAATGCTTACGGGTAAAGTCGTCACCTTAGATAAGAGCATCAACGGTAAGCCAAGTAGCCTGCTCAACCGGTTAGTAAACCGCGTTGGTGAGCCTATTATTCGTCAAGCAATGCTTGCAGCAATGAAGATCATGGGCAAACAGTTTGTGCTTGGACGCACCATTCAAGAAGCATTAAAGAACAGCGTCGATAAGCGTAAGTTAGGCTACACCCATAGTTACGACATGCTAGGTGAAGCGGCACTAACGAAAAAAGATGCCGAGCAGTACTTCAATGATTATTCCAATGCCATTGCGGCATTAGGTGCACAAGAATACGACGAGAATGATGCCCCGAGACCAACCATCTCCATCAAGCTTTCTGCCTTGCACCCTCGTTATGAAGTCGCCAATGAAGACCGTACATTAACCGAATTGTATGACACCTTAATCAAGCTTATTTCTCAAGCACGCAGCTTGAATGTGGGTGTATCAATCGATGCTGAAGAGATGGATCGCCTTGAACTGTCTTTGAAGCTGTTCAAGCGCCTATATCAATCAGATGCAGCGAAGGGCTGGGGATTGTTAGGTATCGTGGTCCAAGCCTACTCAAAACGCGCCCTGCCAGTGCTTTGCTGGTTAACTAAACTGGCCAAAGAACAAGGCGATGAAATCCCGCTACGTTTGGTAAAAGGGGCTTACTGGGATAGTGAATTAAAGTGGTCGCAAGAAAACGGTGAAGGTGGCTATCCACTGTATACCCGTAAAGCGGGTACCGATGTCTCTTACCTCGCTTGTGCACGATTCCTGTTATCAGATGCAACCCGCGGTGCGATATACCCTCAGTTTGCCAGCCATAACGCGCAAACTGTTGCCAGCATTACCAACATGGCCGGAGATCGTAACTACGAGTTCCAACGCCTACATGGTATGGGTGAAGAGCTTTACGACACGATTTTAGCTGAAAGTGGCGTGACCAATGTGCGTATCTATGCCCCAGTTGGTGCCCATAAAGACCTATTACCCTATTTAGTTCGTCGCCTACTTGAAAATGGGGCCAATACCTCATTTGTTCACAAGTTAGTTGACCCTAAAACCCCCATTGAGTCACTGGTGGTTCACCCACTAACGACATTAAGAAAGTACAAAACCCTAGCCAATAATAAAATTGTACAACCCGCCGACATTTTCGGTGAGGAGCGTAAGAACTCTAAGGGACTAAACATGAACATCTTATCTGAATCTCAACCCTTCTTTGCCGCATTAGAAAAGTATAAAGACACGCAATGGCAAGCAGGTCCGCTAGTCAATGGCGAAACCTTAGATGGTGAAATCCATGAAGTTGTTAGCCCATTTGATACCACAAAAGTTGTTGGTAAAGTTGCATTTGCAAATAACCAAGCTGTCGAGCATGCACTAGCAAGTGCTGATGCGGCGTTTGCTAGCTGGTGTCGTACTCCGGTCGAAACCCGCGCGAATGCGCTACAAAAGCTAGCAGATCTACTAGAAGAAAACCGTGAAGAGTTAATTGCCCTTTGTACACGCGAAGCCGGCAAGAGCCTTCAAGATGGTATCGATGAGGTTCGTGAAGCGGTTGATTTCTGTCGTTTCTACGCCGTAGAAGCGAAGAAGATGATGGCACAACCTGAACTATTGCCTGGCCCAACAGGTGAGCTTAATGAGCTGTTCCTTCAAGGGCGTGGTGTGTTCGTTTGTATTAGCCCATGGAACTTCCCACTTGCTATTTTCCTCGGTCAAGTCACTGCTGCTCTGGCAGCGGGTAATACCGTTGTAGCTAAGCCTGCGGAACAGACTTCAATTGTGGGATATCGCGCAGTGCAACTGGCTCATGAAGCGGGTATTCCAAAAGACGTGCTGCAATTCCTACCTGGCACCGGCGCGACAGTGGGTGCAGCTATCACGGCTGACGAGCGCATCGGTGGTGTATGTTTTACCGGCTCAACAGGCACCGCTAAGCGCATTAACTTGACCTTAGCACAACGCGAAGGCGCTATTATTCCACTCATTGCTGAAACCGGTGGTCAAAACGCCATGGTGGTTGACTCAACATCACAACCTGAGCAGGTAGTACAAGATGTGGTGTCATCGTCATTTACCAGTGCAGGTCAACGTTGTTCTGCCTTACGTGTGTTATTCCTACAAGAAGATATTGCCGACCGCGTGCTTGATGTCATGCAAGGTGCGATGGATGAGCTTAGCATTGGTGATCCAAGCCTAGTGAAAACCGATGTAGGCCCAGTTATTGATGCCACAGCAAAAGCCAACCTTAATGCACACATCGATCACATTAAGCAGGTGGGTAAACTGTTAAAGCAGGTTGCCCTGCCCGCTGGCACTGATAATGGCCATTTTGTCGCTCCGACCGCTGTCGAAATCGACTCAATTAAAGTCCTAGAAAAAGAGCACTTCGGACCTATCCTACATGTGATCCGTTATAAAGCCTCGGAACTTGAGCAAGTCATCGACGAAATCAACAGCACCGGTTTTGGACTCACTTTGGGGATCCATAGCCGTAACGAAGGTCATGCATTAAGCGTGGCTGATAAAGTGAATGTGGGTAATGTCTACATCAACCGTAACCAAATTGGTGCCGTGGTAGGTGTACAGCCATTTGGCGGCCAAGGTTTATCAGGTACAGGCCCTAAAGCTGGCGGTCCACACTACCTCACTCGATTTATCACTGAGAAAACCCGCACTAACAACATTACAGCGATAGGCGGTAACGCAACGCTATTATCACTTGGTGACAGTGAAGACTAATTTTTACTGATGAAAAAAGCCCACTTAAGGTGGGCTTTTTTGTGGGCAAATTAAATTTTTTTAGCTGAAAAAATAAACTACATCATTTTTCAACTGATGTATTTGACCTACATAGGTTTTTACTAAATTAGCACCAACAAGCAGACTAACCCACCTTATACACACTTGTCTATTTTGTGATCTAGCGCGCTTTCATTTGTTTTTTGCCACAGCTATACTCCGCCGGCATGAAATAATGAGGGAACGAACCGCGTATACAAGCGAAAACATGCATTGATATTAACCTTTGTTCGTGAGTATACATTCAATGCGTTTCACCATTAAACATAAGATTCAGCTAGCCCTGTTAGCCGTTATTGTGGTCATTAGCAGTGTGCAAGCTTACCTTTCTATTTCTCGTTTAGCCGAAGAAACAGAAAGCCATATTAGCCAACGTTTTGATGCTTTAGCCCAAAGTACCAGCGCCAATATTGAAAGCTGGCTTGCGGCTAAATCGCAAATCCTAACAAGTAACCAGTCTATTATCGCTAGCACGTCAGATGTTGAGCGTGAACTGCTCGTGAGCCAACACGCCGGTGGCTTTATCTACTTGTATGCCGGTCTAGAAAGCGGCGATATTGTCTATGGTGACAAAACCATGGAGTGGCCCGAAGGCTATGATCCACGAACACGCCCTTGGTATCGGCTTGCTATTAATCAAACTGAATTAGCACTGACAAAACCCTACCGCGATGTGACCGGTGAAATTGTCGTCACTATGGCACAGTCATTTTCTGGTGCGCAACGAGGCGTTGTGGCCGCTGATCTCAGTCTTAACTATATCAGCGAGCAAATCAGCAACTTGAACATTGAAAATCAGGGTTTTGCATTCATCTTAGATCAGGACAATCGCGTACTTGCTGCAGTTAACAGTCAGCTAGTACAGCAACCTGCTACGCAGTTATTTACCGAATTACAGGCTAACCAAGTGAACAACTTGGTTGTGCAAGATAATATCGTCACCTTGACCTCAGCCAATGATAACCAGCCCTATCTTGCCCATTTGTCTAAACTGGGTGATACCGGTTGGACACTTGGCGTGGTTGAGAAAAAGTCTTTGGTCTATCAATCGATAAACAGCCAAACTCAGCAGCTTCTAATCACCATTGCGATACTCGGTGGCTTAATTCTGGCGATTGCGACATTCAGTATTAATCGCATGTTTGCGCCTTTACATCAGCTCACTGACGCGGTTGAAAAGCTCAGCCAAGGCCATGGTGATTTAACCCAACGCTTTGCCGCTGATAAAAACGATGAGATTGGTGATTTAGAAAAGCACATGAACACCTTCTTGCAATCATTACAAGAGATGGTGAGTCATATTACCGAAGACACTCACGCCTTGATCACCCAGATCCAGCACTCAGCTCAGCTGACCCAGCAGACAAATCAAGGGATCAGTGCGCAGCACCAAGATGTCGACCAAATAGCCACGGCTATTCATGAGATGTCAGCTACCGCGAATGAAGTGGCTAACCATGCAGAAATGACCGCCAACGCGGCTCAAAATAGCAGTGAAGCTTCTGCAGCGGGCACCAACATCATCAATCAGAGTAACGAGTCGATTCAGCATCTGTCTCAGCAACTGCAACAAGCAGCGACAGAAGTCAGCACCTTAGAAAATAATGCCGCTGAGATTCACACGATTTTGTCTACCATTCAGTCGATTGCTGAGCAAACAAACTTACTCGCACTCAATGCCGCGATTGAAGCAGCCCGCGCTGGCGAGCAAGGTCGAGGCTTTGCGGTGGTCGCTGATGAAGTCAGAGTGCTCAGCCACCGCACCCAAGACTCAACAGAAGAGATACGTAATATGATTGCGACCCTTCAACAAAATAGTCAACAAGCCGTGGCATCGATGCATGCTAGCACAGACTTAGCACAACAAAGCGTCGACTACTCAGCGCAAGCTCAGGCCAGCTTAGAAGAGATTAGTCAGTCGATTGAAGAAATATCGGATATGG
Source organism: Shewanella waksmanii (assembly GCF_043643685.1). Taxonomy (GTDB): domain Bacteria; phylum Pseudomonadota; class Gammaproteobacteria; order Enterobacterales; family Shewanellaceae; genus Shewanella; species Shewanella waksmanii_A. The sequence goes on from NZ_JBHZSN010000006.1 coordinate 344,140, forward strand.
CAACCCAAATTGCCAGCGCCGCTGAAGAGCAGCGAGCGGTATCAGAAGATATCAACCGCAATACACAAGCTATCAGTGATGTATCCCATGAACTGGCATCACAAACGCAAAGTGTCAGTGAAAGTACCCAAACGATGTTGGCCACGTCAGAGCAAGTGAGCCAACGGTTACGTTTATTTAAGATCTAATCGCTCAACGCAGCGCCCATTCACTGTTGGTGTATGGGCGCTAACTGATCCATGCGCTACCATCATCATCCACCTTCGCAGCCAAGCCCATTACCTACCGCTTCTTTTAGCAACCGAACAGTTGCCAACTAACCTCTTGCTAACCGCCCCTCTTGCCAGCTACCTATCTTGCAAACCAGCTCTCTTGCAAACTGCTGCCAAACGCTAACAAAACGTAAATAGCTACACTGAATTGAAGCCCATTTGTAAGCAAAACCTATCGCTTAAGTTACGCCACGGAAATAGCGTCGATTCAAGTTCAAAAAAACAGCATTGGCACATGTTTACCCCAATCAAATTCTGTATAGTCTGGCGCTCATTTGTCTGTGAAAAACTCAATACCCTAACTTCAGCTCGCAGCTGTTCATTAACCTGATAATAGCCCCATGACTTTAACCATTAAACACAAAATTCAGCTAGCCATCTTGGCCATTTGCGCCATCACTAGCATCATCCAAGCTTGGATTTCGATCACTCAGTTACAGCAAGAAACCGCTGCAGCCATTAGCGCTAATGTGACAGAAACCAGTCGAGCGACCAGCTTTTATGTCAGTGATTGGCTACAGCAGCGTCAGGCCATTTTTGAGGCTAACGAAGCCACTATTTCATCAGACAAAGAAACCATTGCAGAGCTTACCCAAACCTTAAATGCAGCCGGCTTTATGTCGATATTTGTCGGCCGACAAGATGGCAGCCTCACCTACGTCAATCAACAAGGGCATCAAGTCGTTAATGTCGATCCTCGCAGCCGACCTTGGTACCACCAGGCACAACAACATCATGCCATGATCACAACTGAACCCTATATTGATGTGGAAACCGGCAGTAGCGTGGTGACACTGGCAAAGGCGTTCAACCAAACAAGCCAAGGCGTCATGGGAGCAGATCTACAGATCGATCAAATTGCTGCAAACGTGGCTCAGCTTCAAATTGACAACCAAGGCGCAGCTTTCCTGATTGACGGCAACAATAAAATCCTCGCCCATGAAAACCGTCAGTTACTCAACCGCGCAGCGACGGAGCTAGACAGGCAACTTAGCCCGCAGAATATTCAACAAATGCGCCAAACCCAGCAGTTAGAGACAGTGCTATGGCGCAACTCAGGTCAACAAAAACTTCTGCAGTTAACCCCCATTGCTGGCACCAACTGGACCTTGGGCATAGTACAAGATAAACAACTAGCATTTGCCTCGGTTGATGAACAGATCTGGGATATCTTACTGTCGAGTCTGATTATGGTGATTATTGTCAATTTACTCGCCAGTATCGCCATCAATCATATGTTTAAGCCACTCAGTGAACTCACTGTAGCCGTGGCAGCGCTTGCAGAGGGTAAAGGCGATTTAACCCATAGATTTAGGGTCAAGCGCGCTGATGAGATAGGCCAGTTGTCTTTGCATATGAACCTGTTTCTGCAAACATTGCAAAAAATGGTGCAAGCCATCAATCAAGATACCCAGCGGCTCAATGATAAAATAGATCACACCGCCAGCACGGCCAATCAAGCCAATGCTGGCGTCGCCAAACAACATGATGAGCTCACCCAAATTGCCACGGCAACTCGGCAGATGTCAGCCACCGCCAATGAAGTTGCAGGTCACGCTGAATCCACCGCTAATGCCGCCAAGCAATCAGCACAATACTGCCTTGAAGGTGGTGAAGTGATTGAGCAAAGCGCTAAATCTATTGAGCAACTTTCAAGTCAACTCAATGATACCTCTGAGGTGATTATCAATTTAGAGCAGCATACTGCCGCCATTGAGCATATTCTGCAAACCATTCAGTCGGTGGCCGAGCAAACCAACCTACTTGCACTTAATGCAGCGATTGAAGCGGCACGCGCAGGAGAGCAAGGCCGCGGCTTCGCTGTGGTGGCCGATGAAGTGCGAGTCCTCAGCCATCGCACTCAAGACTCAACCGAAGAGATTCGAACCATGATAGCCACGCTACAGCAAACCAGCCAACAAGCTGTCGAAGCGGTAGTATCAAGCACCCAAACTGCCGACAATAGTGTGCTGCTAGCACAACAAGCTCAACAAAGCTTAGATAAAATTACTCAATCGATCACCGACATTGCCGATATGGCTATCCATATTGCCAGCGCCGCTGAACAACAGCGGGCAGCATCGGGTGATATCAGCCGTAATACCCAAGAAATCAATCAAGTCTCTAATGAGATTGCAGTGCAAACCCAAGACGTGAGTGATAATGCGCAAGCGATGCTCGTGACCTCTGCCGACCTCAACCGTCACGTATCACGCTTTAAAATTAGCGAGTAAACAATCCACCTTTTGAAAAAGGTGGTTTAGGGCTGAAAACAAAAAGGGCACCTTAAGGTGCCCTTTCATTACTTAACTTGAACTTGGGATAATGAGATTGAAAACGCTATAACTTTTAATGCCTTGTACAATCTAAGCCAGCAGTTTTTCTATTTATCTGTTATTTAATTATCCCTAATTCAGGTTATTTAGCTAAGCGCTGGTGTAAACCAGCATAGTAAGCATTATTGTCCAGTAACTGCTGATGTGTCCCTTGGTCAACAATATGTCCCTGCTCCATTAAGCACACACGGTCCATTTGCGCCAATGCAGTAAGGCGATGGCATATCATTAACACGGTTTTATCCTTAGCAAACTCAAATAAGGTACTGAGGATCTCACGTTCAGTACGCTTATCTAGCCCTTCTGTTGGCTCATCAAGTAACAAGATAGGCGTATCTCTGAGTAACGCTCGCGCCACACCAATCCTTCTGGCCTCTCCACCTGAGAGCTGACGGCCACCCTCACCAATCCAGTTATCCAATGGCTGCTCACCTTGCAGTAAATTACTCAAGCCGACCTTTTCTAATACGGCAATCAATTTAGCATCATTGGCCTTGCGGGCTTCGATACGCGCTTTGCGCTTCATATCAGGGCGAATACCAGTATCGAATTGCGCTAAGGTTAAATTATCCCTTAACGTGCCCGCAAACAGATATATCCTTTGGCTCACGACCGTCATCGCATCGCGCAGAGCCGCTTCACTGTATTGCTCAATATCACGTCCATCGAGCTGGATCTGTCCTTGCTGCGCCTGCCATTCACGGGTTAACAAGGATACCGTACTCGACTTACCACAACCGGTTTGTCCAAGTAAGGCCACTTTCTCGCCTGCTTTTATCGACAAAGATAAGCCTTTTAAGACGCTTTTATTCGCTTGATAGCCAAAGTTGATCTCCTTTATTGCTATCTCACCGCGCTTAACCACATGTGTCGCTGATGCATCAAATTGAATTTGGCTGGTTTTATCCACCACAGCGCTCACCCGCTGTGCCGCTTGCACACAGGCTGATAGATGCTGAAATGCTGCGGTGATCGGCATTAACATTTCAATGGTGGCTAATGTCATAAACACCACCATCGCCAGCATTGGGCCCGGTGGCGTGTGTTGTCCCACGCCAAAAGCGGCTAAATACAGCATCATTACCACTGCGGCACCATGGCATAACACCAACAATGCTTGGCTGAGTGCGGTCACTTTATTCATCATGGATTGACTAGTAAAAATCGCTTGCTCTGCGTTATCTAGCCGTTGACGATAGCGTGATAATGCCGCAAATAATGTCAACTCAGCACTGCCATCAATATACTCCAGCAATAGCACCCGGTATTGACGCTTACTCTCAACCATCTGCTTACCTGGTTGACGGCCTAAATAATAGAAAAGTACCGGTAAAACCAACCAAACAACTAATAGCGCACTACAAAGGGCGATAGCCAAATCTGCATCAATCCAGCCTAAAAACAGATATAACGCCCCGATCATAAGCAGCGATGCCGCCATCGGGGTTAATAAGCGTAAATAGAGATGATCTAAGGTATCAATATCGGCGACCAAACGATTGAGCAGATCACCGTGTCGCACGCCTTTCATATCAGCCGGTGTTAACGGTAATAGTCGCTGCCAAGTCCAACTGCGCAGCTCGGTCAATAGCTTAAAAGTGGCTTCATGGGTCGCTAAACGCTCACCATATCGACTCGCGGTACGTGCTATCGATAAAAAACGCACGCCACCAGCAGGAGTGAAATAATTAAAAGCTTGAGCGGTTGCCACACTTAACCCCGCCACAGCGGTAGCTGACAAAAACCAACCTGATAATGACAACAAGCCGATTCCCGCCATTAAGGTTGTTAAGCTTAACAACAACCCCGTCGCCATCATTAACCACTGGCGTCGAAACAGTTTTAAAAAAGGTAGTAAAACTCGCATTAGCTTGCCTCCCCTTGCTGCTGACCTAAGAGGGTAGCAAATAGCCCAGGCTGTTGGCTTAACTCATCAAAACCGCCCCGTTGCACTATACGGCCCGCATCCAACACCCAAATGGCATCCACTTTGGCAAGCTCATCAATTTTGTGGGTAACCATCACACAACTGGCATTGTCCATCACCTGCTCGAGTGCCGTCATTACCGCCTGCTCGCTTTCACTATCTAAGCTAGCGGTAGGCTCATCAAGCACATAGACGTTGGCGTTTTGTGCCAACGCACGGGCTAAACACAAGCGTTGTGCTTGGCCAACTGAGACCCCGGCACTTTGCTCGCCAATTTCACTGTCGATACCGTGTGGCAGACTATTTACAAAGTCAGCCACCTGAGCTTGTTGGAGCCGATGTTGAATTTGCTCAGCAGACAACGCTGGGTTACCTAATCTGATATTGTCAGCAATTGAGCCATGAAATAACTGCGGATTTTGTCCAAGCCAAGCAAGCTGTTGGCGCCACTGGCCTAAGTCACATTGACTCAGCTCAACACCGTTAACCTGTAAGCTGCCTTTATAGGGTAAAAAGCCTAATAAGGCATTGAGCAAACTTGATTTGCCAGCGCCGCTAGGCCCCACTAAAGCGATGTGCTGGCCACTTTCAATATCAAAGTCTATCGGGCCAAGTAACTCAGTGCCATCCATACTCAATACCCGCAATTGTTTCGCTGATATCGAGACGGGCTTATCTAAGGGTATCGGCACCGTTTGCGTGGGTTTGTCATCAGCTGCGACTTGATATTCTAGCAAGGTTTTAAGTGCTTCAGCGGCACCAATAGCTTGGGCCTTAGCATGATAATGGGTGCCCATGTCTCGCAGAGGCTGATAAAACTCTGGCGCCAATATCAATACGAACAGACCAGTAAATAGAGTTAAACCGACACCATAATGGCCAAAGTTAAGATGGTCGAGATAACTAAAACCAAAATAGACCGCCAATACTGCGATAGATACTGCGGCGAAAAACTCCAATACCGCCGAGCTTAAAAATGCCATCCTCAACACCGACATGGTTCGGCTACGAAACTCTTCCGATGCCGACTCAATGGCACTCACTTCCGCCTGGCCCTGATTAAACAGCTTAATGGTGGATAACCCTTTCAAGCGGTCCATAAAATGACCGCTAAGCTGCGCCAATGCGCTAAAGTTTTTGCGGTTTGCATCGGCAGCGCCCATGCCCACTAAAATCATAAACATGGGAATAAGTGGCGCAGTGGCTAAAAGAACCAATCCCGCTGCCCAGTTGATCGGAAATACCACAACTAAAATAGTCATTGGCACAAAGCCAGCAATCAGCATTTGCGGCAGGTACTTGCCATAGAAATCATGTAAATCTTCGACTTGCTCTAAAACAATACTCGCCCAACTCCCCGCCGGTTTGCCTTTGATGTAAGCCGGGCCAAGCTCGGTCAATTTATCCAGAACAGCACGGCGAACGTCTTGACGTAAGCGCTGCCCCGCCACAAAACTTATGCGCTCTCGGGCATAGGCTAAAAAAGCCCTAAGCAGAATTAGCGCCAATAAAGCATAAAAGTAGTTGGTGAATTCATTGACACTGCGGTCCTCCATGATGAATCCATGGAGCATAGTTGCTAACAGATAAGCCTGAGCCACCAGAGAAAAACCAGTGAGCACGCCTAAAAGTACGGTGAGATTGAGATAGATACCACAAGCTCCTTTACGCTGCTTAAGCCAACGTGTCAGGACTTTTTCTAACGACTTATCCATGAAACTCCAGAGCTGATATAGCAATCGCTGAAGTATCGCAGGCATTGGCGCGAGAATAAACTGTGGGTGGTGTAAATGTTAGGAGACTCACAAAAATTGAGCTAGATCAATTTTTACGTGACCGCTGTGACAAAAAAGGCCACATAAAATGTGACCTTTTAATTAATATAATAGAGCGCTTAAGTTATTGCTAACTTACGCCGGTTACTCAAAATCATCAGCGCCATCACGGGCATCGCGCCACGCTTGTGCTTCACGCTCTTTTTTAATCAATGCTTCGGTGCGCTCACCGCGTGCTTTGGCTTTGCGATCATTACGCTCAACTAGGCCTTCTAAAAAAGATTGCAGTGCTTGCTCTGCCCAGTCCTGTGCTTGTTGCTCAGTCTCAAAACCTGCTTGCTCTTTAGAAACAATGGTTTTACGCGCCGTCATACGACGAGTAATTTGTCCAGCCCAACTGCCATCAACTTCGACAACACGTAGATCGTATTTTTTGCTTTTTAACATGGTGGTGATCCTATCAGATAAACGACATAGATCATTCAAATCACGTTAATAAACGCAGTTGATATCGATGTCTTGCTCAACAAAGAAAATAGTCACTATTTTCCAAAGAGCGCGTATTGTAGTCAGCTGTTAAAAAAACTCAATCATTGAAAGCGCAAAATGGCTAAATTGTACAAAATAAATGCAGTCATGCTGTCTAAAGTAGCCGTCAGCGATAGCAAATAATAATATCTACAGCACAATATGCCCAAGATAACACCACAAAATGGGTGATATTTCACCTTTGCTTACAGATTTCGTAGCGCTTTGTCAGTAGATCCTGTAACCTGCACGCCCCCTAGCCATGCTGGCTAGCTCCCTGAAGAGACCTATCTATGAGTTTTGACTCGTTGGGCTTATCTGCCCCAATTTTAAAAGCACTTGCCAATAAGGGATATCAAACCCCATCGCCTATCCAAGCCCAAGCAATTCCAGCGGTGTTGACGGGCAAAGATGTCATGGCAGCAGCACAAACTGGGACAGGAAAAACCGCAGGTTTTACTTTACCTTTGCTAGAAAACCTTATGGGCGGCCAGAAAGCTAGCCGCAAACAAGTACGCGCATTGGTTCTCACGCCAACCAGAGAGCTCGCTGCACAAGTGGCTGAGAGTGTCACCACTTATGGCAGTGCATTACCGTTAAAGTCTGCTGTCGTATTTGGTGGCGTGGGTATCGTGCCGCAAATTCAGCAGTTGGCGCGTGGCGTCGATATTTTGGTTGCCACGCCTGGGCGTTTGCTAGACCTTTACCAGCAAGGCGCAGTGAGCTTTAAACAACTGGAAGTCTTGGTATTGGATGAAGCCGATCGCATGCTAGATATGGGCTTTATCCATGACATCAAAAAAATCTTAGCGCTATTGCCAGCAAAGCGACAAAACTTGATGTTTTCAGCGACCTTCTCCGACGACATTCGCGCATTAGCCAAAGGCTTGGTTAATAACCCGGTGGAGATTTCGGTCACGCCGCGTAACACCACGGCCAACACAGTGAAGCAGTGGATTTGTCCTGTCGATAAGACCCGCAAATCAGCGGTACTGGTCCAGCTCATCAATGACAATAATTGGCAACAGGTTTTAGTGTTTAGCCGCACCAAACATGGCGCCAACCGCTTGGCTAAAAGCTTAGATACCAAAGGCATCACTGCTGCTGCGATTCATGGTAATAAGAGCCAAAGCGCACGTACTCGCGCACTAACTAACTTTAAAACCGGTGAAATACGGGTATTAGTAGCCACCGATATCGCTGCTCGCGGTTTGGATATTGACCAACTACCGCAGGTTGTTAATTTCGACTTACCCAATGTACCTGAAGATTATGTTCACCGTATCGGCCGCACTGGCCGCGCCGGTGCCACAGGGCAAGCGGTATCATTAGTCAGCCATGAAGAGAACAAGCTACTACGTGATATTGAACGCTTGATAAAACAGAATCTGCCAAGAGAAGTGATAGCAGGTTTTGAACCGACGCATGCTTTAGCGGACACCGATCTCAGCCCAGCAAAACATGGTAAGCCGCGCAGCAATGGTAATAAAAAGCCCAATTGCAATAAAAAAACCAGTGGCAATCACAATCCTCGCGCCAACAAACCTAAGCGTCAATCTAAGCCACAAAGAAGCGCTAAACAAGGCGACAGCAAACCGAGTCACAACCAAGACGGTAACGGCAGCAAGCCTAAACCCAATCATCAGGCCAGACGCAGAAAACCAGCCAACCGCAAACCGGCTAATACCCAATCGACTAATGCCAAGCCAGCATAGGTTAATCTGCAGCTAGTTAGGACTGAGCTAAAAACACAAAAAAGCCGAGTTAAATTAACTCGGCTTTTTATCATCCACGATTAACGCTATTTAAGCTCCCAGGCGCGATAGTTACGACCTTTAAGCTTACCTTTAGTAATTTTATTTAGCGCGCGTCTGACAACTTGACGGTTAACGGCAACATAAGAACGAAAATCGGTGATTTTGATTTTTCCTACTTGGCTGCCTTCAATGCCATTTTCCCCGGTTAAACAACCTAAAATGTCACCCGGGCGAACCTTGTTCTTTTTACCACCGTCAATTTGAATGGTCACCATCGCAGGTTGCGGTGGCATCTTGTCTAATAGTGATTCGCTGGGTAACCCTTCAGCGACGATATCTCGGCCCAATAGGTCTTCAATTAGACCAATCTTATAACCGTCATCCTGATTGAAGAAGGTGAATGCCGCTCCTTTACTCCCCGCTCGACCAGTACGGCCAATACGATGAATATGCACTTCGGTATCGTAGGCAACATGGTAATTGACCACCATATCTAAGGCGTCAATATCTAAACCACGCGCAGCAACATCGGTTGCCACCATTACACTGGCACTCTTATTGGCAAATTTAAGCAGCATTTGATCGCGATCTCGCTGTTCCAAATCCCCATGCAATGCCACAACGCTAAAGCCTGCGTTGTTAAGCTTAGCCGCCACATCTTTAGTTTCACGCTTGGTATTACAAAACACCACGGCACTTTCTGGATTACGATCTAACAATAACAGTTGCAATGCGCGCATGCGATCATTGTTGTTGCCACACTCATAAAAGTGTTGCTCAATACTGCTACTGTCATGGGTGGTAGTCACTTTAACCATCACCGGATTAACCAAGTATTGCTCGCTGATCGATTTAATTTGCTCTGGGAAGGTAGCGCTAAATAGCAAGGTTTGGCGCTCGCGAGGCACTTCCTGCATGATGGTGTCTAGCTCGCGTTGAAAGCCCATTTCTAGCATACGATCGGCTTCATCCAGAATTAGCGTGTTAACATTTTCTAGCGCTAAACGGCCACGCTCGATATGGTCAACGATACGCCCTGGCGTGCCGACAATGATATGCGCTCCATGTTCTAAAGAGCCGATCTGCGGCCCCATAGGCACGCCGCCACACAAGGTCAACACCTTGATATTATGGATACCACGTGCCAAGGTTCTTAGCTCTTTAGCCACTTGGTCTGCAAGTTCACGGGTAGGACACAGCACCATAGTTTGAATTCGAAAGCGCTTCACATTGAGCTTATTCAATAGGCCCAGTCCGAATGCAGCCGTTTTACCCGACCCGGTTTTACCCTGACCAATAACATCTTCACCATTAAGAATGGCTGGCAGACTCTTGGCCTGTATCGGCGTCATTTGCGCATATCCCATGGTAGCGAGATTGTCTGTTAATTCGCGCTTTAACGGTAAGCTAGTGAAATCGAGATTAACGGATGGGTCATTGGTCGGAGTTTGGCTCACAATAGGATCCTAATTTTGCCGCGTTATCATTGAGTCATAAAACGGCAGTAGCAAATGGCTTAGATATAGCAATAACAACTGCAATCGCAATAGCCATATCCATCGATGGCGCAATTATACCAACCTTTGCGCGAAAGTGCTGTTGCTTGTTAGCCAACATCACCACAATCGCGTTATCATAAGCGCCTGCGACATTAAGCTTCAACGCTATCTAACCACTGTAAATTGAAAGAGTATCAGCATGAGTAAAGCCAATATCACCCGAGCGCAACTTATCGAGCAGCTTAACTTATGGGGTGAAAACCACATCAATGCCGAGCAGCTTCAAGACTGGATGGTGACCCATTACGATCCCGATGAAGTGGATATTGGCCGTGGTGAACCTGAATGGGTGGTTGAAGCAATGAATATCGTCATGAATGAATATGAGATTGCTAAAACAGAAAAATTCCGCCAGGAAAACTATCAATTAGCCATCGATTTCATTCAAGCAGACGAGAGTAAATTCAATCAAACACGTCACCTGTTTTTACAGCAAGGCTTTCGTGATTAAATAGCGATAAAAATACGCAATTTGTTGCGAGTTTACATGTGATCTCTCCTATACTTAATTTGGACTATAGGAGAGAGACATGATCAAACTAAACATTCGCCGTAAGGTGGTGTTAACCACGCTCGGCTCTGTGGTTTTTGCCATACTGTTTATTAGTATCTATTCGCTGCATAGCAGCCGACAAATTATTCTCGAAAGTACCTTAGAAAGAGAGTTACCCGCCGTTTTAGGTGAAGTCGCCAATAACATCAACAGCCAGCTTACTCTTCCTATCACTGTGTCGAATGTTATGGCAAACAATATCGATTATCAGCAACTGGTAGCCCAAGGTGATCTTCGCCCCCACAATGACCAAATTGTTCAGTACTTGAGTAACATTCAACAACACTTCAACTCCATTACTGCTTTTTATGTCTCAGGGCTCAACGGCCAATATTACACCCCATCGGGTCTGTTTAAGACACTGTCCCAGCAAGACAGTCGAGACCAGTGGTTTTATCGGTTTATTCAAAGCAGTAAAGACTATGAGCTAAGCCTAGATATAGATGAAACCAATCAAATCCCGACATTATTTATCAATTATCGTATGACCATAGCGGGTAAGCCCGACTCAGTAGCCGGGGTTGGTTTATCACTGGCTAACCTCACAGACAGTATTAGGCAATATCAGATAGGCCAACACGGCCTAGTGTTTCTTACCGATAGCAACGGCAATATTAAAATTCATCCCGATAGCAAGTTGGTCAACAGCACATTGGCAAGCCTAGGTGCAATAGACACATCAGTGCTCTTCTCAAAACAACCCTTTGCTGCCACAGAGTTTCAGCATGATGGCGTCACCACTATGCTAGCTACCCGCTACCTTGAAGATATCGATTGGTACTTAGTGGCCCAAATTCCCCACGATGAAGTGTTTGCCGCCATCAACAGAGCCACATGGTCAGTGGTTATTATGGGCTTTGTTATAGCACTGGTATTTATGCTGCTTAGCGGTTGGTTAATCAATCATCTTATTGCCCCGTTTAGCCAAATAGCGGCTATGCTGCGAGCCATTGGCGAGGGAGAAGGCGATCTCACCCAGCGCTTAGATGACAGCCGCAACGACGAAACCGGCAGCATGGCTCGCGGTTACAACCGATTTGTCGAGTTCTTAAGTAAAACCCTGCAAAGTGTATCCGCAACCAGCAATGACTTATTTAATGCCGTTGAGCGTATCGACAACCAATCTAAACACATGGAACACGACATCAATGATCAAGTCAGCAAGATTGAGCAAGTGGCTACCGCTATCCATGAAATGGGCATGACCGCAGAAGATATCGCCGGCAGTGCTAACAATGCCGCCCAAAATGCGCAAGTGGCAGATGAAGCGGTGGTACAAGGTAATCAATCGGTACAGAAAACCATTGCTAGTGTTAGCGCCATGAGTGATCAGCTAGCAAGCACCAGTACCACAATCAGCCAACTTGCCGAAGATGCTGACTCAATTGATACCGTGCTTGAGGTGATAAGAGGCGTATCAGAACAAACCAACTTGCTGGCACTCAACGCGGCAATTGAAGCGGCAAGAGCAGGCGAGCAAGGCCGAGGTTTTGCGGTGGTGGCCGATGAAGTACGCACCCTAGCCTCTCGCAGCCATGCATCAACTGAAGAGATACGAGCCATTATTGAGAAGCTTCAAGCAAAAACCCGTGAAGCAGTCGATGCCATTGAACAAACTACCCAGCTCAGTGAGGATAGTGAAGCTCAGGTATTACGCTCAGGTGAACAACTACAAAGTATTGCGGAAAATATTAAAGTGATGAGCGAAATGAGTGTTCAGATCGCTACCGCCACTGGTGAGCAATCCAATGTGGTGGGTGAAATCAACCCACATGTCACCACCATTGCCGATATTTCACGTTCAAGTAGCGATGTGGTGAGGCAAACCGCGATTGATTGCAGCGACCTTAAAGAGATGGCTATCCAGCTCAATGAACTGGTGTCCAAGTTTAAGTTTTAACGGTCACAGCCCTGCTGCCTGTCGCGGTCGAGATTAGGGTTTAAACACACCTATCAGGTCGCCACTTGCTTGTGTGGTGGCCTGCTCATCGCCTTGTTGTTCACGGTAATCACACTCGATACATTCAACCGTTTCTATGCCATGCTCTTTAAACAGCACAATGGTTTCTTTCGCTTGGCATTTTGGACATTTGGCCCCAGCAACAAATCGTTTTTTAATTTTTTTTGTCGTCACAGCAGTTAAACCTTTTCTAACGGGGTATTGATACATCCGCTCAAGTTTACCATGCTAGCGATTAGCAATGGCAGCGAATATTGATTAACGACAAGATATATCCCCAACTTTAGTGGCTTTTAGTGGCGCCAGAGTGAGGAACTGAGCTATCATTCAGCTCCATTCGCTTTTGGTTTAACTATTCAAGTCGTCATCATGATCACCATTACACAAGCACAACTTATTCGTGGTTCGAAAACGCTCCTCGATGAAACTTCTCTGACCATCTACCCTGGCCACAAAGTCGGCCTCGTGGGAGCAAATGGCACAGGTAAGTCATCTTTACTAGCACTCATCCTCAATAAGCTAAGCCTTGATAAAGGTGAAATCAGCGTACCCAGTGGTTGGCAAATCGCCACTGTAGCCCAAGAAACACCGGCATTGGACGTATCGGCATTAGAATATGTCATAGATGGTGATGCAGAATACAGGCAGTTAGAAGCCAAGCTGCATCAGGCTCAAGCGGATGATGATGGCAACGCGATTGCGCGATTACACGGCCTGATTGATGCCATTGGTGGTTATGCCATTCACTCAAGAGCGGCAAGCTTATTGGCCGGCCTAGGGTTTAGCGAAGCTGAGCAACACAATCCGGTTAAAAGCTTCTCTGGTGGTTGGCGTATGCGTTTGAACTTAGCCCAAGCACTGCTGTGTCGCTCCGACCTACTGTTGCTCGATGAGCCCACCAACCACTTAGATCTTGATACCATGTACTGGCTTGAAGGCTGGATAAAAGCCTATCAGGGCACCTTAGTGCTGATCAGTCATGACCGCGATTTCATTGACGGCATTGTCGATGAAATCGTTCATGTTGAGCACCACAAGCTCAATTACTATAAAGGCAATTATACGGCCTTTGAGCGGATTAGAGCCGAACGTATGGCGCAGCAACAAGTCGCCTATGAACGCCAACAAAAAGAACGTGCTCATATGCAATCTTTTGTTGACCGTTTTCGCTACAAAGCCAGTAAGGCTAAGCAAGCGCAAAGCCGCTTGAAAGCCTTAGAAAGAATGACTGAACTGCTTCCTTCTAAAGCGGATAGTCCATTTCATATGGCATTTCGCGCACCTGATGCCCTGCCTAATCCGTTAGTCAAAATGGAGCAAGTTAGCGTCGGTTACGGCGACAAAGCCATTTTGAACCATGTGCATTTAAACCTGGTGCCCGGCGCTCGCATTGGCCTACTTGGCCGTAATGGTGCCGGTAAATCCACACTGATTAAGTTGCTTTCAGAAGAACTTAAGCCAATGAGTGGTATCTATGAAACGAACCCAGGACTGAACATAGGTTATTTCGCACAGCATCAACTGGAGTTTTTACATCTAGATGAAACCCCGTTGCAGCACTTAACTCGACTCGCTCCCAACCATAAAGAGCAAGAGCTAAGAGACTTTCTTGGTGGCTACGGTTTCAATGGTGACATGGCACTGTCCCCTGTCAGACCATTCTCTGGCGGTGAAAAAGCCCGTTTAGTTTTGGCATTACTGGTATGGCAAAGACCTAACTTACTGTTATTAGATGAACCGACTAACCACCTAGATTTAGAAATGCGCCACGCGCTGACGATGGCATTGCAGTCTTTTGAAGGCGCAATGATTATTGTCTCGCACGATAGACACCTGCTAAGACTGAGCTGTAGCGACTATTACTTGGTCGACCAAGGCAGAGTGAGCACATTTAATGGTGACTTAGATGACTACCACCAGTGGTTATTGGATGCTGCCAAAGCCGCTAGTCGCATTGAGCAAGCACCAACTGCCAAGCCAGCAGTGGATAAAAAAGCCCTGAAACGCCAAGAAGCTGAACTACGACAAAAACTCTCGCCTTTAAAGAAAGTTCAAGCTAAGTTAGAGAAAATACAACAGCAAGCCAGTGACCGTTTAGCCGAATTGGAACAAATGCTCGCTGACACCAGCTTGTACGATGCTGACAACAAAGCCCAACTCACCGAAGTATTAAACGAGCGAACTCAATTAACACGATCGCTTGAAGACAGTGAAATGGAGTGGCTGGAAGTACAAGAATCTATTGAAGAAATTGAGCAAGCAGTTAAAACGGAGCATGCTCAATAAAAAGGAACTTTACATGACTTATCTAAATCAATTTGACGCGAGTTTATGGCAAACCTGTGATGAGTATTATCAGCAGTTGCAGCCACTGGCGCTGCAATTGCAAGATGAGCATCACCTTAATGTTAACCTATTACTCTTGGCAATTTGGTTAGATAACCATCACTACCCACTGAGTATCGAAAGTTGGCAACG
Source organism: Shewanella waksmanii (assembly GCF_043643685.1). Taxonomy (GTDB): domain Bacteria; phylum Pseudomonadota; class Gammaproteobacteria; order Enterobacterales; family Shewanellaceae; genus Shewanella; species Shewanella waksmanii_A. The sequence goes on from NZ_JBHZSN010000006.1 coordinate 359,285, forward strand.
TCTCGATGTTGAGATCGATACCTGGGAGCAAAAAATGCTTCAGCCATACCGCAAACTAAGGCGGCTTAGTAAAGCGAATTTGGCCGCCGATGAGTACCAGCAAATGTTAGATGTAGAACTGATGCTAGAGCGCAAAGCCCAAGCATTAATTCTACATAAACTCAAACAACTTGCCGACGACGGCAGCCAAAGTAACCTTGAAACCTATTTAAGCTTATTTGAGCTGTCTGTCGATACCCAACCACAGTTGCTTGCGATGACTCATCAAGCGGCTTAGTTGTTGCTAGCCTTTTGATGTTTGGAAAGGTTTACCAAAGTCGAACCCTCAATGTAATCTAACGCCTCCCAGCGGGGGGATGTGTGATTGTACTTATGACACGCCATAAATACATCCATGTAGGCTTCGCGGCGACGTCCTGTCGCCGAGAGTCAACGCACATTCACACTGGGTAAATACCCTCTTCGAATTACCTTCAATTGTGTGGGCTCTGCGATGACATCTGATGTGAAAGGATTCACAAATGCCGCGATGGCAGGGATGCCAAAGAGCGGCCATGTCATCGAAGCTCACAGCCGCATCTACACGGGTTAATCTCCACAAGCAAGTAGTTGTCTGCGAATATAGCCTTAACTTCTGTTCGTCATGACAGGAATCTAATGCCTCCCTGCGGCGGATGTGTGATTGTGCTTATGACACACCATGAATACATCCATGTAGGCTTCACGGCGGAGTCTGATGTGAATGGATTCACAAATGCCGCGATGACATTGACCAATAATTGGCTTTCGCCTCCCAGCGGGGGATGTGTGATTGTGCTTATGACACGGTGAATAGTCGTGCTAACGACTGTGCCTATGAACGAGAGGCATAGATGCCGAACTGGCCATTAAATAGGGATGTTGTTTGAATACATCCATGTAGGCTTCACGGCGGAGTCTGATGTGAATGGATTCACAAATGCCGCGGTGGCATGGATGCCAAAGAGCGGCCTGTCGCCAAGAGTCAACGCACATTCACACTGGGTAAATTCCCTCTTCGAATTACCTTCAATTGTGTGGGCTCTGCGATGACATCTGATGTGAAAGGATTCACAAATGCCGCGATGGCATGGATGCCAAAGAGCGGCCCTGTCATCGAAGCTAGCAGCCGCATCTACACCCCGGTATTTTACCTCTTCGATTTAGGTTTTATTAAAAACCCCCAAGCTTGTTATATGACATACTCCTGCCCAAAGTGTGTCGTCCTTCGAATGAAGATTTGGCATTTCTATTGTTTGCTTGATTAACATTTAGCATCATACTCATTCATTAAGTGAGTTGAAGGTCGTACCTTCATCGCCATCTAACGCCTCCCAGCGGGGGAGGTGTGATTGTGCTTATAACACACCATGAATACATCCATGTAGGCTTCATGGCGGGATCTGATGTGAAAGGATTCACAAATGCCGTGATGGCATGGTTGCCTAACCTTTCTGCCACATCAGCAATTTTATAACCACGTTCCGTGACTTGTTTGACAGCTTCAATTTTAAACTCATCGGGATAACGTTTTCCGAGCATGTAACACCTCATATTTTTTGGTTCATTATAACTCTATGAAGTGTCTACTATTCTAGGAGCTTACCAATTACACCTAGTATTTGGGATAAACAGCAAAAATTAAAACCTACTTTTCCATGTATAGTTCGATAAATTGTTCGGTAATTTCTTTAACTATTTCACTAGAGACATGTCTTTGATCCTCATGCCACGTTTTCCCCCTTGGTGAAAACATCACTTTTTCAAAGCTTGGGAAGTAATCGACATTTTCATAGGCTTCTACTACTTCATTCGCAACTGTTCGCAAGCAACTTTTAGAGTAACTATTAGCAACAATTATATCTTTATTAGAAAATGTACGTTGTAAAGGTACCGGAGATACTGTGAGTATGATTTTTACATCACGACTACTATGCTCGGTAATTATCTCACATAACTTAGATACGTTATCTTTAATTTCAGAAAAAGAAGGGTTCCTAAAAGAGTACCGATTTTCTTTTAAGGCTTTTCTCCAATTAGGTCTTCCTGCATTTAAGGGAATATTTAAAATATCGTCCCACCACATTTCTGTGAGTCCCAGAGTTATAATACATACATCAGACTCAGCTACTTTTGAAAAACAGCCTTCAACACTTCTTCTTGTTGCTTGTGCATCATGGTAAGACAAATAAGGGACAGAATGTAATTGAGGATCATAAAATTGTTCAGGCCCTATCTCAACCAATCCATTGTCCACATTTTTTTTCAAGTTTAATGCAACCTCGACCTCATTCAACATTGAATATGTGTTAAATTTCGTTAACAAACCTGCGGCACTTTTAGTCTTCACCAACGCAGCTTCAGGCATTTCCAGCTCTGTAGACAAGACCTTATAACCTTTATTTAAAAGTATTATTTCAATATTCCTAGCAAAACAACTTCCAATACAGAAAAAGTTAGCATCTCGCGGTAAAGTAAATTTAGGGTCATGAGCTAATTTTAAATAATCCGTATCTATTAATCTTGATGCAGCATCGATTTTTTTGTTGGGATGATTTTCCTCATGCCACCATGCAAGGTACTTATCTGTGTTCATCAATATTCATCCTTTTTATAAAATATAATCCCACTATTAAAGCTTCTTCAAGCTCTATACCTAATAAATTTAAACTATCTAAAAGTATGTATCAGGGTTATTAAAATCACCTTTTATGCCATCAAAAATTAACCAAGTTTATTTTAATTCGCAAAAGTAGGTTCCCCCTACCAACAGCAGAACTGATAGAAATACAGCATCTGATATAATCAATGTATAATGTGAGCGAAAGTTGCTTTTTTTCGCAACATCAATCGATCTTCTCATAGTTTGAGCGAAAATTTCAGTTTACAAACATTCAATAAAGCAATCAATAGACATTATTAATCAAGATAGATAAAGTGTAGGTTAGTCAAGGCCTAAAAAACAATTGGACAACCACAGTTAATGGCGTACATGACAACCTCCGACTTTGCTTTATTTGCGCATATAACAAGGAAGTTGCATGCCAAGACCTAGGCGACCCCTCATTAGTCTCGAACTCTTATCAATAAGATGGCCCTACTACCACAGTTGCAGTCTCGTTGTAAGTCGCATCTTCTTTTATAATAAAGAGTGCGAAATAATTGGACAGCCATAGTTAATGTTTAGCAATATGATTATTTATTCAATGAGTTAAAGATCGTGTCTTCATCACCATCTAACGCCTCCTCGCGGGGGTGATATGTGATTCTGCTTATAACACACCATGAGTACATCCATGTAGGCTTCATGGCGGGATCTGATGTGAATGGATTCACAAATGCCGCGGTGGTATTGGCTAATAATTGGCTTTAGCCTCCCTGCGGGGGGATGTATGATTGTGCTTAAGACACACCATGAATACATCCGTGTAGGCTTCACGGCGGAGTCTGATGTGAATGGATTCACAAATGCCGCGATGACATTGACCAATAATTGGCTTTCGCCTCCCAGCGGGGGGATGTGTGATTGTACTTATGACACGCCATAAATACATCCATGTAGGCTTCACGGCGACGTCCTGTCGCCGAGAGTCAACGCACATTCACACTGGGTAAATTCCCTCTTCGATTTGCCTTCAATTTAAAGCTTCACAACTCTTTGCTTAAAGTATTCTTTCTACGGCCAAAGGAAAGCATATAGCAAGGAAACATATAAGTTGAAACATATAAACAGCCATAGTTAATGGTGGGGACATTGGAGGAATTCAATCATTACTGTGGACATCTGAACGAACGAAGGCGACATTTCTCATGTAGTTGCCAGTTTATAACTGCTAACTAAATTAAAAGCTTTACGCTCCCTCCAAATCCTCAGTCTTATTTGCAGAGTTAACATACCTTGCGCTAAAAACAGCTATTAACGACTGATTTTACCAATTGAGGCTGATTTCCAATGTATATTTGTACTAAGCACAGCATTTAGTGGTGTTTAATGGCTTTGCCCTAGAGTTGTGCACAGTAGCCTTGCTATGTTGTTGATTAATAATGGCTGGCTACTGTTTTATCTTGCCCTGTATGATAGCTCGCCTAATCTGTCAGCGCCTTTAGCAGAGTTAACATCCCTTGTGTTAAACACAGCAATTTGAACCTAATTTTGCCAATTTAGGCAAATTTTTAATGCTTATTTGTATTAAGCACAATATTTGATGGTGTTTGATTACTTCACCCTTGAATCACTCTTAGCTATGCTGTTTATTTATAATGGCAAGTTGCTGTTTTAGCAATGTTGTTGTCCCTACAGTCCTTAACTTGAGTGGTTAATAATGACTGGCTATTATTTTACATGGAAAGCGTAAGCGTCACGCCTTAACGCGGCCTTAGGCATACAAATTACTATTGAGCAAAATTTATGAAAATTAGAACTACGTTGCTATCATTACTTTTTATCTCGTCTCCATCCTTTTCTGGAGAGCCTGAATTTATAGCTTTTGCAGTAAAACAAGCCCATAACCAAGGCTTTACAGGTTGTGATACTGCTATAAAAAAAATATATGAAAATGCGGGAGGCGCTGACATCCGCATTAATGTTACCAAACATAATGACAACCCAAATCAATTTACAATGGTTGGTACTTGGGGTAGCAAAGGGGATTCTGTTTTTAACAAAGTTACATTGTTTAAAGTTGGAGCTCAATGCAAATATGACCTTACTTCAATAATTCAATCTTCAAAATCATGTATGGCATACGCCAAGGGGGTGCCTGCTTTGGAGTATGTCGGTGAAACTGGAGATTACGTCTGGATGGAGAATAAAGGGGGCGTAAATGCGGTGCTTCACCCTACAGGCTTAGGTTGTACTATTATATTTAACTTGGATCAAAAAGCCTAACCAGAGACTAAGGCGTCAATAGCTAATTTTGAGCTTTTGGCGCTTCCCACATAACACCATCTCTTTGCATCGAATTTAACGTGACAACCATTTTTCTGATACAGGCAATTATCGCCACTTTCTTTGGTTTTCCAGCCGCAATTAGCCGCTGATAAGTTTGTTTGAAAACAGGAGAATAAAGGGGTCGGGAATAAAGGGGTCGGAGCCTGAGGGATCCCCACGAGTTTAATAGCATGCTTGTGGCTCATTGATTAATCCCGTCAGTGATTTGATTGCTGCTTTCCAATGTGCCTTGAGCAACTTAAGTCTTCTGTCTTTGTATGCTCGCAAGCCAATAAACTGGCTTGAAAGTACGTTACGATGCTTGATTGAGTTCGCTTGGTATTGCCGATGTTTGTTTGCGGCTTTTACAGCCAAACCAAGCAAGTAAAGAGTAAACTGAGATAGACAAGCAATAAGCAGCAACACATTGAGCTTGGTGGTGATTCGTGTTCCGCTAGCATTCATCTTTAAGCCTGTTTTAACGTCTCTAAAACTTTCTTCTATCTGCATTCTAGTTGCATAAATTTGAACAATTCGCTTAGCGGTAACATTTGATTGGCAAAGAGAAGTGGCTAGTAACCAAGGCTCCTTCTCACGCTCAGCATTAGCGCGAGAGTGCTTGCTACTTCGAGATTTATTGCCAACAGCATTTTTATCTTTTCGTCCTCTCGGTGTTCGCTTAAAAAGCACTAATCGAGATTGAAATGGTGAGTTCTCACCTAATAGAAATTCACCAAGCCATTTAGCTCTCGAGTTCGCCTGAGTATATAACGATTTGACGGGATACCAGCTTAGTTCATTGAGTTGTTTACAGTGAGTTCGATTTCTAAAGCGTCCAACGTAATCCCAATTCAATGACTGTATCTGCCTGAACCAGGGTATCCGAAAGCCTGCATCGGTAACAATGATTGGCTTACAACCAATAGGCAACATAGCTTTAAGTCTTTGCATGAATAACAAGTGTGTTTTCGACTTCTCTTTCTTATTTAAGAGGTGAACTTCTTCATAAAGAGTTAGCGAGCGACCTTGAGCAGCGAGTGAGGCACGGATGAGAAAATGTTGCTTACGCTCATCTAAATCAGACCAATCAATATGGATGATAGGCTGTTTTATCTTCCCCACTAACAAGTAGGCCATGCGGGTGTAAATAAATGCGATATCTCTGTGTAAATTACCATTACTGCAAAGCCTATCAACACGTTTTATTTTATGCTTTTCAAGTGTTTTGCTATTAATCTCACGTCCCAACCCTGTAATAGAAAGTGCAGCCCCATTCATCGAGCTTTGGATTGCGGCGAATAGGCTCTGTCGACGAGTTTTGTGCATTGATGGGGTGACAAGGGAAAGGCATTTTGATAAAACTTGGTTCGCATTCATGGCATTGACTCGTGATGATTTTTGTTTGGCGATAAATTTGATCACCCAATGCCATGAATGTTCCTCAAATATTTTATCTCATTATTTTAACTTATCTTTTTGTGGGGATTCGTCAGGGTCGGAGCCAATTAGATAAATTGAGATACATTTTCTCATTTGAGTCACTAAAGATAGATTCTTTACTCTAACGTATTTCTGTCCAAAAACTATTTCACAAAAAGCAAGCTCCATTCGAAGAAATACTTGACCCAGTGTAGATGCGGCTGAGGCCTTCGACCACAGGACGTGGTCGTAGAGCGCCCATGGATGGGTTCACAGCGAGCCGAAAAAGCATCTGCACATACCACGCTGGAGGCGAAACATCATTCACCAGTCATCAGTCATCAGTCATCAGTCATCAGTCATCAGTCATCAGTCATCAGTCATCAGTCATCAGTCATCAGTCATCAGT
>NZ_JBHZSN010000007.1:0-13480 GCF_043643685.1 Shewanella waksmanii
GAGTTCGCTTAACTATTGATTTCATAACACTCTCCAAAAAAGGTTTGAAAAGTGTCAACGTTATTTAGGACGGGTCAGAGACAATAAAAAAGGAGCCATTTGGCTCCTTTTTTATTGCGGGTTGATTACAGCACCATGGCAGCTATCCAACCAAATACTAACAATGGAATATTGTAATGAATGAAGGTTGGGATCACGCTGTCACGGATATGATCGTGCTGACCATCGGCATTCAAACCAGCGGTGGGGCCAAGGGTTGAGTCAGATGCTGGCGAACCTGCATCTCCAAGAGCCGCTGCGGTACCGACTAAGGCAATGGTGGCTGGCACAGAGAAACCAAAGGTGATAGCCAGTGGCACATAGATAGTGGCAATAATGGGGATAGTAGAGAAAGATGAGCCGATTCCCATGGTGATAAATAGCCCAACTAGCAACATTAAGAAGGCGGCCAAGGCTTTATTGTCGCCGATCATGTCACTCAGTGATGCCACTAAGGTTGTTACATCACCAGTGGCTTTGACGACCGCCGCAAAACCTGCGGCTGAGATCATGATAAAGCCGATATTGGCCATCATGCGGACACCTTGGTTAAAGATATCTTGGTCGGCAACGTGGCTGAGTGCGCCAGAGAAACTAAAAATAATAAAACCGATTAATGCGCCAAATATCATTGAGCCAGTGTAGAGTTGTACCGCCAACGTTGCTGCAATTGCCACTAGAGAGATAGCAATATTTTTGCCACTAATTTGTTGCAATGACGCTTCAGTTTCTACTTTATTGGCTTGGTATTCACGGGGTTTACGGTAGCTGACAAATACAGCAATTAATAAACCACAAATCATGCCTAATGCAGGAATTAACATTGCGCTGGGAATTTGCTCTCGTACTGCATTGAGATCATTGCTATTAAGGTTAGCTAATAGAATGTCATTGAGGAAGATGCCACCAAAGCCAACTGGCAAGATCATATAGGTGGTGACCAAGCCAAATGTCAGTACGCAGGCCACTAATCGTCTATCGAGTTTTAATTTCGACATCACATGTAGTAAAGGCGGAATCAAAATTGGGATAAAGGCTATATGGATCGGCAATAGATTTTGCGATGAAATTGCCATAGCAAGAATAGCCAATAGCAATAACCAACGAACGCGTTTGATGTTGGTTTGATTCTGCTCTTTTCCTAAAGCACCAATAACTTTAGAGGAGATGAGTGTGGTTAAGCCCGAGTGGGACAATGCCACAGCAAATGCGCCGAGTAAGGCATAACTTAACGCAATCTGCGCTCCGCCACCTAGGCCTGTGTTAAAGGCATCGACAGTTTGTTGAAGGTTCATTCCTCCCATTAAGCCTGCTACCAGTGCACTGATAGTCAAAGCAATTACAACGTTGACTCGTGCTAGGCTCAGTCCCAGCATCAAGCAAACGGCAACAACAACAGCATTCATATATCTATACTTTCTAATTTTTCGTTTGGTTAAGCGGTTATTCTTGCCAGTAAATGCCTTGTATGTCCAGTTTTGCAGGTGTTTATATGAGATATATCCTAGGTTGTTATGGTTTTGTGGAGGCTAAGCTAATAAAGGTAGCAATAAGGTCAACAAAAACACTCGCTATTGGATAAAAGGTTATCACCCTAATAAAGCTAAGGGATTATTGATGATAGGTGCCAAGGGGACACCTATCTGCTGCACAATTCAGCAGTTGTGACTGACTTCGATGAATATTTATTTAAAAAAGTGATATTCATCGCAAAACCCTTGTACAAGATGAAACACTGCCTATAATGCCAATATATTTAAAACGAAAAGTCGTTTTTCAATCCATAGATGGAGATATAAAATGAGCGTATTAGTAGGCCGTCCGGCTCCTGACTTCACTGCTGCAGCTGTACTTGGTAATGGCGAAATCGTAGATAGCTTTAACTTAGCTGAAGCGATTAAAGGCAAGCCAACGGTAATTTTCTTCTACCCACTTGATTTCACTTTTGTTTGCCCTTCAGAGTTGATTGCTTTTGATCACCGTATGGACGAGTTCAAAAAGCGTGGTGTTGAAGTGATCGGTGTTTCTATCGATTCTCAGTTCACTCACAATGCATGGCGTAACACTCCAGTTGATAAGGGTGGTATTGGCCAAGTTCAATATACGCTTGTTGCTGACGTTAAGCATGAAATCTGTAAAGCATACGATGTAGAGCATCCAGAAGCTGGCGTTGCTTTCCGTGGTTCTTTCCTAATCGACAAAGAAGGTCAAGTTCGTCACCAAGTTGTTAACGACCTACCACTAGGCCGTAATGTTGATGAAATGCTACGTATGATCGATGCGCTTCAGTTCCACGAAGAGCACGGTGATGTATGTCCTGCTGGTTGGGAAAAAGGCGACAAAGGTATGGATGCAAGCCCAGAAGGTGTTGCTTCTTACCTAAACGATAACGCTGACTCGCTATAAATCTAGCTCGCGTTAATCAATTAAAGCCGCAGTGATGCGGCTTTTTTATGGATATTGATTCTAAGTGACACTGGCGTCACTCGCCGCTATTGCATTTTCAGCTGGGTAGCAAGCCATAAGTTGACCCGAGTATCTATGATTAAATGCACTTTATCTTCAGCGCTACTATTCATCACACTATAGGGATCGCTGACACGTAAATACCAACATTCTCCTGCCTGCATAGCGACGTCAACGCTGTTGAGCACAAAGCAAACTTCATCATTAGCTGTAATTGGAATATAAAGCCTCGCTAGGCCATGTTCACTGTCGATGGGCACAGAGGCCATTTGGCTATGACTGCTGTGCGCTGTTATTTTTGCTAGGAGTACGTTGACAATAGGGCATTTAAAGTGGTTGAGAACAGCTTGAATGTAGGGCGCACTATCCAAATAACTATTGGATGGGCGGCTGCTGTTGACTGCCATTGATTGCATTGGGGCCCGTTGGACCGCTGTCTGCTGATGGTATAAATCAATAGTTCGCCAATGCTGTTTGCCGTTTTGCGGTAGGCTGGATGCCTGTTTGATGAGCTCTTCAATACAAGAAAGGTTTAGACGTAATTGTTTGGCATCAAACTCAAAAGGTAATTTTACTCTATCTGGTAGGGTTATATTCATGTCGCCAGCCTCCATGCGGCTTCATTTTTTCAGCAATATCCATATTACTTTTGCGAAGAAGCCTACTGATAGTAGACCACTTCAAGGTAAACTGCGTAGTTATGCCTGGCTGTTTTCAGATAATGCAGTCTTTTGTTGTAGCGCTATGAAATGCTGACTGTGATTGGTGATGCTTGAAGAAAAAAACGGCCAAGATAGGGCAATCTATAAATAGATTGCCGACGGGGCGTGTCGTTGACGATGGATATTAATTTTCGTCTGCTAGTGGTGGCTCAGCGATCGGCCAACCGCCTAACGCCTTCCATTTGTTGACGATATGACAAAATAGTTCGGCGGTGCGTTCGGTATCATAAAGTGCGGAATGGGCCTCTTTATTGTCAAAATCTATACCTGCAATGGCGCAGGCTTTTGCCAATACAGTGTGTCCGAGTGCCAAACCTGATAATGCGGCGGTATCAAAAGTCGCAAAAGGGTGGAACGGTGTACGTTTCAAGTTATTACGTTCAATGGCTTTGGTGACAAAACCATGATCAAATGCCGCATTATGGGCAACGATAATACTGCGATGACAATCACTGGCCTTTTGGGCTTTTTTAACTTCTTTAAAGATGGTTAAAAACGCCTCTTTTTCGGAGACGGCGCCACGTAGTGGGTTGTCTGGGTCAATACCATTGAACGCCAGTGCGTCAGGTTCGAGGTTGGCACCTTCAAATGGTTCAATGTGATAGTGTAGGGTTTTATCTAAAACCAATTCGCCTTCGTCGGTCATTTTTAATAAGGTGACAGCAATTTCAAGCAGAGCATCGGTTTGGGCGTTAAAGCCTGCTGTTTCTACGTCAATGACAACCGGAAAGTAGCCGCGAAATCGATGATTCAGTTTGTTAGCGTCGCAAATATCGCTCATTAAAATGTCCAATTTATTAGCAGGACGCTATTATGGGCTAAGATGTAATTGATTGTCATGTTTGTTTGGCGATTATTTAAGCTAAAGGTTCATCAAACTGTGCCGATAGCTGTAAGTAACGACAATAATCTAAGAGTGCAAGGAATATGTGGTTAAGAGGGTTACTAGCTTGTGTAGTTTGTTTGCCTTTGACGGCTCAAGCAGAGTTGCGCCATTACGTTGCCTCATTAGAACAATCTAACTGGCGGATCAGTGACAATACACCGATTATATGCCGACTTGAACATGAAATCCCTTCCTATGGTAAAGCAGTATTTACCAGCCGTGCCGGAAAAGATCATGATTTGAATTTTACCCTTGATATGTGGGTAAAACCTGACGCGGTCACTGATGCTAAATTGATGAGTTTAGCGCCTGCTTGGCGTCCTGGTGTGGTATCAAAGAAAATAACCGAGCTGACTTATCAAAAGTACTTTAGTGGTGAAGTGCCAAAAAATGCTGCGTGGTCAATGTTGGCAGAGCTAGAGCAGGGCATGCAGCCGACTTTTTATTACGCAGATTGGTACAACGAGGCCAATAAAATCGCAGTTGGCTTATCAGCGGCAAACTTTGGTCGCCAATACCGCCAATTTAGAGCATGTTTATCAAACCTGCTTCCCTATAGCTTCGAAGATATCTCGTTTACCGTGCTTACTTATGAGTTTGGCGGTTCAGAGCTAACGCGCTATTCAAAGGCGCAAATAGCCAAGGTGCAAGAGTATCTTTCTTATGATCCGAATGTCGAATTGGTGCTTATCGATGCATATACGGATAGTTATGGCGGCCGCTCTGTTAATAAGAAGGTATCTGAGCAGCGGGCCAAGTCAGTGAAGGACTTTTTCTTAGCAGCAGGTATCCCTGATGAGCGGATCCATACCCAAGGTCATGGCGAGCGTAGACATGTGGCTTCAAATGATACCATTGATGAGCGTAGCCGAAACCGAAGAGTGGTGATTAGGTTAAGTAAGCCTTTATAAGTTTATCCGATACATAAAAAGCCCAGTTCTCAGACTGGGCTTTTTTGTGGCAACAATTAGATTGCCATGCCCTAATAAATAACAGGCAAAAAAAAGCCCACCTAGTCGTTAGGTGGGCCGCAAAATAAAACATTGCAATCAACAAATTGAAGGAAGGAAGTCAAGCATAAGAACCAGGGATTTGACTCACGTGCTAGGCACATAAGTCGAAAGTTCTTGTTTTCATCATCTGCCGAAGCAGACACTTCCTGAAAACGAGATGAATTATAGAGTTAACCATCTGGCCCGACAAGCTAGAAAAATTTCATTCTATCATAAGTTTTTCTAATGCATTGGCGGGCTATTTATGTGAGCGAATGCACTAAAAACATGGGTTTTCGAGTCATTAAGCACATTCTATGCATATTTTTACAGTTCAATTTATTTATGTTTGTTATGTTTTTATTAACAATCGCAATCTAGATGAGTGGCCAATTGTTTTTTTTATCTGATTGCGATGTTTTTTTTTGCTTGTATAGTACGGCTTGATGATTAAATAAAACCATAATAATTCAACACAGTGTCCGGTATTGCTGACCGATGCTGTGGTAAATATTCACCAGGATGGCAACACATGGTTCTTGATTCCCTATTTTCTAAAAAATCACTGCTAGTAGCTGGGCTTGGTATTGCTCTATTGGGCTGCCAAAATAACTCAGATACTTCAGATAACTATGCAAGTAAATCAACTCAAACACCTCAAGGTGTTGTTGAGACGCTGCATGGTGTTGAAGTGCATGATCCTTATCGCTACCTTGAACAGGAGAGCGACGAGACCCATGAATGGGTGGCTGAGCAACAGCAAGCAGGTTATGCCTACTTATCAAAAATAAATAATAAGCAGGCTGTGGTTGACCGTATTACCGAGCTTTGGAACTACGAAAAACAAACTGCACCTTTTGAACATGGCGACAATACCTTCTATTACCGAAATGACGGATTGCAGGCACAATCGGTTCTTTATGTAAAAGGTAAAGATGGTGTCGAGCGAGTCGCGCTAGACCCGAACAAGCTTTCAAGTGACGGTACGGTGGCATTGTCAGGTGTTTCTGTCAGTAATGACGGTAAAACCATTGCATATGGTGTGTCTAAGTCGGGCTCCGATTGGCAACAGTGGCAGTTTATCGACGTTGCAACAGGTCGCGCCCTTGGTGATGAACTAAAGTGGATTAAGTTTTCACGTGCACAATGGGCGGCGGATAACAGTGGTGTCTATTACTCTCGCTATGATGCCCCTGAAGGCGGTAACTTGCTTGCCGATGTCAATTTCAACCAGAAAGTCTATTTTCACAAGTTAGGTGATAAGCAGGCGCAAGATACACTTATTTATGAGCGTCCACAAAATAAGGACTGGGGTTTCGCAGCCAGTGTAACGGATAAAGGTGATTATTTACTGATCTCTATTTCACAAGGCACTGATAGCCGTAATCGCTTTTTCTATCAGTCACTGACAGACGCAAAAGCTGAAGTGGTTGAGCTGATTATCGATTTAGAAGCTGAATATCAGTTCCTGGGTAATGATAAGTCGGTGTTTTATTTTAAGACCGATTTAGCTGCGCCAAATGGCAAGGTCATTGCGATTGATGTGAATAGTCCAGATAAAGCAAACTGGCAGACCATTATTGCAGAAAGCAGCGATCCAATCAGTAACGTTGAAATCATTCATGACCACTTTGTCGTTAGCTACTTACACGATGTATTAGGCAAGCTGACCATCTTTAGTATGAATGGTGACAAGCGCCAAGATGTCGATCTACCAGGAAAAGGCAAAGTGGCCGGCCCTTATGGTAAACGCAGTAAAGATTACTTCTATTACGTGTTTAATAGCTATGTTCAGCCACAGACGACCTACCGTTTTGACTTTAAAACGGGACAATCGACATTGTTTGCCAAGCCAGATATCTCATTTAATCCAGACGACTATGTCTCTGAGCAGGTGTTTTATACCAGTAAGGATGGCACTCGTGTCCCTATGATGGTGTCATACAAGAAAGGGCTGAAAAAGAATGGGGCTAACCCAACACTCCTTTATGCTTACGGTGGGTTTGCGATCTCTTTGACACCAAGATTCAGCCCAGCAAATATTGCTTGGATGGATATGGGTGGCATTTATGCGGTACCAAATATTCGTGGTGGTGCTGAATATGGCGAAAGCTGGCACAAGGCCGGTATGTTTGATAAGAAGCAAAATGTGTTTGATGACTACTATGCCGCGGCAGAGTATTTAATTGAGCAGGGGTATACCAACTCAACCAAGCTTGGCGCATACGGCCGCAGTAATGGTGGGTTGTTAATGGGAGCGGTGTTAACGCAACGCCCTGACTTATTTGCCGCAGTGCTGCCTGCAGTGGGAGTATTGGATATGCTGCGCTTCCATAAGTTCACTATTGGTTGGGCGTGGACCAGTGAATACGGTAGTGCCGATGTTGCCGAGCAGTTCCCTGCATTATTAGCTTACTCTCCGTACCATAACATTAAGCCTCGCGCTTACCCTGCGACTATGGTGATGACAGCAGATCATGATGATCGTGTGGTACCTTTGCATAGCTTTAAATTTGGTGCACTGTTACAAGATAACCAACGAGGTGATGCACCTGTGATTATGCGGATTGAGTCAAAAGCTGGACACGGAGCGGGTAAGCCGACATCGATGAAAATTGATGAGTTTGCAGATATCTATACCTTCCTGTGGACCAATTTTGGATTGCAAGTGCCAGCAAAAATTGGTCAATAGTTGCATAGTGTTGATTAAAAATTAAAAAAGAGCAGCATTTGCTGCTCTTTTTTATTAACAAAATTTTATGAAGATAGTGATCCTAAGGCGCTGAGAAGCATTCACAATTGCTAGCGGTCTAGGTATAGTAGGCCTCAATTTCTTCATATTATTGGTTCTCTACTCTATGTTTCGATGGCCCATAACGGTCTATTACGAAGACACCGATGCCGGTGGAGTCGTTTATCACTCAAACTATCTCAAGTTTTTTGAACGGGCGCGAACAGAGTGGCTTCGTCACATCGGTGTGCAACAAACTTCATTGCTCGCAGATGATATCGCTTTTGTTGTTAAACACGCAGATTTAGATTTTAAAGTGGCTGCTAAATTCGAGCAGAACCTTTTAGTTGTTACAGAGGTCATAGAGTTAAAGAAGGCTTCTTTGACCTTTAAGCAGCAGTTGCTTGATGAAGACGGACGTGTTTACTGTGAAGGAACCATCTTAGTCGCATGTATTGCTCTATCTCGAATGAGACCCAGAGCCATTCCCCAAAATATAGTTCAGGAGTTTAACTGTGGAAGCTGACATCTCATTTATTGGGCTTTTTTTACAAGCCAGTTTTTTAGTTAAATTGGTGATGTTAACCTTATTAGGTTTGTCAGTGGTGTCTTGGGCGGTGATTTTACAGCGAAGAAAATTAATTAAATCTGCGCGAGAGAATGCCCTCAAATTTGAAGATAAGTTTTGGTCAGGTGTTGATCTGAATAAGCTCTACAAGGAACTGTCGGCGCGACAAGATAGTAATTCAGGCTTAGAAGCGATGTTCCATTCTGGTTTTAAAGAGTATGCTCGCCTAAGTAAACTGAACGGTCGCGTTCCCGATGCGGTGATGGATGGTAGTTATCGCGCGATGCGTGTGTCACTGTCTCGAGAGCTAGAAAAGCTTGAAACTCATTTGCCGTTACTTGCTACTATTGGCTCTACTAGCCCGTATATTGGATTGTTTGGTACGGTTTGGGGGATCATGAATTCGTTTATTGCGTTAGGTGCGGTAGAAAATGCCACGCTTGCAATGGTGGCTCCTGGTATTGCTGAGGCGCTAATTGCAACAGCAATGGGGCTTTTTGCGGCCATTCCAGCGGTTATCGCTTATAACCGATTTTCGACGCAAGTTGAAAAAGTGGAAATGTCTTACGCTAACTTCATGGAAGAGTTTTCGAGTATTTTACATCGTCAGGCCTATAGCGAAAGGGAACAAGCCTAATGCAGCAGGGTTATCAGCGTAAACGCCGCCGGCCTGTTGCTGAGATCAATGTTGTACCCTATATCGATGTGATGTTGGTACTACTGATTATCTTCATGGTGACCGCGCCGATTGTGACACAAGGTGTAAAAGTCGACTTACCCCAAGGGGAAGCAGAAGCATTACCAGCGGACAGCAAACCGCCGGTTGTGGCATCTATCGATGCCGATGGGGATTACTTTTTGGATGTAGGCAGTAGCAGTTCTCGCGAAACCCTCGACTTGGAAGAAATTGCCATTCGAGTGGGTGCGATTATCCAGCTTGAGCCTGAGCGTCCCGTTGTGGTTAAAGCCGATCGCGCCATTCCCTATGAGCGAGTGATTCAATTGATGGTGACATTACAAGGAGCTGGAGTACCTTCAGTTGGGCTTATGACGGATTCACCTGAGGAGTAAGGGGTGTCGAGCAAATCAAGTTTTACGATTCCATTAACCATTTCCGCTGGTGTACATATTGGCGTGATTGTGGTGTTAGCGCTTGGCGTCGATTTTTCTAGTAAACCTATGCCAACACCGCAGGCTAACAGTGCACCGGCTGTGCAGGCTGTGGTGGTGGACCAGCAAAAAGTTGCCCAGCATGTTGAGCGCTTAAAACAGCAAAAGCTTGAGCAAGAGCGTAAAGAAAAAGCGCGTCAAGATGAGCTTGAGCGACAGGCAAAAGAAGCGCGACAGGCAAGGGAACGAGAGCAGCAACGGATTAAGAAACTCGAGCAAGAGCGAAAGCAAAAAGAAATTGAAACCAAAAATGCCGCTGCAGCAGCTAAAGCGGCTAAGTTAAAAGAACAGCAAGAGAAACAAAAAGCAGCGGCAGCAGAAGCAGCACGTAAGCAAAAAGAGGCTGAGAAGAAAGCAGCTGAAGAAGCGGCAGCTAAAGCGGCTGAAAAGCGTAAGCGTGAGGAAGAAGCAGCCAGGAAAGCGGAGCAAGAGCGTAAGCGGAAGGCTGAAGAAGAGCGTAAACGCAAAGCCGAAGAAGCGGCTAGACGTGAGCAAGAGCGAATGATGCAAGAAGCATTGGCTGCTGAGCAAGCTGCTTTATCGCAAACTCGTAATAAGCAAGTGATGAGTGAAGTGCAACGTTATACCAGTATGATTCGAGCAACCATTCAACGTAACCTTGTTGTTGATGAGTCAATGCGTGGTAAAAGTTGCCGGGTTAATATTCGTTTAGCAAAAGATGGCTTTGTTACCGGCAGTCAAGTGATTTCAGGTGACAGTGTCGTTTGCCGAGCGACGAAAGCTGCCATTAATAAGGCCGGACGCTTACCTGTATCAAGTGAAGCCGATGTGTATAACAAACTCAAAGAAATCAATTTAACCGTTCAACCGGAATTTAATTAAAGGAGTCCCATGAAAGTACTGGGTAAATGGTTCATAGTTGCACTAATGTTGGTGACAGGTCCTGCCAAAGCAGCGCTTGATATTGTCATTACAGAAGGTGTCGATGCAGCACGACCAATTGCGGTTGTTCCGTTTGTTTGGCAGGGCACAGGTCCTGTTCCTTCACAGATCTCTGACGTTGTGATGTCAGACTTAACTCGCAGTGGTACTTTTAAACCTGTTGATGAATTAGGTTTACCACAGCGCAATATCAGTACTGTCGATCAATTCAAGGTAAGTCAATGGGGCAGTGTTGCGGCTGAAGCTGTGGTCATGGGCTCGGTTAAGCCCTATGGGCCGGATCAATACTTGGTTAACTTTGACCTTGTCGACCTGGTTAAAGCACAAATGCAATCAGGCTCTGGTCCGACTAATGCGTCTGAGTATCTTATTGATAGCCGTGAAACGGTGATCACTTCTGCGCAATTTAGACAATATGGCCACCGTATCAGTGATATTGTTTATGAAAAGCTAACCGGTATTCGTGGCGCTTTCTTAACCCGTATTGCCTATGTGGTGGTCAATCATGGTGATAAATCACCTTATAAACTCATGATTGCTGATTACGATGGTTATAACGAACAGATGTTATTGCGCTCTCCTGAGCCTCTGATGTCGCCTGCTTGGTCGCCAGATGGTCGTAAATTAGCTTATGTTAGCTTTGAAAACAAAAAAGCTGAGATCTTTGTTCAGGACATATACACCCAAGCGCGCAGCAAAATCACCAGCTTCTCAGGTATTAATGGGGCGCCGACGTTCTCTCCAGATGGCAAGAAGCTGGCTGTGACACTGTCAAAAGATGGCCAACCTGAAGTGTATGTTGTCGACATCAATACCAAAGCACTTAAGAGAGTTACGAATCACTACGCGATTGATACCGAGGCGTCTTGGGCGCCTGATGGAAAGTCATTGATTTTTACTTCAGAGCGCGGTGGTCGTCCGCAAATTTATCAAGTGGCCTTGGATTCGGGAAGAATTTCACGGTTGACGTTTGAAGGTGAATGGAATTTAGGTGGCTCTATTGCACCTGATGGGCGTAGTATGGTGTTTGTAAACCGTACTAATGGCAAGTTTAATATTGCGCGCATGGATTTAGAGACGCGTTTTATGCAGGTGCTAACGTCTACCCGATTAGATGAGTCGCCAAGTATCGCACCAAACGGTACTATGGTCATTTATGGGACCACTTACAACGGAAAACAAGTATTAGCGGCAGTTTCTATGGATGGACGATTTAAAGCCCGACTGCCTGTGGGTCAAGGTGAGATTAAATCTCCGGCTTGGTCACCTTTTTTATAATTAAATAGATAACTTACAAAAATACTGAGGATTTAAACATGGATCTCAAAAAGCTGTTTAAGGCTATGGCTGTTGCACTACCTATTATGGCAATTAGTGCGTGTAGCTCAACTTCTGATACTGAAACAGATTCGTCTAGCTCAACATCTGGAAGTGGCAGTGAACAAACTTCTGGTGGAGTTGTCGGTGGCGGTGTTGAAACAGGTGGTGTAGCACCTATCTTGACTCCTGAAGAGCAGCAACGTATTAAAAACCAAGAGTTACGTAAAGAACACATTATCTATTTCGATTTTGACCGTAGCTCAGTATCAGCTCAATTCTCAGAAGTGTTAAATGCACATGGTGAGTATTTAGTTGAGCATCCAAACGTACGTGTAATGATTGAAGGCCATGCCGATGAGCGTGGTACGCCTGAATATAACATTGCATTGGGTGAACGCCGTGCTAAAGCGGTTTCTAAGTACTTACAAGGTATGGGTGTACTGCCTAGCCAAATGAGTATTGTTAGCTATGGTGAAGAAAAACCATTAGACATGAGTCGTACCGACGATGGCTTTGCTAAAAACCGTCGTGCCGTTTTAGTTTACTAATTCTTTTTTCTTAGGGTTATTTATGAATAGAGCCGTACTTACAGCGGCAATGATCTTATGTGCTGGTTCAGCGGTTGCTGCTCCAGCACCAGTAGAAGACATTGCTGGTGGATCTTATGACGACCGCGTAGAGCGCCTTGAACGCATGTTAAAAGCACGTCAGCAAGTAGACTTTCAAACACAGCAGCGTTTGGATACATTACAGCAAGAAGTGCTTGATTTACGTGGATTAAATGAGCAGCAAGCCTATCAAATTGAACAAATGTTGCAGCGTCAGCGTCAGCTATATGATGAGATTGCTAATTTGTCGTCAAATCAAAGTTCCAATACTGTAGTTGCGGCAGGTTCATTAACGGCCATAGAAGCAGCACCTACTAGTTCAAGCTTAGGCGAGACAGCCAGTTATGAGCAGGCTGTGAACCTTGTATTGAAAGAACGCAAATATGAAGAGGCGATACCTGCCTTTAGTAATTTCATTGCAAATTATCCTGATTCAACATATGCAGCTAATGCAAATTACTGGTTGGGACAACTGCTCTATAATAAAGGTGACTTTCCTGAAGCAATAAAAGCGTTTACCACTGTGGTAAATCAGTACAAAGAATCAAACAAGCGCGGTGACAGTTTAGTTAAGCTTGGCATGATTGCTGAGAAAAGTGCTGATAACGCAAATGCAAAAGGCTTTTATCAGCGTGTGGTCAAAGAGTACCCAAGTAGTGCTGCTGCGAGAATTGCTAAGCAACAGTTGGCTGCTCTGTAACCGCTATTCAACTAAAAAACATACTCTTAGTTTGTTTTTCATGCAAATGACAAAAAATGGGAAATTTGGGGTTGCATGAGAAGATGAAAAAGGTATTATAGGCGCCCTCAGAGCGGCAGAGTCGCTTGAGGGACTAAATAGAGTCTATTTAGTTGGTAAGATGGGTCGTTAGCTCAGTCGGTAGAGCAGTTGGCTTTTAACCAATTGGTCGAAGGTTCGAATCCTTCACGACCCACCACTTTTTCTAGAGTGGCTAAATAATTAGAAACCAGATGGGTCGTTAGCTCAGTCGCTATTTTAGAGAAAGGGCAGTTGGCTTTTAACCATTGATACCGGTTAATTTACATCAAATCAGATATGGGTCGTTAGCTCAGT
>NZ_JBHZSN010000007.1:13580-224290 GCF_043643685.1 Shewanella waksmanii
TCGTTAGCTCAGTCGGTAGAGCAGTTGGCTTTTAACCAATTGGTCGAAGGTTCGAATCCTTCACGACCCACCACTTTCTTTATATCTTCCTTGAAGTACCATTTACCAACTATATTAATCTTAAGTCGTTAGCTCAGTCGCTTTAAATTACAATAGCCAGTTGGTTTTAATTGGTCATTTGTTTTAGGTTCGCATCCTTCAGGGCCCTGTACTTTCTTTATATCTTCCTTGCAGTACCATTTCCTAACTTTATCAATCTTAAGTCGTTAGCTCAGTCGCTTTGAGTTGCAATAGCCATTGGTTTTAATTGGTCATTTGTTTTAGGTTCGAATCCTTCACGACCCACCACTTAATTTGTATCTTCCTTGCAGAGCATTTCCCAACTTTATCAATCTTAAGTCGTTAGCTCAGTCGTTTTGAGTTGCAATAGCCAGTTGGTTTTAATTGGTCATTTGTTTTAGGTTCGAATCCTTCAGGGCCCTGTACTTTGTTTGCATCTTCCTTACAGTACTATTTCCTCACTATATAAACTCTTAGTTGTTAGCTCAGTCGTTTTGAGTTGCAATAGCCAGTTGGCTTTACTTGGTCATTTGTTTTAGGTTCGAATCCTTCAGGGCCCTGCACTTTATTTGTATCTTCCTTGCAGTACCATTTCCTCACTATATAAACTCTTAGTTGTTAGCTCAGTCGCTATGAACCGCAATAGCCAGTTGGCTTTAATTGGTCATTTGTTTTAGGTTCGAATCCTTCACGACCCACCACCTTGTTTGCATCGTTTGTTGTTTTACGCCTTTGACCTATCCTTGTTTTGTAGAGGTGGATGCTGTCAGCAGTAGAGGTAGCGTATTATTTTGGTTGGTATCATTAGCTAAGTTAACTAGTAGCGGTAGCAAAAGTTTTAGATTTTGCTGTTATACCTTTGTCTCATAGACGTTTTGCTAATGTTGTTTGTTTGTTATCTCGGTCATATTAATTTTGATAATAAAAGTAAATGACGAGGGAGAGGTTAATGAACAACTACAAGGCAAGTGCGATAGCAGTGGCAACGTTGCTGGGCTTGGGAGCAAATGTACAAGCGGCTGAAACTGACTTTACTTTTGGTGGTTATGTCAAAACAGACGTGATGTTTAGTGATTATTCCAATGGTGCACCAGACTCAGGTTCACTGTCTCGCCAGTTCTATGTACCGGGTACCATTTATGGCACGCCTGGGAATGGTGAGCAGGTTGTCGATTTTCAAGCAAGGGAGTCTCGGTTTAATTTCAAAACTGTGTCAGATTTTGACGGTCATAAATTAACCGGCTTCATTGAGCTAGACTTTATGACCCACACCGACGGTAATGAGCGTGTTTCTAATAGTTATTCACCTCGTATTCGTCATGCATTTGTTAGCTATGATAATTGGACAGTGGGTCAAACTTGGACCACATTCCAAAACCCGGGCGCCTTACCTGAAAATTTAGATTTTGTTGGCGCCGCTGAGGGTACACCATTTGTGCGCCAAGCGATGGTTCGTTATACCAATGGTGGTTTTCAATTTGCGATAGAAAACCCAGAAACAACGGTAAATTCACCGCTAGATAGCGATGGTGGTACAAAGAGACTGGTCAGTGGTTCGGGCATGGTTCCAGACTTCGTGGCGCGCTATAACTTCAAAACAGAAGGCGGGGCTAAGTTTACCGTAGCGGGTTTGGCACGACAGCTTAATATCGAGAAAAGTGGTTATGATTCACAAACCATGGGCTATGGTGTCAGCTTTACTGGTGTGATCCCGGTTGGAGATGATGATATCAAGCTCTCGGCAACCGCAGGTGACGGTATGGGGCGCTACATGGCGCTTAACTATGCTAACGCTGGGGTATTGGATGCCGATGGTGATATTAAAACCATTAGCTCATACGGTGGCTTTGTTTCCTATCGCCACTGGTGGAATGATAAGTGGCGCTCAAGCTTTACGTTATCAGCATTTACGGCAGATAATGATGAGAGTTTAACGGGTGGTAGCGTCAATAAAGAATCATATTCAGGCTATATCAACTTGCTGTATTCACCGATTAAACCGATGACGATTGGTGCTGAATACATGTATGCAGAAAACACCAGACAGGATGGATATAAAGGCGAGTTAAATCGCGTAATATTTTCTGTGAAATATGTCCTCTAACACGCTCAAATAAAAAAGGAGGCATCAGCCTCCTTTTTTATTACGTTGCGATTATAACAAGTTGTTGTCACGCACGTATTGTTCAAACTCGGTGCAGCCGCCCACATGCTCTTGATCGATAAATATCTGTGGTACGGTTTCAACAGGCTTTCCGACGGTTTTTTCTAGATCTGCCTTACTGATCCCTTCGGCGTGGATATCAACATACTTAAACTTAAAGTCGTCGCGCGCTTCGACAAGCTGTTCAGATAATTGTACTGCACGAACGCAGTATGGGCAGCCTGGTCGGCCAAAGATCACAACAAACATATCAACTCCTGAATAAAGTGTTCGAGTCTTTATACCATAGGCTTTAAGAGAATGCATATTCCCATTTAAAGAAACTTATGCTCAGTTTGATATCGGCCTTTATAGTCGAAAAAACGCTCAACTAAGTCCCAACCTTTTTTGGTTTTTTTTAATAGCAGCATATCGGGTTTACGAAAATGCTCGGCTTGGCTAATGACATCATTGACACTGTGGAACTTTGGCTGCTCCATTCCAGGTGTTTTGGTATGTGGCATGACAAATACGGCGTAAAAAGCGCGTCGTTGTGCTGAGGTGCTGAAATGGTATCGCTCGGTATAGTCGTTACCATCTAAATCGATATATTTAACTTCCAATCGATCATCGTGATTGGATAGCAACATATCATGACATTTAAACAGGTGATGATGGCGTTTTTGCAATACTTCTTTTAAGCGTTTATCTGCATCGATAATGGCCGCGTCACAGGCATGACAAATCTTAGCGGCTATATCGTTTAGCTCGCCGCAGTGTGGGCAAGGTTTAGCACGATATCGATAGTCACATTGAGTTTGCCCATCATTGGTATCTACCGTGCCTTGGCACCTGCGGCCATAGTGTTCGACAATCGCGCCGTCTTCGTCGACGATTCCCCAAAAAATATTGGCAAAATCACATTGTGGACAGGGAACTTGTACCGGGACGCTTTTGCTATTGGGTTTAACCTGTCCAACTTCTGGGTAGAACAAATTGAAACCATTAGCCGCATAATCTATGACTAAACAGTGTTGTTTGTCGGTATCTATTCTTAACCCACGGCCAACCATTTGTTGAAACAAGCTGACTGAAGCCGTAGGGCGTAATACCGCAATGAAATCCACATGCGGCGCATCAAACCCAGTGGTTAATACGGCAACATTGACTAAGTACTTTAATTGCTTGGCTTTAAAGTGTTGGATAATGCTATCACGCTCATCATTATGAGTATTTGCAGTGATGATACCCGCCTGTTCATCGGGCAGTAATGATATGACTTCCTGTGCATGACGCACAGTGGCAGCAAAAATAATTACACCTTGCTTATTTTCTGCTAGCTCTATGATTTGCTTTACAATAGCCTTTGTTGCTCGACCACTGTGATTGAGTAAATCATTAACTTGCTGTTCTGGGTAGTGACCTGATTCGGTCACGTTAAGCTGACTAAAGTCGTATTGTGCCGATAAGCCATCATAGATTTTTGGCTGACTCAGGTATCCGCGTTTTATCAGTGGTCTTATGGGCAATTCATAGATGCACTTTTCAAAAGCCGGTGTGTCAGTGTTGCCAACCTTACCATGGTAATGGTAGCGATAAATCCAACCTGTTTCTAAGCGGTAGGGGGTTGCAGTCAGCCCAAGTAATTTAAGCTTAGGGTTTTGTTGCTTTAGATGCTGCAATAACACTTGATATTGACTGTCTTCGTGCTGAGAGACGCGATGGCATTCATCAATGATCACCAAAGAATAGGGTACATCGAATTGCTGAGGTTGCCTCACTGCAGATTGGATGCTCGCTACAATGGTTTTTTCTTGGGTTGATTTTTGCTTTAACCCCGCAGAGTAAATACCGGCTTTATGGGTTAGTAGGCCGATTTTTTCCGCGTTTTGTTCAACTAACTCTTTGACATGGGTAAGCACCAGTACTCGCCCTTTGGCGATTCGGGCAAGTTCGGCAATCACAATACTTTTACCCGCGCCGGTTGGTAGTACCAATACGGCAGAGTCTGGTGATTGCTTAAAGTGGTTAATTGCGGCGTCTACCGCATCTTGCTGGTAATCTCGAAGTTTCAAACAGCTAGGTTGTATTGGCGATATTGGCCAAGCAGAATAACAAGCCTCAGGGGTAAGTGCTACGGATTCTTGAGTTGTGGCTATAAAAAAGCCCCTCTATCAATGAGAGGGGCGTTGGTCGGGAGAGTCCAAAAATTATTCGGTACGGTTTAGACGGGTTTCAATCAAGGTGTCAATCACTGCTGGATCTGCCAGTGTTGAAGAATCGCCTAAGTTGGTGACTTCATTAGCAGCAATTTTACGCAAGAAGCGACGCATGATTTTGCCGGAGCGAGTTTTCGGAAGGCCGCCAGCCCATTGAATCAAATCAGGTGTAGCTAACGCACCAATCTCTTTTCTCACCCATTGTCTTAGGGCTTGACGCAGTTCTTCAGATTCTGCGGTGCCTTTAGTTAGCGTCACGTAGGCGTAGATACCTTGACCTTTAATGTCGTGTGGGTAGCCTACAACTGCTGCTTCAGCAACAAGCTCATGAGCAACCAAAGCACTTTCTACTTCGGCCGTACCAAGTCTGTGGCCAGAAACGTTAATGACATCATCAACACGGCCGGTGATCCAGTAGTAACCGTCTTCGTCACGCTTCGCGCCGTCACCAGTAAAGTACATGCCACGGAAGGTTTTAAAGTAGGTTAGTGCAAAGCGTTCATGATCACCATATACGGTACGCATTTGTCCTGGCCATGAATCAAGCATGACAAGATTACCTTCAGCCGCGCCGTCGATAATATTGCCCATATTGTCGACTAGAGCTGGCTGTACGCCAAAGAATGGACGGGTGGCTGAGCCAGGCTTAGTATCTGTAGCACCGGGTAATGGGCTAATCAAAATACCGCCAGTTTCAGTCTGCCACCAAGTATCTACAATTGGGCATTGTTCGTGACCAATCACATCATTGTACCAGCGCCATGCTTCTGGGTTGATGGGCTCACCCACTGAACCCATGATTCGCAACGAGCTGCCGTCAAAGTCTGCAAACTGTTCTTTTCCTTCTGCCATCAAGGCGCGGATAAGTGTTGGTGCAGTATAGAGAATATTAACGTTATGACGGTCAATCATCTCACCTAAACGAGAAGGTGAGGGGTAGTTTGGTACACCTTCGTGGATTAGGATAGTGGCACCATTGGCTAATGGACCATAAACCATGTAGGAGTGACCAGTGATCCAACCTACATCGGCTGTACACCAGTACACTTCACCGTCTTTGTAGTCAAACACGTATTCATGGGTCATTGAAGCATAGACCATGTATCCACCGGTCGTGTGTAATACCCCTTTAGGGTTACCGGTTGAACCTGATGTATATAGCAGGAATAGCGGATCTTCTGCGCCCATTTCTTCAGCAATACAGTGCTCTGAAGCGGTGCTCATCAGAGCATCCCATTTGATGTCACGTCCTTCGACCCAATTAACATCACCACCAGTTCGCTCTAAAACAATCACTTTTTCTACGCAATCTACATCAGGGTGAGATAGCGCTTCATCAATATTTGCTTTTAACGGAATAATACGACCGCCACGAACACCCTCGTCAGCGGTGATAACAACTTTAGATTTGCCGTCAATAACACGAGATGCAATCGAGTCAGGTGAGAACCCACCAAATACTACTGAGTGAATAGCACCAATACGGGCACACGCTAGCATGACAACAGCTGCTTCTGGAACCATTGGCATGTAGACAGTGACTACGTCTCCACGGCGTACCCCTTGGCTACGGAGGGCATTGGCAAATTTACACACTTCTGCGTGCAGCTCACCATAGGTAAGGGTGCGTTGGTCCGCTGCGTCATCGCCTTCCCAAATAATGGCTACTTTATCGGCTTTATCGGCTAGATGGCGGTCTAGGCAGTTTGCTGATGCGTTAAGCGTGCCGTCATAAAACCAGTTGATTGATAGGTTATGATCATCAAAAGAAGTTTTCTTTACTTTAGTGAAGGGCTTTATCCAATCAATACGCTGACCGTGCTCTCTCCAAAATCCATCAGGGTTTACAATCGACTCCTGATACATCTTTTTATATTGTTCTTCGTTAATGTGTGCATTTGCTGCGATGTCGCTTGGTACTTTATAGAGAGACTGCATGCTCATCGGGGCTTCCCTTTATTGCTAATTGTGCGTAGGACGAGTATGGCGGTGATGGGGTATTAAGCTCTATTAGACCTTGGTCTATAAATAAAATGTCCTTTATTTTTAGCCTGTTGTGAAATAATGCTAGCTAGATTTAGTGCTTAATTTAGCGCAAAATGGAATAAAAAAGAGCTTGAGTGATGAATTTGACAATTTTTGTAGGCGTGATTGCCATTTTATATGTGTCGTTATTGTTCCTGATTGCTTGGGGGGCTGAGCGCTGGTTTGGCAAGATATCTAAAAAAATTCAAGTGGCTGTTTATGGCTTGAGCTTAGCGGTTTATTGTTCGTCATGGAGCTTTCTTGGCACGGTTGGCCAGTCAGCTCAAGATTTATGGTCTTTTTTGCCCATCTTTGTTGGGCCGATTCTTATCTTTGTGTTTGGTTTTGGTTTATTGCGCAAAATGGTGTTGGTATCTAAGGCGCAAAATATTACCTCAGTGGCCGACTTTATTGCCGCACGCTATGGTAAGTCGCAGTTAATTGCCGCCATTGTCACCTTGATTGCACTTTTTGGCATCATGCCATATATCGCCCTGCAGCTGAAGGCGATGGTATTTAGCCTCAACCTGTTTCAGCCCGAGGATGCACCCTATGATGGTGCGCGGGTTTCATTAATCATTACCGCCTTGCTGGCAATGTTTGCCATTTTATTTGGTACACGCAAATTGGACGCTACCGAACATAACCCCGGGATGATGCTTGCCATTGCCTTTGAATCCTTAGTGAAGTTAGCGGCCTTTTTGTTAGTTGGTATTGTGATAAGTTTCGGCTTTTTCGATGGTTTTACCGATATATGGGATACAGCTGCGGCTCGGGATTTAATTAACAACCCCGAAATTCGTCTAGAGTCACTGATGCCGCAATTACTGGTGGGCATAGCCGCATTTCTGTGTATGCCAAGGCAGTTTCACGTGATGATGGTGGAGTGTAGCGATGAGCGTACTTTATTGAAGGCACGTTGGCTGTTTCCCCTGTACCTTTTGTTGTTTGGCTTGTTTGTTGCGCCCTTAGCGTTAGCGGGTAAGGTGGTTTTAGGTGATAGTGTTTCTGCTGATACCTATGTGATCAACCTACCATTAGCGTTGGACCAACCTTTGTTGGCAGTGATTGCACTGCTAGGGACGTTATCTGCCGCCACGGGCATGGTGATTGTTGCTGTTGTCACTATTAGCGTCATGGTGAGTAACGAGTGGTTCGTGCCATTAATGCTACGCTCTGGCAAAATTCGGCAGAAGAACTTTAGCCAGTTCTCGCAGTTCCTATTAAATGCAAGACGATTATCCATCGTGGTAATTTTGGGCTTTGGCTATTTTAGTTATTTGTCTTTTATCGATAGCGATTCGCTATCGGCGCTCGGTATGTTGTCATTTGGGGCGTTTGCCCAGTTAGCTCCAGCATTGATTGGCGGAATGTATTGGAAGCACGGTAATCGCGGTGGCGTTTACTTAGGGCTCGTGGTGGGCTTTGGTCTTTGGTGTTATATCTTGCTTCAAGGGGCCAATGGCGGGGCTGGATTACTGGGTAATGATATTCCATTGCTTGAGTCGATCAATCCTAATACCCGTGACATTTTAACCGCACTGATTGCCAATTTGGGGTGTTATATTCTCGGCTCTATGTGGTATCGCGCAGGGGTATCAGAGCGTATCCAAGCCAGTGCTTTTGTCACGCCTGGCGATTTAAAGTCTGGCTCTGTACGTAAAGCCTCTCCGGTGTCACAACAAGATCTGCTTATTCTTGCGAGTCGATTTGTCAGTCCAACTCGCGCTTATGAGAGCTTTTCCCGTTTCTCAGATGAAGCGGTTCGCAGCGACAGTTGGCATAAAGTGGCTTCGCCTGAGCTGATCGCCCATACCGAACATATGCTAGCGGGGGTGCTTGGGGGCTCAAGCGCCTCGCTGGTGATGGACTCGGTATTGCAAGGTCGAGACTTAGCTTTAGATGAGGTATTTAGCTTAGTTGATGAAGCTTCATCTAAAATTATTCTCAGTCAAGATATGCTGCGCGGCGCGATAGAGCATGCCTATGAAGGCATGAGCGTAGTTGATAAAGATCTTAATCTTGTTGCTTGGAACTACAAATACGCTGAACTGTACGAGTACCCAGATGAGTTTTTGCAGGCTGGCATGCCCATTGCCGATGTGGTGCGATTTAATGCTGAAAGGGGCTATTGTGGCGAAGGTAATGTTGATGAGCAGGTAGCCAAACGTGTGCAGCATATGCGTAATGGTACCGCTCATGTATCTGAGCGTGAGCGCAAAGACGGTAAGGTCATCAAAATCCAAGGCAATCCAATGCCAAGTGGCGGCTTTGTCATGACCTTTACGGACATTACGCAGTATCGGGAACAAGCTAAAGCACTACAAGAAGTGAACGAAACTCTTGAGGCTAGGGTAAAAGAGCGAACTTACGAGTTAGCCCTATTAAATAGCCAGTTACTTGAAGCCAAAGCACAAGAAGAGATGGCGAATGCGTCGAAGAGTAAGTTTTTGGCCGCTGTTGGCCATGATTTGATGCAGCCATTAAATGCAGCGCGGTTGTTTACTGCATCACTTGCTCAATACCCTAATCTCGACCAAGAAGGTAAAACCACCTTATCCCATGTTAATAGCTCGCTTAAAATTGCTGGGGAGCTGTTGACCGATTTATTGGATATCTCCAAATTGGACTCTGGCATGGTGGAGGTGAATCGTCGTGATTTTCGTTTAAGTGAATTATTAAATGGTTTGGCGGTTGAGTTCGAAGCGATGGCAAATGATTATAAAATCGATTTTTCGATGGTAGATTGCCATGCCACTGTCAACTCGGATCTGAGCCTACTCAGGCGGGTATTACAAAACTTTCTGACCAATGCATATCGATATGCCAAAGGTAATCGGGTGTTGTTAGGCTGTCGTCATCGCCCTGGTGCCATTGAGATTCAAGTCATCGATACTGGATGCGGGATTGATGAGAAAGAAGTGAGTGATATTTTCCGCGAGTTTAAACGCCTAGATAATCCGGAGAGTAAGAATGTTAGCGGCCTTGGTCTTGGCTTAGCCATAGCAGATCGTATCAGTCGCGTGCTTGAGCATCCGATTAATGTGCATTCTGTGCTTGGCCGCGGTTCAACCTTTTCTATTACCGTCCCGCTAGGTGACAAGGTCCAAGAGAGTAAACCTAAACCTTCGGCAAAAGCGTTGCAGCCGCTTGCAGGCGTCAAAGTCCTGTGTATTGATAATGAAGAAGCCATTCTTGCGGGACTGGAAAGTCTACTAAACCGTTGGCAGTGTGAGGTAATATGCGCCCATGATTTGGCTGATGCACGTATTAAGCTTGGTTTAAAAGGGGTCGCGCCAGATATTGTGCTAGCCGATTATCACTTAGATGATGGTCAAAATGGACTCGATGCCATGGAGAACATTAGAGCCTTATATGGTGGCCAGCTGCCAGGAATTTTGATCACTGCTAATACCCGGAAAGAGCTTATTGATGATGTGCAGAATAAAGGCTATCACTATATGGCGAAAATGGTGAAGCCAGCGGCGCTAAGGGCGCTTATCTCGAGTTTGGTGAGTAAATAATAAAATGGAGTACACATGAACACGGTTAAGTGTCACGGGAAGCATATTACGCCGAGCAAGATAGTGTGCGTCGGGCGCAACTATGTGGAGCATATTGAAGAGCTCAACAATGAAGTTCCACAAAGTATGGTTTTGTTTTGTAAACCTAATTCAGCAATTACCGAGCAGCTTATCGCTCATCGTGACGAACCGATTCATTATGAACTTGAGCTTTGCTTTATCTTTGACGGCAAGCGCTTTAGCGCTGCCGGCTTAGGGCTGGATTTGACCAAAAGAGCCATGCAAAGTGAATTGAAAACCAAAGGTTTGCCTTGGGAGAGGGCGAAAGCTTTTGATGGCTCGGCCTTGTTCAGTGAGTTTTTTGAGATAGCGGACAGTAGTGCGCGTTTTACCTTTGAGCTAAGCATTGATAATGAACCTCAGCAACAGGGCGATGTGGGGAAGATGATTTATCAACCCAATGATATTCTGAGAGAAATTCAGTCGTTTATGAGCCTATCTGCCGGGGATGTTGTGATGACAGGCACGCCTAAAGGAGTGGGAGCTTTGGTGTCTGGTGCCCACTATCATAGCCGATTGATGTTAGATGATAAAATGCTCTGTCAGTGGCAGCTACAAGCGAGTTAATGAGATAACCGTTTGAGTAAAATCAATAACATGCCGAGCTTGTTTCGGCATGTTACTGTCTCAAGTTGTTAATAGACGCTATAAAGGACTTAACCTAGATACTAGATATCGACTTTTTCCATTTCGAGTTGTTGCAAGGCTATCACCGCCTGGGTTCTGTTACGTACCCCTAATTTTCTAAAAATCGCGGTAGCATGCGCCTTAATAGTGGCTTCTGAGACACCTAAATCATAGGCTATTTGCTTATTCAATAAGCCTTCAGCGAACATTTGAAGCACCCTATATTGCTGCGGCGTAAGGTCTGCTAATTTACTGGCCATTTGATCGGTAGCATCTTCGACAATATCTTGTAATTCAACGTCCGCTGGTAACCAGACATCGCCATATAAAACAGCGGTTAGCGCCTCAGCCAACGTCTCCATTGAAGCTGACTTGGGAATAAATCCAGCACTTCCATAGTGAACGGCGCGGCTAATTGTCATCGCATCTTCATGAGCAGAGATCACGATAACTGGCAGATCGGGATAGTGCGTACGCAAGTGTATTAGCGTTGAATAGCCATGAGAACCGGGCATCTGCAGATCTAGCATGACTAAATCAAATGCGATTTCTTTGTCTAACAGTGTTTGCAAGGCTTCAGCGCTGTCAGCTTCATACCATTGTGTGTTAGCAAAAGTCGATGATAATGCTTGTCTGAGAGCATTTCTAAATAGAGGGTGATCGTCAGCGATTAATATATTCAAATTTTCTAGCTTCATGGCTTTTATAGATTATGTTCGTTGCACGTGAAGGTTACCTCAATGTAACAGACATTGACCCACTAAGCCTATGGGTTTATCGAGATAAATGACAAAAATATGAAGAAAGCCCTCGTTTATTAGACTTATGTCTAACAAGGTAAGCTTGTTGAAAACTGTACAAATTCGGTAGGTAACCGCTGCTGTGCAACACTTCTCTGGTAGCGTAAATCGACAATAGCATTTACGGTAGCTATTTAATACTTATTAAAATAATTAATGCTTTATAGTTAGTGGTTTAATAAAATTAGTTAGAAAAAAGATGGTTTGATAAATGTTGGGTAGGTTTTGTTAAAGTTGATATATTTTGATTACTGTTTTTGTGTGGCGCTATGATTAACTTATGTTTTATTTTTTAATGTAGGGGGTTTAGGGGTTTTAGGGGTTTTAGGGGTTTTAGAGGTTTTAGTGATTCTAGTAGCTAGATGATTGATCGTAGCGGTTAGCTTATGTTGTTATCTTGAATTATGGCTTTTTTTGAGTGTGAATTCACTGTCATTATCTGGCTGTTATTGCTTCGCTATTATTAGGTGGCCCTCCCTGTTAAATAAAATATTTTAACCAAGTTACTTATATCAGCATTTTATCGCTAACCTGTTTTTCAAACTATGAGATTAGTATTTCCGTCTGTTGTGTCAATTTAATATCGAATAATAAATGAATGTGTTTTCTTTAGGCGTTATGGCTGAGATGTGGATTAAATGCTAAAGCTACTGATAAAGAGCAGAGTGGCTGCATGGGTTATATTGACTTTGAAAGCTGTATAGGCAGCAAGGTTAATAGCGGGCTGTCTATGGTCTATAAGGCGATATTAGGTGTATTTTTATCGATTTTTTCGGAAGTTTATATTTAGCCTGTTTGTATAGTTTTCTGCATGAGTTAATTAGGCTAAAAAGCTAAATCAAGAAGCTAAATCAAGAAGCTAAATCATGAAGGGGAATGTATCGCCTAAGTTAAGAGGTTATACTGAGAAACTATAAAAAGATATGGCTATAAAGCCACAGAAAGATTTTGCACTAATGAAATATGGTTGAGAGTTGTTCTCGCTATTAATTATTTTGGTTTTAAGTATTGGTAGCTACTGTCAGTAGCTTATATTTTTATAAGTTGATGTATTTTATTGTTAATGTGGTTGGAGTTATAAACAATAAACTTTTTGTTATAGTAAAATTCTAAACAAATCCAGAATTATTGTGTAGATTTATTTTACCGATGATTTCGACTATGTTGTTATGCGGTTGAGTTTTGTTGTCTCTATATTTAGGTCGTTCGGAAATCTAAAAAATAATAGGAATAACAAAATGAGTAACAATAAATCAAACTTAACATTGCAGCGAAAAAAACTCGGGCAATTGTTAGCAACAGCGCTCTTATCGGCAACGGCTAGCCCCCATGTTTTGGCTGTCAGTTGTGATGGAGTTGATAGTTGGAATGCTGAAACCGTCTACGCTACCCCAACCCAAGTCACCCATCAGCAAGGGCTTTACCAAAATAAGTGGTGGACGACCAACGAATCGCCATCTTCTTCTGGACAATGGGGAGTATGGGAAAACCTTGGCATGTGCGACAGTGTTGCCAATTTGCCGCCAGAAGTGAACATAACCTCCCCAGTACAGGGCAGTGTAGTGAATTTTGGTGACAGTGTTGATTTGTTAGCAGTCGTGTCTGATCCCGATGGGACTGTTGCCAGTCAGCAATGGCGCGCAAATGATACTCTGGTCCAAACACCATGGGTTGCTGATGTGCAAGGAGTGGTCGTTATAGCGCTGCAAGCGACCGACGATAAAGGCGCAGTAACTACCCAATCTGTGCAGATTGAAGTACAAAATAGTAATAATTTACCGCCGTTAACCAGCATTGTTTCGCCCACAAATGACAGCGCTGTCAAAGGTGGTGAGGTGGTACTGGTAACAGCAACGGCATCGGATCCTGATACGGGTGACGCGGTGAGTCGTGTTGATTTATTAGTTGATGGACTTGTTGTTGCTACCGATGCTACATCTCCGTATGAGCTAAGCTGGCCTGCAAGTGGCGAAGGTTCACATACGCTGCAAACTCGCGCATATGATAGCGCCGGAGCTACCGGAGAGTCAGATATTGTTAATATTTCAGTGACTGCAGCTAATCAACCACCACAAGTTAGTCTCACAGCACCGCTTGATGGTTTTAATCTACCGATAAATGCATTAGTCAACTTGAGTGCTGAAGCCAGCGATATAGATGGCGAAGTTGCTTCAGTTGATTTTTATGCAAATGGTGCACTTATCGCTACCGATACCAGCGCGCCTTACACGGCTACTTATGATGCAAATATCGAAGGTGACTTAATTTTTACGAGTGAGGCCACCGATAACCAAGGTGCATCTACGCAGTCAAGGGCGGTGATAGGTTATGTTGGTGAGCGACCAACCGACCATGAGAAATGTCGTCCAGAAGGCCTACTCGGGCAATCAGTTTATTGTGATATTTATGACGATCAAGGTCGAGAAAAAATGGGCTCTGATCATGCACGTCGTGTTATCGGTTATTTTACTTCGTGGCGAACGGGTAAAAACGGCCAACCTAGTTATCTAGTTGATGATATTCCTTGGGACAAAATCACCCATATTAATTATGCGTTTGCTCATGTTGATGCTAACAACAAAGTGTCAGTTGGCAACCCCAATAGTACAACCAATCCTGCTACCGGTATGACTTGGGAAGGTGTTGTAGGCGCGGAGATGGACCCTGAGTTTGCTTATCAAGGGCATTTTAACCTGTTAAGTAAATATAAGAAGCGCTACCCACAAGTCAAAACGCTTATTTCCATCGGTGGCTGGGCGGAAACTGGAGGCTATTTTGATGAAAATGGTCAACGTGTTGCCAGTGGTGGCTTTTATGAGATGACCAAGACCCAAGCGGGAATTGATACGTTTGCTGATTCGGTTGTGGAATTTTTACGAACCTATGGCTTTGATGGCGCAGATATTGATTACGAGTATGCAACGTCGATGGCTAAATCAGGTAACCCCGATGACTTTGCCATCGCAGATCCTCTTCGGGCCACACTTTTTAAACAATATGATGTGTTGATGGAGACACTGCGAACTAAGCTAGATGCGGCAGGCGTGCAAGATGGCAAACACTATATGCTAACGGTGGCAGCTCCCGCATCAGGTTATTTGTTAAGGGGCATGGAAGCGTATCAAATGACCCGTTTCCTCGATTATGTCAACATCATGACTTACGATTTACACGGTGCTTGGAATGACTTCGTTGGTCATAACTCTGCGCTATATGATACTGGTGAAGATGCAGAGTTAGCGTTTTGGGATGTGTACTCAACACCGCAATATGGTGGAATAGGGTATTTAAATACTGATTGGGCTTACCACTACTTTAGAGGCGCTTTACCGGCAGGGCGGATTAATATCGGTATACCGTATTACACCCGTGGTTGGCAAGGAGTCACTGGCGGTACCAACGGTCTGTGGGGTAAAGCAGCATTACCGGACCAGACCAATTGCCCTGATGGCACTGGAGAGGGAGATAATAGTTGCGGTTATGGTGCCCAAGGTATTGATAACCTCTGGCATGATTTGGACAAGCAGGGTAATGAAATGTTTGCAGGTTCAAATCCAATGTGGCACGCCAAAAACCTTGAACAAGGTATCATGGGTAGCTATGTCTATGATTATGGACTTGATCCTGTCAACGACCCGCATCATCAGTTAAATGGAACTTATCAGCGACATTATGACAATGTGGCGCAGTCTGCCTGGTTATGGAATCCGACTAAATCCGTTTATTTATCGACAGAAGATGAACAAGCGATGAATGCCAAGGTTCAGTACGTGGTTGATAAGGGGCTTGGTGGCGTGATGTTTTGGGAACTTGCCGGCGATTTTGATTGGTATCCGCAGCGCAATAATGGCCAAGGCGAGTATTTCATTGGCACCACCATGACGACTATCGCCTATGATGCTTTCGCATCGGCATCACCCTATGGAAATAGTGTTAGTGAGCAGCCTAAGCCAGCGAACAACTTGCCAATGTCTGTTAGCTTGTCAGGCTATAAAGTAGGTGACAGTAACTATCCGATCACGCCGACATTAACTATTACTAATAATAGTCAAACCACTATTCCTGGTGGGGCGGTGTTTGAATTTGATATTGCGACCTCAACTTCTGCACAAATCAGTGACCAATCTGGACTTAACCTTACGGTGATCTCTGACGGCTCTAATCTCGCTTCAGGTAATGTAGGCGGACTGGAGAATAATTATCATCGAGTACAAATGACTTTACCTAGCTATAAAACGTTAGCACCGGGAGGTAGCTTTGGTGGAGTGATTAAATATTACTTGCCAATTACGATGCCGTCGAACTTTACCGTCACGTTTAATGGTACTACATATGGTTTCGGTGCTAGTGAACCTTCCAATCCAGGAGAGTGTGAGTTAGACCCTAGCTTACCTCAGTGTCAGCCTCCGCTGACAGACCCCTGTTCAGCACTTAGTGTTGATCCCAGTGTTATTCCCGCTTATCCAAACTTCCCACAGGTAGATTGGCAAGGAAACCCAAGCCATGCCAATGGCGGCGATCGCATGAAAGATGATGTGGCAGTTTTTGAGGCCCTATGGTGGACCAGCAGTGTACCCGGCGGTAGTGACTGGAAGTTTGTTTGTAATATCGATTAGTTAGCGATTTTTGAACCGTGCTTTATCAAAGGTTAGCACGGTTCAATTCGGTTATGACAGTTGCAACAAGGAGAGTGAATAATGTTTCTTAAAAATATACACATAATGACAGCGGTAACTGCTGTGATTATTGGTCAACTGGTCTGTAGTTCGCTTGCACAGGCGCATGGTTTTATGCAATCACCTAAAGCACGTCAGCAATTTTGTGTTGATGATGGTGGTTACTGGTGGCCAGATGATGGCAGTGCAATGCCCAATCTTGCCTGCCGACAAGCATTCTTAAAATCAGGTACTAAGCAATTTGTACAGAACCATGAGTTTTCTGCCAATGTCGTTGACTACCAAAATCAAGCTGCGGTTCAGGCCGCCGTGCCTAATGGGCTGCTTTGTGCTGGCGGTGATAATGGTAAAAGTGGCATGGATGAAGCGTCGGCTCATTGGCAACGCACTGAGTTAACGCCAGGGGCAAATGGTGAAGTGCAAGTGATTTTCTCTGCGCATACTCCCCATAATCCCAGCTATTGGGAGTTTTATCTGTCAAATGAGAACTTTGATGCTGCCACTGAGACATTAACATGGGAAAAGCTCAGTTTAGTGAGCGAAGTGGGTAATGTTCAAGCTGAAACCATGAATGGCATGAAGGTGTATAAGATGACCATCAATTTGCCAACTGATCGCAGTGGTGAGGCGACACTTTATACCCGCTGGCAACGAATCGATGAAGCTGGAGAGGGGTTTTACAACTGCAGTGATGTATTGATTGTTAATGACAGCCAACCACCTCAGTGGCAGGATCTAGGTCAATATGTTGCCAACGGCACCACAGTGACTGTTGGTGATGAGGTATGGTTTAGAGTATTTGATGCAAATGGCCAAGAGACGGTATTTGAAAAGCTGGCGGTTATTGAGGCTAATCAAAGTAACAACCTCTGGGCTAGTGAGCTTGCACAGCAAGTTGCCAACATCACAAACAAGGTGCAAATCGGTGTAAAACAGCCTGATGGTAGCGTTGTCTATAGCGATGATATTGCGCTCAATCGTGTTTGGAGCAATGCCAGTAATAGCAGTTATCGTCTCGATGTTAAATCGGGTAATTTGGCGCCAACGGTGACATTGTTAACCCCAACAAACGCTCAGCAGTTTATTGTTGGCGACAGCTTAACAATTGAAGCTCAAGCAGCAGATAATGATGGTCAAGTTGTGTCGGTTAACATTAACCTTGCTGATACTGAGATTGCCTTAATAGAGCAACCACCGTATCGGGCAACGACCTTGTTGAGCCAACCAGGCACATTCATTGTAACAGCAACTGCGACTGATGATGCTGGATTAGCCAGCAGTACCAGTGTCAGTATTACGGTTAGCGATGGACAAAGCACTTGTTCAGTATCACCTTGGCAACAAAACAATGTCTATGTTGGCGGTGATCAGGTTTCGTTTCAGAGTAAGCTTTTCAAAGCAAAATGGTGGACGCGGGGTGAGCAGCCAGATGTTAATGATGAATGGGGAGTATGGGAGCTAATGGGTCCTTGCCAACCTTAAGCATCTGACGCAAACAAAAAAGGGCTTCACATCAGTGAAGCCCTTTAGATTATGAATCGAGTTTGTCGTCTGCAATTTTATAGTGGGGATCTTCAATCAGGTTTACTTCTACCAAATCGCCCGCTTTGTGCAATAGCTGTTTACAATCATGGCTTAAGTGACGTAGGTGCAGTTTTTTACCTGCACTGACATAACGTTCTGCCAGCGTATCGATGGCATCTAGCGCTGAGTGGTCACAGACGCGTGAATTTTGGAAGTCGACAATAACGTCTTCTGGGTCAGTCTTCGCATGGAACAGCTCTAAAAACTCCGCAACAGAACCAAAGAACAATGGGCCGTTGAGTTTGTAGATTTTCCAGCCATTGGCATCTTCACTGATTTCAACATTGATATGTTTGGCATGCTCCCACGCAAATACCAATGCAGATACAATCACACCCACAAATACGGCAAATGCCAAATCGGTAAATACTGTCACAACGGTCACAAGCACGATAACGAATGCATCGTGCTTAGGCACTTTACGCATCACTTTGAAACTTGCCCATTCAAAGGTGCCTAGCACTACCATAAACATCACACCAACTAATGCCGCTAGTGGGATCATCTCAATCAGTGATGAGCCAAATAAAATGAACGCCAGTAGAGCAACCGCAGCGGTAATACCCGATAAACGACCACGTCCACCAGAGTTGATATTAATCATTGATTGACCGATCATCGCACAACCACCCATGGCGCCGAAGAAGCCACTGGTAATGTTACCGACACCTTGACCAATACATTCTTTATTACCTTTACCGCGGGTACCTGTCATTTCATCGACAACCGTTAGTGTAAGCAGCGACTCAATCAAACCGACTGCCGCCAAAATCATTGAATAAGGCAAAATGATATATAAGGTTTCTAAATTATATTCGACCGATGGAATTGCGAAACTAGGTAAAGAGCCTGCAATTGTGGCATTTGGATCGCCACTCATTGATTTTAGAAAATCCAAAACAGTTCGTGTGTCTAGCTCTAAAAAAACCACCAGTGAGGTAACGGTAAGGATCGCGGCTAAAGACGAGGGAATGGCGCTGGTTAGCTTAGGCAAAAACTGAATAATTGCCATAGTTAGCGCAACTAGACCCAGCATTAAGAGTAACTGCTGCTGTGGTAACCAGGTTAAGACGCCATTTGCATCTGGGGCTTTAAACTGGCCTAGCTGTGCAAGAAAAATGACAATAGCCAAGCCATTCACAAAGCCTATCATTACTGGGTAGGGCACGATTCGAATGAACTTACCTAATTTGAGCAGACCAAAACTGACTTGAATTAAACCCGCTAACACAACCGCGGCAAATAAGTACTGCACGCCGTGTTCTGCAACTAAGGCTACCATGACGACCGCCATCGCACCTGTAGCACCAGAAATCATGCCCGGTCTGCCACCAATAAGCGCGGTCACAAGTCCCATAATAAATGCAGCATAGAGGCCAACCATTGGCTCGACACCAGCAACGAATGCAAATGCAACCGCTTCGGGGACTAGTGCTAATGCAACAGTTAAGCCGGATAGCACATCAGCTTTACTACTGGCGGTTTTGTGACGAATGAGATCGAACATTTTGCCTCTGTTATAAATTTGTTGATAGATTAAAGTGCGGCCGCGAATACTACCAAAATTTTGCCTACAAGAAAATAAAAAAGCCATGCAATATTGCATGGCTTTTAGTAACGCTAGTTAACTAAACGTTATGCTTTGGTCGTTTCTGAGTTAGCTGAATCAGCACCGGAAACTAAACCACTATTTGTCGTAGCGCTTGCTGCTTGCGCAGCATATTGGCGGCCCGTTGGGGTTGCAACATTTTCAGGCACGCCCACCGATGGTTTAGTGGTTGTCGAGCTAACCATTGAGCCGAATCGGCTCGCTACCTTAGGTGCTGCCGTCGCAACTGCAACTTCTTCAGTTAAAACTGGTGTGGCGGCAGCGGCTTCTGCTGGGGTTTCTGCTGGCGTTGGCATATCAATTTGTGGTTTTGCCATCGGTGCAGAGGCTTGCTTAGCAGCAGGTGCCGTGTTTGCCTGCTCATCAGTGTTTGCTGTTGGTTGCTCAGCTACCGTGTTTGCAGGCTCAGCATCTTGTGTTGTTTGCGCTTCAGTTGGAGCGTCAACCTCCACTTTGACCTCAACAGGTGCTTCCTCTACTGGGACTACATCGACTTTAGCAGGTTTAGTGGCTGCTGCTGTTGATGATGCTGCAGCGCTAGCTTTACTCGACGTGCGTGCAGCACGCTTAGGTTTTTCTTCGCTCACGGCAGCTTGTTGCTTAGGTTGCTGCTGAACCTCTGAATCTTCAGTCTCTGACTTATCTTCAACAACCGCTTCAACGACTGGCGTAGTCTGTGCAGCGGTTTGCTGCTCAACAACTGGCTCAGCGTTTTTAGCTACCACTTCAACATCAGCTGTAACATCTACTGCTGCTTCAACATCAGCAGTGACCTCTTTGGCCGGTGCAGTGCTGGCTTCGCTGACAGTCTCTTGCGCATTATTTTCAGCTGGAGCTTGCTCTGTTGCGTCCAAGTTTTGCTGCTCTAGTTCGACTTCATTGGGCACAAAAGCTGCTGGTGCATCGGTATTATCGACTTCTTCATCTCTGCGGCGACGTTGACCTGCAGCTCTTAGGTGTCTAGGACTGCGGCGACTACGGCGTTGACCTTCACGCGGCTCTTTTTTGTCGTTAGCTGAGGTGCTTTCAACACTTTCTTCTACAGAGACACTGTCGTTAACCTTAGCCTCGGCTTTTGTCTCGTTACTTGGCTGAGCAGTTTCAGCGCTAGCAGCGACAGTCGTATTAACTTGTTCTGCGGCAGTAATAGACTCTACATTTGCAACAGCAGTTTCTACATTGGTTTCTACATCAGTCGCGACAGGAGCTTGCTCAACAGCTTGCTGCTTGGGCTTACTCTTACGCGGTTGACGTTTTGGACGCGGCGCTTTTTCTGTTGCGGTTGCATCGGGTTGTGGCGTTGCTTTGGGCTTGTCAGCTTTCGCTTTTACTTCCGTTGCCACAGCGTTATCAGCGGTTTCATTCGCTGCTGCATTTTGCTCGTTTTCGATACGCACTTTTCTACGCATATTACGGCGTTGGCGACGTTCTCTAGCGGCTTCCTGCTTTGGTGACACTTCTTGCGCATTATCAGCCGCTTCATTGCGGTTTTTATTGCGGTTGTCATTACGCTTTGGACGCTTGTTGTCTTTCTTGTCCTTGTTTTGGCGATTCTCTTGCTCATCCGCTTGTTTACGGTTGTGCTTATCTTCACCGTCTTTTCTATCGTTATCTCGACGCTCATTACGACGGTTATTACGATTATTTCGACGGTTTCGATTCTGGTTGTTGCGACGAGATTGAGGCTTTTTCTCTTCCTCTTTCTTCTCTTCGCTGCCACCAAACAGTGAACCGATCGCTGC
This sequence comes from Shewanella waksmanii, assembly GCF_043643685.1. Taxonomy (GTDB): domain Bacteria; phylum Pseudomonadota; class Gammaproteobacteria; order Enterobacterales; family Shewanellaceae; genus Shewanella; species Shewanella waksmanii_A. The sequence continues at coordinate 34,650 of NZ_JBHZSN010000007.1, forward strand.
AAATAGCTTAGCAATGAGACCAGGTTCATCGTCTTTTTTCGCTGCTGGTTTAGCTGCGGGTTTGGCTGGCGCAGTTTGCTTAGGAGCTGAGAAGCCTTTTAATGCTGGCTCTGGCGCAGCTGCACGCTCAAGTTTACGAGGCTCGTATAGTTTCGCTTCTGGCTGGTCTAACAGCTTATAGCTCGACTCGCTGATTTCATCATCTTTACGATGACGTACAACACGGTAATCTGGCGTAGTCATGTTTGGATCTGGAATGACGTAAACTTCCACATCATGGCGTTGCTCAGTAATACGGATAGCTTTACGCTTTTCGTTAAGCAAGAATGCAGCGACATCAACCGGAACAATGGCTTCGATTTGAGATGTGTTTTCTTTAATTGCTTCTTCTTCCATAAGGCGAAGAATCGATAATGCTAACGACTCAGTGCCACGGATTGTGCCTTGACCATGACAGCGTGGGCATAGATGCGCCGCTGACTCTTCAAGTGAAGGACGAAGACGTTGACGTGACATCTCCATCAATCCAAAGCGAGAAATTCGACCTAACTGAACGCGTGCTCTGTCGTGGTGAACAGCGTCGCGCATGCGGTTTTCAACTTCACGCTGATGCCTTACAGGCGTCATGTCGATAAAGTCGATCACCACTAAGCCACCTAAATCTCTTAGGCGTAGCTGACGGGCAATTTCATCAGCAGCTTCTAGGTTAGTGTTAAGGGCTGTTTCTTCAATATCGCCACCTTTAGTTGCGCGGGCAGAATTGATATCGATAGAGGTTAACGCTTCGGTTGGATCAATGACGATTGAACCACCTGAAGGTAGGCGCACTTCACGTTGGAACGCTGATTCGATTTGCGTTTCAATTTGGAAGTGAGTAAATAATGGTACTTCGGCTTCGTAACGCTTAATGCGTTCAACAAAGTCCGGACGAACCAAAGAAACGTGTTGTTTTGCTTGCTCAAAAATGCGTGGGTGGTCGATTAAAACTTCACCGACATCGCGACGTAAATAATCACGAATAGCGCGAACAATAACGTTACTTTCTTGGTGAATGAGGAAAGGAGCAGGGCGACTATCAGCAGCTTCTTTAATGGCTGCCCAGTGGTGCTGTAGTACTTTCAAATCCCATTTTAATTCTGCAGCGTCTTTACCAACACCTGCAGTTCTCACAATCAAGCCCATGCCTTGTGGCACATCAAGCTGTGCAATGGCAGCTTTTAGCTCGGTTCTTTCATCACCTTCAATGCGACGAGAAATACCACCCGCGCGAGGGTTATTTGGCATTAGTACCAAATATGAACCAGCCAAACTAATAAAGGTGGTTAACGCTGCGCCTTTATTGCCACGCTCTTCCTTATCGATTTGGATAATCACTTCTTGGCCTTCTTTCACCACTTCTTTGATGCTAGGGCGGCCTTGGAAAGAGTAACCTTTAGGGAAGTATTCGCGAGCAATTTCTTTTAGGGGTAAAAAACCATGTCTTTCGGCGCCATAGTCAACAAATGCGGCTTCTAGAGAGGGTTCTACGCGGGTAATTTTACCTTTGTAAATATTGGCTTTTTTCTGCTCATGGCCTGGACTTTCAATGTCTAGGTCATAAAGTTGTTGCCCATCCACTAGGGCAACGCGCAACTCTTCAGACTGAGTTGCATTAATTAACATCCGTTTCATGATGACGTCATTCTTCTTAAATGAGGGTCACCAGACAAGTTTTCGGTGCATTACGGGCCCAAGAGCATATACTCCGCCTCACGGCAGGGCTCTAGGCAAAGGTGCGCTGCAAAAGTTAGACGCAATCGCTGCGTGTCGCATCCTATTTATGGCTTAATTTTTAATGTTTATAAAAACAAGGAATTCGTTGTAAAACGTCAACCAACCCCATAAATTCTATTGTACGTTCCAGTAATGCCAAAAAACGAAAGTGATTGTCTGACGACTAGTTAAAATTAATCTTCGAATTTTGGGAGGCTTGGGCGGAGAAACCACACTTTATGTGGATTTTTATTTAGTTTAACCATTAAAACTCGTCTTTTCGGTTTTATATATAAATAATGGTCTGCAAATCAATCATTTGCTACTTAATAAAAAGACTTTTAGTCCCCGATTTTTCACCTTTGAGTTGCGGGCTTGTGAACACTTTATTCACTCATTATCCCCAACTGCCGTGGAAATATAGCAATAATCTATAAATTCAGCAAATGGAAAGGCATAAAAGTTCATGTTGATGTACAATGCGCGTCTAGAAAAACGCAAGGCTTAGCATGAATACCGAACAATCTAACTTAAAAGTGCAAATGGTCACCATTGATGAAGACCATGTTGAACAGCGCATTGACAATTTTTTGCTCACAAAACTTAAAGGTGTCCCTAAAAGTATGATCTATCGCATCATACGAAAAGGTGAAGTCAGGGTAAACAAAAAGCGCATTAAGCCTGAATATAAACTGCAAGATGGTGATGTGGTTCGAATCCCGCCTGTTAGGGTGTCAAAAAGCGAAGATAAAGCCGGGCCGAATGCCAAATTGACCAAGGTCGCTCAATTAGAAGCACGCATTTTATTCGAAGATAAAGCGATTATTGTGCTTAATAAGCCTTCAGGTATCGCTGTTCACGGTGGCAGTGGTGTGGATTTCGGTGTGATTGAGGCGATGCGCTCTTTGCGGCCACAACAGAAGTTTTTAGAGTTAGTACACCGGCTTGATAAAGAAACCTCTGGGGTGCTGTTAATCGCCAAAAAGCGCAGTGCTCTTAAACATCTGCACGACCAGTTACGCTATAAAAAGATGCAAAAAGATTACATGGCTTTAGTGCGGGGCGAATGGCAAAAACACGTTAAGGTCATCAATGCACCTTTGCTCAAACTGACATTAAAGTCAGGCGAGCGTATTGTCAGGGTCAATGCTGAAGGCAAAGCGTCCGAAACGCGCTTTAAAATCCAGCAGCGCTATCGTGGTGTCACATTGGTACAAGCTAGCCCTGTCACCGGTCGCACCCATCAAATTCGTGTACATTGTCAACATGCAGGGCACCCGATTGCTTGTGATGAAAAGTATAGCGAGCAAAAGTTTGATGACAGCATGCGCGCGCTGGGGTTGAACAGATTGTTTTTGCATGCCGCGCAATTGCGGTTCATGCACCCAGTCACTGAAGAGATCTTGCAAGTTAAAGCGCCAATGGATGAACCATTAGTTAATCTTTTGAATCAGTTGGTCAAACAATGAAGCAGTATGATTTAGTCATTTTCGATTGGGATGGCACTTTAATGGACTCGGTGAGCAAAATTGTGGTGTGCATGCAGCAGACATCTCGCCAGCTCAGTATTGATGTGCCATCGGAGCAAGCGGTGAGGGACATTATTGGGTTGTCGATGAATAAAGCGCTTAGCGTTTTATTCCCTGATGCTGATGAAACGATTCGCGATAGAATGGTTGATGTTTACCGTGAACAATATCTTACCCTTAACCAAACGCCTAGCCCGCTATTTAGCGGGGCAGAGCAACTGCTGATTGATTTAAAAGCTCGTGAACATCAATTGGCTGTGGCGACAGGCAAAGCTAGAGCGGGCTTAGATAGGGTTTTGTCTGCGACAGGACTAGGGCATCATTTTGTTGCTAGTCGCTGCGCTGATGAAGCAAAAAGTAAACCTCACCCTGAGATGTTGCAGCAGCTATTAGCCCAGCTAGATGTGCCAGCGCACCGCGCGGTAATGATTGGTGACTCAATTCATGATATGAATATGGCTAAGCGCGCAGGTGTCGATGGCATCGGCGTGAGTTATGGTGCTCACAGCCGCGATAAATTAGCGAGTAGCTCACCCATTGCTATTGTTGATAGGCCACAGCAGTTATTCGAAGTTATTGTCAATCAATAAGTTGTTACCCAATAACTTGTGTTACATGAGTTTAGCTTTTTTATTTCGATACATTTGACTATCTGCGCTACTAAGTAGTGCAGAAACGTCTTGCTCATCATGACTCACCCAATGGGTTCCCCAACTGGCATTAACCGAAAACTGATCGCCTGATATGGTTAACTGACGCATAGTGGTCATCAACTCGGCCAAATGCTGTTGCAATTGCTGTTCGGGGTTATCGGTATCATCAAAGTGTTTGATGATGACAAATTCATCGCCGCCAATTCGAGCTGCAAAGTCTTGCTGCTGGCGATGCTTCGATAAAATGCTGCCTACCTGATTAAGTACCTCATCACCGGTATGGTGACCATGCAGGTCATTGACCAATTTAAACTCATCAAGATCCATGTATATCACAGCGACTTTTCGGGACTCACAGTTTAAAGGCAACAAATGCGATAGGTGGTTAAATAATGATAGTCTATTGGGTAAGCCGGTTAAGTTATCGTGATAGGCAAGGTATTCAGTGCGCTGCTGCAGCTGATTTAGCTCAGTAATATTATGGGCTGAGACGATAACCCCGGTAATATTACCTAGCTCATCTTGAAATGGCGTGTGTAGCACATTTAAATAAATTGGGCTGTCATACTTAGGTGGCTGAATGACCGTCTGTGTTTGCAAAGCTTCACCGCTTAGGCTTTTTTCTAAAAGCGGTTTAAGTCTCTGCTCAAAAATCTCCTTTCCATGGATGTCGGCCACATGACGCCCTATGATCTGTTCTCGTGGCAAATCAAATAGTGTCTCGTAGCCTTGAGAAATAATCTGATAGCGAAAGTCAGCACTAACAAATGACATCATATGTTGGGTGGTAGCGATAATCTGCTGATGCATGTTCAGCTGTTTGCTAACCAATAGTCTTTTGTATTCAACGCCAATACGCTGTGCCAGTAATCTGAAGAATTCATTCGATTTTGCTGAAGGTGTTTGAGGTAACGAGTCCATCACCATAATATGGCCGACAGGCTCTCCATGGTCGCCAAGTATCAGTTCAGCTTGGTAGCTTTGGATCCCTAGATCTTTTATCAGTTGAAAATCAGGGAAGTGTTGCTGAAGATTGCTGCTATATAGTATGTGCGTATTGGGATAACGCAGCTTATATATCGCTTCACATGGAGAGCCTTTAAGATCAAATTCAAACCCTGGGATGGTTTGTTTTAAATCACAAAAGGCTATGACCTCCGCCTTTCCCGGCGTTTTAGACAGGCGACCGAAAGCGGCCCAACGACACTGAGTCACCAGCGCAAGGGCTTTTAATGCGCGCTGAAAAAAACGCTCATCGGTACAAGGTGCGGCAAGTAGAGCCAGTGCTTCTTCGGTATCGGTCATAACCCTGTTATTTAACAACCTACAACTTATTAGTGTATTACTACTAGACGGTCAATCTCATAATAGATACACAACGATTATAGTTAGCTTAATCTTAGACCATAGTCAGGATTTGCGTACCGAAAATCTTCTTGGCTTATAGGGTAAGAATATCGACCCCTTCTTTAGCCAACAGTGATATTAAGCTGATCAATGGTAAACCGATTAGTGTATTGGGGTCCTTTCCTTCTAAACGTTCAAACAAAGCAATACCTAAGCCTTCGCTTTTAAAGCTGCCAGCACAATATAAAGGTTGCTCTTTTTCGACATAAGCGGCAATTTGCTCATCAGTGAGGTGTTTAAAGTGGACCTTAAACGGTTCGACGATGCTTTGCAGCTGCTGGCTTTGAATGTTGTACACTGCAAGCCCGGTATAAAAGGTGAACTGTTTTCCCGAGGCGGCTTTGAGTTGCTGACAGGCGTTTTCGACCGTATGGGGTTTACCAATAATGTGATCGTCGATGACCGCAACTTGATCGGAGCCGATCACCAGCCCCTCCTTATAATGGCCTACTGCGGCTTTTGCTTTTTCACATGCTAAGCGCATCACTAATTGTTTGGCACTTTCACCGTCAAGGGGTTGCTCATCGATATTAGGTGAAAAAGTATCAAAACTGATGTGCAGTTTTTCAAGTAAGGCTTTTCGAAAAGGCGAGGTAGAAGCAAGAATAATGGGGGTAGCCATAAATTGAGCCTAGGGTATTTGTTTATAATTAAAAAACAGATACTGACATGAAAAGTGATTTTGTGCAGCGTCTTTGATGACAAAAATCAGCCATTAACTACAATCAATTATTCAGCCGCGGCGACTTGGATGTAACAACTGCTGAGTATCTGTGCTTTTTATAGCGAAATTTTAACCGAATCGTATTCAATTAGCGGCTTTGGGGCTTGAGTATCTTGAAGGCCTTGGGTAAAATTTCGCTCCGACTAATTTTTGAAGTCAGGGTTAGTTTTAACGGAATCGTTAACTCGATCTTTGAACGGGTTAAATTTTCCTTTGACTCTGAGTAATTCAAACTATAATATGCGCGCCTTATGCAAACAGTAAAGATACCGGTTTCAATTGATCCAACACGCGCGGCAGCGAGTAAGGCTTCTTATGAAGGCTTAATCCCTGGTACGCAGCTGAAACGATTAAATGAGTTATGTGCCGGCGACTGTTCCGATGTGGCAGTGTCGCTTGAATGTGGCGTAGATATACAGGGGATAGTCTACCTGAAAGGGAAGGCTGTGACGGAGCTCACTCTGAATTGTCAACGTTGCATGACGCTATTTACCACGGAGGTTACGGTCGACTTTTGTTTTAGCCCATGTGGGACTGAGGCAGAAATCGATGAGCTCCCGGATGCGTATGACCCTATTGAGTGCAATGAGATAGGTGAAGTTCGTCTGCATCAATTGATTGAAGATGAATTGATAGTCGCTATGCCTTTGATTCCAATGCATGCAGATGAAAACTGCAGCAAAGGCGATCAAGATGTAGTAGTAGGCGAGATTGAACCCGCTCAAGAGGAGCGTCCAAATCCGTTTGCAGTGTTAGAAAAACTGAAGAGCAAGTAATCTAGGAGACAGGTCAAATGGCTGTACAACAGAATAAAAAATCTCGTTCAAAGCGCGGAATGCGCCGTTCACATGATGCATTGAGCACAGCTCAACTTTCTGTGGATGCAACGAGTGGTGAACTACACCGTCGTCACAACGTGACTGCGGACGGTTACTACCGTGGTCAAAAGGTTATCAACAAGTAAATTGTTGATTTCTTTATGACTGATCTGACGCTTGCGTTAGATGCGATGGGGGGCGATCATGGCCCTCACATCACAGTGCCTGCAACCTTGCAGGCACTTCGCTTATATCCTTTCTTAAAAGTTATTCTTGTCGGTCACCAAGACCAAATCAGCCCATTGCTAGATGGTGCTGAAGACGATATTCGCCAGCGAATCGTACTTATTCATACTACTGAAGTCGTATCGATGTCAGACAGGCCTGTGCATGCTTTACGTAATCGTAAGCAAAGCTCAATGCGTCTTGCCATTGAACTTGTGCGGGACGGTCGAGCGCAAGCTTGTGTCAGCGCAGGCAATACTGGCGCTTTGATGGCGATATCAAAAGTGTTGCTAAAAACCTTATCAGGTATCGATCGACCAGCATTGGTCAGCTGTTTGCCCTCGGTGAATGGTAAACCGGTTTACTTGCTTGACTTAGGTGCGAATGTTTCTTGCTGCAGTGAGACCTTATTTCAGTTTGCGGTAATGGGCTCAGTGTTAAGTGAAGCGGTAGACAATAACGAGCAACCTAAAGTTGCCTTGTTAAATGTCGGTATTGAAGAGATCAAAGGTAACGACCAGGTCCAGCAAGCTGGACAGTTACTGCAATTGACTCCGCAAATTAATTATCAGGGTTTTATTGAAGGCGATGACATCTACTCAGGTAAAGTTGATGTCATCGTGTGTGATGGTTTTGTCGGTAATATTACCTTAAAAACCTCAGAGGGGATTGCTAAACTGCTGGTGCATCAATTAAAACAGGGTCTAACTCAAGGTTTTTTTGTACGCCTTATGGCTAAACTGATTGCACCGCGTATAAATAGTGTTTTAAATCAGATGAACCCCGACCACTATAATGGCGCAAGTTTGATAGGATTGCGCGGAATTGTAGTAAAAAGTCATGGAAGCGCCGATGAAGCTGCTTATTTACAAGCAATTAGTTTAGCAGTGACCGAAGCGCAACGTCGGCTCCCACAGATGATTGAACAGCGTCTTGAGTCGATTCTTTTAGACATTAATAACTGATATTTCCTTATGCATACAAAAATTCTCGGTACTGGCAGTTATTTGCCAGCGCAAGTGCGTAGCAATCAAGATTTAGAACAAATGGTCGAAACCAGCGACCAGTGGATTGTTGAAAGAACAGGTATTTCAGAGCGCCGTATTGCCGCTGAAAATGAAACCGTGGCCACAATGGGCTATCAGGCAGCGTTAAACGCACTCGATATGGCGGGGCTAAATGCTGAAGATTTGGATATGATTGTGTGTGGCACGACGAGTGCTAGCAACGCATTTCCTGCGGCGGCATGTGAAATTCAGGCGATGCTCGGTGTAAAAACGATTCCAGCTTTTGATATTGCCGCTGCCTGCTCTGGATTTGTTTATGCCTTAAGTGTTGCAGACCAATTTGTCAAAACTGGCGCCGCTAAAAAAGTGCTGGTTATTGGCGCAGATGTCTTATCCCGTTTATGCGAGCCTGAAGATCGTTCTACCATTATTTTATTTGGTGACGGCGCAGGTGCTGCAGTGGTAGGTGCCAGCAACGAACCTGGTATTATTTCAACGCATATCTATGCTGACGGTAGTCAGGGTGACCTGCTGAAATGTTCATTCCCGCCTCGGGCCGGTGAGTCATCAGAAGCCGTGGGTTACATGACGATGAAAGGCAACGATGTGTTTAAAGTGGCGGTGACGCAACTCTCCCATGTAGTAACAGAAACACTACGCATTAATGAAATCGATAAATCAGAAATCGATTGGTTAGTGCCGCATCAAGCTAATTTCCGTATTATTAAAGCGACAGCCAAAAAGCTGGACATGAGCTTAGATAAGGTTGTATTAACATTAGCCAAGCACGGTAATACCTCGGCGGCTTCAGTGCCAATTGCACTGGATGAGGCTGTACGAGATGGTCGAATTAAACGGGGACAGTTATTGTTACTCGAAGCGTTTGGTGCTGGCTTCGCGTGGGGAAGCGCATTAGTTCGCTTTTAGACTTGTTTAAAACAAAAATACGAAAAAAGTAGAAAGGTATTGTAATGGAAAAAGTTGCATATGTATTTCCAGGGCAAGGCTCGCAAGCGTTAGGCATGCTAGCTGATTTAGCTGAGCAGCATGACATCGTTGCACAAACGTTTGCTCAGGCAAGTGAAGCACTTGGCTACGATCTTTGGGCCTTAGTTCAAGAAGGTCCCGTTGAGCGTTTGAACGAAACTGATAAAACACAACCGGCTTTGCTGACGGCGAGCGTTGCTATTTGGCGTGCGTTAGAACAAGCGGGTGTTGCAAAACCTGACGTATTGGCAGGCCACAGTCTTGGCGAGTATTCTGCGCTTGTATGTGGTGGTGTGATTGATTTTGTTGATGCGGTTAAGCTAGTTGAATTGCGTGGCCAATTGATGCAACAAGCCGTTCCAGCAGGTACCGGGGCGATGTACGCCATTATTGGATTAGATAACGATGCGATCGCAACCGCTTGCACCGAATCAGCGCAAGGTGAAGTGGTCAACCCTGTAAACTTTAACAGCCCTGGCCAAGTGGTCATTGCTGGTGAGAAAGCGGCGGTTGAACGTGCAGCTGATGCGTGTAAAGCCGCGGGTGCAAAAATGGCTGTAGCGCTGCCGGTCAGTGTGCCTTCTCATTGTGCGTTGATGAAACCTGCTGCGGATAAGTTAGCGGTTGCATTGGCAGAGATTGAGTTTAAAACACCAGCGATAGAAATTATCAATAACGTTGATGTCGCAAGCAACCAAGATGTCGATGCGATTAAAGATGCATTGGTTCGCCAACTGTATTGTCCTGTTAGATGGTCGGAAACTATCACAACGATGGCAGGTCAAGGTGTCGTTAATATTTTTGAAGTGGGTCCAGGCAAAGTTTTGACTGGGCTAAGTAAACGAATTGATAGATCGCTTAAAGGCAAAGCGGTTAATGACGTAGCCAGTGTGGCTGCGTTGGCGGAATAAAGGAGCCATTATGAGTGTCAAGTTAGATCTCACCGGAAAAGTTGCACTAGTGACAGGCGCGAGCCGCGGTATTGGCCGTGCAGTCGCTGAAACTTTGGTTTCAGCTGGCGCTGTTGTGGTCGGTACTGCAACCAGTGAGCGTGGCGCAGAGTCAATCCAAACTTACTTGGGTGATAAAGGTCACGGTATGGTGCTAAATGTTACTGATAGTGATTCTATCTCACAATTATTTGCCTCGATCAAAGAAAAAGCTGGCGATGTTGATATCCTAGTAAACAATGCTGGTATTACACGTGATAACTTGTTGATGCGCATGAAAGAAGATGAATGGACAGATATCATTGATACTAACCTCACTTCTTTGTATCGTACGTCTAAGCAGGTCATGCGTCCGATGATGAAAAAACGTAATGGTCGGATCATTAATATTGGCTCTGTGGTAGGCTCCATGGGCAATCCAGGGCAGTCTAACTACTGTGCGGCTAAAGCTGGATTGATAGGATTTACAAAATCTCTTGCAAAGGAGGTTGCATCTCGTCAAATAACAGTGAATGCTATTGCTCCTGGATTTATTCAGACAGACATGACAGATGAGCTGACTGAAGAGCAGCAACAGGTTATTATGTCTCAAGTTCCGATGGAGAGATTGGGTCAGGCGCAAGAGATTGCTAACGCTGTACTATTTTTAGCCTCGGATTCAGCTGCTTACATCACAGGGGAAACTCTGCATGTAAATGGCGGAATGTACATGGTTTAGGGTATCTGGTAGGTAACTACTTGAATTGAGTCGTTTTTATGGCAATGTAAACCTAAGGTTCGTGGTTAGACCACAAAACTTAAGCTTGCATTGTGAGTTAAATTGAATAAACTACTCGCAATCTTACGCAAGTGCGTAATTTGAATAGGAAAGAAAACTAATGAGCAACATCGAAGAACGTGTAAAGAAAATCATTGTAGAGCAACTAGGCGTTAGCGAAGAAGACGTTAAGCCAGCGGCATCTTTCGTAGACGATTTGGGTGCAGATTCTCTGGACACCGTTGAATTGGTTATGGCTCTAGAAGAAGAGTTTGATACCGAGATTCCTGATGAAGAAGCAGAAAAGATCACTACTGTTCAAGCAGCGATCGATTACGTTTCAAAGAATCAGTAATTCTGAATTCTAGAAAACAGGCGGCTATTATGCCGCCTGTTTTTGTTTGAAATTTAGAAAAGTGTCGACTAATGTGAAAAGGCATTCATTAGCCTCAAAGCTAATGAAAACGGTCTTTAGCATTAGCAGTGTTAATCAAGTACAGATAAGGTGGAAGCGTGTCAAAACGTCGTGTCGTCGTAACAGGACTTGGATTAGTGACTCCTGTAGGCAATACCGTTGAAAGCTCATGGAAAGCACTTCTTGCTGGCCAGAGTGGTATTGCCCCAATTACTAAATTTGATGCCAGTGAATTTACTACGCGTTTTAGTGGCTCGGTCAAAGACTTTGACGTAGAGCAGTATTTGTCGAAAAAAGACGCCCGTAAAATGGATCTATTCATTCAATATGGCATGGCTGCGGGTATTCAAGCGATTGAAGATGCTGGCCTGGACATGAGCAAAGAAGATCCTGCTCGTGTGGGTACGGCGGTTGGTGCTGGAATGGGCGGAATGTGGTTGATTGAGCAAAATCATACCGCGTTAATGAAAAGTGGCCCACGCAAAATATCACCTTTCTTTGTGCCAAGTACCATTATCAATATGATCGCAGGTCACTTATCAATCAAGTATGGCATGACGGGCCCGAACTTCGCTGTCACAACCGCTTGTACTACTGGTGTACACAATATTGGTTTTGCAGCACGTACCATTGCGTATGGCGATGCGGACGTTATGATTGCCGGCGGCGCTGAAGATGTGACTTGTCCGCTAGGGGTAGGTGGTTTCGGCTCAGCTAAAGCATTATCAACCCGTAATGATGACCCAACAAAAGCGAGCCGCCCATGGGATAAAGACCGTGACGGTTTTGTGATTGGTGATGGTGCCGGTGTCATGGTCATGGAAGAGTATGAACACGCTAAGGCGCGTGGTGCCACCATTTACGGTGAACTTGTTGGTTTTGGTATGAGTGGTGATGCTTTCCATATGACTTCGCCTCCAGCAGATGGCAGCGGCGCTGCAGCTGCAATGGAAAATGCGATTAATGATGCTGGGATTGATAAAACACGCGTGGGCTATATTAATGCCCATGGCACCTCGACACCAGCTGGCGATAAGGCAGAGGCTGCAGCGGTTAAATCTGTTTTTGATAAGCATGCTTATGATTTACTTGTGAGCTCAACTAAGTCAATGACAGGGCATTTGCTTGGTGCGGCGGGGTCGGTTGAAGCGATTATTACCCTGCTTGCGCTTAAAGATCAGATGGTGCCACCAACATTAAATTTAGATAACCCCGATGAAGGTTGTGATTTGGACTTTGTTCCTCACACTGCACGGGCACATCAGTTTGACTATGCGTTGTGTAACTCGTTCGGGTTTGGTGGGACAAACGGCTCGCTATTGTTTAAGAAAGCCGACTAAATTATCAACATTGAAAAAAGCGCCATTTGGCGCTTTTTTTATGGCTGAAGCTCGCCTTGTTAAGTTTCAATTAAGCTTAGATGATCTTTTGTTAATAGAGGCAAATATTATTATGCGAATTCCAATTTAAAGTAGATACTCTAGCTGGAATCATTGTGATATTGGAGCGAGAAATGTTAAACCCGTTGGTCATTCCTATCATGCCATTTGTTGGCGCTATTGCAGCAAATCTAAATGAACTTGTTAGAGGTGAAAGTCAGATAAAACGTAGCATTGGCATGAAAACCTTTGCATCGGCCAGTGCAGCATTTGCATCGGTTTGGTTTATGTTGCTAGTTACTGCAATTTATACCGGTGGCGACAATAATACCATTGCAGGTATTGAAGTGATCATGTTGTTTCTTGCCGGGCTAGGTGTGTATACCGCTTTCAAACTTGGGCGCTTCTTAAGCGATGATATGCAGGTCTGGTTATATCGCTTGGCATTGCCAGTGATGGCCGTTGGTTGTGCCGTGGTCGCATTTTTAGGATAACTTCAGATAAAGACCGCGTTATTGTTATAGAAAAGCCAGCTAATGCAGTACACTGAGAGTATAATTTATAATTGAGTGACGGCAATGGCTGGCAAAGATAGAGAAATAACCTTACGATTTTTAGCAGAACCCGCCGATGTGAACTTTGGCGGTAAAGTCCATGGCGGCGCCGTGATGAAGTGGATCGATTTGGCTGCATATGCATGTTCTGCGGCCTGGAGTGGTAAATATTGTATTACTGCTTATGCTGGCGGAATTCGATTTGTTAAACCTATCCACGTAGGCAATATCGTAGAAGTCAGTGCCAAAGTGATCTACACCGGTCGTTCTTCCATGCACTTAGGTATTGATGTAAAAGCGGGCGATCCAAAAAATCCTGAGCGTCACCTTACTACTCATTGTATTGTTATCATGGTAGCCGTAGATGATTCTGGGCAACCCACAGAAGTGCCAGAGTGGGTTCCGGTAACCGAAGCCGATAAAGAGCTAAGAGAGTCGGCTATCCGCTTGATGGAGATGCGTAAACGCATTGGTTCGGAAATGGAAGCGCATCTTAAATTGTAATTTTAGCGCATCAGCGCTGTTTGAGTGTTCATATAGTATTCCCTTAGCGACCATCTAGTCTCTTTCTTTGGCCACCTACCTTTCACCAGATAATCGGGTAGGTGGTTTCTCATATTGCTCAATCACTTTTGTTTAACGTGCTTATACCAATCGGCATAAGAAATTGATCTACTCAGAGCTATTTTAGGCAAACGAGTTCGAGATGAATAACTTAAGTAATAGTGGTGCTATTGGGAAGTTATTCAACAAAGAAGTAGGCAGCCAAAAAAGCGCCCAAAGGGCGAGTTTTAGCGCTTCTGATACTGTGTAAACGAACTTGAACGTAGAGTCACTATGCCCTTCATTCGTTGCAAGCCACATGGTCTTGACTGTTCCAGACAGTCATAAGACATTTCCTCCATCCCTGGAGGTCAGATGTGGTGAATGTCATTAATGCACGACTATAGGGATATAGGAGGTAGAGTAACGCAGGAGCAGTTACCGAGGAGCATTTAATGACCTTGTCTCAGAAGCGCTAAACTCTCGCTGAGCGATCACATCTTTATGCCGATTGGTATTAATCATAGCCTCATCATATTTGGCCATGATTAACTGTGCTGTTTTGCCCTTCAAGAGTGTGCTAAATTCATCGGCAACATTATTGAAAGAATCTATTCAGACGTAAGGAATATCAATGGCAAAGGTCGCATTTCTAGGATTGGGTGTAATGGGTTACCCGATGGCTGGGCATCTGGTTAAGCATGGGCATGAAGTATCGGTTTACAATCGCACTTTCAGTAAAGCACAGGCTTGGAGTGAAGAGTTTGGTGGCAAAGCTTTTAAGACGCCTAAAGAGGCTGCTCGTGGCCAAGATTTCGTTTGTATTTGCGTTGGTAATGATGATGACTTACGGTCGGTAGTACTTGGCGAAGACGGTGCCTTGGCCGGCATGCAGCCAGGTAGTTTAATGGTTGATCACACCACGGCATCAGCTGATGTTGCAAGGGAGCTGGCGACGATAGCGAGTAGTGCAAAAGTCAATTTTATCGATGCACCTGTGTCAGGGGGTCAAGCTGGCGCTGAAAATGGCGTATTAACAGTAATGATTGGCGGCAGTGAAAAGGCTTTTAGCGCGGCGCAAACAATTTTGCCTGCTTATGCAAAATGTGCAGAAAGGTTGGGTGAGGTAGGTGCGGGTCAGCTAACGAAGATGGTCAATCAAATCTGTATTGCAGGCGTGGTTCAAGGGCTTTCTGAAGGTCTGCATTTTGCCCGCAGCGCTGGGCTTGACGGTGAGAAAGTTGTTGAGGTTATCAGCAAAGGTGCTGCGCAGTCGTGGCAGATGGAAAACCGTTACCAAACGATGTGGCAAGGCGAATATAATTTAGGCTTTGCGGTTGATTGGATGCGTAAAGATCTCGGGATTGCTTTAGAAGAAGCGAGGCGTAATGGCTCTCACTTGCCTTTGACCGCATTGGTTGATCAATTTTACTCGGAAGTACAAGGGATTGGTGGTAACCGATACGACACATCAAGCTTGCTTGCGAGATTAGAAAAATATCGCCGCAATTAATTGTTAGGGCGAGTTGATGGATGAAACAAAGAGGTTGCATGGCAACCTCTTTGTTTATTGTTAATCTGACGCGCTAAAGGTCAATCAGAAGCTTCAACAACAATATGCTCTAACTCGACTGGCGCACAAGCGTGTAAAGCATCCATACTGGCACCCACTAATGAGATTTTGCCAAGGCTAGATTCAATCAATACGGCTCGTTTGATTTCGCTAAGATCGCGATTGTGGCGAATCAATGTTGACAGTGCCATTTGCATTGGCATCATTGAGGGATTAAACGCCGCATTTTCAGCATATCGTCCACAGTAGGTGTGGCCATCTTGAGTTTCTAATACAACAGCAGCATAACTGTGAGTATAAGGCGCATAACTGAGGCTTGCATGGTCAAGTGCCTCAATAATCATTGGGTCTGCGCTGTCAAAATCTAAGCCATGCTGCTGTTTAGTCAATAACGCTTCAGTAATATTCAGATCAGCGGGACCAAAAGCATAGGGTAGATAATGACTCAAGGACTGAGTGGTTTGCTCTGGTAGATGGATGTTGACTTGCTGGCCATCGACTAATTCATTGATAAATTGTCGGCAGTGTCCGCATGGTGAGGCATTGACGATGATATCAACGATTTTTTGCTCGCCACTTAACCAAGCATGACTAATCGCGCTTTGTTCAGCATGAACCGAGTGACAAAGTGCTTCCCCAGATAATTCCAGGTTAGCCCCCATATAGATATCGCCACTTTTACCTTTGGCAATGGCGCCAACATGGAAGTCACTGATTGGCGGTTTAGCTAATGCCGCCGCTATGGGTAATAAACCTATTAGCAGCGCCTTTTCTGTCATTCCGGTGGTTTGGCATAAATCGGCAATTTGCTGGGCATCGATATGGCCAGCAAAGTCTTGATTCAAAATCGGCAAAATAGCGTCGCGTAGCGATGTGGGTAGCGCAGCGATGCAGTGAATAAATCTATCTTGCATGCGTCAATTCCTTTGGGTTGTCGCTTAATCTAATTCCATTGTAGGCAACATTCGTTATAAGCAAGTTGAAGTTGATCCCAGAATGATGAAATTAAATTACAAATCTCTTAGGTACTGACAAAGTGCCGTCAGCAGTTTTTGCTTCGATTCATCTTCAGCGGTTTCGTTGAGCAAATTTTCCAATCTCACCATATAGTCGGGATCATTAAGCTTTTGTTGGCAATATTCTCGCCAGCGCAGCTGTTCATCATAGTCTAATGTTTCTGGATAATGACGAGCTCGGTACCTAAACAGCATCTGATCAAGACGTGGGTCGTCAAAGTCCAGCGCTAAAGCGGCTAAATTTTTCGGCTGAGTATGACGAATGATTTCCATCTTATTTTTGTCTGCTTGGCTAAAGAAGCCGCCGCTATACAGCTGCAGATCCGGATCTTGGCTGCCAGTATTATGCTCAACGTCAAACACTGCTACCAGTTTTTCTCTAATCTCAGGATGTTGTCTTAAGCGCTTATATTGATCCCTAGCAAACGCTTTATCGATATCAAGTCGTTGTGCATTTTCGTCGGTCAGTGACTTAGCTGGCGCAATAAATGGGCACTTGTTGACGTGTAATTGCTTTAGGCCAATTGGCAGTTCATCTTCGGCTAATTCACTGCGCTTTGTGTACATTCGCTCGCGGATCTCTTCGGCACTAAGCTCAATTAATGGGGAGACATCCATAGCTAAGTTGACACAAATAACGGCATTTTTATTTTGGCTATGGTGAGCGACAGGGGCGATTAATGTAGTACAACCATGCATTGCATTGATTTTTGAGCTGACATGCGCAAGTGGCTGCATGTTAAGTACATCGATCTGTTTGTTGACCTCAGCTTTACGGCGTAAAGAGAAATAGTATTCATAAAGTTTAGGCTGCTTTTGCTTAATTAAGCGGGCCATATCGATAGTGGCATAGACATCTGACATCGCATCGTGGGCGTTCTCATGACTTAACCCATTGGCTTTGGTTAGATCTTCAAGTTTAAAACTTGGACTGCCGTCGGCTTTTTCTGGCCAAACTATCCCTTCGGGTCTAAACGCGTAGCATGCGCGCACTAAATCGATAATATCCCAGCGACTATTGCCATTTTGCCACTCGCGCGCGTATGGGTCGTAAAAATTACGATATAAGCTGTAGCGGGTGACTTCATCATCAAATCGCAGCGAGTTATAGCCAGCAACACAGGTATTGGCTACGCTAAAATGCTGATGTACTTTCTGGATAAACTCAGGCTCAACCGTGCCTTTAAGGTTGGCCAGTTGCGGAGTAATACCGGTAACTAAAATTGCCTCTGGTTGTGGTAAGTAATCATTAGCGACTTTACAGTAAAAAGTGACGCTATCTTCAATGATATTCAAGTCTAAATCGGTTCTAACGCCTGCAAACTGTGAGGGCCTATCTTTGGCAGGATTGGCACCAAAAGTTTCATAGTCGTGCCAAAAGATGGTTTCTTGCTGTGTGGAAGCCATGGAATTCTAACTATTTGTTGTCTATGAGCCTTATCATAACACCGCTATGTATGAGTGTCCTTTAGCTTTAGGCGTCATGGTAAAAATTGTCTTGGGGACAGGTATTTTTACGCTGGCAGTTTTTTCCTTTAATAGGTACAATTGTTTGATAATACTAATAAATATTGCCTATGTTTGAGCCAACGCTAACCACGCCTAGAATCATAAAATTTAGTCAAACATCGAGTTTTATACTGCGGTTACCTGAAACTGTGGATGATTTAAGTATGCTAGAGGCGTTAAATGGTCATCTTGCTGAGTTTGTTATCGTTGAAAATAATGACACCTCAACGGCAATATTGGTCCGCATGCATCCTTATTTAGCGCTCGTTGAGTGTGAAAAGTCAGCGCTATGGTCAGACAAGGTGTTGCCAAATGGCAATTCTACACAGGTATTAACTCGCACCATTGGTCAAGGTTGGCGGCTATTTAGTGAACTGGGTCGCTCGCCATTGTTTTGTTTACAGATGCTGCGTCAAGGCATTGGTATCAGTGTGGTAAGTGAGCCATCTGGCTTAATGGTGATTGCTGGTTTTGAGCAAGGTTGGCAACTTATTCCGCTTGAAAATGATATGCGCCTATTTGCCGGGCAAAAAGAGCTAAGCCGAGCTAAAGCGGTATTAAGTCGTGTCAATGATTATCATGCCAATACTGAGCAATTGTTGTTGGCGTTAAGTGAAATAGATATGGTGTGTGCTGATCTTGGCTTGATGTTACAAGATCATAGTAACACTCGGCCCACAGAGCAATTGAAACAAATCGCCAGTATTGATGCGCAATTGCAACGTAAAAAACAATGGCTATCTCAACAGTATCAACAGGCGGTTGAGCGAAACAACTGGCAATATAGTGCCAATCAATCTATCACTGATGAAAGTTTATATCGTAAACTTGAGTACTATCAGTTATTGTCTACGCCAGAAATGAATGCCATGGTGGAAAACCTACTTTCTGATGAGAAAAATAGCTAATTCACCACTTCGCTAGTTTGGAATAATCATGAGTTACAACTGCCCCTTATGTCAGCTGCCGCTGCAACTTAGTGAGCGCACTTGGTCGTGTGCTAACAATCATCGTTTTGATTGCGCCAAAGAAGGATATGTGAATTTATTGCCGGTGCAAAAAAAGCGCTCAAAAGATCCTGGTGATAATAAAGAGATGATGCTGGCTCGGCGTGAGTTTCTTACTCAGGGGTATTATCAGCATTTGAGTGATCGTGTAAATGAGCTGGCTCGTCAATATGCTGCGGGGGCAAGCGCCGGATTAGATATCGGCTGTGGTGAGGGCTATTACAGCCACCGTTTACATCGCGTACTCAATGAGCATCACAGCTTTACATTGCATGGTGTTGATATTTCAAAGTCGGCGTTAAAATATGCTTCTAAACGATACAAAGACATTGATTTTTGCGTTGCCAGTAGTTTTGAAATGCCCTTTGCCAATGGCAGTTTTGACTTCATGTTACGTATTTATGCGCCTTCGTTAGACAAGGAGCTGAGACGTGTGGCTAAAGAAGCCGGTATCTTAATCACTGTGTCGGCAGGCCCAATGCACCACTTCATGTTAAAAGAGCTAATTTACGATAACCCTAAACTGCACATTGATAGCCCAAGTGCTATCGAAGGTTTTGAGCTTATACATGGTGAAAATCTTGTCAGCGAGCTAATTTTGTCAAAGAGCAACGACATTAAGCACTTTTTAGACATGACGCCTTACAGTTGGAAGCTCACAGCGGAGCAGAAGCAAACCCTGATTGAGCAGGGGATCAGCTGCCAATTGGACTTTAAGATAGAAGTTTTTAAGGCTATTTAGTAGGTAATCAGTTGTTTAGCCAGTCTATTTTTCATAATTGAGTAAAATCTCAGTTTTTAGTAATTTTTTTTCGGGTTAAAAGTTTCACCAACTGACAGAAATTTAAGTAAAAAAAGTCTGTTTCATCATACGAAATGATTGTTGACATACGGGCAGAATGATTTATAGTTAGTGCAGCTTGAAGGTTGGGCTTATTTTTATGTGTTCAATACGATCCGTTCGTCCTGTTAACATAAGTAATACCGGCATTTTCCAGCTCTACTGCCGATTATGGCTTTATTTTATTTAAGTTACAGGATTTATATCATGTCTCAAGTTACTGGCGTTGTTAAGTGGTTCAACTCTGACAAAGGTTTTGGTTTTATCGAGCAAGAGTCTGGCCCAGACGTTTTCGTACACTTCCGTGCGATCAACTCAGACGGCTTCAAAACTCTTGACGAAGGTCAGAAAGTTTCTTTCACCGTTACTCAAGGTCAAAAAGGCCCACAAGCTGAGAACGTAACTGTTATCTAAGCTTGCCTTAATATAGCTTAACGCTATATTCGAAAAGATTCCGAAGAGCTGCGAAATATCGCAGCTCTTTTTTTTGCTTATTTTAAAGAGTGTTTAAGTAATAGTGGTTCTATTGGGAAGTGATTCAACGAAGAAGTAGGCAGCCAAAAAAGCAGGTGTTAACACCTGCTTTTTTAATGAATCAAGCTGCTATTTTAATAATATAAACAGCACCATTATGAGAACAGTTTGTCCTCTAATGTACGTCCTTTAATTAGCGCCTTATATTGCCAATCATTTTCGGCAAACATATTAAACAGACTGATTTCTAATTGTTGATTTATGCCTTGATCATAATGAATAACAAACTCATTAGCCTGCTTATTATCGATTGACTTTACACCGGCTATCATGTTGATTTTTTCTATGAATTGGTGATTGTCACAGGACTGCATCGAGAGGGTAAGATAGTCATCATTGAGCTCATTTTGTATCGATACTGATTGCCCAAGCTGCCCTTGGTCAAGATATAACACCTGATCACATAGCTTCTCAAGTTCATCGAGATTATGGGAGCTGATAATAAAGGTGGTATTGGTGGATTGTTGCTGTACTAATTCTCTTACTGCTTTGGCATTGGCAGGGTCGAGTCCCGCTGTAGGCTCATCAAGTAACACTAACTTTGGGGAGCCTATTAACGCCTGTGCGATTGATACTCGCTTACTCATACCATGGCTTAGGGAATGTGGCTTTTGTTCAGCAACGTGTGCCAAATCAACTAGGCCTAAGACGCGCAGTGCTTCTTGTTTAGCTTGCTTACTATTGAGGCCTTGTAGTTGTGCAAATAAAGTTAACTGACTGATTATGGTTAATGAAGGATCAAGTTGTGCATCTTGCGGCAGTGCCGCGACTTGGCCAAATAAAGCTTTGCTACCCGGTGGGTGCCCCATGATATCGACAGTGCCACTTGTGGGAAGAATATAGCCACATAATAAAGAAAATAGCGTGGTTTTACCGGCACCATTGGGCCCAACAAGGGCGATAGGTGCACCAGCTTGCAGAGACAGTGAAACATCATTAAGTGCCAGCTTGCTACCGTATTTTTTGCTTAGGTTATTGCAACTTATTAGCATTACAGTGAACTCCTAATCATATAGCTTCGGCCAATAAACAGCAGTACAACTGCTTGTATGATTGGAATAAGGGCGTAGGCAAGTGTGCCCATACCTTGGGTATTTATCATCAGTGAAATTTGAGCGCCGGGCAGAATCCATTGTAATGCTTCACTTAGCATAGGCAGATAATGACCAATCATGGCTATGACGATAGAACTGATGGCCCAGAATAGAATGGCGAAAATAGTCGCTTGTCGGGCTGAGTTTGCGTACAAAGAAAGTAAGCCCATCATTGCCGTGTAGGGCAGTAAAATAATACTGATATTAATAAATACCAATGTTGCAGAAGTTAATGCTGCGCCGAGCTGACTGGCGTCTCGGCTACCGGCTAAAGCTAGCGTTGCTAAAACAGTAATGGCGACAAGTATCATTTGAATCAGCATATAGCCGCTGAATCGGCCAAAGAACAAGGCATCTCGGCCAACACGAAGGGTAATAAACCTAAATGTGCCACGGGCCTTATCTGAGGCAAACTGATCTGCGCATACAAAAATACTAAAAAGTGGAAACAGATACAGTGCCGCTACCCAAAAGACTGCCATTTCTGCAACGGGCCATTCAAATAAGTTTCCAACTGTTGCTTCACCAAATACGCTGGCGACCAGTTGTTTAAAGTTTGGATCAAGCAGGAAGCTTGAAGCTTTGCGAATTGGGTACCATAAAATCAGCCCCCAAACTAACGCAAAAGCGACAAGTGCTATCACACCTCGACGATTAAATAGAATTTTGGTCAACTCATGTTTGGCCAGCAGCGCAGTATTCACTATTTGTGTATTGCCATTATTGGCGTTTGCTGCAGTATTTACAGGTGCATTACTTTGCAAGGGAATTCCTTATTAGGTCAGCTTTGGCTCAGGTTAGACTAGCATTTCTTGTAGGTTAAGAAATGCTAACCAATAAAAAAGTTGTAACTGAGTTTATTCAAGCAGTTGTTGTAGTTGTGATTTAAGCTCCGCAACTTCCACTTCAAGGGCACTAACCCGGGCTGCGAGTGTATCATCAGCATGTGGCGTCGTTGTGGCTGCCGGAGAGCTTGGGGCTGTCTGTTGCGCCTGACCGACTTCGGAAACTAGCTCGGTAAAGCGGCTTTCACGTTTGCCTGGCTCTCTTGGTAGTTGTTTGACCAAGGGGGTCTCTAGGCTAGCTAATTGCTCAAGGGCGCTATCGACTTCTGCGACATCATTAAACGGATGTAAACGATTACTGCGAGTACGCAGCTCTCCCGCTGTCTGCGGACCTCTCAACAGTAATAAGCAGATAATCGCAACTTGACCTGCGGTTAACTGCAAGGCGCTAAATTCGGTGTTGCAGAATCGATGGGTATATTTGGTCACCCGTGAACCAAACCCTGTTTGGTCTGCAACCAAGCGTTTTTTACTCAAGCTGTCGATTGTCTCTTGGACTTGTGATTCATCTAAAGCCATCACGGGATCGCGGCTAGACTTTTGGTTACAAGCCAGGGTTAGGGCATTGAGTGATAGTGGATATTGCTCAGGTGTGGTCTTCTCTTTTTCTAATAAGCAGCCAATGACTCTGGCTTCATTTGCAGTTAAGGCAATCATTCGTCTATCCCAATAAAAAAGCTTAGCTTTGTTATATCAAAGCTAAGCTTTTAATCAACATCAAAATGCCAATACCATTATCTTGATGAATAACTCTTAATCAACGTACCAGCATTAGCTAATCAAGCAGGCGGATCCCGTCAACATCAATTGAGATTTGTTTACCTTTGTATAAGCCTCCAATGCTCTTTTTGAAGGCTTTTTTGCTCATGCCAAGTTGTGCATAAATAATATCGGCATCGGTTTTATCATTAAGTGGTAAAAAGCCGCCAGCTTGCTTGAGTTTAAAGATGATGCTGGTGGCATGTTTATCCAGTTCTTGCTTAACACCACGCTGCAGAATCAAATCGATTTTATCATCGGTACGAACACGTTTAATAAAGCCTTTAAGACGCTGACCAAATTTTAGCGTGCGAAACACCTCATTATTGTAGATCACGCCCCAGTGGCTATGATCAATAATGGCTTTGTAACCTAAATCGGTACGGCCACCAATAATTAAACTGACTTCTTGGCCATTCTTGTATGGAGGCGGAGTAAGGTCTAAAAATTTGTCCAGCTTGGTTGAAGCGACAATACGCTCATCGGCGCTATTACGGTAGATGTGGACCAAATAGGAGCGGCCGACTTCCACTTCCCTTAATTGCTCAGAAAAAGGCAGCAGTAGGTCTTTTTCTAAGCCCCAATCTAAAAAAGCGCCGTAAGGGCCAGTTGCCACAGCTTTTAAGTAAGCAAATTCACCAACTTGAGCTTGAGGCATCTTTGTGGTGGCAATGACCATATCTTCTGAATCAAGGTATAGAAATACATCGACTTTATCGCCAACTTGACAGCCGTTGGGAACTACTTTGTTGGGTAACAAAACTTGGCCTAAGTCATGGGCGTTCAAATACACCCCAAAGTCGACTTGTTTGACCACGTCTAGTGTACACTTCTTACCTATCTGTACCATGATGCTCTCTTTCACTGCGGTTATTTTCGTGGCTGATTATAGTGGATATCGTTGCAAGATGCTGTAGCTGTTTTGTGTTTTATGTTTTAAAGAATAGACAAACTCTGAGGGTAATTTGATGTTTGTTAGATTAGGGCGTGTTGGTCTAGCGTTGTAGATGTTGCTCGGATGGACACTCCTGGTTAAAACCGCTTTAATTTAGGCAGCAAGTTTACGGTATAGCGTGCTTATTAAACCACCGTTTAATCAAGTGCACATTGCTGGCAGAAGAGTCCAGCAACTGCAGCAACGACCCGCTAGAACGGGGAGTTAGAGCTAGTCATTAAACAGGATTGGTTTAGCGGCCTCACACGTGAGTTGATTGGGTAACAAATATTGTGAATTTAACGCTTGATTTTAAGCTGTTTAGGATGTTTAATTGCGCGCCTTTTCATAGGGATGCTATGAAATAAGCACATATTTCGGTTGAATTTGCGATAAAAGTTTGGCGAATAGCCGTGGGTGTAATATGGTTCTTTTATGGTTAATACAACGTAGTGGGTTGCGATAGCGACTGCTAGGTTAACGTGCGGGCTGTTATAGCCTGATTGATTTTCAATAGACAGGTTGAGAAAAGATGAGTAATTGGTCTATTAAAGATGCATACGCTGGATACAATGTAAATTACTGGAGCCAAGGGCTTTATGGGATTAGTGAATCAGGGGAGGTTACCGTATCGCCTGATGTTAATCACCCAGATCATTGTATTGGATTAAATGAACTTGCCAAAGATATGGTTAAGTCCGGTGTGAATTTACCTGTGTTAGTGCGATTTCCACAAATATTGCACCACAGAGTAAATAGTTTATGCCATGCATTTAACCAAGCTATTCAACGCTATGAGTATCAATCAGACTATTTGCTTGTTTACCCGATTAAGGTTAATCAGCAGCAGACCGTAGTCGAAGAGATCTTGGCGAGCCAAGTGGCTAAAGAAGTCCCGCAACTTGGATTAGAGGCCGGCTCTAAGCCAGAGCTTATGGCTGTTTTAGCCATGGCGCAAAAAGCCAGCTCGGTGATTATTTGTAATGGCTATAAAGACATTGAATATATTCGTCTAGCATTGATTGGTGAAAAGCTCGGCCATAAAGTTTACATCGTGCTAGAAAAGCTGTCAGAGCTAAAGGTAATTCTCGCCGAAGCCAAGAAGCTGGGCGTTACGCCGCGTCTTGGCCTGCGTGTGCGTCTAGCGTTCCAAGGTAAAGGTAAATGGCAAGCAAGTGGTGGTGAGAAGTCCAAATTCGGTCTTTCAGCTGCACAAGTGCTAACTGTTGTTGAGTCACTTAAAAGCAATGACATGTTGGATTGTTTGCAACTGCTGCATTTCCACTTGGGTTCGCAGATTGCCAACATTCGTGATATTCGCCGCGGTGTCAGCGAAGCGGGGCGTTTTTACTGCGAACTGCAAAAACTTGGCGCGAATGTTAAGTGCTTCGATGTTGGTGGTGGCTTGGCGGTTGATTATGACGGTACTCGCAGCCAAAGCAGTAACTCGATGAACTATGGTTTGACTGAATACGCTAATAACATTGTTAGTGTGCTCACTGACATTTGTAATGAGTATGAGCAGCCTATGCCAAGGTTGATTTCTGAGTCTGGGCGTTATCTAACAGCGCACCATGCGGTATTGATAGCCGATGTGATTGGTACCGAAGCGTATCACCCTGAGGCTGTTCAAGCCCCAGCAGAGGACGCACCTCAGCTATTGCAGAATATGTGGCAATCGTGGAATGAAGTCAGTGCCCGTGCCGATCAGCGTGCGCTTATTGAGGTGTATCACGACTGTCAAAGCGATTTGGCCGAAGTGCATTCTATGTTTGCACTAGGACAAATGAGCCTGGCAGAGCGTGCGTGGGCAGAACAAATTAATTTACGAGTTTGCTATGAACTCAAAGGGGTGATGAGTGGTAAATACCGCTTCCATCGTCCAGTGATTGATGAATTAAATGAAAAATTGGCTGATAAGTTCTTTGTCAACTTCTCGTTGTTCCAGTCCTTACCGGATGCATGGGGTATTGAGCAAGTATTCCCGGTGATGCCGTTAACCGGGTTGGATAAGGAGCCTGAGCGCCGCGCGGTAATGTTAGATATTACTTGTGACTCAGATGGTGCAATCGATCAGTATGTGGATGGTCAAGGTATTGAAACGACATTACCTGTGCCAGCTTGGAGTGCTGAAAGCCCCTATCTAATTGGCTTCTTCCTAGTGGGAGCTTACCAAGAGATTTTGGGTGACATGCATAACTTATTTGGTGATACCAATTCAGCAGTCGTTCGCCTTGATGATGAAGGCCTTGTTAACATTGAATCTGTGCTGGCAGGTGATACCGTAGCGGATGTACTGCGTTACGTTAACCTTGACGCAGTTTCCTTTATGCGAACCTATGAAGAGTTGGTTAACCAGCATATTGATGAATCAGAGCGGGCAAGTATTTTAGAAGAGCTTCAAGTGGGCCTAAAAGGCTACACCTATCTTGAGGATTTCTCTTAAGTTTGACCGTTAATTAATATGATAGCGCCACAGTATTACCCTGTGGCCTTATCTCATTAGGTACACATCACAACCACGATGTTTGAAGGTTCTGAAAAAATCATTGATGTCTCATTGCAGGCAGGTGCTAGGGGCTTGCGTGAGCGGCCTTTAGTGTTTTGGCAAACATTAGTGGCAAGTTGCGGTGCAGAAATCCTGTCTGTTGAGCATCATGATACTTGTATTGCTTTTATCCTCAGTGAGTCCAGTCTATTTGTCTGGGATCATCGCGTACGCATGCTAACTTGTGGCGAAACTTCCCTAAGTCCATGTTTAATCAAGTTGATTGAAACGCTGGGTCAGTCACAAGTTGCTGTGGCCAGTTACCAGCGAAAAAATGAGTATCGCTATCAAGCGAGTTTAGCCAGTTTTGATCAGGAGCTGAGCTTATTGCGGCAGGTCATTGATGGTAAAGGCTACCGGGTAGGGCATATAGATAGCCATCACCACTATCTGTTTTTGGCTTATGGTGATAACCACCATGGTGCAGCACCGGCAACTTATGAGTTACTCATGCACCACCTTGATGCTGACGTCACTGAACGACTTCGGCAATCATCGATCACGAAATTACAAGTAAGAACGCTGTTAAATTTTCAGACATTATTGCCAGAGTTTACACTCGATGATCACCTATTTACCCCGTTTGGCTATTCGGTAAATGGTGTTTATCAACAGGAGTATTTTACCGTGCATATTACGCCGCAGGTAAATCATTCCTATGTGAGTTTTGAAACAAATATTATGTCGCCTCAAAAACTTAAACAGCTCACAGCAGCTATGCTGTCTTTGTTTAAGCCTGAAAGCTGGGACGTCATTGCTGTTAACCAGCAACCCGTTGAACACCATGTTGCAGAGGCAAGTCACTCAACATGTTCTATTGTTAGTGAACAGCACGATACTGTACAGTTCAACCATTATCAACGTAATGACATTCGCCTGTGTTGCGAAACGCTTTAGCCTGAACTAAGGGGTTAAAGTGGATGGAGAAGATATGACTACGCTAAACGATAAGCCAGATTACTCATTGTATTCAAATGCTTTTGGTTATTTAAGACTACCACTGGACTTTTCACCGTTAAAAAGTGATGCCGATGTTGTGGTATTAGGCTTACCTTTTGATATGGCAACCACGGGTCGCTCTGGTGGCCGTATGGGGCCTGGTGCGATTCGACAAGCTTCAGTAAACCTAGCTTGGGAAGAAACACGTTGGCCGTGGGATTTCACCCTCAGCGATCATATTAAGGTGGTTGATGCCGGTGATTTGGTTTATGACTGTGGCGATGCGGCGGACTTTACCCAGCGAGTTGAAGATTTTGCGACTGCGATTGTGGAATCAGGTAAAGGCCTGTTGAGTTTCGGTGGTGATCATTTTGTCACTTTGCCTTTGCTGCGCGCGCACTATAAGAAGCACGGCAAAATGGCGTTACTGCATTTTGATGCCCACACTGACACTTACAGTCAGGGCAGTAAATATGACCATGGCACCATGTTTTATCATGCGCCCAATGAAGGCATTATTAGCCCTGAGCATTCATTGCAAATTGGTATTCGCACAGAATATGACACAGCAAATCACCTGTTTAAAGTGATTGATGCTGCCAGCGCTAATGATATGTCAGCAGATGAGATCGTTGCGCAAATTAAGCAGCGAGTAGGTGATATGCCCTTGTATGTCACCTTCGATATCGACTGTTTAGATCCTGCATTTGCACCAGGTACTGGCACACCTGTTTGCGGTGGC
Source organism: Shewanella waksmanii (assembly GCF_043643685.1). GTDB lineage: Bacteria > Pseudomonadota > Gammaproteobacteria > Enterobacterales > Shewanellaceae > Shewanella > Shewanella waksmanii_A. The sequence continues at coordinate 62,691 of NZ_JBHZSN010000007.1, forward strand.
ATAACCAGTGATAAGGCGATGAAGATTATTCGTGGCTTGCGCGGCATGAATATTGTGGGCATGGACGTAGTGGAAGTTGCACCGGCTTATGATAGTGCGGAAATTACCGCCTTGGCTGGCGCGACTTTAGGACTAGAAATGCTGCATGTGTGGGCTGATGGCAAAGGGCTTATCAAATAAGCGGGTTGCTTAAGCTAAGTAAGACTAGATAGGGATGGTAGATGTCTAAACTGAGTGATATTCGACGTGAATACACCTTAGGTGGGTTAAATCGACAAGATTTACCAGAAGAGCCAATGGCGTTATTTGCAAAATGGTTAGAACAAGTGCGTGATGCTGAAGTGATACCGGATCCCACCGCAATGTCGGTGGCAACGGTTGATGCCCAAGGGCAACCATTTCAACGCATAGTGTTGTTGAAGCGCTTTGACGAAAATGGCTTTGTGTTTTTTACTAACCTTGAAAGCAGAAAGGCGCAACATATCGAGCAAAATAGTAAAGTGAGCTTGTTGTTCCCTTGGCATAGCTTGGAACGTCAAGTTGCAATTACTGGACATGCTGAGCCCTTATCGACTGCTGAAGTCGTTAAGTATTTCATGACACGTCCTAAAGAAAGCCAGATTGCTGCTTGGGTGTCGAAACAGTCGAGTAAGATCTCAGCGAGGCAAGCGCTAGAAACCAAGTTTGCTGAAATGAAAGCAAAATTTAGCCAAGGTGAAGTGCCACTGCCTAAGTTTTGGGGCGGTTACCTTGTCCGTCCAGACAGTATCGAATTCTGGCAAGGCGGCGAATATCGCCTTCATGACCGCTTTCTATACCAAAAGCAGCATGAAACTTGGTCAATTAGCAGATTAGCACCATAATTTAATTGTACTAACAAATTAGAGTCCTTATTAGGGCTCTTTTTTGTATGTTGACAGTCGTTAACGCATCACCTAACTTGCAAAGATTAGCAACGACTTAATTGATTAATCGGCATGGAAAATAAGGAAAGCTGACATGAACAAATTGATACTAGGCTCTGCGCTCTTGATGCTGTCTTCAGGTGCGCTTGCTGCGCCATGGAATGTTGATAGCCAGGATTCATCGGTTAACTTCATTTCCACTAAAAAGGGTAATGTTGCAGAGGTAAATAGTTTTAGTAAGGTGTCTGGTCAACTCAGTGATAGTGGTAGCTTTGCACTGGATATTGCATTAAGCAGTGTATCAACCAACATTGAAATTAGAGATACTCGCGTTAAAGATATTCTATTTGAGGTCGCTAAATATCCTACATTGGCCCTCAGTGCTACGGTAGATAAAGCCAAGGTTGATGCAATGGCCGTCGGTGACACCATGTCGATGACTGTTGATGCCAAAATCGATCTTCACGGGCAATCTAAACAGATGCCGATGAAGGTATTGGTAGCCAAGCTTAAGAAAAACGAGTTAATGGTTGTCAGTCACGGGCCATTAATTGTCAATGCGGGTGATTTTGATTTAACGAAAGGAATTGATAAGCTACGTGATATTGCTGGCTTACCAGTGATTAGTTATGCGGTGCCGGTCAGTTTTATTCTAAAATTGACCCAGTAGTTGTAAAAACTTGATTTGGGCAAAGGACAGTGATGATTTTCTGCTCCATAATGCGCCAATGATTGACGTTAGGCACAGGCTTGCTGTGCCTAATCATAAAGTATAAAAGGTTAACAATGGTTACAGATAAAGATGGCTACATGCACCTCATTCAGTATTTAACTGAACATTTGGGCATTTTTGAGACGCCCGGTGCGAGCAGTGCTTCAGATGAAACCGTTATGGAGCTGTTTGAAGAGCAATTATCTGCACAAATTATTATGGTATGCGGTCAAAACCCGTCACTGAACTTTGAGCAGCGTAATCATGTGATCCGCGAAATCGATGCGATTGTTTATGATTTAGAAGAGATTTTGGCTAACGTGGCAAATCGTAAAGCGACATCGGAACAAACCTTATTTATCACTGAATTCTCAGGCCTGATAAAAAACTTATTTGACCAAGAAATTGCCAAGTTGACTGCGTAAATTTATAAATAGTTACAGTATTTTACAAGTCAGTTATTGTTCTACCTAGCAGTTAGTCCTAAGGTTTATTTAGCAACCAATTAGGGCTTAATATGCAAACTCATCGAACCGCACGCTATCTAGTCCATTTCGGCATTTATTTGCTGTTAATGCTGTTTGGCTGTGCGCTTTATGTGTTTAGCTATAATGCCAAAGATCTCGGCTGGGGATTTTTTCCCATGATGGTGTCCTTGCCATTTGTGCCGTTTATTGTGGTTTGGTTAGCAGTGCAGTTTTCTCACCATTTACATTGCATTCGCGCTCAACACCAATATCAACCGCATCTATTGCACTGTATTTGCACTGCCGGGCTACTATTGCTATTTATCTTGCTCTTTCTCTACTAATACAAATTTGCATAAAGATGTGGTCGCTCAGCGAGAGTTTAGCGCTTCTGAGACAAGGTCATTAATTGCTCCTCGGTAACTGCTCCTGCGTTACTCTACCTCCTATATCTCTATAGTCGTGCATTAATGACATTTACCACATCTGACCTCCAGGGATGGAGGAAATGTCTTATGACTGTCAGGAACAGTCAAGACCATGTGGCTTGCAACGAATGAAGGGCATAGTGACTCTACGTTCAAGTTCGTTTACACAGTATCAGAAGTGCTAAAACTCGCCTTTTGGGCGTTTTTTGGCTGCCTACTTCTTCGTTGAATAACTTCCTAATAGAACCACTAATACTTAAGTTATTCATCTCGAACTAGTTTGCCAAAAATAGCTCTGAATAGATCACTTTCTTATGCCGATTGGTATAAACTTGGCTGAGGAGGACATTATATGTTGATGTTGTTAAATGGATTTTCAGAAAACATTGTTGCAGTTAAATTATCAAATACTGTAAACAGTGACGATATTCACCAACTGTTGTCAGAAGTTCAACAGCGTTTACAACGTTTTGCAACGGTTAAAATTTGGTACGAGTTTGATAAAGACTTTTGTGGTATGACGTTAGGCTCTTTATGGGAAGAGGCCACATTAGCATTATTTCATTTGACTGATATTTCTAGAGTTGTCATCATTTCTGATAACAAACAGGCGATAGGGACTGCTAATACATTAGCGATGATGATGCCGTGTCCTGTGGAAGTTTTTGCCACAGGTAAAGCCCAACAAGCCTATCAATGGATATGCAATCATGACGCTTGAAGCTACCCGCTTTAGGTGTTCAATCTGTTAATTAACTCATTAGGTCAATTATGCTAAGAAAGCTCGGTTTATTGGTATTACTTTTCTCATCTCCACTTTGGGCACAAGATAAGGCGCTTATTGGCCCGACCGCTCATATGCAAGTTGTGCAAACAGGATTGGAATATGAAGCACGTATCGATACCGGTGCGGTCAATACCTCTTTGCATGCCTTTGATATCGAAATCGAAGGTGGCAGTGCCAAGAAAATGAAAGACAATATCGGTAAAACCGTTTGGTTTACCACTGAGAATGCCGCCGGCGAACGTAAGCGCTTGAGTGCGAAAATTGTTAAAACCTCGACGGTAAGCAACTCTCAAGGCCGTGAAACCCGTTATATGGTTGATTTAGAGATTGGTTATGATGACGACAAACGCACGGTGAGAGTGAATTTACGTGACCGCAGCCATATGGATTACAAATTGCTGATTGGTCGAAACTGGCTAAAAGGTAACTATATTGTTGATGTATCTGAAAAGAAATTAATTGGTCCCGTTGCCCCAATTAGCATTGTAGAAACCGGTCTTGTATACAGCACGAGAATTGATACCGGTGCGGTAGAAAACTCACTTCATGCACTTGATTTATCGATTAAAGATGGTGTTGAAGATATGGAAGCTAATGTGGGTAAAATGATTAGCTTTACCACCGAAAATGAGAAAGGTGAGTCAAAACGTGTAGAAGCGATGATTGTTGAAACTTCATTGATTCGTAATGCCCAGGGCAGTGAAATTCGCTATATGGTGGAGCTAAATATTGGTGAGCCTGGTGAAGAGTACAAGGTAAAAGTTAACTTACGTGACCGCAGTAAAATGAGCTATAAGCTGCTGATTGGACGTAATTGGCTACAAGGCCATTATCTTGTAGACGTCGATATGAAGTAAGTACCAAGGTAGCACCAAGGCCGCGCGATGCTATAGCGGCCAGCCATAGCATCGCTTTTATAATGAAGCATAAAATGCTTGGTGCAATCAATGTTACCTAGCTCATAAAAGCCTAAAATAAAAGCCAGTTAAATCGTCATTTAGCTGGCTTTTTTATGTGCTTGTTGCGGTTAACCAAAGTGTGCTAGTTGTAACTGGCACGATATCTCGGTGAATTTGTGCTGTTCACTGCTGACCGTGAGTTGCCCATCAAACTCTGTATTTAACCAAAATGCCAACTCATAAAGCGTGCCGCTGCCGGACTGCTGGGTGATCATTTCATTGAGCTTGGCGAGTTGTTGCTGCTCTAATCCAACGCCATTGTCGCGTATATTGATGATTATTTTTTGATTGTCGACCTTCACTGACATACTGATTGCAGCGTCTTTGGGCATTTGAGTGGGATCAAATGCTCGAGAGGCGGTGTTGTGTAATAAGCCAAAAAATACCTGTAGTAAAGCGAGCGGAGGTAGCTGCACTTGCTTGGTATTTTCAGTATTAATCGATAAGGCGATATTCTTCTCAGCTAAGTTAGGCGTCATTATCGCATCAAAGTGCATGATAAATTGCGACAGCCTAATGACTCTGCCTTCAGTTGCATGACCGAGCAGTTGGCGTAAGTGACGCAACTTGTCCGTTTGCTCTGCCAGTAACTGTGCAAACTGGGCTTCATCATGGGGCTCAGAAACCGGTTGGTTTAATTGGGTAAACAACTTCTCTTGAATATTGGCTAGCGCTAATAAGGCATTATCAATAAACTGCGGGTAGAGTGCTTGGTTTTGCTGATAGACCTTAGCGAGCTGCTGGGTATGCGCCAATTGCTGATTAAGCTGCTCTTGCAGCTCGGTGGCATTATCCAAGGCCTGACGTTGTATGACTTGCGACTCATGGGCCTGGGTTAATTGGGTTTTTAACGAGGTTATGGTTTCTTTTTGTTCGGCCTGTAACGATTTTAAGTGGCTGATATCGATCGCCATCGCACCAATTGATGTGACCATTCCTTCCGCATTACTAATAGGGTACTTGGACACAAGATAAATCTGTTCGCCATGTGGAGTCGGTATTGGTTGCTCAAAACACTGCGGTTTATCAGTACCGTAAACAATACCATCATGGTGTGCGACAATTTCGGTGATATGTGGGGGATAGATATCAATATCCCGCAGACCAATGAGCTTGTCTCTTTCAATACCGATAACTTCACAAAACTTATCATTGACCAGGTTATAGCTACCGTCGACATCTTTAATACAGATTAGATTTTGAGATGCATTGAGTAGGGCACTAAGTTCAGATTCTTTAATTTTAAGCGCTTGTTGTGCTTGTTTTTGTACCACCAGTTGCTGCTCTAGGGCGAGATTACTGGCATCTAGACTCGCATAAGCGACCTCAAGCTGATGGCTGCGAGCGATAAATGCCCTGGCAAGTTTACCGATCTCATCTTTGCGGGTATTGGCGTCTAATTCAAGCTGTGCAGTATTACCTTCATCTAGGCTGGTGGCCATAACTGCAACAGGTTTGACAAATAACCTATGTTGACTGACAAATAAAATAAACAAGGCCGCTAATTGTGACAGTAACAAAAACAGGCCAATTTTCATCGCCACTGAGTTAGCCTGGGCAGACAATGTTGAAATGGGCGTAACCAGTACCACCTTCCAATGGGTTTTGGGCATCACAAAGAGTGTGACTAATGCTGACTCATTTAAAAATGGATCATGAACTAAGGTAAATGCTTGACCAACTTTGGTGCTGGTTTCACTGCGATTGGTGTTGGCGTTGATAATCGCCGATAGCTTGATACGTTGAATTCGGTTTAGCTCTTGAAATAGGCCATCGAGCTGCTCCGCTTGATACAAAGGAGATTGCTCTGAGCGTTTGATAAAATCCGCATCAGCTAAGGCGATCGCTTCGTTAATGGCCTCCATTTCTGGGTATTTAGCGGCATAGGTGGTAAACGGCTTGGCAAGAAAACCGTCTTGATGATCAGCCTGCTCAGTTGCATCAGCACTGCTGGGGTAAGACAGCAACTGATTTAAGCTATCTAACACAAACACATAACCGCCGGCATTGGCGGTGAAGTCTGCACTATTGAAGAACTGATTGATGGCACTGAGGCGAATATCTACAGTGGATACGCCAATAAATTCATGTTCTCTCCACATCGGCGCTGAGGCCGTGACCATGGTTTCTTGAGTGTGTGGGTCTATGTACGCGGGCGACCAATATGCGCTGCCGTGTGGGATAAATCGGGTTGGTTTATACCAAGCTTCATCTTGGTAGCGCTCGCCATCTTCGTTATAGCTATACACTCTCGCTAACTGTTGATCGTCCGTGCGGGTCCAAAAGTAACTATCTCTTGGTTTATTAGAGTCAAAAGCCCCCGGCTCTGGCCACACGCCGCCACCGACAATGAGGTTGTGATAGTGGTTGATATCTAGCATCGGTGGTACAACATTGGCAATTTCCACACTGCGATGCTGATACGTCTCACCAATACTGCCTATGGCTAACGCTAAGCTTTCAATTTTTGCCACATCTTGCTGCGCTTGGGCAACGATAGCTTGGCCTTTCGTTTGGCTAATGGTGTGTTCTGTTTCCATGTGGTGCTTGGTTTCTATGGAAAAAATTAACCACATGCTGGTTGCGATAATCACAATGGCTACCGCAAACTGAATAACAGAAAGCTTAAAAGGTAAGCTATTTAACCAATGGTGGTGACTAGACAAAACACTGGTTTCTTTGGTTTTTCCCATAGGTACTGCGGTGTCCAAGCGAGTTTGACTAAAGAGACTATTACCATAGAACAAATTTAACAATCATTAAACTGTTGTTTATTTTAAACTAATAAAAAAGGAGCCGAAGCTCCTTTTAAGTGATGTAAAACGATTCTGGATTAGATTTTTAACCCCACCAGTAACTGATCAAGCTCTTCTGCAGTGGCATGCAGCTCATCGCAACCAGAAACAGACTGGTTGGCTGACTGCTCAACGTTATGGGACTGGTTGCGGATTTCCATCAAGTTGCTAGCAATTTCATTGGCGACTGCCGATTGCTCTTCAGCAGACGTTGCGATGAGCACGCTCATGTCATAAACCTTACTGCTGTGGTGTGAAATTGCAGTCAAATCATCGCCCGTATTTAAGACATGCTTTTTGCCTTCTTCTGCCTTATCTACGGTGCGTTTCATCACGTGGGTGAGGTTTTGAGAGCCCGTTTGTAATGATTCGATCATTGCCTTAATTTCTACAGTGGCCTCTTGGGTTCGACCCGCTAGAGTTCGAACTTCATCAGCTACCACGGCAAAGCCTCGTCCTTGCTCACCTGCACGGGCCGCTTCAATCGCCGCATTAAGTGCTAGCAAGTTGGTTTGCTCACTAATGGCATTAATGGTTGTCACCACTTCATCAATTTTAGCGGCATTTTCATTAAGTGTTGTCACCGCGTTAGATGCATCTTCAATCTCATTAGATAAGATCCCAATAGCATCAACGGTGGTGGCGATGTCTTTGGCACCTTTATCGACTTGATTATTTGCTTCTTGGGTTTCAAGTGATGATTGTTCTGCATTACGTGCCACTTCTTTGACTGCTGCCGTCATCTCTTCCATGGCGGTGGCAAGGGAGTCAAGGTGTGAACGTTGATTCGCGGCAAGAGATTGACCATCTTCTGCGGTATGGCGAAAATCTTGTACGACTTGACGAATTTGATCATTGGCTTGAGTGAGTCGTTTCACTAACGTGTGCTGACGCTCCACTAAGGTGTCGATACTAATCGCCAAAATACTAAACTCATCTTTGACTTCGAAAAAGTTAAGTCTACCGGTCAGATCGCCATCTGCTGCACGTTTTAGTGCCATTACGTTGGTGTATAAGGCGCCACCGACAAAGGTTGAGATGTAATAGCTAATCAGCAATACAATAAAAATTAACACACCAAGTGTTACTAGCACTATGGTACGTGACTCTGCTAACACTTGGTTTGAGGCGCTCACCGTTAGCGTTGCCGATAAACCATTTAAATTGTCACTAACAACAACTTGGTTAGCACCTTGCTGTACAGCGGTTTGCTGCCGCTGTGCTTGTTGTAATGTTGATGACAGTTGCTGGGTTGAAGATACCAATCCGGTATTTTGAAGACTGGCGATGTACTGCTGTTGTTTGTCGCTGTCGATATATTGCAAGCCGACATTGGCGACTTGGACCATTTGATTAGCATGATCAAGCGCAGCACGTTCATGGCTTAATGCAAGTTTATTGGAAAATTGACTATACAACACCACTGATAAACCTATTAGGGTGATGATCGGTAGTATTGCCAAAATGGTAAATTTGGCTTTCAACGTAAGATGGATAAGGTATTGGTCTATCCAGCGAAATTTAACTTCTTTCATAGTTTATTCTCTATTACGGCTAGCTTTTTCATTGCTTGTCTGTGTTGTTATCGGTTGAAGTTCACACAACTTAATTAAAATAGCGTGATCTTTTACTTAACTGTTGCTTATTTGTGCTGGTAGGGTTGCATTGTTGTAATTTTTATCTGCCAGAGTGTATACCGCAAATCCTCAGACCGCGAGAAATACTGCAAGCTAAGTCGAAGGTTGTTCAATTATGCCGCAGCAAACGAGAATCGGCTTTTTTGTGGTAAAAAAGAAACAATTACCCCTAGTCAAAATCGCTTAGCTCACGTAAAATTTGTCTCTTTTTCTATTTTCGTAAGATAAATAGCTAGCAATGAACGCCATGGCCTAAAAAGCTAGGCCAAACGCACTGGAAGAGATGATGTCAAACTTAACAGAGATCGTAGAACAGGCCTTGGAGGCTATCGAAAGGGAAAATGATTTAAAATCCCTCGATGAGATTCGTGTCGATTACCTAGGTAAAAAAGGTAAAATTACTGACATGATGAAGATGATGGGGAAACTAAGTGCAGAAGAGAAGCCTGCATTTGGTCAAGCTGTCAACCAAGCTAAACAAGCTGTTCAAAAGCAATTGACACAGCGCATAGAGAAACTCAAAGCGGCTGAATTAGAAGCTAAGCTTGCGGCAGAGAGTATTGATGTCACCCTGCCGGGACGTCGCATTGACAATGGTGGGTTACACCCAGTCACTCGTACTATCGAACGTATTGAAACTTTCTTTGGTGAGTTAGGTTTTAGCGTTAAGCAGGGCCCAGAAATTGAAGATGATTTCCATAATTTCGATGCGTTGAATATCTCTGAGCATCATCCTGCTCGTGCGGATCACGATACCTTCTATTTTAATCCTAAAACCATGCTGCGTACTCAGACCTCTGGCGTGCAGATCCGTACCATGGAAACGGAGCAACCTCCGCTTCGCATTATTTCTCCAGGCCGTGTTTATCGTAATGATTATGATCAAACTCATACACCGATGTTCCATCAGGTAGAAGGCCTATTGGTTGACGAAAATGTTAACTTCGCAGAGTTAAAAGGCATTTTGCACGACTTTTTACGTAACTTCTTCGAAGAAGACCTACAGGTTCGTTTCCGCCCATCTTACTTCCCGTTCACTGAGCCGTCTGCAGAAGTCGACGTGATGGGTAAAAATGGTAAATGGCTAGAAGTGCTTGGATGCGGCATGGTTCATCCAAACGTGTTGCGCAGTGTCGGCATTGACCCTGAAAAGTATCAAGGGTTTGCATTTGGTATGGGTGTTGAGCGGTTATCAATGTTGCGCTATGGCGTAAATGATTTACGTTCATTCTTTGAGAACGACCTACGTTTTCTCAAGCAATTCAAATAGCGGAGCAGTATTAGCATGAAATTTAGTGAATCTTGGCTCCGCGAGTGGGTCAATCCATCAGTTACTCGCGATGAGCTTTCTCATCAAATCACCATGGCCGGCCTTGAGGTTGATGGTGTCGACCCAGTTGCTGGCACCTTCAGTGGTGTGGTTGTGGGTGAAGTGGTTGAGTGTGGACAACATCCAGACGCAGACAAACTACGTGTGACGAAAATCAACGTAGGTGAAGCAGAATTAATCGATATCGTTTGTGGCGCACCTAACTGCCGTCAAGGGCTTAAAGTTGCTGTGGCAATGGTCGGCGCTAAGCTACCTGGCGATTTTAAAATCAAGAAAGCCAAACTACGTGGTCAGCCATCGTTTGGCATGCTGTGTTCATACGGTGAGCTAGGCATTGATATTGAAAGTGATGGCATTATTGAATTGCCAAGCGATGCACCGATTGGTCAAGACATTCGCGAGTATCTCGATCTTGAAGATGCTGTGATTGATGTCGACTTAACAGCGAACCGTGCTGATTGTCTTGGTATGGTTGGTTTAGCCCGTGAAGTGGGAGTGTTAAACCGTCACAGCGTTACTGAGCCAACGTGGGAAGCGGTAACGGCAACGATTGATGATGTGATTGCGATTGATAACCAAGCGCCAGCATCTTGCCCAAGATATCTAGGTCGCGTGGTGAAGAACGTTAACCTGAATGCGCAATCTCCTCTTTGGATGCAAGAAAAATTGCGTCGTAGTGGTATTCGTTCAATCGACCCGATTGTCGATGTGACTAACTATGTGTTGATTGAATACGGTCAGCCAATGCATGCATTCGATTTAGCAACCTTAAATGGCGACATCACTATTCGTTTAGCTGATGGTAAAGAGAAGCTAACATTACTTGATGGTAACGAAATCACCGTCCCTGATGACACGTTAGTGATTGCTGATCAGCAAAATGCGTTGGCGTTAGCCGGTGTGTTTGGTGGTGAAGCTTCAGGTGTGACTGATAAAACTCAAGATATTATGCTTGAGTGTGCATTCTTTGCACCACTTGCCATTATGGGCAAATCTCGTCGCCTAGGGTTACACACTGATTCTTCGCATCGTTTTGAGCGCGGTGTTGATCCAGAACTGCAACATAAAGTGATTGATCGTGCGACTCGTCTAATTCTTGATATCTGTGGCGGTGAAGCTGGGCCAGTTGTCGAGTCTAAGTCCGATGAGCACCTACCAAAACCTGCCGATATTGTATTGCGTCGTAGCAAGCTAGATCGCGTTTTGGGCCATCATATCAGCGATGAAGATGTCTCGGAGATCTTAACTCGTCTAGGTTTCAGCGTAGAAGCATCTGCAGACAGCTGGAAAGTGACTACTGCAACTTACCGTTTTGATATGGCCATTGAAGAAGACCTTATCGAAGAAGTTGCCCGCATCTACGGTTACAACAACATTCCTAACGTAGCGCCTGTTGCTTCACTTAGCATGCCAGATCACAAAGAGTCAGACATTAGCTTGCGCCGCGTTCGCAGCATGCTTGGTGCCCGTGGTTTCCAAGAGGCTGTGACCTATAGTTTCGTTGACCCTAAATTGCAGGCTTTAGTACATCCTGAGCAAGAAGCGATGGTGTTGCCAAACCCAATTTCTGTCGAAATGTCAGCGATGCGTTTGTCAATGTTTACCGGACTATTGGGCGCAGTGGGTTATAACCAAAGCCGTCAACAAAGTCGGGTGCGCTTATTTGAAACAGGTCTGCGTTTTGTTCCTGATGAGACGGCTGATTCTAATGTTCGCCAACAAGCGATGTTAGGTGCGGTGATTTCAGGTACTCAAAACGATGAACACTGGTCAATGGATGCTAAAACAGTTGATTTCTTCGATTTGAAGGGCGACCTTGAAGCAATTATCGGCTTGACAGTTTCAGAACAAGAATTTACTTTTAGATCAGCAACACACCCAGCGCTTCACCCTGGGCAATGTGCTGAAATATTAAGAAATGATCGAGTAATTGGTGTCATTGGTGCGGTTCATCCATCACTTGAAAAGCCTTTTGGTCTAAATGGAAAGACCATCGTTTTTGAGCTTGAATTAGACGCTTTATTACATGCAAGTTTGCCGCAAGCCCAGACTGTATCTAAGTTTCCAGCAAACCGCCGAGACATCGCAATCGTAGTTGATGACAGTGTTTCTGCAGGTAATGTTGTAAAATTGATAAGAAAAGTTGGCGAAAATCAGTTGGTTGGCTTAAACTTGTTCGATGTATACCAAGGTAAAGGTGTTGAAACAGGCAAAAAGAGTCTGGCGATCGCACTTACACTACAAGACAACACTCGTACACTTGAAGAAAAAGAAATTGCTGAGATGGTAGATAAGGTAGTTTCTGAACTCAAGTCAGAGTTCAACGCATTGTTGAGGGATTAAAAGTATGGCACTTACCAAAGCCGAAATGGCAGAGCATCTTTTTGAAACACTTGGAATTAATAAACGAGTAGCAAAAGAGATGGTTGAGTCGTTTTTCGAAGAAATTCGTCAAGCGTTAGAAAGTGGTGAGCAGGTCAAGTTATCTGGCTTTGGCAACTTTGACCTAAGGGACAAGAATCAAAGACCGGGAAGAAACCCTAAAACAGGTGAAGATATCCCGATCTCAGCTCGTCGCGTGGTGACTTTCCGTCCAGGACAGAAGCTTAAGAGCAGAGTTGAAGTCGCCAACGCAGATAAGTAATACTGCGCGTTAATCATTAAAGGCCACTCCTATGAGTGGCTTTTTCTGTTAGGCGATTGATTAATCAATAAAGAATTTACGTCAATACGATTGCATTGTCGTGTTAGTTTGAGGTTTATTTTTGTCCAGAAAACCTAAGTATTTTGATCGGCGATTTCGCTGGTCTTTATTGCATCCTAAGCTGTGGTCCACATGGTTAGCGATAGCTATTCTCGTTGGCTTTGGTTTGTTACCTGCGTGGCTAAGAGATCCTATTGCTAAGCAACTTGCCAAGTTAGTAAAGAAAATCGCTAAAAAGCCGTTGAAAGTGGCGCGAGCCAATTTAACCGCTTGTTTTCCTGATAAATCAGCGGCAGAGATTGAGCAGCTAGTTGATGAAAATGTCGAAAATTTTGTCATGATCTTGCTGGCTCAATCGGAGTTAATGGTGCGCTCTACGTCCAACCTTAAGCGTCGAGTCGAGCTTCACGGTTTTGAGCACGTAGAAGCCGCTAAAAAGGCCGGTCAACCTGTCATATTCATCATGCCCCATGTATGGGGAATCGAATACGCGGGCTTACGTCTTAATACGCAGTTGCCTATGGTCACTATGGCAAAAGCACATCGTAATGAGCTATTTGATTGGTTTAATAACCGCATGCGTAGTTCTCAAGGTGGGAATGTGTATATGCGTGAGGCGGGTATACGCGCGTTATTATCTGAGTTAAAGCTGGGTAATAGCTTTTTTTACTTACCCGATGAAGACCTAGGCCCGGATAAAAGTGTGTTTGCGCCATTTCTTGGTACCGTAAAAGCAACGTTGCCAGTAGTGGGGCGATTAGCGATGGCCGGAAATGCGCAGGTGATGCCGGTGAAAATTGGTTATGACCAATCCCAGCGCAAATACCAACTTACCGTGATGGCGCCAATCGATCCTGATACCATGAAAGGTAAAGAGAACGAGGCACTGGCATTGAACCAAGCGGTAGAGCAGGTGATTAATGCGTACCCTGAGCAGTACATGTGGTTTTTGAAGGTGTTGCAAACCCGTCCTCCAGGTGAGCCTTCGATTTACCAATAATAAATAAAAAAATAAACAAAAAAGCCGTCATTATTGACGGCTTTTTTTCTGATGTTTCTATCGTGAATTATTCAACAATCAGTTGATATTCGTCACGCAGAACATCAATAATTTCTTGGCGTGGGTTATCGCTTAAAGTGAGCTTTTTACCAATAACCGTTTCAGCAATCCCAACATAGGTATTGGAGATATCCATCATCACACTGGTTGGTAGCTTGTTATCTCGCGCTAACGCATTGCGCTCAGGCATACGGTTTTTGTTTAACAAGATATCAGGATCGGGGAAGTGATTAAGCAGCCACTGTCTGAATCCTTCTTTAGACTTTTCAATAATCTTGCCGTCTTTGTGTGCCGCACCATCCCATATACGTGATGAATCTGGTGTACCGACTTCATCCATATAGATGAGTTTTTCCTTGCCACTTGCATCATTGACATAACCAAATTCAAATTTGGTATCGACAAAGATTTGATCTTGCGCAGCTAATGCATCGCTAATGACAGCAAAACCTTCTCTAAGTAGCTTCTCATACAGGTCAATATCGTCCTGGCTATGGAAGTTAAAGCCAGCAAGGTTTTGCTCCAAATTGGCGCGTGATACGTTTACATCATCAGCCTCAGGTACATCTTTAAGGCCAGTTAGAATCCCTTTAGTCGATGGTGTAATGAGAATTTCAGCTAGCTTTTGATCTTTCTCTAAACCTTCAGGCAAGGTGATACCGCAGAATTCGCGTTCACCTTGAGAGTAGGCACGCCACATTGAACCTGTGATGTATTGGCGAGCAATGGCTTCAACCATAACAGGTTGTGCTTTTTGTACGATCCATACAAATGGATGAGGTACATCGAGAATATGGCTGTCCGCTAATCCTTTATCTTTAAACAGTTTAAACCAGTGATTAGAGATAGCGTTCAGCGCTGCCCCTTTGCCTGGCACGCCATTTAATCCATTTTCACCTTGCCAGATACAGTCAAAAGCTGAAATGCGATCGCTAATTACCATGATTGCCAGTGGTGTATCGGCGGGAACATCGTAACCTTTTTGTTCAATAAGGCGAGCACTGTCTTCGGCGGTTAACCAGTAGACGCTGCGTACTTTACCTGAATGAACCGCTTTATCAGTACGGATAGGCAGGTCGTCATTGACGGCTAAAACTTTGTTTGACTGATTCATAGGGTCTATTGTTATTTATCGTATTAGTGGAGGAGGATTTTCGGCGGGAATTGTAGCAGAAGTTGCCATAGGCCACAGCTTTTTCATACGACATTTCAATGACTAAACAGTGTGTTTTAAATTAAAGATAATCTGAGTTTTATTGCTGTGCTTCCAAAGATGTGCGGTTTTTACTGGCAAGGGTATATTTAGCAATTATTTGAGCAATTTTGTGGTCTTGATGCATGCTTATGATAGCCGCATTAAGCTTATTGATCAGAGCTTGTGGCAGATCTTCACTGTGGGATAGGTGGATGGTGTTAGGTTTTATGGTGTCGCTAAAATCGGCAAAATCGAAATCTTGTTTATTAAAGTGATATCGGTTGATGGTGTAATGGCTACGAATACCCATAGACACAAACGCAATACCACGTCGGTTTTTTAACGCTTTTAACGCGCTCTGGTGGCTGTTAACCGTCACCGCATTGATTTGCCCTGACTCAATATACTGATCCAATCCAGGGTAGCTATATCCGGTTAATAAAATAACCGATTTTCCAAATAGCTCGTCGATAGTGCGGTAGTTGAGCTCGGTGGCAGCCAAACTGACTAACTGATGTTTAACGGTAAATAGTGGCGTCGCAATCAGGTTACTATTTTGAATTTCAACGCCGCTCACTTTAGCCCATGCTGGCGAGCCGTAACTTAACCATGGCTGTTTGTCTTTATCATGCATACTGCGTATATAGCGCAGAAATGGCGCATGCTCGGTGGCTAAGCTGATGTCTAAATGATGCTCTGCGAGTTCGTAGACAATATCAGTAATAATGCCACTGTAATGAATGGCATGGTGTTGCGCATCCACGATTTGGAAAGGCTCAGCTTGCTGGGCGATGACTAAGTAGGTCAGAGGTTTTGCGGTGACTGCAGTCGGTGCCAACAGGAATAGGCAAAAGACAAGCCATTTGAGCATTTCTGAGCAACCTTTATTATCAATGTGTTAGCTATTTGTTGTGCTAAAACATAATCGTTTGTGATTGCCTTGGCAAGGCTGGAATTTAAATAACTTGCTGTTTCTTTGAGTTTTTGTGAGCTGTCGCTGTAACGGTTCTATCTGATATTGAAGCCGCAAAAGTGATGTGAAATGTTAAAATTGGCTGTTTATATATCCAAAGTGAGTGTTTGTGGGGAAAGATGTTGAAATATGTATTGTTTGTGGATTTTTATCTGGCAAATTATTTCTATGCGAGGTCAGCACATTGCCCTTGGGGCAATGTGCCATAAATTAGGTTATTTAAATTACGCCAAGCTCACGTAACCGCTCCATTAAATAACTATCCGCGGTGTAGCGCTCAGATAACACCACCTCTGGTTTAGGGTGTAAAAACAGGGGTAGAGAAATTCGAGAGCGGCTCATGTCAGTCCCTTGTGGGTTAATCACGCGATGAGTCGTCGACGGGAAGTAACCATTAGACGCTTCTTGGAGCATGTCACCAATGTTGATAATTAAATTACCAAAATCACAGGGCACATCCAGCCAGCTGCCATCTTTCGCTTTTACCTGTAAGCCAGGTTCGTTTGCTGCAGGTAAAATAGTGAGTAGATTAATATCTTCGTGAGCTGCTGCACGAATGGCACCAGGCTCCTCATCACCAGACATTGGCGGGTAATGTAGC
Source organism: Shewanella waksmanii (assembly GCF_043643685.1). GTDB lineage: Bacteria > Pseudomonadota > Gammaproteobacteria > Enterobacterales > Shewanellaceae > Shewanella > Shewanella waksmanii_A. The sequence continues at coordinate 79,244 of NZ_JBHZSN010000007.1, forward strand.
ACCCTAAGCAAGGTTTTGTGGCTTTGCTCAATCATTTTAGGCAGAGCAATTGAGTAGTTAACGGCAATGTCTGCGGGCGTATGTTGCTCAACCCAATCTAAAAGCTCCGCGGCGAGATCATTGGCTTGCTGATAATAAGCTAAAATATTATCTCGCAATGCGTCAGGGATCCGGCCCCAAGGATAGACATGATAGTACTCTTTAATATCTTTGACCGTCGCGCCTTTTGCTGTCTCTGAAATTTCGGCTGGAAAAAAGCCGTCCTGAGTTTCTGGTTTAAAAAGAAACTGCTGCTTTTCATCGCTATTAAAAAACGCTTGCCATTGTTGATAAATGGTTTCAACCAGCTGTTTATCAATAGGGTGCTGTGTTAGCACACCAAAACCGGTTTCGCGTAATGACTGCACAAATTTCTCAGCACTATCTTTAGCTTGGTAATTAATCGTTGGTAGTTGCATAGTTGGTATTATTTGTTTATTCGACCCAGCAAAGATAGTAGCGTGCAAAATTATTTGCTGCAAACAAGTGTGACATAAGTCACTGTTTTATTGTTTTAAATTATAATAAGGGTGATCGTTCTTTACGAATAGCTTCGTATTAACATGAGGATAGCGATAAACAAGCCATGGTCATTTAATTTTGCTAATATCTTAGTGGTTTAGTCGGATATTGTGTTGTTAAGCGAATAAGTAAAATTCGCTGACAAGTTTTCCTGATATGGTCGGTCTATATAGGGAGCTTTTTTGGCTGCCTACTTCTTCGTTGAATAACTTTCTAATAGAACCACTATTACTAAAGTTATTCGTCTCGAACTAGTTTGCCCAAAATAGCTCTGAGTAGATCACTTTCTTATGCCGATTGGTATAAACAGAGTCAATAGAAAAGGTAACAATGAGATGCGCAAACTAACCGAGTTTGAACGTTATGTCATAGAACAAAAAGGCACCGAGCGGCCATTCAGTGGCGAATACCACATACATGATGCTAAAGGGGTTTATCACTGTAAACGTTGTGATCAGCCGCTTTATCTCAGTGAACACAAATTTAATGCCCATTGTGGCTGGCCGGCATTTGATGACGAAATTGCTGGCGCAGTTAATCGTTATCCCGACGCAGATGGTCAGCGCACCGAAATTGTATGTAGTGGTTGTGATGCACACCTTGGTCACGTGTTTACTGGCGAAAGGCTAACGGAGAAAAACTTACGCCATTGTGTTAATTCGGTGTCGATGACATTTAAGGCCATTGATAACATTGACGATGCGGCCACATCAACTCAGATGGCAACATTTGGCGCAGGCTGTTTTTGGTGCATAGAAGCGATATTTGGTCAGCTAAAAGGTGTGGTTAATGTCCAGTCTGGCTACAGTGGTGGCAGTGAAGCCGACGCCAACTATAAAGCAGTATGTCGTGGTGACACTGGTCATGCTGAGGTGGTTCATATTGAGTTTGACCCTAAAGTGATTGGTTTTGATGAACTGCTAGCAGTATTTTGGCAAAGCCATGATCCGACCACGTTAAATCGTCAAGGTAATGATGTCGGCCCGCAATATCGTTCGGTGGTGTTTATCCATAATAGCAGCCAAAGTGATTTGGTTAATCAACAGATAGAAGAGATGACCAGAGCTCGTGTATGGGCTGACCCCATCGTGACTCAAGTGGTTGCCTTTGAGCGGTTTTATCCTGCAGAGTCATATCATGATGACTATTTCGCACAAAATGGCGAGCAGCCATACTGCCAAATGGTGGTGAAGCCAAAAGTGGATAAAGTAAAGAAGTTGTTTGCAGAAAAGCTCAAGTAAACAAGGATGCGTTGCCCTGATTGCAACGCATCCACAACACGGTTAACTCAGCTCAATTTCATATGAAGTGAATTTACGAAGGTTGATGACGCCAGTGTCGAAAATTAAATATTGGCCTTTAATACCTTGCAAAATACCGGACACTTCAGGGTTTTTGTCAAAGTTGTGTGAGGCAATTTTGCTAGGGTAAACCGTCACAGGGAAGCGGATAGATTGTGGGTCAATATCCAAACGCTCAATGGCATCTGCGCCAAACTGGCTGCTAAGCTCAACCAGCTTGGGTTCAATTTGCGCAATGAGTTGTTTCGTTTTCGCCGTTAAATCAATGGCTGACTCATCGCCTTTAAGCATGGCACGCCAATTGGTTTTATCGGCAATCATCTTAGCCAGTTCAACCTCAATCAGTCCAGATAACTGCCTACTGGCCACTTTTAAAATAGCGAGTGCTTGCGTTGCACCTTGGTCAATCCATCTTGTGGGCAATTGCGTGTGGCGAGTAATACCCACCTTTAAGCCGGATGTGTTAGACAAGTAGACATAATGCGGCACAAAGCAGTTTGCTTGGCCCCACTCAGGTTCACGGCAGGTCCCTTGGTCATAGTGGCAAGTTTCTGGTTTCATAATACACATGTCGCAGCTAGCGAGTTTTTTCATGCAAACAAAACAGTGACCTTGGGAGTAGCTCTTTTTGGTCTTCTTACCGCAGTTACAGCAGTGAATATTACCGGTATGTACCAGTTTAAGTGGTTTACCAATAAATTGGTTCATATCGACGAGCTGTTCGTCTAATGGAAGTTGATAATTGACATCGCCTTGCTCGTTTAAGGCGCTTTTCATTTTTCTAATATGGCCAATAGTGGTGTTTGACATTGCGTTTCCAAAGCTATTTTTATGATTTGGTAGCAAGTCTAACAGATTATTATTGACAACTTAGAACGATTTTATCGATTAGCAGTCGCGCTAAATAGCCCAAATGGGCAGGATATATTTGTTAATAAAAAAGGCCAGCTGTAAAGGCTGGCCCATTAGCATTGAGTGTGTGGCTAATTTAGCGTTCAAGTTTGTCTAAAACAACATCATCACCAATGGTATACAGCGCTTCCGTTAAGGCTTCATCACTGTTTTGCGCGGTCTGGCCAACGGTAAAGGTGGCTTTAAACAGTGCGACACCTGTGTGGCTGGCACTTTCATATTGGGTACTAAAGTGTTCAATATTCATGCCGGTTGCGTTAATCTTGTTCGAGATTTCATGCACCAAGCCTGGGCGGTCGTAAGCCACAACACTATAGCTAAGTTGCTGTGTGGGTGGATTTTCTTTCCCGGTCTTTGCGTAAGTTAAACTTAGCCCTTCAATACACTCTAGGCTGTCGACGAGGTCATCCCAGTTATTTGCAGGAACTTCAAGTAACAAAATGGCAGCAAAAATACCATTAATGTGACGTAGTTCAGAATCTAACCAGTTACCCCCATGACGGCTGACAGCATGGGCTATTTGTTCTACTAAACCGGTTTTGTCGGCAACCTGTAAGGTTACTAAATATCGTAACATTTTGATAAAACTCCACTAATTAATAAAAAAGCTGACATTGCCCCACTGTAACACTAGTGTCATCTTTACGTCATATAATCCCACACGTCTGAAATTGGGTTGCGATGACTATTGTTAGCATAGCGATGTTCACAATCCCAGAAAAAAGTCTACTGAAACATAATAAACGAGGTTTTTAATGGAAGCTCAGGTATCTCAACCTGGTTCTACGCCGACAAACCTATTAATGGTTAAAGGCTCTAGTAGAAGGGCGATTAAAGATAGATTGACACAGGCAGGTGTAACCTTAGGTGGCACAATGGTATTTGTGGCACTACTGCTGATTTTTTTCTATCTCCTATATGTAGTAAAGCCCATTTTTGATGGGGCAGAAGTTGCGCCTGTTAGCCAAATCAGCCTAGGTAGCGATACTGCACCGGCACTGATGGTTGGTGGTGATGAGCAAAATGAAGTCCTGTACCGTGCCGGTACAGATGGTGTCGTAAGTTTTTATCGCGCATCAAGTGGCAGCGAGATTGAGACCAATACCATTGCTATTCCAGAGGGTGCGAGCATCGTAAGTAGCGCGACATCCGTCCCTAGTGAGCAACGTTTTGCTTATGGGTTATCAAATGGTCAGCTGATTATTGCGGGTATCGATTTTACTGTCACATACCCTAACAACCAACGCCTGATCACCCCAAAACTGCGCTTTCCGCTAGGTGATCAGCCGCTACAAGTTTCAGAAGATGGTTCTGGATTAAATAATCTCGCCTTTGCCTATGAAAGTGACAAAATGTCATTTGCCTACCAAAGTGACGACAAAACATGGTTTCTGACTCGCAAAGAGGGTGAAGAAAACATGATGACTGAAGAGGTTGAATGGAGCAGTTACCGTGGTGTGATTGCTGATGCCCCGCGCAATGTCGATCAACAGCTGATGACACCCGATCAGCGCCAATTGATGCTGCGTGCTAACAATAAACTGTTCGTGTATGACATTCGTGATGCAGAAGCGGTTCGCCTATTACAAGTATTAGAACTTGAAAGAAGCCAAGCTAAAGTGACTCAAGTGAGTTTGCTGGCGGGTGCCAGCTCAGTGCTTGTGTCTTATGACAACGGTTTAGTGCTGCAGTATTTCCAAGTCAATGGTGAGAAAGGTCGCCAATATCAGCAAATTCGCGAATTTAAAAACAAAAGCGCGATTGCGGCGATGGCCAGTGAATTTTACAGAAAGAGTTTTGTGACAGTCAGTGAGCAAGGTGAACTCAATCTGCTTTATACGACCAGCCAACGTAAATTACTGACTGAAACATTTGATATTAGCAATCCCGTAGCGCTTGGCTTTACACCTCGCTCTAACGCCTTAGTGGTTGAAGCAAACAATCAGCTTCACCTATTTAGTGTCGACAACACCCACCCTGAAGTCTCATGGAGCGCCATGTGGAGCAAGGTTTGGTATGAAGGTTATCCAGAGCCACAGTTTGTATGGCAGTCGACATCGGGTTCTGATGATTTTGAAGCTAAGTTAAGCCTGACGCCACTGGCATTTGGTACCATGAAAGCGGCCTTGTATGCGATGCTATTTGCAACGCCATTAGCCATTGCTGGTGCCATTTATACTGCTTACTTCATGTCGCCTAAAGTGCGCGCTGTGGTCAAACCTACCATTGAAATTATGGAGGCTTTACCAACGGTTATTTTAGGTTTCTTAGCTGGCCTTTGGTTAGCACCGCTGATTGAAGATAACTTACCCGGCATCTTAGTGTTACTGCTACTGTTACCGCTGTCGATATTAGTGACTGCCTTTGCATGGTATCAGCTACCTGGTAAGTGGAAGCAACGTTTACCAGAAGTTTACCAAGAGCTGATGCTGTTACCTGTGATTATTTTCGTCGGCTGGTTCTCTTTTTACATCAGCCCAACCATTGAACTGGCGTTCTTTGGTGGCGATTCACGGATGTTTATCACCAATGAGCTTGGGATTACCTTTGACCAACGAAATGCACTGGTAGTTGGAATTGCAATGGGCTTTGCAGTTATTCCAACCATCTTCTCTATTGCCGAAGATGCGGTATTCTCGGTACCTCGTCACCTATCAAACGGCAGTTTGGCGCTAGGAGCAACTAACTGGCAAACCTTGACTCGAGTGGTACTACTGACCGCAAGTCCAGGGATCTTCTCTGCGGTAATGATGGGATTAGGCCGCGCCGTAGGTGAAACCATGATTGTACTGATGGCAACGGGTAACACTGCGATTATGGAGTGGAGTGTATTTGAGGGGATGCGTACGCTAGCGGCGAACATTGCGGTAGAAATGCCTGAATCAGCCATTGGTAGTTCTCATTACCGCGTACTGTTCTTAGCGGCCTTTGTGTTGTTTATCTTCACCTTCTTCTTTAACACCATTGCAGAAGTGGTGCGTCAGCGTCTACGTGAACGCTATAGCTCACTTTAAGGGGAAAATGGATGTTTAACGTAAAAGTATTATCGCCTGAATCCGTAAGAGGTTGTTGCAATGGGTAAGTGGTTTAAGTCAGGGTCTCCATGGATATGGATGACAGGTGGTGCAGTCAGTATCAGCCTCATCGCCGTATTAGGATTGTTATTGTTAATTGCATGGCGTGGACTCAGCTTCTTTTGGCCTGCTGAAATTTACCAGTGGGAGCTGGTAGACCAGTATGGCAATGAATCGACACTGATTGGTGAGATTTATGACCGTGAAGAAGTGCCAACAGAGCGATTAATCTCTGCCGGACACAAGTTTAATGATCACCCAGGTGACACGGTCACACGTTATTTGATTAAAACCGGTAACCGTGAGTTTGTTGGCCTCGATTTCCGCTGGGTGTTGGCAACCGATATTGTTTCTCGCACTGTCCCTGAAGGGATTGCCAAAATGGAGCGTACCAAAAATGGTGACTTCTATGGTTATCCAATTGCGATTGTCGAGGATGGTAAACGATTAAATTCAGACGATGTCGAAGCCGAATTTGAAACCTATATTGAGCGTGCGGTAGAGCTAAGTGAAAAAGCGGTTGGTCTGCAAAAGCGTGAAATTGGTGCCATTAACCATAAGCTTGAGCAGCTGCGACTCAAAGAGCGTCGTTATGAGCTAGAAAATGCATTGACCGATAGCCGCAAATTAGAGCTACAAGCGCAGCGTGACACCTTGCAAGCTGATTACCTCGTGCTTGAAAAAGAGTTCTTTAACCTGCGCAGTGAAGCGGGTCGTGATGCAGTTATTGTTAAAGATATGCGCGGCCAAGAAGTTACCTTGAAAATGGATAGTATTCTGGGCGTGACTTACTCAAACCGTCTAGGGGTATTTGGTAAGGCGGCGCACTGGGTAAAAGGGGTGATCAACTTTATTACCCACGACCCACGTGAAGCCAATACTGAAGGTGGGGTGTTCCCAGCGATTTTCGGTACCGTGTTCATGGTGATGCTAATGGCGGTGATTGTGACCCCATTTGGCGTGATTGCCGCAATTTACCTGCATGAATATGCTAAGAAGGGCCCAATCACTAAGATGATCCGTATCGCGGTGATTAACTTAGCCGGTGTACCATCGATTGTTTACGGCGTATTTGGTCTAGGCTTCTTCGTCTACATGCTTGGTGGCTCAATTGACCAACTCTTTTACCCAGAGGCACTTCCTGCGCCAACATTTGGCTCGCCAGGGGTGATTTGGTCTGCACTGACATTAGCAATTTTGACATTACCGGTTGTGATTGTGTCGACAGAAGAAGGCTTAAGCCGTATTCCAAGCTCAGTACGCCAAGGTAGTTTGGCACTGGGGGCAACTAAAGCTGAAACCCTATGGCGGATTATTATTCCGATGGCAAGCCCAGCAATTATGACCGGATTAATTCTTGCGGTTGCGCGCGCGGCTGGTGAAGTTGCGCCGCTAATGCTGGTTGGTGTGGTGAAGTTAGCGCCAACATTGCCAATTGATATGAACTTCCCATTTGTGCATTTAGAAAGAAAGTTCATGCACTTAGGTTTCCATATTTATGATGTCGGTTTCCAAAGCCCCAATGTTGAAGCCGCACGTCCTTTGGTTTATGCAACGTCGTTTTTGCTGGTATCGGTTATCGTGACCTTGAACTTAACCGCCATTGCAGTGCGTAACCATTTACGTGAAAAATATCGTTCACTAGAACATTAATTTACAGCCAAATTTGAAAGCGCTCGCGTAGTGGTCGAGCGCTTTAAAAACAGTTATCCTGAAGTGATTAGGAATAGATATGATTTCGATAGACAAATCGGTAATGAAAACAGACACCTTAGATTTGGACAACCTAACTCCAGAGCAGACCGCGTTAGAGATCCGTAACTTGGATTTGAAATACGGCGACAAGCAAGCGCTTTTCGACGTTTCGATGAAAATTCCGAAAAAGAAAGTCACTGCTTTTATTGGACCAAGTGGTTGCGGTAAATCAACCTTATTGCGTTGTATTAACCGCATGAATGACTTGGTTGATAACTGTCATATTGGCGGTGAAATCATGCTTCATGGCCAAAATATCTATGACAAGAAAGTCGATGTTGCGTCATTGCGCCGCAACGTGGGTATGGTGTTCCAGCGTCCTAATCCGTTTCCTAAGTCAATTTATGAAAACGTGGTTTACGGCCTGCGTCTGCAAGGTATCAATAACCGTCGCGAATTAGATGAAGCCGCTGAACGTTCACTACGTGGTGCAGCGATTTGGGATGAAGTGAAAGACCGTCTACATGATAACGCGTTTGGCTTATCAGGTGGTCAGCAGCAGCGTTTGGTTATTGCCCGTGCTATCGCTATTGAGCCTGAAGTACTCTTGCTTGATGAACCTACATCAGCACTGGATCCGATTTCAACGCTGACGATTGAAGAGTTGATCACCGACTTAAAATCTAAATACACCGTGGTTATCGTTACTCACAACATGCAACAGGCGGCACGTGTGTCTGATCAAACCGCGTTTATGTATATGGGTGAGCTGATTGAGTACGCCGATACCAACACCATCTTTACCACGCCAAAACAGCGCAAAACAGAAGATTACATCACTGGACGATATGGCTAATCGCCTTATACCAATCGGTATAAGAAAGTGATCTACTCAGAGCTATTTTTGGCAAACTAGTTCGAGACGAATAACTTAAGTAATAGTGGTTCTATTGGGAAGTTATTCAACGAAGAAGTAGGCAGCCAAAAAAGCGCCCAAAGGGCGAGTTTTAGCACTTCTGATACTGTGTAAACGAACTTGAACGTAGAGTAACTATGTCCTTCATTCGTTGCCTTGTCTCAGAAGCGCTAAACTCTCGCTGAGTGATCACATCTTTATGCCGATTGGTATTAGTTTAATAGTGCTATTTTAAATCAGATTATTAAGGTTATTAGATAATGGAAAACATGAATTTAAATCGTCATATCTCAGGCCAGTTTAACGCCGAGCTTGATGATATTCGCAACCGCGTTTTGGCGATGGGTGGTTTAGTTGAAAACCAACTGCAAGAAGCCCTCAATGCATTGGTATCACTTGACGCTGACTTGGCACAAAAGGTGATTGAAGGCGACCATCGAGTTAATGACATGGAAGTGTCAATTGACGAAGAGTGTACCCGCATCATTGCTAAGCGCCAGCCTGCTGCCAGCGATTTACGTATGATTATCGCGATCTCAAAAACCATTGCTGATTTAGAGCGTATTGGCGATGCTTGCGTAAAGATTGCCAATGCCGCACTCGATAAACGTTTAAAGAACCAGCAGCCGCTTTTAGTGAGCATTGAAAACATGGGACGCCATGCCACACGTACTTTGCATGATACCTTAGATGCGTTAGCGCGTATGGATGCAGAGGTGGCGATTGAGCTGCACCGTGAAGATAAAAAACTCGACAGTGAATACGAAGGTATCATTCGTCAATTAATGACTTACATGATGGAAGACCCGCGCTCAATTCCAGAAGTGCTTGATGTACTTTGGGCTGCCCGCGCAGTAGAGCGTGTAGGCGATCGTTGTCAAAATATTTGCGAATACATTATCTACTTCGTTAAAGGTAAAGATGTACGTCATACTTCATATGAAGAGATGAAAAAAGTCTAAACCGCCAAGGGCGAATTTACGCAAGTAAGCGATGAAACTAAAAAGCAGCCATTAGGCTGCTTTTTGTTTTTTTAATGGCGCAAAGTAGTATTTGTCGATCGGGCGCCAATTGCTGAGGCTTAAGGTTGAAACTGGTGTTATCCAAGCTTATTCTTGGCAGATGCGCCAAATAAGGCAAACAATGCAAAACAGCACAAAATAAGACAAAACAACACAAAACAAATGTGAATAAGAGAGTAAGCAATGTCTGATCAACCAAGTAAACTGGACCGCGTATTGGCTCAAGCAAGAGAGTACAAAGCCAAACGCGAAATGGGGTATCGCGAGCAAGCGTTAAAACTATATCCGTGGATCTGCGGCCGCTGTACCCGTGAATTTACCCATGCCAACTTAAGAGAGCTCACAGTGCACCATGTGGATCATAACCACGACAATAATCCCTCAGATGGCTCTAATTGGGAATTGTTGTGCTTGTACTGCCACGACAACGAACATGCCAAATATGAAGAACTGATCCAGTACGGTGACACCACTGAAACCAAAGTCGAAGCCGCCACATACAATCCATTTGCGGATTTAAAAGGCATGATGAATAAGAAGAAGTAAGGGGTGGTGGCCGTTGTGGTTGAGTGATTAGATAGAAGCGAACAACTGAAGTTGGCTTAATATCATGGTAACAATTGGTTTTTCGAACTTAGGATGGCAATGTTTAATCAAATTAAACGCAACAGGCTTATCCATATGGAAATTAGGTTAGAGAGGAGTTAACGCTAGCAAGCACTTTACGTTATTTATCGAATGGACTAACAATTCCTGATTGGTGTAGGCCCGCTACGTGTGTGTATATTTGTGTCGTTTTAATATCTTTATGGCCCAATAGTTCTTGTAAAGTCCGTATATCTGCACCGCTTTTTAATATGCTGGTAGCAATTGAGTGCCTGAAGGTGTGTGCGGTAACCCGCTTTTCGATACCCACATCTTTAACCGCTGATCGTAATGCCCTAGTAAATGCTGTTGGGTGTATGTGATGACGACAGACATACCCGTCAGTAGGATGGAGGCAGCGGTGACTCGCAGGAAAAATATATTGCCAGTACCATTGTTTTGCATTGTGTTGGTATTTTCTTAATAAGGCAGAGGGTAGGGATGCAATACCGTGACCATCACTTAGATCACGCTCGTGGATTAACTTCACCAGCTCAAGATGAGTTTTTAATCTTTCATTTAAGCCTTTAGGTAGTATAGTTTTACGATCTTTTCGGCCTTTGCCACGAAATATAAATAGTGAGTTATCGGTAAAATCAACATCTTTTACCCTTAACTTTAGCGCCTCATTAAGCCTTAAACCACCACCAAATAAAATTGAAGCAATGAGACTATATTTTGCCGGTAAAGCGCCAATGATTGTCATTGCCTCATCTTCATTCAACACCTGAGGTAACCTAACGGGTTGTTTAGCATAGGCATAATTTAATGCTTGTGTATCGATATTGAGGACATGCTTATAAGCAAACACGATGGCACATAATGCTTGTTGTTGTGTACTACTAGATACCTTGCGATGTACAGCAATATAGGTCAAAAAGTCTTCTATATGCTTAACAATAAGTTCTCTAGCATTATTAATTTGATGAAACCTTATGATGCAACGATTCCAAGATAAATAGCTCTTTTCTGTTTGGTAACTGTAGTGACGGATGCGAATCGCATTGCGTATGGCCTCTAAAAATCCGAGTTTAGACATATTCTTTCCAAAATCTATCGATACTGTATATTTATACAGTTATAATTTATTTCAAAGAATTTGCCACTTTTATCGGACAAAAAATAGTAATAATACGCACCGATAAATTTGTCGGGTTTAAAATAATTACTATTTATCATAGGCTTAAAAAATCCTTGCGAACTTTCAATGGACTCGATAAATGTGCTTGTTCAGTTTTGCGGCGTGTTTAAATCTTAACGTTGTAGCTGGAATAAGATTAGTCTCTTTACATCAATAAGTTACATTGATATGTTGAATGTAAATTAACATTTTAAGCAGGGATTTATCCGAGACGCAGGATAATAAGCTGTTAAATTTAAAGGGAACTTATGTACCACTTATTCGAAGAACCCCTATCTTCGGAAGTCTTAGATGAATGGGTAGATCTGGCTGGAGAATACTCTCTAGTTAAAGGCTACACCGATTTTGGTGATCTTTTCCTTATCAACCCTAAGTCAAACGAAGTCGCCATTCTATTTACAATGGAAAACACTATCGAGCCTATGGGGTTTACAGATTGGCAGCGCTTTGTAGATAGAGTTCTGCTAAATCCCGGGTTTCAAGAAGATGTCATGGACTTCGCCTTCAGAGATAAGGTACGAGCTCACTGCGGGGAGCTAGGAGAGGAAGAGGTATATATTGCTACTCCTTATCCATTTATTGGCGGTTCAGGGGCTCCCGACACCTATAAAAAGGGCAATGTCTGGGTCTATCTAGCTATTTCATCCCAAACGTGGGCGAAAATTTAACAAAGCTATTCACCGGAACAGCAGTCCTTCGTTGCAATTTATGCACTACGCTGCCGCTTCGTTAACATAAATTATAACTACAGCCCGCTGTCCAGTGATAGCGGCGTTATCTGAAGGAATAGTATGAAGCTAAAGGTCGAGCATTTAAATGATAAAGGACAAATAGAAGACATAGAGCTTAACTTGTCCTACTTGCAATTTATTAAGCATTTAGCTTTTGCTGGAATGGGAGTAAATAGGTCTCCGTATAATTCATTTCGATTTTTGGGGTTTATGTTTGAATTTGTCCAATATTGGGGGCCTGAACCTGACCATTTTTCTATCCCAGAAATAATTTTTAATGACCCAACTGAGCTGGGTCAAATTTCAAATAAAATTGGAAAGGCTCTAGCAGATTTCTTGTCGAAGAAAATATATGGTGCCAAATATACTCATAACTATGAGGATGCAATGGTCCAGAACGGTTATCCAATAAAGGGCGAAAGACCCGATTTATACTGTGATACTCGATCAAAACAGTTTGCAGTGGAAGCAAAAGGGTTCAAAGCCTCAACAGTGTCTGCGAATAAAATGCTTAAACACAAGTCACAGTCTAGGAAAGGCCCTGTTCAGGTACATTTTTCAGTAGCCAGTGTGGCTTATAATTTGTACCAAGCTCCGAGTGTGAAATTCCACGACCCAATTGGTGATGATGTCAAATACTCGATAGATATTAATAACAAATTGATCGCACTCTACTATCGCTCAATCATAGACTCTATTAAGCAATTACATTTGGAACAGTCTGAAGACGCTGAACGTATACCAAATGATTTCATTGCATATCACCTTCCAGCAATATACCCAAAAAATAAAGTATATTTATTGCTACATGAATCAATAGTGAGTGGGGAATGGGATCAAGTGGAAGAGTTTAACCCGCGTAGAACCGAAGAAAGGTATGATACATATATTGATGCAGATGGTGTTGGGCTGTGCATCAGATAACAAGTCAATAAACTACGCGCCCTTTGGGCGCCGGACGCAGCAAGCTGCGCTGGTTATTGAAGCGTTAAGTTACCAAGGAAGATATGCGTAAATTTCTGGCATTGGATAAACAATCTCAAATAGACTTGCGAGAAAAGTATCCTGATCTTGATAAGTTGTACGCTGTGGAAGATACTGATTATTAATGGCTGGCTTATATTTTAATGGGCTTATATTTTTATTTTGCGCATATAACAAGGAGGTTGCATGCCAAGGCCTAGAAGAACCCTCATTAGTCTCGAAGATACTGCTTACTATCATTGCTGTAGTCGCGTTGTTCGGCGCGCTTTCTTATGTGGTGATGATAAATACACGGGCAAAAATTATGACCACCGTCGTGGTTGGGTAGAGGCTCAAATCTTGAAACTTACCGAAGTATTTGCCATTGACGTGGCAGCCTATGCGCTCTCTGTTATAGACAGGGAGCAACCACCTTCATGTCGTCCTACATATTGATATTGAACAAGTTAATGCCTGGTCAGATTGATTACTAATGGCTTATGTTTTAGCATTTGTTTCGCAAAAGAGTATACAACGGTTTCAGGCACTTTAGCTTGGCGTTATGTGTATTAACCCTAGCTATTTGCATTTTTCAAAGTGCAAGAACAGTTATTTGGAAAAATACTGTTTCTTTAGTTCGTGAATCACTTGTGTACTTACCCAATAAATATTCGACGCGCCGCTAGGTTCATTGTAGCGGCCAAAAAATAAGAACTTACCATCAGGCGTAATTCTAGCGACAGATTCTGTGTGATGTGTGTTAACTGCGAGACCTAGGTTTAAGGGCTTTGACCATGATCCATTTTTTTCCTTAAAATAAACAAATATGTCATGGTCTTTTCTATCTTGGTTGTCTTTGTTAGGGGCGTTCACTAATAAATAATCTTCATTTGGTGAGATATACCCATGAATACCGAACTCAATATCCATAGGCTTGGGTGTTAGAAACTCACCATTCTTATTTTCAGCATAATACATTTTACGCTCTGACATATTCGTAAAAATTAGGTCTCCATTTAGCCCTTGATTCATATCAGATAATCGCCCGTCGTTATAGGGTAGTTCATACCTTTTAGCCTCACTAAACCCGCTTTTAGTGGGAATTACATACCAGACTCCAGAATCCTTGGAGCCAGGCTTGCGCCCTGTAAAGTAAACTCTGTTTTCATTTAAGCTTGCATGCGGGGTTAACTCATAGGCCATTTTACTTTTCGTAAAATTAGCTCTTTCGGGCTTTGTCCATATGTTGTTTTCCACTTTTGAATAATAAATTTGTGGGTCTGTATCAACGCCTTCGATAATATCTAACGTTGTAAAGTACATTTCTGTTAAATCTTGCGAAAATGAAACACCAAACTCATAGCGCCCATCGATTGAAACTGTTGCAGGAGCAAAGGGTTCAGCTATTAAACCAGGTGTTTCTTGACCAAACCATGGTCCCTGCAAATTAGGAAACGATTTAGTTTCACTCGCATTGACGACTATAGAGGTAAGCGCGATTAACATACAGCATATTTTTGTTATGTTTGTCATGATGGACCTTTAAATGTTCTATTGTAATTATTAAGTACGCTATCTAATAATTGCCGGGTTAAAGTAAAAAGGTGCTAGCGAATAAACTGTATTTATTCTGACATTGTTAAACCTGTGGGAAATATATCACTTTAATAAAAATACACATTCTAGTTAACTGTAACATGATGTAAATTATCAGCTTAAATACTGGGCGTATGCTGTCTAAAGTGAATGTAATTAGTACGAAGGTGTTTTGACTTATGTAATAATAGGGGCTTTGGGGTCGGTTTGTTTTTGTATGTTTTCACCAAAAGTAAAATTAGTACGTCTAGTATCTTTTAAACATAACAAGCAAATCAACGGGAAAAATAACAGTTGGTTTTGCTCCTTCGTCGCTTATTTTATCCAAGCACTATGCGCCGATTAGTAAGGCATTACGTGTTTAATGGAGAAACAACTTGAGTAAATGGGATTCAGTGGCAAGTTGTGTAGATTTTAATCTAGAAATTTCCACACCTGATCTGTTAAACATAATCCCAACCGATTCAAAAATTCTTGATTTTGGTTGTGGCTATGGACGTATATCTCAGCAACTGTACTCGTTGGGCTACCTTAATTTGGTTGGCGTCGATAGTTCGCCGGAAATGATTAACCGTGGCCTTACTGAGTTCCCTCATCTCGACCTGAGGTTTTCTAAATCAGCTAAGCTACCATTTAGAGACAACACGTTCGAGGCAGTCATAACCTGTGCAGTTTTTACTTGCATCAACGACATTGCAGAGCGCATGTCGGTATTTGAAGAGTTAACACGAGTGCTTAAACCTCAAGGTATAGCCTACCTAGCTGAATTCAGCTCCCAAGAGAGTATTAAATTTGATTCTGGACAAGGCATCCCCATGTGGCACAGCAGTCATTATGAGTTAGAAAACTTAATCAAACCGATGAGCTTGTTAGTATCAAAACAGTCTAATACTGAAACCATGTCTGGGTATAAAAGTTACGTAAGCCACATCTTTGCGCAAAAAACACCTAAAAAGTCATTTGGCAATGGATGATTACTCTCTTTACATCAATAAGTTACATTGGTGTGTTGTGCGATTGTTAAATTTTCGGCAGGGATTTATCCAAATCGCTGGATAATAAGCCGTTAGTTGATTAAGGATGTACATTGAAAAATCTCGTTCCTCTGGTTTCATTAGGCTTTATTTTAGGTGGCTGCGTTTCTGCAAAGTCCATTATGTTTCCCGTCTATGTTGAACCCAGTTCTAATATCAAGCAGGCAAGCTTAACCATTGAATTTGAAGATGCGAATTTTATTAAGAATAGTAATTCCGTTAACAAGAAAATACTGCGTTTTAAAGGAGAGGATGAGTCACCTTATTGCTCTGCAGAATCACCTGAATTATTGCGATTTTAAATAATGTTGCTTATGCGGCAGGAATCGACTGGTACGCTGATAAGGGTGAAAATATTAATGCTGTCACAGTTAAGGTCCCAGCAAACGAGCCTTTTAGAATGTCTGCTTTTTTTTCTATCACCAAGACGTTTGAGCAACGGGCCCAAGGGGTTTATATTGAAACTGAGTATTGCCAACCAAACCTTGAGTTTGTTCCACAAGAAGGTAAGCGTTATCTAGCTTCTTATAATCATATTAAGAAGCAGTGTAACTGGACGTTATCAGACATATCAGATGACGATAAAAAGCCATTGAAGTTTACTGCATTCAAGCCGTGTATTACTGACAAAGATCCAAGTCGAGCGGAGTTTAATCATGAGCCCGCAGGTTGGGAAGACCATGTTAGGAAGTTGAACTTATAACTGCTCATTCAGATGCTTACAAATCAATTGGCACAAAGGTGATTGTGGCAATTATTGCCGTTTCGCTATTTATCGACTGGGCGCTGGTACTTTCAAGACTGTTGTAATCACCTAGCTGTCGTAATCAATAGCGCTACGCTAATCAACAGGGCGATCGGCGATACGTGCTTCAGCTGCTAACCATTTTGCACGGCTAATGATTTGTTTATTTTCTGTGGGGCTGACAAGGTGCTTTCGAGCTTGGGCCTTTTGGCAAATTTCGGCTTTAACTGCATCACTGGCGGCAGACCAACCGACGATTTCATCGATGTGTCGAAAGCATCCAACGCAATAGTCTTCATCATTTAAGCCGCACTTGGCTACACAGGGGGATTGCATAATTGTTCTCTTGTCGACGGGATGGCGACAGTGTATGTGACTCAGCTCACATCTTCAATTGCTTTCAATGCAAACTAACAGACAAAATTGCATAAAACCTTTGCGACTAAAGCGTAAAGCTCAGTTGAATATTGGTTGAGATATCAATGCGGTGATAAACTTATGTAGTTAACAACCGCTGCAGTAACCGATATTGTTCGGTTAGATAGGTATGAGGCATTTATGAAAACAGTTTGGCGCAGTGTATTGGCGTTTTTTGTCGCGATGATTTTGTCCGCATGTTCACTACTTGAGGTAAAACTTGAAAGTGGTATTGAGCCTTTACCCCAAGAGCAGCTTAATATGCGCTTGTTTAGTCGTGACTATAGTCAGTCGTTCTTTATCGGGGTAGAGCACGCTGCCGATGATATTGCCGAGCGCGCTAAACAAGATGAGCTTACCTCTGCCGATATCACGGTGCGTTCTAATACGTTAATGTGGAAAATTAATGCCGAAGAAGCACTGAGCCGAAGCATTTATCAAAGCTCGCCTGTAGCAGCGATGGTCGATACCTGGGTATTAACCGCGCAGATGAGTCAGTTTTTTAGCCAAGGTGCCGGAAAAGACTTATTTGGTGAGCATCAGTTAATCGCAGTTAATGCGAGTAAAAAATTACAGCAAGATTTTGAAACCACAGTAAAAGGTTTTGTGTCCAAGTCAGATTTTAGCAAGCATCAAAAGTTTGTTGAGCAGTATGTCGCGAGTAACCCATTGCCCGACCTTAGCTTTGCTAGGCAAACGGCTTTTCAAGCATGGTTACAGTACAACCAAATTAATGAGTTTGAAGCTGTCACTACCTTTGGTACCTTGCCAGAGGTGATGAGTGACATATCAGATCGTATGGCGATGATTTCAGAGCAAATGCCGAAGATATTGGGATGGAAAGCAGAATTGTACGCACTGCACTCTAATATCAACTCCGAAGAGGTACAACGCACCCTTGAGAGCATTGCTGATACCTCAGCTAAATTTCAAGTGCTAATGGCCCAAAGCCCCGAAATGATGCAGTCGTTAGCGGTTGATTTACGCCGTGAATTAACACCGCTATTGAATCAATTAAGTGCGGTGACTGACGATAAACTATTGCAGTTATCGACAGAGCGTGAAGCACTAACCTTAATGGTGAAAAATGAGCGCTTGGCCATAGAAGAGATGGTGGCCAGAGAACGTATGGCAGCCGCTGCCAATTTAGAGCATATTTCCCAGCTTACTGTGGCAAAAGTTTTTGATGAACTGGGTAAGTTACTGCAAGATCTGATTATTTATATCATTCTATTTATTATGATCGTGGTATTTGTGCCGCTATTTTTGGGGATTTGGTTAGGTAAACGCATGGGACAACGCGCTGACGCCAAGCTTGTCGGTAAATAGTCTCAATAATGAGTAGCCTTGTTAATGTATAGCCCTGTAGATAAATCGGTATGTTGAGCAATAGCCAAGTAGATTGGCAGTCAAACACATGAAGCTAGCAAGTCAATTTAAACAGCTTGATCAGCTGTTAACCCAATTGCGGCCATTATGGCAGGTCGAGGCATTTAAATGTCGTCATCTGCCATGGGCTGAGCTGTTTCCAACACTTGCCGACAAAGTCTGGCAGATTGCAGATCAAGAGCTAGAATCGCTCGATGCGGACCGCCATTCCTTGTATCACACCTTTCTGCCGGCATTGCAGCGCGACTTACAAGCAAATGGGGCCGATATTACTGTTGAGTTATTACACCCCGATGCACTGCCTTTGCTAACGCCAGCAGCAAAAGCGCAAGGGACTCAATTGGCCGATGATGTTGCAGCCCATTTTAGTGCTCACATTAAAGGGCGCAAGTGGCAACAAATCCAACTTTTTGCAGATACCATCCCGCAATCTGAACGGACTGTATTGGAGTGGTGTGCGGGTAAAGGTCATTTAGGTCGATTGATTGCTAAACAGCAAAACCGCCATGTCACCAGTGTTGAGTGGCAAGCGCCGCTTTGTGAGTCAGGCCAAGCGTTTGCGACTAAGTGGCAATTGTCCCAAGAGTTTGTCTGCCAAGATGCCTTTGCTGCTGATAGTGGCCAGTATTTTAAAGCAAAGCAAACAGCGGTTGCCTTGCATGCCTGTGGCGACCTGCATGTGCGTTTGCTCAAGCAAGCCAGTGAAGCCGGAACTCAGCAGATTGCTATTTCCCCTTGTTGCTACCACCTTATTCAAGATAAGTATTACCAGCCGTTAAGTACGTTTGCCAAACAGAGTGAATTAACCTTAAGTCGCCATGATCTACAACTGCCATTGCAGCAAAGCGTGATTGCCAGCGATAAACAGCGACAACAACGGTTGCAGCAAGTGGCTTGGCGGCTCGGTTTTGATGAGTTGCAACGCTATCAAACCGGAGTTGATGCCTATTTGCCGGTGCCGACCATGAAGCAAAGCCAGTTAAACCAGGGCTTTGAGGCATTTTGCTATTGGGCGGCAGAGCAAAAGCAGGTTAAGTTAACCGCCCCTTGGCAAGCGCAAACGTTTTTAGATAAAGGCATTGCAAGGCAAAGACTCACCAGGCGAATCGATCTGGTTGCCCATCTGTTTCGGCAAGCACTAGAGCGCTGGCTACTTCTTGACCGAGTTTGTTACTTGCAAGAGCAGGGATATCGGGTCGAATTGTTTAATTTTTGTGATTTCTCTGTCACACCTAGAAATGGCTTAATTTGGGCTGAAAAATGATGAAAAATGCAGCTTGCGAATGAAAACGGCCATAAGGTTATGTTTCTTAATAGTTAAAATAAGATATCATATTTAAATCGTGGTCGATTTGCTGCAAAAACAGCGCCCTACATTGTGGCCTATAAGTGAAAAAAAGCCATTTAAAGTGGTTTTTTATTGAATGATGCGTGTTTTCTTGTTCAAATGACGGGTTAACATTGAATAATAATATTTGTCGACGCCAATTTTGTCGATAAAGTGAGCGAAATATACTGTTTCATGAAATATTCCCGCGTTTATATTAATAGCCTAGCTTATGAGTTGGCGCCTGAAGTCGTCTCAACCTCGGAGCTAGAGTCTAGACTGGCTCCTTTATATCAAAAGTTTCGTATTCCAATGGGGCAGTTAGCTGCACTTACGGGTATTGATGAGCGTCGTTGGTGGCCAAAAGGGCATAGATTATCGGATGGTGCATTGGTTGCGGCCAATAAAGCCATTGATGAAACTGGCATCAAGGTCAGCGACCTTGGAGCTGTTGTGTATACCGGCGTATGCCGTGATCAACACGAACCTGCCACAGCTTGCCGTATTGCCGCTGAATTAGGCGTGTCAAAAGATACAGCAATTTACGATATCAGCAACGCTTGCCTAGGTGTATTAAGTGGTATTTTAGATATCGCTAACCGTATTGAGTTAGGCCAAATTAAAGCGGGTCTTGTGGTGTCATGTGAGTCAGCAAGACACATTGTGGATATCACCATAGACAATATGCTCGCTGAGCCAACCATGAAAAACTACGCACAATCATTGGCAACGCTGACTGGTGGCTCAGGTGCGGTAGCGGTGCTGTTGACCGACGGCAGTGTTGATTTGAAATCAGATCGTCAACATCAACTATTAGGTGCAAGTCATTTATCGGCGCCCGAGCATCATAATCTGTGTCAGTGGGGATTACAGGAAGCTGGCTTACAGCTTTACCGCGAATTCATGCGCACAGATGGTGTGGCACTGTTAAAAGAAGGGGTTGAGCTTGCCAGACACACTTGGACTCACTTCCTTGAACAGCGCAACTGGTTGGTTGAGCAAGTCGATAAAGTGATTTGTCATCAGGTTGGCGCGTCAAATCGTAAACAAGTGCTAACCGCATTGAATATCCCTCAAGAGAAAGAGTTCCCGACCTATCAACTGCTCGGCAATATGGGGACGGTGTCTCTACCAGTGACCGCGGCGATCGCCCACGATCAAGGCTTCTTGCAAAAGGGCGACCAAGTCAGTTTCCTCGGTATTGGCAGTGGTTTGAACTGCATGATGCTGGGTATTAAGTGGTAATGCTTAGCCACGATTGATATTCACGTCCCCTACAAAAATGACCTGTGGCAGCGATAGCGCTGACCACGGGCTAGAACAATTTTAGGACAAGTCATGTTAGATACGCTTTTTCCTTACCAACGCCACTATTTAGATCTAAACGGCAATAAACTGCATTATGTTAATGAAGGCCAAGGCGAGCCTGTTGTCATGGTGCATGGTAATCCAAGTTGGTCTTTCTATTATCGCAATGTGATTGAAAGCCTTAAGTCGACTCATCAATGTATTGCGCCTGATCATATCGGTTGTGGTTTATCAGATAAGCCCGGTGATGATGGCTACGACTACACTTTGCCTCAGCGTATCGATGATTTAGAAGCCTTACTCGATTCCCTTAATGTTAAGCAAGATATTACCCTGATTGTGCATGACTGGGGCGGTATGATTGGTATGGGGTACGCGGCACGTTACCCTGAGCGCATTAAGAAGCTGGTGATTTTAAATACCGGTGCGTTTCATCTGCCAAAATCTAAACCGTTTCCTTGGCCACTATGGATTTGCCGTAACACCTTTATCGGTACTGGCCTCGTGCGTGGTTTTAATGCGTTTTCATCCATAGCAAGTTACGTCGGCGTGAAGCGCAAACCCATGCCAAGTGAAATCCGTAAAGCCTATGTTGCGCCGTTTAATTCTTGGGAAAATCGCATTTCTACTTTACGTTTTGTGCAGGATATTCCGCTTAAACCGGAAGATAGAAACTACGACTTAGTTAGCGAGATAGCAGCATCTTTGTCTAAGTTTAGTCAGGTTCCAACCTTGATCTGCTGGGGACTTAAAGATTTTGTTTTCGATAAGCACTTTTTAGCTCAATGGAAGCAAGAGATGCCCCATGCTCAAGTGCATGAGTTTGCAGATTGTGGTCACTACATTCTTGAAGATGCCAGTGAAGAAGTGGTGGGTCATATTCAACAGTTTATGACGACGTCCTGATAGTCATTCACAACACCATTTGTAAAAGGATTAGGCGATGACTCAATCTAGCGCACAGCCAGCTAATCTTTGTCGACATCTCATTGATGCGGCTCAACACTCGCCTAATGAACTTGCCGTCGCGGTTCAGCAAGCTAAAGGCTTGCCATGGCAGGCCAGTACACTGAGTTATGATGAGATTGATTTTTCAGCGCTTAATGCCTTGAGCGACCGCATGGCGTTTGCCTTAACTCAGCATGGCATTCAGCCCGGTATGAAAGCGGTGTTGATGGTGACACCCAGTATCGACTTTTTCGCGTTAACTTTTGCGCTGTTTAAAGCCGGCATCGTGCCGATATTTGTCGATCCTGGAATGGGGATTGCTAACCTAAAGCAGTGTTTCGAAGAAGCTGAGCCCGATGCGTTTATCGGCATTCCCAAAGCCCATATTGCCAGAAAACTGTTTGGTTGGGGCAAGGGCAGCGTAAAGCATTTAATTAATGTGGGGAGCGCTAGCTGGTTAACAGGGGCAACAAGTTTAACCAGCCTCGTCAATGCGGTGCCAAAAGAAGTATCTTTTGATATGCAGTGGCTCGATGGTAACGCCATGTGTGCCATCTTGTTCACTAGCGGTAGCACAGGCACCCCCAAAGGGGTGGTCTATTCACACAATATGTTTGAAGCCCAAATTGCCGCTTTGCGTGAAGACTACCAAATTACCGCCGGCGAGCGAGACTTAGCCACATTCCCACTGTTTTCGTTATTTGGCCCAGCACTGGGGATGGCTTCAATCGTGCCGGATATGGACGCCAGCAAACCCATTACTGCCAATCCAGACTATATTTTCGCAGCCATTGAGCGCTACCAATGTAGCAATATGTTCGTTAACCCCGCCTTGATTGAGCGCTTAGGCCAAGCAGGTACACAAGCTGATAAGCCAGTTAAACTTGAAAGTTTAAAGCGCGTTATTTCAGCGGGCGCGCCTGCCACTTTACCGTCGATTGCACGGTTCACCACCATGCTAAATCCTGGGGCGCAGGTATTGAATTCCTACGGTGCGACTGAATCATTGCCCATTAGTATGATGGGGAGTGATGCCTTATTGACGACCACTGACATTACCGACAATGGTGGCGGAATTTGTGTCGGTAAGCCGATTAGTAGTGTTGATATCGCCATTATTGATATTGATGAAAGTCCATTAACTAGTTTGCAGCAAGCAAGGCTTTTACCGCCAAATACCATTGGCGAAATTATTGTTAGTGGGCCAATGGTGAGTCGCCGCTATTATCGCCGTGATACCGCCACTAAGTTGGCTAAAATGACCGATGGCGACCAGCATTATCATCGTATGGGGGATTTAGGTTACCTTGATGAGTCGGGTCAGTTGTGGATGTGCGGCCGTAAAGCGCATCGAGTCGATGCCGCCTCGGGTAAGCGCTATTTCTCTATTCCAGTTGAGCGTATTTTTAATACTCACCCTCAGGTAAAACGTTCAGCATTGGTAGGCATTGATGTTAAAGGCCAGCGGGTGCCATTGCTGTGTATCGAGCTTGATAAAAGTTTAGCGTGTAGTCAATCCGCTACTTTGTTCCAAGCTTTATCGGAGCTTGCGGAGCAACACCAACAAACACAAGGGATTAGCCGATTCTTAATCCATGAAAACTTTCCTGTTGATATTCGCCATAATGCTAAGATTTTTCGTGAAAAACTGGCCGTTTGGGCACAAAAGACCCACAAGGAATAACCATGAGCCAAGTTACGCTTAATAGCACGATTACCATTGAATCATTACATCCTCTTGAGCAACAAGCATTAGTCAGCTTGAATAGCTCGGTCAAACACGCATTTGTGACTGGGGCGGGTGGCTTCTTAGGTAAAGCTATCTGTGTGCGTTTGCTAGCAGCGGGTATTGCGGTGACAGGATTTGCCCGCGGTGACTACCCAGAGTTGCAAGCCATGGGCGTGAATATGATCTCCGGTGACATTGCCGACCTTGGCGCGGTTGAAGCGGCGATGCAGGGGTGTGATGTGATATTTCATGTGGCGTCTAAGGCCGGAGTTTGGGGCAGTAAGGCGAGCTACTATTCACCGAATGTTGATGGCGTGGCCAATATCATCAATGCGGCAAAGAAACATAATATTACCCATCTTGTTTATACCAGTACACCAAGCGTGACTTTTGCTGGAGTTGATGAACAAGGGATTGATGAGTCAGCTCCCTATGCCAATCGATATTTGAATTTTTACGCTGAGTCTAAAGCCAAAGCTGAGCAAATGGTTTGCCAGGCAAGCGGTACAGCAGTTGCTAACGGTCAACGTTTGCAAACCGTATCGATTCGTCCGCACCTTATTTGGGGGCCAGAAGATCCACATCTGGTGCCTCGGGTAATAGAGCGCGCACGCTTAGGTAAACTGAAGCTGGTGGGTAAGCAAGATAAATTGGTTGATACTATTTTTGTTGAAAACGCCGCTTATGCGCATGTTCTAGCGGCATTGGCGTTAACTAAAAATAGTCCTACTTGTGCCGGTAAAGCTTACTTTGTCAGTAACGATGAACCTATTACCATGGCGGCGATGCTAAACAAAATATTAGCCTGTGTAGATTTACCGCCCGTCACCAAGCGAGTGCCAGCGCCAGTTGCGTATGCGGCCGGTTTTGTGTTGGAAACCGTTTATTCTATGCTTGGCAAAGCTGAAGAGCCGATGATGACACGCTTTGTTGCCCGCCAGTTATCCACTAGTCATTACTTTAATATTGATGCCATTAAACGTGATTTAGGGTATCAATCCATAGTCAGTATTGATGAGGGCATGAAAAAGCTGACTAGGAGCCTACAGCGCTAGTGGTATTGCTCTTTTAGCGGTTTAGCCCTGTTGCTGGTAGTAAACCTCTTGCTGTATTGATGAGTACTTTTTAAATACTTTTTACATTAATTCTTTGATTAGTCTTTTGAAGATTCTGCGAAGGGATTGGCCAACGACCTAGTTAACGGCTTAGTTTGCCACTTTGTTACGTACTAAAAGCTGTTCTGTTTAGAGAAAAATATTTTCAACGACTGTGGGTTGCGATATAGCTAAGCCACTGGCATTTTAGGTGTTTTTATCAAAGCAGGATGCTGACACTATGCCGTATATACCTTCTCAATTACCACGCCGTTATTTTTCACGTCATTACCGTCTTTCGTTGTCATCAATTGCTAAAGTCAGCGCATTATCTGCCGCACTGGCATGCACTTCTATTGTGACACAAGCTGAAACAGCGCCTCAAGTGGCTAAAACAGCACCCTTAGTGACACAAAACCAACTACAAAATGGCGATCCACTGCAAGGCGCTTGGCAGTTGCAGCAAGGTAAGTATGTTGATGATAAAGGTCAGTGGCACGATTATGCAGATCTGCACCTGCAGGCGATCAAAGTTCTCGCTGATGGCTACTTTAGTTTCACCACGATTAAGCAGGCTCCTGCCAACAAAGGTATTGCAGCCGATGTACCTAAACCGGAGTTTTGGGCCGCAGGTGCAGGTAAGTATAAAGTGACCGCCACCCATTACACGGAGTTTTTATCAATTAACTCTTTTGGCGCCCAACAAGGTCAGGCGTTTTCTTTTGAATACCGTATCGAAAAACTAGCCGATAAAACTCTGCTTCACACCAAACGCATTGAAGAAGGTGAACTTAAAGAAGTGGAAGTTTGGCTAAAGCAGTAACTATTACCTAAATACGCATATTGATATACATGTGTATAGTTGGTAATATCTCAATCGCTAATAAACGGTAACGTGGTGAAATAGCTGCGGTTGAGGAGAGGCGATGAAATTACCCGATGGTGTCCAGTTAGTTGATAACAAGTATCAGGTTGAAATTGTGCAGGCAAACGGTGTAAAAGTACGCCGCTATAGCAGCGCAATTGAAGCCTATACGGCAAAACGCTTTGCTGAGGCCAAGCTACAAGCTAAATTGAGTAAACACACCTGTAAAGTGACCGGTCAATTTTCTGCCCATCCCTCATAAGAAAGTACCGTTTTTAATCTGGACGACAGTGAAATTTGACATCGCTGTCGCTCGCCTATTAGAGTAGGTTCAGCATATAGGCTAATACTTAATAACTATCCTATTTACAAAGATTTGCTGTTGTCAGCTAAGGTAGCTGAGCTTACTGAGTAGGCAATTCAATGGACGAGACCAGCTTTTATTTTGGTGATTGGCAAATAGACCCGAAATCTAATCGGGTTCGATCTGGCGATACCGTAAAACAACTTGAGCCCAAGGCGATGGACGTACTCAAGTTGTTGTGTCACCACCAAGGTGATGTGCTCAGTAGTGATGAGATAGTCAGTCATTGTTGGCCGGACTTTGATGTAGGTGACAACCCGCTCCATAAAGTCATTAATCAGTTACGCCGTGCCCTGGGCGATAGCGCTAGCTCACCGATTTACATCGAAACCATCCGTAAACGCGGTTACCGAACCGTCGCCCCGGTAAAGTACCTTGTGGGAGATCAGCAAGGTGCACAAACTAATGTTTGGCAAAAAGGTTCTCCTTTTCCAGGATTACAAGCTTTTGATGCTGAGCACGCCGACGTGTTTTTTGGTCGAAAAGCCCAGGTTGATACCTTACTCGATCGCATCGCTAATCAAGTGCACTTTGGTCGTAGCTTTTGTTTAGTGTTGGGGCCCAGTGGTAGCGGAAAATCATCGTTAGTACAAGCAGGGGTGATCCCTAACTTGATGACAGAGCAGGGCTATAACGGGATTAAAGTTAACAGTTATACAAGCCTTGATCTTGCTGACGTTGGCGTTCATCAACTGTTTTTAGAACTCGCGAGTGTGCTTCTTGATTGGGAGATCAAAGGCACTGCGGTATTTTATGGTGAAAGTGCGCAGGAGCTTGCCCAGAAGCTAGTTGAACGACCTCAAGAAATTGTTAAGCATTGCAAGCGGGTGTTACAAGAACAAGCTGATCATCTTTCGATGTTGGCGCTGTTTATTGATCGCTTGGAAGTGTTGCTTTCTTCTCCTTTGTACAGCGAAGCGGTAAGACTGCAATTTGTTGAGCTTATCGAGCGTTTCGTGACTTCTGGTGTCATTTTAGTTATCAGTGCCTGTCGTAACGACTTCTATCCACAATTAGTGGCTTATCAACCCTTAATGGCGGGTAAAGCAAAAGGGGCGCATTTCGATCTGTCACCGCCCAACCGTGCCGAACTATTACAGATGATTCGCCTACCGGCACAAGCGGCGCAACTGGAGTGGCAAGTCGATCCCGTTACTGGCATATCGCTCGATGAACAACTTTGTGATGATGCGGCGATGAGTCAAGACTGTTTACCAATGCTGCAATATACCTTGCAAGCGCTGTATTTAAATCGTGATGACCGCGGTCATTTGTTGGTGTCGGTTTATCAAGAACTAGGCGGTATCGAAGGTGCCATAGGTAAAAATGCCGAACAAGCGATCGCCGCGCTCAGCGACGCGGAAAAAGAATGCTTGCCGCAAGTGTTATCGCAATTGGTAACCATGCAACACGATGATGCCAGTATAACCAGTCGCAGTGGCCGCTGGAGTTTACTCAGCAGCGAAGCTGAAAAAGCGTTAGTACAAGCCATGGTGGACAGCCGCTTGTTTGTCTCACACCTACAAAATGAAGCCGCATGTTTTAGTATTGCCCACGAAGCGCTGTTACGCCGTTGGCCTAGGGCCACTGAATGGATTGCTGATCACCAAGAAAGTTTAGCGGCTAAGTCGAGGCTGCATTACCTGGCAAAGCGTTGGCAAGATGAGCACAAAAGTCCTGCTTATCTATTACCGGCAGGTAAACCTTTGCAAGAAGCGCAAGCACTCGTTGCGAGCAACTTGTTCAGTGTTAATGCTGATGAAAGCGAGTTTATTCGTGCTTCATCTCAACGGCAGAATGTAAAGACCTGGACCTTACGCGGCACAGTTTTGCTGCTGATTATGCTGACGATTACGTCCGTTTCAATGACTGTAAAAAGTATTGATGCAGAAAATCGTGCATTGGAAAAACGTTTGGCAGCGGAAAACTTATTGGGATTCATGGTGGGCGAGTTTGCCGATAAACTGCGTGGCATTGGACGAATGGATTTACTCGACGGTATCAGCAACAAAGCGCTGGAGTATTTCAGTGAGCAGTCCAATACCAGTGATACCAGCCTTTATAGTTTTGATGCCCGCTTTCAACATGGTCAAACCCTCGAAGCTATGGGGGAGGTGGCTTATTCACGAGGAAAAATCGATGAAGCCACTGCGGCGCTGCTCAGTGCTAAAAGCAAACTCGAAGCCTTATTAACTGAGCAGCCGCAAAACCTTGAGTTACTTAAAACTCTGGGCGCCAATGCCTTCTGGCTTGGCCAGATCCAATATGATGCCAGTGACTGGCAAGCCACTCAGCCTTTCTTTGAGCTGTATTATCAATACAGTCAGCAGATGTACCAAATTGCCCCAAATGATGCCGATGCGTTAATGGAGCTGTCTTATGCGACTAACTCGTTAGGGTCGTTGTTGATGAAGCGCCAGGAGTTTAAGCAGGCAAAAGATTTTTTTGAAGAGTCTTTACAGTTAAAAATAACGGCGTTAGCAGCCGATCAAGGTAATCCAGTTTTGATTGCAGATCTCATTGATACACGATCTTGGTTGGCTGATTCAGAGTTATCGGCAGGCAATTTGGCTCAAAGCATAGAATATCTAGAGATAACGAAGTCGGAATATTTGAGTATGGACGACTCGATATTTGAAAATGCCAATTTGTTAGAAAACATAGCTATGAGCCTACATGATTTATCTATCCAATACATGTATATCGGGCGTACGAAAGATGCTGTTAATACGGGTTTGCAAAGCTATCACTTGTTTAAAGCAGTGGTAAATAAAGATAATAAAAATAGGTTTTGGCAGCAAAGGCTATTTGTAGTGACGCTGCATTTGATAAAAATAGACCCAAATATGGTTTATCAGAGGACTCTTAGAGTAGAAGAATTGCTAAATACCTTGAAGCGCGCAGCCGGCTTAATGGAGGATAGTAGGCGAGAAATGCATTTAAAGCTGCTACTCAACAACCTACTTGCACTGAACTATCTTAGGGACGGCAGAATTCAGAAAAGCGAACAATATTTAGCTAAAAGTCGTCAGTTCGTTGATGCTCTCTTGGAGCTCAATGCTGAAAGTATGGAGTACAAAAGACTCAGCTCGGTTATTGATCTAATTTCTGCTGAAAAAAGTGCCCATGAAAAAGATGTGGTAGAGATGATTGAGCTTTGTACGTCAGCTAGTAAAAAACTATATGATTTGCAATTGCTTAATCAAAACCCTAAATATGTTATCCCATATGCTGATAGCGTTAGATGTAAAGACCGATTGAGTTCTACAGATGATTTATCCAGTTTGGTGAAGGGGCAAAATTTGGTGAGTGAGTATTTTATAACAGAGGAGGTTAGAAATGGGCGATAAAAAATTAGATGTAATGGTTTGGTTGACTGAAATTGGTGGGAAAGTTACGGTTAATTTTAAACCAGAAATGGTTACGGTGACTCAAATGAGCAGCAAGATAAATTACTTGCTCGACAAAGAAAAAAGTTTGGGCTACTCCTTCGCAGGAGCTGTGTTTCCAATAGCCAATCAAAATCCACCATCGATTTTAGATGATGTAACCTCTTTCAAAGTAAAAGAGGGGGGCTACCGGCTAACAATTAAAGATTCAAATATTAATGCTGGCATCATTGGAGTAAAGTTACTATTGGTAAATGCAGAGGGGAATATTGTGGAATCATCAGATCCACAAGTGAAAAATGACCCAACCTTTTAAAGTCCACTATAAACCGATGACCATTTGTAGTTGTAGTTAATGTAAAGCCCCAAACGGGGCTTTCTTTTCACTTGATGCGTCGAAAAATACCCTAAATGGTAGACCCATTCACTCACCCCCTCACATAGTTCGTTAGCACTTAATAAGTCTTATGATTGCATTTTTATATGGTCACTTTCACCATGACTTTAACGCCTTACTGCGCAGTAAATTATGCAATTACAAGTGAAACGAGCTCTAAAATATACGGAAGTAACTCAGAAGGTTTGGTTTTTTTGATAGTTTAGTATAATAAAAACATACAGTTAATTCGGAAGGTAATCAGAAGGTAACTCTTGCTCCTTTGTTGCAAAATGGGTGTCATCAAATTAGGTATCAATGCCAAGTTTAGGTAAACAATGATATCGACACAGGGTGACAGGGAGAGCAACCATGATAGATACACCATCCAAATCACAGCCGTCGGCGATAACCAAGTGGGTAAATGAGTTATCAACATCCGCTTCGCAGCCCAAGGCGATAACTCAGTTTTATCCAATAAATGGCACCACTGAGGATAACAATACCGAAGAGCAACCACTGAAGGTATCGCGTTTATATGGCGATAACGAGCATTGTGCCAACGCTACCATGCGCAGTGCCGCAGATGCGCTATTACCCTCCGATGCTAATATCGATTTTATGCAAGCGCTCAGCACGGTAATTGCTTATGTATCAGAAGCAATATTTGTGGTGAATGATGAAGGGATCATTGAAATGGTGAATCCTTTGGCTGCTAAGATTTTTGGTGATGCACAAGAGGCGTTAATTGGTCAGTCTTGGTGCGCTTTTCTAGCAGAGACATACCGTGATGATTACTTAGCTAAGTTTATCCATTGGAAAACCAGCCGCAGTAAAACCTTTTACTATGGTCCCAAAGAGGTGGTGATTGATAGTGCCGACGATAGTCAATTAGAAGTCGATTTATCCCTGTCATGTATTCCACAATCCCAAACAGGGGCACGGCCATTATTTATTGGTGTGATGCACGACTTAAGTCATCATAAGTCCGAATATCGCAAGTTACAGCATCAAGCACGTACCGATGCATTAACAGGGCTTGCCAATCGCCATGCATTTGATGATGTATTGCAACATTGCTGGACAAAAATCACCACCGAGCTTAAGCCATTGAGTTTAGTGATGATCGATGTTGATTACTTTAAGCTGTTTAATGACCGATTTGGTCATGTTAATGGTGATAGATGCCTGAAAATGATTGCAGAGCAGTTGCAGTTAGTCTTGCCTAACGATCAATGTATTGCGGCGAGATATGGTGGGGAAGAGTTTGCTTTAATTATGCCGAACTGCAATCAGCTAACGGCTGAATTAACCGCTAAAAAAGTGCAGCATGCCATCAACAACTTAGTCTTTACCGAGCTTGGACTTCATCCGTCTGTACGGGTCAGTGTTAGTCAGGGAATCGCGGTAGAAAAAATGGGTGAGTACCCGAATGCGGTGGCAATATTGTGCGCTGCAGACACGGCGCTGTATCGTGCGAAATCAGATGGCCGAAATCGAATCAAAGTCAGTTGCTAGATGTGTTACTCGATTAATCATTTACTGTGATGGCAGCAACGCTGCCATCACCCATGCAAACTCATTATCTGATAGTTTATCCGTGGCTAACAAACTTAACCTCGGCTTGATGTTGATGATGCTTGTCAATGTCAGTGTCACTGATGTGTTTTGCCACCTGTTTCATGGCGTCAGTGAGCTGACTAAGCTGTGAAGGGCTGATGCTATAGGGCGGCATGATATAAATCAGTTTGCCAAATGGTCGGATCCATACACCTAAATCGGCGAACCGGCTCTGCAACGCCGCAGTATCGACAGTGTGTTGCATCTCTATGACGCCAATGGCGCCTAGTACTCTAACATCGGTGACAGCGGCGTAGTCAATTGCAGTAGCGAGCTGTTGCTTCAGTTGCGTTTCTATATTGCTAACTTGTTGTGGCCATTGGTTTTGCGCAAGCAGATCTAAACTTGCACAAGCAGCAGCACAGGCAAGAGGGTTGCCCATAAAGGTGGGCCCATGCATGAAGACACCAGAGGGTGACTCACTCACTCCTTGGGCTACTTTGTCACTGCATAGCGTGGCGGCCAGTGAAATGTAGCCACCGGTAAGGGCTTTGCCTAAACATAGGATGTCGGCTTCGATATCAGCATGTTGATAGGCAAACAATTTGCCGGTGCGACCAAAGCCTGTGGCAATTTCGTCTAAGATGAGTAACACGTTATGGCGATCGCATAGCTTGCGTAAACCGCGTAGGTATTCGGGGTGATAAAAACGCATTCCCCCTGCGCCTTGTAAGATAGGTTCTATAATCACCGCGGCAATCTCGTTGCCTTGTTGCGATAACAATTGTGCGATGGGCTCAAGGTCGCTGGTATCAAAATCGCCATCAAACTTGCTTTGTGGTGCAGGGGCAAATAATTGTGGCGTCACTGCATTGCCAAACATGGTATGCATTCCGCCTTCGGGATCGCACACACTCATGGCGGCAAAAGTATCACCATGGTAACCATTTTTTACGGTCAAAATTCGCTGTTTCTGTGGCTGGTTTTGTCCTTGCCAATACTGCAACGCCATTTTTAAGGCGACTTCCACCGCAATGGAGCCAGAATCGGCTAAGAATACTTTAGTGAGTGAGTCGCTGCTCATCGCCACTAAGCGTTTACACAAGGCGACAGCGGGTGGGTGAGTGATGCCGCCAAACATGACGTGGCTTAAGTTATGCAGTTGAGTTTGCATTGCCTCGATTATGACTGGGTGATTATAGCCGTGAACACAAGCCCACCAAGAACTGGTGCCATCGACTAGGCGGCGACCATCATCAAGTATCAATTCACACCCTTGTGCTGCAACAACCCCCGTCACCGCTTGACTGTGTAACATTGAGCTGTAGGGGTGCCATATATGTTCAGAATCGAATTGATAATCAATAGGGCCGTTATGATAGCCTTCGCTGCAGTTAGTCATCTTCGAATTATCTCGTATTTTTTTGATTAAAAATTAATCGTTAGTCAACTTACTATAAATAATTACGTTGACAGGTTACGACTTCAAGGTATGCTAAGCAACATTAACTTAAATAAAAATAGCCTTTAAGCTGGCACTTCAAAGATTATAAAGGGTTGTAACCATGTCGGATATTGCACTGCGTCACGATTGGACACGTGAAGAAATACTTGCGTTGTTCGCTAAACCGATGAACGATTTATTGTTTGAAGCACAAACAATCCACCGCCAAGTCTATGATCCCAATGAAGTTCAGATTAGTCGTTTATTGTCTATCAAAACCGGCGCTTGTCCTGAAGACTGTAAGTATTGCCCACAAAGTGCACGTTATGACACTGGTCTTGAAAAAGAGCGCTTACTTGAGATTGAAAAGGTGTTGACTGAGGCCAGAAGTGCCAAAGCAGCAGGCGCTTCACGTTTTTGTATGGGCGCAGCGTGGCGAAACCCCCATGAACGCGACATGCCGTATCTTAAGGATATGGTCAGTGAAGTCAAAGCCATGGGGATGGAAACGTGTATGACATTAGGGATGTTGTCAGCCCATCAAGCACAAGAGTTGGCCGATGCCGGGCTGGATTACTACAACCACAACCTTGATACCTCGCCTGAATACTATGGCGATATTATTACCACGCGCACTTACCAAGAACGTTTAGATACTTTAGCGAATGTCCGTGCTTCAGGTATGAAAGTGTGCTCTGGCGGTATTGTAGGCATGGGCGAGCAGGCTACCGATCGTGCAGGCCTAATACAGCAGCTGGCTAATATGGAGAAGCACCCAGACTCGGTGCCCATTAATATGTTAGTTAAAGTGGCGGGCACCCCATTTGCCGATTTAGATGATTTAGACCCGCTGGAGTTTGTGCGGACTATTGCCGTGGCGCGGATCACCATGCCACATTCTCGGGTTCGTTTGTCAGCAGGGCGAGAAAGCATGACAGATGAACTGCAAGCAATGTGTTTCTTTGCCGGTGCAAATTCAATTTTCTATGGCTGTAAGCTGCTGACCACAGCGAATCCTGAAGAAAATAAAGACATGACATTATTTAAACGGCTTGGACTGCATCCAGAGCAAGGGCCTGCTGCGAAAATCGAAGAAGAAAAGCAAGTGTTTGCCAAAGCAGAAGCGATTAAAGCGAAACAGACAAGTCAGTTTTATGATGCCGCCGCGCTGTGATTAGATTGAATTAATGGACCCATTGCTGCGAACAAAACTACAGGCCTCTATGGCTGCTGCAACACAAAGTGACGCTTTGCGTCAACGTAAGTTAATGCAGCCAGTCGGGGATGAGTTGTCAGTCATGTTAAGTCATGATGGACAGCAATACTGCAATTTTAGTGGTAATGATTATCTCGGCCTGGCGAGTAGTCAAAGTTTGAAACAGGCTGCCAAGGATGCCGCTGATGCGTATGGCGTCGGGGCCATGGCATCACCATTAGTCACGGGTTATAGCCAAGCGCACCAGCAGCTAGAGCAGTTATTATGTGAAACCACTGGGCACGAAGCAGCATTGCTGTTTTGTTCGGGGTTTAGCGCCAATAGCGCGTTAATGCAGACCTTGTTTGACCGCGAAGATTATCTTATTTGTGACCGCTTGGTGCATGCATCGATTATTGACGGCTTATTACATAGTAAAGCCAAGTTTGGCCGCTTTAAGCATAATGATGTTGCCCATGCTGCGCATTTAACCGCGAAACAATTACCTAGTGCAATTGTCACCGAGTCCGTTTTTAGTATGGATGGTGATAGTGCACCGATAGACGCATTGAACAAACTGGCCAAGCAGGCTAATTGTTGGTTGATTGTGGATGATGCCCACGGATTCGGTATTCACCATGATGCCGACCCAGCTAAAGAAAGTGCAGGTGAGCAGCAGACGCTTAATGCGCCGATATTAGCGCTTACTCATCAGCAGTGTGACGTGCAAATAGTGACCTTTGGCAAAGCATTAGGTTGCCAAGGCGCGGCGATTTTAGGCCGCCAACTGTTAATTGACTATTTAGTTGCTAATGCTCGTCATTATATTTACTCCACAGCCCTGTCACCATTAAATGCCCATATTGCCTATAACGCAGTGAAACTAAGCTTAACAGCAACTTCACGGCGTCAGCAGTTGCACCGGAACATTGCACTTTTTAAACAATGCTGTCAGCACCGCCAAGTCAGTTTAGTTGCTTCAAACTCACCGATACAGCCGATTATTGTTGGCGGTAATCGTCAGGTGATTCAGTTGGCCGATAAATTAAAGCAGCAAGGATTCATTGTTGGTGCAATTCGACCACCGACCGTGCCTAAAGGCAGTGCTAGGCTAAGAGTAACCTTATCAGCGCTGCATAGTGCCGAGCAAATTACTAAGCTGGTTGATGTCATTGCCGCTGAGCTAGCTCAGATTGCCCAGCAACCTGTAACTGATTAACAAGGAACCCCAAGTAGTGATTAGCGGGTCAGCAACTAATAAACACCATAGCGATTGCGCTCAATCGGTGGAGCTCCATGATGAACAGATAGCGCGTCATTTCTCTGCCGCAGCAGGTCAGTATGCGCAGCATGATGCATTGCAACGCATGAGCCGCGATGTGCTGCTTGAGCATGGGCGCTTTGCCAGTCGTATGCTCGATATTGGTTGTGGCCCTGGCACAGCGTTGGCAGCTCAAGGGGTCAGCCATACAACTGGTGTTGATATTGCTTTGGGGATGTTGCAGCAGGCGCGGGCGCAGCTAACCAACTTCTTGCCGATTTGCGCTAACGCTGAGTGTCTACCTATCCAGTCGCAATCTATTGCAGGTATATATTCGAACTTGGCGTTGCAGTGGTGTGATGATCTATCCTTGGCCATTGCTGAAATGCAGCGGGTATTGCAACCTAGAGGCTATGCCAATATTGCCATCGTTACCCAGGGAAGCTTGCCACAATTACAGCAGTTGGGTTTACATGTGAATCCATTTTTGACCGCTGAAACCATTCTAAAATCTTTCAATAAACAGCAGTGGCAGCTGGCTTGGCACGAGACGCAGACTCTCACCTGCTATTTTGATGATTTAAAGCAACTGCTGTACTCAATCAAAGGCGTTGGCGCTTCAACCCACACCGCTAACGCCACACAGAGTAAACCGGTGTTAAGTGGACGTCGATCTTGGCAAGCATTGCAACAAAAAGCATCTCAACTTCGGACACAAGAAGGCATGCCGCTGAGTTATAAAATCGTTTTTGTTTGCGCACAAAAGCGCTAATACGCCGAGAGGTTAGGCGGCATTGTTATTAGCCGTCTCGGCGAATTTTGAGTGAATAGGTAAGGTTATGGTCTATTTTATTGCGGGTACTGATACCGATTGTGGCAAAACGTTAGTTGCCAGTGCATTGCTATACAGATTTAGTGAGCTTGGCTCTACCTTGGGCGTTAAGCCGATTGCGTCAGGCTGTGAACACACGCCTTCGGGGCTGAGAAATAGTGATGCGCTGTCATTGATAGCGCATGCCAATATTGCTTTGGATTATCAAATTATTAATCCGATTGCATTTGAACCCGCAATCGCTCCTCATATCGCAGCCAAACAGCAAGGCTTGGCATTGACCTGTGATGTTATTCATCAAGCGCTGGCAAAAGTGCCTTTTGAGGGGGTCGACTTTGGCTTAGTTGAAGGTGCGGGTGGGTGGCGATTGCCATTAGGGCAGGGGGAATACCTGTCACAAGTGGTGGTGCAGCAACAATATCCAGTGATTTTGGTTGTGGGATTAAAGCTGGGCTGCTTAAACCATGCACTGTTAACCCAAGAAGCGCTGCAAGCCGATGGCGTTGAGATAGCAGGTTGGGTGGGCAACTTAGTGGATCCTCACATGAGCTGCCTTGAAGAAAACATCGACTCTTTACATCAGATGATGTCTGCCCCTTGTCTCGGTATTATCCCCCATGTACCAGGTGGTAATGTGTACCAAGCAGCCACTTACCTTGATATTTCAGCGCTACAGACTAACTTTGAAAATTAAGCTTGAACGATTAACCACAATCTAACGGAATAAAATTAACCAAATTTAATGCTAAATTAGCTTAAATAAAGGCTAACTAAAATCGCGTTTAAGTTTCAATTAATTGTTTAATTTTAGACTGTTGCGCTTGCTCAAAGTGTGAGTAGTAAAACAGATCGTACGGGTTATAAGCATCTATACATTTTTTTACTCTTCTCCCCTTGAATTCTAGTTTTGGGGACATATTATGTCCTTAAGAGTGTAAAGTTAACCAATAGTGGTTACGATCTAAAGGAGCGTACATGAAACGTATTTTTTTGTTGATAGCAACGAATATGGCAGTTTTGCTAGTTGCGTCAATTGTAATGTCTATCCTCGGAGTTAATACTTCGACTATGGGTGGCTTACTGGTATTCGCTGCCATATTTGGTTTTGGTGGTGCATTTATCAGTTTGGCTATCTCTAAGTGGATGGCAAAGAAAACCATGGGTTGCGAAGTCATCACCACACCTCGTGATGAAACTGAGCGTTGGTTAGTTGAAACGGTAGCCCGTCAAGCAGAGCAAGCTGGCATCAAAATGCCAGAAGTTGCGATTTACCAATCGCCAGAGCTTAATGCGTTTGCAACAGGTCCAAGCAAAGACAACTCGTTAGTTGCGGTAAGTAGTGGTCTACTTTATGGCATGACACGTGACGAAATTGAAGGGGTACTAGCACACGAAGTGAGCCACGTAGCCAACGGCGATATGGTGACATTGACCTTGATTCAAGGCGTGGTGAATACCTTTGTTATTTTTGCCGCCCGTGTTGTAGCTGGCATTATTAATAACTTTGTTGCTAGTAACGATGAAGAAGGCGAAGGTTTAGGCATGTTTGCCTACATGGCAGTCGTGTTTGTACTTGATATGCTATTTGGTATTTTAGCGTCAATGATTGTTGCTTACTTCTCACGTATCCGTGAATACAAAGCTGACGAAGGTGGTGCTAAGCTCGCTGGCAAGCATAAGATGATTGCTGCGCTAGACCGTTTACGTCAAGGCCCAGAAACAGGGGCAATGCCTGCTAATATGGCTGCATTTGGCATCAACGGTAAGAAATCGATGGCTGAGCTACTAATGAGCCACCCGCCGCTAGAGAAGCGTATTGCTGCACTACAAGCTCGTTAATACTTCGCAGCTGGATTAATTAGTGTGATAAAACGGCAGTTTACTCGATAAACTGCCGTTTTTTATTGCAATGAAAAATCTGTAGATACCTCCAAAGTTGTAGTTTTTATGTTGCGCCAGCCTTAATCTAATCTTAAAAAAGCTGTTATTTATTCACTTTTGCATACAAAAATTGTGACAGCCGTCACTATCGTGTTGTTTATTAGTCATATTTTCTCGGTAATATTGACGTAGCGCACGGTTTCGCTGATGACGAGACAGTATTCTGCGCCCAACAAAGTTTGCGAATTAGCGTCTCCTTAGCTACGTTTAGCTAAGTCGTGCTATAGAATTCGATCACAAGATAACGGCAGCCAAATCAAATAAGTCGTTACTATGTGGTTGTAAAATGAGGAATATACTGTGAGCAAAAAAATACTAAGTGCTTTATTTGGTGCGGGCCTAGCGGCATTAGCTTTATCTCCAGCAGCGATGGCACAGCCACAAGAACTTGCAGAAATGCATGCCGAAATGGATGGTTGTGAAGCTTGTCACCAAGATGGCGAGCCATCAGCAGATGGTGCGTTTGAGTTTGAGCAGTGCCAAAGCTGTCACGGTACTCTGGCAGAGATGGATGCAGTGCATCAACCCCATGATGGTGCACTAGTTTGTGCTGATTGCCATGCGCCACATGATATGAATGTTGGAGATAAGCCTACTTGTGATAGTTGCCATGATGATGGGCGCACAGCAGAGTCTGTATTGAAATAATCAATGAGGCTTCATAACGATAAACACCAGCGATAAAGCTGGTGTTTTTGTTTGAGTTTGGCGAATTTTTTATGTTAGTTTAAAAGTTGACCGTGAAGGCGAGGTATTAACAACTGAAAAGGAAGTCAGATGAGAAACGCGTTATTCATTTGTTCATTGTTACTGTTATCTGCATGCGCGACACAAAAGACTCAAGCCATTAACCCCCCACCTCCGCCGATTAATAGTGATTTGTTTAATCTAACGGCTCAAAACGTGATAACCAAGCGTGAGCTAATCCAATTAACTCCGCGTCAAATTGAAGAAATCAATGTATTTGCTCTGCAACCACATATCGCAGCGTTGTCAAAGCGTGAACAAGCAACTGCGTTTATCAAGCGTAAAATGGTCAACTTTGATTATGAAGGTAAAAACTTGCCGGCTAACGTGGCATTTGACCAGATGCACGGTAATTGTATGACGCTAGCGCTGCTGTCTTATTCTATTGCAATGGCTTTTGATGTAGATATTAGCTTTCAACGAATGTTTACAGCGCCTATGTTGCTTAATATTGATAGCGATTTTATGGTGACCTCTGATCATGTTAGAAGCTTCTTGTCGGAAAAAACTGGGCAGCCTAATAGTGCTAGTGATGAACCCCAAATGGTCACCGTTATCGATTACTTTCCAGATAGATTCGATAGAGCGGGAGAAAAAATATCCGAGGCACAATTTTTTGCGATGTTATATCGCAATTTTGCCGCTGATGCATTACTTGAGGGGCGTTATGTACAAGCTATGGCTTTGCTAAATGAAGCCATAACTTATGCTCCTTATTTTGCTCCGGCGTTAGACATGGTAGCCATCGCCCATCGGCGTATGGGCGATGCCGCAAGTGCACAAGCATTTTATCAATTTGCGCTTGAGAATGGTTCAACGAGCAAGCTCAATACTTTAAATAATTATTATGTTCTGTTGTTGAGTATTGGGGATACCCACGGGGCTGAAAATTTACAAAGGCAGTTACAGCGCCTCGATGATGAGTCCCCCTATGGCTGGTATCTAGTGGCTAATGATGCGATTAACGCTGGGGATTTGTCCGCTGCTAAGCTCTACTTAGAACGATTTATTGAGCGTACCGCGTATTATTACCCTGCCTATTTGCAGTTAGCTAAGGTGGAATATCAATTAGGTAATACTGCAGCAGCGAAAAGAGCTTTGAATAAGGCACTGGTTTACGTTGAGATTCCTGAGCGAGAACGTCAGTACCGGGCAAAGCTGGCCTGGTTGTCAGATAAGTAAATTTTTGCTGGGTAAGGCTATGTAAAACTGCTTGCGTCTTGTGAAGGATAATCAACATAAAGTGCTAAGCTTGAAACGTTTTGGGTTGCTTAATTGCGGCAAATCTTTTTGCTGTAGTTAGCAATAATGATTACTAGAAAAGCATAAATTATTTATTTTAAATAAGTTTTTTTCTTTTGAGTTTAGAGGTGATTCAGCCTTCAGATTGTCGCACCTATATTTATCTTTATAGTAATTAAGTACTAGTCCTGATTTTGAAATAGCCTATTAGTCTATTCTCGCTTCATACTCAAGTTGGACGATGTCATTGGGGTAAACTTTCATACTAGTTCCTGTTACCAGTTATTTCATACAGACTGTTTATAGGGTTAGCCGTATTTGTTGTCTCATTAAGAAATGTCTTGTGAGGTGAATCCTGTTTATGTCGAAAAAGAGCGTGATGACCTTGTGGGTTCTTGCTAGCGCAAATAGTGAATGAGCCTATTTTTGTTTGGGTGTTTATAACATCACTTGTTTTGATTTTGACTGCTTTGTTTAACTGCTTTGTTTAACTGCTTTAGACGTTAGCAGTGCGATGTTAGTTAGTCTAGCTTGTAACATAATTTTGGTATTTTACCGTGGGTCGATATTTACAACCGTGATCACTAAAGTTTGCTAGCTAAGGGCGCTATTGGGCCTTTGATGATTAACCATGGGGTTTGACCAGTTTGAAATTTATTCGCCTTGGTCGATACAAAGGTTAATAAATTGTTGTTTGACTGCTATCATACTTTGGTTTGATATGGATGCTCAGATCACAAGTCAAGGAGAGAGTCATATGTTTAAAGTTATCAATTGGGTGGTTGTCACCCGTTCACAATTATTAGCCGACCTACTTGATACCCGCTGGCCGCAAGAGTTCCTTGTTAAATTGGCCAAAGTCTCTCCCGAACGTATGGAAAGTGTCATAAGAGAGGGAGCTTATTCGCTCGTGATTATTGACCTCTCTACTGTTGATGTACAAAAAGCCTATCAGTTACAAAAGCATATAGAAAAAGAGTATGCAGCAAGGGTGGTGTTTATTCATTACCCTAAACAAATCGATGCGCGTTTTCTTATTCAGCAAACTGTTACCGCAGGCGTGTTTTACAGTGATGTGTCTTTGGAAGATATTGGCCAAGGGCTTGCCAGCATATTGCGTGGTAAAACTGTCTACCCACCACAATTGATAAGTGCAAGTTATGATAATAGCAATGGTGTTGATAGCAGCGAAAATTTAACGATTCGTGAGCGAGAGGTGCTACAGGCGTTGCTGACAGGAAGCACTAACGTCGATATTGCCAATCAACTATTTGTTAGTGAGAGCACTATTAAGACACATTTATACCGTGCTTTTAGAAAAATTGGTGTATCGAGTCGAGGTCAAGCTATCGCTTGGGCACAGACTCATTTGCATGAAGTGCACCAGTAACTAAATTCAAACTGCGATACAGAGCGGTAAAATATTTTAAGCTGCTATGCTTTAAAGTAAAAAGGGATGCTAAGCATCCCTTTTGTTGTCTATTTGATACTTCGCTTTCTTTCAGCATCTAAGAATCCGAATGCTCTTTTAATAAAATTGCAGTGCTCGGTATCGGGTAATGATTGGGTCTCACTGAGTAATTGATTAAAGGCTGAGTCAATCATTAATCTATCAGCCAGTTTCAAATAGTTATAGACAACTGGGCGTAATACCACAGAAAAGTCACCAGTGAGGTCTTCGTATCTTTCTTGTTTGATTGCTTCGGTGCTCTGAACTAACTCGCGCATACACAGCGCCGCTAACAGCGAATTTTTATCACTAAATGATTGGTATTGCGCGGCGCGAGAATAACCTGCTTTCTTATGCACATCTGACATATTTAGCGCGATAATCCCTTTTTCCGCAATGAGTTCAGCTGCTGCATCAAGCAAAGCTTGTTCTTTATCAGTTAACATAGATTTCCATCCATTGGTGATTCAAGGCCGAGTAGTGGCCATTAAAATGGTTGGTTACATAGTTGTCAATGATTAACGCTATACAAATGTATAACTTGTCGGATTAACATATAAAATTAGCGCATAATTTTAGATTTTTGTTTACATGTCGTGGTTTCCCCCGCATTTTGTGAACTGCGTGGTGAAATAGCCAGCACTTGGTGTGCTGCAGTGCACACAAAAAACCAAACCTAGCTAAATTTGCGTATACTATGGCCAACTTTCATGTGTATCGTTTAGACCGTGAATCACATGTTAATCATCAACAAAACGTTAGTTGGTAATTCAACTTAATCAATATTTTATTGTATATTGCTGAAGTTAAGATTAAACCAATCAATACGGAGTGCCTGTTATGTCTGAAGAGACTATTTTTAGTAAAATCATCCGCAGAGAGATCCCCGCTGACATTCTTTATCAAGATGATCTTGTGACAGCTTTTCGTGATATTCAACCACAAGCGCCCACCCATATTTTGATTATCCCTAATCATTTGATCCCCACGGCTAATGATATTAAAGCATCGGATGAAAAAGCACTGGGGCGAATGATGAGTGTCGCGGCAAAGTTGGCTGATGAAGCTGGTATTGCAGAAGATGGATACCGTTTAATCATGAACTGTAATAAACATGGCGGACAAGAGGTGTATCACATTCATATGCATCTTGTTGGCGGTCGCCCACTTGGACCAATGCTAACTAAGCAATCTTAATCACGGGAATGAATACATGCCTGACAACTCGGAGTTTTTCCCATTAACACAGTTAGCGACACGCTTTGTTGATCAACTAACCCATTGTCGCCGCCTAGGCTTAAAGGTCCATGAGGCCAGTGAGCATCATGTGTTAATCGAGTTACCCTATAATGAAGCGTTGATTGGTTATCCAGATACGGGTGTTATCCATGGTGGTGTGATCACCACATTGATGGATACCGCAAGTGGCAGTGCAGTGGTGTGTTCTATTTATGATAAATATCAATCACTAGAATTGTCACCCACTTTAGATTTGCGGGTAGATTATATGAAACCGGCGCAGCCCAACCAGCCTGTTTTTGGTTTTGCTGAGTGCTACAAGCTGTCTTCAAGTGTGGCTTTTACTCGGGCTATTGCTTATCAAGAATCGATTGATGATCCGATAGCCCATGCCGTTGGTTCATTTATGCGTATTAGTCCGGAACTAATCGGTAAAGAGTTTCAGCAGGCGTTAATGGGGAATCAACATGGCTGATATGATGCTTAATTCGAGCCCGTTAGATGTAAAAGAAATCGTTAAGAAAGCAACCGAACTTAATGACTTTTCACATCTATTAGCCCATGTTCCTTATGCGAAATTTATAGGTATGAATGTGTCGCGTTTTGGTGATGAACTGGTGTTTCAGTTACCGGCTAAGGAAGACAATATTGGTAACCCGACCTTGCCAGCTATCCACGGCGGTGTGATAGCGGGGTTTATGGAAATGTCAGCGATTGTGCAGTTGATGGTGTTTATGCAAACCACTAAAGTACCTAAAGTTGTTGATTTTTCGATTGATTACCTTAGGGCGGGCCATCACAGGGATAGTTTTGCTGAGTGTAAAATCACTCGCCAAGGCAGACGAGTCGCCAATGTAAATATTAATTGTTGGCAAACGAACCGCAAAAAGCTAATTGCTACTGCGCGAGCGCACTTTTTAATTGATTAATGCACTCGTAGATTATTTACCCAATGCATAGGAGTATTTTATGAAGCATGTTTTAGTGATGTTGAGCGTCCTTTTAGTATTAGTAGGCTGCGCACCTCATACTGCAGGAATTATGGCAAGCTCTACAGGCGAGTCACGAATTGATAATCGCTCTTTTGCAAATGAAGTGACGCTGACTCAACTTAAAGCACGTCCAGAAGGTGGTTTACTGCAGGGCGCAGGATTAATAAGTAGCCAAGTAGCTACCGATCTGCGCTTGCAGTATAAATTTACTTGGTTTGACGCCGCAGATTTTGCCATTGAGGATGAAGGTGTTAGCTGGAAGTCGGTTAAATTACATGGAAAACAGCAGATGCAAGTGGTTGGCCTAGCACCCAATGCCAATGCTGTTCGTTATGAGATTTATGTAAGAAAAGCATTTTCAAATTA
This sequence comes from Shewanella waksmanii, assembly GCF_043643685.1. Classification (GTDB taxonomy): domain Bacteria; phylum Pseudomonadota; class Gammaproteobacteria; order Enterobacterales; family Shewanellaceae; genus Shewanella; species Shewanella waksmanii_A. Next base: position 123,055 of record NZ_JBHZSN010000007.1, read on the forward strand.
AGTAAATAGTCATCAGTATAGCATTAGCTATAAAAATCGGTTGGCGTTTTTCACAGCACTTGCGAGTAAAAAGTGCTGTAAAGATGTCAACAATTTGTAGGACTCATGTATAATCAGTGCCGCCAAGGGGTGTAATGGTATTTTACTGTTACTGAGATGTCGTAGACGAACCCTTAGAACCTGATCCGGCTTGTACCGGCGTAGGAATGGGCTGACTATTTGATGATTGCATCAAGACCGACTCTCTCTTACCTAAAAGTGCCGGATCTCAAGCAGATATATTTTGAGGTCCCATGTTTAACATCAGTTCGTACTCAAAAGTGGCCGTTGCTGTCGTAGCAGCCCTTACTAGTAACACCAGTTTCGCTAATCCAGAAAATAATAGCGTATCCAGCAATGATGAGATGGAAGTTATTGTCGTGACTTCTGATTTTCGTCAGTCAAGCATTGAGAAAATGCCGTCTAGTATTACTGTGATTGACCAGCAACAAATTGAAGATGAAGGCGCCCAGCACTTTGAAGACTTGCTGAACTCTGTGGCTAACTTCAACTGGTCTGGTGGTAGCTCTCGGCCTAAATATTTTCAGATCCGCGGTGTAGGCGAGCAGGAAGAATATCAGGGGGCACCGAATTCATCCGTTGGCTATATCATTGATGATATTGATATGTCAGGCCTAGGCATGATCTCAAGCATGTATGATTTGCAACAGGTAGAAGTGCTTCGCGGTCCACAAGGTACTCGCTACGGTGCTAATGCGCTTGCAGGTCTAATTTATTTAAAGAGTAACGATCCCACTGATGTGTTTGAACACGGCGCCGAAGTGTCCATGGGCGATGATGACCTCAGAACCTTTAGTGGTTTTAGCTCTGGCCCATTAACTGATTCGGGCAAACTGCTTTACCGCGTATCTTTGCAGCAACATGAGCAAAATGGCTATCGCAACAATATGTACTTAGGCCGTGAAGATACCAATGCCAGAGATGAGTTTACCGCGCGGGCCAAGTTACGTTGGTATGCCACTGATGATCTTTCCATCGATTTGACCATGCTGCATGCTGATTTTAGTAACGGCTATGATGCGTGGACGTTGGATAATAATGGTTTCGACACATTGACCGATGAGCCGGGCGTAGATAAGCAACGTACTACAGGTAGCTCACTTAAGTTTACCTACAGTGGGGCAGAGCAGTTTGAACTGGTGTCTCTGACCTCATATGCCAGCACTGATCATCACCATGGTTACGATGGTGACTGGGCTAATTCAGACTACTGGGCTGGCTTAGATTGTGGCGGTGAAGCGTGTGTTTATGATTACACTTGGGACAAAGTGGGTGATCGTAAAACCTTATCGCAAGAGTTTAGAATGAGCTCAACGGATGCTGGCCGCTGGTTCTCTGGCAGCACCGATTGGCTATTTGGTATTTATGGTATGCAGTTAGAAGAAGATAACGATACCACAGAGGTTTATAACGGCTGGATTGATGGACTTCAAGCGCAATATGAAGCTAAAAATTTGGCAGTTTTTGGGCAACTTGATTCTGATTTAGGTCGAGGATATGCATTGTCATTTGGCTTGCGTGCAGAACGCCGAGATAGTGATTACCAAGATAGTGCAGGTGATGCATTTGCCCCTTCAGAAACCATGTGGGGTGGCCACATAGCACTAAGCAAAGCGTTGTCGGACGATCATGAGAGCTATATTCGTATCGCAAGGGGTTACAAAGCCGGTGGCTTTAATATGTCCTTGCCGATAGAGCTTAGTGATAAAAAGGAGTTTGATGCGGAAACCCTTTACAACTATGAGCTAGGATTAAAATCAACTTGGTTACAAGGTGATTTGTCGACTAATCTTTCAATTTTCTATATGGACAGACGAGATCAACAGGTTTCTGCATCACAGCAAAACCCTGAAGAGCCTCAAAAATTTATTCTATATACTGAAAATGCGGGTAGTTCACATAACTATGGTGCCGAGCTTGATGCTAATTGGTACGCCACTGATAATCTGTATTTCTATGCCAGTTTAGGTTGGCTAGAAACGGCTTACGGTGACTATCAATACCAGGATAAGTATGGCGGCATTGTCGATCTTAGTGGGCGTGAACTGGCTCATTCGCCAAACTTTACTTATGCGTTAGGCGGCACATATCGCAGTGATTCCGGTTGGTTTGCCAATATTACCACCAGTGGCAAGAGTGAATTCTATTATTCTGATAGTAACGATTCACGCTCAGATCCTTACACCATTTTTAATGCCCGAGTGGGTTATGAAACGGATGTTTGGTCAGCCTACTTATGGGGTAAAAACCTATTTGATGAAAAATATGGTGTTCGTGGGTTCTATTTTGGTAATGAACCCGATCAAGATTGGGCTGATAAGCAGTACATACGTTATGGTGACCCTCGCCAGTTAGGCGTCACTGTCAACGTCAAATTTATGTAAATATGATAAAGCGGCGTCATTGGACGCCGTTTTGATTTAAGGGGTAAGTAATGAAATTAACTGCAGAAATTAGTATGTATCCACTGAAAGACAACTACCTTGACCCCATCAAGTGGTTTATCGGTCGAGTCGATAGTTATGCCAATATTGAACGTAAAACCAATGCCATGGCGACACAGGTGTGTGGAGAGTATGCAGACGTGATGGCGATGTTAGCTACGGAGATGGAAGCTGCCCATGAGCAATGGGGTAAGGCGGTTTTTGTGGTTAAATTTATTAGTGGTGAGCTTAATTTAAGCCACAGTGAATAGAAATAGGTGGATAGGCTAAGTGCAACATGGCTGAAATTTGGCAAGTAATACAAACAACAGTATTGGCAGCGGTCTCGGAAGTGTCTGTGATGACATTCTGGGAGCTCATTGCCGTTATTTTAGCCGTAGGCTATTTGCTATTGGCGATGAGGACCAACATTTGGTGTTGGGCAGCAGCATTTTTTAGTACAGCTATCTATACGGCGCTGTTTTGGCATGTGTCATTACTGATGGAGTCTTTGTTAAACGTCTATTATATGGCCATGGCGGTTTACGGTTTCTATTTGTGGCGAGGCGGCAGGCTACAAAGTGAATTGAAAGTGGTGAGCTGGTCTGGTGGCCGTCATGCAAGCTTGATTTTGGTGACCTCAGCAGTATCTGTTGCCGTTGGCTATGGCATGGCAACTTATACGCAAGCCTCGTTCCCTTATATTGATGCGGCAACTACCTGTTTCGCTGTCATGACCACCTATTTAGTGGCCAAAAAAGTATTAGAAAATTGGTTATATTGGGTCGTGATTGACCTTGTCTCTATCTATCTTTATTTCAGTAAAGGCTTAATGCTAACTTCGGTATTGTTTGTGTTTTATGTCGGCATGGCGATCGCAGGTTACTTTATGTGGCGGCAAAAAATGCAACTACCGCCACAAGCTAGTCAATCGGTACAGGCAGCGTAGTGTCCACCGATAACGGCAAGATTGATTTAATGAATCTGGCGGCATATCTTCAGCAGATCCGTCAAAACAGCGATATTGTCTTTAGTGAAAACTTGTGTGCTTTTCAATTAGGCAGCGGTTTAAGCAATCACAACTATTTGTTGCAAGATGGCGTTAATAAGTGGGTGTTAAGAGTCAATCAGAATGCTAGTGATGGATTTGTTCGTCGCAAGGATGAGCTAGCGAGTTGGCAAATAGCCGGCAATGCCGGCTTAGCCCCGCAATTACGGTTTGTTAGTTCAACAATGGACTGCTTTTTAAGTGACTATGTTGAGACGCAAAGCGACTGGTCGCAGTTGGCCCATGATGTTGATGGGGCTGCAGTTGATAATCAATCTATTTGCCTGCGACAACGGGCCCCGCAATTATTGGCGCAACTATTGTTGGCCATGCAGGACTTGCCATTACCGCAAAACCACATTTCACTTTCACGGCAATGGCAGCATTATTTAACTCAGCTTCACCACATCGCTGTAAAACTCGAAACCATGGCTTCTAGCGGTCCTCCAAATACAAACCAACTCGCAATCAGTATCGAACAGTGGCAAACCCAATGGCAACGGTTACAACGTCTTCACCATGATACTCAACTGAAGATAGATAGCTGTGATGCAGTGTCATTACGAAATCAATACAGCCACCGAGATTTAACGCCCTATAACTTATTACTTAGTGATGAGCATTTGCTGTGCATCGACTTTGAGTATGCGTGTCAATCTCATCCGCTTTTTGATTTGGCCGTAGTGCTACAAACCCATGGCATATCATCGTCACAACAAGCTCAGTTAAAAGCGCTTTATTTTTCAAAGCAGCAAAATTTGAAACTCGGAGCAGAACAAGCGCTACCTGCAATGGGGGCGCTGTATTGGACATACAGTGCGGCTTGGGCGTTATTGATGGCGGGACAATCACTGCTCAATGGCGACGAAAGCAAATTACTACCCCATTTAGCCAAGGATTACCTTAGTTGGTTTGAAAACTATTATACCCAAGCCGCCAAGTAGTAGCGCCTTCTGTTACTGGCTTAAATATCATTAAAACACGGTATTTTTAATAGTTTGAAAGATAAACTTCATTGTTATGGTCTATTCTGTCAAGAGTAGTGAAGAGGAATTCCTATGCATTTGGCACAATATTATCAGCAATTTTTAAACTTTCTAAAACAGCTTGAGGGCGTTGCACCGCTAGCGTTAAGGCTGTATTTAGCCCCCGTTATGATGCAGGCTGGATACAACAAGTTATCCCATTTTCAAGATACAGCCGCTTGGTTTGGTAATCCACAGTGGGGACTTGGTCTACCTATGCCGGAAGTTATGGTGGCCTTGGCCGCTGGCACGGAGTTTTTCGGTGGTTTGTTATTGATTGTCGGATTAGCAACAAGGCTGATATCGATTCCTTTGATGGTCACCATGCTAGTGGCAGCGTTTGCAGTGCATTGGCCTAACGGCTGGCTTGCCATTGCAGATTCAAGTTCTTGGTTAGCTAACGAGCAGGTCCTCGCGTCGGCAGAGAAGCTTGATAGGGCAAAATCGATTTTGCAAGAGCATGGCAATTACGATTGGCTTACCAGCTCTGGTAATTTTGTGGTGCTTAACAACGGTATTGAGTTTGCCATTACTTATTTCGTGATGTTGTTGGCACTACTGTTTATGGGAGGTGGGCGTTATACCAGTGTGGACTATTGGATTGCGAAGAAAAACCAACACTAATGTTTTTTTGATGTAAATTAAATCCTACCTTTTAGGTAGGATTTTTTTTTGCGCTTTGATATTCTTTTGCTTAACTTTTTTATTCGGAGCGTATGCAGTGAACGCCATTGAATTATTGACCACTCGCCAATCAACCCCTCGCTTACAACACCCAAGTCCAGATAGTGAACAGCTAGCAACTATCATTGAAGCAGGGTGTCGAGTCCCCGATCATGCAGGGTTGCAACCATTTGAGTTTATTATTGCAAAGGACGATGGAGTGCAACGATTAGCTGACCAATTTGTAGCCGCTGCCAAAGCCGATGGTGCAGATGAAGAGTTACAGCAAAAGTGTGCCAAAATGCCTTTTCGCGCGCCAATGGTGATAACCGTTGTTGCCAAAGTAACCGCTCATCCAAAGGTGCCAGCGTTGGAGCAACAACTGACGGCAGGTTGTGCAGTGATGGCCATGCAACAAGCGGCTTTTGCACTAGGGTTAGGCGGTATTTGGCGCACCGGTGGTTTAGCTTTTAATCCTCATCTGCACACAAGTTTAGGTTTAGGTGAGTCTGATCAAATCGTTGGTTTCTTGTATTTGGGGACGCCAGTGGTTAAAGCACCCGTCAAGCCCGCTCGCAGTAGTGATTCGGTTGTGCGTTACTTGTAACGTGTTTTGTGGATTAACCTTAAAATTGTTCAAGTCGGCTAACTATCTTATTGGTAACCTTGCTCGTATAGTGACAATTAATACGTGATGGTTAGGGCGTGATGATTAGGGATAGCAATGTTAGAGACGGAACGTTTTATAATACGGCGATTGACACTTGATGATGCAGAGCATGTTTTAGCGCTCGTTAATAGTCCTGGGTTTATTAAAAATATTGGTGATCGTGGCATTCGAGATCTGGCTCAAGCGACCATTTATCTACAGCAAGGGACTTTAGCCAGTTATCAGCAGCACGGTTACGGTATGTTTGCTGTAGAAGATAAGCATAATGGTGATTGGCTTGGTCAGGTTGGCTTGATAAAACGAGAGCATCTGCCGTACGCTGATTTAGGTTACGCTCTATTGCCACAATTTGTTGGTAAAGGCGTCGCGACTGAAGCAGCGAAAGCCGTTGTTGACTGGGCAAAAGCTCAAGGCATGCAACAGCTACTAGGGGTGATAACGCCAAGCAACCGCCAATCGGCTAATGTGCTAACAAAACTGGGTTTTCAGCCCGAGGGATTGATAGATTGGCCGGATGATGATCAGGTGATGCTATACAGAGCTCACTTGTGATTTCAGCAACATACGAATAATAAAAATAGTTAATAAGGTTAGGGAGCAGTGAATGGACGAGATTTCTCAAGTAGGCGGGTTAGTTGGCGAGCATGTAGTACTAGAACCGCTGAGTAAAGATCATATTCCTGCATTGAGTGTTGCAGTTAATGACGGTGAGTTATGGTCGCTGTGGTTCACCTCGGTCCCGCACCCAGATGAAATGAGCGAATATGTAGAGCTTGCTTTAGCGCAAGAGCAACGCGGTGAAGCATTAGCCTATGTGGTGAGGGATAAACATTCTGGCGGTGTTGTCGGCTGTACTCGTATTTTTAATTGGGATCAGCCAAACCGTCGATTAGAAATCGGCCATTCTTGGTATGCCAAATCCGTACAGCGAACCGCCGTTAACTCCGAGACTAAGTTGCTGATGCTCAGTTATGCGTTTGAAACGTTAGATGTTGTTGCAGTAGAGTTTCGAACTCACTGGAACAATGAACGCTCACGTCAAGCGATTGAACGCCTTGGGGCGAAACAAGATGGCGTGCTTCGAAATCATCGTATATTGAAGGATGGTACGCTTCGCGATACCGTGGTTTACTCGATAATTGATAGTGAATGGCCGGCGGTGAAACAAGGACTAAAACAAAGGATTGCAGAAAATTTATAGATTTCTACTGCGTATTCGCTAGTTCAGTAGCAGATCAGGGGGGCAAAAATGGATTTTATGATAGAGCAAGCCGGTGTAGATGATGTTCAACAGCTGGCTGAGCTATTTAATCAATATCGCCAGTTCTACCATCAAGCTGATGATATTAAAACTGCAAATGACTTCATCGCGCAACGTCTTGCACAACAGAGCGGAGCGATATTTATTGCAAGAGATCAACACAGAGTCGCAGTGGGGTTTTTGCAATTATATTGGGGGCTGTCATCAATTAGCGCCAGCCAAACCCTGATACTTAATGATTTGTTTGTTTTGCCGCAAGCACGAAAGCAAGGCGTCGCTCGTCAATTAATGCTGCGAGCGATTGAGTATGCTAAAAGTCAGCAAGTGCCCAACCTTAGTTTGGAAACTCATCGCGATAACCTCAAAGCACAGGCGTTATATCAACAACTTGGATTTACGCAACAACAAAGCTTTTTAACCTATACTCTTGATATTCAGCCATAGCTAAAGTAGAAATAGATAAAAATTAACGCATTAACATGGTTGCAACTAGGTTGGTGTAACAATGAAGGCATTCAAGGACAATAACATGATGTTGATAAGAAAAAGTGTCGTCGCGATGACGTTATCACTGGTAGCAGTCGGGGCGCACGCAAAGCAAGCATCGGATGCTGAAATAGCATTCAATAAAGAAGTGTTAGAGTGTGCGGCTTATTATGAGATAGCTTCTGATGCGATAGCTAATATGAATGCACCTCAAATGGCAGCTGTTGGGGACCGATTAAAACAGTCCTCACAGCAGGCTGTTAATTTAGCTAAACAGTATCAAGCTGATGAAGATGTACAGCAAGTGTTGGCAGCGCAAAAGCAAGCGCAGCTTGATAGTTTGCCAAATAATAAAGCCCTTGGCCGATTAATGGGTAAATATAAAGAGCCGTGTAAGACGTTGTTAGCCGAGCCTCAAAAACGTCTGGATTATTGGATTATGGCGACGATGTAATTGTTTCATTGCTGATAAACGCGCTTAGGCGCGTTTTTTATTTGCATGAAACTAAATCCTGAATTCTCAGGTCTGCTGTATAGCATTAACGTTTGTTAGTTTAGGCTCGCGCGTAAATTGAGGTCGATATGAATGTTTATTTTTTACTTGCATCAGTGGGTGCCGTTTTATTATTAGTTTGGCAGTTTACCGTGGGCCTAAAAAAAATCATTGCGCCACTTAAAGGAAGTGAGCTCGACCCTATAGCCAAAACATTGCTGCAATGTGGCTATCATTTTCAGTCTGTGATGTTGCTTTGTAGTGCCGCTGTTTTAGTGGCTTGTGGATTTGATGTGATTGCGTCTATGCAAGGCTTTGGTGTGGTTTTATTTATTGCAATGTTTTTTGGTATGTGCAGTATCTGGCAGCTTTATATTAGTTTTATTAGCGAAGTAAAGCAGCCATTTGTTAACGTCAATCATTGGCTACTATATGCCTTGATTTCGATATTCAGCCTTCTAGGCGCGCTGAATTAATATGCTAAATATTTGTTATGAAAATTAATTTTTGAATACAAATCGTCCAAAACTTATATTAAGCCTTGACTTATTCCCTCAGTTATTGAACTTTAGTACGGTTATTTTCTCCAATTCATTAAGTAGGTGAATGAGGATGATTGTGTCGCAATCATCCTTTGTTAAGTCATGCCTTCTCTTTAATGTCGTTAGCAAATAAATGGATTTTACCTCTGATTAAATCATCAGGCTTAATGGACTAATATTTTTGTAAAGCAAACTATTATGATCAATGTATCTCAGTTAACCAAAACCTATCAAATGGGTGACAATCAGGTGGCTGCCTTAACTGGCGTTGACTTTTCAATTTCCGCCAATGAATTTGTCGCGATTATGGGCCCGTCTGGCAGTGGCAAGTCAACCTTGATGAACATTATTGGTTGTTTAGACAAGCCAAGCAGCGGACAGTATCAATTGAATGGACAGGAAGTTGCCGATCTAGATGATGACGCTTTATCAGCGGTTCGCAATAAAGAGATTGGCTTTGTGTTTCAGAGTTTTCATTTATTGCCTAGATTGAGCGCCTTGCAAAATATATTGCTGCCTATGCGGTATAGCGATGCCCCGCAAAGCGCAGATGACTATGCACAATCTTTGTTAAAACGTGTTGGGTTGCATAGCCGGCAACATCATCGCCCCAACCAGTTATCAGGTGGTCAGCGTCAACGAGTAGCCATTGCCCGTTCACTCATTAACAAACCTGCTATTTTGTTGGCTGATGAGCCAACTGGTGCTTTAGACAGTAAAACCTCTGTTGAAATTATGGAGCTGTTTACCGAGCTTCATCAAGCAGGGCAAACCATTATCCTGGTTACCCATGAGGAAGAAGTCGCAGCTTACGCACAACGGGTTATTCGTATGCGTGATGGCGGCATTGTCGAAATTGAAACTCGAGGAGATAGCCATGCAGCTTAATTGGCGTACTTTGAGTTTTATGATGTTGTGCTGTTCAAATATGGTGTGGGCAGAAGCCAAACCTGAACCGTTATTGTTGACTGGTGCGATATCTTCCTCTGAATCTCAAACCTTTACGGTACCCAAAGCCGGCAATGCTTGGCGTTATCAAATTCAATGGATGTTGCCAGAGGGCGAAATTGCTGAGCAAGGACAACCTGTAGTTATTTTTGATAAAAGCCAGATAGCCAATCAAATTGAGCAACTAGAAGCCAGCTTATTAAGGGTGACAGCACAAGAGCAAAGTAACGCCATTGAGTTACGCTCAGCGGTATTGCAAGCAGAGTTTGATTTGAAGCAGCGCCGATTAGAAGTCGAGAAAGCTCAGCTTGACGCAGAAGTGCCTGCCGATTTCATCGCAGCAAAAGAGTATGCAGAAAACCAATTTAATTTGATGCAGGCAAACTCTGAATATGCCAAAGCCAAACAAGCTTTAGATGAAACGCTCGATAAGCAGCGTGCCACCGTTGCGCAATTGGCGATTGATAAAGACAAGGCGCAGCTAGAGTTAGATCAAGCGTTGGCCGGGCTAGAGCAATTGGAGCTTAAAGCTAATATCGAAGGGCCAGTGCTTTACGGCAGAGATCCATGGTCAAACAAAAAATATGGCGTGGGTGAAACTGTGCAAATAGGCCGGCAGATTGCCAGCATTCCAGCGCTACAACAATTGGAAGTGGTAGCTTGGGTCAATGAAGTTGATGTCGATAAAGTCAGCATTGAACAGGCGGTATCATTACGCTTAGATGCTCAAGCAGATCGGCAGTTTAATGGCGTGATCACCAATATTGGTCGTCAAGCTATCGCCCAACCCGCATGGGGCAAGAGCAAGTGGTTTAAGGTTGAAATAGATTTCTCATCGACTGAAGAGATCACTTTAATACCAGGGATGAGCGTAATGGTAGATACAGCGGGAGGCTTCAATGCCGAATAAACGTTATTTGCTTTCTGCCATACTGTTGACCGCACCTTTCTTTTTAGCTGGCTGTGATGGCCGTGCAGTCACCGAAGTGGAGCAGGGGATCCTTGCCCAGCAGATTGAAGTTACCGGCGAGTTAGTGTCGGCCGATACCGTTTCAATGATGCCGCCAGCTATGCGTCGTATGTGGCAGTATCAAGTAAAATATCTTGCCCCAGAGGGGAGTGAAGTCAAACAAGGCGATGTGGTTGCACGGCTTGATACTTCTGAGGTTAGCCAGCGCTTGTCGGTTAAATCTGCCAAGCTCGCGGCCACTAAGCAGGATATTGAAACCTCTAAATTGCGTAATGCTAAAAAGCTTGAAGAGTTGCGATTAGATCTCGCCGAAGCAAAGATGAACTTTGAAAAAGCGCAACGTAAGTTTGATTTGTCCGACGATACGGTTGCCGCTATTGAAAAGCAAAAGTATCAACGCGACGCTGAAATTGCAGCGGATAGAGTGAGGTTAACAGAGCAAAAGATAGAGTTAGAAATCAAAAGTGCTAAGCAAAGGCAAATGATGCTAAGTGGTGATCAGCAAAAGTTTGCCGCAGAAGTTGCCAATCTTGAACGCGGTATAGCATCATTGACCTTGAAGGCGCCACGGCCGGGAATGGTGGTGTATGGCAATGATTCGCAAGGTAATAAAATCAAAGAAGGCCAATCTGTTTATGTGGGGGATGCCGTTCTGAGCATTCCTGATTTATCGCACATGCAAGTGAATATGACGGTGCCGGAAGTGGAAGCAAAGCGCGTCAAGCTAGGTCAACGGATTAAAATCCGTCTGGATGCCAATCCAGAGCGAGTGTTCACTGGTGAAATTGTTGAACTAGGAGCCGTGTTTCGCCATAAAAATCAGGAAATTCCACTTGTCGTGTTCGATGCTGTTGCCAGTATCGACGAGCCTGATAGTGACTTAATGCGCCCTGGAATGACCGCCAAAATTGCTATCAATACTGCGAGTTCTGAAACAGTTAACCTGCTGCCGATTGAAGCAGTTCATTATGACGATGGGCGACCTTTTGTTTACACCGCAGGGTTGCTTTGGGGCCAAACTAAGCAGTCGATCACCTTAGGTGATGTGGGGATAGATCGAGTTGCCGTCTCATCTGGTCTGTCAGTTGGTGATGAGGTGTTATTACCATGATAAATAAGTTAAAAATATTGATTTTAGCTGCCGTTACTGTGTTAGTGAGCGCGTGCAGTGACAACAACTCAGACGGCGTATTGACTATGGTCGTTAACCGAGGGGATTTTAGTGTACAAATTCCTGCTCATGGCGAGCTAGAAGCGAGCAAAGCGACGGCAATTGTTGTGCCTGGTGGACTTCGTGGCCCTCAATCACTAGCGTGGATACAAGATAATTTTTCTCGGGTCAAAGCTGGTGATGTGGTCGCGCGGATGGACCCTACTCGCGAAAGTTATCGGTTACAAATGGAGCAGTTTGATTACGATCGTTTGGATCTTGATGGGTCAATGCAGACCCAAAAGGATAAAACGATCAGTAAAGAGCTATTAGCCGGTACTGAAGTGACCAGCCAAGAGCGTGATTTAGCAGAGCGGTTTTTTAGCGAAGATGAGCGGGTATATACCAAGATTGAAATCATCGAACAGATGCGTAATCAAGATTATCTTGACGCTAAATTGGACTTTTATGACTGGGGCTTAACGCAACATGGTTCTCAAGCTGCCGCGGAGTTAGAGTTGATCAAACTCAAGCAGCAAGGTTTGAATGCCAAAATTAGCCGATATCAAAACAATTTAAGTCAGATGGAAATTATCGCGCCGACTGATGGCTTGTTTGTTTACCAGGCGGGTTGGGACGGTACCTTTCCTGTGGTTGGTGACATGATGTTTTCTGGATTTACCATTGCCACACTGCCTGACACCCGACAAATGCAAGCTAAATTATTCGTATTGGAATCGGAAGCGGCAGGGTTGAGCCTCGGTAAAAAGGCAACTGTTTACTTAGATGCCTACCCGGATAAACCTTTTACTGGTGAAGTGGTACAGGTTGATGCCTTGGCTAAGCCACGGGAAAAGGATTCGCCGGTTAACTATTTTCAATTTACCGTACAGTTAGACGAAACGATAGAGTCATTGATGCAGCCAGGCAGACAAGTGAATGCGCAAGTGCATGCCTTGTCAAAGCAGGATGTGCTTACGATACCTAACCAAGCACTATTTCAAAAAGAAGGCCAGTATTGGGTCTATTTAAAAACCAGTAAAGGCTTTAGTAAACAACAAGTCACGCCAGGTAACCGCAGCCTCAATCGCACTGTTATCACACAGGGGTTAACGCAAGGTGATGTGATTGCTTTGACCACACCACCAAAAAGGAGCCGAGTATGAGCCGGCAAAACAAGTTCAATTTGTACTTTGATGGTGTAAAGCAAGCATTTGATGAAATGCGACATCATAAGTTACGTACAGCGCTAACTTTATTGGGGATGATTTTTGGTGTAGGTGCGGTAATTGCCATGCTCAGTGTGGGTGAGGGTGCTGAGCGTGAGGCCCTAAAGATGATTGAATCTATGGGGGTAAACAACCTAGTGGTGAATGCGCGCCCAGCGGATGGTGAAGTGTTAAAGTCTATTCGTGAGCACAGTGTTGGCCTCAGTTTGCGAGATGTACAAAGTGCCAACGAAACCTTGCCGTTTGTCACCAACTGGAGCGCAGAGAAGCAGGTTAATACCTTCTCGCTGTTTAGTACTGAAGGACGCAGTGATGCGGCAGTAAAAGGGGTTACGGCTAACTATTTTGCATTGAGCGCTTTCGCTTTAGATGATGGCCAAGCCTTTAGTGATGATGACAACGCCCATTTTCGCCAAGTCGCTGTGTTGGGTTCAGAAGCGGCCCGTAGTTTGTTTCCTCAAGGTAATGCTATAGGTAACACGATTAAGATCAATCATCAGTGGTTTACTGTAGTTGGGGTGTTATCGCAAGGCGAAGTCGGCAACTCAAAGATCCAAGGGGTTAAACTTGGTGGTGAACGCAATCAAGTCTTTATTCCTCTGGCGACGGCACTGAAAAAGATGAATTTCAAACCCCTAGAAGATGAGCTTGACGCATTTAAACTCGCGTTAGCTGAAGGGGTTGAACCTACATTGGCGGCTAAGAGTTTAAGGCACTTGCTGAATCGTCGACACGGTGGTGAAAAAGACTATGAAATCGTGGTGCCTGCTGATTTGCTGGCTCAACATCAAAAGACCCAGCAAATCTTTAATATTGTGATGGCGTGTGTTGCCGGCATCTCTTTATTAGTTGGGGGGATTGGTATCATGAACATTATGTTAGCCACCATTTTAGAGCGTACTGGCGAAATTGGTTTATTACGCGCATTAGGGGCAAGACGTAAAGACATTGCCAGACAGTTTCTGATAGAAAGCATCGCAATTTCTGCCACTGGTGGCCTGATTGGCATCCTAGTGGGATTATTACTGGCCGTTATCATCTCAACTGCGGCAGGTTGGCCAGTTGCATGGTCACCGTTTGCTATTGTATTAGCGCTAGCAGTTTGTATGACCATAGGGGTTGGTTTTGGTTTGTATCCTGCCAAGAAAGCTGCGCGACTTGATCCGATTGTGGCACTGCAACGGGATTAAGAGTGTAAAGCATCAGGTGTATAGCATCGGGCGTTTAGCAACACACTATACGCCCAATCTTCTTAGCCTGATATTATGCCGTAGTTGGAATAGAGTACATGGAATAGTTAGCTAGTTTTTTAGATTAAACTGGTATAAACGAAAAACCTTATCTAGCGCCAGTTTTGCTGGTTCTCGCCGCTAACTCTGCCTATCTAGCCTTAATTTATTGGCAATCTTCGATAATGCATAGGATAAGATGAATGCAAAGTAGCTGCATTTATTTCATCATCAAAAGCCACTTATTCATTTAGCAAAGCGGTTTCAATCACCACTGCTGGTAACTCATTTTGTGATTCTTGCTCGGTGTAAGTTGTTGTTTGATATGCTGACTCAACCTCTTCTGCCGGTTTTTCTTCGGCTTCAAAAAACGCGGAAACATCGGCAAAAGTTAGCCAAAAAGCGTAAGCGCAAATGGCATAGATGGTGAACCTAAACATTGTAGTGACTCTCAAAATATTAATCTGGGTAAGGCACTATATCGTGGTTTTTTCGGTTGCGATACTGCCAATATCTTGTCGAAACCCGCACTGTTAAAGGGTTTTTGACACTTAAGGCAATAGTCGTTGTTGTCAGCTAACTGCCAAATTTTTGAAAGGGTGAAAGTTGATGATGGTGCAGCCTGTTTGCTACGAAAAAGCGCCTTGAGTAGGCGCTTTTTCAATGAAGAGGTTAACTAGATTAATCGCGCTTTACAGTAGCAGTTCGCCGATAAAGAATCCTAATAAAACCGAGCTTGAGATGGTGACGATACCTGGTATGAAAAAGGGGTGATTAAATACCCAGCGGCCAATACGGGTTGAGCCAGTATCATCCATTTCAACCGCTGCTAATAGGGTTGGGTAGGTAGGGAGGACGAATAAGGCACTGACCGCCGCAAAAGAGGCAATCGCGGTTAATGGCGAAACGCCTATCGCAAGGGCGGCAGGCATTAACGCAGTGGTCGTTGCTCCTTGTGAATAGAGCAACATGGACGCGAAAAATAGCGTAACGGCTAATAGCCAAGGATATTGCGCTAATAAATCGCCACTAAACGCTTTAATTTCTTCTATGTGGTGAGAGACAAACGTATCACCTAACCATGCAACGCCCAACACGCAAACACAGGCGCTCATGCCTGAGCGAAAAGTGGCAGTATTGGTTATTTTTGAGGCATCAATCTTGGTGATGGTTACGATTAGACTTGCGGCAGCAAGCATGAATACCATGATCGCTTCATTGCGACTAAGACTTGGGTGTGCAATGAGCCCAACAGAGTCAGAAATGAGTGTTGCGTAGCCGATGACCGATAAAATGGCGGTGGCAAAGATCAGCGTGGCTGGTTTTGCGCTTGGTAAGATTTGTCTCGTTGTAGGGCCTTTAGTGGCGGTAAGTCCCTGAGACAGTCGTTGCTGATAGATGGGATCATCTTTGAGATCGCAACCGATAAAGTTAGCAACAAATGCACCTACCATACACGCGATAAAAGTTGCAGGGATACAGATAGCTAGTAAGGTTAAATAGCCGACTCCCATAGGCTCGAGCAAGCCTGAGAAAAATACTAGCGCTGCGGAAATGGGTGAAGCTGTGATGGCGACTTGAGAGGCTATCACCGCAATGCTTAATGGACGTGAAGGCCTGATGCCTTGCTCTTTTGCGACTTCAGCAATAACAGGTAGGGTGGAAAATGCTGTGTGGCCGGTACCTGCTAATAAGGTCATTAAGTAGGTCACAATAGGCGCATAGAAAGTAATACGCTTTGGATGCTTTCTTAAAAAACGTTCAGCGAGATCAACCAACCAGTCAAGTCCGCCTGCTAATTGCATTGCAGAAATTGCGGCAATCACAGACATGATGATTAGAATAACATCTACTGGAATATGTCCTGCATCAACCCCCAGTACCAAAGTCAGTACCAGCACTCCAGCACCACCAGCAAGACCAATGCCTATCCCGCCCATGCGCGCTCCTAAGTATATGAACGCTAAAACGATAAACAACTCAGCGACTAGCATGTCAGCCTCTTTACGGGTATCCCGCTAATAAATAGTTAAACAGTAGATGAAAGTGCTGCCTATTGCAGCGAACACTAATTTTACGCCTGTTTAGCGCACAATCGGCTTTGCTAATTCAGTTTTTGTGCAACTTGTGAGCTGTCGCGCATTGCTGCTAGTCGACCTGTGATCTAAAGCACGCCAGTTACCGAGCTTGAAACCTTAGTGGCACAATGATTATTAGGCCTATTTCGTGCAACTTTTGTAGGAGTTTTCTTCAAACAGGAAATCAACTAAATGACTGATGGATCAGTAAATTTAACTAGTCAAATGCACTATTTTGGATACAAGTGTAAGTAAAGTGTCACTTTGCTGGCTTATAGTCATGCTCAGCTTTGGATAGAAGCTTACGAAATTTGGGCATTTAGACCTAAATATCAAACAAAACTAGGATGTTATAAGGGGTTTCCATGTTATCTAAGTTGAGTGCTATTGCCGTCGCAATGGCGTCGATGACCCAAGCTTATGCTGGGGAGTTGTTAATTAGTGAGTATGTTGAAGGTAGCAGTAATAATAAGGCTGTCGAATTATACAATAACAGCGATCAAACACTGGATTTAAGTCAGTACCAATTAGCGTTTTACTTCAATGGTAGTGACCAAGCAGCAACAACCATTAATTTAATTGGCAATCTGGCGCCGCATGCTGTTTATGTGGTCGCTGATGATGACGCTAGTGCGGATATCAAAGCGCAAGCTGACCAACTCAGTGGTAGTAATTTCTTTAATGGCGATGATGCTATTGTGTTGTCGAAAGCGGGTACGGTTGTCGATAGCCTAGGTCAAGTTGGATTTGACCCAGGATCACAATGGGGGCAGGGAGAGCTATCGACGCGAGATAATACTTTACGTCGTCAAGTTGACCAATTAGTCGCAGATGTTAATCCTTCCGATGAAACCAACTTGTCCAATTGGCAGGGGTTTGCCCAAGATGATGTGGCAGATTTAGGCGCGTTTAATGCAGAAGAACCCACCGATCCGACAGACCCAACTGAACCCGCAGATATGGTATGTTCAACACCATTTACCGCCGTCAGTGCGATACAGGGCAGCGGCGCTTCAAGCCCGTTAGCTGGACAGCAGGTTGTTGTTGAAGGCATTGTTACTAGCAACAATGAAACCCACCTCAATGGCTTTTTTATACAAAGTGCTGACAATGAGACGGATGGTGATTCATCAACCTCAGAGGGTGTTTTTGTATATAGCCAAACGCCGTTAGCCTATCAAGTTGGTGATCGCATCAGACTGGCCACAACGGTAAAAGAATATAATGGACTGACAGAGCTTACAGATGTCACGGTACATCAACTATGTGAAGCCAATGTCACCCTACCAAGCCCTGCATCAGTGACTCTCCCTGTCGCTGAGCTTAGTGATTTTGAAGCCTTCGAAGGTATGTTGGTCAGCTTTACCCAGCCGCTTATCGTCAATGAGGTGTATAACTTAGGTCGTTATGGCGAACTATTACTGGGCAGTCAACGACATTACATCGGTACCCAAGTGGCGACACCTGGTGCAGATGCATTAGCGGTCACTGCGGCCAATGCCAAAGACAGCATCATTTTGGACGACGGATTAACTGCGCAAAATCCTGATCCTATTCGTTATCCAGCCCCAGAATTAAGTGCTAGCAATACTGTGCGCGTTGGTGATGCAGTGAGCAACTTCACCGCAGTGATGCACTATGGCTTTGATCAATATCGCTTAATGCCCATAGATACGGTCAATTTTGTACAAGCTAATCCTCGCAGTCTCACGCCTGAACTTGCTATGGGCGGCAACCTCAAAGTCGCTAGCTTCAATGTATTGAATTATTTCAACGGTGATGGGTTAGGCGGCGGCTTCCCAACCGACCGAGGCGCTGATACTGCAGCCGAGTTTGTTCGTCAACGCGACAAAATCATTAGTGCAATGGTGGCAATTGACGCTGACATTTATGGATTGATGGAAATAGAGAATGATGGATTTGACCAACTATCTGCAATCGCAGATTTAGTTAATGGGCTTAATCAAGCCTGGGGAGATAGTCGCTACAGCTTTGTTTCTGTTGATGGTAGCGGGATAGGTACAGATGCGATTGCTGTTGGGCTTATTTATCGAAGTGATAGATTGAGTGTAAATGGTGCTGCAAAGGTACTATCTAGTGCTAACTCACCAACAGATAACCTTGGCGCGCCATTGTTTAACGACAGTAAAAACCGTGCGATGTTGGCGCAGGCATTTACGCTAACCAATGAGCAGCAGGATGTAGTGGTAGCGGTTAATCACTTAAAATCTAAAGGCAGTGATTGTGATAGCTTAAATGATCCTAATTTGGGTGATGGTCAGGGTAACTGCAATGTAACCCGTACCCGCGCAGCACAAGCGATTGGTTTGTGGATGGCTGAGCACTACCCTGAGCAGGCGCAGTTAGTCTTAGGCGATCTCAATGCGTATGCGAAGGAAGATCCATTAGCTGCACTTGATAACGCAGGTTTTATTGAGCTAAATGGTTATTTGGCAAAACCTGCACCTTATAGTTATATCTTTAAAGGTGAAACGGGCCAGCTAGATTATGCTTTAGCGAATACGACCTTGCTGCCTAACGTGATTGATGTTGTGCAATGGCCAATTAACAGTGATGAGCCGAGAGTCCTTGACTATAACGAGGAATTTAAAACGCCAGCGCAGTTAACTGAGTTATATCAATCAGATGCTTACCGCTCGTCGGATCACGATCCGGTCATTGTTTCACTTCAGTTGCAAGCTCTGAATGTGCCACCTACAGCCGATTTTACCGCTGAGGTTCAAGGTTTATCGGTAACCTTGACGGCACAGGCCGATGATGTCGATGGACAAGTGGCGCAGATAACATGGCAGCTTGGTGATGGAAATACAGCGTCAGGTCAGATGGTGAACCACAGTTATTCTCAAGCCGGAAGTTATACCATTACCATGAGCGTCACCGATGATGATGGAGCGACGACGGTGACTGAACAGCTGGTGGTCGTGGAAGCGTCTACTGAACAGCCTCCAGTTGCGAGCTTCATGCACGTTAATTTCCGCTTTATGCAGTTGTTTTTGTCGACCAGTAGCGACCCTGATGGGGAAGTGGTACAGCAGTTATGGCAGCTTGATAACGGAAAAACTAGCCGTAATCGATTAATGATTAGTTACGGTCATAGTGCATCACAGGTAACATTAACGGTAACAGACAATGATGGTTTGCAAGATACGATAACCAAAGACCTGTAAGTTATCTGTTGTATTGTTAAAAAGGCCACTTAAAGTGGCCTTTTTAGTACCAATGACTAACATCTCTGCATCACCTCACCAATTGGCTATATGTAAGAGGCGACGTCAGAATTAATGGGATAGCTCAGACTAGCGCTTAGCCGTGGTTGATACAGACATTTCCGTTTCGTTTAGGTTACTTGACTGCGCTTGGCTTTGCTGTGAGTTAATATTTGCCTTGGTGAGATGTCTTACATCAATTGGGTCACCGTAAGGGTTAAAGGCAACTTCGACCGTGTCTCCTTCAGCGATGGATTCATTAATGTTAGGCAGTTTAATATTGATCACTCTGTTGTCTTCTAATCGAATCACCAATTCCGACACCATAGATAGTGTGCCTTCTTCAATGGCATCACCAATTAGACCACCAAAAATCCAGCCTGCTAACCTAACATCAGAATCAGCGGTAGCCAGGCCACTAAGATTACCGATAGCTTTACCTGTGCCAGTGTTATCGGCTTTGGTGATTTGGTTGGCTAGCACTTCACCTTTACGGTTTAAGGCTACGTCGCCGGACGCGCAGCCGACTAACGTCGTGATAGTTAATAAGACGGCAATAAAAGCTTTCATCGCTTCTCCTCAATGGTTATGTTGATGTTTTGGCTGAGGAGATTATCTATCTTATAGCTGCGATATATAAATTAAAAACTATTCGATTTTCGAATAGAATTGTTAGTTAATTGCAGGTAACAGTTTATTCAGAAAGGCCAATTATTTCAGGAAAACCGTTTTTTAAGGAAGAGGATGATGAATCTATTTGCAAATTTACCCACCGACCGAACGGTTGAACATTTTCAAGATATTGTCAGTCAAGGTAATGTCCGTATCGAGCGTATTGTCTCTTATGGTCAGCAGTCACCTGAGCAAGGTTGGTATGATCAAAGCCAACAAGAGTGGGTGATGGTGTTGCAAGGTCGGGGAATTGTAGTGTTTGACGATGGACGCGAGTTTGATTTAACTGCTGGCGATAGTCTGCTGGTGGCAGCGGGGCAGAAACACAAGGTCAGTTATACTGACCCTGCGCACGCAACTATCTGGTTAGCGGTGTTTTTTGATTGAGGCTAATTAACTTTTGATATTAAGGTTTTTAAAGGACGGCTTTGATATTTAAGTTGTTCAGTCTAGTAAAGGAGAGTTGGTCAATACAGTGTCTAAGTCATTTATTTGGGCTTCTAGCTGCACTTCATTCAGATGACCTTGTTGGTAGCTCACCTCTAATTGCAGAAGTTTAAAGGTGTTATCGAGTACTGTCAGGTACAGAGGCGCGTTGAAAGTGCGGCTTCGTTTTAGGTTAATTAAATTTTCATTAAGCTGATTCAAGCTAGTTCCAGATAAGTTTTTGCTAACAAGATTCTGCATTAAAAAAGTGTCTAGATACTCTGGATAAGGTGGCGGGTTTTTACTAAAGAAGTCAGGTCTTGCATCGTCATGTTTTGGCAGTTTATTGAAGTAGTCAATTAGTTTCTCACTGTAGTCATGACAGGTATCGATTGATGACATGGCTGATCGTAGCAGCTTGATGACATCCTGTTTTTCTTTTTGTTGCGCTTCGTAGTTGGTAATAGAGATGGCAATAAATACCCCAACAAGGGTCGCGATCAAGGTCAGGAAAAAATTAATACCAATACTATATCGCTCCATCGCTCCTTTTAATTGTGGGATAAAGGTCAAAGCGCCTACAGCACACAATGCAATAGTGATAATGGTATAGAACATGGCAATCCTTTAGCATGTTGAAAACGATGGGGCTTAAAATATTAAATTAGCTAAACCGAATTGGCAGGTAACATATCACCAACAATAAATAATTGCTCCTTTTAAGGTAACAATTGCTTATCTTTCAACCATATTGGCGTGAGGACAGCAGCGGTTGAGCTCGTTGACTAGCGGCCGAACTAGATGCGGTGAAACCCAAATATCCACCGCATTATTTGCTTGATTAAAAAGAGAGATGCAAGTTCCTCTGGCGGGGTTATTTGCAATTTGAATGCATTTGATATTGGCTGCGTTAATCGTTAGGCCGTTAAGTCGAAATAGTCGCTCAATTGTAAATCTACGTAGGGTTATTTGCGTGCCATTGACTTCTATGATTGCCTCGATATTTGATATGCGTAAAGCGATGAAACTGATAGCTGCGGGAACAACTATGCAAAGGCACAAGGTTAAACCAATAATGATAAAAACTTCCATATACAAATGTCTTTTAGTTAAATTTAGTCGCAGTTAGGACGTTGCAGTCTTGCATGTCGCTATACGGCGCTTTCGTTATCAGCTTGGGTTAAAAGAGATACCCCGAGCCAGATAAACCAAACAATTTGCGTGATACCAAAAATTTCGGTGAGGCTATCTTCAGGATATATGGTGGCAATACCTGCGAGCCCGACAATGACCCCGAGGTAATTTAGGCCTCGAGTAAACATTTTAGCTGTTAGCGCGGCTAAACTTATCAGCAGTACCCATAGGCCACCAACAAACTCATTTCCACCACCCAAGCTGTCGATAATGACAACAATCACCGTCCACATATCAAAGGCTTTTTCGGTAGACACACTCATAAGGTCAATGGCATGGGACAGTCCAATATGCGCTAACATACCACTGGCTATTACTAGCACCACCCAAACGGCACCGAAAAGGGAGCCCACTTTTACCATCGAACTATCTGTGACTTTGAGCTTTTCATATAAACCAACGACAAGAATCGCTAGCAGCACGCCAAATACGCCATACATCAGAAAGTATACAGATGAGAAAACCAGCTGATTCTCGGCTAAATAGGCCATTTTATCTGATGCTGTGCCTTCTGCGGGGTATGCCCAAAAAGCGCCAAAATACACAAAAGCGGCAATATAAATTAAGGCTTGAAAAATAGCTGAAATACCAGCACTTCTTTGAAGATTACTCATTATATCGGTTCCGATGTGTTGGAAATATCAATCCCTTGTTGGCGCAACAACCTAAGGTGCTTTATTGGGCTGATGCACTTAATTTAGCCAATGCTAACAAGCTAGCTTAAAAAGATCTTAGGTACAATAGCTTAGACAGACACTGAGACTATGGTGAGTTATCAAACCAAGTTTGATAGGTGTGTTAAGGCATACATGCAAAGCTTAGCCCCAGCAGCGCACTGGGGCACAAGTGCTAGTTTGGTTTACTTTTTAATCCACTTACCCGATGGGGTTTGAATATAGTGGCCTTTTTTCGATGCCTTGATGGCTTTTTCGGCAGCAAGCTTTGCTACATCTTGGGTTTTGATGCCGTTTTTGGTGGCGATTTTTTGGTATTGGGCTTTGCGTTTCGCATTAACACTTTTAATCAGTTGTTGTGCTTCAGGGCTCGACTTGACGATACCTAAATAACCATTGGTTTGTTCGCCAACAAAACCTTGGGTTTTGGCATCTTGTAGTGACATTGCCAATGCATTCGCACTAAACACCAAGCCAGCGATGAGTAATAAAAGGGTTCTATTCATTGCAATACTCCTATGGTGTGGTGGTTAGAATAGTTCGTCATTTGACAGTAAATCATCTAATTCTTTATCAACCTTGATTTTAATTTCATGTTCAATTTTGACGTTCAGGTTGATGACGATGGGTTTTTCAGGTGGCTCAATCTTAACTGTCGGTGTGCAGCCGCTGGATATTAACAGTGATGTTAATATGCCACCCAGTAAAGTTATTTTAGTTAGCTTATTCACAGCATTTTCCTTCTATTACGCAGTCTTGATTAGCTGCTTGCTGAGCTAGTTCGTCTCTTATATTAAGTCCAGTTTAACGATTTTAGATGACCATAAGCTGAACACTTAGTGTTGCATAGACTGTTCAATTTGAGTTTGCAGTTTATCGCCTATCTGTAAGCTTTTTAATAGTTGCAGCAGATTTTCTTGATGATGATAATTTAGATGTATAGGACGAGTTACGTCCGCAGCGCGACCTTTAACTGCTACATCCATGGTCGCATCACCGCTTGGTGCCATATCAAAACTGCTCGACAGCTCACTGTATTCTAGGTGAGTTAAGGTGGAAAACACAAAGTCCAAATAGGGTTGTGAACTGCGTAATTGCTCGACGGCCGGATTGTTGTTCAACATGATTAACCCACCTGGTGCCCGCGCAGCCAACTGTCCGCCTGTGACGGTAAACTTGCCGTCGATAATATCTACCGGCAGTACTCCATCAAAAATACCATCGGCGTAAAGCCCTGTAACGGGTTGCACCTCAAGGAGCTCTGATAACTGCAAACCTTGCAAGACCATGTAGGCATGGGAGTCTGTATTGTTATTGAGATTGAATCGAGGAATGAGTAATTGTCCACCAAGTAGCTCGCCAGAGGCCGTTAAATTAAGGCTGCTAGAACCAAGGATAGTGCGACGTTGGCCGTTATCAGTTAATAGAGGTTTATCGTTATCTAGTGGCATATTAATTAGCAAAGGGGATAAGTCAGCATCAATGTTTGCAATTAATTGCAGATCGCTTATCACGGTGCCAGGGTTAAACGCTAGGGCATTCAATTGAATGTCTTCGCAGTTTACCGTTGCGATGTTTTGTTGTTTCGCATAACGACTATTGCAGGTTAACTGCACTGACGCTTCTTCAAAGGGTAAATTAGCTAAGCTGCCATCAAGCTCTGAAAATGCCACCGTTAGCGCGGCATTGGCCTTTAATTCTGGCCCAAGTTGCAGCTGGTATTGACCATTTATGTAACTATTGCCGCTAATGATTAGTTGCGAGTCTAACTGCCACTGTGATGGTATCAGTGACATTAGCTGGGCTAACTGCGCATCATGGGACAAGGTACCTGATAGTTGCGTGCTAGTGTCTAGTTCTAGCTGGTGTTGGCTTGTAAATGCGAGAGAGTCGATTTGCCACTGCTCATAAGTGTCTATGTGCTTGGTGATAGCTTGACTATCTAGCCGCTGCGATAGATCAATCTCTTGTATATCAATTAAGGTTTGTCGTTTCGGCTTACGGGCTAGTAGGTCGGTTTTACCGACATTTAGTCCACCGACTTGGTAGTTAATTTGTTGATTGATGTGGTTGCGATCAAAATTTTTGATATCCCAACGTATTGGTTTTTCGCTGCTATTTTTAGCGTTTAGCCATTCAAGTGTTGCTTGATAGTGTACATCAGCTTGCTGCAGCTGAACCTCTGTTGCTAATACCTCAGTGTTTAACTCCCCAACAGTTAGAATCAAGGGTTCATTTTCGGTGGTTTGACTGAGACTTAAGGATTGTGAGCCAAGCATGACACGGCCGCTATTAATCGTCAGTTGGTGAGCTTGGCTGTGGGCTTGGCTTTTGTATTGGTTTTTGTACTGGATTTGGTCAGTGAGCAGCTGCGGGGCAAGTATCGATGTTTGCCACCCCTGTGGATTTGATTGCCATTTTAATTGCTCAATCAATAATTGGCTTTGCGCGCTGTTAAGCAGATTTGTGACAGCATCGACTTCTGCTTTTGCCTCAG
This sequence comes from Shewanella waksmanii, assembly GCF_043643685.1. Lineage (GTDB taxonomy): Bacteria > Pseudomonadota > Gammaproteobacteria > Enterobacterales > Shewanellaceae > Shewanella > Shewanella waksmanii_A. The sequence goes on from NZ_JBHZSN010000007.1 coordinate 148,020, forward strand.
CTTTAGCAAGTTGTGTGCTGTCAAAGGTAGCGCCGCTGATGTTAATTGATAGCGGCCCCCAAAGGGCTTGGTGATGTGGTTTGGCAATCATTGACTGCAAAACACCATAGTTTGCGCTGATTTCTTGCTCAGTGTCTGCAGCTTCAATGGACAAGGATGCCGCCTTAAAGAATGTTTGCGGTGAACGGCGCTGAGGCGACTGCATAGTTAACTGCGGCGCAGTAACAGATAATGACCAAGGCGTTTTTAGATGGGTAGTTAACTGCCTGTTTTGATGCTTATCTAATGATTTCGTGTTTGAGGTTGACGTATTCGCTTGTTGTGCTGGTTGTTTTCCTTCCTGTTGTAAATGCTTTTCTGTGTATAACAGGGGGAGATCGATTTGCGTTCTCGCGGCCATATGGCTTTTGAGCTCTGCAGCACTTAGCCACAGACTGGTGTCGTCAAACTGAGCGATTGGTAACGACGTTTGGAGACTGTTTATGCCTAATTGCCAGTCAATATCAATTTTCGTTTGGTTATCTGTGTTCGATTGCGGCGGTAATTGTGACGGTAATTGTGGCTGTAAAAATGTTTGGTTGCTTAACGGGATAACATTTGCAGTGGCTAAATGAAGCTCAATTTGGGTTTGTGGCCAAGATAAACTGGCTGACAAAGATATAGGGGCAAGCGCCATTGCATCTAATTGAAGTTTTACTGGGTCGCTATTGATTTCAAATGCAACGGTATCCGCTTTGGGCTCAGTTGTTTGTGCATGATGTGTGTCGTCTTTATGTTGACTTAATAATGCGACTATTGGTGCTCTCATTGCCTCTGGCAGGCTTGTTTTTACGTATTGCACAACCGCTTGTTTAGGAAAGTAGGCCGCAATTTGACTAGAGGGAACACTCAATGTGAGGGCGTTTAACGGTCCGTCGATGGAGAAATTCGCACTCTGCTCTGTTTGTTCAGCTTTAGCTGTTACGCGAGATTGTTTGGCTTGCACCTCAAATGGCAAAGGCTCAGCCCAAGATAGTGAAAATTGCTTAACTGAGTGATTGGATGACAAATGTGCCTTTGCCAATTCAAGCTCGGCTTGGCTAATTAAAGTGCCGTTAATATCAAAGCGTGTTTGAGTTGCAGTACGCAGTGGGTAAAGCTTTGATTGTGGGTTGCTTGCGCCAGGTAAACTCGCCAACTGTTCAATCAACATTTGGCTGGTTTGAAGGTTGATGCTTGAACGCATCTGCCAGCGTTGCTCAGCTAAAGACAGTGCCAAAGTAAATAGTGGCGACTTAGCAAATTGTGCGGCCATGCGCAGGTTTGCTTGCTCATCAAAGGTGAGGTAGTCAAAGGTCAGTGTATGTTCAGTATTGGGTAAGCTAAGGGTGATATCACCTACGGCTATTTGCGGGAGCTGGCCGATATCGAGCGCGGCAGATGGGCCTTGCTGGTCGATTTGATCGGTTTTTTGATTTAGCAGATTTTCGCTGAGCGCCACAGACAACGAGCCGATCGCGATATGATCTATCATCTTTGTTGAAACTGTCAGCCATGGGCTATGGCTTTTTCTGACGATATCAACATCATGAGCTTCGATAACTGTATCATTTACGGTAAGCGCGATGTGGTCAATATGCCAATGGTGTGGACTTGATAGCCTAAAACTAAGTTGATCAATGTGGGTATCAAAGGGGCGCAGCCAATTATTAGCCAAATCACGAGTGATGCTCTGATAATAGCGCGTCAATAAGGCTGCACTGACAACGATTAGGCTCAGCAGTATAAAAACGGCTAGGATACGGCGTTTATTCATCAATTAATTAGGTGTTTTAAGCGGTACGATGAATGATAAGTGCTTTGAGTGTAATCAACTGTAGGGATGAAAGGAAATTTAAATATTTAGGGCAAAGATTGCTAACGCTATGGTTAGGCAAATTAATGCCAACCATAGCGGGGTGAGCAGACTATTTTTGCCAAGCTATGGTTGTAATGAGTTCATGACTCTCACCTGGCGCCAGCGTGACTTTATCTTCCAATACATTAGCTGCCTCTAAGCAAACCATGGTTTTATAATCATCGGCGTTGAAACGAGATAGTCGCTGTGATTTTTCTATCCACGGGTTCCATAATACCGCGGAATGGCTGTTTTCTCTGCCAACTTCAATCACACCGTTAGGGGTGTGGAGAGTTTGCATCGGTGACAGTTGCGTATAAACACGGTCGGTTTCACGATCAAACAACACCTCATCGCTAGGCTGCGTGTATGGGCCTTGGCCAAATTCAATGTATTGCGAGTCGTTAAAACCTCTGGCTTTTAACTGCTGAATATCCGCTATGGGGAAATAAGTGTGCAGTGCTTGGGTTAAGCTCACAGGGTAGTCGGCATGGTTGGTGTTTTTTAGTGTGACTTTTAGGGTGTCACTTAGGTTAAACAGCATTTCTACCTTAGTGTCGTGAGGCCAGTAGAGCCTATCTTCATCGCTAATGGCTAGTGTGAAACGCAAGTCAACAGCGTCATTATTCATTACTACCGATTCCAATGACCACAGGCGTGTTCGAGCAAAACCATGTTGCGGCCAATCGGGTGTATCACTCATACCAAACCACGGCCAACAGACCGGAATACCGCCGCGAATACCATTACCCGCTTGATAGTCATCAGCTTCTGAAACCCAAAGTAGCGGTTGCTGACCAACGGGTTGGAAAAAATCTATCTGCGCACCTTGAAGAAAAATTCGTGCTTTACACAACGCTGTATCAATATCGACATACTCAAGCCCATTAGCGTGCTTTTTTGTCGTAACTGAACCCATGGGGTGCTCCTCATTCCTAAATACAGGCCCGAAGGCGGAATAATCATGCATCAAGCTTACTGATTTTTTCCCCAATAAATAAGGGCTTGTTGTGCTGATTTTTGGTTAACCTTGTTCTAAAAAGCAAACAAAGCAACATAATTGCTGTGTTTTTGTTCATACTTGGGTACAGTGGTCAGAGCACTGACCAAAGAAGTCAACAAATGCTGTGGCTTACATAATAACAAAGGAGTGGGGAATGCCGACTTACCAAGCACCGTTAAAAGACTATCAATTTATTCTTAATGAATTATTAACGATTTATGATAAGCCAGAATTGGCTGGGTTTGATGAAGTAGACAGTGAGTTGGTTGATGCCATATTGCAGGGCGTGGCGGATTTTACCACTGAAGTAATGCTACCTCTTAATGGTGTGGGCGATCTTCAAGGCTGCCAACTTGTCGATGGTGAAGTGATAACCCCAGAGGGCTTTAAGCAAGCCTACCAGCAATACGTTGACAATGGCTGGGCAACCTTAACGAGCGATCAAGACTATGGTGGTCAGGGATTACCTGAAGTTGTCGGCGTATTTGCCACAGAAATGAATACCTCCACTAATATGGCCTTTGCCATGTATCCAGGTTTGACTCATGGTGCTTATGCGGCAATTCATGCTCACGGTAGCGATCAGTTAAAAAATAAGTATTTAGAAAAGCTGGTGAGCGGTGAGTGGACAGGTACCATGAACCTGACAGAATCTCATGCGGGCACTGACTTAGCGCTATTGCGTGCCAAAGCACAACAGGTTGGTGATGACACTTACACCATTAGTGGTGAAAAGATATTTATCTCATCGGGCGATCATGATTTAGCAGAAAACATTATCCATTTAGTACTGGCAAGATTGCCAGATGCGCCTGCGGGTGTGAAAGGTATTTCGCTGTTTGCTGTGCCGAAATTCTTAGTTAACGATGATGGCAGCCTAGGTGCTCGCAATGGTGTGCAAACAGCAGCGCTAGAGCACAAAATGGGTATCCACGGAAACTCGACCTGTGTGATGGTTTTTGATGGCGCTATTGGAGAGCTTATCGGTGAGCCTCATCAGGGATTACGTGCCATGTTCACTATGATGAATGAAGCGCGATTAGGTGTTGCAGTTCAAGGATTGGGGGTATCAGAAATTGCATATCAGAACGCACTGACGTATGCCAAAGAACGCATTCAAGGGCGGGCATTGAGTGGCGCTCAAAACCCAGAACAAGCTGCTGATTCGATTTTAGTTCATGGTGACGTGCGCCGAATTTTGATGGCTCAAAAAACCTTAAATGAAGGCGCAAGGGCGTTACTTGGACAACAGGCATTATGGATTGATCAATCTCATCGACATCAAGATGCGGCGCAAGCATCCGCTGCGGCAAAGTTAGCAGCACTATTTACACCAGTAGTAAAAGGCTTTGTAACTGATCAAGGGTTTAAAGCGTGTGTTGATGCACAACAAGTTTTTGGTGGTCATGGCTACATTCATGAGTGGGGCATGGAGCAATTTGTTCGAGATAGCCGCATTGCGATGATCTATGAAGGCACCAATGGCGTGCAAGCGTTAGATTTGGTCGGTCGTAAATTGCTTGCTGATGGCGGTGCGGCGTTAACACTTTGGTCAGATCAGCTAAAACCTTTCTTGGCCGAGCAGATGGGAAATGATGCCATCAAGGAATATGTGGTTGCCTTAATGGATGCATCAACGGATTTAGAGAAAGCGACTCACTTTATAGTGGCCAATGCCCAGAAAAATCCCGATATTATTGGCGCGGCTTCAATGCCTTACTTGCAAATCTTTGGCATTACCGCACTGGCTTGGATGTGGTGCAGAATGGCGATGGTTGCTCAAGCCGCTATCGACAAAGGTGAGGGAGATATGCAGTTTTACAATAATAAACTGCGCGGTGCTAAGTTCTATATGCATTATTGGGCGGTGCAAACTCGAAGTTTACGTAAGCAGATTGAAGCCAGTAGCGAGCTATTAACTCAACTGAGCGAAACGGATTTCTAACCGCCAACAATTTATGTCAATTTAACGGAAATATCTATCGCAGTTATCGGGTCTATGTTATCGGAATGTAGACAAAGGATACTGCGATAGATGACCAATGCACTGCTTAAGATAGGGATATCCCTAGGAAATCGCCTTAATTTCAAACATAAATTTGTTGTACTTGCTTTAGTGACATTGACTCCCTTGTGTTTGGGAGCAATCTATTTAGTGAACCTCCAATACCAGCAGTTAATGGATGTGGATCGTGAACGCGCCGGTTTACAACGAATCATGGATATTAGTGCTATTGATGGCTGGCTTAGTAAGCAGCGCCAGCAAAGCGCGTTTCAACATCAACAGTTTCAAGCATTGATTAATCAACTTATAAGTGCTGCTGAGCAACAATACCGTGAAGAACCACAGCAATTGCGCCAATTGCAGACCCACTTTGATTTATTAAACACCGGAGCAGAAACCTTTTTCAGCGCCGATGCCGTTGCTGATCGGCTACTGGAAATCAAGGAAGATATTGGCGCCCAAAGTGGATTAACCTTAGATAAGCAAGCTGACGGTTTCTATTTGGCTCAGTTGTACGTTAAACAATACCCACAATTGCTGGATTACCAGTCTCGGTTGGCGGCTACCGCACAGGATATTTTACGAAATGGTTTTAATCCGCAAAATTATACCGACATTGTGGCGCTAAATAACCGCACCTTAGAGTTGTTGCTACTTAGCCAGAAAACTGTGCAAAGACTGCTTGATCTGCAAATTGCGACCATGCAAGCAGACCTAGACGCATTAGTGGATATGCAGCAGCGAACACAACAATTTATTGTTCAGATTGAGCAGCAGATAATCAATCCTGACAGCCCGCAAATTAGCCTTAACGCTTTTCAAGTGCAGCAGCGCACGATTAATAATATCCAACAGCAGGCGTGGCAACAGGTAGGGATACAATTGTCAGAAAATCTCACCGATCGGGTGGCTCAACAATCCCAAGTGATGGGGTTGTTACTGGTGATACTGCTATTGGTGGTGACGGCAAGTGTCTATTTTCTATTGAGTTTTTACTCTGCTATTGCCGCCCATGTGGCTAAAATCAAAGTCGCCATGGCCGCGATGGCTCAAGGTGATTTGAGTGCGTCTTTGCCGGTAGAAGGGCGCGATGAATTTGCGGTTATCGCCGACGCGTTCAATACCATGCAAACCAGTGTAAAAACCTTGATTGCTGAGGTTAAACTGTTAAGCAGTGAAGTGTTAGACGCCAGTCATGCAATGAATAATGTGACTGATGAAGTTGCAGAGACACTGAAAGCGCAGCGACTACAAACACAAGATGTCTCTATCGCAATAGAACAAGTGGTCACCTCGTTTGAACAGGTTGAGGGTAGTACCACTGATGCTACTAGTATCACCGATAATGCCCATGCAAATGTGGTTAATGGGCAGCAGGTTATTACGCAAACGGTGACCGGTATTAATCATATTGCTGATGAAGTGAGTAAAGGTGCTGAGGTCATACATCGCTTAGCCGATCATAGTTTGGAGATTGGCAAGGTGGTTGATGTGATTCGCTCGATAGCTGAGCAAACTAACCTGCTGTCACTTAATGCAGCAATTGAAGCTGCGCGTGCCGGAGAAGCGGGTCGTGGCTTTGCGGTTGTCGCTGACGAAGTAAGAACCTTAGCAAGTCGGACGCAAACCTCCACCTCAGAAATTCAGTCAATGATAGAGGCAGTTCAAGCTGGTGCTAGCGAAGCGGTGGTTGCCATGGATAACGGTGACAAGCAAGCAATACAAGGTGTTGAGCAAGCTAGTGCGGTCAGTGAGAGCATTAGCGGTTTGACCCAAAGTGTCAGTCAAATTGTCACCATCACAGAGCAGATCCGCAGTGCGGTCAGTGAACAACGCGCTGCAGCAGCGCAGATGAGTGATAAGACCCGCGCTATCGATAACGATGCACAAGCTGCACTGCAAACAGCACAAGGCGCCAGCGAGTTAGGCAGTCGCTTAGCGACCGATGCCCAGCAACTTGCGGCACAAATTGCTGGCTTTAAGCTCTAACAGAATGTGATTAGCGTGTCGCGATAAAATGCAATAAGCGATTATTCGCCGGCAGCGCAAAATCTTGCTGCAGTGTAAAACCTTGTTGCTCAGCAAGTGAGGTTATCCATTCAATATCTCTTATAGCACTTAACGGATCTCTGGCCAGCAACCATTGGTCAAAGTCGCGGTTGCTGTCACTGGTGTAACGACCTTGATAGTTAAATGGTCCGTAAATGACTAAGGATGCACCAGTTTGAGTGATACTACCTACGAGCGAGAAAAACTTTTCCACTAATGGCTTACTCATGATGTGCAAGGTATTAGCGCTGTATATTCCATCGAATTTTTGCTGAGTAATGGCGCTGTTTGGCGCCGCAACATCTAACGGCAAAGCTAACGGCAAGTTAGTTAATTTGGCCTGTTCAATACGACAATTAAGGTCGGCTAGGTACGCTGGTTGATCACTGCTTTGCCAAATTAGATGCGACAGGTTGTTAGCGAAAAAGCAGGCATGCTGACCGGTACCTGAGCCGATTTCCAAAATATGTTGTTTCTGGCTAAAAATACTAGCAAGTTGTTCATATATTGGTTGTTTATTGTTTTCACAGGCTTGAGAAAAGGGTAAATTCATAATGCGGTAGCATCCGTGATGAATGAGTGGCAATACTGTAACGTGAATGGCTAATACAAGAAAGCACTGTTACTCATTGTTCAATTAAGGTTGGCGTTAAGCCGAGAATAGCTAATGGTGAAATACAAATGGAGTTAATTAGAATGACATCGACATCTCAATATGTCGGTGTGCTTATGTCATGGATTGAAGATAAACAAGCGTTATTTCAGTGGGCGGGGCCAGGTTTTCGCTACCCCTATGATTTAGCGTCCTTCAGTGAAGACTTACAGCTTGATAAAATGGAGTCATACGGGCTGGTGGATGGTGAAAAGCTTTTGGCATTTGGGCAATGGTATTCGCGCTGGCAATGTCGGCATCTATCGAGGCTGATTGTTGCTCCTGATTATCGTGGTAAACGGATTAATCAGCAAAAGGTTAGTCATCATTTAATTAACGGGCTGATTGAACAAGCAGGGCGCTCGGATCCACAATTAGTGAAGCAACCGTCTTCTTTGTTTGTACTTGCCGATAATGGTCCTGCAGTGAGGGCATATCAACAGTTAGGTTTTAGGGCTTGCTCGCCACTTGAGCCTATTCCTATTGAAAATTGTTTATACATGCGTAGGGCGGCATAGATTCGTTTCATCATGACATAAAAAAAGCATGACTTGATGTCATGCTTTTTTGTGTCGCGAATTTATATTTACTTCGCTAGTAATCCACGGCTACGAAGTAATGGCTCGATGCCCGCTTCTTTACCACGGAATTGTTTGTAAAGTTGCATAGGATCGTCACTACCACCTTGAGATAAGATATTATTTCTAAAGGCTTCTGCAGTTTTATGGTCAAAGATACCGTTTTCTTTGAAGGCTTCAAAAGCATCAGCACCTAAGATATCAGACCATAGGTAGCTGTAGTAACCTGCAGAATATCCGCCAGAGAAGATGTGGGCGAAGTAAGTGCTACGGTAACGCGGCGCAATCTCTTCAATTAGTCCCATTTTCTTCAAGCTATCGGCTTCAAATTTTGCTGCATCTTTTGGAGTGAAATCCGTCAAGGTATGCCAATCTAAATCAAGCTTAGTGGCGGCCATGTACTCAACAGTGGCGAAACCTTGGTTAAACTTGCTGGCTGCTTGAATTTTCTCTACCAACTCCTGTGGGATCACTTCACCGGTCTTATAGTGTTTAGCAAACTGAGCTAACACTTCAGGTTGCGTCATCCAGTTTTCCATAACCTGTGATGGGAACTCTACGTAGTCACGAGGTACAGAAGTACCTGCTTGTGAGCGGTACTCAACATTTGACAACATACCGTGAAGCGCGTGACCAAACTCGTGGAATAGTGTACTTGCTTCGTCAAAAGTCAGCAGTGATGGTTCACCTTCTGCTGGGCGTGGGTAGTTTAGTACGTTAACTATGATAGGCATTGAGTCAACACCGTTCATGTTGTATTGCTGACGGTATGAGTTCATCCATGCACCGCCACGTTTGCTGTCGCGCACGTAGTAGTCACCTAGGAAAATCGCCATTAATGAACCGTCTTTGTCATATACTTCCCATGTACGGACTTCATCATTGTAAGTCGGTAGATCGGTACGCTCTTTAACGGTGATGCCGAATAAACGGTTAGCTGTGTAGAACACCCCTTTTAACGTGCTCTCTAATGAGAAGTATGGGCGAGTTTGTTGCTCATTAAAGTCATACTTAGCCACACGGATTTTATCTGAGTAGTACCACCAGTCCCAAGCCGCTAGCTTGAAATTACCGCCTTCGCTGTCGATCAGTTTTTGCATTTCAGCGACTTCTGCTTCTGCTTGACCTAACGCTGCAGGCCAAACTTTGTCGAGTAGCTTATACACATTTTCAGGTGTTTTGGCGGTGCGCTCTTCAAGCACTAGATGAGCGTGGGTTTTATAGCCAATTAGCTGTGCACGTTCTGCACGTAGGGCAGCCATTTTAGCGAGGATCTTCTTGTTGTCATTGGCGTTGTCATTATTAGCACGCTCAACATATCCTTTGTAAATAATCTCACGCAGCTTACGGTTATCAGCATAGGTTAAAAATGGCGTGATAGAAGGACGTGAAGTAGTGAATACCCATTTGCCCTCATGGCCACGTTTAGCAGCTGTTTGTGCTGCAGTGGCAATCACATCTTGAGGAAGGCCGGCAAGATCAGCTTCGTTGTCGATAACCAATTCAAAGGCATTGGTTTCAGCAAGCAAATTGTCACCAAACTCTAGGCTAAGTTTACCAATTTGCTCGTTAAGAGCGCGAAGCTTAGTTTTATCTGCATCGCTAAGGTTTGCACCACCACGAGTAAAGCCCTTGTAGGTATCTTCAAGTAGTTTGGCTTGAGAGTGGTTTAGATTGAGTGAATCTTTTTGAGCATATACAGCTTTAACGCGTTGGAACAATTTGTCATTCAAGCGAATATCGTCCGATGCCGCGCTTAGCATTGGCGATACTTCTTTAGAAATTTTCTGTAGTTCTTTATTGGTATCAGCACTGGTGAGGTTATAAAACACGCTAGCGACTTTAGTGACTAGGTCACCACTAAACTCCATTGCTTCAATGGTGTTAGCAAATGTCGGTGCATCAGGGTTGTTTACGATAGCGGCGATTTCAGCTTTTTGCTGAGCAATACCTGCTTTGAAAGCGGGTAGGTAGTGCTCAGTCTTTATTTTGGCAAAATCGGGGATACCGTATGGCGTGTCATATGGCTTGAAGAATGGATTGCTGGCGTTGTTTTCAATAATTTGCTGAGCGACAACATTAGGCGCTTGGTTACCATTATCTGTTGCTTGTTGTCCGTCAGTGTTACTGCAGGCGCCAAGGGCAAATGTCAGAGCCATAGCGGTTACGATTGGTTTGAGGGTTAATCCCTTCATTGTTTTATCCCCGAGTGATTACTTGTGAGTTAATGTGGCAATGCTGATGTCTGATCTAGTTATTGTTTAAGCACAAAATTGCGAGTCAGATCTCGTTATACGCCAGATAACTTAAACTGGCGTTAATAGCTTTGCAAGCAAAGTTAAAAACATTTATTTATCATGGCTAGAGGTGTTAAATCTATTAAAATTTACAATTGTTTGTAACAAATGTTTCGGTCGCGGGTTTTTTCAACCATAAGCGTTGAAATATGGCCAAAAGAACGCTGATTTGATTTGAGAAAGGAGCAACGTAAATTCCCAGTAGAACATTATTTCTGAGGATGAAAATGTTAAATAAATGTATTAAAGGGATAAAAGTCATCAAAAGCAGTAAAAAACCACTTAATTAAGCCATAGCTGTCACATCTGTGATTTGTGAAAGCTATGGCATTCGCGTCGAGGTACTAGTGGCCAGTGGTAAGGCTGCCAGCACGTCTTGGATCTGACGCACCATAAATGCCGTCTTCAGTGACCATAATTGACTGCGTCGATCCGATGGCATTTTTAACTTTGACTTTGTGTCCTTTTTGCTCAAGTAACGAAACAGTATCGCGGTTAAGACTGCGTTCAACGCGAATTTCATCGGGAAGCCATTGATGGTGTATCCGCGCGGCTTGGGTTGCTTCGGCAATATTTAAGTCATGATCAATGACGTTCATGATAATTTGCAAGGTGGTATTGATAATTCGAGAACCACCAGGGCTGCCAGTAATGATAAACGGTTTGTTGTTTTTCATGACTATGGTGGGGCTCATAGAACTTAATGGTCGCTTGTTGCCTTCAACCGCATTGGCATCGCCGCCAATTAATCCATAACCATTGGGGACACCGGGTTTAGCGGAAAAATCATCCATTTCGTTATTCAGTAAGATACCTGTGCCAGCAGCAACAAGGCCTGAGCCATAACTGAAGTTTAAGGTATAGGTATTGGAAACGGCATTGCCCCATTTATCAACAACGGAATAGTGGGTGGTTTGATTACTCTCGTACGGGTTAAGGTTGCCAGGTTTTATTTCACTACTTGGTGTGGCTTTGTTGATCGCGATATCAGCTGCGCGGGATTTGGCGTAGTTTTTATCAATAATTTTTTCAACTGGTACGGTGACAAAATCAGGATCGCCAAGGTATTCACTGCGGTCGGCGTAGGCACGTTTCATTGCCTCAGCCATTAAGTGCAAGGTATCGGCGGTGTTGTGGCCTAATTTATCGATGGGATAGGGCTCAAGCATATTTAGCATCTCAATGATATGTACGCCACCGGAAGAAGGGGGCGGCATAGACACCACTTGATAGCCACGGTAATTACCCACCACAGGTTGACGTTCTACCACGCGATAATTGGCGAGGTCATCCAATGTCATGTTGCCGCCAGCTTGGGCGATGGCATCAATAATTTTGTTGGCCGTTTCACCTTGATAAAACCCCTTGCTGCCATGTTCGCTGATAAGCTGCAACGAATGGGCTAAATCCGTTTGTTTTAAGGTGTCTCCAATGGCGAAATTACTGCCATCTGGGCGATAAAAAATGGCGGCTGAGCTAGGCCAGCGACCGATGCGACGTTTTAAACCAGCAAGTGATGTGGCTAAATCCGGTGTGACCGTGATGCCTTTTTCCGCGAGTTCTATTGCAGTACTGATGACTTGTTTCATCGACATGGTACCGTATTTCTCTAGGGCAAGCTCCATGCCTAATACCGTGCCGGGGACACCCACTGCTAAGCCGTGAGATCGGCTTAAATTGCTATCAACATTGCCTTTTTCATCAAGAAAAATATCTTTGTGAGCAGCGCTTGGGGCTTTTTCGCGGTAATCAATGGCGACTGTTTTTTGCTCTTTGGCAAGATGAACCAACATAAAGCCACCGCCGCCTAAGTTGCCAGCGCGAGGTAAGGTAACCGCGAGGGTGAAGCCTACCGCAACAGCAGCGTCAACCGCGTTTCCGCCTTGCTCTAAGATAGCTACACCTGCTTGTGTTGCTAAGGCTTCTTGACTTGAAACCATGCCATGTTGAGCCCATACGGGCTGAGCGGTAGCTGCATGGCTATAGATTGATGATTCTTTTGCGATACTGACATTAGTGCCAATGAGTGGCAAAGTAAGGGTTAAAATACAACATAAGGTCTTTGCTACGCGCATTATCATTCCTTTGCGTCTTTTGTTTTAGGCAAACAATGTGACGCTTAATGATGAGAAAATCAACCTTAAACAGGGAGTTTACCTATTTGGAACCGTTGAGTTTTGTCAGTGTCGAGAGTATTGAGCAGATAGGCCAGCATCACTGGCAAAGGATTGTGGGTCATTCACTGCCGTTTATGCGTTATGAGTTTTTGGCCGCGCTTGAAAGTAGTGGTGCTGTGTCGGCGACAACAGGCTGGAAAGTGCAGCACCTACTGATTAAAGCAGGTGAGCAAATTATTGCGTTAATGCCACTGTATGAGAAGTCTCACTCTTACGGTGAGTATGTGTTTGATTGGGCATGGGCAGAAGCATACGAACGTAATGGCCTTGAGTACTATCCTAAGCTACTCAATGCGATACCTTTTACGCCAGCGATAGGCAATAAACTCGCATTTGCGCAGGACATTGATAAAGATACTCAGCAAGCGGTTATTGAACAATTGATCGCTTATTTGCAAACCCGAGTGCAGGATGACGGTTATTCTGGATGGCACGGATTGTTTGTTAGTGAAGGATTAGCGAAACAATATCAAGCGACAAGTGTTACCCAAAGGCTAGGCACGCAATTTCATTGGCATAATAACCAATATCAAGACTTTGACGATTTTCTTGGCTCAATGACAAGTCGTAAACGCAAGAATATCCGCAAAGAGCGACGACAGCTCGCCAAGCACAATTTGACCTTCAGTATGGTTAATGGGCATGAGATCTCCGCAGCCGATTGGCAAGATTTTTATCACTGTTATATGCATACCTATTTGAAGCGCTCAGGCCACAGCGGTTATCTAAATCAGGCGTTCTTTACCACTATTGGCATCACGATGGCCGACAGTGTGAGGTTGTTAAAAGTCACTCAACATAAAGAGCCTGGAGAAAATGATCAGTCTGAGCCTCAGCAACAATTGATAGCCGCTGCACTGTTTTTTGAGTCTGAAACACATTTATATGGCCGTTATTGGGGAGCACTCAAAGAGATAGAAGGGCTGCATTTTGAAGCGTGTTACTATCAAGGTATCGAGTATGCCATCGCCCAGCAATTAGCGGTATTTGATGCGGGTGCACAAGGGGAGCATAAAGTACTTAGGGGCTTTACCCCTGTGCCGACCCATTCAGTGCACTTTGTTGATCACCCTCAGTTTCAGGCTGCAATTGATAACTATTGCGCGCAAGAGCAGCGAGATATGCAGTTATATATGCAGCAATTGAGTCAAGTTTTGCCCTATAAGGCATAACCGACTTTATTGTCGGTTATCCAACTGCCAGCCAAATTCCGACACCGACCATTAGGCTGCCGGCGATGCGGTTCATCCATTTAATGTTGTCGCCGCGACTGAGAAATAAACGCAGGCTTTTGCCGCCAGCAGCATATGCTAGCATGCTGACAAATTCGGTCATCATGATCACACTCAGCAGCATGATAAGCTGTGGCGCCACAGCGCGTTCAACATTGATAAACGGTGGCAGTAGCGAGATCATAAACGCCCAGCCCTTAGGATTGGCGATGGCTGTAATGAACCCTTGAGACATTAAGGTGAAATTGCTGATAGTACTATCGGTTTGTTGGCCTTCGACGATCGCCATTTTGCCTTTGGCTTGCCACATATTAATACCAATATACGCAAGGTAAGCACCGCCAATCCATTTCAGAACCTCAAAGACATTGGGGTAATTGAGCATAATGCTGGCGACACCTAATACCGCTGCAATCGCCACAATGGCTACACCAACTAGCTCACCTATCATCATCCACAATGTGCGGCGAACGCCAATGCTCATGCCTAATGTCATGGCTAAGGTCATGCACATTCCCGGAGTAATGGAGACAAAGAAGAAGGTGGGAATAAATACCATTAATATAGCGAGATCGGGCATGTGGTTCCTTAAAATAACAAGCGTTGAACAGGAATAATCTCCTGTTGGTTTATCGGCTCACTGAGCCGGCAGCTAGTGTAGATAATTTCTCGGTCACTGAAAATAAAAAACCAGCCGAAAGGCTGGTTTTTTTAATCAATAGTTAAGGGATTGCTTATAGCACGCCGCGACGTTTCTGATCTCGCTCGATTGACTGGAATAGCGCGGTAAAGTTACCTTCACCAAAACCTAGATTGTTCTTACGTTGAATGATTTCAATGAAGATTGGACCAAATAGGTTCTTAGTAAAGATTTGCAATAGATAACCGTCTTCATCCCCATCAACCAAGATTTGGTGATGTTTGATACGCTCACGGTCTTCAGTCACTTGCGGTAGCTTCTCGAAAATCGTGTCGTAATACTCAGGAATAATATCCAATGTTTGAATCGATGAACCTTCCATTGCATCTAATGACGCAACAATATCACGACTTCTAAACGCTAGATGCTGTACACCTGGACCATCGTATTCGCGTAGATATTCATCAATTTGGTTCTTATCGCTACCTTTACCTTCATTAATAGGGATGCAGAAGCTGCCGTCTGGCGAACGCAGCGCGTACGACATTAAGGCAGTTTGTTCACCTTTAATATCGAAGTAGCGTACTTCAGTGAAGCCAAAAATGTCTTTGTAGAAATTAGACCAATGCTCCATGGTGCCTTTGTAGACATTGTTGGTTAGGTGGTCAACTTCCATGAATCCTTTTTCTTCGACAATGATCTGCTCTTCAAGATCGACAAAGTCGATATCGTAGATATTGTTGTCGCCGAAGGTATCAATGAAATAGATCAGGCTATCACCGATGCCGTAGATGGCTGGGTAAGGTAGATCTTTACTTTCTTCACTCGCAGGCTTTGCTCCACGAGCAACTGCACCTTCAAATGCGAATTTGGCATCTTCTACACGCCAACCCATAGAACTGATTGCAGGGCCGTGGGTTTTAGCAAATTCAGCGGAAAAGCCTTGCTTCTTTAGGTTTAAAAGGAAGTTGATGTCGTTTTGTTTGTAGTAAACGATATCTTCGCTTTTATGTTTCTTAAGCTTAGAGAAACCAAAATCGAGAAAAACCTGATGCATAAAATCGATGTCAGGTGTGGCGAACTCGGTAAATTCGATGCCGAGTAGACCAAGTGGATTTTGTTCGCTTGCCATGAGTGAGTCCTCTTTCAATATGTAATTACCCAATGGTCACTCTGTTTGTTGGTGACTTTGACTCGTCAACCAAGGCTGACGCATGGGATTTTTGTTTGGTTACTTAGCAAACTGACATCTGCTAATTACCTTGTTTTGTGATCTAAGTATCAATTTAGTTGCTGTTATGAACAAAAAAAAGAATAATAAATAGCTTATCTCTATCTAAATTTTAGATGGTATTTAAAACTTTACAGGATGCTTGTGCGATGAGAATAGATGTAGATGCATTTAATGTGCTGCAGGTATTAGTCGAAGAAGGCAGTTTTTCCAAGGCTGCAGAGCGATTACATAAGGCTCAATCGGCGATTAGTTATCAAGTTAAAAAACTGGAGCAGCACTTAGGTGTAAAGCTATTTTGTCGAGATAGCTATCGAGCAGAATTAACTGATGAGGGCAAAGTTATCCTGGCTGAAGGCCAGCGGCTGTTGCAATACCTTGGCAATATTGAACATTTAGCGCATCGTTTTAGTCAAGGTTGGGAGCCAAAACTGGAGCTGGTGATTGATGGTTCACTGCCAATGCAGCCAATTATGCGGGCACTAAAACGTATGTCCGAATACGATATCCCTACCAAAATCCAGTTAAATATGGAGTTTCTAGGTGGCGTACAAGCAAGGTTTGAGCGTGATAATGCTGATTTGATGTTAGTTAAAGACTATCGAACTGGGCCCCATTATCGTCCGCAGGCATTGCCAGATGTAAAAAGTCGCTTGGTAGTTGCCAAAGATCATGCGTTAGCGACTCAGCAAAACATTAGTTTGTTCGATCTATTGCAACATGTTGAGCTGACCATTGAAGATTCCGCCCCAGAGCAGACGGCACGAGATGATTTGCAGTTTGGGGGAGATAAAGTCTTCTACCTATCAGGCTTCATCATGAAAAAAAATGCCTTACTCATGGGCTTAGGTTTTGGGTGGATGCCGGAATATTTGATAGTGGATGAGCTCGCTAGTGGTCAACTTGTTGAGCTGGATTTTACCGGTGGCAGTTATTATAGCTTTACACCACAGTTGGTATCGACCATGGAGCGGCCATTAGGACGAGCAGGGCAATTGTTTACCGACTTAATACTGGAAGAGTTCAATCAATTTGCATTGTGAAAATAGTGGCAGTTGCATAATGCAATTGTTACTGGAATTAGCCGGCATTTTATTGCGATACACCGACTCGTGTTCCGTGGTTAGTCAGTTCTGCTAACAGTGGACGATGAAATAACCTCTGGCTTATTTGAATGATTAATTTTTATAATTGCATATTTATTATTCAGTTTTTGGAGTTGGAAACGTTAAGCTAAAGTTCAGCTTCATTGTATTAGCATAAACCCATTAACTAGTTGGTATGGGTTATGCATCTGGCTCTATATGGGTTGGCATTAGCGTGTTAGGTCATGGATTAAGTGCTAACCACTACCAATGCAATGGAGGTCAATATGAACACTTCAATGAATTCGTCATTATATAGTCGATATGCTGATCTGTTTTTACAAGGTGATAAACTGGTTTGCATCACGCAGTTTCAACAGTTTGTTGTTGAGCTTGAGCAGAACGATATTTTACTGGATGAATTAAACTGGGATGAGTGGTATGAACATAGCCATTTTGTCGACAGGCCAGAGTATATCGCCGATGCTACTTGGTACCAATGTCTGCTATTATTGACCGCCATGGCGCGCTTAGAGAAATTTAGTCCTGGGGTGATTGATAACTACCGCCGTCAAGGGGTATTGATTGCAATCATCACTAGAATGCAGTCTTTATCGATGAGTATTGCTGTCTAAAACGGCAGCCATCAGGCTGCCGTTTTACTATGCGTGTTAAGCGATGAGTCGCTTAAGCCATCGTTATCCCTATTTACCAAAAGGAACTGGCTTTGGTGTATTGGCATTTGATGGTGGCAAAATAGGCAGTACAATTTGTGGCTGCTCACCGGTCAAGCTCTTCAAGAAGGCAACCATATCTGCTGTTTCTTGCTCGTTCAACGCTTGGCCTAACTGAATATCGGACATGGTATTGACCGCTTCTTCTAGTGTCCATGTCGCGCCATCATGGAAGTAGGGGTAGGTTAGCTCAATATTACGTAGTGTCGGTACTTTAAACACCATTCTATCATGCTCTTGACCCGTTACCGCGATACGACCTTCTGAAGGGTTGTTAGTGTGGAATGGTTTCACTAGACCCATCTTCATGTACATAGTACCGCCAACTGCGGGGCCATTATGGCAAGATGTACAGCCTCTATCCTTAAATAGTTGGTATCCGTTTTTAGCCTGTTCACTAATGGCTTTTTTGTCGCCTTTTAGGTATTGATCAAATGGACTGTTAGGTGTCACT
Source organism: Shewanella waksmanii (assembly GCF_043643685.1). Classification (GTDB taxonomy): domain Bacteria; phylum Pseudomonadota; class Gammaproteobacteria; order Enterobacterales; family Shewanellaceae; genus Shewanella; species Shewanella waksmanii_A. Next base: position 166,033 of record NZ_JBHZSN010000007.1, read on the forward strand.
AAGGTCTTTTCAAACTCTGCGATTGCGTCGGTAAGATTTTCTAAATTCACCGAGTCTTTACCGTAAATTGCTGCAAATCTTTGTTGATACTCAGGAATTGAGTTAATGGTTTCAACAGCCACACTGTGGGTGTGTGCCATCTCGCCAGGGTTTGCAATAGGGCCTGCTGCCTGCTCTTGCAGGTCTTTAGCGCGTCCGTCCCAGAACTGCGCTAAGTTGTACTCAGCATTGAGTACCGTAGGAGAGTTAATTGGGCCTTCTTGCCAGTTGTGACCAATTGAAGTCGGCAGGGCATCAACACCACCCATAGACAGGTTATGGCATGAGTTACAAGAGATAAACCCAGAAGCAGAAAGGCGTGGTTCAAAGAATAACATTTTACCTAGCTCTACTTTTTCTGGCTCAGTGATTTTAACAGGTTCAATCACAGAAATGGGTTCTTTGGCTATGGCTGGGCTTGCCATCATTGTCGCTAGAATAGCTAAGCTAAGCGGGGTTAGTTTGTTCATCTTCAGCACCTTAATTGGGGTTAGTAGCGAGCTGCTTTGTTTTTAATAACCCTGATATTAATGCGTGTTTTTTATTTGGTATAACTCGTTGTTTAGATTAGGACTATCGGTAAAGTGGATTATGTTTATGTGACTTATATCGTGGAAATATAGCGATGTTTTCGCTAGGGTAGCATTGGTGTTCACACTAATGGTGAAAACTGTGATTTACATCCTGGTGCTGATTGTTAACACAACGTCTTAATTGCGCATCATTCTGATCTTTTTGTCCATCCAATAGGCTGATTGCGATAGTTTTCGTTGACTGATTCGCAGGTATTTTTTTGCCCAAGGGTATTCCAAGCTCAATATGGCTAGTCCAATAGGTAACAATAACCAAGCTGGCCCCGGTAACACGATGAATAGCACGCCCAAAGCAGTAGTTAATCCGCCTATGATACTCACTAAGGTTTTTCTTAACATCACTGTACTCCAATAGCTCTACTGGGTTTAGCATGTCACTTGCTTTGCAAAGACGCTAGCTTGCTTTTGTAACAAAGCATAAATAATAAACAATATTTGTAGCGTCTATAATGAATGCTAGCTTTTGGATATTCGGCCATTGCTGATTAACTGATGATATGGAGGTTGAGCTTGCGAAGATTTTGGCGTCCTAAGGTGTTTAGCCTGTGGTTAATAGTTTGCAGTGGTTTTAGTAGCCCCTTAGCAACGGCTGACACCCTGTTTTTATCGACCTTGCATTGGCCGCCATACTGCGCCGAAAAACTGCCGCAACAAGGCGGTAGCGTCGCGGTAGCTAAAGCTGCACTTGAAGCGATGGGCCATCAACTTCATGTTGATTTTTATCCTTGGAGCCGTGCAATAAGGTTGCCTTATATGCAAGGCAGTAAGTACGTGGGTTATTTTCCTGAGTATTTGCACCCCAATGAAAAAGTGCTTTTTTCAAAAGCGAGCGGCTACAGTGAGTTAGTGATTATTGAGCGACCTTTGAATCCGGTAAGTTGGAATCATGTGCAAGATCTACAACAAGTGCGGCTCGGTACTGTGAAAGATTATATTAATACGCCAGAACTCGACAGCGCGATTGCTAACGGCAACCAAAAAGTCGAAGAGGCCATGTCAGATGAGCACAATATTAAAAAGGTAGCGACCGGGCGTATTGATGCGGCCATCATAGATCGTAATGTATTTGATTATTTAATTGCCCAGCCCCACCTACAACCACTGGCAGCAAAACTGCAGATCAATAAAAAGTCCCTAGCTCGTATCAGCTTACACGTGGCATTTAATGACACTGAGGAAGGGCGGTTGTGGCGAGATATATACAACCAAGGATTGTTGAAGATAGATGCTGATGTGGTTTTAGCTGATTACTTTTCGAAACAGTAACCCATAATAGAGCAGCCAGCTAGAAGAGCTGGCTGCATTTCAATATTGCAAGTTAGGCTTTGGCGGTAACCGTTTGACCTATTGGCGTTAAACTCAGTAGGGCTAATTTTAAGTGCTGGATACCAAAGGGAATGCCGATGATGGTCACAAAGCAAGCTAAGGCGTGGGCAATATGGCCAATGGCAAGCCAAATACCAAAGAGTAAAAACCAAATGATATTACCAATCATGCCGAGCGGACCGGTACCAAGATCTTCAACGCCAGTCAGGTGACGACGATTTTGGCTTTCCTGACCAAAGGGCCAAAATGTCATCTCACCGATAACAAAACATGCGCGGCCAAACGGAATGCCGATGATTGAAATAAAGCATAAAATACCGGCTAACCACCAAGCTAGTCCCATGACAAAGCCACCCAATACGAACCAAGCGATGTTAAATATTAACCTTAATACAGCCATCAATGTTACTCCTAACTACTGACTATGTTGTTTTCCTAATTGGATAATGCGAGTAGCGTGCCAACTTTTAAGTTGTTGTTATTTATGGCTTTAAAAGTATTGGCAAACAAAAAATTAGTCAGCTTGACTAAACTGTGGCAAGAATGGTCATTTGATCTGGATAGCGAATTTGCCGCTTAGCTAGGGCATAAACTGTTCAGTTAGTTTACACTTTCAGGCCAATTTGCTTTTTTGAGGTGTCAATGCAGCTCAGTAATACGCCTGTTGATGCGGTTACCATCGCAGGTCATCCAATTTTTGTTAAGCGTGATGACTTATTACATCCTGCATTTTCAGGAAATAAGGCGCGTAAGTTTGCTTATTTTCTTGAGCAACCTTATCAGCAAATAAATCGGCTTGTGGGTTATGGTTCCCCCCAAGCTAACTCCTTATATTCGATGGCGGTGTTAGCTCAAATGCGCGGTTGGCAACTGGATTTCTATGTTGACCACATTGCCAAGCAAATCCTTGAACACCCTGCTGGTAACTATGCAGCAGCAATCGCTCATGGTGCCAATGTCATTGATCTAAGCCAATTACCAGATAGACAAGACCTGTCCACCCGAGAATATATTGAACAGAAGCTGCTCGGTGAAAACGATATTTTGTTTATTCCTGAAGGTGGACGTTGTGAATACGCTGAGTATGGTCTGTTTCAATTAGCAAGGGAAATTGTGCATTGGAAGCAACAGCAACCTTTTAGCAATCTAAACGTATTTTTACCCTCGGGCACGGGCACCACGGCGTTGTTTTTAAACCGCAGCTTCGCTCAACTTGATAATAGTATTCGCGTGCTCACTTGTGCAGTCGTTGGCGGCGATGACTATTTAAAGTTGCAGTTCGAAGAGCTATCGAATGATTGCAATGACCATCCCCATATTGTATCAGCGCCAAAGCGATACCATTTTGGCAAGTTATACCGCGAGTTTTATCAGCATTGGCATGAGCTTAATCAATCAGGTATTGAGTTTGAATTGTTATACGATCCACTGGGTTGGATGATGTGTAAACAGTACCTACAGCAACATGGCGATGAGCCCATGTTATATCTGCATCAAGGTGGATTGCTTGGCAATGAAACAATGTTGCCGCGCTATAAAAGAAAGTTTGGTGAGATTTAAGCCATTTGGTTAGGTGTATCTGTGAAATGGATACCCCTAAACCAAATGATATCTAGTAGTTGCTAACCTTTCGTTAGTCCAACCTTGTCTGCTAGTACAGACTCAAATACAAGTGAGAGGCGCTGTATTTGCTAGTTTGTTGAGTGTTTACTTGTTGCCACTTAGCAACCATTTCATAAATTTCAGCGCTTCGGTACGCTTAGTAAATGTTTGCTTGTTTTTACCCACGCTATCTGTGAAAGCAATGGATGTTTTGTTAACTGAAATTGAGTCTACAGGAAAATTAACTGTGATCTCATGACCGTTTACATTGTACGACATTGGCCATACTCCTTCTTGATAAAACTACTTCTTAGTAGTTGAAATTTATTAATAAATAATCCTTAGCTAACTGTGTTGCGAAAGATGAGTTGTTCGATTTGAGCCTACCCAGCTTTTTATTGCTAATCAAGTGTCCCTATGCCGACTTATTGTTAGAAAATGTATCTAATCCATGGTGCACACTTGATGCACGCAGTTAAGCATAAGGTTATGACAGTAATATGACGAGAGAGTGTTGCGATGTTTACAGTGTGACGAAGGGAGTGTAGGTCAAACTAACAGAAGCACATTTCTTCAAGTGAATAGTACAAAAATCGGCGCCATTATAACCCTGCTTAACATTTAGTCAATGGAAATTATTTATCGACAGGATAAAATTTAATCGCCGCATAATCTGTTGTTTTTTGGTATAGGTGTTAGAATTTACACAAGTTTGTTAAGGGAATACAACTCATTATGCGCGTCAATCATTTGGGGTTATTGTTGGTAATTTGGCTTTGTTGTTTGGCTTTACCTACCTGGGCCAATAATCCACAAGGTTTAGTAAATACATTACAAGAAGCCGCAGAAGAGCCTGGTTTAGCCGTGCATCAGCGTTACCAATATCAGGATGAGTTACAGCGTGATACCCCCCGTGGCACCTTAGCAGGGTTTACCAATGCCGCTTATGAGCAAGATTTTAAATTGGCTGCAGAGTATTTAGATTTGCGCTATTTACCAGATGGCATGTCTAAAGAGAAAGGTCCTGAGTACGCCAAAAAGCTTCAAGCCATTATTGATCGTAACCTTTGGATAGAACTTGAGGAGGTTAATGACACCCCTCAAGGTGTTGCAAATGATAATTTACCAGCTTATCGCGATGCATTTGGGCGTATTGCGATTAGCAGCGGTCATATCACCTTACTATTACAGCGTGTGCCAGCTAAAAATGGTTCTATTTGGAAGATCTCCAACGCCACTGTGGCTAAAGTACCAAATTTATATGAGCAATTAGGCTATGGGCCAGTTGTTGAGTGGTTTGTTGATAATGTTCCGGAGGGAAGGTTATTTAAAATCAACCTGTGGGAATGGTCGTTGATCTTATGCTATCTGATTGGGGCATTTGTGGTGATTGTTCCGCTCACTTGGTTAGGTAAATGGCTTATCTTAAAAAGCCAGAATGAGTTAAAGCAAGAGATTGCCTATGTGGTGGCGGGACCGCTAAGATTTTTCCTCGCCGTGGTGCTATGCCGTGCATGGATTGCCCACAGTTCGATATCCGCTGGTGCCTTAGCGGTTATCGACAGTGGTTTTTTACTTATGCTAGCGGTGATTTGGCTGGTTTGGTCGTCACTGGGTATTTTTCAGGCCGGCCTTAAGCAACGTTGGTTACAACGGGATAACCAGCAAGGGGCGTCATTACTACGGCCGATCACCAATTTTGTACGAATCATCTTTGTTATCATTGCCGTTTTGGTGTGGCTAGAGCATTTAGGTTTTAATGCCAGCGCCATTCTTGCTGGAATGGGGATTGGCGGTGTGGCAATTGCGTTAGCGTCAAAGCAATCTATTGAGAACTTTATCGGTACCATCACCTTATATTCGGCGGCGCCGATTAAAGTTGGTAACTTGTGTCGTTTTGGCAAAATCAATGGAACCGTTGAGGAGATAGGGCTGAGGTGCACCCAAATTAGAACCTTAGATCGTACCTTGATCCATGTACCTAATGCCAAGTTAGCAGAAATGGAAATTGAAAATATCTCGGAGCGAGAAAAAATTCGTTTTAAAGCGGATATCCGCCTTGATTATGCCATCACTAATTCTCAGCAACTTAAGGCTATCACTTCAGATATTCGCAGTATGTTAGAGCAACATGAGCAGATTGAAGCCGATCCATTGAGAGTGACTTTCCAAGGCTTTGGTTTACATGGTTTACAAGTGAATGTGTTTGCGTATGTGGCAACCACCAGTTTCCCAACCTACCAAATGGTGGCTGAGGAATTGCATTTAGGTATTATGGATATAGTTAACCAACATGGTTCACGGATTATCCCAGTGGCGCCAATTGCAACGAAATAACATAAAAATCATGATGTAATTAGCGAAATTGATTTAGCTCATTGGTTAAATGTGTACCAACAAGGCTATAATGGTGTCACTAAAACTCGTGGTCGTGTGACTATTCACAAAGAGATTTATTATGGCAAAAGTACTCGAAACCGTTGATCAGCGTACCCAATTGGTGGGTGAAAACAGACTAGAACTGTTATTATTTCGCATTAACGCAACCCAGCTTTTTGCCATTAACGTTTTTAAAGTCAAAGAGGTCGTGAAGCTACCAGCGCTTAGCGAGCTTCCTGGCAGCCATTCAAGTATCAAAGGCGTGGCGAATATTCGCGGCCTATCGATACCGGTTATCGATTTACGCCAAGCCATAGGCTTTAGCGCTCAAGCCCAAGCCGAAGACGCTAACTTGATCATCACTGAATATAATCGCAGTGTGCAAGGCTTTATGGTGGGAAAAGTTGAGCATATTATCAATATGACATGGGGCGACATTCTACCGCCGCCAAAATCTACCGGTGCCAATAACTATTTGACCGCCATTACCAAAATTGAACATGAGGGCGCCACCCAATTGGTGTCCATTATTGATGTTGAGAAGGTACTTGCTGAGATCATCAGTTACGACATCAGCTTGTCTGAAGGCGTGCTCGACGAGTCATTGTCGCAGCAGATGATGGGGCGTAAAATTCTGATAGCCGATGACTCCTCAACCGCGAGAAAACAAGTAAAGGAAACCCTAGCGCCACTGGGCATTGAAGTGCTTGAAGTCTCTGACGGTCTGCAGGCTCTGCAAACATTGCAAGGGTGGTGTGATAATGGCGTCAATGTTTATGATGAAATACTGATGTTAATCACTGATGCCGAAATGCCTGAAATGGATGGCTATAAACTCACTCATGAAATTCGTAATGATAAGCGTATGAATGAGTTGTATATCACGCTTAATACCTCACTTAGCGGTAGTTTTAATAATGCCATGGTGGAAAAAGTCGGCTGTGACCGATTTATTTCTAAGTTCCAACCAGATCTATTAGTGGATGTAGTGCAAGAAAGATTACGCCAACTACTGGGCTAACTGCTCGTTTACAATATCGGCAATAACCTGTTTTTTGACTTTTGGGGTCGAGACAATGTTAATGCGGGCAATACGGACTGCGTAGCCAAACCGGTCGCGGCCCACCTTATTGACTAATGTTTGTAAGAACGCCTGATCTAACCCTAAGCTTGTGCTGTAATGACTGATGGCTTGTGATATTGATGTAAAGTTCATACCATCAAAGGCAAAGCTCACCGAATAGCTATGGTCATCTAAAGGCACGCCGTTGATACTCAGTGGCCAGCCTTGAAAATTGACCCTAGCTTTTGCAATCAAATACATTTTCCATGCACTTTGACGAAAGCCGCCAAAGATTTTGCAATCAGGATCAAATTCCGCTTGTTCTATCTCGCCTTGTGTCCAATTGACGCCTATGGCCAAATGTTTTTGATAGATGCGCATAAGCTCATCTTTTACCGCCATTTGGCAGTCCCAGATAGATGTCAATGGTTGCTTTTTGGCTAAGCGCAAACATTCCTTACAGGCGGGGACGGTCAATGAGGGATGCGGAGTATGTTGGCCAGCTTGATAGTGTAATTGGCAATGACAGGGCTCGGCGCAAAACCAGCACTGATGGCGGTATTCAAAAGGAACATCGATAGTGGCGGGGCCTGCTGGCAACATTAGACCATGCTGCCAGCGACAGTGCATAGATCGCTGACTTGGCGGCGATATAGCACTAAGTGGTTATTCTGCTTCAACATCAACTAGCGATTTGGCCACTACGATAGGGTCAAGTTCTAAGCACTCTTCATCGGCAACCCAATCAGCGCCAATTAATACGCCATCATCGTGAAGATCGGCAACCCAGTACTCCAAGAACTCTTCAAGTTGGATTGCTGCTGGCTGGTAGTTAGCCCACTCATCGCTGCAATGCACTTTAGCTTGTTCTTGGGTTGACCAAATTGGCATTACATCAGTGTCTTCATACTCTGAAGAATCACATACCACCCATCCTTCACCAGTTTCATCTTGAAGGCCCCAAACTATTTGGTGCTCTTTTACATTTTCAATAAAGCGTGCAAGCGTTGGGTGAATATCCGTCATGGTGTTTCTCTTAAATAAGTTAATTAACGCGCCTATTATACGGTAAGCGTCCACATGTCCAAGGGGCGAGCGCAATAAAAAGTGTACTAATTGGCCGATTAGATGAAATTTGGTTTAAAACTGCGATTTTTACTGCCATAGCTATAGTATAAATCTTTGCTATCGCTATGATGGCATATAGGATAAGGGAGCAACTGTAGCTAGGGTGGGAGCTGCTTGTAGCTGAAGTCTAATCATTGAATGTGACGTGGAGTGTTGTTTTGAAGAAATTGTTTCCTATTGCATCAGCAGTATTGTTTTCCACATTAATGTCGCCTGCTATGGCTGCAGAAGATTTTCAACAATGTGTCGCCAAGTTAAAAGTAACCGCGAAAGCACAAGGTTTGTCCCAAGATACCATCGACAATACATTGGCGAATGTGAAGTATGTCAGTCGTGTTATTGAGCTCGATAAAAAGCAGCCCGAATTTAGCCAAACATTCGACAACTATTTTAGTAAGCGAGTGACTGATTGGCGTGTTGCTGAGGGGCGACGGATGTTAAGTAAGCATCGTGATCTGCTCAATCAACTACATAAAGAATATGGTGTTCCGCCGCAGTATTTAATGGCATTTTGGGGACTGGAAACTAATTTTGGCTCCTACAAGGGTAAGATGCCTGTATTAGATTCTCTTGCTACCTTGGCCTGCGATCCTCGTCGTTCGACCTATTTTACCGGCGAGTTGATGCAAGCATTGAAACTCAAAGAAGCAAATGGTTTTAACGGCAGTGATATGGTTGGCTCATGGGCCGGCGCTATGGGACACACGCAGTTTATGCCTTCTGCATATGCTAAATATGCGATTGACGGCGATGGTGATGGCAAAGTTGATTTATGGAATAGCACCGAAGATGCGTTAACCTCAGCGGCCAATTTTTTACAGCACCTTGGTTGGGTACGGAATGAGCGTTGGGGCCGTGAAGTGAATTTACCCGAGGATTTTGACTATCAATTAGTTGGTCAGCCAAACAAGAAACCGCTGACAACATGGGCTGAAAGCGGTGTACTACAAGCTAATGGCAAGCCATTGTCGACCCCCGATATGCAAGCGAAACTGTATCTACCAGCGGGGCACTTAGGGCCGGCATTTTTAGGCTATGACAATTTTAACGTGATTATGCGCTGGAACCGTTCAGAGTTTTACGCCATTGCCGTTGGTCATCTTGCTGATCGTATTAACGGCGGTGTTGCACTGGTGACAGCGCCCCCTAAGCAAGACAACTTACGCCGTGCTCGAGTCAAACAACTGCAAGTTAAGCTTAACGAGCTAGGTTTTGATGTTGGTAAACCTGATGGGGTACTTGGGACTAAATCTCGTGCAGGCTTGCAAGCGTATCAATTGAGTGTCGGTATGGTACCAGATGGGTTTCCTAGTGAAGCCACCTTCAAAGCACTCGGGGTTGCTCAATAAATAAGGCTGTCGCAAAGATGTAATCATTTTGATTGCATCTTTGCGGTTTATTGGTTAAGTTAAGCTCAATTACAGCATGTTGAGGATGTACTTAACCCATGAACGCCATTGATTCGCTTAGTCACGGACAAAAACAACGTCTCGCATTTATCGACTTTAGCCTGCAGTATTTTGGTCAAGTCAGTCGCCAAGATCTGATTAAAAAATTTGCCACTGGGTTAGCCGCAGCCACCCGCGATTTTGCAAGTTACAAGCAACTTGCGCCAGATAATCTCACCTTAGTTCATCAAACCAAAAGCTATCACAGAGGCCAGCATTTTAAGGCGGTGTTTGATCACGACCCTGAAGTGATTCTTCATGGTTTAGCGAAAGGTTTTGGTGATGGTTTATCTCAGCCGTTGCGTCCTAGTGAAGTGTGTTTTGATGCGGTGCAGCTTATTCATCCAAATACGGAGATTATTGCTGCTTTAATGCGTGCTATTCAAAACAAACAAGCGATAGAAGTGAATTATGTGTCGGTTTCAAGTGGTGAAAAGCGCCGTCAGATTGTGCCGCATGCCCTTGTAAACAATGGTCAGCGCTGGCATGTGCGTGCTTATGACCGTACCCATGAAACTTTTACCGATTTTGTGGTCACACGGATAAAGCATATCCAGCACTGTGAACAAAAAACACGTGCTACAGAAACTGCCGATAAAGATAGCAATTGGCAGAATATGGTTGAACTTAAACTCATTCCTCATCCAAGTCTCGCCCACGGTGAAGCCATTGCACTGGACTATCAAATGGAAAATGGTAGCAAATTGGTGCAAACCCGCGCAGCGCTAGCAGGTTACTTGTTGCGCCAATGGAGTGTTGATTGCTCCGTTAAGCATCAAATTACCACAGGAGTGTGCCAACTGGCCTTGGCCAATCCCGAGGTGTTAGCCAATATCGAGCATTTAGCCATCGTACCAGGCGCTACAACACATCGTTAAAAGACCTTTGAGGTGAACTTATTCGCAAGCTTTGTTAAGCTGCGGCGCAATTGAACGCGATATTAGCAAAACATACGGAGAGTATATGAGCATTCAGGATAACAAGGTTGTGCAATTTATCTACACCTTGAAAGATGAGCAGGGTGAAGTGTTGGAGACCAATGAAGGATTAGATCCGATTGCTTATCTTCATGGCAATGACAACATGATGCCTGGGGTTGAAGACGCACTGACTGGGCGTGAAGAGGGCGACGAGTTCTCAGTGACCTTAGCACCAGAAACCACCTATGGCATTCGTAATGAAAATGCTGAACAGCGTGTGCCGATTAAGCATTTACAAGGTGAAAAGAAATGGAAGCCTGGTATGCGAGCCATCGTTAATACCGAGCAAGGGCAACGTCAGGTGACGGTATTAAAAGTCGGTAAATTTATGGCGACCATTGATATTAATCATCCATTGGCAGGTCGTGAATTAACATTTGATTTGAAAGTGATTGGCGTACGTGATGCAACCGATGAAGAGATTGCTCATGGGCATGCTCATGGCGTGGGCGGTCATCAGCACTAATCTCAAATAAGAATAAAAAGCGCTGCTCTTATGGATTAAGAGTGAGCGTTTTTTTATGGGAGACAACATGGTTGTTGAGTTTTCAAACGGCAAAATTATTACCTCTGCTTTTGAGATTCAAATTCGATTGAAAAGCGTCAATGTGACCTTATTTGCTATGGCAGAGGATGTGAAGGCCATTGATGATGCCTTGTTATTGATTGCAGATGCCGGTGCTGCGCGTTGGACTATTGCATTAGATAATCTAGAGCAGTTACAGCAGATCAAGCAAGCATTAGCTATTGAATAGCGTATGCCTTGGGGCTGTGACGTTTATCGCGATTAATTCAGACAACCATGTTTATTGTAATTTTAACGAGACCTCAATGGAGAGAGTATGACTGGCAGTAAATTGGAGCGTATTACCATCGAACCAGAGTCCACCGCCAAAGCCTGTGTTATATGGCTGCATGGATTAGGTGATTCGGGCGCAGGTTTTGCGCCAATCGTTCCAGCATTAACCATCCCTGAGCAGCTTGGAGTGCGGTTTATATTTCCCCATGCACCGGAGCAAGCGGTAACCATTAACCAAGGTTATATTATGCGATCTTGGTATGACATTAAGGGTATGGATATCGGCAATCGTGCTTATATGCCCGATGTACTTGAATCTGAAAAATTAGTGCGTGCACTTATCGATGAGCAAATCGCCGCCGGGATCCCCTGTAACAAAATAGTCTTGGCTGGCTTTAGCCAAGGTGGGGTGATGAGTTTATTTACAGGCTTGCGTTATGAGCAACCCCTTGCTGGTATTTTAGCCATGTCATGCTATCTAGCAACGGGAGAAGCGCTGCCTGAAAGTTTACACGCTAGCAATAAGGCTACGCCTTTATTACAGCACCATGGCGAACAAGATGATGTGGTGCCTTTTGTGGCAGGTAAAATGGCTTTTGATGCATTAAAAGCGGCAGGTTATAACACTGAGTGGCAGCAATATCCAATGGGCCATAGTGTTGTACCTGAGCAAATTCGTGACATCAGCCAATGGTTGATTAAACGTGTATCATAGTTAAAAACAATGTTAAAAAACAAATGCTTGATACAAAGTGTTGCAAAATAAATTGTTTTTAACACTGTCAAGCATTTGTCATATTGCTGCATCCCATAACACGCTGTAATTTCAATTAAAAAGCTTCAAATCAACCTTGTGTCTCTACAAATTGACGTGGCCGCGTTCTATCTAGTTTAAGGCCTGTTCTGTTTTTACCAATAAACCTGTATCTAAGATGTTAATTTTGCACCTTTTTGTGCTGTTTAGATGAACGGGTATGTCTGCTTTTGTCATAAACATTGATTATAGTCTGCGCTCCTTAAGCTCGACCTACCGAGCAGGAAACAAATAATAAAAGGGGTTGATGATATGCAGAACAAATTCATAAAAGGTGCCTTGGCGACCGCAGTGCTAGCTGTACTTGCCGGCTGTAATAGCAGTGATGATGATAAAAACTACACAGGCTGTTTAAGTGGTGCCGATAACTGTACCGGTTTTACTGTTATCCATACTAATGATAACCATGGCCGTTTTTGGGAAAACAGCAATGGCGAATATGGCATGGCGGCACGTAAGACCGTTATTGATCAGATCCGCGATGAAGTGGAGCGTGCAGGTGGCGAGACCATTTTACTGTCGGGTGGTGATATTAATACCGGCGTGCCTGAGTCTGATATGCAAGACGCCATCCCTGATTTCGTCGGGATGAACCTGCTTGGTTACGATGCGATGGCTGTGGGTAACCATGAATTTGATAACCCGTTGAGCACGCTGCATATGCAAGCGACCTTAGCTAACTTCCCAATGCTTGCGGCAAACATCTATGACAAGAATACTGAAAGCCGTTACTTTGAGCCGTACCGTGTATTTGAAGTCAATGGTATCAAGATTGCTATCATCGGCTTTACCACCGTTGATACCCCAAAAATTGTTAACCCTGAAAACGTTGAGTCACTAGAGTTTACTGACCCACAAGAAGAGTTACCAAAGGTGTTGGCTGAGATTGAAGCTAATGAAACGGTCGACATGGTCTTTGCTGTGACACATATGGGTCACTATGCTGACGGAAACCATGGCACTGAAGCGCCTGGCGATGTGATGTTAGCGCGATCTGTGGAAGAAGGACGTTTGCAAGCCATTATCGGCGGTCATTCACAAAACCCAGTGTGTATGGAAGGTGGTGACTACGCAGACTTTGCTCCAGGTGATGAGTGTAAGCCAGATCAGCAAAACGGCACCTACATTATGCAAGCTCATGAGTGGGGTAAATATGTAGGTCGTGCAGACTTTGAATATATTGATGGCGAGCTAACTTTAGCGAGTTACAAGCTCATCCCGATCAACCTTAAAGAAGAAGATGAAAATGGTGATTTAGTTTTCATCACTGAAGAGATTGAGAAGCATCAAGGCGTTTACGACATGCTGTTGCCTTATCAAGAGCGCGGTCAAGAACTGCTAGATGTGGTTATCTCTCACACCGACGGTAAGTTGGAAGGCGATCGTGAAATCGTTCGCGCCCAGCAAACTAACTTAGGTAATTTGCTAACAACCGCTTATTCTGAGTTTGTGACTGACAACTTCAATGTTACCGCTGATTTTGGGGTGATGAACTCAGGTGGTATTCGTGCATCTATTGAAGCGGGTGACATATCATACCGTGATGTGTTGACCGTGCAGCCATTTGGTAACTTTGTCTCTTACGTAACCATGACTGGTAGCGAAGTACAAGACTACCTCGCAGCGATTGCGGTTAAAACCGGTGGTGGATATCCACAACTTAACCGTGTAGAGATGGATGTTAACTGTGATGCCGGCAGCGTTGAGATTGCAAGCTTAGGTGGACGTGCTTTCGATGAGCAACAAAATTACACCTTCTCGTTAATTCATTTCAGTGCAGCAGGTGGTGATGACTATCCTATTATCAACCAACACCCTAACTATATTGACACACAATTAAGTGACGCGGCAGTGTTCAGAGAGTACTTTGTGGCTAACCCAAATATTACCGCAAGTGACTATGAGCCTGTGGCAGGTCAACTGCGCTTCTTTAAAGGTGGTGCTGAGGTGAAGAGTTGTGCTGGTGATGCACAATAGGTTGACCTAAGTGTTAAATGAAAGAAGGGCAACTTAGGTTGCCCTTCTTTATTGACATCAAACAAAGTGCTTACGCTTTAGCGGTGTGAATGTGCTCATCCTTCATGTTGTTGTCATTTTTTTTGTAAATATTATATCAGTTTTTTCTGATTGACCCCTTCACCTTGTTCGCTAATGCGGATGATCTCCCTGTAACAATGACGTTGGTTATTTAGTTATAAACCAACAAGATGAGTTTTTTGTGGTTACTAGGCCTCATACTTTCGCACTGTGCCCCTGTTAGCCCCTGTTTTAATATACAAACAAAAAGTCACGCAAGTGATTAATAAACAAAACATTAATGTCACACAAATTCATAAAAATGACACAAACGTTGGCTAATCTTTGTTAAGATGTTGGCCATGAAAACAGTGTGTTTGTTTTTGTAGATAATCAAGAGTTACCAATTAAAGATATTTTTATAAAAAATACAGGGGTTGATGTAATGACGAATAAGCTAGTTAAAGGATTACTTGCAACTGCAGTGCTTGCCGCACTGGCTGGTTGTAATAGCAGTGATGATGACAACAACACGCCAACAACATGTGCAGAAGCCGGTGAAGCTTGTACTAAGTTCACGGTATTGCATACCAATGATAACCATGGCCGTTTCTTTGAAAACAAATACGGCGAATATGGCATGGCAGCGCGTAAAACGCTGATTGACCAGATCCGCGCTGAAGTGGAGTCAGAAGGCGGTGAAAGTATTCTATTATCTGGTGGTGATATTAATACCGGTGTACCAGAGTCTGATCTGCAAGATGCTCGCCCAGATTTTGTGGGTATGAACTTAATTGGCTATGACGCGATGGCTGTCGGTAACCATGAGTTTGACAATCCACTGTCCGTTGTTGATATGCAGCGTGAGCTAGCTAATTTCCCTATGCTTGCGGCAAACATTTATAACAAAGAGACTGGCGAGCGCTATTTTGATGCTTATAAAGTGTTTAACGTCAATGGTCTGCGTATTGCTGTTGTTGGTCTAACGACAGAAGATACTGCAAAAATTGCCAACCCTGAGTATATTGGCGGCCTAGAATTTACCGATCCTAAGGAAGAGCTAAAGCAAGTTATAAAAGATATCAAAGCTGCTGATGAAGCCGACCTTATCTTTGCGACTACCCATATGGGTCACTATGCAAATGGTGCCCATGGTAATAATGCACCAGGTGATGTTGCGCTAGCCCGTGCGATGACTGAAGGCGATCTTGCTGCAGTCATTGGTGGTCACTCACAAAACCCAGTTTGTATGGAAGGTGATGAGTACGATCCAGCTTATGAAGCCGGTGGAGAGTGTAAACCTGATGTACAAAATGGTACTTACATCATGCAAGCGCATGAATGGGGCAAGTACGTTGGTCAGGCCGACTTTGAGTACTTTAACGGTGCACTTCACCTAGCAAGTTATCAGCTTATTCCTGTTAACTTGAAGAAGAAAAATGAAGATGGTGAGCGTGTCCTGATTGGCGAAGCCATTACTCCTGATGCAACAGTGCTTGAGATCATGCAGCAATACCAAGACAAAGGTCAGGAAGAACTTGGTGAAGTGATTGGTAGCACTGATGGCAAGTTAGAAGGTGATCGCGAAGTTGTACGTAATCAACAAACTAACTTAGGTCAGCTAATTGCGCAGGCGCAGCGTACTAAAGTCGACGCAGATTTTGCTGTGATGAACTCTGGTGGTGTTCGCGACTCGATTGAGACTGGTGACATTACCTATAAAGATGTACTAACCGTGCAGCCATTTGGCAACTCAATCACACTTAGCACATTAACTGGTGCAGATATTGTTGAGTACATGAATGTGGTCGCAACGGTTGATGTAGGTGAAACCGGTTCTGGCGCATACCCGCAACTTGCGGGCATCAAAATGGATGTAGACTGTGAAGCTAAGACGGTCACCATTAATGACATTAACGGTAAAGGTTTTGATGCTAGCGCTACTTACACCTTCACTGTACCAAGTTATAACGCAGCAGGTGGTGATGGCTACCCTGTATTAGATCCCGTGATGACTGGTTATGTTGATGCAGAAGTTATGTACACCTTTATTAAAGATCGTGGTGCAATTAACACCGCTGATTTTGAGCCTGTAACGGGTGATATTCAGTTCTTAAACAGTAATAGCAGCTCAGCGTGTAAACTATAATTTAGTGATTATTGTATGAAAAAAGGCAGCCGTTATTGGCTGCCTTTTTTGTTCTTTGAAATAACAATCTCATATCCTTTAAAAATTAAATTAATTAATTTCAATATCTTAAAAATATTTTTGCAATTATTTTTAATTTATCCTTGAAAACAAATTCCACCGTCTACATATAGTGATTATGAAGCGCTCAATGAGGCTTCATGGCAAACAAAATGTTAGGTGCCTGCGGGGCTTAACTGTTTGTAATGTTAACGGCGCAAAACGATGCACTGACATCAATTTGGCCAACTCAATATATTGCTTAATTGTGAGGATATACCTATGCGTAATTATGATCTAACTCCACTATACCGTAGCGCCATTGGATTTGACCGTTTGGCTCAACTTGCTGAACATGCCGCGTCAAATAAAGGCAACTCAGGCTACCCACCTTATAACATCGAACTGCTTAGCGAAAACCGCTACCGTATTACTATGGCTGTGGCAGGCTTTACGATGGACGAATTAGATATCACCAGCGAAGGCGAAAGGTTGGTGGTAAAAGGCACTAAGGCTGAACAAGACAAAGAGCGTAAATACCTATACCAAGGTATTGCAGAGCGCGGATTTGAGCGTACTTTCCAGCTCGCTGACTATGTCACTGTTATTGGTGCAAGCCTTGAAAACGGCTTACTTGATATCGATTTACAGCGTGAGATCCCCGAAGCATTAAAACCACGCAAAATTGAAATCGGCACTTCACGTGTGCTAGAAGCTAATTAAATTAGCCAGATTGACGGTAGTGATCCCTGGACCTATTACTGACCATCAACTGATTAACGTACTAAAGTGAAAAGTAAAAAGGGAGCCTAGGCTCCCTTTTTTAGATCTTGTAACAGCGATTATGCGCGCATTGATTTTTCACCGCGGCATAAACCCACAACCCCTGAGCGTGACACTTCAATGACTTTAGTCATCTCTGCTAGCGCCGCGATACAGGCATCAAGCTTGTCTGTGGTCCCAGTAAGCTGAATGGTATAGAGCTCGCTGGTGACATCAACAATTTGGCCACGGAAAATATCGGTTGTGCGTTTAACTTCTTCCCGGGCAGCACCTTTTGCTTTGACTTTAACCAACGCAATTTCACGTTCTATGTGACTTGATTCAGTAATGTTAGCCACTTTGAGAATATCAATTAGCTTATGAAGCTGCTTTTCAATTTGCTCAAGTACCGCTTCATCAGCCTCAAGGGTGATGTTTAATCGCGATAAAGTCGCATCATCAGTGGGCGCTACGGTCAGGCTTTCAATGTTGTAGCCACGCTGAGAAAAAAGACCGACAACGCGCGATAGGGCACCAGGCTGGTTTTCAAGTAATACAGATAAAATACGACGCATTAGCTTTTCTCCGTTTTGCTTAGCCACATTTCGTTCATTGCTCCGCCGCGGATCTGCATTGGGTAAACGTGCTCAGTTTCATCAACACTAATATCAACAAACACCAGTTTGTCTTTCATTGATAAGGCTTTTTCAAGGCCAGCTTCCAGTTCTGCTGGATCGCTAATGGTCATACCTACATGGCCGTAAGCTTCTGCAATTT
Source organism: Shewanella waksmanii (assembly GCF_043643685.1). Lineage (GTDB taxonomy): Bacteria > Pseudomonadota > Gammaproteobacteria > Enterobacterales > Shewanellaceae > Shewanella > Shewanella waksmanii_A. The sequence continues at coordinate 183,947 of NZ_JBHZSN010000007.1, forward strand.
TGGCAAAATTAGGTACAGAGTCCATGTAGGAGTGGGAATGGCGGCCAGAATAGATCATATCTTGCCACTGTTTCACCATCCCTAAGAAGCGGTTGTTCAAATTGATGATTTTAACCGGCGTATCATATTGCAGCGCGGTAGATAGCTCTTGAATATTCATCTGAATAGAGCCGTCACCGGTGACACACACGACGGTCTCATCGGGCATAGCCATTTTCACGCCCATGGCTGCAGGGAGGCCAAATCCCATGGTGCCTAGGCCACCAGAGTTAATCCAACGGCGTGGCTTATTAAAGGGATAGTAAAGTGCTGCAAACATTTGATGTTGGCCCACATCTGATGACACATAGGCATCACCATTGGTCAATTTATGTAATGTTTCAATCACTTGTTGTGGTTTAATTCTGTCACCACTGGTGTCATAAGCTAGGCTCTTACGGGCACGCCACTGATTGATTTCGCTCCACCAATATTCATTGGCAGCCACATCATTGGTAAGGCTGTCGTCGCCATCAAGAATGGCGAGCATACTGTCAAGAATATTTTCTGCAGAGCCAACAATGGGGATATCAACCTTGATAGTTTTTGAAATCGACGATGGGTCGATATCAATATGCAAAATTTTAGCGTTAGGGCAATATTTCTCGACGTTGTTGGTGGTGCGGTCATCAAATCGTACCCCAATACCGAAAATGAGATCGGCATTGTGCATCGACATGTTTGCTTCGTAACAGCCATGCATACCTAGCATGCCAACGCTATTGGCGTGGGTACCAGGAAAGGCACCTAATCCCATTAAGGTACTCACCACCGGAATCCCCAGTCTTTCTGACAGGGTTAAAATTTGTTTATCGCAGCCAGAAATCACCGCGCCGCCACCAACATACAATACAGGCTTCTTGGCGTTTAATAGCGCTTGAAGGCCGCGGCGGATTTGGCCTTTATGACCCGTGGTAGTCGGGTTATAAGAGCGCATCTGAATATCTTCTGGGTATTGATAATCATGCAATATTTGCGGGTTCAAACAATCTTTTGGAATATCGACCACCACTGGACCTGGGCGGCCACTGGCAGCGATATAAAACGCCTTTTTAATAATGGCTGGAATATCTTTGGCATCGGTCACTAAAAAGCTGTGTTTGACCACAGGACGAGAGATACCAATCATGTCACATTCTTGGAAGGCATCATTACCAATGAGATTACTGGGGACTTGGCCTGATAACACCACCATAGGAATAGAATCCATATAGGCAGTGGCAATCCCGGTAATGGCATTGGTTGCACCAGGACCGGAAGTGACGAGTACGACACCCACATCGCCTGTGGCGCGGGCGTAGCCATCTGCCATGTGCACTGCGGCTTGTTCGTGACGAACTAGAATATGTTCGATATCTGACTTTTCATGTAGTGCATCATAGATATCTAGGACAGAGCCACCTGGGTAGCCGAAAATATGTTTTACGCCTTCATCGATTAATGATCGAACGATCATGCTGGCGCCGGATAACTGCTCCATTTTTCATCCCTCAATAAGTTACCGCTACGGTATGCAGTATCTTGCTACAGCGACGGTAATCGCTATTAAAAATTTCGCTTGAACGGTAATTCAAGCACGTAGAACTCATCACATCGCATTTATCGCCCTGTAAGGCGGAGTTCATCTGAAGATGTTCAGAATTTCATCATATTTAAATCACTTATGATTTCAACCCTTTTATGGCAAAAACTGCACAAAATGAGAAAAACTCATTGTTTTACCCATGAAACGCATGAATTTGGTGCAAAAGTAGTCAGAATAATGGTGGTTACGCCTGTCGACTGGCATTGGGACCTGAGAACTGGGACCTGAGAACTGAGAAAGGAGAGCAGAAAACAGAGAACAATAAACAGGGAACAGGGAATAGGGAATGAGAGCTAAAACGTACAGAGCTATACTGCTATGTTGAATAGAAAACATAAGATGCTACTGCGCCTATCAGCAATTGGGTACAGCTTATTATGGCTAAGCATTGCCACTCAGCTATCGTTCTATTGGGCTAGGATAATTCGGTAATTTATTGATTAATGACATAGCGATAAACACGGATAAAAGCACAAAGCGCCTGGTTTTGTGTTGCTGCACTGACTTGTCTATTCACTGCCAAATGATTTAAAAAGCGTTCAATTTCAATATTGCCCATTGACTGGGGGTGTCGTTTGTCATTGAAGTAGATAAACGCTTTAATCCAATAGAGATAGGATTTTTCTGTCTGCAGGCTGTAGCGACGTGTTCGTAATTCTGCTCGTATTGATTCGATAAAAGGTGATTTTCCCATGTTAACTCCAGATTTTAGTTTTAGACATAATTAACAAGCTATAGCTGTATATATATACAGTTATGGTGAGGAGCATAGATTTTGGCAAGTTTGCTTCCCGTTATGTCATTTGCAAAAACGCTCGGTTTCATAGGTGAAACTATCGATTATTTATAATAATCAGTGCTTTGAGTTTATGGTGGGTTTGCATAACGAGAAGGGTTGATGTGCAAATAGGTAAAGTCTCGTTTATATCCACACGAAAGGGTGATTGCGGTAGGTAACCATCTCTGTTAAGTTGCTAATATTATTAAAATAAACTAAGCGTGAACGACGGTTCGAGGTGATGTCCGGTTTGGATGTTACGAGGAATTCGCGGTAATACGCTGTTCTTGACCTGCGGTAGACGATTTTAGGCAAAATAGAAGTGATAATTTAGTCTAGCCTAAGGAATAGATAGAGCCAAACGCGATGGAAGAAACGCCTTTTCTATGGTAGCTTGAAGGCACTTGCCAAGGCTCGTAAAGCGAAGCTTTTAAAGAGACCTGCAATTGACTTCAAGTAAAGAGGCGATGCTTCCCTCACGCCGCAGGGTGGCCTCATTTAAGCCCTAAGGGCATGGAAAAATACTCATGGATAGAGTTGCTTCAACCTTCTCTCTCCGAATTAAAGAACAAGCTGCTACACGAGACCTACGGCTCGTGAGCTAGGTCGTTATGCGCCATCATCATAAATTTAACCATTTAAGGATCCCCTAAATGTATAAGGTAGTACAAACTAAAGCCCTTAATAAATGTTTTAGAAAATTATTAAAACATGGAAAAAAAGGCAAAGATGCAACCGTTAAAGTAAGAGCAGCTCAAAGTGAAGCGGCTACAGAAGGCGCAATAACTTCGATTAATAGAACCAAGAACGGTGAAACAAGATTAGATAATGTTGAAAAATATGATCTTGGTGGTGGGTATCGATTAGTTGTACAGCTTGTAGAAGAAAACTTGAAAACGCGAGCTTTTCTTTTTGCTGGTGATCATGATGATACTCAAGAGTGGCTTGATAATCATAAAGACTATAAATGGATAAAAAACAATAAAGACCAATCATTAGATTATGTCCAAATATCAGAAAAGGATCCTGAAAAAACAAAAATTGTAAATCCAGAAGTTGATTCAGCTGAATCTCTCAGAGACTTGCCTTTATTGAGACATTTAACGATAAAAGACTGGGATTTGTTAGGTATTGCTGAAGACCTAAAAACATATGCTATGTCAATAAACGCAGAGTCTTGGGAATGTGATCCAAATAGCATTCTAGAGCATATTGAAGGTATTTCAGATACAGATTCCGCTATTTTGTTTGATGACTTATTTACGCATTCCCATCAATCTGAGCTAAAAGAATTATCTAATAGGGTTCTATTTGAGATTGGTATTGCTAGTGTAACTCAAGGTGAGGAATTATCTTTAATTATTGATCAACCTCAAAATAGTGAAGTCTTTGTAACTTGGGATGAAGTCAGTAAACTTCCAGAAAATGCGACTTGGGCTGATTGGTTGTTATTTCTACATCCAGAACAAAAAGAAATAGCAATAAAAGACTTTAAAGGCCCTGCTAGACTGCGAGGAGTATCTGGTAGTGGAAAAACCTGCGTTATGCTACATCGTGCTAGGTATCTTGCTAAAAAATACAGAAAACCCATTTTATTAGTAACATTAACTGAAAGCATGAGAAAGTTACTGGACTCTTTAATAAAAGAGCTATGCGGAGTAGAAGGCTCCCTAATTGAAACTTCAACAATACAAAGCCTTGCCCAAACAATAACTAAAGAACTACACCCCAAAGGTGAATCAGCTTACCGTCAACTGAATAGTGGTGATTTAATTCATGAAATTGACTTAAAAGTATTGGATTTTGTAAAAACTCACCAAAATTTTAAGTCTGCAAGACTAGGAAAATTAGACCATCAGGCACTAAAAAAGTTTGTAGAAGAAGAAGTCTACTTTATCAGAAGTAGACTTCAATATTCAGAGTTCAATGAGTATTTAGATGTCAAATCTTTTAAAAGGCATGGACGAAAAATACGTTTAAGTGCAGAAGGAAGAAACGTATTTCTAGATGCTGCGAAATACAAAGTATCCCAGCTAAAAGAGATTTTTAAAATTGATTATGAGGGTACAGTAGCTGCAGCAAACTCATTAATCAAGGGATGCAAAGAGTCTTTAGATAGTTTCGGCTGGGCAAGTGTAGATTTAGAAAAGTTGGAGTCAAAACGAGTGAACTATGCCCCTTATAGGTGCATTCTTGTTGATGAAGTACAAGATTTATCTCAACTTGAAGTTTCAATGATAGGAGGGTTAAGGGAGTCCTCTGAAAATACGATTTCAAGTATAAATGATGGCTTATTCCTTGTTGGTGATGGAGCACAAACTATTTACAATAAAGGATTTGTCCTAAAAAACTGTGGAGTTAATGTTTCTAATAGAAGTTTTGTTCTGAAGAAAAACTACCGAAACTCTAAAGAAATCATGTCTGCATCATATGCATTAATTGAAAAATATGAATTTGCTGATGTTGATGAGGATAATATTGCTAAGCCAACTAAACCAGACTTTCCTACAAAAGTTAGTGAGAAGCCCTTTATCATTAAATGTAAAAATATTGAAGATGAAATAAATTTTGCTTGTAATAAGGTAAATGAATTAATTAGAGAGTTTCAGGACATTGAAAGTACCGAATTATATCCTGAAATCTGTGTTATTGGGTTAAATCGAAAAGTAAGAGACGGGATCGCTAAAAAATTAAAAGAAGACTCAATCAAAAGCAATGAGCTTAAGCAGACGGTTAGTATTGATTATACTGATAGTGTTGCTATTAGTACGATTGAGTCGGCTAAAGGTCACGAATTTCAGCACGTATTTATAGTTGGTGTAGTCGAAGGGGTTATGCCTCATAAGTATTCACAAGATTATGATATAGCAAGAGATGCATCTAGACTTTATGTGGCAATGACAAGAGCACAGGAGAGTCTATTCATTTCTTATAATAAAGAAAGGGGCAGTAATGCAAGTCGTTTTTTAATCGATATTCAAGAGCATTGTAATGAGTTTGATTGGAAAAACATGCAGTTAGAAATGATTGCGTAGAGAGCGCATAACAAGTTGCTTAAACGGAATAAAAACAGTTGGCCATCGCTACGCGATTTTAGCCAACCATTTTTATCCGCTTAGCAAGGCGTTATAACACTAAATTAGTGTGGCAATGTTTTAATATATTTTCACAAGAATCAGAAAGGAGTAGTTACTTTAAATGAACTTAATAAATGAACTACTTTTAAACCATGAAGCAATTCGGAATATAGGCTTGATTTTAATTGCTGCAGTAGGCTTTCCGTTCATAGTCTGGCGAACTAAGATTGCCAATAAGCAAGTTCAAACTGCTAACATTCAAATCAAAATATCTGAAGCAAATCACGTCTCGGATTTATACATGAAGTGCATTGAGCTACTTGGAGCTATTGAAAATGGAAATCATAGTATCGAAAGACGAATTGGTGCTATCTATGGATTGGAAAAAATAGCAAATAACAACCAAGATGAATATTACCATCAGGTTATTAAAACATATAGACACCCATAGTTAATGGCGTAAATGATAACCTCCGACTATGCTTGATTTGCGCATATAACAAGGAGGTTGCATGCCAAGGCCTAGACGAACCCTCATTAGTCTCGAAGACACTGCTTACTATCATTGCTGTAGTCGCGTTGTAAGACGCGCCTTCTTATGTGGTGATGATAAATACACTGGCAACAATTATGACCACCGCCGTGGTTGGGTAGAGGCTCAAATCTTAAAACTTACCGAAGTGTTTGCCATTGATGTGGCGGCTTATTCAGTGATGAGCAACCATCTTCATGTCGTCCTACATATTGATGTTGAACAGGTTAATGCTTGGTCAGATAGAGATGTGGTACTGCAATGGCATAAACTGTTTAAAGGAACTGGATTAACACAAAAATTTGCCAAAGGTGAAGTGATTGAAGAGTACGCAGTTGCTCAGCTTAAACACTTGATAGCGACGTATCGCTCGCGCCTTTGCGATATAAGCTGGTTTATGCGTTGCTTAAACGAGCCTATTGCAAGACAAGCTAATCTAGAAGACAACTGCACAGGGCACTTCTGGGAAGGGCGGTTTAAATCACAAGCATTGCTTGATGAAGCTGCGGTGTTGGCCTGTATGGCCTATGTAGAGCTTAATCCTATACGCGCTAAAATAGCGAGTACGCCAGAAAAGTCGGACTTTACGAGTATCAAACTCAGAGTAAAAGCAGCGCTCACGGGAGAGCAGCCTAAACCTCTTTTACCCTTTATTGGTAATGAGCGCACTAACCAACCCAAAGGTATCGCTTTCTCACTGCAAGACTATCTTGTACTGATCGATGAAACAGGCAGGGTGATTCGAGACGATAAACGTGGCGCAATTGATTCACAGGCTTGTGACATACTGAGCAGGTTAAATATACCCTCAGCTAATTGGATTAAAATCGTCACAGATTTTGGACAACTTTTTCATGGCGCTGTAGGCACATTAGAAGAGTTTAGCCATTACTGTGAACATCTAGACAAGCGAAGGCGGCATTTCTCAAGTAGTTGCCAGTTTATGCCTGCAAACTAAATTCAAACGTTCATATCTTTTCTAATTCCTCAGCTTCTTTAGCAGAGTTAATATCCCTTGTGCTGAAAACAGCCATTAGTGCCTATTTCTTCATTTTTGGCTGAATTCTCGTATGAATTTCTGCTAAGGGCTGCAATTGAAAGTATAAATCAAGTTAGCCCTTGAGAAGTGCGCGTTAATCCTGCTATGTTTTTGATTAATAATGGCTGGCAACTGTCTTGTAATTCCTCAGCTTCTTTAGGATTAATAATGGCTGGCAACTGTCTTGTAATTCCTCAGCTTCTTTAGCAGAGCTCACATCCCTTGTGCTAAAAACAGCCATTAATGCTCAATTTCCTCATATTTGGCTGAATTCTAGTATGAATTTCTGCTGAGGACTGCAATTGAAAGTATAAACCAAGCTAGTCCTTGAGTAGTGCGCGGTAATCCTGCTATGTTGTTGATTAATAATGGATGGCTAGTTGATTACTGAACCGAGTTCGTACAGCCAAAAACAAAAACTAGACAACATAGGGTTAGGTTGAGGGGTAAAAAAATGGAGAAGACCAATTTAGTCTCTAGGTTTCTTTTTAGAAGGAAATTAAGAAAATTACTTCACACCTGATATTAACAAACCTCGTGTTATAACAAACTGTTAAACAAGGACAAAATACAGTTGGCTTTTGCTCCTTCGTCGCTAATTTTAGCCAACTATATTTTGCCCATTAACAGGGTTACATGGACTCCCCTTTGTCAAGCAATAGTAATCCCACAACAACAGTGGATCTGACAGCAGCTCTACATTCGGCGTTTGATTAGCTTGCTGCCTAAACAGCTTTTGGCCATCGCCCTGATGATTTTCGCTTGAGCAAAGTTCTCATTCGTTAAACAGTGCCAAACAATTGGACAGCCATAGTTAATGCCAGTTTATGCCTGCAAACTAAATTCAAACATTCATATCTTTTCTAATTCCTCAGCTTCTTTAGCAGAGCTCACATCCCTTGTGCTAAAAACAGCCATTAATGCTCAATTTCCTCATATTTGGCTGAATTCTAGTATGAATTTCTGCTGAGGACTGCAATTGAAAGTATAAACCAAGCTAGTCCTTGAGTAGTGCGCGGTAATCCTGCTATGTTGTTGATTAATAATGGATGGCTAGTTGATTACTCGAATGGCCAACAATCGTTCTCGTGCCATGTATTAATAGCTTTCGTAGATAATTATCGCCGCGCTTGGTTATCCAATAAAGTTTGTTTTTGTATACCAAGGTAATAGCGGCATTGAAAATCCGTTTTTTTCAATAATGGTAACAACAAGTATGTAGACCTACCCCTATATAAAACATAACAATTCAGATAAGCCGCGACCGCGATGCGCGACGCTCCATTTACTATATTACCAAAAATAGAGTCTATTTTTTAGATATCTATATAGATATAGATGAAATGAGCAGAAAACACGAAACTCGTTAAAAAAGACCATTGTCCGAGATTTGAAACTAAGGAGAAGCTCATGGCGCAATATATGACTCAACAGATGAGTTCGCCAAAAACGATACCAATTACGTACTATCGAAGACAATCCCGAGCTCATGTGACTCACGAGGAGTCTGGGGCTTTTACTCAAGCAGCACAAGCAAATTATGCACAGTTTAATCATATTGCTGTAGCTACTGTCATATCTGGCACTTATCGGAGTGGGCAAGGGGTTCCAACTGGAGGAAAAACATTTGAGATATAGAATGCTTAATTGAATCAGTTGATAAGAGATTATGGCGTCATTAACTAATTTTAGCTTTTTGCGCTTCATTGGTTTCCTAAATGATTAATAATGGCTAGAAATTGATTAGCTTTTATTCACTTTGATAGGCGTTTGGATGATATCTCAGTTATCTACCTAAAATTAGTTAGCACAGAATTCTGAATGACCTTTGGTTACAGGTATTGACCAATTTTCACTATTTATGGCTATTTAATCTATGCAAGCTATATCAGTAATTCGTTCTCGTGGAAGAAATGTCACAATAGACATAATGCGTGCAAGTGCAGTTGTTCTTATGATCATTTTTCATTTCTGCTATGACTTGAAGTTTCTTGGTGTTATGGAGCTAAACATCCCTAGCGGTCTATATTGGGAGCAGTTTAGGTGGGTTATTCTTATATTATTTTTTTTGTGTATTGGCATTAGTTTAAGGATAGTGCATGGAGTTAGGATAAATTGGGCTGTATGGTCAAGTGGAGTACTAAAAATTTTCTCGGGAGCAATATTTATCAGTATTGTGACGTATGTCTTAATTCCTGAAAATTGGATATTTTTTGGTGTATTACACTTTATAACTTTAGCGTACTTTTTCGCCTTACCCTTGGTTCGGTTTCCAAAGTTTTCTTTAGCTATTGGAGCTGCGATAGTTTTGTTGGGGGCACTGGAGGTTTTCCATAGTCGGTGGCCAATGCATCTGATTTTCGAAAGTTTACCTCTTTATACAAATGATTTTGTTCGAATATTTCCTTGGATGGGGGTGGTTCTGATAGGCATCTATTTAGCAGATTGTCAGTTTTTAAAAGATGACTCGCTAGGAAAATTTTTTAAAGGGGATCTAAGCTGCAAGATTGCGCTGGTAAGTAAGAATAGTCTTTTAATTTATTTGTTACATCAACCGATTCTTTTAGGTGGGATATATTTTGTTATCCTGATAAGTAGACAATATTAATGATCTTCTCTCTAAATATCTAAAATCAGAATGCCAGCGGGGCTTATCAAAGGAACTAAAAAAAGATATAGACACCCATAGTTAATGGCATAAATGACAACCTCGGACTATGCTTGATTTTCGCATATAACAAGGAGGTTGCATGCCAAGGCCTAGACGAACCCTCATTAATATTAGATAGACAGGCATTGTTAATAAGCAAACTTCCATACCGATGATACAGGGCGGGATAGATGCAATTTTAACTAATAGCTTGTTTCTTTTAACTGTTTGATTTATTCTGGTTTTGCCGTATTCATCAACACCATGAATGCTAAAAACTAGTTTGGCCTTCTTATAGAAAAAGCGGGGTGCCAATTGCTTTAATTAAGAACATATGGACTCTCCTTGATTGAATGTTTGCACTTTCAATATGTCACATATTGGCCATTTGCTATGGCGAGTCCATTTCATTCGTTATGTGTATTAAAGATACCTGTGTTTAATCGAAGGGATATATGCAAGGTTCATGTAATTGTGGGAAAGTGAGTTTTGCAGTTTCAGACGGTGTATCAAGCTTGTACCAATGCCATTGTAAGCTATGTCAAAAACAATCAGGCTCAACGTCTAATACAGCGACAATCGTAAATGAATCAGATTTTAAATGGATTAAGGGAGCTGACTCAATCAGTCAATGGAAAAAAGACTCTGGATTTACCTCTCATTTTTGTAAGCATTGTGGATCTCCTGTTCCAAATAAGCTAGGAGAATATGGTTTTTATTGGGTGCCTATGGGACTGGTGGAAGGCTTTGAGGCTAGAATTTCCACACACTTATTTTGTAATTCAAAAGCTAATTGGGATGTTATTCCTGATGGTGGTGTCAAGCACACAGGAATGCCACCGGATCTTGATGCTTTTATAAAAAGCCTTCAAAAGAGTCAGGTGTAATATACACATAACAAGGCAATTAATTGCGGGACTGTATTGCGTTGCTCACGTTTTAACAGAGCGTTATATGTGATTAATCGTGACTGGCTATAACTAAGCTTAACTGGCTATAACTAAGCTTATTTAATGGCGAGGTTTTATCCTCGCTTTTTACCAAGGAAGGAGTGGCATGAAACTAGCGCAGCTGAATATTGCATTGGCGAAATATCCATTGGACTCATCTGAACTTAAAGATTTTATGGATAATTTGGAGCTAGTAAACGGTATTGCTGAGCAAAGTGAGGGTTTTGTTTGGCGGCTAAAAGACGAAGCCGGAGATGCGACTAATATTAAACTGTTTGATGATCCTAACATGATTATTAACATGTCAGTGTGGGATTCAGTCGATGCTTTAAAAGACTTTATGTTCAGAACCTTGCATAGAGAATTTATGCGAAGGAAAGGCGAGTGGTTTCATCGTTTGCCGACCGACAGCTATGTGCTTTGGTGGATAGAAGATGATCATACGCCCACTGCCGAAGAAGCGTTAGCTCGCCTTAATCATCTCAGAGAAAAGGGCGATAGTCCTCAAGCTTTTACTTTCAAAACCAATTATACCGCTGAAGAGGCACATGCAAATCAGCCAGTTTAACCAATTCAGTCGGTTTGATTTCATTATAAATGGCGAATTTTAATTTAGTTTATTTAAGTCGTAAGCAGTAGGGAGTAAGTGTGCAAGGAAGTTGTTTATGCGGCGCAGTGAGTTTTGTATTGGCTGGAAGTTTACCGCCTATTTATCAATGTCACTGCTCTTTATGTCGTCAGGTCTCCGGGTCTTCATCTAATTCGGCGCTTATCATTGAACGAGAAAACTTCACATGGTTTAGCGGCGAGCAGCATATAAAATCCTATATGACTCAAACTGGTTTTAAGTCTGATTTTTGCGTTGAATGTGGCAGCCCTGTGCCTAATTTGAGTGCAGATGAAACAAGGTATTGGGTACCTGCAGGCTTGTTGTCAGAGCCAGTCAATAGCGAAGTGATGGCCCATGTTTATGTCGATTCACGCGCAAACTGGGATAAGGGCTTGTTGACCGATAGCATTGCCAAGTTCGCAAAGATGCCAAGCGATGAAGAGTGGTCAACGCTATGCAAGCACTTTCACTCTCACAAAAACAAGACCAAATAACCTGATTGAACATTAAGACTCGTTACGGGCTAACGGCCTATAGATGCTGAGACGTGAGTATGTTCTTATTAGGGGTATTACATAACCTAATAACATGTCTTTGTGCTTTCAGAGCAAGTTTAGCGCCCGATAAGTGATAAATCAGCGACAAATCAGCTTGATGTCAGGCTTTTTGAAATGGATTTATCTAGGCTGATGACTTCGAACATTTTAGCGCTCAACGGATAAGTTGAGCCACAACAGTGGCAGAGGTTGTTTATGAAGGTAAATCTAATTCTAATGGTGCTTGGCTTATTTTGTTTGCCGGTGTTTAGTGCAAAAGCAAATCAGCAACAATTATTACCAGCCGCAGAGGGATCATATTTTGGTCAAACTACGCCGGGAATGACGCCTAAAGTATTTGCTGCAGATATTGTGTCAATTGAGGGGCGTTATGAATATGGCGTGGCATTTTCCCCTACCATGGATGAGATCTATTTTTCGGCGCAGTGGCCAGATGCCACCGCAGATATTTATTATTCAACTGTGGAAAGCAAGCACTGGCAGCCGATAAATATCGCCAACTTTACCAAAGGGCAAAAAGCCGGCGAGATGGAACCGTTTGTCAGCTATGACGGGCAACAAATCTACTTTACCGCTTATAACGCCGATTTTACTGACACTAAAATATGGATTGTTAATCGTGAAGCAACGGGCTGGGGCAAGGCGCATAAATTGATCTCACCGATTAACGACAGAGAAGTGTTTAATGCAACGCTGGCGCGTAATGGCGATCTTTTTTATACCGATATCTTTAAATCTGTTACCTCAGTTGCTCGGCGAGAAAAAGGTCAGTATGTCGACCCAAATAACGTCAATATCGCATTTGGTATTCACGGGTTTATATCACCAAACCAAGACTATTTGCTGGTTGATGCCCAACATAATGACGATGATGATAGAAAAGATAGCGACATTTATGTGTACTTTAAACAGGCAAATGGTGATTGGTCGGAGCCTATTAGCTTGGGCCCAGTGGTTAATTCTAGTTATAGCGAAACTGTTCCTACTGTTACCCCTGATGGCAAATACCTGTTTTTTAGTCGCTATGATGAACAAGGTGGGATCTCAAATTTGTACTGGGTAAGTAGTCAAGTGATAGAGTTAGTCAGACCAATAACCAGCGAATACTAACAGAGAATACTAACAGAGATAGTGTTATGTTGGTTTGATAACTAGGTTAAGATCTTCTTGTTGTTTCCAAAGCTGTGATTTAGGGAGTTGTCTGTGAGTGATCAAGTACGTGTAGGGGTGGCGGCAGTGATTTTGCGCCAAGGTAAAGTGCTGTTAGGTGAGCGTATTGGCTCTCATGGTGCGCATACTTGGGCAACACCAGGCGGGCATTTAGAATTAGGCGAAACTGTAGAAGCTTGCGCCAAGCGCGAAACGTTTGAAGAAACGGGACTAGTAGTCGACTCGTTTAAGAAGTTTACGTTTACCAATGACGTTTTTACAAAAGAGAAAAAACACTATGTCACTTTATATGTTGTAGGGTCATCAACCAAGGGGGAACCCTCAGTCACCGAGCCTGAAAAGTGCTTACAATGGCGCTGGTGTTCGTTTGACGATTTACCTGAGCCACTCTTTCTGCCTTTAACCAACTTAATAAAAGAAAACCAAGAGCTGATTGACGCTTTGCAGCATAAAAGGATTTAGACCCTATTGAAAACTGACGTTTCTGACGTTTTGATCGGAGTAATTATCCGCTAGCGGGTTTAACGTTAACTTTACTGAGCTTTATGGCTTGAGATTTTCTCATCATGGTTGTTATCAATAAGATTAATGCGATACATTTAATTTTGTTACTTGATATATTTCATCAGTGTTTTGGCAATTAAAAGGCTTTGATAAAAAGCTTTTTGATAAACAGGTTTTGATTAATAAGTTGCGCTGTAATTTCGAGAGGTTTATATGTCAAAGGAGCCAAGTGCATTAGGGTCGTGTAATTGCGGCGCTGTAAAGTTTGCAGTGTTTAGCGAATTGGCCGATGTGTATGTTTGTCACTGCTCAATCTGTAGAAAGTCGACAGGGAGTGGTGGAATCGCGGTTTCTGTGGTGGCTAATACTGCCTTCGAGTTTACCGAAGGTGTTGATTATATTAGTCGCTGGGATAAACCAAATCATGATTGGATGAAACATTTTTGCCGAGTATGTGGATCACCACTTCCAGGTGAGAATGACCAGCAGACCACGTTTATACCAGTGAGTTTACTTGATAGTGGTGATAAAAACTTAACAGTTAAACACCACATTTTTGTCGATTCTAAGGCCTGTTGGGAACAAATTCCCCGTGATGGAAAACATCACAATTCAGCATTTGAAGGTGAATGATTCGTTTATCTCAAATTATGCTTTGTCGCGCTATTGTTCAACAATATAAGAAGGTTATTCATGGATGAATTATACCAATCGGCATAAGAAAGTGTTCTACTCAGAGCTATTTTTGGCCAACTAGTTCGAGACGAATAACTTAAGTAATAGTGGTTCTATTGGGAAGTTATTCAACGAAGAAGTAGGCAGCCAAAAAAGCTCCCAAAGGGCGAGTTTTAGCGCTTCTGATACAGCGTAAACGAACTTGAACGTAGAGTCACTATGCCCTTCATTCGTTACCTTGTCTCAAAAGCGCTAAACTCTCGCAGAGCGATCACATCTTTATGCCGATTGGTATTAAACCAGCATTTACTCGGTTTAGGTTATGATGCCGAGCTTAAACAGGGGAAGTTAACTGTCAAGCTGCCAGGGTTTAGTCACCGGATCACGATTGAATATGATATTGCTCACGCTCGTTATGACGTAAACACCCATGATTTTGGCCATGTCATAAGCTATACACTGCTGTTTATTTTAGCGCTGAATGGGTTAATCACCTCCTCAATGGGATTTTTATCTGTGTTTACGATGGGCGGATCGTTGGCGGGCTATGTCACTGTGATATTAACTGAGCTTAAGGTGAAGCATTTGCGCCAAGTCATTCAAGCAGTTAATGATACTCATAAAGCCACGATATAGGGTTTTGCGGTGGTTAGTGAATCTGTTCTGGTGTGATGATAGTTAGCGCCAAAGAGGGTGAATGGCTTGTGCTATTCATGATGACTTGATAATTTATTCTATGTAGGCCACTCATGTTTAGTGGTTTTCTAACCTATTTACACTAAAAGGAATTAGTATGAAGAATATAGTGTTAGTTGTGTTAATCCTTATTGCTCCTTGGGCATTTGCAGATCAAAGCTCCAGTATGCAATCAGCCACTCAGTGGTTAAATTTGGTTGATAATGGCAAATATGATGCCAGTTGGCAGCATGCAGATACGCTGTTTCAGTCACAGTTATCCATGAGCAAGTGGAATGATGCACTAAAGGGCAGCCGAACGCCCCTAGGGCAGGTCGTAGAGCGCACAATCATCAGCCGTAATGCTTTTCAATCATTGCCAGGTGTGCCTGACGGTGAATACCTCATCTTGCAGTTTTCTACCCAGTTTGCCCACAAACAGTCTGCGGTTGAAACCTTAACCTTAAGTAAAGACAGTGGTCAGTGGCTACCTGTTGGCTACTTTATCAATTGAGCATCTTTAAACGTGAGCGATCGCGCGATTTATTGGGCTAGCTATTTAGCTAGCCCAATAAATAGCTAGCGCACAAGTAGGTAGCACAGTATGAATATAAGCGTGCTCGAGATGGCTAAGGAGCCCAACTATCGAATTTGCCCCTGAGTATTCTACGCGGCAAAAGCTTACTCGGCTTGTGTTAGCGCTATTGTGTGGCGTATTTATTGTGATCATTCACAAAAAATGGCTATTTCCCTATATTGGTTGGCATGCAGAAACAGTACATTGTCATCAGTTATTTAACTATTCAGGTGCGTCAGTCCTGTGGTTTAGTTTGTTGGTGATTCTGCCGTTATTTTGCAGCATCATACTTGCTTTAGTATTACTGCCAATTGGTATAAAAGGTCTGCGCTATCAACAGTTTCCACCACCTGGCGTGAAAGTCTATCGCCCGACTAGAATCGTTAACGGCCATTTGGCCAAACTCAAATCGCTATGCTACATACTGGCACCACTGGTATTTGTGCTGATGGCGATATGGGGATATTTTCAACTTGAACATATGCCTACTGATGTGCCGGAAGATTATGATTTTAGTGTATGTGAACAGCCGATAGCGTTTGAATAATTTAGCGACACCACGCGTTGTTCGTGAAAGGTTCCAAGATGAATATAGTTGAAGTTGATAATTGTAATATCCATGTATATGCCAATCTGTATCAAGGCTATGGTGCCGAGTTTTCCAAGATTATTGCTGAAAAACCCAGTGTTGATGGTTTGTTTGAAATCTACCCTAAGCTTGAAGGTAACGTGACAGGGTACTTGCTCTATATTGATGGGGTTCCGGCAGCACTGACGGCAATTGAGACAAAAAGTCCTGCTGAATATGAAATTTGTGATTTCTATGTAGTGCCTTACTTTCGTCAAAATCAACTTGGCAAACAATTTATCACTCAATTATTTAAACGTTTGCGTGGCAGTTGGGAGATAAAGCAAGTTGCTGGGGCAGACCACGCTGTGAATTTTTGGCGTCGCGTGGTGAGTGAATATACCGACGGACACTATATCGAAGATCAATACCAAGATAAAAAATGGGGATTGGTGACGCGTCAACGCTTTAATCATGTGTAAATTGATTTAGCTAAGTCTATTAAAACTTTAAATAAATAGGTTATCGAACAAAAATAAACCGATATCGCCATCACATTGCTAAACAACTCAGATGGTGGAAGTTAATACTTGTAGCTATACTCCGCGATCTGACCTCCAGCCACAATTCTGGTTGTCATCATTTCGCGTCATAATGGCATTTTAAGTGAGAACGATCCGGCCAAAGGCGCAAATGCCAAAGTCTATTAGATCGTTCAGGTATGATAGGTGCCTTATGAGCTTCCTTGATAATCTTCTGATTATTATGCTCCTTATTGGAGTCAGTTGTTTCTTTTCTATGTCTGAAATTGCCTTAGCTGCAGCCAGAAAAATACGGTTACGGCAGTTGAGTGCAGAAGGGGATGTTCGCGCTGATAAAGTGCTTTCGTTGCAAGAGCAGCCGGGCAATTTCTTTACGGTGGTGCAAATCGGCCTTAATGCAGTGGCCATTATGGGCGGCATAGTCGGTGAGTCCGCATTTACACCACATATTCATAGCGTGTTGTCGACTTGGCTATCCGGCCCTTGGCTGGATAAAACCAGCTTTTTCTTGTCATTTTTATTAGTGACCAGCCTGTTTATTTTAATTGCTGATTTAATGCCAAAACGTCTGGCCATGGCTTTCCCTGAGAAAGTGGCCATGACTTTCGTTGGCCCTATGATGGTATGTATCGTTGTTTTAAAACCGTTTGTTTGGTCCTTTAATAGCTTAGCTAATTTTGTCTTTAAGGTGTTTCGGGTTCAAACCGCGCGTAATGATGCGGTGACATCTGATGACATTTATGCCGTCATGGACGCCGGAGCAGAAGCGGGGGTGCTAGACAAAGGCGATCAGCTGATGATGGAAAAAGTGTTTGAGATGCAAACGATTCCCGTCACCGCCGCCATGACTGCAAGAGAAAGCTTAGCGTATTTTTTGTTGCAAGATAGCGAGCAAGAAATTCGAGACAAAATTGCCGCGCAGCCCCATTCCAACTTTTTGGTTTGCGATGAGCAGTTAGATACTGTGGTAGGGATAGTTAATGCTAAAAAACTGCTGATTTATCTGATTAATGGTGAAAAAATTAGTCTAAAAGACAAAACCTTAGTCAGCAATTGCTTTTTTATTCCTGACACGTTAAGTCTATCGGAATCGATGGATTATTTTAAAAATAGCCGCGCGGATTTTGCGGTGGTTATGAATGAATATTCATTAGTTGTAGGGGTGGTAACTGCCAAAGATCTGCAAGATGCAGTAATGGGTGCTTGGTCGCTGCCTGAAAGTGAAGAGCAAATTATTGCCCGTGATGATAACTCATGGTTGGTGGATGGCGTGACGCCAATAATTGATGTGATGCGAGCACTGGATATTGAATCATTTCCACAAAGCCACAACTACGAGACGGTAGCTGGGTTTATGATGTTTATGCTGCGTAAAATCCCTAAGTGTACTGACTCAGTGAACCATGGCGGTTATAAGTTTGAAGTGGTTGATGTTGATAGCTACAAGGTCGATCAACTGCTAGTGACTAAGCTCGCCGCGGAACACATTGATGTCAAAGACTCAGCTAACCTTAGTTGATATCAACTGCCGATTTAAGATTAGCTGTGCCCAAATAAAGGCTACTATTTGTGATGGACTCGGTTTACTAAGCTGACTGTTTTAAGGCCAATGGGTAACACCGATTGGCCTTTTTATTTATCGACTTGCGGTTATTGGCTTTCGATGAAGTTGCTAATAGAGCGAGAAATTAAATCTTTCGCGACAGTTGGGCTAGCAACGGGTTGGTTGAACCAAAAACTCATGGGTTGATCAAATCCAATCCCATGCATGAAGTTGTATATGGCTTTGCGTAATCCTTCGCCCAACATGTCATGATCTGTGCCGGTGGGGTCGTGAAAATCAACATCATTTTCGGCAAAAGTGATATTGGGCCGTGGTTGTAAAGTAATGCCAAACTGCTCGGGGTTTAAGCCAATTGGACTATGGACGGTGGCAACGAACCGATGCCAATAGGCGGATTGAAAACAGCCTTGCTGCATCATCTGGCGCACCATCTCTAACGAATCAACGGTCTCTTGCTCAGTTTGAGTTGGAAAACCATACATCAAATAAGCGTGAACCATGATACCCGCATCGCTAAATGCTTTAGTTACCTGAGCTACACGCTCAACACTGACACCCTTTTTCATTAACTTTAATAGTCTATCTGAGGCGACCTCTAAGCCACCGCTGACAGCAATACAGCCTGAATCGGCGAGTAGTTGACAGCGGGCAGGGCTGAAGGTGCGCTCAAAACGAATGTTACCCCACCAACTAATGACCACTTGGCGTTCAATTAAACGCTTTGCCACGGCATAGAGTAGTTTGGGCGGCAGGGCTTCATCGACAAAGTGAAAGCCGGTTTGACCGGTTTCTTCAATAAGCTGTTCTATGCGATCGACCAAGGTGTCTGCACTAGCAGCATCATAGCGATCAATATAATCAAGGCTGACATCGCAAAAGCTGCACTTTCGCCAGTAGCAGCCATGGGCAATGGTGAGTTTGTTCCAGCGACCGTCGCTCCAGATCCTATGCATCGGATTGAGCATTTCACATAAAGAAAGGTACTCATCTAACGGAAGACCATCATAGATGGGGGCGCCGACATCAGTTTGCGGAATATCGTGTAATGCTTGATTCTCATTAAAGTGAACATAGGCTTGTCCATGTTCATCTTCGGCAAGAAAATAGGTTCTAACCAGCTCCTCCACTTCGCGCTCACCTTGAAAGTACTCCAATAGCGTCATGAGTGGGCGCTCGCCATCATCTAGGCAAATGAAATCGACAAACTCAAACACGCGTGGGTCTTTAAGTGCTCTAAGTTCAGTGTTGATGAAGCCACCGCCCATCACTACCGGAATATGTGGAGCAATAGATTTACAGGTTTGTGCGATACGCAACGCGCCCAACATGTTGCCTGGAAATGGTACTGTCAGCGCTACAACACTGGGCTGGGTTTCTTCAAGATATTGCTCTACGAGCTGTTCTAATATCTCAGCGGTAAAGCTCGGCTCATCGGTTAGTGTGTTGTATAGGTCATCAAAGCTGGGGTTAGCAGCTGCCAGTTGCTCACCATAACGGCTGACTTCAAAATAGGGGTCAACACCTTGGGTTATGACAGCCGTTAAGTCATTAATAAACAGGGTGGCTAAATATTTGGCTTTATCTTGCACGCCCAGTTGCCCGAATGCGGCTTGCAGGACATCGCCTGACACCGCTTCCATTTGTGCAATAGCGTCAAAGGCGGGACCTTCGGGTAAAAAACGCCGAGAATTAATTCTCAATGCCAAACTAGGATCTTTGCCCTGCAAAAATCGTATCGCACTTTCTACTGTGAGCTGATAACGGTCAAACTCAGCTAAAAATCGATAAATAGCGGGAGGTAAGTCTGCATCTTCAAACTGTTCGTAATTGTGCTCAACGATTTGACGAATTGCATCTAAAGCGGGTGCTGTCATCATTTCTAAAAACAGTTCTATGGCTGGATCTCGTTGGGCGGCTTCATAGCCTCTCGCGCGCAAAAATCCCGTTAAATACGCCGTTGCTGGGTAGGGCGTATTAAGCTGAGTCATAGGGGGGGTCATTAAAAGAACGGTCATAGCCTGCCTTGTTTCAAATCGATTTTGCCACCAGTATTACACTGAGGGTCGCAGTATATACCGCTGACACAAAATAACCATGTATTCTGCGCTTTCATTGATGAACTTGGTGTGACTTTTTTAGTTTATATAACACTTGAGAGGGAGGCTTACTTTAATTGTTAGGGCCGTGGTTGGTCTGCTTGGCTGTATTGCGATTAGTTATCACTTTCATTTAATGCTAAATTAGGGTTAAATAATCGACTTTAGTCATCAAGGATGGCAATCAGTTGATCTAGGAAGAGCAATGTTTAACCAAACCCAATCTGTTTTAGACCGTTTTGCGATAGCCGTTTCAGCGCTGTGCGCTTTACATTGTATTGCTACACCACTCTTGTTGGCATTATTACCCTCAATTTCAGTGTTGCCGTTGTCAGATCATATTTATCATGAAGTGATGGTATGGTTGGTGTTACCAACAAGTTCGATTGCCATATTGTTGGGGTGTAAGCGTCATAAAGACAGTAAAGTGTTACTGCTGGCAGTGGTTGGCCTGCTTACTTTAGCGCTTTCTGCGACAATTGGTCATGATGTTTTAGGTGAAGTGGGCGAGAAAGTGGCAACTTTGGTTGGTGCGTTTGTCGTCGCTTTAGCGCATCTTCGTAATTTTAAGCTATGTCGCCAGCAAGATTGCTGCTAAGCGAAAATGGTAAATGCTGGTATCTGGCATTTAAGTGAAAGATGGCGATAAGGCGGTGGTATGTGACCAAACCCGATGGGTTATTGGCCACAGGTTCCACCGCTGAGTTCGCTGGCTAGTTGATAAAGCAGCTCTTTACCTACCATTCCACGCTTTTTAGCAACAATGTTACCTTGGTTATCTATGACTAACGTTGTTGGGTAACCGATTATTCCGCCGCTGCTTCTGGCAAACTTTTTCGAGCTTTGCTTAGCCGTCATTTGATCGTCGAAATGGCGCAACTCACGTTTAAGCTGTGTTCTCGATCCTTTGTCACCCACTAGAGTAAAACCGATATGTTTCTCACATTGATGTTGTAACTCAGCCATCACTTTAGCTTGCTTTTTACACCAAGGGCAGTCAGGTTGAAAGAACATTAATATGGTCGATTTATCGCTATGATAACTGACAGATGAATGGGAAGAGCGCAGATCTTTGAGCTTGATCTGCGCAACCGAATGATTTTGAGCCATGGTAATGTTACTGGTAGCGAGTGCTACCAGTAACCCAAGGCATTTAAAGTTTGGCTTCAACACCTAGATAAAACTCCCGGCCATGTAATGGGCCCCAAATATAGGCAACATCGTAACCACCATCAGCATCATAGAATAGCGGCGATTCACCTTCACCAATCTGGGTGTAATCAAAGATATTTGATAGACCACCATAAAGCTTGATGTTTTCATTTAAGCTGTATTGAATTTTAACATCCGATACCGTAAATGATGGTGCATCTAGCTGTTTAAGTGAACTTGGGTCGCCTTTGATATTATAGCCTTCGTAGCCGTAATCACGTAGGTCGCGACTACCAAACCAAACTGTGTTCCAAAATACGGTTAAGTCATCCGTTTTCCACTCAATTTCAATGCCTGCGCGGGTTTCAACAGGTGCAATTGAATAGGAAGAGCGGAACACGTCGTTATAATCAAAGTATTCGGCACTGGCATTAATGGTGAGGTTGTCATTGATGCTGTAGCCACCGACTAAGTCGATAGTTGTTACTGAAGCTTCCTCATCGAGTTGTGTCAAAATGGGAACACCGTCGGCAGTTTCTTGCAGTGCGGCGAGATTTTTCACATTAGAGTGGGCAATAGAGAAGGTACTGGTGAGTACTTCACCTTCATAGCTTAGGGCGTAGTTAGCTGAAATAGAGTCTTCTAATGAGTCGACATCAATCAGGTAACCTTTTTCTGAGTCTAAGATACCGTGGTCAGTTTCAAAAAATGATAGTGGCGCACGATAGCCGCGGCCTGCTGAAAAGCGCGATGTGAACTCATCATTGTGGAAATAGCGCATATCAAACCTTGGTGCGACGAAGGTTTCATCGATTTCTGTTCCTGGCTTTTTAGGATCGATAAAATCGGCAGTAACTTGGTCGACGCGAATGGCCATCGCAATTTCGATGCTGTCATTAGGGGTCCAAGTGTCTTGGATGAACACACCTTTAACATCATAATCAAAAGAGTCGCTCACATAAGCAGGTACATCTTTTAATGCATTGGTGTGTGAACGCATCTCTTCGGTACGCATATCTGCACCGTAACTGATGAAGTGCTCATCATTTAGCTCAGTATCAAACTTAGCACGGAAATACATCATGGTATCTTTGGCGCGGTAATCGATACCTTCATAGAACGAGTCTTGATTGTGTTTGGCATAACTCACAGCAAGCTCTGAAGTGGTGTAATCTGACCATTCACTTAACCATTTTAGATAAGCCTCATCACGGTTAGTTTCAATCCACTCGGTGGTCTCCCAAGGCTTACCTATGTATTTGTTACGTACATCGTCATTTTCAAACAGGTGATCAGATTCGATACCGTCATAGCTGGCAATGGCTTCTTGGATAGAACCGACTTGCTCACCAATCATTGGGCCGCCGAAGATTTCGCTGCGGACTTTGGCTACTCTGAAATGCAAGTTGTTGTAGTCATTTAAATCGTGACTTAATAGAGCGCTTAAGGTTTGGTTTTCTTGAAGTGGTGCTTCACTGACGCCGTTATCATCATGGTCTTCTTGATTTTGCTTGTCATACTGACCAATTAGCGTGATACCGGTTTTGCCATTATCAGAGATCCCCGTCGCCATGCCTTTAAAGGTGGTGTAGTCGTGTGAGCCTTTAGCTACATCAACAGAGACTTGATTATCATAAGCTTCTTTGGTCACGATATTGACGGTACCGCCAATCGCTTCTGGTGCAATCAGTGATGCACCCGCACCACGAGCAATTTCAATGCGATCAACACCAGTGGTTGAAATGGCATCTACCGCATAGAATCCAGAGATCAAGGTATGGGTTGGCAGGCCATCGACCAAAATAGTGGTATGCTCGCCTTTCATGCCGTTGAGCATAATACGTTTAACACCACACATAGAGCACTCGTTCGAGACGTTTACCCCTGGTTCATTATTGATGGCATCGGTAAGGTTTAATGCGTTTTTATTGATAATCGATAGTTCGTCAAGAACTTCGGTCTTTTGAATGACATCTTTTAAACGCCCATCTTGTTGTAGCTTTTGGCGTACACCGCGCACTTCAATGCGCTCTACATTTTCTAAATCTGAGTTCTCTGCATAACTAGGAAAGCTGAGTGCGCTCACTACCGCTGCCGCTAAAATGGAGTATTTCATACTAATCAATATCCCTTCTTACTGATTAAGGTGTTGTTACGATGTTGCTAATGTAAAGAATGTAAAATCTGTGCAAAGGATATTCGGGCATCATGTTGACTGCAAATAATAACGATTTTCATTTGCGTTAATTGCGGGGTAAGCCACATTAATTGAACCTTAAAAAACAAAACTGGAAAAATTTGAGGTAGGTCAAAGAATTTATGGGTTGGCATGTATCAACATGGTGTTCATGTTTGCCATTTATAAGTTACCTCCATCGTCGCTTGGCCATGGCGAACGCTTGCTGTGTTAATTGAGTTAGGTACCCAGCCCGCAGGTATCAGGTGCGAGGTTAGCTTGATGAGTGCAGGTAGATTTAGTGAGGGTTTAGTCCTACATAGTGAATTGTGAGATGTGAATTTATCGTCCTATTATTTTCGCAACTTAACCACAGAGACGATTAGAGGTCACTATGCAGCAAGAGGTAACAATGCAAAACTCAACACTTACTTTGAAAAAACAACATGACGGCGGCAAGCTATTTGAAACCAATGAAGAGATGCTATTTGTACTTCAGCTAAGCGGTAGTTGGTATGAAATGGGCAAGCAATATGGGGTGCTTTCACAAGCCCATATGCAAGCGATGTATGACAGAATTGTGCAGCCAGAATTCGATAAAGGGCTTATCAGTCAAGCACAAGCGTTTGAATTATTTGGTTCAAGGGTCTATGCGTCATTATCGTTGCGACGTAAACAGTACTTTCAAGGTGTTGCAGATGGTTTGGGGTGGCCGCTAGAAAAAGTGATTGTGCTAGATCAAAGTGGCCCTATGGCTATTTACCTGGGCAAACTGCATTCTTTTTCAGGTTGTTCTTCTTTAGCAACTCGAGGTGAAAACACGGTCGATGGCCATACGTTAGTCGGTCGTAATATGGACTGGAGTGAACTGTTTCTCGATTTTCCTATTTATACCACAGTTTATAACCCCACTGACGGCTCCAACAGTGTGGTGAATGTCAGCTGGCCAGGTTGGCAGTGGATGGTAACCGGCTTTAACGATAAAGGCGTCTATACCGACCTTCATGATGGCACCTCGATGGGGGGGAATATCGTTTCGATTGAAAAACCTTCTTTCTTAAACTCGGTGTTTGATTATATGACTGAGTCAGACTCGGTTAGCGCGTTGAGTGCTCGTTTTCAAGCTGCTCGCACCGATATTGCCGCGATTTGGATGTTGGCTGACAATCGCAGCCAAGCTTGTGCTTATGAAAATACCATTCAAGAAAACAGGCAACGGGTGGCAGATAACAATGCAGACTCTTTCGTTACGGTAAATACTTTCCTAAATCCAGATTGGGGGCTTGGAAAACGTGAAACCCAGAGTTTTTCATTGAAGCGTTTTGATAATCTAACCGAGCGTCACGCTGAGCATGCGGGTCAAATAGATGCAAAAGTGATGCGCGATATATTTGATTTACCCTTATATAACTCAGATGGCAGCTTTAAAGCGCAGGGCGGCGTGACCAAACCAACCAATCAAGATGTCGACTTAACCAATTATCAGATTGTTGCAGACCTTGATACATTGCAGCTTTGGGTTAAATTACCTGCCTTAGGCGAGCATACCGATTGGGCTCATATTGATGTACAAAGTCTATTTAACGTCTAGTTTTAGCGTTGTGTGATAGGTATTAGCACTATGGTATTTACCATAGTGCTAACTGCGTCGTTTAGTTGCGTTTAGCGTAGCAGCTAGGTGCTAGGTGCCAAGTGTTTAATGTTAGTTGTTATGCGTTTAGCGTCTAAGTCACTTAGGGTTGTTATCATCTTAACTACTCGGGTAATAGGCTATCTAGCATGTCTATTTGTTTAGCAAAAGCGGTACGCAACACATAATCTTTAACCATACCTGCGGCAACTCGTCGCTGCTCCGCCA
Source organism: Shewanella waksmanii (assembly GCF_043643685.1). Classification (GTDB taxonomy): domain Bacteria; phylum Pseudomonadota; class Gammaproteobacteria; order Enterobacterales; family Shewanellaceae; genus Shewanella; species Shewanella waksmanii_A. The sequence continues at coordinate 209,321 of NZ_JBHZSN010000007.1, forward strand.
TGGCTTTGGCGTTAACGTGTTTTACCAGTGTGCCTTTAAATGGTGATAGTAGCGGGCTTTCCCCAGGGGTTGCTGAACTAAAGGTAAACGCAAGCTTAACTTGGCCTATCTGATTGTAGACACAAATCGTTGATGCATAGGATAGTCGCGTTAGTTGCTGCTCATTATGCATTCGATACTGGATCCTATCAGGGGGAATATCTGCACCAGGGCGCATTAATTCGTCGATGACAAGTTCACGACACAGTTCAATGGCATCTTTGTTGGTAACCGGAATGTAGAACATCGCCGCTACGCCGCTCAATGGCATCTGGGTTAAATCAAATAAGCCTGACTCTGCCAAACTTTGATGCAGCATGATATCTCCCGAAAAGGCCGCTTCTTGTATGTTGATGTTAGTTATATTTCTTGCCTGCAATCGGGTATGCAAGTTTTCTAATACTTGGCGAGCAATGCCCTCGTAGTGCTGCAGTTGTTGCTGGGTTACTGGGGTGGCTTGAGTGGAACGAAAATGGACATTATCCATAAACATTAAGGCAATAATATAGGCGTTTTCAGTCGGTGTTAGCCCCTCATTCTGGCCAATGACAAAATGACCATTTGTTAATTGATTGATAAGCGGGGTAATGGTCTGTCTATCTTGGGCATCGATGTCTTGAAAAGCTTGTTGTAACCAGACGGGATCTTGAATCACATATTGGTGAATATTGCTGACACCCATCATAGGTTGAATAACCTGTTGTAGCATGCGTGTTTGTTGCTGCTCATCTAGAGAGGCCCAAAGCGTGCCAAAGCGTTTGAACCGTTTCATCTTTTTATCTGCGTGTTTTGATGAACCATCCGCGACTTCACCTAGCATGGTGAGCTGTTCGGCGCAGTGATAATCTTTATTGGGAAATGGCAAGGAGACTTGAGTTAAATAGCCTAGTGCATCATCGGTGACAGCAGGGTTTATTGTGAGGGTATCGAGCGTAATTTCAGACTGAATTTCCTCCCAAAGGGCCACGGCTTCAATGGTGTTTTTTCTCGGGATAGTGACATCGATAATCTCCATCAATATCGGGCTTGATACTAACGGGAAACGGTCGGTTGGGACAACATTGTCCTGAAGTTTCGTAGTCCATATATAGCCTAACCGGTATAGCACAAAGGGAGGGATTGCATCGTTAAATACCATGCCAGGACCTGATTTATTACCCGAAGTTTTGCCCATCATAGGCCGATTGTCATAGTCCCAAAGGCCAGTTTTGTCGTGGGCAAATACCCGTTTTATGGATTGCTGCGGTGGATAATTAAGTTGGTAGATGGCCGGCAATAGTGTGGTGTCCTGTGGATTGACTTTGACATCGCTGGCTAACCAAAATGTTTTAATCACATCACTAAGACTATTGCCAGCCCCCTGCATGATAAGCTCAGATGCAGTCCCTATTTGTTCGCTACAATAATAAAACTCATCTAATACCGCATCTTCGATTTGCGCATAGAGATAATTGATTAACGGCGTTGGCAACCAAGGGTTGATAATAATTTGCGTATCCCAGTCTGATTTACCTTGTTGGTTTTCTACGGTAAATCGAAACGCATTGCCGCCTTTAATATAAAATCGTGATAATGCTAAGCCATCTTGTAGGCTAAATTTCTGCTGCGCTGCGCGGTTGATCTCATGCAAGCGCAAGTTTATGCGCTCTAAACTGGTTAGTACAATTGAGCGAACTTGGGCTTTGAACGTCTCCAGTTCTGGGTATTGGGTGCCTCCTAGCTCATTTAACTTCTCCGTTAGCCAACTGCTGATCACTCGTTTTATTTCTCGCTGTCTATCGTTGGCCATTGGCTGTCCCTGCTTGTTCGATTGTGTAGAGGTCTCTTAGACTGGCGATTTTATTGCTTGTTTACTTGGTAAAAGCGATTAAATTTTAGGTTGTTATAACTTGGATAAACTTGCGCTCTAAATCTGCTTTGACATCAACACCCTCTGAGGTGATCGCAGGATGGGTGAGGCGGGTTAGCGGTGTGTGATCGCAATCTCAAAATCGATTCGATAACAAAATTATTTTGTCGACTTTATCGCCATTTAGCTCTATTTTGTCGCCGGCTCACAAATCGGTATTGTGAGTGGCTTTCAGGATTACTGCACGACCAATACGCTCATCACATCGCTTTTTGCTTTACTCGCTAATTACGCCCAAATAGTCTCTATTTTGGTGCGTGGCACTGTGGTGCGCTTTTACTTAAATTTGCTGTTGTTGTTTTGGAATTGGAAAAATGAACAAATCATTTGAGCTAATAGATAAGCCAACTTTTTTTGGCGCATTAGCTTTGTTGTTTGCTGTTGTGACGCCGTTATTGTTGTTTCCCGAGCAAGGTGCTGATTGGATCGCCGTTGCTAAAACAATTATGACTGACAAGCTGGGTTTTGCTTATCTAGCCCTTGGTTTGGCAGCCTTTGTGTTTATGATTTACATTGTTTTTTCTGACATCGGCCAAATTAAATTGGGTGATGCCGATGAAAAACCTGAGTTTGCGTTAGCCTCTTGGGCTGCAATGTTATTTTGTGGTGGTATAGGCGCCAGTATCTTGTACTGGGGAACGATTGAGTGGGCCTACTATTACCAAAACCCGCCTTTTCAACTAGCACCGGGAAGTGAGGAAGCGATTCGCTGGGCGGCCACATACGGGTTATTTCATTGGGGACCCATTGCATGGTGTATTTATATGATCCCCGCCATTCCAATTGCTTACTTTTACTATGTGCGTAAACAACCTGTACTTAAGGTATCGGCTGCGTTAATGCCTGTGATAGGTGAAGCAAATAGTGCGGGTAAATTGGGTAAGGCGATCGATATTCTGTTTATTTTTGGCTTATTGGGTGGTGCGGCGACGACATTGGGTTTGGCCGCGCCATTGATCAATGAGGGGATCAGTTATTTGTTTGACATTCCCACTACCACCAGCAGTCAGGTGGGGGTGTTGATGTTGTGTACCGCTATTTTCGCGTATTCAGCCTATAAGGGCATGGACAAAGGCATTAAGATCCTAAGTAATATTAACTTCTGGGGCGCCTTGGTATTACTGATTTTTGTACTGGTTTGTGGCCCAACTATTTTCATGTTGGAAACAGGCTTAGATTCAGTAGGCAGAATGCTTTCAAACTTCTTTGTGATGGCGACATGGGCTGAGCCATTTGGTGGTTTAGCAACCTTTGAAGATACTCACTTTCCCCAGGACTGGACCATTTTCTACTGGGCTTGGTGGTTAGTATTTGCGCCAAGTATGGGCCTTTTTGTCGCGCGGATCTCTCGTGGTCGCACCATCAAGCAAATGATCTCTGGCGCGGTGTTCTTTGGCTCATTAGGTTGTGCGATGTATTTTGTTATTTTGGGCAACTATGGATTGTCTTTGCAACTTTCTGGTCAACTCGATGTGGTCAGTATTTTAAACGAGCAAGGTGCGACACGGGCTATCTTTGCCATACTTGAACAGCTGCCACTAAGTACGGTGGTGATCGCGCTGTTCACGGTATTGTGTATTATTTTTACTGCAACCACTTTTGATTCTATTTCTTATATTCTGGCCTCGGTGGTTCAAAATAATGTTACCGAAGATCCGCTGCGCTGGAATCGATTGTTCTGGGCGTTTACTTTGTCGCTAATGCCTTCTGCACTGATGTTTATGGGTGGACTTGCTACCTTGCAAACCGCTGCTATTGTGGGTGGCTTACCATTACTGGTGATAGCGGTATTACTCATGATATCAGGAGTAAAAGCCGCGGTATTAGACCTTACTCATCAAGATGACTATGTCGACCCTGTGATCAATATTTCCGATCTACCAGATGTTGACCCTTGGAGTAAAGAAGGCCAAGCATTAGGAAGATTTGAAGTGGCAAGAGATAATGCGATAGCGGCTGCAAATGTTGAGCGTGAGATTAATGACAGCATTTGGCAACTCAAAAAGCAGCTACGTAAAGAAGCCCTGTCGCGCGGCGAAAGCGGCAGTGATATGGGTGAAGCGCCTTGTGAATTACTTGAACAATTGCAGCAGCTTAGCGATGAGGCAATCAAAGCCAAGCAAGCGAAATTAGTCGCCTCTGAGCAGGCGCAGCAAGCTAGAGTTGCCTTTGATTTGATGATGCGAAGCAAAGAGCAAGAGGAGCTGTTACTCGCACAAGAGCAAGCCAAGTTAGCGATTCAAGCGAGATTGAATGGTTCAAATTAATTAAAAAGCCGCATTTAGCGGCTTTTCTTTTTTAGGCTTACGGGGTAACTATTGGGAATGTTCCTTTCGGTTTGTCCAGTAGTGTAAGAAAGCTGATTAAATCGAGCTGACTGCCGCTGATACTCAGTTCATCTGAAAACAGTAAATCACTGATATCAGCGTTGCCGATGACGATGTCGACGAATAGTTCATGGCTAATGTCTAATGTTGCATTGGCGCTAGCAGACTTTGGTGCGGCGCGATGATGTAGTACGGCATTGTCGAGGCTCAACACGTAGTTTTGTTCTAAGTCGGTAAAATTAAGGTTGATGATTAACTGTTTGCCGAATGCATCTGGGCCGATTATTCGTGTAGCCATTGATTGTAAAAAGTTCTCTACGGGAGAGTGAAGCAAAATATGTTTCATAGAGCTTAAATCGATACCCACTTCAGGACTTCCGTTGCGAAGCTCATAGGCGCCAGTCAGATACACATCTCGCCAAGGGGCTGATTCTGCTTGATAGCCAAGTTGGTCGTAAGTATTGGCAAGCAATGACTTTGCTTGTTGATTATTGGTATCGGCAAATACCAAGCGATTAAGCAGCTCTGCTGCCCAGCGATACTCACCTTGCTGATATGCGGTTGTCGCCGCTTGTAATACCTTATCTGTACCACCCATCAATGTAATGTATTTAGCTGCTGATTGACTTTGGGGCAGAGGGTCAAGATGACTAGGGTTGGCGTCATACCAGCCTAAATAGGCTTGATAAACGGCTTTGGCGTTATGCTTTACCGTGCCGTAGTAACCACGACTTGAAAAAGTTTGTGATAAGCTCGGTGGCATCTCCATAGCTTCGGCAATTTCTGCCGGGGTAAAGCCGGCATTAAGCATGCGCACGGACTGATCATGAATATACTTATAGGTATCACGTTGAGTTGTTAAAAATTGGGCGATATTGTCAGCGCCCCATATTGGCCAATGGTGGCTGCCAAAATAAACTTTCGCGTTTGCTTGTGCATCAATGGCGTCATCAATAGCATGACTCCATGCTAATGCGTCGCGCACCTTGGCGCCGCGTAATGTATAAAGGTTATGCATGTTTTTAGAAACGAGTTCTGCGCCGCAATAAGCTTGATATTGGGGCAAGTAAAATGTCATCTCTGCCGGGGCTTCTGTGCCAGAGACAATCTGAAATTCAAACTCAACGCCATCAATACGCATCTTACTATCTTCATTGATGGTTGCTGTCGGTGGCAAGATGCCGAATTGGCCAAATGCTGGTTCTTTACCAAGCCCCGAGTCGATATGTCCACGCGCTGAACGAGGAAGCTGCTTACCATACATAAACATGGCACGGCGACTCATTGCGGTACCTGCCATAATGTTCTCGCTGGTGGCCTCGTGCATAAAGCCCTCCGGGGCAACCACTTGAACTTGTGCTTGGTTGTTGTCATCAATCAGTGCTAATGCACCGCCGAAATGATCCATATGGCTGTGGGTAAATATCATGGCGCTGATTGGCCGCTGTCCGAGCTGTTGATTAACAAACTCCATAGCGGCAGCTGCGGTTTCAGTTGTGGTGAGCGGATCGACAATGATCCAGCCGCTATTGCCGTTAATAATGGTCATGTTGGCCAAATCAAAACCACGAATTTGATAGATGTCCTCTGTGACTTCAAATAAACCATCAAGATTATTTAACCTGGCTTGACGCCATAAGCTAGGGTTAACACTCGCGGGGGCTGCTTGGTCGATGAAGTCATAATCACTGCGTTTCCAAATCGTTTTGCCCTGCTGATCCTGTACGTGTAACTCGGGTAGCCTGCCGATAAAGCCACGTTTAGCATCTTCAAAGTCTTGCTGATTATCGAAAGGCAGTTGTTGTAAAACGGCTTGATTGGCTTTGATGGTGTGCTCGCTGGCCGCACTGAAGCCATGTTCATCAACTTCGGTGTCGAGCACCAGTGTTTTAGGAGACTGTTGGCCGCAGGCGGTGATACCAAAAAGTGCCAAACTGACAATTAGCGGAATACGAGTATATTTAACCTTTTTATTTAATAGGGTTTTGTTTAGCCAGTAGATTGAGCAGGTGTGTTGTTGGTTTTTATTGAACTGAGTTGTAAACATAATCCGAGTCCATCAATTAACAATGCACCCCAAGTTATTACATTTTTGCAACCTGACTTTTATCATTTTTCGCCAAAATACATTACGTGGAGTTTTGAGATTATTGGTCGTAATGTTTGCGATAGGCGGCTGGACTTTGTCCGCTCCAACGCTGAAACGAGCGACTAAAGTTGCTGACACTGGTATAGCCCAAGGTCTCGGATAATGTATTGATTTCTATATTGGTATTAGCAAGATAGTGATGTGCAAGTTCATGGCGTTTTTGGTTCAGCAGTTGCCTGAAATTGCACTGCTCAGCTTGCAAATGTCGGCTTAATGTTCGCTCACTGATATTGAACATTTGTGCGACTTTAGCGGCAGTTGGTTGTTGATTGACTAATAAAGTATGGATGCCCTGACTGGTTTTTTCGCGCCAGCTTAATGCTTGCATTTTGGTTAAATACTGCCGCACAGATTGCTCTTTTGCGATGGCGGTATGTTGGCTGCGGTTAGCGACTGGGTGCTCTAATAAACTGCGGTCCATCCACATACAGTTTTGCGGTTGTTCAAAGCAAACTGGAGATTGAAAAAAACGCTCCCAGTGCGTGGGGTGATTGGCTTTTGGTCGCTGCAGGTCAATTTTACGCACAAACGGCAATTGACCAATCATCTGCTTACCATGGAGCATTAAGCTTGAAAAAAAAGCGTCAATGGCTAAGTGGCTAATGTCGACACCGTTCAAGGGCGTGATAGTAAAGCCAATTAATGTGGGAGTGCGCTGCAGGCTTATGGCGGCAGAGTTACTCACTAAGCTCGCGTAATCAGGTAGCACCTCAAATGCTGCTCTCAGGGTTGCACAATTTACCAGTAGAGAACCCAATTCGCTAAAGTGTATGGGATAGGCATATTGACCTACCGTTAAGCCAAATGCTTCGTTGTCGGTGGCTTGCTCTGATAGCAACCAAAGCTGGGTCATATGCTCAATGGCAATACGAGATTTAGGTTGATTTTCTAGCTTAGTTAAATCTAATCCAGACTCATTAAATACTGTATCTGGCGGAACACCTGCAGCCGCTAACGCCCGAGCGATAGCGAGGGACCATGCGGCAATAGTACTGTATGTTTTGTGCGAAGCCGTGTGCGTCAATTGATAATATTATTAGTCAGTTAGGGGACTATCATATACGGCAAGTTTGCTATGCAGCAAGTGTTGGACTTAAAGCCGTCTGCCTTAGTCTTGATGATCACAAATACCGCTTAGTAAACTCGTCACGGCCAGTCAATGTGTTATTAATAGTAAAAACAATAGACTTAAGGTGTATTGATGTCTGAATTTCAAAAAATGATCTCACAAGAGATGTACGATCCCAGTGATGATGAGCTTTGTGCATTACGCAACAAAGCACGGCAGTTGGTAGCGCGCTTTAATGCAAACGATAGTACGCAAACGGTCCGGTCATCGTTGCTGGAGCAACTTTTTGGTGACTGTGGCGATGGCGCATTTATTGAACCTCACTTTAATTGTGACTATGGCTGCAATATCACCGTGGGTAAAAATTTCTATATGAATTTTGCTGGGGTGATCCTCGATTGTGCCCCAGTTACCATAGGTGACAATTGTTTTATTGGGCCACAGGTTGGCATCTATACGGCTTGTCACCCAATAGACCCTGTTGAACGCAATAAAGGGGTGGAATACGCAAAACCTATCACCATAGGTGACAATTGCTGGATTGGCGGTCATGTGACGATAATGCCCGGTGTCAGCTTAGGGAACAATATTGTGGTGGGCGCAGGTGCGGTGGTGACTAAAAACTTTGCTGACAATGTTATTATTGCTGGCAACCCTGCTAAGGTGATCGGCCAAGTCCCATGTGATAATTAAAAGTTCTATGTGATAATTAAAAGTCCCAGCTGACAATTAAATGCATTGCGGTGAGTGAGGCGCTCACCGCGTAATGTTATAGCGGGTTATCTTGGTGGGTCGATCTGATTGCCAACACTGTTATTGATGCGATACCAACCAGCAATTGAGTACCTATCGCGTTTTGCGGGCAGTACTTGATGAGGAAACTCCTCACTTAAAAATACCACTACTGTGCCAAATTCTGGCGTCACCTTGATAGATTGACTGGCTTGTTCGCCGTCGGTGTATATGACAAGCTCACCACCATCATCTTGATGCCAATCTTGGTTCAGGTAAACCACAACCGTTAACACCCGATTGCTTTGTCCCTTGAAGGCATCTAAATGGGTTTTATAGAAATCCCCAGGTTTATAATGGGCAAAATGACTTTCAAAGGAGAATAGACCTAAATAAAGTTGCTGATTCATATAGTCTTTTAAAGAGTCAGACCATTGTAGCCAAGCTAAGCCCGCCGGCGTTTCACCATTAATCCAACTAATTTCATCAGTGCGGACAAAATCATTCACGTTAAGTTGCTCTTCTCGGCCTATACCCGCACGTTTAAATTTAGCATCAGACATCTGTTGCACATGCTCGCTTAATGCTAATGCTAGAGGATAGGGCAAAGCAGCAGGTCGAATACTGAAGCCTTTGTGTTGAATATCTTGGGCGATATCGGCAAATAGCGATAACCCCGTTTTTGATTGGTTCACTCTTTGAGTGAGCATGGTTTTACTACCTATTAGTACAGCGCTGTTAAAAACGGAGCGCGATATTAGCAGGAAAATTAAACTGAGCAAGTGAAATTTGATTAGGGTATGTTGATTGTTTTGAGCTGATTTTTTTGCAACATTTTGTTGGTTTTTCATACAAAATAGAGGTTTCGTTATAAGCAGAGCTTTTGATATAAGACAGGGGTTTTGATAGGCAGTCGCGCTACTTGATAGGCCGATAATCTAGTAAAAAGGATCCACAAATACTGCCCTCAGAGGTCAGCGAAAAGTGTTTTACTCTTTGTTGAGTGGTATTTTGCTTAGCGTGCTAGGCAAACAACTAACCGTCCACCACTCGTTGCGATTAAAATGCTTTTAACTGGGCGTCCCTATCCGAACGTAATTTAACCGCGAAAATTCGAAACGTCCTACGATCAACGAAATATAATCTTATTCCAATCCAGGCCGAAGTGAGGATTGAGCAGCGCAGATTTCTCGCGGTTAGTTGCTAGTTTTACGGCTCGCAAATTGGCAGATACCGACAAGGATGACTGCGCCAAGCATAAGGGCAGAAAAGGGCACAGCCGTACCAGTATAAAATAACGCCAATAATGGACCTGCAAGGGCACCAAAGCCAAATCTCAAGGTACCGATAACCGCAGTTGCCGTTCCCGTTTCCTGTTGAAACTTCATTAGAACTATCGCGTCAGCATTGACCGACATAATGCCAAGAAAACCCATAAAAGGAATTAATGCAGCCACAGTATAGTGGTAGCTTAGCCCCAGCAGATTAACACTCAATAGGGCGCAGCCTGCAAATGTGGCAAGTATCGTCGCGGCCCTCAACATCCGCCGTGAACCATACTTCCCAACAATCCTAGTGTTGATGATATTGGCAAGCATTAGTGCACCAACGTTTGTGCTAAAGAGTAATGCAAACAGTGATTTATCTAGGCCAAACACCTCCATGTACACAAATGGAGAGGCTGTTAGATAACAGAAGAACGCGAATGAAGTTAACACGCCACTGGTAATGTGCAGTTTCACGCCGGGTTTGGTAAATACCACGGCGTAAGCGCCAAAGAAAGATTTTTGGCTACGCAGCGCGTGGTTGGCATCGCTTGGCATTTTGAGTTTGATAAACACCAAAGCCAGTAGCGCAAATGCATAGAAACTTAAAATAAAGAAGATCAGGTGCCACTCACCGAACTCTAGGATCAGGCTACCGATGCTGGGCGCTATTAGCGGTGCCAGCATCATGATTAAACTGACATAAGACATGCCTTTCGCGGTATTTTCGCCATAAACTTCTTTGATATAGCCCGGCACCACAACGGTCGCTGCTGCGCCGATAAAGGCTTGAACAAATCGCAATGTTAGGAATAACTCAATATTGTTGACGAAGGCCAATACTAAGCTGGTTAGAGCAAAACCAGTTAGGCCTAATATCACTAGCGGACGTCGCCCAAAGCGGTCTGCTAAGGGGCCAAAGGTCAACATACCCACTGCGTATCCCGCTAAATAGATACTGAGAGATTGCTGCACCATCGTAATATCGGTGTGAAAACTACTGGCGATGGTTGCCATAGCAGGAAGGTATAGATCGATGGCAAGCGGGGTAATAGCCACGATCGCTGACAGCATAGGAATAAGTAATGCTAGGTTGATGTTGATTTCAGGTGTTGATGGAGTTTTGGAGATCGGATCGCTGTTCACTCATACCTCTTGTGAATTATCGATGAAAGTAAAAGATGAATTACTGGAGAGCAGTAACTTCTGAGAGGTCGTTAAGTCTACGCCTATGATGATGAATTAGCCATCGGTGTTGCGTATATTTGTCTGGTTATTTTGTAACAAAAGGCTTGATGGTTTCTACCTGTGCAACGCTTGTTAAATCCCTGTATTAAAAGTGTCACCTTTGTTTCATTTTACTTTCTTACTAAGGCTCTACATTGAGCGAATTTATCGGGCCAATTGGCAAATCAAGAAACCTTAGGGAAATAAAAATGAAAACGACCAAAACCATATTGTCTATTATTGTTGCATCAACATTACTGACCGCTTGTGACGGCGATGATGGTGCCGCTGGCGCCAATGGTATTGATGGTACTAACGGCGTAGACGGTAGCAATGGGTTAAACAGTTTAGTGACTGTCACTGAGCTTGCTGTTGGCAGCGAGCAATGTGCATTTGGTGGCCAGTTAATTGAAACAGGCTTGGATGTAAATGCGAATGACATTTTAGATGCCGATGAAGTTGATAGCAGTCAAACACAAGCCGTCTGCCATGGTGCAGCAGGCCAGCTTTCGGCTCAGTTAATAGGCCGATATGAATCAGGTGTATTTGGACAAAGCGCCGCTGAGATTGTTGATTTTCATAAAGCTTCACAGCATATTTTCGTGATTAATGCGCAAAGTGGTCAAGTGGATATCATTGATGGCCGCGGTTTGATCGCTGATACAGTAGCACCCGAGCAGCAATATACATTGAACAACCTTGCTAAAGTGGCACAAATTGATGTTGCAACTGACTTGGGGTTAGCGCATTTAGGTGGAGTAAATAGCTTAGCTATTTATGACGATTTATTAGCCGTGGCTATCGAGCGAGGCGACGGCCAAGGTAATAGTAAGCAAGCAAACGGGTTTGTTGCGTTTTATCAGTTAGATAGTCAAGCACAACCTAGCCTAGTTAAATCCGTTGAAGTGGGCGTGTTACCAGACAATGTGGTGTTTAGCCATGATGGTAGCAAGGTGATCGTTGCCAATGAAGGTGAGCCAAATGATGCCTATACGCTAGATCCACAAGGCAGTGTGTCGGTCATTGCCGTAACAAATGGTGTGCCTGCTGATGTCGCAAGTTCAATAGGTTTTAGCGATTTTAATCAAGGCCAAGCTAGGCATGACGAGCTAAGTGACAAGATTAAGATCAATGGGCCTGATGCAACCATAGCGCAAGATCTAGAGCCTGAGTACATTGCTGTTGCTCAAGATAATCGTCAAGCCTATGTGAGTTTACAAGAAAACAATGCTATTGCGGTGATTGACCTTGAGCAGCTCACTGTTGTGTCAATTTTACCGCTTGGTTTAAAAGATTTTGGTTTACTAGAAAACGCGATTGATGCCAGTGACAAAGATGATGCCATCAACATTCAGGCATATACGGGCGTTTTTGGTATGTATCAGCCTGATACTATCGCCAGTTACCAATGGAATGGTGCGAATTTCATTGTCTCTGCAAACGAAGGTGATGCTCGAGATTACAGTGGCTTTTCTGAAGAGGTGCGTGCTGATGATCTTATCTTAGATCCTAATCATCCGCAGTTTGCTGCAGCCCAAGATAAGACCCAATTGGGTAGATTGAAAGTGACCACTTCGATGGGGGATACCGACGGTGACGGCGACTATGACCAAATTGTTGCTTATGGCGGCCGCTCTTTCTCTATTTGGGATACCTCAGGCAACTTAGTGTTTGATAGTGGTAATCAAATTACTCGTATTACTGCCGCTGTGCTGGGTAAAAACTTTAACAATCACAATGAAGAAAGCAAGGGCGACAGCCGCAGTGATGATAAAGGTGCAGAGCCTGAAGCATTAGCCATTGGTGAGATTGGCGGTAAGCACTATGCATTTGTTGGCTTAGAGCGTACATCGGGCTTTATGATATTTGATATCAGTAACCCATTTGCGGTGCAATTTATTGATTATGTGGTTAATCGTGACTTCTCCGTCGAGTTTGAAATTGATGGTGAAGATATCTCTGGTACACCTGAGCTCGCCGGTGACTTAGGCCCTGAAGGAATGAAGTTTATTGCGGCAAAAGATAGCCCAACAGATTCACCACTACTGGTTATTGGTAATGAAGTTAGCGGCACAACAGCGGTTTATCAGCTAACGCTTTAACTTCAATCTAAAGCGTCAGTCTATAACGTAAAGAGCATCGAGGTAGTCTAGCTCATTGGTATTATTGACAACCAGAATGCGAACTAAAAAGCCCAGTGTCGTTTTATACTGATTGGTATTAGACACTGGTTTTTTTGTTTAAGTAAGGCAAAAGCTAGCCAAAAGTGATAACACTTGGGTCATCTAGCCATTGCGGGTATTTTTGCATTGCCTGAGTAAATATTTCGCTGTTGATGTGCGCAGTTAACCAGCGTTGCACATTGGGGTAGTCGGCGGCAAAGAACCAGTTACGATCGACATGAGCAAATTGGCGGATAAACGGAAATATCGCAAAATCGGCAATGCTGGCCGAGCTTCCTAATAGATTATCTTGTTTGCGCAATAGTGATTCGAGTTGGGCAATAAAGCTTTCACCTTGTTGACGATAATAGCTTTCGTCATGCTCTGGATGACGGTCTGCATATTTGTATTTATCTAACCAAGGCTTAAATTGGTTGTCATTGGTTGCGATTAGCGCTTGAGCCAATTCCTGTTTAGGTGTACCTGCTAATAGTAAATTATCGGGATCATGCTGCTGTAGGCTCCAAAGCATGATATCAAGGCTTTCGTCGATAACTTCGCCACTGTTAAGTATCAAAACTGGTACCGTGCCTTTGGGAGAGGCATCGAGCATAGCTTGTGGTTTGTATTTAAGAATGATTTCTCTTAGTTGTACCTGCTGTTTTCCTAGTAATAGCCCAAGGCGTGCCCGCATAGCATATGGACATCGCCTAAATGAATATAAAATGGGCTGTTGAGCTGCATGACTTGTTTGGCTTGGCACCGGCTATTCCTTGCTTAATCTAAAATAATTGCGTCAAATGGTAGCTTATTTTTGCGTGATTCCCCCTATCTGCTCAAGCATGAAGTTAGATTAATTTTAATAACCTTACTTTTTATCTCTGTTTTTGACGCTGTGATCTAGTTAGAATTTGCGCCTTAATTTGTGATCTATGTGTCAATGCACTGGGGATTAAGCCTCAGCCAGCAAAGAGGGTGTTATGTCAAAAGTTGTCGTTTGTGCGTTATATAAGTTTGTTAGTCTCAAAGATCATGAGCAGCTTCAAGCGCCGTTATTAACTAAGATGGAAAGTCTTGATATCAAGGGTACGCTGTTATTAGCCAAAGAAGGCATTAATGGCACTGTTGCTGGAAGCCAAACGGCAATAGACCAGTTGTTGCAATGGCTGGACTCTCAACCCGGTTTAGCAAATATTGTTTATAAACTGTCTTTTGACGATAACATGCCGTTTTATCGCACCAAAGTTAAACTGAAAAAAGAGATTGTGACAATGGGGGTAGAAGGTATTGATCCCCGTAAAGTGGTTGGGACTTATGTCAAACCAAAAGATTGGAATCAGTTGATTTCAGATCCCGATGTTTTGTTAATTGATACGCGCAATGATTACGAAGTCGATATCGGTACCTTTAAGCATGCCGTTGATCCTAAAACTAAAACCTTTAGAGAATTTCCGGATTACGTTAAAAACAACCTTGATCCGCAAAAACATAAGAAAGTGGCCATGTTCTGCACTGGCGGCATTCGTTGTGAAAAGTCTACTGCTTATCTAAAAGAGCAGGGCTTTGATGAGGTCTACCATCTTGAAGGTGGTGTGCTTAAATACCTGGAAGAGGTAGAGCAAAAAGATAGCTTGTGGCAGGGGGAGTGTTTTGTATTTGATAACCGCGTGTCTGTTAACCATGGTTTAGAAAAAGGTGAGTATGACCAATGCAATGCTTGCCGTTTACCCATCAGTGAGCAAGATAAGCAGAGTGAACATTACGTAAAAGGCATTAGCTGTCCACACTGTATTGACCAGATATCTGACAAGCAGAAACAACGATTTGCAGAAAGAGAAAAGCAGGTGCAACTAGCAGCAAAACGCGGCGAAAGCCATATCGGTAGTGATGTCAATTACGTGATTAAAAAGCGCCGCGGCGAAAAAATAAAGCTTAAACAAAATCGGCAAAAAGGTTAGTCTTTAGTTGATAAACCAATTTTAAAAAGCCGCAATCGCGGCTTTTATTTTTTACTTTGACCCGTCCTAAATAACGTTGACACTTTTCAAACCTTTTTTGGAGAGTGTTATGAAATCAATAGTTAAGCGAACT
>NZ_JBHZSN010000008.1:0-224045 GCF_043643685.1 Shewanella waksmanii
GAGTTCGCTTAACTGTTGATTTCATAACACTCTCCAAAAAAGGTTTGAAAAGTGTCAACGTTATTTAGGACGGGTCATATAGATTAAAAAAAGCGGGCTTGGCCCGCTTTTTTATTTGCCAGACACGGCCCTGTTCACTAAAACGGCATTATTCATTAAAACGGGAACCTGGCACATAGTTGCGGATAAGCCAGTTTCAAGTGCTTTTTCTTGTGGTTAAACTTTTTACCTTGTGGATTAGCTTGGCCTGACGGAACAAATGGCAACTCCTCACCGGTTCTATCTTCATATATTTTCCCAGCAACCAAGTCATACTCATCAACAAACGGATAGGCATAGCCATCTTTTTCTGGCCAGCCTTCAAGCAAGCCTAATTCATCAGGGTTGTCTATCACCCGCTCGAACCAAGTTTGACCTAAAGAGATCACAAAACAACGAAACTCTGCAAACTCATACTCTGAATCGCAACCAGTCACAACATATGCAGCGCCCCATAAAGACCATAAATAACAGCGTCGCATTTGAAATGAAAAATGTTTATCAAACGCTGCCAGCTGCTCATCAGTTAGTGTCAGCAACTTATCATGCAACTGCTCTGATAAACTTTGCTGATCTTGCTCGGGGCTTCGGCGCGTCACCAACTGCCAAAATTCTGCTTCAGTCATACGCTACTCTATCTACAACACCAACGCGCATTGTAACCATCTTAGCAAGGATGACCAATATATTGAGTCAGGATTATCAAGCACAAACACTAAATAGATGGACTATGAAGGAGGTTTTTTCTACACTCGCACAAAAATTGATTGCTAAAAGCTTGCTATGACTAGACCACCGTTACCTTTACTCGTATTAATTTTGCTTTATTCTCTTTTGGCTATTGTCGCAATTTGGCGAGCAGTAGATACCTTATCTATGGATTTATTTAGCCTAGGTGTCATTCCAGTACTAATTGGCATTTTTTTAAAAGCAAAGTGGACCACAGTGGTCTTGAAGGTGTATATCGCCATTCAAACACTTGGACTAGCCGCCCTAGCAACCACAGCTATTATTGCCTATCAAATCACCCCTGAAGATGTAAAAGTCGTAGTCAATGGCGAGCTCATTCCGATTCCGCTAATTGCAATTACGGCAATCTTGCTACTCGGATTTCAACTATTTACAGCTTTTTCTAAATCAACAAAGAGTTACCTAAATTCCGAACAATCAATCGGTTAACATAAGCAAACAAGACTATAAAAACCGGCGTATATAACCGCCAATAATAACAATAAATCATTAGAGATTAGCGACTATGAATACTTTGCTCCCCAGTGAGCTGTCGATATTGCTCGTCGAACCGTCAGATACTCAACGGAAAATTATTGCTAGCCGCCTGCAGCATGAAGGCATTAGCCAGATCCAAACCGCGAGCAGCATTACCCAGGCCAGTGAGATCATTGCCCGTCACCAACCTGATTTGGTGGCAAGCGCGATGCACTTTGCCGATGGAACGGCCATAGATCTACTCAACAGCATTAAAAGCAACGAGTCTTTGCAAGAGATCCAATTTATGTTGGTCTCAAGTGAGTGTCGTCGTGAGCACTTGGAGGTTTATCGCCAGTCTGGGGTGGTTGCCATCTTGCCCAAGCCATTTACCACTGAACACTTAGGCAAAGCCCTTAATGCCACCATAGATTTACTCAGCCAAGATGAACTCGATCTGGCTCATTTTGATGTGCACAACTTACGAGTACTGGTGGTCGACGACAGTAAGATGGCAAGAAATATCATTCGTCGCACCATTACTAACTTGGGGCTAAAGCTCATCACAGAAGCCAATGACGGTGCTGAAGCTATCGAGTTACTGCAAAACAACATGTATGACTTGGTGATCACTGATTACAACATGCCAAATGCAGATGGTTTGGCACTCACTGAGTTTATTCGTAAACACAGCCAACAATCACATATACCCATTTTAATGGTGTCATCAGAAGCCAATGATGCTCACTTGAGCAATGTTTCTCAAGCTGGCGTCAATGCCCTTTGTGACAAGCCATTTGAGCCTCATATAGTAAAACAACTGCTATATAGCCTGCTTGATGATGAATAATCCGTCATTTTTAGGATTTTTAGCATTTTATTCAGCCTTAAGCTCTTTCCAATTGATTCACCTTATGGCATGTTAGGTCTCAGCGTTACTAGAATTGCTAAGAAAATCTACGGAAAGAAGAGAATATTCAAATGAATAAAACTGAACTTGTTGCAAAAATGGCTGAAAATGCTGAACTCACTAAAGCAGAAGCTGCACGTGCACTGAAGTCTTTCGAAGAGACAGTAGCACAAGCAATGAAAGACGGTGATAAGATTTCTATCGTTGGCTTTGGCTCTTTTGAAACAACTGAACGTGCAGCTCGTACTGGCCGTAATCCACAGACGGGTAAAGAAATTCAAATTCCAGCAGCAACTGTACCTAAATTCAAAGCTGGTAAAGCACTGAAAGATAGCGTTAACTAGACCTACATAACGTTATCACTAATAAAAGCCTCCTTTATGGGGGCTTTTTTGTTCCCACAAACTGTTCAAATTTGCACCAAAATAGAGCGTCACTGCTCTTTTTTAAACCAAAACACGCCCGCAATCGCATCATCTATTTATAAGCTGCTGATTTTATTGACTTCAAAATTTGGCACATTCGTCGCATTAATTTTAGCACTTCCTAAAAAAACACCTATAGTGGAAGTAATAACTAAAATCATGATGAAGGAATGAATATGAAACAAGCAGTGTCAACATTGACTCTAATCGCGAGTACTATGCTTCTCAGTCTACCTGCCAGTGCCGCAGTAAGCGGCAATATCGGTGCAACTTCAAACTACTTATGGCGCGGGGTGAGCCAAACCGATGACTCAGTTGCTGTACAAGGGGGCATTGATTATGAACATGACAGTGGTTTCTATGTCGGTGGCTGGGCCTCAAATGTCGACTTCTCTGATAGCACAACCTTCGAACTTGATTTATATGCTGGTTTTGCCGGCACACTAGGCGAAGACTTTGGCTATGATGTTTATTATCTCTATTACGCATACCCAGATAGCGATGGCAGTATCGATCTTGGTGAAGTATCGCTTGGGCTAAGCTACAAATGGCTCAGTGTAAGCTACTCACATTTAGTTAATGCTGGGGATGATGTTGCCACTGAACCACTAAGCAACACCGACATGGGGTATTTTACCGTCGATGTATCCATTCCACTTTCAGACACCTTGTCACTTAACGGCCATTATGGGTACTCGCGAGGTGATGTTATAACAGCTTGGTACGACACAGAAAACTACTCTGATTATTCAATCTCTCTCGCTAAGGATACCGATTTTGGCACCATCTCTTTCTTGGTTGGTGACACAGATTTAGCCGATGACGATCCTAAGCTTGTCCTTGGATACAGCTATAGTTTTGATTTGTGATCTTCCTCTAATTGAGTTATTGCTCATGTAGCAATAACTCTGTTTCCCCTATATTTAAAAACTGCAATATATACATATAGATATTTCAGAACAATCTCGCTCCAAAACTGGTCAAACCAGTATTTTTCATAGATCAGAATATTGTTAGCTCGATCGCATTTTTCTTTTCGATGGCTTGGTATCTTTCACATCAGCGCTTACTAATGTTTAAGCTAATTCACTGAACTGTATTACTTTATTAGCGCTTTTCGGATATTAACAATGTGAGTTGAACGCCAACTATGGCCCCCAGCTCATCGTACTTAACGGCACAAAGCAAAGAGTGCCAACAAGTACTCACTTGCGAGGAGTTCACCATGACTCAAATTTTAGATGTTGTGCCAAATGATGTAGAAATTGAAGCGATGACCGCACCTAAAAATGCGCAAGCGTTAGATGATCTCAAACATCGCCGCGAAGTTAAAAAGCGCCTTGAAGAGCTGCTTGAAGAAGCAGAACTTAAACGCGCTATGGGTGGTGACTTTTATTAATTTCCCCTCCCATCTTCGCCAATAAAAAAGCGCCTAAACGGCGCTTTTTAGTTATCTAATCGTAATAAAACACTATTTCGCTTTTAACGCTGCATCTTCTTCACGCTTCTTGAGAAAATACTCACGGGTTAAGCCAAACACCACCGGGCTCAATAGCGCAAGTGCAATAAGGTTAGGTATCGCCATCATCGCGTTAAGGGTATCGGCTAATAACCAAATGAAATCCAATGAGCTAATTGCCCCTAATGGCACCACCAGTATCCAAATCACCCTAAACGGTTTAACTGCCTTGACACCCAATAAGTACTGGACGCATTTCTCGCTGTATACACTCCAGCCCAAAATGGTGGTAAACGCAAACACAGCCAAGGCAATTGCGACGATATAATTGCCAATAGGAAATGCATGGGAGAAAGCAAAAGAGGTCAACGCTGCACCATTTTCGCCCGACGTCCATGCACCAGACACAATAATTGCCAAACCGGTGATAGTACACACCACTAAGGTATCAATAAAGGTGCCAAGCATTGCAACTAAACCTTGCGCAACAGGGTTATTGGTTTGCGCCGATGCGTGAGCAATAGGTGCGCTACCAAGGCCTGCTTCGTTTGAAAATACCCCGCGAGCAACACCAAAACGAATTGCAGCCCACACCGCAGCCCCAGCAAATCCGCCCTGTGCGGCAACAGGGTTAAATGCACTATGTACAATCAGGGCTATGGCATCTGGAATTTCAGAAGCATGAACAACCAATACCGCAATACCCGCAGCGATATAAAAAACTGTCATCAGTGGCACAAGTTTACCGGCAACATCGGCGATACGCTTAATGCCGCCCATCAATACAGCACCCACTAACACCATTAATACGATACCGGTAACATAGTCAGGGACACCAAAGTTACTCTGCAGCGCATCAGCAACAGAATTTGACTGTACTGTGTTACCAATACCAAAACCTGCAAATGAACCAAATAACGCAAACGCGGTACCTAGCCAAGCCCATTTGCTGCCTAAACCGTTTTTAATGTAATACATCGGCCCACCGATGTGATTACCATTGTCGTCCACCTCACGATACTTAACCGCAAGTACAGCTTCAGAAAACTTGGTAGCCATCCCCACGAGGGCAGTACACCACATCCAAAACAATGCACCCGGTCCACCGATAAAGATAGCGGTAGCAACCCCAGCAATATTACCGGTACCAATGGTTGCAGATAGGGATGTCATCAACGCGTTAAAGGGGCTGATCTCACCTTTCATCTGCTTATCTTTATCTGGAATACGCCCAGACCAAAGCAGCTTGAAACCCGTACCTAATTTAACGATAGGCATTAACCGCAGCCCAACCGATAAAAATAAACCGACGCCTAAGATCATGATTAACATGGGTGTGCCCCAGACAAACCCATTGATCATACTGACAATTTCAGTAATACCTTCCATTCAAACCTCGTTATTATTCTTGCTAACTATTTGTGATCTGCGCCACTATTTATTGATTGCTAAGCCAGAGTACAACGAATTGTAAGGGAATGGAAAGGGGCAAAAGCTGCTGTCAGACCTCATTTTACTCAACATCAACAGGAAATTAGCTGCGGCTAAACCGCTTACGCTGATGGCCTACATGAGTTTACTTTTGCATAAACCACTGCGATAAAGATTTAAGTACGTCACCTTGGACAGGCCAGGTTTGCCCACCCAAGGTAAACGCAAGGAATGTTGGCCGAGCTAAGCTACACTGCCTAGCTACTACCAAGCGAGTTAATGTGAAGGGGAACGATCCGGTAGATAATAACTAATCACAGTGGTCACAACTAGTAAGCCAGCCGCAACCCATAAGCAAGCGACTAGGCCTGCGCTTTGATAGATCCAACCCGATAATATGGTACCAATGAGACGCCCCATCGCATTAGCCATATAATAAAAGCCAACATCTAAAGACACGCCATCATCACTGGCATAGCTGACTATCAGATAGCTATGTAACGATGAATTAATCGCAAACACCACACCAAAAACAATCAAGCCAATGATAAGCCACCACTGTGGCTCAGCAAGAGTACTCATTGCCATGGCTATGCCGATGGGGACTAAGGTGAGTAGAAATGCCCAAAATAATGCCGCACGCCCACCAGGTGCAGTCGCGCCATCAACTTGCTGACTGCCGGTGATTTTTGGCGCTAAGCTTTGCACCACACCATATGCAATCACCCATGTTGCTAAAAAGCCGCCAACCCAATAATGATCCCAACCAAACTGACTAGCAAGATAGACTGGCAATGCCACCACGAACCACACATCTCGTGCACTAAACAGGCACATCCGCGCCGCTGACAAAATATTGATATTGCGACTTTTAGAGAAGATCTGCTTAAACTTAGGTTTGGTTGATGCTTTGCCTAGGTCCTGTTTTAGTTTAATTAAGCTCACACACCAAACTAAGGTTAACCCGAGTGCCATCAATAGCACGGCACCATGAAACCCAAACAGTGCCAATAGCACACCACCTAAGAAGAAACCCACGCCTTTTAAGGTATTCTTAGAGCCGGTAAGTAGAGCAATATACTTATAAAGTGTGCCTTCAGCGCCTTTAGCGACCAACGCTTTAATACTGCTCTTAGCACTCATCTTATTGAGATCTTTAGCAATACCCGACAACGCTTGCGCCACCATCACCCATGCAATGGTTAGCCACTCAGTGGGAACAAGCAACATCAACAAAGCGAGAATTTGTAACCCCAAACCAATGTTCATGGTGCGATTAAGACCAAAACGAGCGCCTAAATAGCCACCAAACAAATTAGTCACCACACCAAAGAACTCATAAAACAGAAATAACATGGCGATTGCCAGAGGGCTGTATCCCAATTGATGGAAGTAGAGAACTACTAACATTCTCAACGCACCATCAGTTAAGGTAAACGCCCAGTAATTTGCCGTCACTAGCATGTACTGCCTAACTTGAGTCGGCAAAGATTGAAGACTGGCTAACATGTTATTCCTTAGTATCAGTTAGGCTTTATCTAACGAACCGACCAAGCGAGCAAGCTCTGCTGCACGGTTGGCGTAACCCCACTCATTGTCATACCAAACGTATAGTTTAAGCTGAGAGCCATTAACCACCATGGTAGACAAAGCATCAACAATGGCCGAGCGCGGATCGGTTTTGTAATCAACCGATACCAGTGGTCGTTCTTCATAGCCTAAAATGCCAGCCAATTCGTTATCAGCCGCCTGCTTCAACATGGCGTTGATTTCGACCTCTGTGACATCTCGCTCTAATTCAAATACGCAATCGGTAATTGACGCATTGGCCAAAGGCACTCGTACAGCATGACCATTTAGCTTGCCTTTTAGCTCAGGGAAAATATGGGTTATCGCGGTTGCCGAGCCTGTTGTGGTTGGGATTAAAGACTGTCCACATGCACGTGCGCGGCGCAAATCTTTGTGGGGCGCATCTAAAATAGTTTGTGTATTAGTGATGTCGTGAATGGTCGTCATCGAGCCATGCTTAATACCAACATTTTCATGAATCACTTTTACCACAGGTGCCAAGCAGTTGGTGGTACAAGAAGCCGCCGTCACAATCGGGTGTTGGCTCTTATCATATAGATGATGGTTAACCCCCATAACCACATTGAGTACGCCAGGCTCTTTTACTGGCGCAGTGACAACAACACGCTTCACACCTTGATCTAGATAGGCTTGCAGTTTGGCTTTGGTTTTCATTTTGCCAGATGCTTCAATCACGACATCGCAACCTGACCAATCCGTGTCTTCAATACGGCTATTGGTTGTGGTTTTAATGTGCTTAGCGCCAATAATAATCCCGGTATCATCGGCACTAACTTGCTGGTCCCAAGTCCCGTGCACTGAATCGAAACACAGCAGATGTGCTAATGTTGCCGCCTCACCCGCAGGATCATTAATTTGCACAAACTCAACGTCCTGCCACTGCCAAGCTGCGCGCAGCGCTAAACGTCCCATGCGGCCAAAACCGTTAATCCCAACTTTAATTGTCATGCTGTCACCCTAATTAAGTTTGATATAACCACCGTGCGCCATCACGCAAGGCTTTACTGTATTTGTTGCTGATACTTTTCACGTCGACGATTGACAAACGCCACCAAAGACAACATCACTGGCACCTCAACCAACACACCAACCACGGTTGCCAAAGCTGCACCTGAGTGCAAACCAAACAATGAAATCGCCACGGCTACCGCCAACTCAAAAAAGTTTGATGTAGAAATCATACAGGCTGGCGCGGCAATGTCATGGCTTAGTCGCAGCTTTCTTGCGGCATAATAAGCGATGAAAAAGATCCCGTAAGTTTGAATCAACAAGGGGATGGATATCAGTAATATATGCTGAGGCTGAGCTAGAATCGTTTGAGCTTGGAAGCCAAATAGCAACAACACTGTAGCAATGAGTCCTACCATAGACCAAGGCTTTAATTTCGCGATGAACTGAGCAATTTTTTGCTCATCATGCTGCTTATTCAAATGCTTACGGGTTAACACACCTGCGACTAGCGGGAATACGACGTACAACAAAACCGACAATAGCAAGGTTTCCCACGGTACTTGTATATCACTCACACCCAACAGCAAAGCACAAATCGGTGCAAAAGCAACAACCATGATTAAGTCATTAACTGACACTTGCACTAAGGTATAGTTAGCATTGCCTTTGGTTAATTGACTCCAAACAAACACCATTGCCGTACATGGAGCAACGCCCAATAGAATCATCCCGGCAATGTACTCTGTCGCGGTTTGAGGGTCGACCCAATCAGCGAAGAACCCTCGGAAGAATAACCAGCCCAATAACGCCATAGTAAAGGGTTTAATTAGCCAGTTGATCACCACGGTGAGCACTAACCCTTTTGGACTTTTACCGACATCTTTGACAGAAGAGAAATCAATCTGCACCATCATTGGGTAAATCATCACCCAAATCAAAATCGCAATAACAAAATTCACTTGCGCATATTGCCACTGGGCAATATATGCAAAAGGCTCTGGTGCTAGATTACCCAGTACCACACCAGCAACAATCGCTAGCCCTACCCAGACCGTTAAATACCGTTCAAATAACCCCATTTTATTCCCCCGTCACATTTAACACTTAAATATCGCAACAAACCCGAGTTCGCTGTGGTCTATCACCCATTGCACTTAGTCGAGCTAACGGGTCATTAATCAACGCTTGATTGGCTGTATAAGTCTGATCAAGCACCTTCGCAACCCAAGTTGGCATTGCTGGGTTCAAATAGTAAAACACCCACTGCCCTTGACGGCGGTCAACGAGCAAATTAGCTTTTTTCAATTGTGCCAAATGCCGAGAGACCTTAGGTTGCACTTCACCCAATGCGGTCATCAGCTCACATACACACAGTGCTTGCTCAGCTTTAATCATCAATAAGGCTTTCAATCGCGTCTCGTCCGCTAACGCTTTATAAACAGTTATAGGCATAAATAGACTCCCCCTAAACGCAAACGAATAACATCTCACCATAAATATGCGAAAAATCATATATGCGTTATAACGTATATGCAAGCATTATTATTCGATGAGTATGGAAATTTGTGATAAACGCAGAATTATGGCGTCAGCTCCAAATGAGTGATAATTAAACTGTAGGTTAAACATTACTATACTTAGCAGATACTTAGCGATATGGTGGTGGTTATGCCTTCGTTGCTAACCTAACTAAAAGGACACAGTTCAATGCACTGGAATTGCAGAATATTAATGATGTTAGCAGCCATTCTCGTTGCAGGTTGTAGTCAGTTTGTGACTCTCAAACAAGAGCTGGACGTATTACAGAGTCAATATGCGCAGTACGATGTTCACATCGAAAACTCCCCGTCAAACGCGCCAATTGTGCTGGTATTACTCAAGCACCCAGATGCGAAAGAAATCGATGGTTTCGATGTCATGCTAGGCGACGAAGATATCCAATTACAAGCCTATATAGATAGCCAGTTTTTATTTGTATTTATTGATGAAAACCATGATCTTCGATTCCAACCTAACGAACAATACGAATGGTTAAAATTACCCAATCATGACGCTAGCCAGTCATTAACACTGACACTGAACAACACCGCACAAGACTATCCACAGCAACTCGTCGACAAGCCACTACAAACCATCACCAATATGAAAATATCCCAAGCAAGATTTGATGAAGTTATTACGCTTGCGGATCCAATATTTAATCGCCAGCATGCCAAAATGGGCATGTGGCAGCCAATCAGCCATATTGAACAAGGTAATACTGGGCTTTTTTTCACAGCGCCCTATGATGCCAACAAAATCCCTGTGGTATTTGTTCATGGTATGGGAGGAAGTGGTGTAGATTTCGAACCATTAATTGCCAATCTAGATCAGAGTAAATACCAAATTTGGATTTTCAATTACCCCAGCGGCTTGCCTGTCTTAATGGTTGCTAAAGGGCTAGATAACTTAATCAACATCATTAACGCTAAATACGACTTTTCCCAAGCCCACATTGTGGCTCATAGCTTAGGTGGTTTGGTCGGCAAGAGTTACCTCAACCTTTGCAACGCCAATAATAGCTGCGTGGATATGATCAGTTTCGCCTCAATTTCATCCCCCTTTGCTGGCGTAGAGTCTGCCCAATACGGTGTTGACTATGCACCTGTAGCCATTCCCGCTTGGCATGATTTAGTACCTGAAAGTGAGCTGGTATCTGAGTTATTTAACGTAACTAACACCCCGCCTCACCTACTTAATTTTGGCTACAAAGTTTCAGGTGTCCTTAACAAACAAAGCAGTGATGGCGTGATCAACTTAAGCAGCCAACTGGCCTTTGATGCACAAGCGCAGGCATACAGAATAAGGGGCTATAATAACGACCACGTTAGTATCTTAGCCAACCCCAAATTAGCCACAGAACTCATGCTGTTTTGGCAACAAATTGAGCAAGGCTACCAGCCTGAAAACAGCTATTAGCTGCAACCAATGTTATGAATATACTCAAATTAGCGCAGCGACCGCCTCAACGGGCCACTTAGTCTTGCTACTGATTGGAGTAGCAGCAATAAAAAAGCGAGCTTAATGCTCGCTTTTTTAGTTAACTTAGTCTTAGCTACCCGCAATTTTCATGCTTTCTAGCAAAATACCACCAGTACGAATCGATGAGCGTAAATCTCTGTCGTGACTCACAGCAACCATGTTGCGATACATATCTTTCAAGTTACCGGCAATCGTGATCTCTTCAACCGGGTATTGAATCACGCCACTTTCAACGTAAAAACCTGCCGCTCCACGAGAATAATCTCCTGTTACCGCATTGACTCCTTGCCCCATCACTTCTGTCACGATTAAGCCTGTTCCCATCTGCTTAATCAATTCAGCAAAACTTTGGCCTGTGTCACTTAAGGTCCAGTTATAAATACCACCAGCATGACCGGTATTGGTCATGTTGAGTTTACGGGCAGAGTAACTTGTTAATAAGTAGCTACTTAATATGCCCTGGTCAATAATGTTGCGATCTTGAGTCGCCACACCTTCACTATCGTAATAGGTACTTGCCAACCCACCAAGTAAATGCGGCTGCTCAGCAATGGTAAACCAATCAGGGAAAATTTGGCTATGCAGCGAGTCTTGTAAAAAACTCGACTTGCGGTACAAACTACTGCCGCTGATAGCACCAACCAGATGTCCCATTAATCCGGTTGCTATATCTGGCGCTAACAAGACAGGTAATTGAGTGGTGGCGATTTTACGGCCGCCTAAACGTGATAGTGTTTTCTCTGCAGCCTTCTCGCCAACACGTTGTGGCGTCCATAGATCTGAAAATTTACGAGCAACACTATAATCATAGTCGCGCTGCATTTGGCCATCTTGTTCACCAATCACCACACAGCTCAAACTATAACGCGAGCTCGCGTAGCCATTAAGAAACCCATGACTATTGCCATAGACTTTCATAGCGACGTGAGCGTTCGCACTCGCGCCATCAGAGTTAGTAATGCGTGAATCACTATCCAGTGCGGCAGTTTCGGCTTGCACGGCTAAAGACTCAAGCTCTGCCGGCGATAACGATTGTGGATGATAAAGATCAAGATCTTTAATGTCCGTGGCCATCAAATCAGCATCAGCCAGGCCGTTATAGCTATCTTCTGACGTAAATTTGGCGATATCATCGGCGGCTTTAACGGCTCTGGCGATAGCATCTGGACTTAAATCGGATGTCGATGAGCTACCTTTGCAGTTACCACGAAAAAGGGTAATGCCTAGCGCTCCATCCTTATTGAACTCAACAGTTTCTACTTCCTTTAATCGAGTTGAAACCGACAAACCTTGCTGCTTACTAATCGCGACTTCCGCACCAGTGGTACCCAATTTAGCGGCGTGTTCTAACGCAATAGATACCGCATCCTTTAACGCACCTAATTCCTGCTCAATGTTATCTGAAGACACAAACTTACTCTGTAGCTAACCAACGATGGCATTAGCATAACAAACCCGCCACGGGATCACATTAAATAACTGGCAGTAAAACACGCAGCCGCAACAACAGGCTATTAAGGCATGTTGAAATTTAACCCTCAGGCAGTTAGGCGAATTTCTGACAAAATGATATTATTAATACAGTTATTGTTAGAGATTTAGAATATGAATATTGTTGGCGACTCCGAGCACTTTAAACAACCTTTTGACCATGACGAAGATTACGTCAGCCGCGCAGATGTAAAACGCGAGATAGCCATTTACCAAGATTTAGGTAAACAGCTCGTTAGCCTGAGCAAGAGCCAAATAAAGAAACTTGAATTAGATGAGTTGATTTATGACAACTTGATGAAGGCAAAAACCATCAAAATCAATACTGAAGCCCACCGCCGCCATATTCAATACATCGGCAAATTGATGCGTGGTGTTGACATTGAGCAGCTACAGGCCGACTTAAAAAATGTCCTCAACCAAAATCGTAATGAGAGCTCCAAACAAAATGTAGCGGAAAAACTCAAAGATCAATTACTTGAACAAGGCGACAGTGCAATTCAAGCATTAATTGAAGCCCACCCACACTTAGAACGCCAAAAACTGCGTCAGCTCGTTAGACAAAGTAAAAAAGAGCTTGAGAAAAAGCCTGATGCAGTGTCAAAATCGGCAACAGAGTTAGTAAAATACTTACTCGCCGAGACATCAAAATAATGATTGGCTCGCGGAATGATTGCGAGCCCACCGACTCCTTTTTTTAGTTTCACAAGGATGTTGCATATGCGACTGATAACTAAAGCGCTTTTTTTGCACCTTTCACTCATCACCCTATTGGTCTTATCTGGCTGTAATGGCTCAGCCGATGGCACAGATCCCGGTGGCGGAGATGGCGATGACAACTACACATTAAGTCTAAGCTATAAAACCGTGGTCGATGGCCAATGTGCTGAGCCCACCGACGCAATAAGTTTCCCCCAAGGTACCAGTATCTGTGTTGCCGCTACCTTAAAAAATAACGGCAGCAACCAAAGCGGCGCTTTAATCAGTTTCAGTACTACCTTAGGGCAATTAAGTCCTACCACTAAATTAACCGACAGCGCAGGTGTCGCTGAAGTTATTTTAAGTGACGAAGCAGCAACAATTGGTGCCGGTACAGTAAGCGCCAGCTATACTCCAAGCAATACCGATATCGCTACCCTCAATGTCAGTAGAAACTTTGAATACCTAAGTAACGGTACCGCCCCCGAAAAACAACCAAAGCTAACTGCCGCAGTGATGAGCAACGGCGTTGCTGTAACTCAATTTAAAGTCGGCGAGACCGTACAACTTCAAGCACTATTTGTTGATGCAGAAAACGCAGGTATTGCTAATCAGCAGGTCACTTTTAGCGCGGGTAATGCTTCACTTACACCAAGTAGCACGCTCACCAATGCCCAGGGGTTAGCTCAGGTCAGCTACACGGCTGTTGAAAGTGAACTTGGCGCAGCCAGCTTAAATGCTACCGTTGACTATAGCGGCTCAAACTATCAATCAAATAGTTTGTACGAAGTGCTTCCAAGCGATGCTATTGGCGATGACGGTGAGATAAAAATTGGTCATTTTGATACTGAAAACCAATTTGTTGAAGGCGTATTAGGTACAACTTTAAGCGCCTCAGATGGTAAGTATATTATCAGTGCCGGTGGCAGCTTTGGCGTGTTTGCCGACATTATCAGCCAAGCCCAAGATGGCAGCATCACGCGTCTTCAAACTCCAACCTCAGTGAGTTTTACCTCAGATTGTATTGCCAGTAATAATGCGACGATTGACACACCTGTCACCTCACTTTCTGGCACCGCAAACTCCACTTTCCAGGACACCAGTTGTAGCGGTAATAGTGAGCGCGACGATATCATTGTTGCCAATACCCAAGTCGGTAACCAAACCTTATCAGCGACACTACCGTTTACTTTGTCACGTCAAACCTTGGCGAGCCTGAGTTTTGTCTCTGCCGAACCCACTCATATCCGTATTAAAGGTGCCGGTGGTACTGGTAGCAGCGAATCATCGCTAGTCACCTTCATGGTTACCAGCGCAAATGGTCAACCAGCTGCGCAGCAAGAGGTCAATTTTGAACTCGATACTGTGGTAGGAGGTTTAAGTTTTTCCAATGGCAATGCAACGGCAACCGGACTAACTAACTCTGCCGGATTAGCAAGTATACGCGTGTTAGCAGGAACAGTACCCACTCCTGTACGTGTGGTTGCTTCAGCTACCGATGCGGACACCGGTGATACCATCACCAGCCAGTCTGAGCAATTGACCGTCAATACTGGCCTACCTCAGCAACTTGGCTTTAGTTTAAGTAGTAGCATCTTAAACCCTGAAGCTGATGCCTATAACGGTGAAGTCGCCACCTTAACGGCTTATGCATCAGACAGCTTTGGTAACCCCGCTCCTGATGACACCACCATCAACTTTACCGCTGAAGGTGGTCAAATCGTACCAAGCTGTTTAACGGTTAATGGCCGTTGCAGCGTAGAATGGACTTCAGCGGACCCAAGGGTCAGCGATCATCGTATTACCGTGTTAGCTTACGCCCTTGGTCATGAAACCTTTTTTGATACCAATGGTAATAACATCTTCGACGACGCCGATGGTGCGGCAATTGCGGCATGTTTAGATGCAAACGGCGGTTACATTGCGTGTACCGGTAACGGTATGGATGTTGAAACCTACCGTGAAGGTGGCTTTAGTGACCTACCTGATGCCTTTAGGGATGATGATGAATCAGGTCAATTTAGCGCCGGAGAGAAGTATTTCAATGCCTCAGGAGCCAATAGCTATCAAACTGCCGACGGTCTATTTAACGGCCCGCAGTGCGAGGGCAGTTTATGTGGCACAGGACAAGCAAATAAGACTTACATACGTAAAGCCTTAGTCATGACCATGTCAGGTTCCCATGCTGACTTTATCGTATGGCAGGACGGTACGTTGATTATTGATACCACCCAAGGTATCAATCTAGCACCTGCTGCCATTGATCCAGGCACTAGTTCAAGCTTTACCGTACAGTTCTTTGATAGTGCGAGGCAGATAATGCCAGCTGACTCTAGCTTATCAGTTACTGCAAGCACTGGAACTTTAATCTTCACCCCCTTTACAGTGCCTAATGCAACACGCGCAGGTGGTAACACAACCGGATTCACCGTGGTCAATGACATCGATCCGGGAAGCAGTGGCGAACCAAGCAAGACCAGTACTGTTGGCATCGAAGTGGTTACGCCAAAAGGTAACCAATCAAGAGCTGGCTTTAATGTAACCTTGACGGGTACCTAACAGTCATTCGCTAATAGTGAAGTCATTTAATGCCAACTAAAGTCATGCTTTAGTTGGCATTTTTTATCAAAACTAGTACTTTTATCTGATTCAATAAATGGCTTAGCTGTTTATAATCTGCGGCTTCAAACGCAAAATAAAGGAATATATCATGCGCTTACCAGTCGTTGCCTCTTTTGTGGCTGCCGCCACGCTTCTCACTGCTTGTGCCGCAACACCACCACGGGTTGCCCAAGAAAAAACCGTCGAAATTGAGGGAAAAACCATTAAGTTTGGCGGACAATATGATGAAAAGAAAAATGAGTTAAAACTTACAGTCAATGGCGACACCTTGATGCAAGGCCGCTTTCCCCCTTATACACCAACACAGAATTTCAACGCTAAATATCAAGATATTCATATTAAAAGCGCCTGCTATTTTGGTTCAGTCTTAGGCAATCAAGGCGGTGCATTTGGTGCGATTGCAGGTGCAATTCAAGCCAGTAAATCATCAAGTGCAGACAAGTGCGAAATTATCGTTGCTGGTGATACGGTCGAAACACTTTACTTCTAAACTGTTGCTGCATTAAAGGACCGTTAATGCATTAGCAGACAACAGGTTGAGAGTCACTGCTTATTGCGAGCTGTGACTCCCCACCAGCTCAATAACAAGAACAAACCAAACAGTCCCCACATATGCCACCACATAGGCATAATGCTGCGCCAATCCGCGCCCATTTGATTTAAAGTCAACATCCCCTGAATCGCCGGTATTGCTGGTAATAGGTCTGCCACCATCAATAGTGGAGTGGGAATCAATTCTACTGGCCAAACAAAACCCGATACAAACAAGATAGGCATCGAAATTAACAATAACACTTGGGTGGGCAAATCACGTCGACTAAACAAACAGCTAAACGCGATCCCCGCAGCTGCCGTGGACAAAATAAAGGGTAATAGAAACAGCCCAACGGTATACCAAGTCGCCTGCACGCTGACATCATAAATGTAGTAACAGTAGCCCACATAAAATGCACTAAATAGACTATAAATGAGGGTAAACACTGCTAACCTTGCACTGATAAGCATCCACGGCGATAACGTCTGCCAGTATCCCTTGCGACCCCACTGCCCCGCACCAAGTATACTCGCGCCGATAAGTAAAGTTTGATGTAGCACTAACAGCAGCACACCTGGCACCACATAAGGTGTGTAACCGAGACTTGGATTAAAGGCTGGCACACTATCGAGCACAATTGGTGTCAGCTGTTCATTTACCACAGCCACACTGGTGCCGCTGGCCAGTAAACCTTTAAATTGCACAAACTTGGCAACATCAATCCCAACGCTCACTAACCCTTCAGCGACTGCCGAATAGATAAGAAAATAGTTGGCATCTCCCCCGTAGACTAACGTTACCGATTTTCCCTTAATGAGATCACGGCGAAAGTGAGCAGGGATAACCAGCAGGCCATGGGCCTTGCCGGTTTCAATCCACTGCTGCGCTATGGCAATACTGCCCACTTGACCAACAAGGGTAAGCTTGGGGCTACTATCGGCATCACGAATCATTTTGCGGCTTAAACTGGAGTCATCTAAATCAACCACCACTAATTTTTGCTGGGTCGGTACTTGATTCAAATACGGCAGCGGGTATAGCACAGAGTAAAATAGCACCCCACCAAATAGGGTAATCGCAATCGCTTTATCGCTCACAATTGCGCGAAAATCTGCCCACACGCATTGCCAAAATGTCATGTTGACACTCCTACCGTTGCGGGCTGATCTGCTTGGTGTTTTAACACTCGACGTAACAACAGGGCAGCGACTGGGATCAACAATAAGAAACCGCTATACCCAAGTAACTGCTGGGATAGCGCGGTAAATGGCTGGCCATAGGAAACTACACCGACATGGGTCTCAATATAATGACTCGATGGCATCAATAACCGCCAATACTGCGCAAGCGCCGGCATATCTTCAGTGGGAAACGTGATGCCCATAAAAGGAAAACCCGGCGCAAACAAGGCAGTACAAAAGCTGATGACCCTAGCACTATCTTGCAATAGAGAAAATATCACCAACACCAGCAGCCAAATGGCCGTTAACATGGCTACCTGTGCCATCAATAATTGGCTAATTTCACCGGCAATAGGCAACTGCAGATATTGATATAAAAACACCAACATCACATAGTTTTGCAATAACAACAGCCCCATACACACGGCAAACTTACAACTAAGTAGCTTAACGACGCCAAGAGATGGCCATTGCTGTATTGTCGACCAGCGCAATTCTCTATTTAGGCTATTAGCAAACACTAGCATCGCTAACAATTGCCCTAACGCCACCAAAATAGGCGGCAATAAAAATACCACGTAGTTACTGTTACTGTTATATAAAGCGGTTGTTTGACTACTGACTAAGTTAATATTCACCAGCACTTGCGGCTTAGGGATCCCCGCCGCCAGCTGTTTAATGAGCGCTTTATGTTTTAAGCCGTCGGCTAAACTAAGCTGAATTTGGCTTGATAGTAACTTACCGACCAACAAATATTGGCTGTTGTAACGTATATCAATGACAGGCTGTTCGCCTCGAATCAAATCTCGATTTAAATCGTGGGGCAGCACTACAGTGGCGTAAACTTCACCGCGCTGCATGGAAGATTTTGCAGCGAGCATATCTTGGTAGTAACTTGGACTAATAACAGAGCTGGCTTGTAGCTGACGCACTAACATTCGACTGGTTTGACTAAGGTCATGATCAACCACAGCAACGGGCAGCATTCGAGGGATCCCCGCGCTGAACATCCACCATAGACATATTACGCCAAGCAACGGAATATAGCTCAGCAAGGCCAATTGCCAAGGATCATGCCATATTGCTTTTAGCTCTCGTAATATCAGTTGCTTCATTGTCAGAAACTACAAGGTTAACAGGGTAGACATACCGACCCGTAAACCTTCAACGGGTTGGCTAGGTCTCAACTCCATTTCAAAGGTACGCATATCAAAATCATGACCACTCTCAGTGGAGCGCCAAGTGGCAAATTGCCCCATTACACTAATATGTGCTACTTCAAAGGCCACATCGCGATCTAATGCGGGTATATTGATGGTCACTTGCTGTCCGACTTTAAAATCTTTTAATTGATCTTCACGAACATGGAACACTGCCCAAGCATCGTCCATATCAATAATACTGACCACAGGGAAACCGCTAGGGGCTAACTCGCCAACTTGCAAAAGCACTTCACTGACTTCACCCGACTTAGGTGCGCGCATCTGACTGTCTGCAAGAATAGCACTGACTTCATTAACGGCACCTTTGGCCATCAACGCATTACCGGCCGCCGCGGCTTTGGTTTCTTCTCGCGCCCCTTCTTCAGTCATTTGAAACATCGCGTAGGCCGCTTGTTCGGTATATTTTGCAGCCTGCCATTGAGTGTAGGCCTCATCGCGCTTTTGTCTTGCCAGCACCCCTTCATTAAACAGCGCTTCCACGCGCTGGTATGTCGTTTGCGCCAATGTGGCTGCCGCCTGAGCCTTTAGCCATTGCTCCTTTGACGCCATCACTTGCTGTTTACGCGCGCCGTTATCGGCTTCATCCATCATCGCTTGTGCAGCATCACGGCCGCCCTGTGCTTGCATCAACTTCGCATTTAACTCAGGGCTATTAATTGCAAATAACAGGTCGCCCGCAGATACTTCGTCACCTCGGCGCACCATCACTTGCTCAACCCGCCCAGGCACCTTAGAGGAGATGTTATATTCCCGCGCTTCAATTTGCCCTTGTAATCGCTGTACTTTCGGCGCTTGTGCTAAGAACATGCCATAGGCCAAAATCATCACGAGCAACACAAAAGCGCCGACGGCTAAAATTCGATTAGTGCGCATTCACTTTCTCCTCGCTAAGTTTGGCTCGGCCAATAAATTCATCAATTTGTCCACTCACCGCCATTAAGCGAGCATAAGCTTGGACATAACGGTACTGCGCCGCTAACTCTTGCATACTCACGGCACTCAACTTAATTTCCGCATCCACTTTTTCAATGGAAGTCGATAACCCCTGGCTAAATGCAATATCTCGTAATCGTTTATTTTCTTTCGCTAAGTCCATAGACACTTGCAAAGAGTTGACCTCCTCTTGTGCCTGTAATAACTGACGGTAACTTTGCTCGACTAACAAGCTCAAGTCTTGTTGAGTTTGCGCCTTGGTGTAGCGAGCTTGCAGTAACGCACTCTTAGCCGCCTCAACCTTGCCACTGCGTCCATCACGGCTTAGTAGCGGCACTTTGACACCCACTCCCACCATCCAATCGGGCTCCATTTTAGATAGCAAGCTATCGTCTTCATAGAGGGTGTAGTTACCGTATAAAAATACCGTGGGGTAATATTGGCCTTGCTCCAAAGAAACCAGGCCTTGTGCTTGAGTTTCTTTGGCTTCCAGTAACTTAAGCGCAGGATGTTGCGATAAGGTCAGTGAGGTTAACTGCGATACCGCAGGTGGATTTGTTAACATAAACAATGGTGAATAAGTGCTCACCTCGCGTTCATGCAGCATTTTAGCCAGTGCAATTTGGGCCATTTCAAGCTGACGGGTAGCGCTGGTATAGTCCACTTTGGCATTTTCCAATGCCACTTGCGCGTTGAGGCGCTCTACTCTGGCGATTTGTCCTTGCTGCTCTAGCTTTTGCGCGTGCAAAGCATGCTCGGATAATGAATCAACTAATTGTTGGCGCGTATTCACCAACGCTTGACTGACGGCAACGGCATAGTAACGATCAACTAATTGTACAAACAGGTCGCGAATAGATAACTCGTGTTCATGCTCTTTTTCCGCAACGTGGGCAGCTTTAATCCCTTGTGCAGCAGTTATCTTGCCGCCAGTATAAATTGGCCACATCGCTTGTAGACTTGAGCGGAATACATCTTGTTCAGTAAACGGGGTAATAAACAGTGAGCCTGGAATCGCACCAATGGCGCCGGCAATTGCCGGTGGTAAGGCACCTGGGTCTAGTGCAGCAATCGGGTTAAGATCCCGCAGATCGAGTTCTAGCGGTTTTTCAAGGCGAGTGTAGCTACCACTTAAACTCAGCGATGGCATATTCAAATCATCTGTCGCAGATTTTTCTGCTTCAGCGCGGTGCACCTCTTGCACACTGGCTTGCAGTTTATCGCTAACTTGTAATAACTGCTTCCAGGCTTCGGCAAAGGGATAGTCCTTGGCTTGCACCGTGGTGACAGACATTAGCAACAGCGGCAAAGTGAGCCATTTAATACACTTCATTAGCACCTCTAGAGTCTTTACTCTAATTCCTTGTGGGCATGTTATCACTATTCACACTAGCTGCGAAGTGATAATCACGAGCCACAACTTGAGTGTAGCCCGTGTAATACTAATTGGTATAACAGGTTGAGATTAAATAACTAAATATCCTAGTAGGCT
Organism: Shewanella waksmanii; assembly: GCF_043643685.1. Classification (GTDB taxonomy): domain Bacteria; phylum Pseudomonadota; class Gammaproteobacteria; order Enterobacterales; family Shewanellaceae; genus Shewanella; species Shewanella waksmanii_A. The sequence goes on from NZ_JBHZSN010000008.1 coordinate 21,209, forward strand.
TTAACAGCCTAAGCTGTACCGCCTACCGTCAAGCTATCCAGTTTCAAACTAGGTTGCCCAACGCCAACGGGAACACTCTGGCCATCTTTACCACACACACCAACCCCTTTGTCCAACGCCAGATCGTTGCCAACCATCGAAATACGACCCATCGCTTCAGGACCATTGCCGATCAACGTTGCCCCTTTGATAGCTTGGGTGATCTCACCTTTTTCAATCAAATAAGCTTCAGAGGCTGAGAACACAAACTTCCCAGAGGTGATATCAACTTGGCCACCGCCGAAATTAGGCGCATAGATCCCTTTATCCACCGACTTGATCATATCTTCAGGGTTGGTATTCCCCGCTTCCATATAAGTGTTGGTCATACGAGGCATAGGTAAGTGAGCATAAGACTCTCGACGACCATTACCTGTCGACTGCTCGCCCATTAGGCGCGCATTGAGCTTATCTTGCATATAGCCTTTCAAAATACCCTCTTCAATTAGGACGGTTTTTTGAGTTTGCATGCCTTCATCATCAATACTTAGTGAACCACGACGGTTCGCCATGGTGCCGTCATCAACGACCGTCACTAATGACGAAGCCACTTGCTGGCCAACCTTGCCACTAAAGGCACTACTGCCTTTACGATTGAAATCACCTTCTAGACCATGACCGACGGCTTCATGGAGCAGAACGCCCGGCCAGCCCGCACCTAACACCACAGGCATTTCACCGGCGGGGGCATCAATCGCGGTCAGGTTTACTGACGCTTGACGTACTGCTTCTCTTGCAAAGCCAAAGCAGCTTGGCAAATTATGCTCATCGTCCTCAAAGAACACTTCATAGCCATGTCTTCCGCCGCCACCAGCTGCACCGCGCTCGCGCTTTCCATCTTGCTCAAGCACCACTGAACAGTTAAAACGAACCAGAGGCCTAACATCTGCCGCCAAAGTACCATCACTGGCAACCACTAAAATCTCTTCATGAACGCCGGTTAAACTAATCACCACTTGAATAATGCGCTCATCGAGTGACTGCACATAAGCATAGGCTTGTTGAAGCAGCGCGATTTTCCGCACCTCTTCCATCGCTGCAATGGGATCTGCGCTAGTGTACAAGCTATGTTGCTTAGTACGCTTAAATGCCTGGACTTGTTGCTCACTGCCGATTGAGGCAATACCCCTTGCGGCCTCTACTGAAGCTGATAACGACGCGGGCGAGATTTCATCAGCATAAGCAAAACCCGTTTTCTCACCACTGATCGCCCTAACGCCAACACCGCGTTCAATATGAAAGCTCCCCTCTTTGACAATGCCGTCTTCCAATACCCAAGACTCGTGTCTACTACCTTGAAAATACAGATCAGAAAAATCAACCTGATGCTGATGAATACGCTTTAGATAGTCAGGCAGCTGCTCAATGCTTAAGCCGTCTTGCAGTAAGCTTTGCTCTACTTGGTTTAAAAATGGCATTCAATCTCTCTCTTTCAATAATGCAATGTCGCAAACAAACGCTGAGTTAGCATCGACTTAATTGAGTTTAGGTGCAGCAAATCGATTGTGATTTTGCACCGGCATATTCTGTTTTATCGGCCCACTGGCAGTTAAATCTATTTCTGTCGATAGCCAGCCTGTACCTTGGGCTTTTTCTGCAACAATGCTTCCCCATGGGTCAACTACCATTGACTGTCCCCAGGTCTCCCTTGAGCCTTTATTATGTTGCCCCCACTGGGCTGCAGCGGCAATATAACATTGATTTTCAATCGCTCTAGCTTGTAATAATACTTGCCAATGCGCGGCGCCAGTCACTTTAGTAAACGCTGCAGGTATGGCAATAATATCTGCACCAGCGAGGGACATGGCTCTAAATAAATCAGCAAAACGTAAATCATAACAGATAGCAATACCTACTTTACCAAAAGGGGTATCAATGACACTGATTTTATCCCCAGGACAAAAGGTATCACTTTCCCGATAGGTACGAGTGCCGTCCGCAACATCAACATCAAACAGATGCATTTTGTCATAGTGTCCTAGTACTTGTCCTTGGGGGCCAAACACATAACTACGACTGTACAAACGACCATCTTCTGCGGTGATCGGAATGGTGCCTGCTACCATAGTGACACTAAACTGCTTTGCCAATGCCGCTAATGCCAACTGCAGTTCACTATGGTTATGCGCTTTAGCAACGGCGGCCTGATGGCTTTCGTGGCCTCCAAACAATAACGCGCATTCTGGTAGCACCACCAAATGGGCTTGCTTATCAACATCAAGCAGCTCAAGCTGCGATTTGATAAAGGCCAGATTGCTGTTGACGTCTCGACTGCTTTGACACTGAAGTAGACTGACTCTCATCTTGCGGCTCCGCGTGAGCGGGGGGCACGATTGAACTCGGCTCCGGCTCCACTGTTGCTTTAGGATCTATGGGCACCACTTTATCATCAAATTGTGGCATGGCTTCAATTTGTTGCTCAGGCAACTCAACGCCGGAAGCGGGTTGCGTTTCAACACCTTGATTAGCAGGCTCAACGGTTGAAGACGGTAAAGGAGATGCTGGCGGTTGTGCTGGGTTAGTCTCGACACCTGACGCTTTTGGTAACGCCGATTCTGGAATTTCAATTTCCTTACTCTTTCGCTCCAGCTCTTCAAGTTTTGGCTCTGACATTGTGCCGGTAAGACGGAAGCGAATTTCAGAGATCACTTCAATAACCGGCTCAAGCACTTTGGTTAACGCAAATGCCCCTAAGCCCAGCGTCCACCCCCCAGTACTTAATAACACCACGGTTGGCACACTTGAACCAAGTTGCGGCGCGAAGCGAATATCGTAATTGAGCGATTCGGTAGTCAGATCCGTGTACCCACGTACTCGCATAGTACCGGCGACGGCATTCATTTGAGTATCAGTGGTTTTAATCACCCCTTGGTCGATATCTAAGGTCCCACTGAAGTCATTAAAGTAGAGTCCCTTGCCAAATACATCTGAGAAATCTAAAGATAGCCGTCTTAGTAGCGAATCTAAACTAAACAGCGAGAATATGCGCGCGCCTTTATCGCTGACTTCAGACAAGTGTCCTTTGCCTAAATCAAATTCAATTTTGCCATCCAATGTTGCCAACGAAAATGCATAAGGTGCTCCTTGCCAGCCTAGCGAAGCCTTAACATCCACGGGCGCTTCTTTCAAACCAGGATCAATGCCCAATCGTTCAGATAGCACGTCAAATTTGTCAGCCGTTAAGGTTAAATTGAATCCAGTGCGATTTTGTCCATCAGCCAAGGTCCAAGTCCCGTCACCTCGTAACTGGCTATCATCAGTGGTAATCGATAGGGTTTGGATACGGTAGTTTTCCCCTTCGGGCGTCCCTTGCAATACCAAATGACCTAATGGTTTACCGTACATGGAGAATTCATCCACATCGGCAGCTAGCGGCGGCATATTCTGCATCACGGTATTATGCTCATACACTCGATTTTCTGCAGTTTTGGTAACAGGGGCAACGTCAAATCGCTTGGCAACAATCTTAAGACCTTGAGTCGACCAATCAGGATAAAAGTCGATACGCCCTTCAAACTCATCAGAAATGCCATCAAATCGCCATGCATTGACCGTCGGTGTTGCATTAAAGCTTAAGTCAGTAAAAGGTTGCCCCATTAAATCAAGCTTGCCGATCTCGGCATCGATGGCCATTAAAGGCGGAAAAAATGACCGTTGCTCCCGTTGCAGTTCATGGCTTAATAGATCATCAACTGCAGCGGTGGGAATATTGTTACTTTGCGTCGTAAACGCGTTGATTATCGGTAGCCAAGCATCAAAGTTGGCTTGCTCAAGATCAAGTTGCAAGCGGCCCTTATCACGGCTAAGTTTATCACCTGGTTTAAACAGCCTTCCAAGCAAAATATCGAAGTGGCCTAAGTGATTACCTGAGACCTCATCGAAGCCGCCCCAAAACTCCATTTGATCGCTAAGTCGTATACCCAATGAAGATTGCTTATTATCGCCAATCAACTCGGCGCTCAGTTTTGTTGGCGTGTCAGCGGCTTTATAAAACTCGCCCGGTAGTAACAGTTCTGTGTCTACCAAATCACTATTCACTTGAGCCTGAATACGATAACCGGTTTCGTCAAAAATCAACGTCATTGCACCATCAAACTCAAACTGGCCCTGATAGTAGGGACTCAAAGGATTACTGAGTATTTCCGGCAATTTATCAACTTGCCACTCGCCATTTAGATCGAGGTTCAAGCCATAATTCTTATTAACTCGTTCGGTATCAAAGTTGAGGGTTACGGGTTGCTGATACAAAAGTGCGGAAATCTGCTCACCGACAACGACTTCATTAATAAAATCGACTCGACCTGTCACCTCGTCAAGCTGAACACCAGGTTCACTGATATATACTGGCACTGAGTCAAAATTGACGTTGCCGGCAATCACTTCTTCAGCTCCGTCATACAGTGGAATACTCAAATCTAGGTGACCATCTATATCACCTTGGATCTGTACCACCTTCAATGTTGATCCCACATTGTCACGTAATGGCGAGTTTAATAACACTTCAGTTGCCGCAGTGCCTGAGGTCGCGATATCGGCTTTAACTGCCAACAGCGATTTGTCATTCATTTCAGGAATACCAACATAGGTTCCAGCCGCTGATACGTCCATCAACTGGCCTTGTTTCACCCACAGATCCATGGCGGCATTTTCAAATAATGCATCTAAGGTTAAGTCGGTCACCGCGGGCCAACTGGGCTGAAATTGAAACTCTGCTTGCTGTAAAGTGAAGCCCGCCTGAAAAATACCTTGCTGTTGGCGATATGGAAAATCACTCAATGCGCCGCGCCAAATTACCTTAGCATTATCGGTATTGCCACTAAGCAGTGCGCCATTTAGATAATTAACTAGCGAATCACTCATGCCCTTGAGGGGATAATAACGCCCCGCGTTGGCAGCATCTTTGATGGCAACATCGGCAAGCAAATTCAAATACGCCGCATTTTGCAAATCTAGCTTGGCCGAAATATCAAATTTAACGTCATCATTTTCCAAGGCAAGTTGCGGCACAATCAACGCACCGCCTGAAACATCATATTCAATCGCAGTGGCTTGACTCAAAAAATTCAGTGGTGCTACAAACCCTTCACCGAAATCAACAGTAAGTGCCTGTTGTGGCAATTTAGCAATCACACGCTTGGTATTGGCGACCACGTCAAGATCAATGGGCGCGATGCCAGGTATGGCATCAACATGTTGCCATGCTAACTGCTCGACTGACAAAGATAATGCACTTGGCTGACTCTCTCGTGATTGCAAATGGATCTGTTTTAGCATCCCCTGTGGCGCCGCTTTGTGCCAAGCTTGCAAACTAGCGGGCTGCATAGCAGGTACTAAAGGTAGTAGCGGCAGTAAGCCATCGAGGCTAATTTGGTTAACTAGCAAGTCAGTCCCCTGAACATCACTGTTAAAAACCAAATCGAGCGTCGGCCAAGGTTTGCCATTGGTTGCAAAACTCAGATCCTGGCTTTGCACTTGCCAACCATGGGCTTGAGGCAAGTAGTGCAAACTACCTTTGAGCACTTCAATTTTCTGTGGTTTGTCTACCAAGTGCCATTCAAGCCAGCTGGGCTTAAACGCCACCATGGCCGAATCTACATGACGATTTGCTAAGGATAACCAAGCTTCTAAGTTGACTACACCTTCAAGCTGCAACTTACTATTCTTATCATAAGGATCTTCTTGGCGAGATGCCCACTCACCTACGTCTAAAGCATTGGCCGCCAGATAGACTTGGCCGACTAAACTATCGGGTTGATAGCCATTACCTTTGATATCGATATCCATCGATAACTGTTCAACGCTGGAGGCTTGCTCATCTAGGTACACTTCACCGCGGCCTTGATGACGCCCATCTTGGTTGCGCCAAAACAAATTCTTAATATAAATCGGTCTAAAATCATGATGGCGGCTTAGCAGCTGTAAACTAGCGTCCGATATCGAAAATCGATCCAATTGTTCAAGCAACAGCGCATATAACCAGTCGATATTGCTCTCTGAGCTTTGGGGTTCACTTTGCCCAGCGTCTTTGCGGCTTAGTTGGTCTATATCCAAAGCAACATGGAGGCCATCAAAAATAACCGTTTCAATTTGCGGTTGAGCGGTCAATAGGGTTTGCCAAAAATCGAGCTTGATATGCACATTATCGATAACTGCCGTCACCGGTATGCGCTCTTGATGCGGGATAACAATACGCTTCATTGTTAGCGCTGGGCCATAAGCTTGCCACTCAGCAGCTAACTTATCTAATTGAATCTCTACTTGATACTGCTGCTCGATATAATTAATAACCTCATAGCGAACATCATCAAGCTTAGGCAGCAAACCACGGATTAGGCTCACGACCAAAGCAAATAGGACGAGAATAATCGCTAAAGTTTGCCAACACAGCCGGCCAAACGTTTTTGGGCAAAAATTTAACGCCACTACATTATTACCACATCGAAACGGTTTTGCGCGTACATAGGCTCATTCTGTAGCCTGACTCGTTTACCAATATATACGCCAAGCTCAGCGACTAAATGGCTTTCTTCTCCGGTCAAACTTTGATGCACAGCTGGCGAGCAGTAAACCAAAAACTCATCAGCATCATAAGCACGGTTCAATCGGATCACTTCACGGAAGATCTCATAAGATACGGTCTCAACCGTTTTTAAGCTGCCGGTGCCTAAACAAGAGGGGCACTCACCACATAATACGTGCTCTAAGCTTTCTCGGGTTCGTTTGCGGGTCATTTCCACCAAACCTAAACCGGAAAAGCCGCTAATATTGGTCTTAACACGATCGGTGGATAAGGCTGTTTCTAAGCTAGTCAGTACTCGTCGCTTATGTTCTTCATCTATCATATCGATAAAGTCGATAATGATGATGCCACCTAAATTACGTAACCTCAGTTGACGAGCAATCGCCTGCGTCGCTTCAAGATTGGTATTAAAAATGGTTTCTTCTAAATTACGGTGACCAACAAATGCACCAGTATTGATATCAACGGTCGTCATCGCTTCAGTCTGGTCGATGATCAGGTATCCACCAGATTTCAACTCAACTTTTCGTCCCAGTGCTCGCTGTATCTCGTTCTCGACATCATAAAGATCAAAAATAGGCACTGGGCCGGAATAATGCTCAATTTTATCGGCAATTTCCGGCATAAACTCATGGGCAAACTGCAATAATTCTTCAAAGGTTTGGCTTGAGTCCACCTGAATTTGGTCTAACTCAGTACCAACAAAGTCACGCACAATTCTCACTGGTAGCGCTAAATCTTGATACAACAAAGCCACACCAGGGCGCTTACGACGCTCACTCACTTTAGCCCAAACTCGACGCAAAAACGCCGCGTCTTGAACTAGCTCCTGCTCACCCGCGCTTTCGGCGGCGGTGCGAATAATAAAGCCACCATCTTCATCAACAAATGGCTCAGTCAACCCTTTTAGTCGTGCCCTAACCTCTTCAGACTCAATCCGTTGCGATACACCAACATGACTAGATCCTGGCATAAACACCAAATAACGCGACGGCAAAGTAATATCTGTGGTTAGGCGAGCCCCTTTGGTACCCAAAGGATCTTTCACTACTTGCACCATGATATCTTGCCCTTGGCGAACTAGCTCAGCAATATCTCTAACAACAAAGTTGCCCTTTTCCACATCAGCAACGCATTCGGTATGAGGAACGATATCGGAAGCATGCAAAAAAGCCGCTTTGTCTAAACCAATGTCCACAAACGCCGCTTGCATGCCGGGCAACACACGACTGACTTTGCCTTTATAAATATTACCGACAATGCCGCGCTTCATGCGGCGCTCTATGTGTACTTCCTGCAAGACACCATGTTCGACTAACGCCACTCGGGCTTCAGTCGGTGTGACGTTAATAAGTAACTCAGAACCGATTTTTTTCTGTGCTTTGTTTTTTATAAATTGGTTCATGATGTTCACTCACTTGCAAAACATTGGAAAACTGCCCACTACCTTCGCGGTTTGAGGGCAAATACGCTAACTATATAATGGCAAACTCTGTTAATAGCTGCCGAGTTTCAACTAACGGCAACCCCACCACTGCAGAGTAGCTACCATCAATACGTTGCACAAAACTCCCAGCCAAACCTTGAATACCATAAGCTCCCGCTTTATCCATGGGTTCTTTGGTCATAACATAGGCTTCAATATCGGCCTGACTTAACGGGGAAAATGTTACTGCGGTGGTAACAACTTCAGATTTGACCGTCATACCATCTGTCACTGCGACGGCGGTCATTACCTGATGTTGCCTGCCTGATAACGCTGACAACATCGCGATGGCGTCTTGCTGATCTTTGGGTTTACCCAGTATGCGTTCATCTAACACGACAATAGTATCAGAACCGAGCACGATCGCGTCTTGGGTCTTAGCTAACTCAAACCCTGCTTGCGCCTTTTCTTTTGCTAAACGCGCCACAAAATCATTGGCTAATTCGCCAGCATGATGGGATTCATCGATATCTGCTGCCAATACTGAAAATGAAAAATCAGCCTTCAAAAACGCCAATTGCTGAAGCAGCTCTTTGCGCCTCGGCGAACCCGATGCTAAAACTAAGGTCATCTCTATCGCACCTTATACAGTCGCCGAACTCGGCGTAAAATCCAAAACACCCACCACCAAATAAATAAGCTTGAAATAGCAGGCCAGAAAAGTGAGGTATCAAAGGTGGCGCTGTCAGCAACAAATTGTACCCAAAACACAATCAAGTGATACAAACAGACAATACAACCCACCATTAAGGATTGCTGCCACATGGGGAAATTCCGCAATCTTTGAAAATGCAATACAACCACGTAGATCACTAGCGACATGGCTAACGAGCGGATACCTAAATGAGCACCTAACAAAATATCCAATAGCAGCCCAAGCAACCAGGCCGTTAAAATATTGTATCTATGGGGTAGTGCCATCGCCCAATAGATCATCACCAACAGCAGCCAGTCTGGACGAAATCCTTCGACCAAATCAGGTAACGGCATAATTTGAAACAGCATGGCGACCAAAAAGCTCAGCCAAACAACCCAACGCCCATGGGGGATATGCATACTCATTGGCTGGCCTCTTGTGTATCAGCAGAGACACTATCATCCATCTCTTCCACTTCCTCTTGGACATCTGGCCAAAGCAGTAATAGATAACGAATACGGTCTAGAGCCGCTAAGGGCTGCGCTGATACGGTGGCATAATTCTGACCGTCATCTTTAACCACACTCATAACCCGAGCCACTGGGTAGCCCTCAGGAAAACGATTACCTAGACCCGATGACACCAGCAAGTCACCAACACGAATATCGGTACTTTTCGCCACATGTCGTAATTCAAGCTCATCAAGTACGCCTGTACCGTTGGCAATCATACGTACATCATTACGGGTCACTCGCACCGGAATCGCATGCGCGGGATCTGAGAGCAGTAGAACACGGCTAGTCAGCGCACTAACTTCGACTACTTGGCCGACAACACCTTGGGCATCCACTACAGGTTGGCCAACAAATACGCCGCTGCGCTCACCGTGGTTAAGCACCACATAATGGCGATAAGGATCACTGGCGACTTCCATCACCTCTGCAACCACTTTCTTTGCGTCCATGTGCACCGGCGAGCCGAGCAAGGCACGCAAACGGTCGTTCTCTTGTCTGAGATGTTCAAAGCGTTGCAATCGCTCACTCATCAACAACTGTTGATTCAGTAGCGCTTTATTTTGTTTAGCAAGCATATCGCGTGTTGCAAAACTTTCCGCTGACCAATCAAGCATCGCGCCGGGAATATTAGCAACGTATTGCAATGGGCTCAGTAGTGAGGAAACAGACTTTCTTGCAGGTTCTAATTTATCGTTAGTCAGCAGCAGAAGTACCGACAATAGAATAGCTAAGGTCAGGCGAAACTGGTTTGAGATACCACGAGCAAAAATGGGCTTCATAAAACACTTAAGGCAGCTTGAATTGACACCTCCAATTGATACATAAACATAACATACTTAGGTTGTGTTTAATATCAAGGATATGCCAGCTCAACGCTGCCTAGTAAAAATTAATTTTCGTCAGAGAAAAGATCGCCGCCGTGCATGTCTATCATTTCCAGCGCCTTACCGCCACCACGTGCAACACAAGTTAATGGGTCATCGGCCACCATGACAGGAATGCCGGTTTCTTGCATTAACAAGCGGTCTAGGTCACGCAACAATGCACCACCACCAGTCAGTACCATGCCACGCTCAGAAATATCTGATGCTAGTTCTGGTGGAGACTGCTCTAACGCCACCATAACTGCACTGACAATGCCAGACAGTGCTTCTTGCAACGCTTCAAGGATTTCATTGCTGTTTAAGGTAAAGCTACGCGGTACGCCTTCAGCTAAGTTACGACCACGAACCTCAATCTCTAGTACTTCATCACCTGGATAAGCGGTACCGATGCTGTGCTTGATTCGTTCAGCAGTTGCTTCACCAACTAGGCTGCCATAGTTGCGGCGCACATAGTTAATAATCGCTTCATCAAACTTATCACCACCGATACGGACTGACGATGAATACACCACACCGTTTAAGGAGATAATCGCAACTTCAGTGGTACCACCACCGATATCAACAACCATAGAACCCGTTGCTTCAGATACAGGTAAGCCAGCACCAATCGCTGCCGCCATTGGTTCTTCAATCAGGTAAACTTCACGGGCACCCGCACCCATCGCTGACTCACGAATTGCACGTCGCTCAACTTGCGTCGCGCCAACAGGTACACACACAAGAACACGTGGGCTAGGACGGAAAACACTGTTGTTGTGCACTTGCTTGATAAAGTGCTGCAACATCTTTTCAGTGACATAGAAATCAGCTATCACCCCGTCTTTCATCGGGCGAATCGCCTGAATATTCCCTGGGGTACGTCCCAACATTTGTTTTGCTTCTGTACCAACAGCTGCAACAGACTTTTGCCCACCACTACCGCGCTCGCCACGAATCGCAACAACAGAGGGCTCGTTTAATACGATGCCTTCTTCGCGAACATAAATTAGAGTGTTAGCGGTACCCAAATCGATCGATAGATCGTTAGAAAAAATGCCACGCAGCTTTTTGAACATGTAACCAGCCTGTCTCAGTGGAGTCGGAAAAATAAAAATCAGGTAACTTTAGCAATGCCACCCTGATTCCACAAGCGTCTTGAGGTTAACATTTGCTAATCCTGCGATTTTTTTTTAATTCCAACTAAAAAGAACAAAAAACAAACAGGTTATCGAGCAGTTTTACCAAATTACGCCAACAAATTGTCAGTTTTTACTGAGTTTGTCTTGGCCGTATTTATCAGCGTACTTCGCGCCAAAAAATCACTTTATCATGGCCACGATAAGTGCCCCAAAATGCGCTTGCCCGAGGATCATATAACGTAGTGCTTGAACCATCCCAATTCCAATACCATTTTAGCCACGGCGAAACGTGTTGCTTTAATGGCACTTCCCCAGCGATATCTGGCACTTCAAAGTAGATATTGCCAACCCCATTGCTAACACTGCCAGACTGTATCAGCAGATTGGGTTCTATGAACGCATCGATTTCAGGGAATCCATTGGGATAATCCATAAATAATCCAGTCTCTGGTATTTCCGATTCATCAGTTGAAGTCAAGGTGTTAACCACCGAGCAACTATCTTGGGTATTGGTGATCCAGGTTGGATGACCAGACACCGCATCGACGGCAGACACATATTCTGTACGTAAAGGTAAGCGTAAGCTTTCAGATTGAGGGCCATAGCCATTATCTAACACCATGCGGCCATAACGTTGCTCAATCCCCTTGTCTTTTCCTATCTCAGTAAAGGTATAGCTCTGACAACTACCCGCGTAATCATCTTTATAACAAATATTGTCTTCGTCGCTAACATCACCTACTGCTAGAATCAGTTCGAACTCTGCATCAAAAGGGGCAACAGCAGATACACCGCGAAAATACTTAGCCGTACCACCACTTAAATACGCACTATTTGCCGACAATGTCAGATAGGATACGTTGCCGGATAAACTAGGATCTTCGCCATCAACAACATCTGCGATACCTGTGGTGTCGTTATAACGTCGACCAGCCCACTGATTTTGCTCAGCACTATCTTTGTGCATGTAACGCCACCAATCACCAATTTGATAATTACTGGTGATAGCGCCAGATTTGGCATGACCAATCACTTCTATTTTAGGCTCGGCTCCTGCTAAAAAGCCCATCGGCTGATCCATATAAGTAAAACTATTACAGCTGTGGGCAACTTCTGGGCTATTACCAACAATTTCTAAATAGGCAGGAGTGAAACGGCCAAAGCTATCACTGCTGTAATTCGCTTTTGCAATAGTCATATCGAAATAGGCCAAATCTTTGCTGAGCTGCGCTGTTACCACCCCCACTTCATTCCATGTTTGGGTGATTTGCTCAGCAGACTCACCGCTGCCCAAATTAAAATCAACACTCGTCACCCCAAAAGCCCCACTACTACCACTACTTGGCTGATAAACAACCGGATTTATCGCCACGGCTGGATGGCGGAAGTTTTGCAGTGCGGTATTGTCAGAAAAGTCGGTATCGTTATCAGCAGTCCAAATGACCGCCTTCATCAGCATAGAGAAATCTTCACCCGCTTGAGTCAACACTGGGCAATCAGCATCATATGGATCGCCTGACGCACAGTTGTTGGTACCACTGGTATTGTAGAAATGAAAGCCTGCGGGAGCAGCGACAAAATTGTCTTGATGCTCCAATAATAACTGCTCTGTGCCTGTTGGCGTGTTGATAGTATGAATATGGGATGCAAGCAAGCTCACCTGCCCCGCTTCGGGGTAAGTAGCCTGCAATCGAGCCACACCGCTGGCATCAAACTCAACATTGAGCGTTTGAGTGGCAGCACCCGCAATAGTTTTGCTGTCATTGCTTTGAGTAGGGTTGAGACTTTCAAGCAATAAGGCTTCAGGGTTATTGACCGGATTAGGGTCAACATAATCAAAAGTAAAATCAATGGCTTTGGTTTGCTGACTAAATAACGGCACACATTGTTGAGTTTGGGTGTTTTTAGTCACGGCAAAGAGGTCAAACTGATTAGTGGTTTTACCTGCAAGAGTGTTTGGCACATCAAAGTAAAACCCCGTGTCGTCAAAGGTCAGCTGACATTGATTTAAATCTGCGACTTCTGCACCGTCGATAAAGCAGCGATACGGGCCGCTTGGCACAGTATTGCCAAGCCCCAACAGTACAGTACCGCCATCACCATGCCATAACTCAACCGACGGAACCGTCACGCCCGTCATTGTTACACTACTATACAAAGCACCATCTTTGAGCAGCTCAACACTTGATGTTACTGAAGTTAAAGTGGTGCAGTCATCATTAGCGCAGCTGCGAATAGTGATGGGTTTTGCAGCACAACTTAGCGCGCCTGAACTAAATTCAATGCGATAATGATTTACAGCCGGTGGCTCTGGTGCATATTCAAAGGCAAAATAACCAATAGTCTCTGCTAAGTGACTGCGGTCATTATCTGTATATTCGTCTTCATCAAGTCCAAAGCTGAAAGTACCTGAAAAACTGTCTTTCAAACAGCGGCGAATCCAGCCACCATCGCCACCACGGCGGCTATTTTTACTGGCAATCGTTAATGGCTGTGCCGGGTAACTATTTTGATAGCTATTATTGAAGTCACACTGCTGATCTAACCGACGAACTCGGTTGCCATTACCATGGTTGAGCGCGGTTGCAAACTCATACAGCACAGATTCACCATTCACCGTCATGGTGCCGCGCCCAAGACCTGCGACATAACCTAATGTCTCTTCTTGGGTAATATTTCCGGCTATCTCCGAGGCTTCTATGGCTATCTCAAACTCATCGCCATCGCTGTCGATATCATTGACTATCGGCGTGATAAAGCGACTGTTATTCTTCGACAGCATCTGTGCGACTATAGCGGGGCTAGCACCAAATTCATGAGTAAACTCAACGTCATCATAGCCCCTGCCAGCAGAAGGGAGACGCTTACCTTGGTACTTAATCGTATCAACTTTATCGGCTTGCAGCGCACTGCCACGACTTAAAAATCGATAACCCGGCTCCATAACAAAATAGTCGATATCAACCATGGCTTTGGCCGATGTTCTATTGCGAGGCGGATTTTGCTGCACAATCGTTACCGAGCCATTATTGGCAGCAAAACTGCCTATTTGAACATCTGATGGTCCATCAAAACGGGCATCACTGCCATCAATGCCATTGATAGTCGGCATTAATAACACAATAGGTGATGTATCATATTGATTATCAAAGTTAATGGTAGCACTACCACTATCATTTAATGTCACTCGGCCAAACTCAAATTCTGGGAATGGACAGGTTAAATAAACAGTATTTGGAACCCTGACTAAACTCGACGATGACGGCAGTTGCCAATAAAGATCGTAAGCTTCATAGCCGTCTGCTTCATGGAAGCGCACTTCAACTTTATGGGTACCGGCTTCTAGACCTATGGTGCCAGTTTCACAAGCAAAGCCACAGCGTGAATGGAGTCCATAAAAGCCGACAACCACTTGATCATCAATTAACAATTCAATGGCGTCATCACCATCAATACCAAAAGTATAAGTACCAGACTCCGGCACATTGATATAGCCTTCAAAGATACCTAAATAGTAATCACCTTGACTGCTGTGAGGGTTAATATCTGGTCCATAGCCGGAAATATTGCTCTCGATCGATTCGCCAAGCTGCTCAGTGGTTTTCTTCACGGTATCGATAAGATCATTAAACTCATCATGATCTTCTGGGCTGACTAACTGGCCTGATTGCCAACTGCTGGCATCATAACTGCGATAAGTAACACCGCCAATACCGGTTTGCTCAGCTGGACATTGCAAAGGCACAGGTGGTAATAACGGCTCTTGTGGATCGTTATCACACATGCCACCAAAGTCTGCATCTTCAATGGCATCAGGGTCGAAATCAACATCACCATTACCCGATATATTTAACGATCCCCCCGATGCTAGCGCACCATCTATACTCGCATTACCGCTCAAACTGACTGAGCCAGCAACATATACAATACCATTGATAAAGTTCTGCCCAGCAATACTCAAGCTACCTCGAACATAAATAATCAAATCCTCCGTATTGCCAAATTCATTTAATCGAGCTTGGTTTAACGTCAAACTATCGAAGTAAAGCCGAGTACTGGCGCCATTAGTGTTAATGTAGTTACCTTGACTGAAGGTACCCGCAGCAAAATTATAATCGCCTGGAGAATAGTTATAATAGGCTGGTGTACAGGTTCTATTTTGACCATGCTTTTGACAGGTTAAATTACCAAGAGAAGGCCCTATATCACTAGGCGGATACAGACCATTTGGAAAATGATTTCCGGTTGGTGGGTCAGTAAAGATGTCATCACACTGCGGAACAGCCATAACCGAAAATGGCAGTAACAGCACAAAAACTAACAATAATAATACTTGCTTACTCACGAGCCTGTACCTCCACTTCTCGGCTGACTCGTAAGCAGTTTTCTCCGCCACTTGCACAAGCACTCGATTCACATGTCGCACGACTAACTATTCGATATTGGGTTTGACCATCGAGCACTTGATCATTGCAGGAATAAACCACACTGCACCCGGAAAAGCCGCTAACATTAGGGGGCGTCCAAGTTTGGTTCAGCGCACAGGTTAACGCGCTACCATCTATGGGAAACAGTTGCGCTAACGCGGCATCGGCACCACTATTAGCAGCGGCGAGCGCTCGGGTGCCCCACACCTCCAAGTTGACTTGTTCATCGGCATCTTGCGCCACATTGATCAATGTCGCCGCCATTAAAAACATCACGGTAATAATAAATATCCCGATAACCAGCGCACTACCACCTTGTCGCTGGCTTAAAGCAACGCCATTTGTGTAACTTGGTCTAGGTTTGCCGTGATAGTTAGGGAACATTCACCACCTGCACTTGATGTTGGTATTGAAAAACCTGCTGGTTTACATTGAAAATCGGCGTTAACTGCACCACGGCATTGTTCAGCAAAGTCGCGTTGGTAAAATGAATCGGTAACTGCGTGGCAATATCATTAGCAACCCCTTCAGCCATCAACACTCCAGTGCCCATCTGCGCTGGCGCTGGTTGTGTTAGGTTAAATTTATTGTAGCCTTGATAACGACGCACCGCACCATCACTCTCAAAACAGTAGCTCACCGCATCGTTAACCATAAAATACCTTAATTGCGGGGATGCTTCGGCAAATTGAACAGCTCGCTCAAACGTGATGGTGTTAGCCGAAATAGATTGAATATCAAATAACCGACCCACAGTCTCATCTGGGTCGGCATTATAAATATCATCAGCACTTAATGGATACACCACCATCTGATCGTTAGCGGAAATGCCATTTGCAGGCAACATCACAGTCGCGGTTTGACTGGCGCTGTCAGGGACTACTGCAAGCTGAGTATAAGAGGCGCTGGCAATAATGGGCACAAACTCAATACATTGATAACTAACACTATCAGTTCGGACCCGAATACTTTGTGGCAGTGCATTCCTTAGCTCACGAGTCATTCTTTCAATAGCAAAGCGGCTTTGACTGAGCACTTGGTCCACCGAAGTTGAGTCGACAAAAATCCGGGTGCCCAACAAAATAATGCTACTGACCCCAATCACCAAAATCCCCAGAATGATGGTGACCGTCACCATCTCAACTAAGGTAAAGCCTTTGTGGCGGCAGTAACTCAACCCGTGGCGAAAAGCGCTCCTCATTAGTAATTACTCCTTACCGCATCAAAGCGAAGTAACTCACCATTAGGCGTCGTCACATCAATGGTAATGAGTTTACTGTTCTTATTAGGGTTCGGATAAGATACCGACACCAACAATGCGTAGCCAGGGTATTGAGAAGCGTAGCTATTGTTTGAGTTGAGCATCAAACTGTCTTGATTCATACCATGATAGTCATCAACATCATTAAAATCATTACGAGCAAGATTGCCACCATCGTCACCAAAATCCACTTCATCAGTACAGGGTAGGCCTGCCGGTAAGCCGATATCGGGGCGAGCAATCGCATCACAAGCTGGTATACCACCATTAGGGTTGGTATTACCATCATATCGTTTCGCCCAAATTTCATTGAGTATTGAGTGTGCCAACTCTGCTGAACGTACTCGGTGTAGAGTCTCACTGGCGCGATCCGCCTGAGGAAACAGCATAGTGGTCAATAACACCATGGCAATACTGATCACAGCGATGCCGACCACCAACTCGATCAAGGTAAAACCTCTTTGTAAACCGCTATGAGTATTAACGGCCATGTATATACCCCTGACTTTCGATGCTGATAGTCAAACTATCATCCGCTAGCACATCAATACTGCAACCAGCATTACACGCTGTCACGGTGCCATTTGTGGTAAATCCCAAGCTAAAGTTAGTTGCGCCGTTGAGCTGCAAACTGGCACCACGGTGCAATGGCTGTGGATTGCGATCTCTTACCGTGGTGGCACAGTTAGCTTGAAAAATACGGGTTTGGTATTGGTTACTGTCTACATCGATACGATAACAACGATCTTGATTGTTCATTGCCATGAGCTGCACTTTACGCAGTTCACTAATAAACTCGTCTCGCAGGGTAAAGGCACTATAATTTGAAGTGGTAAACAGACGTGGCAACACCACTACCGCCAAAATAGCGATAAGAATAATGGTCGTAACCAGTTCTACCAATGTAAAACCTGAATGTTGCTGTTTCATAGCGGCTGTTTCATATTAGTGTGCTCAATATCCCCCAATTAAGCATTTAGGTATTATGGCAAATTAATCAACAATTTTACACGTATAAATAACAGCTTAAACCATTCAACCAAGCGTATCATTTGCCCATTTCCTCAGGCTATTTAGCGCCTAAAACAATCCGCTATTAACAGCCCGTTTCAAGTACGTCATAAGTCGGTGGTGTGATCACGCCACCACTTTCCTTTGCCTCATTGTATACCTATCGACAATTGCCATTTGCCGCCTTGCCTTTGGGCACTATGGTAAAGGTGTTGCCAGTCGACATTAAACCCAGCCTTCGGTAGCAAGCACGCCATTACTGATCAGTAACTCAAACGTCATATCCATGGCGAGCTCTAAGTTGTCAATGGTGGTTTGCTCATCAACAAAGCTCTTTATATAACCATAATCAAGCTCAATCGCTATCCCATCACCAATCAACACGTCTCGATTACTAAGCCTTAAATAGACGCTTTAGAGTGAACAAAGGTATTAGCGGATTGTAAGGCACCTTTTACGCCATCAATAGTTGATGCCCGCGCATCAGACTGCGGGTTTATAAACTTCGGCCGCGGCAACCACAGTCAATTATCCCACACATAATAATGACCACCACCAATTCAATCAGTGTAAAACCAGTTTACTTTTATATTACATATCAAGTTACTTCAATTTTAACCCATTGAATATAAGCTTAATCTAGTTAAGCAAAAGCCGCTAACCTTGACGAAATCAATCCCTAATATGAGACATAAAAAAAGCCTGCATTAGCAGGCTTTTTATTGAGGTCACTTATAACTTAGCAGCCAGTAGTGACACTAGAAATATTGAACGTACCAGCAGTCGCACTCGTTAATGCATTTTGATACTGAACATAGCAAGTCCCAGGATCAGTGCCAGCTAAAGGACTAACAACACCTTGTGGGTAGATATAAACAATATCAGTGCCTTCATCATAGACCCATTCGGTATTATCATTATTATCAGACTCATCGGAAGCATCAATGTCTAACATGTTGACTAAGCTATCGGCCCACGCGGCAGTTGCATGGCCATAGTTTAATAGCACTGCTGTATTTGCAGAATCAACAATGACACTTGGAGGAGGAGTCGCGGTACTACCCTGCTTTTCATTACCTGCAATCAGAGATTTTGAGTAGACCAAACTATCCGCCCCTTTAACTGCTGCTTCAAGTCCTGTCACTGTTGATGCCCTAGCGTCCGATTGTAAATTGATAAACTTAGGCGCGGCAGTCACCGCCAAAATACCTAAAATAATAATCACAACAACTAGCTCAATTAACGTAAAACCCGATTGATTATTTCTCATATTACCATTTCCTATTAACAGCCAGTATCAACAACAGCATATTGTGCAGGTTGAGTTACAGAGCCTGCTTGAGTATATAAAAGATGGCACGCATCTGCAGCTGTACTTGATGCTGTGCGCCCTTGAGGGACCAACTTAAATGTCGTTGCTGTTGAACGTACACCCCACTCCTCAGTAGTCACCGTTGTTGTATCGTCAGAAAGCGCTTGAAACTGCATATCTAATGCTTTTTCAAGGTTAGTCACTACATCTGCAACAGTTGCGCTACTATCTAAATTACCAAATGCCGTAGTAACAGTAATATCATTAGTTGCATCGGCATCGCCTAAGTCATCTAAAATAACGTTGCCCGTCGTGCTCTCTTTTCCTTGAATAGCCGCTTTTGAATAAACGAGTGTGTTTGCTCCCTGCAATGCTCCCTTTACCCCTTGCACTGTCGATGCGCGCGCATCAGATTGCAAGTTAATAAATTTAGGTGCAGCTGTTACCGCCAAAATACCTAGAATAATAATTACAACTACTAGCTCAATAAGCGTAAAACCATTTTGCTTATTCATGATGTATCCTTCAAAAAACGCTGCGCGTTACAATATAAAAAAACAAATAATCAGTTAGTGAAACTCACTACAGTACCCGTACCAGGATTATAGGTAATACCCTTACCAACATTAAGATCAGGTGCTGGAGAAGCCACACCGGTAGTTTGATCTAAGGTCAACGAAGCCACCTGATGGTATACACATAAATCAATGCCAGTGACTGTGTCACCATTAAGATCTGTTGCATCACCACCTACACCATCTAAGAATCTAACGGTATAACGTTGGTTACGGGCATCTTCAGTGTACTGAACATTACGTGGTGGGCTTTGTAAAATGGCATTAAACACTTGCTGACAACGGTTGTCATTCATTGCTGTCACATCGGTACCATTGGCACCTGTGCCTGTTGGAAAACCAAAACGAGTATCTAGCGAAACACTGGTACCATCCAAAATCACACTATTGTTATTACGGCCATCAACTTCCCACTGTGCACGCACAAATCCTACTGCAGTCGCTAAACCACCAGATACGCCATCTAAGCTGGCATCTTCGGCATCTTCTGTGACATTTAGAAAACGTGGAATGGCTGTAGCAGCCAATAACCCTAGAATTACGATCACAATCACCAGTTCAATAAGTGAGAACCCTGATTGTTTTTTAACTAGCTTACTTAAGTGCATTTATTAAACCCCCATGTCATATTTCATAATTCTAACAGTTAACTCAATTTTAGAAACCTTTGAATTGATTATATTTCCTGATTCGTCAAAAAAATCACACGCCCAGATGTGAGCTGATAACTTATTCGATCGCTATTATTAGCAATATAACTACAAACATCTCGCCCTGGACTGACTTCTATTACAATTTGTTGCGTAGCCGTGTGACCACCGAGTAACTGGTACCACAATTGTTCACAGGCCAATTCATTGACGCCATTAACAATCGGCCAACCGCCGCGACTGATTTTAACAAGCTGCTGATCCTTGCCTTCAGAAACATCATCAAATTGCCAATCAAGTCGCATATATTCTGGTCGACCCTTAGCAAGCCACTGAGCTTTAATCATACCGAGAACATTTAACAGCCGTGTATGCTCAACCACTAAGCCTTGCGCCGACACCTGCCCAACCGAGCCAAGGTAGCGAAACCCTAATACTGCTAACACCACTAAAAGCAAAATCAATGCCACTAACTTGGCATAAACCTGCATTAGCTCGCCATCGGCCTTTTGTTGCTGCTGCATGGCTTAAGCAAACCTCATGTTACTGGCCACCTTTAACCACATTGAGCATATCCCACATAGGTAGGTATATGCCTAGGGCCAGAATCAATACGATACCTGCAACAAAACCGATTAAAATTGGCTCTAATTTAGCGGTGAGGTTCTTTAGATCATAATCGACTTCACCTTCATAAAAGTCCGCCGCATCATTTAATAATTGATCAATCTGGCCAGTTTCTTCACCCACAGCCACCATCTGTAATACCAATGGGGTAAATAATCCACTTTGATTGGAAACTCGCAGCATAGACTCACCGGACTCGATACCGCGGCGCATCGCCACAATACTGTCATGCATATAGGCATTATCTACCGCATCCGCCACTAAGCTTAAGGCTTGAGTCATTGGCACCCCTGCGGTGAGCATCATCGAGAAACTGCGGCAGTAACGTGATAATGTAGAACGCTCAATAATACTGCCTACAGCGGGAATTCTCAGCTTCCACCGATCCCACTGCTTTTCGCCTTTTTCGGTACTATGCCAATAGCGAATACCAATAAACATCCCAGCCAGCGCAACTAACATCAAATGCCAGTAATTCACGAAAAAGTTAGAGGTATTGATCAGTAGTTTTGTTGCCCATGGCAGATCTGCGCCGAAGCGGGAAAACATATCCGCAAACTTGGGAATCACCATGATGTTGAGCACCACCATCGCAAGCGCGACGGCAATCAACACAAATATCGGATAGCGCATCGCCGCCTTAATCCGTCGACGGGTTTCCTGCTCTCGTTCTATATAGCCTGATAGCTGTAAAAATGCGTCTTCAAGGCGTCCGGTGTTTTCACCAACATGCACCATAGAGACAAACAGCGCATCAAACACATCAGGGTGATGGTTCATCGCCGAGGATAACGGGCGTCCAGAAGTGAGCTGCTCAGATATATCTTTCAGGGCTTCTTTCATCCGTTTTGAATGAGTGGTTTCAGATAGCCCCGCAATGGCACGCAGAATGGGGATCCCTGAGCGAGTTAACGAATACATTTGCCGAGTAAAAATCTGTAACTCATCTAAACTCACTTTACCCTTAAACAGGGCTGCTAAGTCAAAATCGCGCTTTGGCTTAGCTTCATTGAGTTCCAGCGGAATAACGGATCGAGACATCAATTGATCGGCGGCCGCACTTTCATTGCTGGCATCAAGCTCCCCGGTAACTTGTTCACCTTGCGCGTTTCGACCTCGATATTGATATATCGGCATGATTACTCCTCAAGCCCTTGCTGAGCAAACATCTCATCGGATAATGGCGTTGGGATATCAGATACGTCTTCAACAAGCTTAGCAACCTCTTCGATGGTCGTCATACCTTGCACAAGGTAATTCAATGCGGATTCGGCTAGTGGCGTGAAATTAGGGCTTTGATGGGCAGCTCGGGCAAAATCCTGCGGATTACCGGTACGCATCGCGTCAATCATCTCATCGTCTAGTTCGAGAATTTCAAACACACCGATCCGACCACGATAACCACTGCCATTACAATGCTGACAACCTTGCCCCACTTTGAAATTAGCCTTAGAAAAATCCATCTGACTAACGGTGTTTAGCCAAACCTTGTCTTGCTGGGTGAGTTGATATTCTTGAGTACAGTTTTGACATACACGCCTAACGAGTCGCTGCGCAATAATCACCCGTAGGGCACTGGCGACAAGGTAACTCGCCGCTCCCATATCAAGTAAACGTAATGCACTGGTTACCGCATCATTAGTATGTAACGTCGACAGGACAAAGTGACCGGTAAGTGCGCCTCGCAGACCAATTTCAACCGTCTCTTGATCACGCATCTCACCCACCATGATAATATCGGGGTCTTGACGTAATGTAGTACGTAATACATTGGAAAAATCGAGACCAATTTTATGGTTAACCTGTACTTGGTTAATACGGGGCAATTGATACTCAACCGGATCTTCTACGGTGATGATTTTTCTATCGGCGGTATTGAGCTCACTTAATATGCCATACAAGGTGGTGGTTTTACCGCTACCTGTCGGTCCGGTCACCAGCAACATGCCATGGGGACGTTTTATCTGCTTGCGCACCCGTGCCAAAATGTCCGCTGGCATGCCAGTTTCATTTAGCGTTAACAAACCTGCTGATTGATCAAGTAGACGCATTACCACAGATTCACCATGGTAAATCGGCATGGTTGACATACGCACATCTATCTTATGGCCTTTGATTTCCATGTGAAAACGACCATCTTGAGGTAGACGTTTTTCAGAAATATCCAGCCCAGCCATCAACTTCAAACGCAGCACCAAAGCTGACGCGATATTCGCCTCAGGCAAGGTGTTTTCTTGTAACTGACCATCGATCCGTTGACGAATTCGAAGTACTTTTTCCCCCGGCTCAATATGAATATCTGACGCTCGCATCTGTACGGCATCTTCAAATATTGACTGCAGTAACTTAACAACCGTGGTTTCATTATCACTATCGGCATCAGTTAAGCTGGCCAGATCAAACTGATCATCGGCGGCGTACTCTTCTTCTAACTTACCGGCTATCTGCGCGATTTCATCGGTGCGGCGGTATAAATTATCAAATGCATCAAGCAGCTGGCTTTCTGTGACCACCGCAATGGTCAAGCGCTTAGGCATTAGCTGCTCTTCAAGGTTATCCATCGCTTGCAGATCAGCAGGATCGCTCATCGCCACCAGCACGCTGTCATCATTGTCTTCAACCACTAGCGCTCGGTATCGTCGGGCTTGCACTTCAGGCAATAAATTAACCACTTCAGGTTTTATCGGACGACGACTGATATCCAAAAATGGGATATTGAGCTGTTGCGATAAAAATTGCAGCAACTGCTCCTCAGTGATGCAATTGAGATCAATTAAAGTACGGCCCAGCTTCTTACCGGAATTTTTCTGCTCACTGAGCGCTTGCATCAATTGAGCTTCACTGATGATATGCTCTTGAACTAGCAGATCACCTAAGCGCATCTTTAACTTTGGTTTCACTCAATATCTCCTAATTGCGCCAAGCGAGTTTCAATGTAATTGACGGCTTCGCCTGATAAACCTCGTTGCTGTAATGCATGCTGATAAGCAGCTTTTGCTGAAACATAGTCTTGTTGGGCATCGAGTGCATAAGCCAATCCCATCCACCAGCGTGCTTGCTGTGGCTCCAGACGTGCAAGCTGGCGATAACTGTCTGCTGACAATTCATATTGCTGTGCCTTTTGCGCCATCACGCTTTGTAAGGTTAATTTCTGTTTTAAGTAAGCGCTTTGCTGCGGAATTCGACTCAGTACATCCAGTGCTAAATCATAGTTCTCTGCCGCTTGGTAGACTTTGGCCGCTAACAACGCGTACTCGTACTCTTTGGGATACAGGGTTAACCCTTGGTTAAGAACTTGAATCGCCAGTGGCATCCGTCCTTGTCCATAATAAAGTGCAGCCAATTGCTTACGCGCCTGATGCAGCGCATTATTCAACTGTAACGCCTCGTTGTAATACAACTCAGCATCGGCTTGTAATCCTTGGTTTTCTGCCTCACTGCCCAATGCTAAACGTTTGTTGGCTAGCTGCTCAGAAGTTAATCTCACCTCTTTAATCGCCATTGAGCCACCTGTAGGTGAACTTGGCGCAGCGGATGCTTGATTGCTGCTTGCGGCGCTCACAGTGACTTTGGCAGCTTTGGGCTCTGCGGTTACGTTTTCAGCGATAGAGGCGGGCTTTGAAGGGGTCTGTGGTTGTTGCTTTACTGATTCTGGTTGCGTTGTTGCTATCACGCTAAGCTGTTTAGCAATGGCAGTGTCACTTTCAATGGACTGCTTGTTCGCAGCAGGCGCTTGACCTACAGTTGGCATATCATCGGCTGAAGGCTCTTGTCCAGCTGAAGGCGCTTGTGCAGCTGAAGGCGCTTGTTCAATTGCAGGGCTTTGCTGTGTCGCGGGCTTGTTATTTGCAGTCAGCTCGATATTTTCTTGCGTTGCTTGATGAGTACTCAAAGGTTGCTCATCTAATTGATTGGCTTGGGTTTGCAACTTAATCTGCTGTAATTGCTGCCAATTAAGCCCTATTCCTATCACTAGCAACAGAGTCACAATCGCCAATAATATCCAAGGTAAACGGCTACTGGGCTTACCATGGTATTGCAGTGGCGCATTGACGACTTCTTCAACCTTATGCCCCTGCTGGCGTTTATCCAAGTCTTTCAACATGGTATTAATCACACTCATGCAGCACCTCCTTGCCATAACTGACTGGCAATTATTGCGCTGAGTATGGCGACAATCACTAACGCCCACGGCCAAATTACCGGCGATTGCGCCTGCACATCTTCAGTGTCTAACACTGCAGCCTTAATGTGTTTTCTATCTATGTTGGCAGCCCCTTCACCGAAGGCAACCAACAACGCTTTGTGAGCAAGAATATTAATCAAACGAGGAATGCCCCTGGCGGCTTTAGCTAAGTAACGACTATTTTGTGCTGAAAACAACTCACCTGACTGATGACCTGCTACCCGCAGTCTATGGTGCAAATAGGCTTGCGCTTCATCTTGGGTTAACGGCCTTAACTGATAGCTAAAAGTAATACGCTGCCTTAACTGGCGAAACTGTTTCAAGCTTAAGCGCTCATCTAACTCAGGTTGCGCAAACAGCACAACTTGCAGCAATTTGCGAGTCTCAGTTTCTAAATTAGTAAAAAGCCGCAACGCTTCAAGACTGTCATCAGGTAATGCTTGCGCCTCATCAAGCACTAAGACAATCGAATGTCCGTGGGCAGACAACGCCATGAGCTGCTGCTGAATTAGGCTGGTTAATTGCTGCTGGTCAATATTGGCCGAATACTTTAACCCAAGCTCTAACGCCACCGCCCAACGCAGCTCATCCGGCGTTAAATAAGGGTTTGGCAAATAGGCACAATGAAACCGCTTGGGTAACTCGTTTATTAACTTGCGACAAATAAGCGTTTTACCCGTTCCTACCTCACCGGTCACTTTAATAAAGCCTTCACCAGTTTGCAGCGCGGTTTGTAATACTTGCAATGCCTCAACATGAGGTGCGAGTCCAAAAAAGAACCCGGTATTAGGGGTTAAAGAAAATGGCGTCTCAGCCAACCCAAAATGTTGCAAGTACAAGTTTATTGCTCCTGAGTTTCCTCTGGATACCAGCGATCAAGCAGCTCTTTAGAGCGCTGCAACTCGTTTCGCCACGTATCACCACCCACCACTGTCGGTTTTAACAAGATCACTAACTCAGTTTTTTGCAAAGAGTTGGCTCGGTTGGTAAAAGCTTCACCCAGCAAAGGGATATCGCCTAACAGCGGCACTTTAGAGACTAACTCAATATTCTCACTCTTCATCAAACCACCAATAACGACAACATCACCGGTTTTGGCTTTGATGACGGTATCAGATTCTCGAATATCACTTTGCGCTAACGGCAGTTCTAAGATGCTATCAGAAATCTTAATGGACTTGGTTTGTTCACTGATATCAATCACTGATGGATGAATATGTAATAACACATTACCGTCAGCATCGATCTGCGGCGTGACATCCAATGCAATGCCTGAGAAAAACGGCGTTAACTCTACTTCTGGCGTGGTGACCGGTGTGGTCCCCGCAACCGTAGTTGACGATACATCCGTCACAAAGTACTCATCTTTACCGACTTTAATGACTGCTTTTTGGTTGTTAGAAGCGGTAACCCTTGGGCTTGATAGCACATCAACATCACCTTGGGTATCAAGCAGGCTTATCATAGTGCTGAAGTCAGAGCCGGAAATCTGCAATGAGGTAACGCCACCAATTGCGTTAGATATCAGATCACCAACGCCATCACCGGACGGTGAAGTGCCAAATTCAATATTAGTATCGCCTACATGGCCTAACACGCTCTCCCAATGGATACCTTGCTGATAACCATCAGAAAGCCTTACCTCAAGCACTTTAGCTTCTAAAATAACTTGGCGTTGCAGATGGCTTTCGGCGGTTTGCAAAAAGGTACGAACTTGACGCAGCTCATTAGGATAAGCGCGCACTGTGATCAAGCCAGCTTGTGGGGTTACCACCACCTGACGGCCACCGCCAGTATCACCAACAATAGACACTAAGGTTTCTTGTAACTCGCCCCAAAAATCGGTTTTGGTTTTCGAGCGAATAAAGGTGCCATTAGTCTGCTCATTATTATTGGAACCCGATGAGTCACTGCTATTATTGTTATTACTGCTGTTGCTGTTGTTATTGTTACTATTTGACGAATTATTGTTATTGTCAGATATGCGCCCAGAGTTCACCGAGGTTAATGACAATCCATGGCGTTCCATGTACAGGTAGTTAAGAGGGAAAGTTTCAGTGCGCATACCTGCTGGGAAAATCCGTAATATACGTCCTTCACGGCTAACTTCGTAACCATAGATATCTTCCACCACTTGAATGGCTTCGCTTAATGTCACGGCCTTCAACGACAATGAAATACTGCCAGTCACATCAGGATGGACAGCAACACTGAGCGGCGTACCTTGAACTAAGCTTGGGAAAAATACTTTGGCATCAACATCCTGAGCAGAAACATCAAAGCGACGCTCAGTTTGCATTCGTGGCTCGAGACCTGATAACAAAGACTGTGATGACAACTCGCGTTGCACGGAGTCAGGCATCACTGCAGGAGGCGGTGTCAGCGGTTGCGCTTGTGATTGTTCAACCGACTTAGCCAATGCCGCTTTAGACTCGACGGGTTGGGGCCTATCTGTGGTTTGACAGCCCACTAATGCTAACGCCAGCATCGGAGTAAAAATTTTATAAACCGTCATCTAATTATTGTCCCTTAATCTCTTTGATAGCCTGGTACATTTGCAATTTTCTGCCATCGGCTAACGTCACGCTTTCAGACTGTATCTTTGCAATGACCACCCCTTGGACGCGATCGCCAACAAGGTAGATTTTATTATTTATGACCGCCGATGCATCTTTGCCCGACACCACAATACTTTGTAAAACTAATCCTGAATCGCTAACATCACTCGACGCGCTTTGCTGCTGATAAACACTGGCCGATGGCCGTGTTGGGTCGCGAAGCGATTGCGCTTGTACCAATGTAGGCAGCAACAAAATAACCAATAAGCTGCGATTAATGACTTTTAGCAACACTGATAAAGTCCTTATTAATGCTTAATGTATAGAGCTCAATCACCACATTCGAAGTGGGGTACTCAGCGACGGTATAATCGAGCTGTTTCCAATACAATTTATTGGGCATAGCTTCGACGGCTTCGACAAATTTCAGGGTTGCAAAATAATCCCCCTGCAACACCAGCCGAATGCCATGGCTATATAGATTGAGCTTTTTATCTTCTTCGCCAACAGCCAATAAAGGTACCGGTGCGATAGAAGCGAACTCCTGCAACTTAACACCGCTCACTTTGCCCAGTAAATCACTGAGCAGAACCGGCATTTTGTCCGCAGGCACCATATCAACCATCTGAAAAGATAACTGTTCATCCAGTGCCGCCGTTTGCTCTTCAATTAGCTGTAGCCGCTGACGATAGTCACTATTGGGATCTTGGGCTAATCGTTGCTGATATAAGGCAATTTGCTCAGTGGAGATTTTGTTTTCATTCTCTAACGCACGAATGGATTGCTGCAGTTTTTGGCGCTCAATCAGCTTAGACTCTAGTGGTAAATAACACAGCATACCGATGACAATGACTGCAGCGGCAGCAATCATCACCCGTTCTCTTTGGCTTAATACACTGAACTTCTCTTGCCAGCTTTGCCACAATTGCTTCATTGTTGTGGCTCCTCTATCGCGTCACTGGTTAGAGTAAATGCCAGTGGTTGACCTTCGCCACGGCTCATGGTCATCGAGGCAAACGCATGACCTTTTAAGGTTTCAGTTGTGCGCAACCGCTCAACCCATCTTGGTACACCACTAGGATCAGCGCTATAACCTTCAAACACATATTTATCTTCGTCAACACGAATCCGACTTAACCAAATACTACTGTCAGCGACACTCGCCAAGTCAGTTAGCAACATCGAGTACCCTTTACTGGTCAACGCTTCACGTTGACTCAGCTCCTTAAGCAGCATACGTTTAAGTTCGAGTTGTTGACCTTTAAGATCCACAGTATCAACCAATTTACTATCCGGTTGGCGAGCAGCGAGCTGGGCTTCAAGCTGAGATTTCTGCTGGTCAAAATCTCGTTTAGTGCGTTCAAGTTTCGCTCTATCAGCCTGTAAACCACTGACACTTTGCCAAGCTATCAGAATGGCCAACAAAAACACGCCCAAAAACACCATGCTGCCTACAGCTAAACGCTGGAATGACAACCGCAGTTGTTTAGGGAGTAGCGATGCGTTAAGCAGGTTTACCCTGAGTTTTTGGCTCATGCAGCAACCTCTTCTGATACTTCATTAGCACGTGCAAATTCTGAATAAGCAAGTTGAGCAAACAATTGGTCTGTGCTCGTGGTGGCGACCACATTAACGGTTTGGTTAAAGTTAGCCGATAACAGCTGCGCTAAAGCTTGCGCAGGCCCGCCCATCACCAATTCAATAGACGCCACCGGAGATTGCCGCAACTGACTTTCAAAAAAGTCCATTGAACGTTGAATTTCTAGACTCAAATTGTCAGCCATGCCGTAACCAAGCTCTTGTTGAGTGACTTTATCTAAACCGCTAAAGCCACGAACTCGACGTTGCATAAATAACTTACCTTGGCGCACGACCGTCAATAACAGCTCATGCTCTGGCAGGTGGCACAACACCATTTTAGGTTGGGCGTCATCAACGAATAGATTACTGGCAGCGAGTTCTTCAATAGAGATCCCAACTATCTCTAACTGATGTAAATTGGCATCTTGAATAAGTTGAGATAATTGAGATTTAGCAGCGACAACAGCGGTCAACTTGGTACTGTTCTGTGTTGGCGCTTCAAAATAATCGACATGGATATCGGCAACAGCCGTGGTCACCATATCTTTTACAGCCCAAATCAACGCTTGGTTCA
The DNA here is from genome assembly GCF_043643685.1 of Shewanella waksmanii. Taxonomy (GTDB): domain Bacteria; phylum Pseudomonadota; class Gammaproteobacteria; order Enterobacterales; family Shewanellaceae; genus Shewanella; species Shewanella waksmanii_A. The sequence continues at coordinate 51,170 of NZ_JBHZSN010000008.1, forward strand.
TTTCCTCACTGTCAACAGCAGGCTTATCAACCAACAACAACTGATAAAAACTAGGATTAAGCACGAGTTGTGCTCGTGTCGGGCCAAGGGCCGCTTGCAAAGCCGCAAACGCTTCCGCTGGTTGTTTTGTATAACTAAAACTGTAATGACTTTCAGGATGAGCCTCATCACTAGCTTGATATACATGCAATGCCGTCTCGGTTAAATACAAGCCAACATCGACATGCTGTCCGGCCTTTTTCCAAAAAGCTAGCTTATTTAAAAGGCTTTTATCCATTAAAAAATGCCCATCCGTTGCAAACTCAAGAGTTGAGATAATTTAGCTCTATTTGAACTGTTCTGTTTTTATGGAGTGAAACAGCAGACCAATTTTGTAACACCTGCTCAGGCAAAGCGTCAAAAAACAATACAGTTATTGTAACGACTAATCTTATAATTTTATAGAAAAAACCGATATTGCTTCTATATTATATCTCTTAAGATAGCCCGCTAACTGAATAGTCACAAGTTGCTAGCATAATCGTCATAATTGGCAGCGAGTTAAATCTCTTCAACCGGGTCACTAAAAAATGAACCTTGCGCCGCACTCACCCCCAAGATCTTCAATGTTTGCCACTCCTCAAACACATCCACACCTTCAGCAAAAACTTGCACCTCTGTTCGGTATAAACCACCAATCAAACTTCTAACAAATAATTGATTTTCTTGGCGTAAATGAATCTGGTTAACAATAGAACGGTGTAACTTAATTAAGTCAATTTGACAGGTTTTGATATATTGGGTGCTAACAACCTGCAAACCAACTCGATCGACACAGAGGCGCGCGCCCATTTTTTTCATCATATCTAAGGTACTTTTCAAACTATCGATATGATTAACAATAATATCTTCATTGATTTCGAAAATAAGTCTTGGGGTTAAGTGGCGATACTCCAGTAAGGTCGTCTTCAACCAGCGGACAAACGCCCGGCTTTTAAGGGTATCTAAACTCAGGTTTATGCTATAACTGAGGTTATCTTTACTGGTATTGAGTAGATCAAACAACACTGTCTCAATCACTTGGCGCTCTATTTGCGGGGTTAAACCACATTTAATTGCCATAGGTAAAAACAGTGTGGCCCGCACTAAATTGCCTTGGTTATCTCGTAGTCGAGAAGACACCTCCAAGTGATGAGTCTGCATGTCACTATCGACAACCGGTTGTGAAAAAGCCACAACGCGCTTATTCACTAACGCGTACTCCAAAAAGCTACGCCAACGTACAGAGCCTCTGGCAAAGCCCTCATCAACCGCGCCTTTATCGTACATAAACCAGTTAGAACTTCCCTGAAACTGCGCCGCACGCAGCGCCATTTCAGCCTCTTCCACCAATTGAGACTTATCATCACCGACTTTGAAATAGGCAACACCAATATGGAAGATGTCTTGCTTCTTGCTCAGCTCCTCAGTTAATTGCGCTTGGCAGACTTTTAATAACTTATTGGCCAGCTTTTCAGCATCCTGTAATGAGATTTGTGGCACCACCATGGCAAACTGATGCTGGCTACGCCGAGAAAAGATACTGTTCGCATGACCATCTAGCACTTGCCCGAGCGCCGCAATGACCTGAGCAAGCATCTCCGCCACCAGTTCATCCCCCATCTCTTGCTGCAACAGGTCAAGCTCTTCCAGCTCCAATAAAAATAGGACACCAGGCGCCAACATCCCCGCATCATTACTGAGGGCATCAAGGCGGTTTTTAAGAAACAGTTGATTACCAATTCCCGTTTCGGGATCAAGAAAAGTGTTGGAGCGAATAAATTGATCAAAGCGTGCACGTTGCTTTTCAGCATCATCAAGCTCGAGTAGCATCTTAGTTAACGCACGATTGATCATTCTCGGGCGCCCATGGCCTGTCTCCGCCAATGCTTGCTCATAATCACCCGATAATATTAAGTGACTACGCTTAGCTAAGTCTTCCACGCCCTCGAGTTCTTGCGCGAGCCAACGATACCCCCAGCCTACCAGCAACCCCGTGGCAATTATTCCTAGCAGCAAAACCAGCACTTCATAATAACTAATCTCATGTAATAAGAACGGTTTAGGCAAGGTCAATTGCATATGAAAATTGCGGTGTTGAACTAAAGTAGTTTGATAGGTGACCGTAGAGAGATTGGGCTTTTCAACGCGATACTGATAAACAAGCTGCTCATCATCGTATAAGGCAAAAGCCTGAGTTTGATACGCTTGAAGAATTTGTGGCAACCATTGACTTAACTGGCTTTCGTCAACCAGATTTTCACTTGTGTGCTGCGACAATAGAGTTTGAATTTCATCAACTTTCTGTTGCTGAAACTTATAGGTCAACTGTACGAAGCTAAGCGTCGCGGTAAGAATAAAGATACAAGCGACAGCAACGAGAGACACCAGCCAGAAGCTGGTCAACTTGCGGGTTAACATCTGAGTCAATTTCATCGCCGCATCCTGCTTTATTATTGTTATTCTGAAATCAAATATACACTGTGCTAAACCAATCAAGCTAGCCGATAAATATCACTTAAACCAGTGGCACATTCAGCGTAAAGTACCACCTTACAAAGAAATGGTTACTGCCTCAATAAAAAAGGGCCCCTTGGGCCCTTTTTTAAAATAAATTTAAAAGATTACGCCATGTAATTCTCAGGCAAACTTTCAACCGCCGCTACACCAGAGTCAATGGCTGCCTGGGCAACTGCTTTGGCTACATTTGACAGTAAGCGCGGATCCATTGGTTTTGGAATAACGTAATCGGCACCAAATGTTAACGAGTCAACACCTGGATATGCTGCAATTACTTCAGCCGGTACTGGCTCTTTCGCTAGAGCAGCAATCGCATGTACAGCCGCAATTTTCATCTCATCATTAATCTTAGATGCGCGCACATCAAGCGCACCACGGAAGATGAATGGGAAACACAATACATTGTTAACTTGGTTTGGATAATCACTGCGGCCTGTACCCATGATGAGATCTTTACGAGCATCGTGAGCAATTTCAGGTTTGATTTCAGGATCCGGATTTGAGCAAGCAAAAATCACTGGATTTTCTGCCATAAGCGCCACATCTTCAGCGGCCAATACATCTGGTCCAGACAAACCTAGGAAGGCATCCGCACCTTTAATCACGTCCTGTAAGGTGCGCTTATCAGTATTGTTGGCAAACAGCGCCTTGTATTCGTTGATGTCGTCACGACGAGTATGAATGACACCTTTACGATCCAGCATGTAGACATTTTCACGTTGCACACCACACTTAACTAACATGGTCATACACGCAATAGCCGCTGCGCCAGCGCCCATACAAACAAAAATCGATTCTTCTAGTTTCTTGCCTTGAATTTCCAACGCATTAATCATACCTGCAGCGGTAACGATCGCAGTACCGTGTTGGTCATCATGGAAAACCGGCACATTGCAACGCTCAATCAAGGTCTTTTCAATTTCAAAACACTCTGGCGCTTTAATATCTTCAAGGTTGATGCCGCCAAAGGTATCTGCAATCGCTTCAACCGTATTAATAAACTCATCAGTTGTGCGATGCTTAACTTCAATATCGGTAGCGTCAATATTAGCGAAATGTTTAAACAGTAATGCTTTACCTTCCATTACAGGTTTAGAAGCTAACGGGCCTAAATTACCAAGGCCTAAAATAGCGGTACCATTTGAGATCACTGCAACAGTATTGCCTTTAGCAGTGTAACGGTATGCGTCATCTGGGTTTGCCGCAATTTCACGCACAGGCTCAGCGACACCAGGGCTATAAGCTAACGCAAGATCTTGGCTGCTGGCAGCAGGCTTAGTCAGACTGACTGCGGTTTTACCTGGTACGGGGAACTCGTGATAATCTAGGGCTTGTTGACGGAAATCGGCCATTTTTTTAATCCTGCAAATGCGCAAATTAGTATCGAAGAAGAGGTCTTCAGCCAACGCAGTACCTAGCTACCTTCTTGGCGGCCTTAGTTAGCGAGACTGAGGCTGCTAATGTACTCGAATCAACACACTTTTTAAACAAAATATTAGAAAATTTCAGTTTATTATGAAGTAAATCGTTCTAAGGCTTATTTAATAAACTTATCTGTGAAGGATGATAGCTAATTAACTGCCATTTTTTGTAGGAATAATACAACTGACCACGGACAATTACGGCACTTTCAAGCAGATTTAGGTTCAAAATGTTGCTAAACTTACGAAAATCTTCTCTAGGTATGCCTACATAAAATTTTTCATCAATAATTAGCCACAAATGTTGACCTTTTCTTTCAAACCCGGTCACTGTACCAGTAATTTCCCGCCATTGATTACGATCATCGCGGTTAAGTTGACTCACTTGCTTCGCTTGATAACTTGGATGACTCCACAACCCCCACTGAGCATCCCTTGCATGCGCCTCTACGCCATTCAAACATTGCCAAAAATAGTCATTCTGATACACCCTCGCTTTAGCGAAGCCTTGCTTAAGTAAGGCTTCTTGCAAATGTTGCCCTTCTTGAGTGTAGACATAAGCTAAGGTTCTGCCATAGGGATCCAGCTTCTTACGGTCGAAAGCCAGCTGTAAGGTTTGGCCCTGTTTCACTAAAGATTGCATAAAAGAGCGCGCGCGATTGGCGTAGGGTTCAGATAATTCGGGGTATTCTCGATCAATCTCAGGTGAATCGACACCAATGAGGCGCACACTGCGGCCGTCACTCAGCACTAGTGTGTCGCCATCGACAACATAATCTAATGTCACTGTTTCATCATATTGCGTGGGCACGCATAGACTCTGCGCCAATGCAGTGAAAGGCAAATAGAGTAAAGTACTGGCGAGCAATGATCTAAGCATTCTGTGTCCCAAGTGCGGCTCAAGTGCAGCATAGTTACTTAGCCTCCCACATTATTGACCAAAAAACGACTAATTACTTCTTCGTTGAATAACTTCCCAATAGAACCACTATTACTTAAGTTATTCGTCTCGAACTAGTTTGCCTAAAATAGCTATGAGTAGATCACTTTCTTATGCCGATTAGTATAATACCGACCTATCTTCAATAGCCTAGAAAAAGAGGCAATAAAAAAGGCGCCTGTTAGGCGCCTTTTCTTTATCTTTACAGAAGTAATATTTACTTCTTGCCAAGCATACCGAAACGCTTGTTGAACTTGTCGATACGTCCGCCAGTATCCATAACTTTTTGGGTACCAGTGTAGAATGGGTGACATGCACCACATACGTCCAAGTGCAGTGGCTTACCTGCAGTTGAGTTTACTTTGATTACGTTACCACAAGTACAAGTTGCAGTGATTTCTGCATATTCAGGGTGAATACCTGGTTTCATTTGGATTACCTCAGTTTAAGGCCATGTCGCTCTCCTAACCCGAAGTCAGGCACCACATGCAGTTAATAAATAATTAGGCGGCGGATAATACAGCAACCGCAAATAAGATACAAGCACCTTGCACCAGCCAATACAAGATCGCCAGCAAAGGAATATTTGCGATCACATCAAGCTTACTCAGCCTTGGCTTAACTGCTCAAACTGCAGCTTTGCCGCTTTGGCATCACTATAGGCCTGTTTCACCTCATCGGTTGGACAGAGTAAACCAATGTCAGCCCGTAAACTATTTATGTTGCCTTTATTAAATGCTTTTGGGTTAGCCGTATAAATTGCCAAAATGGCGCCATAGGGACTCATTTGCCACTGTTTCGCATAATGACTACCTATCCGCCAAAGCGTTTGGGTTGGCTCTGTTTGTAGCTGACATTGATGATCTGCAGCCTCACTTGCCTCAAGTTTGGCTACCCTTGCCACCTGAGTCGCCACGATATCTTGTTGAGGTTTTGAAATGGCTTGCTGGCTTTGTTGCTGACTTGGTTGTTGACTTGGTTGCTGGCTTAGTTTCGAGCTTAGTTGCTGCAACTGTGGTGTTGGCATTTCATCGGTTAATTCTGTGGGTATTTTCATGTCACCATTAAAAAGCGCAATGCGCTTCACTTCCCGCCACTTGTTAACCCGATACTCTTTAACCAACAACAATGCGTTAGGGTCATTAATATCCTCTACCCCGGTCAATTGCAGCATGAAGTTATTAATGGGTTGTATCATTAACCGCTCCTGGCCGGACGCTTGTACAGCAATAAATTGCAGCTTATCTATGCTGTCATGTTGCGAGACTATATTCACTCGCAAATTAGGGTAACCACCCAATATAAAGCTTTGCTGATTAATACTCACATGGCTAACTTTCGCCAAGGCATGTGGCTGCACAATCATCACCAACATCACCCCAAATATTAAACTACTGAGCACCCTTTTAAATTGATTTGCGCTATTCATTGTTTCCCTTATATCTTCCCTAAATACCTGCAAAACATCGCTAGTCTCGACGAGTTGGGCCTTAAAGACAGCCGATTTCAACCGTCAAATATGTAGATATCAGTAGCCCAAAATAATCAGTGTCGTTACACTGGTTTCATTATCTAAATATGCTTAGACGTTTATGCCTTTGTTTGTAGAGGTCGCACTGCCGGTTCCAATGCGACAATCCTTTAGCTATAAAATTAACCCCGACGATGCGCACCGAGCAATACAAGGGAGCAGGGTGAAAGTGCCTTTTGGCCGCCAGCAGTTAATCGGGTTGGTCATCGCTCAAACTGATCAATGCGACCTTGCCGAAAATAAAATGAAATTCGTCAGCGAGTTCCTCGATGACGAACCACTTCTACCACAATCACTTTATAAACTAACTTCTTGGGCTGCAAGGTATTACTTTTGTAGCTTAGGGCAAATGTTATCTCAGGCCCTCCCCGTTGCACTGCGAAAGGGCGCAGCCGTAACTACTCCTACGCAAAAGTTCTATCGGGCTACCCCCGATGGTCATGAGGTTGACTTAACCACGCTTAAGCGGGCACCGGCTCAGCGTCAGGTGCTAGCGCAATTACAACAGAAAACCCTAAGTGCAGACGAAGCAAATCAACTTGAACTCAGTAAAGCAGCAATAAAAGCTTTAATGGACAAAGGTTATATCGCACTAGAAGAGCGCGCCAACAAACTTGATTTAAGTTGGCGCGACAACTTGCGTCTAGATGAAGAGCCCCATCAACTTAACGCCGAGCAAGCCATTGCGGTCGCAACCCTCAATCAGCAACAAGGTTATCGAACAAGCTTATTAGAAGGTGTCACGGGCTCGGGAAAAACAGAAGTCTACTTAGCCTTACTAGAAACCATTTTAAAACAAGGCAAACAAGCACTTATCTTAGTACCTGAGATAGGTTTAACACCACAAACTATCAGTCGCTTTAGGCGCCGCTTTAATGTTGACGTGGCAGTGATTCACTCGGGCCTTACCGATAATCAGCGACTCGAAGCATGGCGACAAGCTAAAACAGGCCAAGCCGCGATTATTATCGGCACCCGCTCTGCACTATTTACCCCGATGCGTTTTCCGGGAATGATCATTCTTGATGAAGAACACGACGCCAGCTTTAAACAGCAAGAAGGGGTCGGTTACCACGCCAGAGATCTCGCCGTTATGCGTGGGCATTTAGAAGATATCCCTGTGCTACTGGGCAGCGCAACACCGTCACTAGAGACATTACAAAATGCCATCAATGGCCGCTACCAACAACTGACTTTAGGCCAACGAGCTGGGCCTGCTGAGAAAGTGCGCCAAGGCATTATCGATATTCGTAATCAACCATTGAAACACGGCCTATCCCATGGCCTTATCAATGAAATGCGCATGCATCTTGATGCAGGCAATCAAGTATTGCTATTTCTTAATCGCCGCGGTTTTGCTCCGGCATTACTTTGCCATGAATGTGGCCATCTGCATGAATGTGACCGCTGTGATGCATTTTTTACCGTACACCAAAGCCTAGGCGAAATACGCTGCCACCATTGTGGTAATCAATATGCCATCCCCAAGCAGTGTCACCAATGTGGCAGCACCATGTTAATGGGGCAAGGCGTAGGCACTGAACAACTCGCGAATGCCCTTGAAAGCCTGTTCCCTAAATACCCAGTGATAAGAATCGATCGCGATACAACAAGCCGCAAAGGTTCGCTAGAAAGTCATTTAAACGCCATCCACAAAGGCGAGTATAAGATTTTAGTTGGCACACAAATGCTAGCAAAAGGTCATCACTTTCCCGACGTAACTTTGGTTGGCTTACTGGATGTTGATGGCGCACTCTTTAGTGCCGACTTTCGTGCCCCAGAGCGCTTTGGTCAGTTGTACACCCAAGTCGCAGGTAGAGCTGGCAGAGCCAGAAAGCCAGGTACAGTGTTGATGCAAACTCATCAATGCGATAACCCTATTTTACGTGAGTTGATGCATAAAGGTTATGGCGAATTCGCCCGTGGTCAACTCACTGAGCGGCAACATGCATTACTACCTCCAGCTTGGCATATGTTGCTCATACGCGCCGAAGCTCACCAAGCTGAAGATGCCGATGCTTTCCTCAATCAAGTCGCTGCACTATTACCACAAAATCAACAATGTGAAGTCATTGGGCCGATGCCAGCGCCCATGGATAGAAAAGCGGGTAAGTACCGTCGCCAACTGATGTTTCAAACTAAAGAACGTACCGTATTGCAGCAAGCATTTGAACAAGCCTTACCACAAATTGATGCACTTCCTTTAGCAAAACGCTGCCGTTGGAGCTTAGATAGAGACCCACAGGATCTTTTATAGCCGCGACGTATTTTTTAATCATAAAAAATGCCAGCCCAAGTGACGAATTATGTCACATTGCGCTAACATCTAGTGGTTATACTCTGCTGATTGACAGGTTAATCAGCAGAAAGGCAAAAAACAGCGATAAACTTGCCAACAAATGATGGTAATTGACCCAAGATAACGGCTAAAATACGCGGTTATCCCTGAATCTTTTTTACATGAAAACTGTCGATTAAAAGCCAATGAAATCACATATTGAATCTTTGCTCGCCCAAGCCCTTGAATCTCTAAAACAACAGCAAGTCGTTCCTGCTGAGTTTGCTGCGCGAATTCAAGTAGACCGAACGAAAGATAAAAGCCACGGTGATTTCGCAACTAACCTGGCTATGATGCTGACCAAAGCGGCAGGCAAAAAGCCTCGCGATATTGCGCAGCTAATCATCGACAATTTACCCAACTCAAGCCATGTCGCTAAAGTCGATATCGCCGGCCCTGGATTCATCAACTTTTTCATCGATGAAAATGCCCTCGCTAATCAATTAATGGCAGCGCTTGCTGATGCACATTTAGGTGTCAGCTTACCGAAGCAACAAACCGTCATGGTTGATTACTCATCGCCTAACTTAGCCAAAGAGATGCATGTTGGTCACTTACGCTCAACCATCATTGGTGACAGTGTAGTTCGCGCCCTTGAATTCCAAGGCCATAAAGTGATTCGTCAAAACCACGTGGGTGATTGGGGTACACAATTTGGTATGCTGCTGGCGTACATGGAAGAGCTTCGTGCCGCTAATGGCGAGCAAGCGCAAATGGAGTTAGCTGATTTAGAGAGCTTCTACCGTGCTGCAAAAGTGCGTTTTGATGAATCTGAGACTTTCGCAACTCGCGCACGTAAATTAGTGGTTGAGTTGCAGTCAGGTGATGAGTACTGCAACAAGCTATGGCGTGAATTTAATGATATCTCGCTTAGCCATTGCCATGAAGTCTATGAGCGTTTAGGCGTTAGTTTGACCCGTGCAGATGTGCGCGGAGAGAGTGCCTACAACGATGATTTAGAAAACGTGGTCAATGACCTTGACGCTCAGCAACTACTTTCTGAGAGTGAAGGCGCAAAAGTGGTATTCCAAGAGGAATTCCAAAATAAAGATGGCGAGCCTCTCCCTGTTATTATTCAAAAAGCTGACGGCGGCTATTTATATGCCACCAGTGATTTGGCCGCTATGCGTTACCGCTCCAACGTGCTCAATGCTGACCGAGCCCTGTATTTTGTTGATTTACGTCAGGCGTTGCACTTCCAGCAAGTATTTAGCCTTGCCCGCAAAGCAAACTTTGTTAGCCCAGATATGAGTCTAGAGCACATGGGCTTTGGCACCATGAACGGCGAAGATGGACGTCCATTCAAGACCCGCTCTGGTGGCGTGGTCAAATTAGTCGACCTGCTCAGCGAAGCTGAAACCCGTGCTTTAGAACTGGTACGCAGCAAGAATCCAGATATGAATGAAGCTGAACTAGAAAAGATTGCCAAAGTGGTTGGTATTAGCTCAGTAAAATACGCCGATTTATCAAAGAATCGTGCCAGTGACTACATCTTTAGTTTCGAGCAAATGCTGAGCTTTGAAGGTAATACTGCACCTTATCTGCTATATGCCTATACCCGTGTAGCAGGTATTTTCAAACGTGCTGCTGACATTGATCTTAGCCAAGCCAGCATCAGCCTAAGTCATGATAAAGAGAAAGAGTTAGGTAATAAGTTGGCACAGTTTGGCGAAGTGCTAAATCGAATGGTTTCCAAAGGTCAGCCCCATGCCTTATGTGGTTACTTATTTGAACTTGCTGGTGCCTTCTCAAGCTTTTATGAAGCATGCCCAGTGCTGGCCGCTGATACCGAAGAGCAGAAAACAAGCCGTCTGCTGTTAGCGCAATTGACTGCCAAAACCCTGAAGCAGGGTCTTGATTTGTTAGGTATTGAAACATTAGAGCGCATGTAGGAATACCAACATGACAAGTCGCGATTATGCTAATAGAAAGCCTGCAAATAAAGGGCGCGGAAAAGCAAAGTCGAATCGAGGCCGTGGCAAAGCGCCTGCACCTAAGCGCTTTCCATTGCTGCTCGCGCTGGTGACCTTGGCTTTACTTGGCGGTTTTGGTTACTTCTTGTGGAGCATCAACAACAGTGCACAAACCGTCGAAACGGTCGCACCTGAAGTGACCGCCCCTAAGCCCGTGACCAAAAAAACAGATCCCAATGCCCTACCTCCTAAGCCTAAGGAGCAATGGACTTATCAGCAGGAACTGGAAAATAAAAAGGTTGAAGTCGATATTCCTGAAGCGACCGAACCTACTCGTCCCTATCAGATGCAGTGCGGCTCATTCAGAACTGAATCGCAAGCCAACGAAATGAAAGCGGTGATTGCCTTCCAAGGTTTAGAAGCACAAGTGCGCCGCACAACCGGTAAAAATGGGGTTTGGTATCGCGTCGTTATGGGCCCTTACGACCGCAAACGTGCGGCAGAAAGGCATCGCCATATCCTGCAACGCGCCGGCATCAATGGTTGCCAAGTCTGGTTCTGGGAAGGTTAACCTTGTTGGCTGCAAGATTAACCTTATCTTGCAGCCTATTTATTGCATGCCGTTTTTCGCTATTAACTCCCGCCCGAATAATGACCAATCACATCATCGCTATCGCTTTACCACTTAACTCGTTGAGCTACACAAGTTCATTTCAAAGATAAGGCCATCGCCTTTGCGCACGAAAGAGCAACAGATCATCTAATCGACCTTGATTTTTGTTACCCCTCCCCCCATATAGCTTGTATCACCCACTGATATGCAGTGACATATCAGTTCGCGAAGAGGAAATATCTGTGACTACAATCGTATCAGTACGCCGTAATAACCAAGTCGTTATCGCTGGCGATGGCCAAGTATCACTCGGCAACACGGTCATGAAAGGCAATGCCAGAAAAGTGCGTCGTCTTTATCATAATAAAGTGCTTGCCGGATTTGCAGGCGGCACAGCCGATGCCTTTACGCTATTTGAGCGTTTTGAAGCGAAATTAGAGATGCATCAAGGCCACTTAATGAAAGCCGCTGTAGAAATGGCCAAAGATTGGCGTAGTGACAAAATGCTACGCAAATTAGAAGCGCTACTTGCAGTTGCTGACACAGAATGCTCACTGATCATCACAGGTAATGGTGATGTAGTGCAGCCAGAAAATGATCTTATCGCCATCGGCTCTGGTGGCAATTTTGCCCAAGCCGCTGCGACTGCGTTGTTAGAAAACACCGAGCTTAACGCGGTCGACATTGCAGAGAAATCGTTGACGATTGCTGGTGATATTTGCGTATTCACCAACCAATTCAAAACGGTTGAAGAACTAAATTACTGATAGTGACTGCAGCTTTACTGCAGCCAATAAGGAATTCCTATGTCTGAAATGACACCCCGTGAAATTGTTCACGAGCTAGATAGTCATATTATCGGCCAACAAAATGCCAAGCGCTCTGTCGCCATTGCACTGCGTAACCGCTGGCGTCGTATGCAGTTAAATGAAGACCTGCGCCAAGAAGTCACGCCAAAAAATATTCTCATGATTGGCCCGACCGGTGTAGGTAAAACCGAAATTGCCCGCCGCTTAGCTAAGCTAGCAAAAGCGCCATTCATTAAAGTCGAAGCGACTAAGTTTACTGAAGTAGGCTACGTCGGTAAGGAAGTCGAACAGATCATTCGCGATCTCACTGATGCGGCAATTAAACTGACCCGCGAAGAGCAGATGGTGAAATGTAAATTCCGCGCCGAAGAAGCTGCAGAAGAGCGTATCTTAGATGCATTGCTGCCTAAGCCTAAAGAAGATTGGGACAATGAAACTAAAGATGATAGCGGCACTCGACAAATTTTCCGCAAGAAACTTCGTGAAGGCAAGCTAGACGATAAAGAGATCGAAATCGATATCGCTGCGCCGCAAGTGGGCATTGAAATCATGTCACCTCCCGGTATGGAAGAGATGACCAATCAGCTGCAAAGCATGTTCCAAAACATGGGACCAGGTGCCAGCAAGCGCCGTAAAATGCCGATCAAAGAAGCCTATAAGCTACTTATTGAAGAGGAAGCGGCCAAGCTTGTAAATCAAGATGACTTGAAAGAACAAGCCATTGAATTGGTTGAGCAACATGGCATCGTTTTCTTAGATGAAATTGATAAAATTTGTAAGCGCGGTGAAGCATCAGGCCCTGATGTATCTCGTGAAGGCGTACAGCGCGATCTTTTACCTTTAGTTGAAGGTTGTACTGTTACCACCAAACACGGCATGGTTAAAACCGATCATATCTTGTTTATCGCCTCTGGTGCTTTCCAGATGTCTAAACCTTCAGATCTAATTCCTGAATTACAAGGCCGTCTACCTATCCGCGTTGAATTAGAAGCACTATCCGCTGACGACTTTAAACGTATCCTAACTGAGCCTCACGCTTCTTTAACAGAGCAATATGTGGCACTAATGGCGACAGAGGGTGTTACCGTTGAATTTGCTGACTCAGGGATCAGCCGCTTGGCAGAAGCTGCATGGCAAGTTAACGAGCGAACAGAGAACATTGGTGCTCGCCGTTTGCACACGGTAATGGAACGCCTTATGGAAGAGCTATCATTTGAAGCCTCTGACAAATCAGGCTCAACAACCGTTATTGATGCCGACTATGTCAACGCACACCTTGATAATCTAGTTCAAGACGAAGACTTGAGCCGCTTCATACTCTAAGTGGCAAATAACAAGGCAAGGTTTACTGACCTTGCCTTGTTTGTTATACCTTTCCCTAACGTTTGTATTTGGTCAACACACTATGACAACCCATGATGCCCCAATCGTCACCGGATTAAAGCTCAAGCGCAAATCGCGTTTACTGGAAGTGACCTTTAACGACGGTAAAACCTATTCATTAAGTTGTGAACTGCTTAGAGTTTACTCTCCTTCAGCCGAAGTACATGGCCACGGTAACCCTGTTTTAGTCACCCATAAGAAAAACGTCAATATTGATGCGATTACCCCTGTGGGTAACTATGCTGTCAAAATTGTCTTTAGCGATGGCCATGATAGTGGCCTATTCTCGTGGGCAGTACTTCACGATTTGTCGATTAATCAGGTTGAGTGCTGGGAAAATTATCTCGCTCGCTTACGTGCTGAAAATGGCAGTCGTGAACCGCTGATTGATATGGCGGTTAAATATCACGGCTAAGCATCTGGATTAAAAATCGCGAACCGATTGCGCCCTTGCTGCTTAGCTTGATATAAGGCCTGATCGGCTTGCGATTGCATCTGTTGCCAGTTAGCTATCATGCTTTGAGTTGCCATTGGCGGTGTCGCACCAATGGACACACTTACGTTTAGTTGACGCTCCAATACCATAAATGTTTCATCTGCAATCACTTGATTAAGGCGCTTAAGTACCTCAACTAACGGCTCCATGTCATCAACAGCTAGCATCAGTAAGAACTCCTCACCGCCCCATCGCACAATGAAATCTTGCTCCCGAATACAGCCACTAAAACGCTCTGCAGCTATTTGCAACACGCCATCACCACTATCATGACCATAGGTATCATTAATGGCCTTAAAGTGGTCAAGATCTAACATAATTAAACTGTAATGCTCACGATTGGACTCGTTAAGCCTTGAGGCGAGGTGATCATAAAAATAACGGCGATTATAGAGCTCAGTTAATGGATCACGATAAGAGTGCTCGTATAAAGCTTGGTTGCTCTCACGTAAGCTACGATTGCGTTTTATAGAACTGTTATAACGTCGAATTAGATAAATCACCGTGGAAATTAAAATGACCGAAATGGTCAATGAAAACCACTCTCTCAAGGCTTTACGTTCTAGTTTCGCTGCTTGTAAGGCATTTTCTGCCGCCAATAAAGCAATTTTGTCCTCTTTCACTTTTTGATCAAACTGCGCTTGTAATTCGACCACTTTCTGCTGGCGCTCATCCACTAGGATTTTCTGGGTCTCTTCGAAATAATAGGTTAACGCTGCTATCGCCTCTGGATAGCGGCCTTGTGCAAGATGAATATCCGACAATAAGCGCGACACCTTCACTTGATAGAGCTTAGCTTGACCATCTCCATATGCCGCAATCGCATCTGCAGCAAACTGCTCCGCTTGCTGATATTGCCCCAATGCTAAAAAGGCTTGCCCCAAGCTCATACTGCAGCCACCCAGATTAAAGGTATATTGGTGCTGCTTGGCTAACGCAATACATTGCTGAGCCAGCGTTACCGCAGCTTGATACTGTGACTGACGCACCAATAACTCCACTTCATTACTCATACTATCGAGTAATCGTAATGGATCACCGGATAACTCCGCTTCCACGGAAGCTAAGCGTATGTGTTTTATCTCTTTATCAAAGTCACCAAGCTTACCCGCATAAAGCGCACTGTTGGTGTATAAAATGGATAACTGCCCATGATTCGGTATCTGTTCTTGCCGATACAATTCAAGCGCACGTTGATTATATTTACTAGCTTCTTGCCAATTCTCTAATTCCGCATAAATTGTCGACATATTAGAGATAATCTTACTGATATAGGGATCGCCCGGATAAACACTGATCAAAGCCAGTGCACGCTGATAGTCGCCAATCGCTCGTTTAAACTGTTGCTTACGCGAATGAAGAATTGCACGCACATTTAGTGCTCTAGCCAATAGTCGATTAAACTGCTTAGCCTCTGCTGCGACAATCACCTGCTCGGTAGTTTGCCAGGCAAGCTCAATATCACCGCGCTTGGCTGCCAGAATTGCTTTTAACAGCCAACCTTCTGCCTGTATCCATTGTTTGCCCAAGCTCTCACCTAACGCCACCAATTCGTCAGCTTGTTGCTCCGATAGTTCAAGCGCAGACTGGGCGGTATAAACATTATGCATGGTACGAAAATGCACCACTTGATAAAGCGTTTCCTTATCGGTCACCCCAGCGGCTTGCCAGGATTCTAGCTGCGCCCTCGCCTTAGCCGGATCAATATCTGCTAAACGATAATTAGCCAAAAACGCTTCACCATGGGGAAGCGCCCTTAACTCCGAAACCGGATCAAACTCCGCCTTTACCCAGTTTGACCATATAAGCAGAACCAAGCCCACACACAATATGCCTCGCAATAAACACCCAATCAGTTTCGTTTAAATGTTCATCAATAATACGCCAAGAAATAGAATATTGTAGCAATTTAATACATTTATTAAGATCGATTATGCCAAGCAGTTAACAAAATTGGCGATGAATACCAGCTCGATATGATAAACTGGCTTGTCATTTACAAGGACTCCCCATGTCAAAACTCAAACCTCAAGTCGATGTCATTCAAGCGGGTATTTTTACCCAATGGCAGGAGGACAGCGACGCCTTACCTCGGCTGTTAAAAGCCACCATGCATGTGCCGGCAGAAATTGATATTGAGTTTGGGTTTGTGGCGCAAATAAAGAAAGCTAAAAATCAACTCTTAAGGTACTGCATTTATCATCCAGATATTCCTGATGATAATGGCCAACCACGTCCGCCGTTTGACGGTGAGGTCTATGTTGAGTCTAATGATTGGAAATTCTATTTAGGCGATACTATTTGGGCACCAGAACATAATAAAGTTGGCCGATGGCGTATGACACTGGAGCTAAAAGGTCAGGTCGTAGCAGAGAAAACCTTCATCGTGAACCTCAACAGTGAAGAAGACAAAATCGCCGCTTTTTGGAAACGCCGTAGCTAGACTCAGCAAAACCGATATCAAAAATGTGCTCCATCGCTAAGTTAGCACCATGCTCAATACAGTAAACTGCTCACCACTAGTGACATGATTAATGGCATGTTGCAATTGAGATAAACTGAGGCAGCAAATGACCGAATTCGAAAAAATGCTCGCTGGAGATGACTTTGATGGCGGAGCGGATTGCCTCAATCAAATCCGTCAACAGGCTTCTGATTTACTGCTGGCCATTAACCAGCATAGTGAACAAAGCCAACGTGATGCACTATTTCAGCAACTGATGGGGAACATTGCTACTTCAAGTATCATTCGCTCACCATTTTATTGTGAATTTGGCAAAACCATCTTCATTGGCGAAAACACCTTCATCAACATGAATGTCACTATGCTCGATGGCGCTAAAATTACCATTGGGAATAATGTGTTAATCGGCCCAAACACCCAATTATATTGTGCTAGCCACGATTTAAACTATCTTGCACGTCGCAACTGGAAAACCATTTGCGCGCCCATCACCATTGAAGATGATGTTTGGATTGGTGGCAATGTGGTGATTAACCAAGGTGTGACGATTGGAGCACGCGCCGTCATTGCTGCGGGCTCAGTGGTCAATAGCGATGTCCCCGCCGGTTGCCTCTACGGCGGCACACCTGCGAAGTTAATAAGAGTGCTTGATGAAAACACGCCTGCTTAAAGCAAAGATACACAAGCCATAGGCCATTAAAGGCTGCAGGCTTAAGCACTAAGCACCTGATAACAAAGCCCGCTAAAGATTAGCGGGCTTTCTTAATACGGCACTGAGATAGCTGACTTTAACAATAAAACCCCTAGGTTCATTGCAGCTAAAAAGCAAAAAAACCGTCATCTCTCGATAACGGGTTTCTCTTAATATGGCGCAGAGATAGCTGACTTTAAACAACAGCAACCCGAGGGTTCAATGCTTTAAAACGAAAAAAGGCCACTCTTTCGAGTAGCCTTTTTCTTAAAATGACGCAGAGATAGCTGACTTTAACAATAGGAACCCTGGGTTCATTGCAGCTAAAAAGCAAAAAACCCGTCATCTCTCGATAACGGGTTTCCCTTAATATGGCGCAGAGATAGCTGACTTTAACAAAAGGAACCCTGGGTTCATTGCAGATTAAAAGCAAAAAACCCGTCATCTCTCGATAACGGGTTTCCCTTAATATGGCGCAGAGATAGCTGACTTTAACAAAAGGAACCCTGGGTTCATTGCAGATTAAAAGCAAAAAACCCGTCATCTCTCGATAACGGGTTTTTCTTAATATGGCGGAGAGATAGGGATTTGAACCCTAGACGGGCTATAAACCCGTGCCGGTTTTCAAGACCGGTGCATTCGACCACTCTGCCATCTCTCCAAGGCCGCTGATAATAAGGAAGCTGCAGATAAATGTAAACCCCTGTTTTTGACAACTGCGCAAGAAAACAACATTTAACACAAAAATGTCGATTAACTGCAGAGATAACCCGCAACTAGCTCATATTTTCAACTTTTTGATGACGCAGATACCACTGACAAATTGCCGACTGCAGCATTGTCCAAAAGGCACTCACTCCATAGCTGATCGCGATGGTAGCGGGAAAACTCATCAACGCAACGATAGCCACCAGCGCGGGAATCATCGCCATATACCAGTGCACCTCACCGGGTGTCAGCATCATTGTCATGAAAGTCAGTAGACTGACACACAAAGCAAGCAGGTAGTCAGGCTTGGCAATATTCTCTATCCAGTAAAACGTCGAATTGACGCTCCACTGCTTAAGGCTGGCAAATAGTGTGATTCCAATACCTGACTGCCCCAGTCCATTCATCAGTTGGGCGGGAGTAACTAGGTTGATACCGTTGGCTTTTCGAAGCTCAGCCAAGGCTTGCATCTGCTCAACCGCCGTACCTTGAGATTTAATTGTCGCTAATTGCGGTGATAAGCGAGCAAGCTTTGCACGCTGAACATACTGCTGGTAGGTCGCTTTAAGCGAAACGGGTAACAAGATTAAGCGAATCAAACTGACAAATACCACTATGGCTAAGGCATCAGAAAGTCCAAATTGCAACTGCAAAAACAATAAGCCGTGTTGGGTTAAATTGATAAGTTCGTTCCACATGATAATAGTCATCCCTGCAAGACATAATATGTCAAACTACCATCAAGACATATTATGTCAAGAAAAACTATTTATCACCGACTAACTGCTGCTGAAGTTGAGCCAGTGATTTAACCTCGTAGTGCGGCGTTATTCCTGCAGGCGTCGGCTCATTGCGATGATTCAGCCAACAGGTATCAAAGCCCGCATTCAATCCCCCTCGCACATCAGACTCAGGATTGTCCCCGACCATCAATACGTGTTGTGGTGCTGGGTTGCCCATTAACTCCAGAGCATGGTTGAAAATCGCCACATCCGGTTTTGCTACCCCAACCTCTTCGCTAATAACAACCGGAGAAAAAGCGCCCAATAATCCGGTACGATCTAAACGAATGGTTTGAAGTTCAGTAAAGCCATTAGTAATAATCCCCATACTCACTTTATCGGCAAGCGCATCAATGAGTTCGCGAGCACCTGGCAATAATGTACAAATATCTGCCATCGCCTGTAGGAAAGCACTATTTAATGCTTGGGTAGTCACTTGCAACTTCTCAGCCCAGCCTTTAAAACGAGTATGTTGCAACTGCTTGGCAGAGATTACCCCATTTTGATAGTCGACCCACAGCGGTAAATTAACTTGCTGATAATGGGCAAAATCTGCAGCAGTAAAGTCGATATTGAAACGCGAGAACATCAACTTAAGGCCTTGATAGGCATCGAAATGAAACAGGGTTTCATCGGCATCAAATAATATCCACTGGTACTTCATTTTTACTCCAGTTTAATGAAAATCTTGATATCTTCGTCTTTTAGGCAGCGCACTATAGCAGCAGTTTCTACTGCCAAAAACACATTTACTTACTTTTCGCGACCCAAAAAGCGGAAACTAAATCAGCATAATTAGGTCAATAACGTCATACAACTTGCTAGGGCGTGTTGTTACCAACCAAAAGGAAAATGCTCTTAACTGAGCCTAAGGAAAACTGATGCTCAATCGAATCAAACATGTGTTAAAACAAAACCAAGGGCTGCTCACTTTTATCCTGCTAATGTGTGTGTTTAGGAGTGCTGTTGCTGACTGGAACCACGTGCCGAGTGGTTCAATGAAACCGACCATATTGGCCGGCGACCGACTGGTTGTGAACAAAATGGCTTATGATTTACGCCTACCGTTTACCCAGATATCAATGCTTCACATCGCCGATCCTGCACATGGAGACATTATTACTTTTGAATCCGATGTTGCCGATGAACGTCTGGTAAAAAGAGTCATCGGCCTGCCCGGTGACACGGTAGCCATGCACGAGAACCAGCTTTTCATCAATGGGAACGCTGCCCACTACCAATCGCAGCTTAGCAATGTGATTTATGCTGATGCGATTGAGCAAACGCTTAACAGCAGTCGGCAAGTTCGCCTGCATCACCGCGCATCAAAACTGGCCAACTTCAATACCGTCACCGTACCCGATAACCACTATCTGGTACTCGGTGATAACCGTGATGCCAGTGCCGATTCCCGCGTCATCGGCTTTGTCCCACGCCATGAAATCACCGGCAAAGCGCATACTGTTGCTTTTTCTAATGACCTAGATAACCACTACTTATTTCGCAAACAGCGTTTTTGGCTAAGCCTATAAGCGGTGTGCGGTAATATTTACTAGGGCGAATTAAGAAACGTCACCAGTAGCTGTGCAAATTGAGCAACGCCTTGTTGCATGTTGTCATCCCATGGCAAGGCGTAAGTAATACGAAAATAATCATCATAGTTTGCTGACAAAGAAAACATCCGTCCGGGAGCGATCGCCAGCTTATGCTCAATAAGGTATTGCCACAATTGCCTACTGTCTCGACCATCGGGAAGTTTAAACCATAAACAAGGCCCGCCCTCTGGTTGACTCACATATAAGTCGCTACCAGTTATTCCAGCCAACGCCCCTTGGAGCCTGCTAATCGTCTGCGCGTAGTTGAAGCGGATCTGCTGCCGCAGCTGAACGAGATGCTTGCGATACTGCCCTGACTCTAACATCTGTAACAACATAAATTGCAAAGCAATACTCGGCTCTTCTGCCAATACTTGCTTGGTAAACTGACACGCCTCCACGGTGTTGACGCAAAGTAGATAACCTAAGCTAATGGTCGGTGAAACGGTATCGTAAAAGTCAGCGATACTGATAAGCTTGCAAGGTGAATCAGCAGGGACTAAACACGCCAAGGTTTTCGGGCGTTGATGGCCAAAATACAGCTCCCCTCGATCATATTCAATCAAGGTAACTTCATGGGCTACCGCCCAGTCAATCAGTTGGAGTTTTTGCTGTTCACTGAGTACTCGGCCAGTAGGATCAGCAAAATTAGGATTCACCAAGTAGGTCGAAAAAGGTTCCCGCTGATAGGTCGCGGTTAACAGGGCTAACTCATCATCAAAGTTATGCTGCATCGGCACTTCAATCACATCGGCATTAAACTGTTTCAACGTCGCTTGAAAGTAAAACGACATAGGTGATTCGACCGCAATTGGCGCCTTTAATGCCAAGGCAGCATGCAATGCCACCATTAACCCTTCTTGACGGCCATTGGTGATCAGTACGTTGTCAGCGGTAAAGTGTTGCCCACTGGATTGCAGGTGCATACAAATGGCATGACGTAACTCAGCAATCCCCTCAATCGGATCTTGCATCCACAGCTTATACGGACGCCGCTTAATAGCCTGCTTATGCAGTTTGTTGAGCAACAGTTCGCAATCTAGCGCTGTACTGGGTGCCGTGCATGACAGAGGTAAAATAGCTGGGTCATTAAACGAGTATTGCACAGCTTCATCAAGGGAGAGCCCTGCCACCACACGGTTAATCTGGCGACCGTAATTTGGCGCCATTGTAGGCTCAGATAATCGCGTATTGCCTTTAACAAAGTAGCCTTGCTTGGGCTTAGCTACAATCCAGCCCAAACGCTCAAGTTCATGGTATGCCTGCACAATCGTGGACACCCCAAGTTGTTTCTGCTGCGCTAGTTTGCGTACCGAAGGCAATCGATGTTTAAGACTGCCCGATTCTATCTGTGCAATAACGTCATCTATGATTTTTTGGTACTTAAAAGTTGCCATCACGTCATCTGTATTGGTTTTTTTTGATTACAACTGTATCTGTTTTGCTTTTTAAACTCTAGGTAAAGTAGTTACAGATAACCACTTACAACACAGGTAAATACAATGGCGATAATAACGGAAACTCCAAGACTCATTATCCGGCAGTTTACAATGGACGACGCCCAAGCCGTGGTTGACTTCAACGCACCTGAAGCAGTCAATCGCTACACCGGTGATGCCGGTTTATGTAATAGCTTGGAAGATGCCAAAGCCATCATCAATGATATTTGGCTTAAAGAATATGCCCAATACGGCTTCGCTCGCTGGGCTGTGGTAGAGAAAGCCAGCGGCAAAGTGATTGGCTTTTGCGGGTTTAAATTTGAAACTCGCATCAATGCGGTCGATATTGGCTATCGTTTTCATCCAGATTATTGGGGGGTGGGCTATGCAACAGAGTCCAATCAGGCTTGCATTGACTACGCACGGGATCATTTAGACATTGATCAAGTCTATGGTGAAGTCATGCCAGAAAATACTGCCTCCTCTCATGTGCTTAAGAAGCTAGGGATGAAGTTTGTCAGGCAGTATCAAGATGATGGCTACACTATCGACAGTTACGCAATGAACATCAAAACGCCATGAAGACACCGCCTGAATTAGCGACATCGCGGCTTCTTTTAGATGAATGCGTACTCTCTGACGCCGAAGCGGTTTTCTCACTGTTTGCCGATAACAAGGTGACCCAGTTTTATGATTTAGCTGCCTTTGAAAACTTAGAGGCGGCCCGCGAGCTCATCAAACAAGATGCTATCAAGCATCAACAACAGCAGATGTTGCGCTGGGCCATTAGGGATAAATACACCCAGCAATATCTTGGGGGTTGCGGCGTCAACCATTTTGAGCCACAACGTCATGTCGCCGTCATCGGTTATGAGTTAATCCCACAAGCATGGGGGCAAGGCTTGGCAACAGAAGCATTGCAGGCAGTGATTGATTATTTATTTACGGAGTATCAACAACCCATTAATCGCCTAGAAGCCTTTGTCATGCAGGGCAATATCGGATCGGAAAAGCTACTCACAAAACTTGGATTTCATTGTGAAGGCGTATTGCGACAGCACAGTTATTGGAAGAACCAGTATCATGATCTGTCGCTATTTAGCTTATTAAAACAGGACTATAACAACCGATAGCTAAATATACTTATTCGGCGTCATTATCGTACTGATGTCGGCTTGCCGTATTGGCAGCGGGTGCCACTTGCTCGTCAGTGCCACGCTCTAATTCAGGGGCAACCAGCATCGCAGTCGGACAGCTTTCGTTACCATTGAGTACCTGATAATGCACTTGTCTAACCGTACGGTATTCACACATAGTGATATGGCCTTCGGTCTTATATTTAGTCAGTTCAGCGGTAACGGCAGTGTTAGGTGAAGCATAGGCGGCTGACATTAATCCGGTACCTAAAACAAACGGTACAGCCAAAATAAATTTACCTAAACGAAAACGAGTCTGTAATGCAGCCATAAATTGTCCTTACTTGATTTACTAATCAACAAGTGACAATTTAGCAGGCACAAGCTGTACCTATACTTAACAAAGACGTTTAAATGATTTAACGCTACGTTTTCTCAATCAGTTCTCAAGTGATAGCTGAAATACCAGCTCAACCAATGGCATATGCTAAAGTATCAGGCACTTTACTGCTCGTTAGAGTGAGCAATAAAGCACCTTACACCAAACTGCTAAGCCCTACTCATCAGCAATTGACAACGTCGAAAATGTCGCTCTTGCAATACAATCGATAACTAAGAGGCCCGCTATTGTTGCAAGCCACAATTTGATATCTGAAGTAGACATCAGTTTTCCGAAAAAAATAAGCGTAGAGAAACCCCATTGCAAACCCAAAAAGTATGCTTGGTTTATAAGTTATAATTAGCGCCGCTCTACAGCTATCACAGCTAAGTTTATTTAACCTTTTGGGAAAAATAATTCTTGATAGTCGCTGAATACTGCCACATTGAGGACAAGCAAGCATGAAACTCCCTTTTCTTTTTTTAAGCAGCGTCCATTAACTACCAATGTGTTTATCCAAAAAGCCAAGTATCGCTTGATTAGCTTCTAAAATATTGGCTTCTTTATAAAAGCCATGCGCTTCTTTATCTTTAACCAGCCACTCATAGGGGTGGTTTTGTTTTTCCAGCGCTTTTTTCAATGCTTCAGCGTGTTCTATAGGGGCTCGTTCATCATCTTCACCATGAATAATAAGCACTGGCGCTTTTAACTTGGCAATGTGATGAACTGGCGATTGCGCACGCTGCTCAACCTTGTCAGTGCCGAGTGTCGTATCTAAGTAGGCATCTCCCCAAGCATTGTCTTTAACATCGCCTTCGTCATAGAGCATTTCTAAGTCATAAACACCGGCGTAACCAATGGTACATTTAAAGGTATCAGGCGATTTTACCGCACTTTGTAATGCACTATAGCCACCAAAACTCACCCCAAAGATACACATGTTATCTTTGTCTGCGATGCCCTGCTGAACCGCGTATTTGGTTGCAAGCAAGATGTCATCTTGGATTTTGGTTCCCCAATTACCGTATCCGGCTTTTTCAAAGTTTTTACCATACCCCGATGACCCCCTAAAGTTGACCTGAACCACTGCATAACCAGCATTAGCCAACATTTGCACCTGTGGATCGTAACCCCAGTAATCCCTTACA
Organism: Shewanella waksmanii; assembly: GCF_043643685.1. Lineage (GTDB taxonomy): Bacteria > Pseudomonadota > Gammaproteobacteria > Enterobacterales > Shewanellaceae > Shewanella > Shewanella waksmanii_A. The sequence continues at coordinate 75,494 of NZ_JBHZSN010000008.1, forward strand.
TGTGGGCCACCATGGGGCATCACCACTGTGGGCAACTGCGTTGACTTGCCTTTCGGTAACGTCATCAAACCATTTAGAATAAGACCATCTGGGGTTTTAATTCGAAATGGCTCAGTCATCGCCATTTTGTTAGGATCAATCCAACTGCGAGCACTCATCAAATGTCTCGCTTTCATGGTTTGCGTATCAAATAGATAAAAAGTCCCTGGATTGCGGTCGCTACTCACGTGAACAATCGCCTGCTTGCCATCTCGAGTTTTACTACTCACAATCACGCTGTCACCATTAAAAGCTGACACAAGCGCTTTATGCAATTTTGCATCCTCAGAGCTCGGCTTGAGGTATAGATAATTAGGATAATCCTCATCCAACCGCAGGCCATAAACCTCATTGAGATCTGAGCTCATCGCATAAGTCGGGTCGACCATTTCACTGCGATATAATTGAGTTTCTTTTTGGGTATTGAGGTCGAAGTGATATAAACCTTTTGGACCACCATCACTACTTTTTAATGCATAGACACTTTGATTATCTGGGGCAAAAGCAATCGGTTGAAACTCACCTTCAAACTCTTTGCCAAACTCAGCCCAAGACTCGCCCTTACCTTGGGAATAGAATAACTTCGTATTGAAATCATCATCTGTTCCGGCGACAAAACGAGGTACACCATTGTGGTCTACAAGAAACTGGCTATATGCAATGGGTGCACGCTTTACTCGCGTACTACGTCCACTGTAAACATTTAACTTGGCAACTTCAGGTATCACATCAGTTTTACGGCTAAAGGCCTTTTTATAGATAAGCACATGCTTGTCATCGCCCTCTAAGTTATCCAGTAAAAAACCACCATGAGCAGTCGGCTTTTTGCTACGGTAACCAAAAATCATCCGTCTTTTAGCGCCGTCATAGTTCACCGCATACAGCTCGCCATAACTGACAGGTTTTTCCAGTGAGCCTTTTACCTGCTCCACTTGCACAATCACCCGCTCATCGTTAACCCAGTAATAATCGGCAACCTGATCCCTTTTTTCTCCACCTAAACTAAAAGTCACTTCAAAGGTTTTACTATCTAGAAAAGCCAAGGTTTTACGGCCATCAGTATTGATTAATACCGCTAAATGTTTGCCATCCGGTGAGATTTTTACATTATGAAACTCACTATGGCGAGAGAAGTCTTCAATCGAAGTAGCATAAGCAGGTTTGAACATGCCACTTGCTAAAGCTGAAAAGAACAAAATTGGTATAAAAAGCAGACTCAACCTATTATTTTTATAGAAAACTAACTTATTCAATATAAAATCATTCAATCGCATATCACCACCTCTACGACAAGACCCCATGAAAATACTAACAGCCTTACTTAATTAACTTCACTATTTTCTCAATCAAAGTTTCCTTGCCAAGAAAAAATTGAATCAGGCTAATAAAAAACACTAGCTTGATAGAAAGCATTAGAGCCTGAAAAAAAAGCAACATAACCACTATTGCGATAATTTAAAATTTGAAAAAACGACAGTTATCTTTATCTTCATTAGTAATATGACGAGATTCAAAAGCGCAGCACTGAGGAAAAGTACATGAATAGGCATATCATCTCTAACCATTAACGCCCAAGCTGTCATAAGTATAAATAACAATCCATTGCGCCACTCATCGGTGACCAACTCGTACTTTTCCCCCTTTCTCAAAACTTTAATTTTTACCCAAAGAAATGGATGAATAATCAAATTATTAGATGACATGCTGTACCTAATACCATTAAACTTGAGAAAGTTACACATATCCTTAAGGTTTTCACCCTCTAAATTTTTCATAAATAATTCCTAAATCAACTAAATTGAGGCGATAGAATTCCTATCACCTCTAGATTTAAATACTTTTAAACCTTATTTTTATAACTATAAAGTTAGCGCATATCCCAATTAGCAGCTATTAAGCCGCCTATAGCAAGAATAGCACCAACACCTGTTGCCCCTGCAGCAACAAAGGCAGCTGTTGCAACTATGCATTCTGCAGCGACTTGCCCAGAACTCTTAGCATGCCCACCACTAACCTGTTCAATTTCATTTTTTGTAAGTTCTTGCATAATATCTTCCTTAATTTAAACTGTTTAACGTTATGTTTGCCTAAGTGCTTGAATGGGTATTTTGCCTTATCAAGTACTTAAGCGACTGACTAAGGACGGCGTTTCCGGCTAAAGTTGCGCCGCCCTTACTTTTAACCTTTACCACTGCAATGTGATTGCATCTTTGTGGTATTGGCTAAAATCCTTTTCATTGTTTGTTATTATTGCTTCTTGTTTTGGCTCTTTTTATTAATGCTTTTCATTGGCTCGGTTCACTCTTAGTGAGCGAGCTATATCACTCCGTTAACTGCTGCACTTGCTGCAACTGCTGCATTTGTGCTTGGGTATAAACTTTACCCTGGTACATCACTAGCACTTGCTGGGCTTGTTTAATGGTTTCCGGCCGATGAGCAATAATCACTCGCGTCATCTCCAGCTGTTTTATTTGCTCGGTTATTTTAGCTTCATTGTCGATATCAAGATGGCTGGTTGCCTCATCCATAAACAGTAAACGGGGTTGCTGGTACAGTGCCCGCGCAAGCAATAAGCGCTGAATTTGCCCACCTGAAAATTGGCTGCCCATGTCGCCCACGAGCGTGTTATAGCCCATGTTCATTTTGCTGATATCGGATTCAATCGCAGCAAGTTGTGCGCATTGCTGCATACGCAGATAGTTAGGCTCTGGGTCAAAGAAAGTAATGTTGTCGGCAATCGAGCCAGATAACAGGGTGTCATCTTGCATCACCGCCGCTATCTGCCGGCGATATTGGATTAAGCCGATTTGAGTAATATCTTGGCCGTCAATTAATATTCGCCCTTGGGTAGGCGTTAACAGCCCGAGCATCAGCTTAACTAAAGTGGTTTTGCCACAGCCCGACTCTCCCACAATAGCAACGGATTCACCGGCTTCGATGGTTAATGACACATTGTCGATAACTTGTTTTTCGTTGTCACCATAGCTAAAACAGACATTCTCCAATCTTAGTTGACCACTAACATGATTAAGTGACTGGCTGGCATCACGATGCGGCTCTTGTTGATGCAGGGCAATATCGGATATACGGTCTAAATGTAAACGCAGCATCCGAAACAGAATGAGTTGTTCAATTAAACTGGCAATACGCTCAGTAAGTTGATTTTTATAGGCGATGAAAGCCAGCACCATACCTATGGTTAATCCACCACTCATCACAATAGTCGCAGCAAGATAGACCACAATGACATTTTCGATACCAAACAGCAGCTTGTTGGCTGCATCGAAGCTAATTTGCAGTTTACCTAAACGAATATCGGCGTTTATGACTTCGCTGTAGCGATTTTGCCAAAGACTTTGTCTTTGTGGCTCACAGGTAAACAGCTTGATGGTTTGTATGCCACGAACATTTTCTAAGAAATTGGTTTGCTCTTTCGCACTGGCTTGAATGGATTCTTCTGTTGCGCGGTGCAATGGACGATACAAAGCAAATCGAATCAGCGTGTACATGGTAATAGCGGCCAGCACCACCATAGTTAGCTGTACGCTATAAAGCAGCATCATCACCAGTACAGCAATCGACATCACGCCATCAACTAAAGTCTCAACTAAGCCGGTGGTCAAACGCTCACGTACTTGTGCAAGCGAGCCAAAACGAGAAACTACATCGCCAATGTGGCGCTTTTCGAAGTACTGCATCGGCAAGCGCAACAAGTGACGTAGTAGGTTCACCCCCATCTGCATGTTTAACAGGCTAGATACCCTAAGCACTAACCAACTGCGCACACCGGTAGTCACCACGTTAATTATCGCTAGTAGCGCAAAACCAATAGCCAGTACAATCAGCAAAGGCTTGTCTTGACTAATTAACACCTCATCAACCACCCACTGCATATAATAGGGGCTAATCAAAGCAAAAGCTTGCAACAACACAGATAAGACAAATAAGGTTAGCAACGCTCGGCCCAAACCGGTCATCTTGCTCCACAGCTGTGACAGGCGCATCTGTTGGCGTTCATCTTGCTGTTTAAAACCTTTAGTCGGCGTTAACTCTAGTGCAATCCCAGTGTAATGTTCAGCAAACTCTTTGAGCGATAGGTTGCGCTTGCCAAGTGCAGGGTCATTGATAGTCAAACCGCGCTTAGTCACACCGGTTAACACCACAAAGTGGTTCATATCCCAATGCAGCACACAGGGCAAAGATAGCTTACCAATATCTTCAATCGGACATTTTAGCGCGCGACTGGCTAAACCTACGTTGTCGGCCAACTCAATGAGTTGCTGTAGATTCATCCCCTTAAGGTTGGCCGTAAAACGCTTACGCAGTGCCGCCATATCTAACTTATGGCCGTGAAAACTTGCCACCATTGCCATACAGGCAAGGCCACACTCGGCCATTTCGGCCTGTAGAATCAGTGGCACACGCTTTTTGCCAGAAAATTCCAATAGGCTAATTGCGCTAGCTTGCTGCTCATTATCAGGATGGCTTGATAAGTCAGTCATTAGCCCACCCTCCCTTGCAAGCTGTAAATGGGGTCAAGTAACCAATCCAGTAAGCTACGGCTATCAAGTACAATATCCGCTTCTAGCAACATGCCACTTTTTAAGGGAAATTTATCCCCATAAGCCTTAACCGATTGTGCTGATAAATGAGTGCGTATTCGATAAACTGGTTCTTGCAGTGCTATAGGGACATTGGCCTCGCCATCAAGTAGTAGGGCTTTATCAATCCGCACCACTTCACTTTGTAAAAAGCCGAAGCGTTGATAGGGAAAAGCATCAAACCTAAGCCTAGCTTCATCACCCTTTTTAACAAAACCTGCCGAACGTGTTGGTAACAGTAGTTCTGCAACCAACTCTGCCCCTTGTGGAATAATGCTAAGCAGAGGTTTGTTTGAGCTAGCAAGCTCCCCTTCTACCACTTGTATCGCGGCAATGGTTCCGGCCTCAGTGGCTTTAATCACATATCGATGGTTATTACGTGTTTCATCAATCTGCCTATTTAGATCAGAAATGCGCCTATCAACATCATTTTGCTTTAATTGATATTGATGCGGTAAAAGTTCTAACTCAGCGCTGGCTTTATTCAAGTCACTTTGCAACTGAACTCGGTTAGCTTGCAAGTTTTCTAGCTCTTGCCTAACAGCGATAAACTTCTCTTGCTGAGCTTGGTACTCTAATGTTGATATGAACCCATCGGTAAATAGCGATTGATGTTGGGCGTGCTGCTGTTGCTGCAAGGAAAATTTTTCTGTCAATAATTGCTCAAGCTGCTCGGTCACAGTGAGTGAGCGCTGAATATCTTTAATAGCAATGTTGAGTTTGGTGATTTCTTTTTGCTTTAAAGCCTGATTGGTATATTGCTCCTCACGTAACAGCGATATTTGCTTTTCCAGTTGCTCAATAAGGTTTTCACTTAACTCAGCGCCCGACACCATAGCGCGGTTTAATACAATGGTCGCTAACGCCTGACCACTTGCGACTTTATCACCCTCTTTTACATGTAATGTTTCAATATTACCGCTACGGCTGGCATAAGCCTTAATTACGCCTTTATCCGGGACAATATAACCGCGTACCGTTTCTTTGCGGGCATAACTTGAAAAAGATAAGAATAGGGCTATTGCGAAAACAATAGAAAATAAAATAAATGCAGTGGTATAAATAGATAAAGGCTGCGCAAGTGTAATATCGCCATGCAATTTACTTTTTTGCGCTTCAACGGCTTGTTTTCTAAACATCCCTGACATTACCACTCCCTAGTGCTACTACATTTAAATAACAACCTCAAAATTAACTATTGAGACTATTAATTAAAAACTCCTAGACTCTGCTCCAGCAGATGACAATATCAATAAAACATACCATCAACATTTCAGCAACAGCGTTAAGCTTCATAAAAATTTGAAAAACAATATAAATTACCAGATACAAAAAGTAACAACAGATGCAAAAACATGCAGGAAAAATATTTCTTTAATGGGGCAGGCGAAAAACAAGTGGAGTATTTACTTTTATAAGAGAATACTTATTTTTGAATTATTGAGTTAAAATAACAAAAGAGAATAAAATATAACCAAATGGAATTTGCGAGATGAGCTAAAAATAGAGGCGCAACGTAATTAAGATGAAAATTGATATCACTCTTTTAATCTCTTATAGCTTTGACTATGCCAGTCATAAACATACTCAACCCCTTGCCATTCATAAATGGTGCGATTATCCCGTTGTATGACTCGGGCATTGGCTGGCAGTGAATGGATTGCATCACTATATTGCATGCTCGTTGTCGTGCGCTTGGGAGGGGCAATGGCTACAGGTTTCACCGGCTCAGGTTCACGAACGCGGCGCTCATAGCGATAGGGATAACGCCAGCGATTATGCCAGTATGGGCGATTCCAATAATGACGGTTCCAATAGTCACTATGATTATTCCAATAGGGAGAGCCTGTACCGACGCCGATGCCCCAGCGCCAACGATCGCCATAGTCCCAATTGTTCCAACCTGAGCCTAACCACACTTGGCTGCCCCAAGATACGCGACTATGGCTGTCTGCAGCAGCAAGAAAACTCATCGACAATGCAGCACAAGCCAGCATAATTTTTATGACTAAGTCACCAGGATTTGACATAAGCACTCCCTACATAAGTAAGTTTAGCTGCAATGGTTTAAGTATACGCCGACAAACCACAATAGAACACCAACGAGCAGTACAAAACCTTTATGGCATCAACTCGGAGGTAATAACCTTTTTAGTTAATTCTGTAACGCTTGTTTATTAATACTTGTTGCTTGTTGTTTATTTAATTAAGACAGAGGCATAAAGTTGGCTATAACGGCCTATTAACCCTATGGTAGAAAAATGCTATAGTGCGCGCCATATCACATTATCTAGCAGTGAGTAATTCCACATGAGTTTTAAGGATTTACGCAGTTTTATTGATCACCTTGAAGCCAATGGTGAACTAAAAAGAATTAGCCATCCTGTTGATCCTAATTTGGAAATGACAGAGATCGCCGATCGTGTTTTACGCGCGAAAGGACCTGCGCTGCTATTTGAGAACCCTGTTGGCAAGGATATGCCGGTACTGGCAAACCTTTTTGGTACGCCAAAGCGAGTCGCCATGGCATTAGGGAAAGAAGATCCATTGGCCCTGCGCGATGTTGGCGAGCTATTGGCTTTTTTAAAGGAGCCTGAGCCACCACGCGGTTTTAAAGACGCCATTTCCAAGATCCCAATGTTCAAGCAAGCACTGAACATGCCGCCGAAAACTGTTCGCAATGCGCCTTGCCAACAAATAGTTAAAACCAGTGATGAGGTCGATTTAACTCAACTTCCCATTCAACACTGTTGGCCTGGCGATGTTGCCCCCCTTGTCACTTGGGGATTAACCATCACCAAAGGACCAAGACAGAAGCGTCAAAACTTGGGGATTTACCGACAACAGTTACTGGGCAAAAACAAGTTGATCATGCGCTGGCTTGATCATCGTGGTGGGGCGTTAGACTTTAAAGATTTCAAAGAAAAACATCCCGGTGAACGATATCCGGTTGTCGTGGCACTAGGCTCTGATCCTGTCACCATATTAGGCGCTGTTACCCCTGTGCCTGATGCGATGAGTGAGTATGCATTTGCTGGCCTATTGCGAGGAGAGCGCACCGACGTATGCAAAGCAATTAGCTGCGACTTAGAGGTCCCTGCCACCAGCGAAATCATTCTTGAAGGCTACATAGATCCTGAAGAGATGGCTGAAGAAGGCCCCTATGGCGATCATACTGGTTACTATAATGAAACCGATTCATTCCCAGTATTTACCGTCACTCATATTACTCAGCGTGAAGACGCAATTTACCACAGCACCTATACTGGCCGTCCGCCCGATGAGCCCGCTATGTTAGGTGTGGCATTGAATGAAGTATTCGTGCCGATCTTACGCAAACAGTATCCAGAAATCATTGACTTCTATCTGCCGCCAGAAGGCTGCTCTTACCGCATGGCGGTGATTTCGATTCGTAAGCAGTATCCAGGGCATGCCAAGCGAGTCATGATGGGGGCTTGGTCCTTCCTCAGACAATTTATGTATACCAAGTTCATTGTAGTGGTGGACGAGGATGTTAATTGCCGCGACTGGAACGACGTGATTTGGGCGATCACCACCCGAATGGATCCGAAACGCGATACTGTGATGATCGATAATACACCGATTGATTATCTTGATTTTGCTTCACCCGTTGCCGGGCTCGGTTCAAAAATGGGCATGGATGCAACCAATAAGTGGGAAGGTGAAACCGACCGCGAATGGGGTACTCCGATTGTGATGGACGAAGCAGTTAAACAAAAAGTTGACCAAATGTGGGACCAACTAGGTATAGATCAAGCTCCAACCCTATAATTTTATCTGCTGGTCAATTTGGCCAGCACTACATTGATATCGAACTGAGACTAAGCCTACAAAGAGAGGCAACTGAAGGATTAATATGAACACCATTCGCTGTAAAGTAGAACACGTTACCCCATTTAATGATGCCGTTTATCAGGTGGTATTAACCCCTGACAATTTGATCGACTTTAATGCGGGACAATATCTTTGCATCGTAATGGGCGAAAAGGATAAACGACCTTTCTCTATTGCGTCAGCACCAGGTAGTCAACAAATTGAACTGCATATCGGTGCTGCGGTAAGCGAAAGCTATCCGATGCAAGTGGTTGAACGTCTACAACAAAGCGAATTCATTGATATTGAAATGCCTGGTGGCGAAGCTCACTTACGTGAACAGCACATTCGTCCACGACTACTTATTGCTGGCGGTACCGGTTTCTCTTATATCAAAAGCATTGTCGAACATCAGATCAACTTAGGTCAGCAGGTTGAAACCACTTTGTATTGGGGCTGTCGTTCTCAGGAAGCAATGTATTATGAAGCGATTGCTCGTCAGTGGCACAAAGACCATAGCTGGCTGCACTTTGTGCCTGTGGTAGAGCAAGCCTCATCAGACTGGGACGGTAAACAAGCCAACCTACTTGATCAAATTAAAAGCGACTTTATTAGCCTTAAAGGTTATGACATCTATATCGCAGGTCGTTTTGATATGGTGGGTGCGGCTAGGGAAGTATTCCGTGAAATCGGTGTTGAAGAAGACCACCTATATGGCGATGCTTTTGCGTTTATCAAATAACGCTAGCATCACCAATATAAATAATACCAATCGGTATAAAAACCCAGCCTAGGCTGGGTTTATTGTTGTTAAAGTACCACTCTATCGTACTTGGTCCAGGTCACGAGATTCCCCAATAACGGGACAATCCATACCGCGGTTTTATCATCGCGATATATTCGGTAGTAAAACAGCTCTTCATCGCGAATATTGTGCTTACGTATTTCACGATAAAAATGCATGGCCGAATCGCTCACCACATCAGGTTTAATCAAATCTTTTTGTGCAACTTTAACGTGGAACACATCCACTTCAAGCTCACCAATGGTCTGTTTATATTGCACAAACTGCCCACGAACTTGGTACTTAATAGGGGTCGTCAAACAATCTTGGTCGGTAATGCATGCCGAAGAATAAAATTTACCTGCTAGCGGCTCTTCATATACCAAAGACACACTCACATCAGCACGAACTAGGAGTTCATCAACTACCGGAAAATAGATATCACCGTGATAATGATGTTCAACAACATCACTAATGCCATCAAAAGACTCAGACTGCGGGATCAACAACCGGTTATAGCGAATACGATTTTCCATCACCTCTCTAAGCTGGCTAAACTCAATCATGTTTAGCCCTGCAGGTTTTTTATCAATCGCAGCTAAATTGATTAGATGCTCGCCAGAACAGGCATTGCCTTGACCGTTAGGACATGTCGCCAACGAATAGTGATTGCCATCGGATAGCGCAAAACCACTAAAGCCCTGCATATCGTTAACATGATTAAACTCTGGGGCAATGTGTTTTTGCCACATAGAAGCATGCTTACTGTAGTCACCCTCTTTGGAGATTAATGTCAGTGACTCCTCTATGCCACCTAAATTAATATTGACCTGCTGATCAGCATCCCAAAGTGCTGCGTTTTTTACCACCTTATGATAGTCACTGCTATACCAGAGCCAAGCAAGCAATGCCAAAGCGACGACGATGCCACCAATTTTAACCATTAGCGAAACATCAATGAGCGCTTCTTTGATCGACTCAGCATCATTAACCGCTAACATCTTCACATGGGATTTAGGGGAAATATGTAACTGGTAGCCGCGGCGCGCAACGGTTTTTAATTGAACCTCGGTGAACGGTTCTAACTTTTTGCGTAATGTACTAATACATTGCGTTAATGATGTGGCAGCCACCACACGATCTGGCCACCCAGCCTCAAGTAATGCCTCTTTAGCGACAATGGCATCTGGTGTGGCTAGTAAATAGCCGAGCACCGCAGACTCTGAAAATGTTAAGTGGATCTTTTGATCACTTACACGATCATGTAATTGCTGCGCTTCTTGGTCAAACTCCAGATATGGAGTAACTTTCACCACGCTTCACCTCAATTTTATTTCTTGGCTAAGCCAATGAAACTTATCGTTGTTATTATTTAAATTCTATCGCCCAGTGTCAGCTAAATCTGTGACAACTTACTCAAATTGATGTCCATGAATTAGGACACCAACAAAGAACGTGAACTCGATATATATTATTCCTAAAAATAATAACAACTAATCGTTTATGATGAAACGCTAATGCTAAATGAATTTACGCTTAAATACAGATAGGCTAAGTATGGCCAACATCAGCAGCCATAAAAGCGATAATCCATAAAGTAGCTCACTGCCCCAAGTGGTTTTGGCCAACATGCTCAAACTGCCCATCTGCGACTCAATGGCCAACAAGTTAATCGCTCGGTAGATATCCGTCGGATTGAGCGCCATCAACAAGTTAACCAATGCCTGTGAACTACTCCCTAGGTCTGCCACCAACAATGCCAATAGCAAGAGATCATAAACCAACACCAGTAGGAACCACAGTGATAACAAGGTGCCCACTGCACGGGCTTTTTCGCTCACTTTTAAGCTGACGAAATAGCTCATTAAAATAAACGTCACCGCCAGCAAGCTACTGCTGAGAATAAATTGGCTAAATGCGGCGATAACCTGCTGCCAAGCGACATTATCTGCCCATAACAACATCGACACCGCGCTACAACCAAACGCCACACAAATTGCAGCAATCATGATGCCGCTGTGGGCAATCAACTTACCGATAAAAATCTGTTGTTTGGTTAATGGATAGCTGAGCAGCAACAACATAGTGCCCGCTTCTTCCTCACCCACAAACGCATCATAGCTAAGCAAAATGGCAGCCAATGGAATAATAAAAACCGCCATTGTCGACAAGCTGGTTATTAAGCTCACTAAGCTTGGCAGTGCAAGTTCTCCGGTAATGGCACTTCCGGCAAAGGTCACACTGAATGACAGCAACATCATGATAAAGGTGATCACACTCACCCAGCGGTTGCGTAGGCTGTCTTTGAATTCTTTGTTGGCAATAATCCATACTGGATTAGGTGCATAGAGCAAAGTCTGGCTTATCATATTTAGGCTCCCACTAAAACTGGATGTTGTAGCGGCTGAAACGCAATACCTTCGGAACTGGCTTGCTGTAACGGGGTAATTTTCTCATGATACAACGCCGCTAAACCGGGCTTTTCAATCACGAAATCAAATATCTGACATTCAGTGGTGAGGTATTCAACCAAGGACTCAGTTTGCGATATTGGGCATTGCAGTACGCCATCATGATAAAACTCTGCCAGGTAACCATAGCGGGTAACTCGGCGTACAATATCAGGTACTTTAATGATCACTGGCAAACTGCTACGTTGCAGCAATTGCGCCATTGAACCAAACGCTAACTTGCGGCCTTGGCCCATGATCATCGCCACATCGAGCTGAGGTTCTATCAGGTTTAACTCATGGGTCGATACCATGACGGCACACCCAAGTTCGGTCAAGGTGCGAATTTTTTGATATAAAAACTCCGATGCTTGGGGGTCAAGTCCAACTGTAGGCTCATCAAGCAGTAACAGTTGTGGCTCAGACAAGATAGCTTGTGCAATCCCTAAGCGTTGCTTCATGCCCTTTGAATAGCCTTTTAGTGGTTTGTGCTGCGCATATTCAAGGCCAAACTCTTCAATCAAGCGCTTAACCCGAACCTTGCCAACCCCCTTTAGCGCAGCAAAATAACACAGCAATTCGTAACCGGTTAGCTTGTCATAGAAAGTAATGTTTTCAGGTAAATAGCCAATATTTAACGGTTGCTTGCGACCCAAATGCAGTGATTGACCAAGCACAGTGACCTGCCCATGATGGGGTTTAATCAGGCCCAAAATCACTTTTAACAGCGTCGATTTTCCCGCACCATTATGGCCTAGTAACGCTAATAATTGCCCGGCTTTTATCTGACAATTGACCTCAGTTAACGCGGCTAAATCGCCAAATTGATGGCTAACATTTGCCAGCGATACCGCACAGTTTTCATTGCTCATTAATTTTCTCTCGCCACTTTCGCCAACCTAGGTATCGGTGCAGGCGCCAATAGGGGATAGCTATCTGTCACCCCTTTTGGGGCGTATTGTTGAATTTGGTTATCAAGCCATTTAAGCAGTTTCACAACTGGGCTTTCACTTAAAAAACGCGCCTCAGGATATAACCAGAATAATCGGTCTAAACTGTCGTTTGGCAGATGCAGCGTTTCACCAATACCATTGCCATTGAGATCCCAACCTTGGTAATCACTCCAATAGTTTCCTCGACCTTGGTGACTCCATTCCACGCGAACATCACCGATGTACTTCACCTGAACTTGGTTATCTATAAACTGATTTTCAAAAATACGGTTCGATTCACCGCCCATGGCCATCGACAACCCCACCTGGTTGTTTTGCATTAAGTTAGCTTGCAACTCGTTGCCGCGTGCACCATAGATAAATATACCTTTGCCTTCATCTAGCAGCTCGCCGGTGGAGTTAGGATCAAAGGTGTCACTAATATGGTTAAATGCGATGCGCGCATCATTGGTGAGGTTAAGCAGTACACCAAACTCTCTGGCAGCAGTAACTTGGTTATATTCCAGCACAATGCCGGTGGCGTTCATTAGCGCATAGCCGCCATCAACATCATGGGCAACATTGCCTGAAGCACGGTCAGTTTGGGTATACATGTAATGGATGGCGTACTGTTGAGATTCGAACTGATTGTTGTCGACAACACTGCCTGTACCCGATTCAAGGTAAACCCCATCGCGCACCCAGCTAATCCGATTGCCCGTGACTTTAGGGTCGTTAACGCGCAACAGATGAATTCCGTCCCCCCGATCTAAGGTAAAGCGGTCACGATCGCCAACAATCACGTTATTTGATAGCTGAGGAGCTGCAACATCCACAGCAAAAATACCAAAACCTTGCCCATTGAAATGACAATCAATCACTTGGACATTATTGGCTTGGTCACTGAGGTGGACGCCAGCATGTTGCTGATAAAGATCATTGCCCCAATTGCGAATACTTAGCCCTTGTAGGGTTACATCGGCACTGCGAACAGAAATAGCACTACCTTTGCCTTGGGCATCGATAATCGCAAGCTTATCCGCAGTCAGTGTCAGTGGGCGTAATACCTGAAATTGCCCCTGATACTGACCTGCTTGCAAATGAATATGCTCTCCTTTCTGTGCCTGTTGCAATGCGGCTGTCAATTCCACGGCATTGTTAACGCTATGGGTCTGAGCCAGCAGCGGCCATGGCATGATCAACATGCCAGCTAGCAGCGCCCATGATGAAATGCTTAACAGCAGGCTAGATAAGGACAAACCGAAGGCCAAATGCATTATTCACCCGACAATAAAGCCAGATCAATCTGATCGTAACGTAGCACCGCACCACCATATTGCTTAGCGAACTCTTCAGCGGCTTGTTTGGTTGAGAAAGGGGCAACTGCACTGCCCATTACCGCTTTGCGACTGGTACCGTATACATACCAAGCTTGAGTCGCATCAATGAAGTGGTTATCACTGGGCGCATCCCAATCGGTTTTAGCCATATCATGCACAAATAACTGACTCACCTGACGTTGGTTTTCAGGCTGCAAAGCAAAGGTAAACATATCGCGAGTTGAGCAAAACTTAGGGGTTAGCTCACCGCTTTTTAACATTAACTCCCCTTTGGGGCCGGGGTACTTCTTAATCATCATGCCGCACATATGGCAGCGATCATGCTCTGTTATCGCCTCCGCTTGATGTTGGTGAGCATTACTTTCTGGTGCTCCACATCCTACTAAGCTGACACCAAGCAATAGACTCATAAACAATTTTTTCATGGTAACTCCAAACTACCTAAGTTCACTTCAGCCGACTAGCAGCCCGCTGAAGTGACTCTCGGAGATTAAATTGCGAAGTTTTGTCCTGCATACAGGATAAACATACGTAAACACATCATGCCGCTAACTGCGCACATACCTGACAAGTAGAACGCTTGCGCTGAGTGGCTGAAGCGCTTGCCAGTGGCAAAGTTAAGTAACAGTGGACCCATAAAGCCAACACCGACCACACCTAACCAGAACACCATTGACCACGTGCCACTATGGAAGGCCTCAAATGCTGTTTGAGCACCTGCATTACCCGTCATCAATGACATGATGATCATGAATAAAAACAGTGCTTCAGCAAACATGATTGGCCATTCTGCACCGTGCAAAATTTTCATATCTTGGCTGTGCAAATCTTCCTTAAACATACCAACTGCCAACATTTTCGCTGCGGCAGCACCGGCCGATAAACCCGATGCAACAAATAGCGCTGGTAAGACAGCCGTATTGATAAGCGGGAAGCGAATCAATGCTGAGATAAGGAAACCGGTATAAGCACAAACAGACAAGGCCAATACCAAGACTGCAACTTCACACGGACGACGAATCCCCTTCAACTTGTTGATGATCGGCAATAGTGGGCGAAGAATTGCGATGCGCTTGATCTCTTCTTCAAGAGCAAACATGGCAATCAGTGCCACTAACGGGATATACGCTGAGAGCGCGATCACCCCGATCGACATAACAGAGTTAAGGTTGTAGTAAACCAAAATTCGCCAGAAGAACAGCGGATTGGTTAAGTCCAACACGAGACACAACATACCTAAGGAGATGGTGATAAACGACACTAAGGCTGACGCTTTTAAAAACGGTGTATTCACCACTTGGTTTTTATAGAAGCGAATAAATAGTGCCACCGATAAAGCACCGCCAGAAATACCTGCAAAGAACAGGTAAACCGCAATCGGCCAGGGCCAAGCAATGCCATCGGACAGCCCCATGGTAAATTCCAGTGTTCCATCCATATCTACACCCCCTGCTTAACGATTGGTATGTAACGTAAGCTCGGCTCTGTACCAAAGTGAGCTTTAATGCGTACCGAGTCTTTCACCGCCAATAAACGGCTGATGTAAGAATTTGGATCGTTAACATCACCAAATATCAATGCATCATAACGGCAGCTTTGCACACACGCTGGCAGTTCACCTTTAGCCAACTTGCTGTTAAGGCAAAAGTCACAGTTGTCAGCCACGTCTGTCTCTTTATTGATGTAGCGCGCATCATAAGGACAAGCCGCAATACAGTATTTACAACCAGCACATTTATCTGCATCCATGGTCACAATACCGGTGGCCGGATCTCGATGAGCGGCACCTGTTGGACAAACGGTAACGCAAGGTGCATTTTTGCACTGCTGACACGATACACGCACATATCGACGTTCACATTCACAGCTGGTTTTACCGCAATGGGGACAAACTTGCCCTTCTACGCCACCAGACTGCTGCTCCATCATTAAGCGAGATTTACCTTCAGGTAGGTTATTAGCTTGATTACAAGCTAGTTTACATTCGCCACAACCCACACATTTATTTTGGTCAAACACCATTGCATAGTGTGGCTTGTTACTATTAGAGTCCTCCTCTTTGACTGAGCTGCAACCCAAAGGCGCCAGTATCAAAGAGCCGGCTCCTAAGCATTTAAGGAACCTCCGTCTCTCTATATTTTCACTCACAGCATCCTCCATTGGTCAGCGTTTCGCTAACCCAATTTATACTTATACGTTTTAGTGACTCTTACTCAGTTGAAGTCACTGCACGATTAGTTAGTTTTTGCTCAGCTTTTAAAATCGCGCTGTTAATTGATGCTCGGTTAATGCTTGGATTCTCGCTGTCCAATAACGTTTGCCAGTGACTGATGGCCACCTGATATTCCTTATTCAAGTAGGCATGCGTTGCCAATAACAACAGAGATTGAACTTCGAAAGGATCAACGGCCAAGGCTTGCGATATCACGATAGAGACCTGCAAGCTCATGTCTCGGCCATCACGGTAGTAAAGGGCATTGGCTTTCATACCGAGTAATTCAGCATCTTGTCCCTCTACTGCCAGTAATTTGTCTAAGGTTTCAACTGATTCGGCATACATGCCGCCTTCAGCATAGGCATGGGCAAGGTTTAGCAACGCTATCTTGTTATAAGGTTGCTCACTCGCCGCGCGGGCATTTTTGTTAATATCTGCCGCAATAAGGTAATCAATATTTTCATCGATAAAGCCGCTATCCCAATCATCAAAGCGGCCAATTTGGCTATAGGTTAATAGTGTGGCCAACAGTAGAAAAACAGACAGTCCGATGGGAAGCTGTACACCCGATCTCTTCAACACAGACGATGCAGGGTGAGTCATAGTGTCATGGGGTTGGCCTTGAGTTTGGGTGCGGAGATGAAGTACCCAAAGTGGCGTGATAAAAGCAATCAAAGTGACGGCAATACCCAAAACAAGACTGTTCATAATATTTCTCTACTGTTGGCAAAAAACTTAGTGGCCAGCGCCGATCATACCGCCCATGCCCATACCAGATAGCCCCATGCCATGTGCATTTTCACCTGGCGCTTCCACTTTCATCAGCTCAACTTCAAACACCAATGCAGAACTAGGTGGAATGATGCCAACTTGGCGTTCACCATAAGCAAGTTCAGTTGGAATAGTTAAGCGATAGATAGAACCTTCTGGCATTAATTGAATGCCTTCTTGCCAACCGTCAATCACCGTCATCAAGGCAAAACGATTAGGCTCATCTCTATCACGAGAGTTATCAAACACCGTACCGTCAATCAGCTCACCTTTGTAATGAACAGTGACCACATCAGATTCAAGCGGCTTACGACCCTCACCGAGCTTAATTACTTCATATTGCAAACCTGACTCAGTCACAGTCACTCCTGACTTAGCTTGGTTATCTGCAAGGAAGGCTTCACCAGCAGCGAGGTTTTTAGCAGATTCAGCCGCCAATTGTTGATCGCGAATATCATTGAGTTGCTCAGCGCGGGCATTGAGATGGGTTAAGATATCTTCGTCAGACATCTTGACCTCGCCTTTAAGGGCGTCAATCACCCCGTCAATCACCGTTTGTACTTGGACTTCAGCACCCAATTCGGTTTGATCATAGATTTTGCTAGAGATGTACTTACCAACCGATGCACCTAAGGCATATGACACATCATTCACTTCAGATTCTTTTTCGGCAGCTTGGGCAATAAAGGCACAGCTACATAACAGGGCAACGGTAGTTTTACGTAGTACATGCTTGCTGATTTTCATAGTAATGTCTCTCTAATTAACTATTGCTCGTAACGACACTTTGTCGGTAAATGTTTGTTATTATGGTTTTTCTGTTGGTCGACCCGATAAGCGCCAACCATATATGCCATCGTGCATTTGACGAACATTGGTGTAGCCCAACTTCATCACTTCTCGTGCCGCAATTTCGCTGGCATTACAAAGTCGATTGGCACAATAAAAAATCATCACTTTGTCTTTTTCTTTAGGTAGTAAATCTTTCCAGTTATCGACGTTGAAAAAAGTAGCGCCTGGAATAAACCCTTCTGCCCATAACTCCAATGTGTTTACATCAAAGAACAACACATCCTTTTGACCTAATAACGATTCAGCCTCCACCATAGTGATCGTGTTTAACTGAATTTCGTGATAGGTCGCTGGTGCCATTTCTGACCCGCCACCAGCAAATACATGGGGTATCCCTGCCACCATCATTAGGCTGATTATTGCTGTGGTAATCTTTGCCTTCATTTGACTCTCCCGCTGTGACCTAATGACCCCGGCACCTTAATCAACACAGCTAAGATGCCGAGGTAGGGTGACTTTACTTAGTTAGCTTTAGCTGTGTAGCCGCTGTTATCTAAGATGTTTTGCGCTTGAGTGACATAAGTCAGTGCCGCATCAAGACGTTTTTGGCTGTAACGGAATCCGTGAACACCCCAAGAACCATCAGCTTTGATTAAGTCCACAGTTTCTTGTGCTTTTTCAGCTAGCATCAATACTTGAGTCTTATCTTCAGTAGATAGCTTGGTCACTTCTAGAAGTTGGTCGATACGCTCTAAGGCTTGTTCTACTTCAGTGAACACTTCCTTAATTGGTTTCTGCCACTTCATGACTTCACCGTAGATTTGGATTTGGTCTTTGTAGTGCAGACCCGTTTCTAGCTCAGATTGGAATTGGCTGTGACAACCTTTGTTCTCAACAACATCGTGATCTGAAATCGCAGTACGCGCACATGACCACATCAAATCTAAGTAAGAGCGACCTTCTTCGTTCTTAGCAACAGTCCAACCTTTACCCGCATTCGGACCTTGGATACGTGGCTCACCAGCAGGTGGATTAAGTGTCTTCAATGTTGGGTCAACTTCAATTTTCCACATGTGAGACTTACGTACCGCATCGAAGCCAGCTTGATCTGGGAACTGCATCGCTTTGAAGTTTTCACAGCTACCCATGTTAGGCATGTGACAGCTTTGACAAGTCTGGTTACTGTGAGTGTCAGTGTTGCTAGCAATCAAGGTTTGTGCTTCGTGACAATCAGTACAGTCTTTCTTCAACTTAGGTGTAGTGAAACCTGACATCCAGTCACCATCTGTGACTTCGTGTGGATCGTGACAAGTCGTACAGCGCATACCCTTCTCATAGTGAGCAGAGTTATACATTTGCGAACCTTCAGTACCGCATGATGGACATAGCGACTTCATTTTCACGCCGAACGCATACTCACGCTTCTCTTGCGCTTGTGGTGTATCGGCTAATGTGTCGTCATATTGGAAACGTTGGTGACAACGTTCACAGTTAGACTGCATGCCGCCAGTACCGCCATCTAAGTGACCGCCTGCGCCATGACACTCTTCACACGCAATACCTTTAGAAATGGTGTGTTCTTGCAGCTTCTTAGGATCACCAAGTGCATCGAAGTATTCTTGCTTGCTTTGGAAATCAAACTTGAAGGTATGGCACACTTCGCAATAAGAACTTGCAGGTTGGAATAACATCTCTTTACGGTACTTAGCACCATAAGAGCTCATGCCTTTTTGGTGAGAACCAGAATCACCGAAATCAGCTATGGTGAGCGGGAACTCAGGAATAGCGGCATTAATTTTTTTAGACATCTCAGGCGTCAGCCACTCAGCCCAACCACGAGAGAACTGGTTAGCACCGGCAACCATTTTACCTGTACCATCACGCAATAATCCGCCTTCAATATGGTAAGTACCACGAACCAACCATGCGTCAATGAAACCGTATTTAGTACGAGGCGTACCTACCGTTGCGTAGATCACATCTGGGGTAATACCATCTGGTAAAATCGAGGTATCCTTGGTGTCATACATGGTTTTTTCTAGGTCGTTATCGACCTCTGGATGCTCACCTGGGAAACGAATTGTTTTCGCATGGCGAGAACGCTGCCACTTTTCATATTGGGTCGCATGACACTCAGCACACTTCTCTGGACCAACGAAGTTGTTTGGGTAATCAAGGATTGATTTGGCCCCTAAGCGGTACTGTACTGCACGAGGTGCACCAACGCGCTTACTGTATTTCGGACTGTGTCCAGTATCTAAATACTCTTCGCCACGGTCACTAATGTGGTAATCACCCACTAGGTTACCCGACTGTTGATATTTAAACATCGGGTGGTTTTCAAATAGGAAATCAAATAATTCGGCTTCTTGAACAACATAATCTTGTAAGGTTTTAACGCCGTTTACTTGTTCCATGCCTTGATAGTTAGCAATTGCTTCTTTGGCAGTCTTACCCATTTCAGGTACGCTGTTATATTTACCACCAGCAGCATTTACGTTCGCAATGGCACCGAAGCAAAATAGCACACTTAGTGCTACCTTGTGTTTCCATCGTCTCATCATACACTCCTAAATATTTATATTTTGTTTTTTGTTACCAGACAATAATGGTTATTCCATTGCACATTACTTAACTGGATTTTGTTCAAACTAACCGTTCAACTAACAACTTAAACAACTGAGCAATTACAGTATTCTTCATATAAAACCGGAAAAAAACATGACCCAGCGCACACTCGACCGCGATTCAAATATCAAAACAAATAAAACAACAAAAACCATTTAAAAAACAATTGCATAAAAAATATCAGTAAGTATATATCAGTTCTAAAAAGCCAATTTTTACATCTAAAAAAACCTAAACACCGGCTTTGAATTATGAAAAGTTTGTAGGGATTAAAACCGCAGAGATTTACATGATTGAGCTCACAGAAAACCGACTAAAACCAATTTAGTGTTGAGGAATAAATATAAGTAAGTCGTAACAAGCTAATGTTTAATGGCTATCTAAAGCCAAACATTATTTTTAATGAGCAATAAAGTGGTGAATACCATGATGGCAGAAGTTGGATTAATACTAATCATTATTGCCACGGTTATTTCGATTACAATATCGTTGTTCCCTTTAGCAATAAAATCAAAATTAATATCAGTCGATGAATTAACCGAAAATCAATACATAGATATTTTGGTAAAACTAGCTGCAATGGCGTTAATACTCGCTATTGGTATTTTAGGCTACCTATTTATTGTGGATGATTTTTCTGTAGCGTATATCGCCAACAGTTCAAATACACAATTGGCAACTGTCTATAAGGTTGCCGCTGTTTGGGGTGGCCATGAAGGCTCAATGCTGTTTTGGATCACCGCCACCGCACTGTGGAGCTTATGCATTCGTCATCGTGGCGCCAAAAACAGTCAATTTGACAATCATGTCAGTGCTGTTTTGGCTGCGGTTATGGTAGGTTTTTTGCTGTTCCTACTATTTACCTCCAATCCATTTGCGCGATTATTACCGGAAATCCCTGTTGAAGGGCGTGACTTAAATCCGATTTTGCAAGACATAGGTTTGATACTACACCCACCACTGCTGTTTTTAGGCTATGTGGGATTAACTGCCTGCTTTGCTGGTGCTATTGCAACACTTACCGGCCCTAAATCCCTTGTGCAGCAACATTGTAAACGCATTCGCCCCTGGGCATTACTGGCTTGGATATTCCTCACTGGCGGTAATGCATTTGGCTCGTGGTGGGCCTACAACGAACTTGGCTGGGGTGGTTGGTGGTTCTGGGATCCTGTTGAAAACGCATCGTTTATTCCCTGGCTTGTGTCTACCGCCATCCTGCACTCGCTGATCTTGAGTGAAAAACGTCACTGCTTCCATGCCAGTAGCATACTACTGTGTATCGTAGGCTTTATTCTCTGCCTACTAGGCACCTTTTTAGTGCGTTCTGGCGTGGTGCAATCTGTGCACGCATTTGCTGCCGATCCCACTCGGGGGTCATCAATATTGGTTTTGTTGGTCGTCACCGCAATAGCAAGCTTTACCCTGTTTGCAGCGCGAGCTCCGCAGCTTATCCAGCCACCTAAATTCAAACAGGTCAGTAAAGAAAGCCTGTTATTTTTGGGTAACTTGCTTTTGGTGGTAGCAGCACTATCAGTCTTACTTGGCACCTGCTACCCACTGATATATCAAGTGATCACCGGCCATGCTATTTCGGTCGGCGCCCCTTACTTTAACAGTCTGTTTATCCCTATTGTCTGGTTGATGAGCCTGTTAATGGGCGCTGCACCGTTATTACGTTGGCAAGCGGATGAGCGCCCGCCTTATCGATTACTGTTAGGGTTAACGCTCACCATCAGCCTGCTAGGTTTACTTGCATGCTATCTGGTAAAACAAAGCTTCGATATTTGGTTATTCTGCGGTGTTTACTCAGTTTGTTGGATTGTCAGTTGCTTAGTCATTACCATTGGCAAAGCACTCACTCAAAGCCCTAGCTTGTCATTATCACGCCTATGTAACCCGCCCCGCCGCAAGCGCTTTTACAGTATGTGTATTGCTCACTTTGGGGTGGCATTATCCATTTTAGGCGCCACAGTGGTGTCTAATTTTGAACAAGAAGAGCTGCTACGTATGGGGCCAGGCCAAGGTAAACAACTCGCCGGATTTACCTTTGTATATGAACAAACCGAGCATGTGGATGCTCGAAGCTTTGAAGCGATACAAGCCAATATTAGTGTGCGCGATAGCCAAGATAAGGTGATCAGCTATATCTACCCGCAACGACAGACCTTCAAAACCAATGGCATGCAGCTGTCAGCGGCGGGTATCAAACGCAGTTTATTTGCAGATATGTATATCTCTATGGGCGTTCCACTGAGCGATACTGAATACCTCATCCGCTTAAGCTACAAACCATTAGTGAGCTGGATCTGGCTGGGTGCGCTACTGATGATGCTCGCTGGTTTTATGGCTATCTCTGCTAGTCGAGTGCGTGTCAGCACGACACAATCTATGCCCGCCCCTGCGCTAAACACCACCGCGGAGGTAAACCAATGAAACTAAACCAAGCGTTGAGCATATTGCTCATCTGCATCGTGTCGGTGCTTGCCAATGCACAAGCTTCTGAGCCGAGGCGCTATTACAGTGAAGCTGAAATCAAAACCTTAGGCTTTGAAATTGCTAAATCGCTACGCTGCCCGATGGCGACCAACCAAACCTTATTTGACTCGCAAAACCAAATTGCTAACGAGTTAAAAGCGGAAATATTTAGCCAGCTTGAACAGGGCCGCAGCCAACAACAGATCATTGACTTTATGGTGGCACGTTACGGCGAGAAAATTCGTTATATGCCGAGTTTATCCACCGCAACAGCCCCCCTGTATGTTATTCCAGCAGCCATGCTGTTGATGGTTTTTGCCATGATTATTTTTGGTCAGAAGTTTCTTCGAAAAATTACGTTAAAACAGGAGCAAAACGATGTTTAAACGCGCAATAGCTATCGGCTTGTGTAGCATGTTATTGACCAGCAATTTGGCGTTCGCATCGATGCCAAGCGACAAAGTTTATGCCACCGGCACCGCCATCAGTAAACCGATGATCATGTCGCGTTTTATTGAGATGCAATACGCACGTGCCATGAGTGAAATTGAGCTAGAAACCCTAACTGGACAGAACATCAATTTAGATCAGTACAAAGGCAAGGTGGTGCTGGTCAACCTATGGGCTACCTGGTGTGGCCCCTGCATTAAAGAGATCCCTATGATGGAGGGGATCCGTCAGGCAAATAAAGACAAAGATTTGGTGGTGGTACCGGTCTCGATTGATGAATCGACCAAAGATATCCAGCCATTCCTTGATAAACATGGCTTAGGCGATTATCTGACCTACCACAGAGAACAATATTCTTTAGATGAAGTGTTACCCGCTAACGTGGTACCAGCCACCTTTGTACTTGATGGTGACGGTAACCTAATCGGATTCTTACGCGGCTACTTAGATTGGGGAGACAAAGAGGTTCAACCTTATCTTGAAGCGTTAACCCAAAAGTACGCCAAAAGAGAGGAGTTTTTGCAATAAATAGGGCCTGTAGATCTTTCAATGTCAAGCCTGTGAAAGATCAACACGCCCAAATCCCTGCCACCCTTTTCATTGCTCCCGTCCGGATATTTACCCCTTTGCCGGACGGATTTTTTCTATAGATACCAGTCAGTCAATTTGATTCATCAACGCGATATTTGCGATTAGTTTAATTTCACAATGCGTTCAAATGCCCACTAATAGCTTATGCCGATCATCAATAAGCAGATAACACACAGGTAAAGTACCACCGCAAGTCACAAATCAACTTGAACCCAGTTGTTTAACGCTATTAACCAAGTTGAATTTTAAATCAATAATACACCCAACTTAACGAAACAACTTATTTCAACTTACAGGGTATTGATGATGAACAACTCAAAAACATTCACCACACTTGGTTTAGTCGCTGCACTTTCTCTATCAACTTCAGCTGCCGTATTTGCAGCAGACACCGAAGTCCATGATGCTGACCCACGTAATACATCTTGGCGTGGTGGTATTGCTACTGATCAAAATGGCGAAATTAAATTAGTCGCGGGCGGCGGCTTTGACAACCTATATGGTAATGGCGAATACCAAACTCAAACCATTATGATTGGTGAGTACTTCACCCAGTCTGAAGACTTCAGATTCCGCCTAGCTAACTTTGATGAGCGCTTTGGTGGGGTTTATCTTGACGTGAACATCACTGACGCCGTCGATTTATATACCGCCGGTTACATGTTGCCACTGACCGCAACTAATGACACCACAATGTTCTTCCCGTCGGTCAACTACACCTACATTGACTTTGACACCAACAAGATGGCCGGTGACATCAATGCAGGCATGGCACCAGCACAGCTTAACGGCTATTCACTCGGCAGTGGCAGCTCATTTGCCTTGGAATCAATGAACATCTCTGGTGGTGACATTAAAGCTATGCTCGGTGGCGATGATGCCCACATGGCGTCAGTGAACCTATACGGTCTGCACCCATGGAATGACACCCACTATACGGTATTCCAAGCATTTGGTGGCTCCACCTACGGTGGCGTAGAGATGCAAATGGTTGACTTGGTATTGCTCCAGGGCACACGCACTAAAGTCGGTGATGCTGTATTTAACATCTACTTAGAAGCCAAGTACACCAACATCAAGCTAGACGACATTAACAACCCTATGTCTAACAGCACTTACGTTCGCGGTGAAGATACTAAGATTTCTGTCGGTTTCGACTGGCGCTTCTAAAGTCGCCTATAGAGCGGATACCTCAAGCCGCTAGAGTCACTCTAGCGGCAGACCCTTAATCATCATTAACCCCTACTACCTCAATATTAGCACCATGAGGTTGTCGCCCAATTAAAGAGAGCACATTATGGAAAACTTAGATCTGCGCAGCATGCGGATTTTGTTAGATCTTTACCACACCCATAACACCTATCAAACTGCCGAAAACATGCAAGTATCGCAGTCATTGGTCAGCCGAACGCTAGCGAAAAGTCGCCAGGCACTCAATGACCCTTTATTTGTATGCCAAGGCAAGCAACTGTGCCCCACGCAACTGATGCACGCTTTAGCAATCGAGCTGCCGGTATTCACCGCTCGCCTCAACGATATTGTGATGCAAAGCGCCTTCAATCCAGCTAAGCTGAGCGGTCACTACCAGCTATTTGTCGGAGCGCAATTGCCCCCCAAAATAAGCACTGCACTGGCGGAGCGGCTATCAACACTGACCCCCAATGCCAGCTGGACTATCACCGACTGGCAAAGTCAAGCCATCGAAAACCTGATTAACCAGCAAGTTACATTAGGGATAGACTACATCAACCACGATTTACCAAGTGTGATAACCCAAGACCGTATCGCCAACGATAAACTGGTTATTTGGGCAGATAAACAGCACCCAATACATAATGTGCCGCACGTGACAATGGAGCAACTAACTCAGTATGAGTTCATATCGTTACCATTAAATGCCAGCGATAAGCACAACAGCAATCGATTAGAACACACGCTTGACAGTCAGCCTTCAATCACCGCTCAAATACACACTGACTCTGTAGCCCTCGCAGCACAAATTGCTCACAATCAATCCTTACTATTTGTTGGCTCGCAAATATTAAGCGATGATCACCATCCAAGCCTAAAAATCGTCAAATTGGCCGACAGTTGTTGCAGCAGCTTTGATATAGCACTCACTTGTGCATATAGTGCAAATCAGGCAAAAGATCCGCTGATTATATGGTTAACAACCATACTCAAAGAGATGATTTCTCCGCTGTATAACCCATCGACAACTTAAGTTAACCAATACAGTTACTCATAACTTTTTTATGCGCACCTCATAATTTAATGAGGTGACGCCCCCTTTACAAACCACTAGCCCTTCGCACATCAAGTCTAAATCCGACTCGTAAAAAACCGATTCACGCTGTTAAACAAGTCGATTAAAAACTTCATAATAGCCCCAACGTTATTAAACAGCACACCAACAGCGCTGCCATTAACACTTTACTTTGTATAACGAGGGCTCAGATGAAAATCAATGATACAAGCTTACAGTTTGAAGCTTTACCGCAGGTATACCCACTGCTCAACTCCATTGAGTTCATGTGGTTTATCGTCATAGTCACTATTGCCATTATTGGCTGGGTATCGGCCAAGCTGTGGCAAATACACTCTATTCCTAAACATTTAGCCAAAGAGAAAGGCCTCGCTCAAGCTAAGCTCATCTTCTGGTTATGCATTCTAGGCCTAGTATGGAAACCCCTATGGTTTCTCGCAGCGCTCGCCATCGTTACCGACTGGGATAAAGTTCAAACTTGGATTAAAGGAACAAGATAATGAAAGAGATAATGCTACCTTACATTCTTATTGTATGGTTATTGTTTAAATTCAAAGTACTCAAACGCTCAGCCAAAAACTACTTCATTACAGTATTTATTGGTGTATTACTGGCATTGTCATTGTTTTTCGGTCACCGATTTTATTCGCCAGCCGATCTGACTAACTCGACCACGGTAAAGGCGCCACATGCGGTGCTCTCGCCTGCACTTGGGCAACACATTGATAAAGTCTATGTGGAACACAACCAAGCCATTAGCCAAGGGGATGTATTGTATGTACTTAAAGACGATCAGCTCACGGCTAAAATTGCAGAGTTAGATGCCAAGCGAGTCAAGGCGCAGCGCCAACAGGCGGCAAAGCAAGTTGCACTGTCTCAGGCAAAGCGTGATCACCTGCGTCACCAAGGGTTGCAGCAACACATTTCCCAGCAAGAGAAAGAACAAGCTGCCGATCTGGTAGATAAACTTACCGCCGAATTGGCCGTATATGATGCAGAAAAAGCCAGCTTAGCAGCACAACGTCTCAACCTAGAGTTTGAGCTAGCACGCCTAACCGTTACCGCTCCATTTGATGGCATGGTCACTCATGTGTTTATCGCCGATGGCTCGCGTGTGGGTTCATTGCACCTTTGGGACACGAGTAAGAAATTTGTCGAAATGCGGATCCCAGATCAAGCATATCGCAACATCCAGCCAGGACAGTTCAGTGAATTTTTTGTTCACAGCCATCCCGGTGAGATTTTTCGCGCTAAAGTTCACAGCATTGTAAAAGCGACAGGGGAGGCACAAGGGAGTTTGCTACCACAAGAACAATTTGTTTCTCAGCATATACAGCGAGGATCCGCGCCTGTAGGTAGAACGGTCATACTAGAAATTGATGCTGAGACTATGGCGGCACTACCTATCGGTGCCACGGGCTCTGCTTGGATTAGTGCTGATAAACCCACACCATTACTTGGGTTCATCGACATAATTGGTGCGGCGACAGTAAGAATTACCGCAGTAAAATCTTACCTTCAAGCGTTATAACTGCTGATACTATTAACCTCAATAGACTCGCTTTGCTGCCAGATATTGCTCGTCTGGGAGCAAAGCTATGATGGCCTTTATAATATTCTCAACAGCCTAACAATGCGACTCCAATACACTTATATGACCAACAGTAATAGTACTTTCAAATAACGAGGCGTTGCCGTAGGCAAGCTCCTCGTTTAGCAAAATCGTCATAGACTCAATGTAGAATAGTGCGCCAGTCACTTTCTTTCCTGCAATTGAACTGGCTGATTTTTGGAGGTATACAAGTTAATACTTGTAAAAGGAGGGAGATTAACGATGGCAGATCCTGCCTATGACCGCCATGCAAAATGGTAACTTCAGTGTGTGGTGAGATAAACAATCGCTTAAGCGCCACCACAGAAAACATCTAATATGCATTCATAAGTCTACTCAAAACGGTAGAGCAGTGAATACCTACTGCCACGCATAACCGTAAAGAAGCGGCCTCTTTCACTCACACCAAGGTATATGTGCTCTTTGGTTTGTTCGCTTACTGTATATTTTCAATTTCTGCTCGCTTTCTGGTAGTCTGGTAAAAATGATAACAATGACAATCAGCAACTTGTTCTATCTGAGTTTGGGAGCAAAATGGACAATTTAGATTTTAAAGCGCTTAAGGTCTTACTCAACCTCTATAACACTCGTAACACCTACGTTACCGCAGAACAACTAGATATATCCCAATCTGCCGTAGCCCGTAATCTCGCAAAATGTCGACAATCCTTTAATGAGCCATTGTTCATTCGCACGGGGAATCAACTCTCACCCACAGCATTTACCGAAGCGTTAGTTGAAAAACTGCCAAGCCTACTTAATAGTATTGATGATATCGTTGCCACCAATAGCGAGTTTGATCCTTCACAGCTAACCGGACGCTATGTGATTTACCTTAATCATCAATCACAACTATTGTACGGCGCAAAAATCTTTGAGTTCTTATCAAGGGACGCACCTAATGCAACATGGTTTATGAAAAGCTGGGATCAAGCCTCTGTAGAGCAACTTCTAGATAATCGAGCAGCGATTGGCGTAAATTATTACAGCGAAAGCCTACCAAACTCTATCTATCAACAAAAACTCGCAGAGGATTACTTTGCTATTTTTGCCGCAGAAAGCCACCCCCTCCACCAACTTAAAACCGTCACGACCAAAGATTTAGAACAATATCATTTTGTTTCTCTTACTATTCCACATATTGATGAAAAAAATATCTATGTGGACTCCATTCTTGAGGACATGGGAGTAAAAGCCAGCGTGCGCTTCCAAACTGATAGCCTAATATTGGCCATGCAGGTTGCAGAATCACAAAACATGTTATTACTCAGTACGATTGAAATATATAATGATCCGAGAAGTCATCTAAAGCCACTTAAATTCAAAGTCGATTCAAAGTCTTTACCTAACTCTCAAATCGTCTGTACCTATGCGAGAAAAAATCGAAATAAACCACTAACTAAATGGTTAATTGACATTCTCAAAGAAACTGAAACTCATTTCCAGCCTTTTGAGTTTTGACCACAGCTATAGACTAGCCCACCTCTTGGACTAAGTCACTCGACCGCTCTAAGCATTGACACTCAACCTTTACCCACCTCAAGTCACAAAAAGACTTCAAGAAAGTCTTCAAAAGCCATTTCCAAGTTGATAATGACCTTCAGAATAGTCAGCAACTTAATACATCAACACTAAATAGGTACTGATTATGAAAAACTCATCCACATTGACTTCACTTAGTTTAGCCATTACTTTTGCATTGAGTTCTCACGCTATTGCCGAAGAAGTTGAACTGCAGGATATGTCCGATCCGCTTGCGGTTTATACTCAAGCTGGGCTTGGCTATACCGATAAAGGGCTAAATTTAAAAGTGGGTCAAACCTACGACACAGGTTCTGATACTACGATAGGAATGAATAGATTAGAAGTGAAAGGCTTTGCCGGAGATGCCATTGGCTGGAATAACCGAGAAGGAACAGACAGCATCGACTCGCTACGCTTTCGTAACTTCAATGTTGACCTGACTAATGGTCGCGGCAGTGAGATTGATGTCAACCTTAGTTTCACCCCAAACCAAGGAACTCAAGGAAGTGCATCCTATAACTTCATTCAAGCACTACCTAAGATGGGCCCCGTTAGCTTATACCCGTTAGCGGGCCTAGGTGTCGCATTTGGTGAGTCTTTTGATAGTGACAACTCTGGTGCTGCACAGGCACAAGATCGTTGGGATTTGCACGGAACATTCTACGTTGCAGGTTTATATGGAAAAGTCGAACTGAGTGATAAAGTTTGGCTGAACTACAACCCTATGTATATGGGAACCATGTCAGGATCAGATATCTTCAAACAGCATGGCTTGCAGGGCGAAGATAGTGTGTTGCTACACGAAGCGGCACTCAGCTATCAACTTAATCCTCGCACCACGATTCGTTACTATGCCAACTGGAATGAAAATGTGAGTTTTGAAAATGGTGATCATCGAATTGAAGTAAACTATCAGTTCTAAAAATTAAGAACGCCTTCCATAAACCTAAGGCGTTTTTCTCTTGCTTTACGCTACATTAATGAGGCTTACTCAGGTTTGGACCGATAAGCTAAAATATCGCCTGGCTGACACTGCAAATAGGCACAGATCTTCGCTAACGTTTCAAAACGCACCCCTTTCACTTTGCCACGTTTTAACAAGGACAGATTCGCTTCGGTGATATCAATGGCTTTAGCCAATTCTTTGGAGCTTACTTTTCGGACAGCCATCATCACATCTAGATTTACAATAATTTCCATCGCTTAGATAAACTCTTTGTTCTCGGCTTCAATCTCTTTTGCCGCTTTAAGTAGATACACAATCACCAACATCAATAGCAAGGTAGTCAGGTTACCAAAATCAATCGGCAGCTCTATTTCGGTAGAAGTGAAAAACTGGCTATGGTAGTTGCCAACCGCTAAATGACGCACAATATCTAACCCAAAGTCTGCCACTTTTAACCAAATTAACCACAGGTAACAACGCATCGACTCCGCGGTAAAGAATAGTCCCTGCTGATAGTAGCCCAGCAAACGTTGTAACCAAAAAACCCCCAAGAGCATGGTGATAAATTGCGGCAACACCATCATCAACAGTACTGTATGACTTGCACGCTCATCGTGCCAAAGTGCTTCTGTGAGTGGGGTACTTCCTAATCTCAGCTCGCCATTGACGCCTAACTGGTAACCCAAATAACCAATCACCACCGCAGTGGCAAACAGTACCAGCCCACGTAAATAGCCACTGAGTTGACTTAACTTTTGCATTTTGCCGTTCATGACCCACATCTTCCCTAACCATTGACAGCCAAATGGTACCACACAACAAAAAATAATCGCAAAAAAATATAAAATTATCGTTTTACAATAATTATTTTATGTAATAGCCTAAATAACAACTCAAGGAAAAGGCCATCTCTTAACGATGGCACCACTGGATATAGTTATTAAGGAGCCCGTCATGAGGCACAAGCACATACTAGGTTGTTTACTTGTTACTGCCAGCGCAGTCACTACGCTACTTTCTGGATGCCACTCAAACAGCACTATTTCCCAGGGTGTTGAGCAACAACAGGTTGTCAACACCGCAACATTATTGCCAATCGAAGCGTTCTTTAATGAACAAGGTATTAGCAATATTCAGACCTCCCATGACGGCAAGTGGCTGGCTTTTTTGAAAGATTACCGCGGAGCAAAAAACATTTACCTAATGCCCGTTGGCAGTGAGTTAGATAAGGCACAAGCCATTACCCGATATTCAGCGCCGATTGCGGAGTTTCAGTGGTCTTTAGATGACAATCAGTTGTTTTTCGCCAAAGACACTGATGGCAATGAGAACACTCAGCTATACCGTCTATCCTTTGACCCTAATGCAAAGATCCTAACCGGTAAGGTACAGGCGCTAACAGCAAAAACTGACAGCCGGTATATATTGGTAAGGCAGCCTAAAGAGCACCCAGATCAACTGATAGTAATGGCTAACCATAGTGATGCTCAGCGTCTGGATCTTTATCAGTTAGATATTAAAAGCCATCAGCTAACTTCAATCATGGAAAATCACTTAGGCTTCGGCCAGGTTGAGGTGAATGCTGCAGGTAAACCAGTGCTTGCAGCAAATAGCAATGCCGATAACACCCGCACGCTGTTTTTCAACAAGCAAGGCCAGTGGCAGCCAATACTCACTACCGAGTTTGGTGAGGACATTCAAATCTTACGAGTAAACCAAGAGCAAACCAGCGCCTATATTCAAGCCAATATTGCTGGTCGAGATAAACAACAGCTGCTTGAAATAGACCTGCAGAGCAGCGAGATAAAAACCATTCATCAAGATCCAAATAACGAGTCCGATGTGCATGAAGTCCTGTTCGATGATGACGGTAACCCTATTGCTGTTTCTTACTATGGTGGACGACTACGCACTTATGGCCTCACTGAAAGCTTTAACAAACATTGGCAACAGATAAACCAACACTTCAAAAATGATGTTGAAATTAGCGTTGTCGATCGCAACCAACAAACTGGACTTTGGCAACTGCATGTCGCCAGCGATCGCACATTGGGAAGTGAATATCTTTATGACGCAAATACAGGTATCGTCAAAGTGCTGCTGGCACAAGCCAATAGTATCGATCCCAGTCTACTGTCAGCGCGCAAATCGATTCAATATACCGCCCGCGACGGCGTGACTATTCAAGCCTATTTGACCTTGCCATTAAATCAGCAACAACAGCTACCTACTATTGTACTTCCCCACGGCGGTCCATGGGCACGGGATTATTGGACACTTGGATCAGGCTACTTTAATCCAGTCGCTCAGTTGCTGGCTAATCGTGGCTATGCGGTATTGCAGCCAAACTTTCGTGCCTCTACTGGTTTTGGTAAACGCTTCTTAAACCTAGGCAACAAGAACTGGGGCACGGGCAGCATGCAGAATGACCTAACCGATGGCGTTAATTTCTTGATTGAACAAGGCATCGCAGATAAATCACGTATTGGTATCATGGGCGCCTCCTATGGTGGCTATGCGGCACTTGCCGGCACCACATTCACACCCGATCTGTATAAAGCAGCTGTCAGCTATGTGGGACCATCTAGTTTAATTACGTTAATGGAAGCATTTCCTGATTATTATCGCCCCTACCTAGGGCAGTTTTACAATGCGGTTGGCGACCCAGCCATTGCCGAAGATCGAGTTGATATGCAGGCCAGATCACCGATCAATTTCGTCGACAACATTAAAACCCCGCTATTGCTAGTGCAGGGAGCCAATGACCCGCGGGTGACGCAAATTGAATCTGACAACATTGCCAAAGCACTCAGCCAAAAGTCACTGCCGGTGGAGTATATTTTGGCCAAAGATGAAGGCCATGGATTTCAAAAGCGCAGCAATAAATTGGCATACATTCTAGCGATGGAGCGCTTTTTTGCTAAACACCTTGGTGGTCAGCAAAGTCCTTCCCCATCGACTGATATTGCAGCTCACCTTGACAGCTTAACGGTTGACGTCAAGCGGCTTTAATCCCTTTAAGTTAACCAAGCAGGTTAGTACTGATACTAGCCTGCTACAAACCAAATAAATTAGAAATTAACCAATGAGTACGTATCTATTAGCGCCAAAGCTTTCCCCCAAAAAAAAGACAAAACAAAAAAGCCAAAACAATAGCTCCCCCACAAATAACATTTAAATCAAACTTAAATGTCTTATTTGAAGAAAATCAAAAACTCAGATAAAAACCCTGCTAGCCCCTAAAAAACCGTTGTAAAAATAGTACTAACAGAAAAACTTTCCAAACCCATCCATATTTCCGAGCTTTCAATCGAAAAACTAAAGTGATTAGATATTAAAAAATTAATTTAGTATTAGAAATCATAAAAAATACCAAGCCTAGGTTTATCATCTCATCTTTAATAAACAGTACTAGCCTCAAAACAGGGATGGAATGACAATGAATAATGCGCAGCGATATCGACAATGGACTGACAATAACATTGCCGATCAAGAAACCTGTATCTGTGTTCAAGCCAGATCAAGTGCAGGATACGACGATCCCAATGCAACGCGTCAGCAAAACCAGCGCCAATTTGATGATTTCTTTCGCTATAACCTACAAGCAAACTGCGGTATTAATGCCCCGGCCGCATTTAACTCTGCACGCGGCTACGGCTATGAAATTCGCATGAATGGCCAGCGGCGCTGCTTCGTGACGACTGATGGTAGCGTTTATTGTGGCGACTCTAATCACCAGCAAGGCTCAAAGTTTAATATCAGACATGGTCAATACGTAAACTGTGATGAACAGTATGCTGCGGCAAATCAATGGCGAGAAGATAACAATCTCGCGCCGCTGTAGTGCTATTTTTTATACTAAAAAGTGAATTCCGTTTTATTTTTCATTGTAAGATTTCTGGTGTTGACCTTCACGTTTAGTCAACACCGAAAATAAATTTAGCAACACTAAAAACGCACTCGCAATCTCCGGCACCAATAATTAATACCTGATTGAGTACGCCATAAGAATAAGATACATCCACAAGCCTATACCTAAGAATAATTCAAGTACAACCAATCAAAAACTTATTGCCAATCATATTTATTTGATTATTTTTAATTAATTATTTTTTCTTGAATATTAATCACATTACTTTTAGCTTATTTACCATCAAAAAACCGGTTTTATCACCTTGAAGGTAAATTCTATGAAAAGTCATTTAAAAGTTCTCTCTATTACTGCCATATTAATGCCATTACCATTATTGGCAGCTAAGCAAAATAGTGAACAAGTACCTGACAGCGTGATTGAAGCCCAAAGAGCGGCATTAGCCAGTAATACCGCAGGCCAAGGTTTTGGCCCCCAATCACCACGCAATATTGATGATCTGAGTGGTCAAAACCAGCGGATATTTGCAGCAGCACCACACTACAGCCAGATGAATCTATGTAACATCCATATTCACAAAAATGCGGAGCACCAAGGCGGCGAATTTACCGTTTACGCAGGCAATGGTGATGGCAAAGGCTACCATTCTGGTTATCAATATAGTGGTGAATTGAGTGCCAAGGAATTAACTCCAACATCAAAAGTAGTGGGCGGTAAAAAACACTCACTACAACCGGGCGACACCATTGAGGTGCATTATGTTCATTCCACGGCCCAAGTGGCCCCCGGCCCGACACTGGGATCGTGTCTAAATGATGCCATCGTTAACCCACAACTTAGGGTTGAAACCCAAGTCATGGTGTTGGTTAACGACAGCGATGCGGAAGATTTCATGACATTGACCGCACTGGGGCAAAAAAATGGTTACCACCAAGCTTTGAATATTCCTGACACCACAGGTACCCCAATCGAGTATGCAGGTTCAACAACCGGCCCTAGTTACAACGAGAAAGCTTCACCGTTGCAAGTGAGCTGGAGCGTGAGACCTCAGGTATTAAAAGTGGATATTCATAGCCTAGATGCTTGGCTACAAGATAATCCATTTGATGAAGACCATGCCCATGGCGTACGTAATCTGGTGACCAATCCAGACTTACTATCTGCTGGCGGCCAATAACCTAGGCAGCGCTAATACACAGTTTGTGTATTAGCGCTTTAATCCGCTTCATTGATAACGTCTTTAAATTCCCTCCCTTTAAACACAGAGTCCCTTTAAATTCAGTGCCCCTAAACCCGAGCGAGGTTAGGCCGCAGTCTAAAAAAACAAGCTGTTTCAATACACAAGATAACAGTGAAAGCCTAAGTAAAACTTGGTGAAGCTTTGGTGAAAGCCGTTGCTAATTGGTGAAACCTCAGTAAAGTGGGTAGCCAATTGCAGCCAAATACAATGAAGAATCACCATGCTAAAGGATGGCAGTAACGATACCCGCTACCAGTTTGCCAACTTAACGCTCAATACTCAGCTCGGCACACTGACCAACCAACAAGGGCAAGAAATTAAGCTGCCTAAACTGAGCTATCGTTTATTATGCGTACTGCTGGCATCGGCACCAGCCATTGTCAGTCAGCAAGTTTTATTAGCATCAGTTTGGCCCGATGCAGTGGTAGGAGATGAAACCCTTAAGCAGCGCATCAAATTATTGCGCCGAGCATTAAATGATGATGCCAACGCGCCGCAATTTATTGAGGCAATTCGTGGTCGAGGCTACCGAATTATCCCTCAGGTAACCGCAACACCAATCATCCACAGTACCACGCACACATCGTTAGCGCTGGTAACAGACAATCCTATTAGTGCAGCCAAATACCCTTTGTATTGGAAGGTCACTTCACTCGGCCTCGTTACCTTGCTGATGCTATTTGTGTGTATTGCGCTATTAGTTTCGTCTCAATCTGCCGTACAACAAACCTACAGAGCCAATGCTAATAGCGTCACTTACCATAGTTTCGATAACCAGCTTTACCGTAAAGGCTTAGATTATTACCACCGTTATCGCGCCGAAGATAATCGCCATGCCATCGACATTTTCCAGTCGGTCATCAGCTTAAGTCCCAACAAAGCCGAAGCCTATGCGGGTCTTTCTGATGCTTACAGCCAAGGAGTGTACCAATTTAATGGCCCAGAACAGTGGCAAACATTCGCAATAGACAATGCATACAAAGCCATTGCGCTCAAGCCTGATTCAGCCTTAGGTTATAAGTCCTTGGGACTCGCGTATTACAACAAAGGCTGGTTCACTAAAGCCATCAATGCCAACTTAAAAGCGTTAAACAAACAACAACAATTTGCTGAAGCTATGGCTAATGTCAGCTATTTATATCGTGAAGTGGGCCAGCTAAATAAGGCCTTACAGTGGAATGAAAAAGCCTTACAAATAGATAAAGATCATGGTGTCAATTTGGTTCATAGAGGGCTGATTTTTATGGCCTTACAAGATTACCAACAAGCAAAAAACCTATTTGACCGTGCTTTACTGTTACAACCAGATTCACAGTTAGCCAATCTCAGTATCGGTAAGTGGTACATGAACCAAGAGATGTTCTCGCAAGCTATAGAACACTACCAAAATTTATTAGCCAAAGCCCAATACCACAACAATGAAGGTATTAAACAGCAATTGGCACAGGCATTTCTCTATAACCGCCAATATGCCCAGTGCCAGCAGCTGGCCAAAGTGCTAAGCAACAGCCGTCACCACCAGCATCAGCTACAGGGAAAATGGTTAATGTTGTTTGCATCAATGCCAAGTCAGCCTCACTGGCAAGACAATCCACAACTACAAGGTCATTGGCAAACTTTGGTCGCGCACTATCTCGAACAGCTAGCTCAAGGCTCAGACCGCGCCAGTGATAGCCTCGCTCTGGCCATGCTATACGCCAGTATTAACGATGATCATCAAAGCCAGCGCTACTTAATTCAAGCCATCAATCAAGGTGACTTAAACCGCAGCTTAATTGAGGCCCACCCAAGCTTTACGGCGCAAAAAACACAAACCCAATTTACCCAATTACTGAAGGAAATAGACCGGCAAATTACCGTCCAGCAGCAACTGATTGCCGTTGACAGTTAAGCGGCGTTAGCCGATTGTAATACCTGGCGCTGCTCGTCAGTCAATTTAAGGATTTTAAAATCATAATAGGCATATGCTGCACTAATTAACGGGCAAACTAAGTTGAAGAATGCAAACGGTAGATAGGCCACCGTAGCGACACCAAGCGTACTGGCCATATAAGCACCACATGTATTCCATGGTACCAAAGGACTGGTAATGGTGGCCGAGTCTTCCAGTGCACGACTAAGGTTCACCGGCGCTAACCCATAACGGCCATATTCCACTTTGAGCATTCTACCGGGTAGCAAAATGGCGATATATTGATCGCCCGTCACTAGGTTGGCGCCGATACCACTGGCCAACGTGGTCATAATTAAGCTGCGGCTAGAGCTCACTAACTGCATGATCCCTTGCAAAATACGTTTCAGTAGACCGGTACGCTCCATCACCCCGCCAAATGCCATCGCACAAATGATCAACCAAACTGTGGTTACCATGCTGCTCATGCCACCACGACTTAGGAGATTATCTAACACGTCACTACCAGTATGAGCCACATAACCGTCAAACATGGCCACCCATAATCCTTTCACCAACGCCAGTAACACCGGTAAGCTAGCATCATCAGCTAGCGCCAATACCCCATCAAACTGAAATAGCACCGCGCACAGCGCGCCTGCTAATGTCCCCAACACGACCGTTGGAAAAGCAGGCATCTTTTTATAAGCCAATAACAACACCACCAGCAAGGGCAACAATAACCATAAACTTGGATGGTATTGAGCTTCAATCAAAGCCATGGTTTGTTGTAGCTGATTGTCTGCTGCCGTGTCTGCCCCAGTTAACCCAAGAAGCGTAAAACCCATCACAGCAATAACAATACTTGGGATAGTTGTCCACGCCATATGCCTAATATGAGCAAACAGATCGCTGCCCGCTACCGCAGGCGCTAAGTTAGTGGTATCGGACATGGGGGACATCTTGTCACCAAAATAGGCACCTGAAATAATCGCCCCCACAGCGATTTCTACACTTAAGCCCATAACACTCGCCACACCCACAAGTGCAATACCTAAGGTGCCAGCAACGGTCCAGGAACTGCCAATACTTAACGCGACAACAGCACACAATAAACAAGATGCAGCATAAAAGTAGTCGGGGTTAAGTAGTTTCATCCCATAATAAATCATGGTTGGCACCGTGCCCGACAATATCCAAGTACCAATTAACGACCCCACCGAAAACAGAATCAGCAATGCCCCTGTCGCTAAGCCGACACCTTTAACGATGCCTTGCTCCATCTCCCCCCAGCTGTAACCATTTTTTGCGCCAATGATCATGGCAATACATGCGGCAATAATCAGCGCGATTTGGTTGGCACCGGATGAACTGTCAGAAGAAAACAGATAGACCGCCATTGCCAGCATCATTACCAGAGCAAACATTGGCACAAGTGCATCAAGCAGAGTCGGTGTACGATGGTGACTGTCTTTGGAAGTCGATGAGCTCGCCTGCTCTTGAGGCGGTAGGTTTGCGGCCATTTGAAGTCCTATTATTGTTATTTTTTAGTATCGATCAGCCAGCCATGTTTACACAAACGCAACAAGCGTGTCCAATGGCGAGCGGCCTGCAAGCCTTGTTGGGGCTCAGTTTATCTAAGGCAAAGCCATTAGAAATTCACTTAATAACTCGCTATAAACTTGGTTATGCAAATTAAACGCATAAACACATTAGTAAATAATTATTGAAATCACTTGCGTCGTTCAACGGTGACTTTCATTTATGGTCGCTATCCCTTAAAATCGAGCCCTTTCCTGGCTCGGCTTTAAGGTTTTTAGTATGCAATTAACCGCACTTACCCAACCCATCTATGATCACCTCTACCGTGACATTTATCAGTTTCGCTCGACCTTCGATCTTCCTATCGAAGATCCAAGCAGTTTAGATCAACAAGCCGATACGCTGCATACCTCATTAGCCATTGAAGAACTAACGGAATTAGCAGAAGCTGATTGCCGTGTAGAACAAGCCGATGCCATCGTCGATTCCGTTTACGTACTGATGGGACGTTTGGTGCACCTAGGCGCGAGTCAAGTTATCGATCGAATTGAAATTAGCTACCTTATCGACCTGCTATTACATGTCGCTAAAAACCGTGAAATTGATTTTATGACCTGTTGGGATGAAGTACATGCCAGCAATATGAGTAAAGTCTGTCGTAATGAATCTGAACTGGCTGAGACAGTCGCCTTTTATGCTAAGCAGGGTGTTGAAATCGTCGGTAGCACTAAAGGTGACTTTATCATTGCCAAGTGTGCTAAAGATGTTGAAATGGAAGGAAAAGTGGTTCGCCAAGGTAAAGTGCTTAAGTCGGTCTACTATCGCCCAGCAGATTTAGCGAAATTGGTTAAAGTTTAACATGCTTAACAGTAGCTTACCTATCTCTATGGTAGGCTACTTAGGCTGTGTTTTAAAAGACACGGTTATTTCGCAACACAATAAGTAGCAAATTGGTATATAAGCATGCAGATAGAACCCATCACGTTATTTAAATCCCTCTCCGATCCCGTACGGCTATCGATAATGTTGCTATTAAAAGCTGAGGGGGAATTATGTGTGTGCGAATTTAGTGAAGCCCTCAACGAAATTCAACCTAAAATTTCCCGAAACCTTGCCTTGCTAAAAACCGCTGAAGTGGTGGTCAATCGTCGTCAAGGTCAATGGATTTATTACTCCATTAATCCCGACCTGCCGCAGTGGGCCGCGGAAATCATTGCGGAAACATTCAACGCAAATCAACAGCTAATCGCCCAGCCGCTAAGTATTCTTAAGGCTGTAGGTGATACTGAAGATCGCCCGACTATTTTGTGTAAAAAATAGCGCTGTCTGAAGTCGCTTTATGGCGGAAATCACGTTAGCCGCTGAACATTAAATAAGACCACGCGATGCCGGATTAGGGCATCGCGCTGAGTTGAGGTTAATAAATCGTTTTTACGTTGAAACTACGAATGTAGTAAACATTAGGTTTAGTGCCTGCTTCAACATTCATCTGCTTACCACCATGCATGCTGATCAAGCGTGACACTTCGCTACTAGGATCATCAAAGTCTCCCACTACGCGCGCGCCAGACGGACAAGCCGATACGCAAGCCGGCTGCAACCCGTGATCCAATCTATGGTCACACAAGGTGCACTTTTCAGTGGTTCGGCGTGGACGGGTTTCAGGGTAAGTATCGCCACGCTCAGGATTCACATAAGGCGTCGATTTACTGCCTGTTTGCTTAAGCAGTAAGTGTGGTGACGCAGTCCCTTTAGCAACCAGTTCACTATCATCTTGCCACTCGCGATGGGGAACCTGTCTGTTATAACTGATCACCCCATAAGGACAGGCACGTTGACACTTCATGCAGCCAATACACTTATCATTGTCCTGTAGAGTAAGGCCTCGTTCATCCTTGTACATTGCACCAGTTGGGCATACTTTAACGCACGCCGCATCGCTACAGTGGTTGCATAAGGTCGGTACATAGCTGTATTTCACATCAGGGAAGCGCCCTTCTGTTACATTGATATGATTTGACCACTTCACGCCATCTGGCGTGTTGTTTTCTGTTTTACACGCTAAATCACACCCGCCACAACCAACACATTTTTGAAGGTCGATAACCATTCCTAATCTCATAATTTACTCCTTCAAACTTTGCTAACTTGAACACGGATATGACCATAGAACGCGGATGCACCGCTGAGTCTGTCATATCTGTCGGCGATAATGTCGTTATTATTACCACCCCGAGCTTGGCGGCCAAACTCTGTACTGGCATGACGACCGTAAGCCCAATGGCCCTGACCAAAACACTTGGCTACAGTACCAGGACGCACCCCTTCCCAAAGTGCCGCTGTGCAGCTAATTTCTCCAACAGGGCTCGATACTAAAATCTTGTCGCCATCTTTAATGCCCAGTTGCTGCGCATCAATGGGGTTAAGCTTGGCCGTATCGGCTTCAACCTTGTCACCGGGATCGACATCTTTAAATTCGTAGTACCACGGCGTATTCGCCGAACGCCCCTCTTTGTTTAGGCGTGACTTTTGATCCACCAATAACAATGGGAATTGCTTGGCATCACCGAAACGGTAAGGCGTTTCGTAGTGAGGCACGAATGCCAACTTGCCGCGGGCTTCGTATTCACACGCCTGCATCACGTCATCAATGCCGACGCCATGTTTATCTGCGTGCTTATGCAGCGCTTTTTCTAAGGTTTTACTGTAAAACTCAAACTGCTTGGTTTCTGTTTTGAACTTTCCCCAGCGGCTCTTAATTTTATAAGGGTGACTATTCCAAACCCCAGCATCTACAAACTTGTCCCAAGAACCTAGGTCTTCACCATATTTATCGGCACCTTTTTGCCATAAAGGTGCCGTCACGTAACGAACCAGCAATTTGCCAAACTCTTGCTCGTTTTTAGCTGGCTGGTTCGTTTCTGGGTCTAACAGTTGCTCGTTAATATAGCGCCATGGTTTATCAAAACCTTTCTCGGCTAACTTCTTAGCCAACAAGTAAGGAATCTCTGATTCGTCATCTTTGCTGTTCCACAAACGATCAATCGAAGGTTGCTGTACTGACACCTGATGCACGCCATTACCAATAGAATCCAGTACCCCCCACTTCTCAAACATATGATGGTTGGCAGGTAAAATAATGTCAGCAAACCAGCTAAATTCAGAGATATTGGTGGTGATGTGTGCCATAAATTGCAACTGACTTAACGCCTCATTCCAGCGCTGCCCTTCAGGTGATGAGAAGTTAAAGTTGTTGAAATAAGCCAGCATGACTTTAATGTCATAAGGATCAGCACTGAGCATGCCATTTGGCGCATTACTGGTGATCACGCCGCCACCAGACTTGCCCTTTTTAAGCGCAGGGAATGCCAAAGTGCCGCGCTGATCAATCTTGGGCATTTTGACTGTCTTTTTAGCGATATCATCAAGATACGGCTTAGAATCTGGGAACTTCTTATTGAGCTTGATTTTATTACCTGGGAACACCCCCCCTTGGTTATCGATACCACCAAATAAGCCATTTAGTGCATGACATGCAAAAGAGGTATAAGTACCGCGGGTGTGCATAACCGCACCACGAGATGTCCATACTTGAACAGCCGGTGCAGCAGCGGCCATGTCTTTGGCAATACCGGTAATCACATCAGGATTAATATCGGTTTGCTTTGCTGCCCACTCTGGCGTGCAGTCTTTTAGCGTCAGGTTCCACCAGTCAATCAAGCCATGAGTATACTTTTCATCAAATTGGCTTGCATCAATGGTTTTACCAGCAACAAACTGATTTTTGCCATCTTTAAAATCACCGACAAACGGTTTGTGCCAGCCACCTTCAACTAGCGCAACATGGGCAATAGCCAAAGCCAATACGCTGTCTTTTGCCGGTTCAATTGGAATCCACTTATGGGCTTTACTTGCCGATGCTGACAATCTTGGATCCACCACCACAACTTTG
Organism: Shewanella waksmanii; assembly: GCF_043643685.1. Lineage (GTDB taxonomy): Bacteria > Pseudomonadota > Gammaproteobacteria > Enterobacterales > Shewanellaceae > Shewanella > Shewanella waksmanii_A. Next base: position 118,240 of record NZ_JBHZSN010000008.1, read on the forward strand.
GCTTGATCTAAGGCATCACCCCAAGTTTTTGAGTAGTAAGACACCTGACGGTTACTGGCAATTGGGTCAGCACCAAAAGAAAGAATGAACTTGGCATTTTCAACATCATATTGGTTATAACCCCAGTTACCATCTTGGTAATAGGGTCCCATTTTATGGGCTTCAGCACATATTGAGCTGTGTGAGATGTTATTTGGCGAACCAATCATATTGGTTAAATGCTTATAGACAAACTCATTGATATGGGAGTAACGGCCTCTCAATAAGGCATACTTATTGGCTTCACCGTTATTACGCAGATTAATGATTTTATCCGCCAATAAATCCAACGCCTCATCCCATGAAATAGGCTTAAACATCGGATCATGTTGTTGGCCTTTTTTAGGGTTGGTTCTGATAAGTGGCGTGCGCACACGGTCAGGATCGTATACTTGTTGCAAGCTAAGATGTTGTCTTGGACAACTCGATTCACCATGCACCTTTGAGTTAACGTTGCCACGGACCTTAGTTACGCGACCATCCATCACGTAAACTTGCTTAGCGCACCAAGAGGTACAGCCTTGGCAAGTGGTGCCGACCCATTTGCCCGTACCTGTCAGTGCATCCGATTTCGGTAACTCATTTTCAATGGCTTCAACCATTGGTTCAACAGAAGTCGTACTACAACCAGCTGCAGATAAAGCTGCTGTGGCTGCACTGGACTTCAATAATGCTCTACGGCTTATTTTTATTTTATTACTCATATCATCACCCTTGACGAACCCTATATACACAAAACTGCATATGCGATTTATCGTATGTATACACCTAAATAGGCAGGCCGAGTAGTTTACAAACGTGCTTTTGGTCACAATTAGACAATTTAGCGTTGGCTAATTAATTACCGCAGATAGTGGGTATATAGGGTAAAAGTAGGGGCTCATCCCATAGGAATTCTGGCAGCTTAAAATAACATTAAAACCAATATAAACAACAAATTAAAACAATAAGAAATGAAAGAAATATCGCGAAACCCTGTCAGTGACGTTGACCAGTTTGTAGAGAAAATAAACAGGTCTATTTTGTGCTGTCCGTCACTGTCAGTAGTTGAGTAAATTAATCAGAAATATGTCATTAAATGGTAATACCAATCGGCATAAGAAAGTGATCTACTCAGAGCTATTTTTGGCAAACTAGTTCGAGACGAATAACTTAAGTAATAGTGGTTCTATTGGGAAGTTATTCAACGAAGAAGTAGGCAGCCAAAAAAGCGCCCAAAGGGCGAGTTTTAGCACTTCTGATACTGTGTAAACGAACTTGAACGTAGAGTCACTATGCCCTTCATTCGTTGCCTTGTCTCACAAGCGCTAAACTCTCGCTGAGTGATCACATCTTTATGCCGATTGGTATAATACTTAAGTGATAGCGATCGCATTTACCATTCAGCCAATCAGCTACCACCTAACGAGATATTAGAAGTAACGCCCAGGCACTGCCACACGTACTTTCTCAATAGCACCTCGTTTTTGCATAGTAATAAATAAGGTTTTGCCATCGTCACCACCAAAAGCAACATTGGTGGGATGTTGCCCGATGAGCTTAATTGTGTGCAATAGCCTACCGGCTGGAGCCACCACAGCAATTTCACCTGCACCATAACGGGCGATGTATAAGTTGCCCTGATTATCAGTGCGCATCCCATCTAAACCATGATCATCAAAACTGATGAGTAAACGCTTGTTACTAATTTCACCGGTACGGCTTAAATCATATTGCCAGACTTTGCGCTGTACACTCTCATTCACATACAAGGTTTGGTTATCAGGGCTAACTTCTATACCGTTAGTGGTGCCCATTGCCGCTTCTAAACGATGAGTTTGACCTTGGGTATCGATTCGCCATAACTGCCCTGAGCTTTCAGCCCAATTAGGGTCGCTCGCAAACAGCACACCATTATCCATAATGGCAATATCATTAGGCTGGTTCATCTCGGCATTATGTGCAAATACCGACACTTGCTGACTATTGGCAGCGACTTTTAAAATGTTATGTCCGGTATAATCCGCGATATACATGTTTTGCTTGCTATCAAAACGAATACCGTTACCTATTGAGCCTTCAGGCAAAGTAATAAACAAGCTAGCATTCCCCTGCTTATCTACCTGGCCTAACGTGCCCTCTTTAGCAAAATTAACCGCGTACAAATTGCCTTGTTGATCAACCGCCGGCCCTTCAACACCCTGAGTAAAGGTCCCTTCAGCCACCCACTCCACACTATGTAATTGCTTAAGTTGATTAGCCTCTTTGCTATGCAGTGGCGCTTGTGCAGCCAAACCTGCAAACACGATGACGCTGAAAGCGAGTTTATTGATTGAAGCTGTTTTGATCATTTACTCACACCTTTTTCATGATTAGGCAATATTGTGTATCGGTAATGTCACTGTGATGACCCGGTCATCTGTGACGCATTAGCAATGAATTAGTCGCGTTATCGCTATTAACTAAAACTGCCCCTGAACACTAAACGCTGGCTACTATGAACACTAAAAACTGGCTACTAAATAGACTAAACCACTAGCCTAAAAGTTACATAGTAACATCAAATGTTATTGATTTGTGTTATTTTATAACATAGGATAAACCTAACTTGTTTCACCCGAAAACTCAATAAGCACAGATAAAATGTCTAATCTTTTCAATCAGTCAAACGCTACACTGCAAGCTGCCAATGGTGCCAAAAACCGCATCCACAAAGGGTTAGGGGATCTCGCAACGCTGGAAAAAGGCTGGCAAATATTGAAAGAACAGGTCAGCCTCCCCTGTGCCACCTTGGCGCGAAGTGCCATTGAAAACAATCTCAACTGGATGCAAAGATTTGCTGATAAAGCGAATGTAAAATTGGCTCCCCACGGTAAAACGTCGATGTCACCTGAACTGTTCAGCGCCCAAATCGCCAGTGGTGCTTGGGGGATGAGTGTGGCAAATGCACAGCAAGTAGTAACAGCTCACCACGCTGGTGTTAAGCAGATTATTCTTGCCAACCAATTAGTTGGACGACGTAACTTCGACATCGTTGCGACTGTACTCAAACAACATCAAGGTAAAATTTATGTTTTTGCCGATAGTCAGCAAAACTTAGCCGCCATCAATGATTTCTTCGCACCACTCAACCTTGATATCAACGTTCTTATTGAAATGGGTGTCGATAATGGCCGTTGTGGCGTGCGCACCCCACAGCAAGCTGAGCAATTAGCACAATATATTGCCAGTGCGCCGGCACTGAAATTGGCAGGATTAGCCTTCTATGAAGGGGTCATTCATGGTGACGATGCCGCGCAGAATATTGCCAAGTTTGTCGCGCAAAATGTTACCTTGGCCAAACAGCTCGCCAATGACCTGCTAAAAGACAAGCAAACTGATACCCAAGCAGAATTCCTTATCACTGGGGCAGGCTCTGCTTGGTACGACATTGTCAGCGAGCACATCAGCCTGGCTAACGCCCAAGAGATACTCACAGCAGTGATTCGCCCAGGATGTTACTTAATCCATGACACTGGCATCTATGAGCAAGCCCAACAACACGTTATCGAGCGCAGCCCGCTTGCTTGTGATATCGATAGCGAATTAATCAACAGTTTGCATATCTGGGCTTATGTTCAGTCAGTGCCGCAGCCTGGTATGGCGATTGTTGGGCTAGGTAAACGCGATGTGGCATTTGATGCCGGTCTGCCGACACCTGAACAACATTTTCGCCCTTCAGATACCGCGCCGACCAAAGTCACTGGTGATTGGCAAGTCACGCGAATAATGGATCAACACGCTATGCTCAGCGTCCCTGAAAATAGCGATATTCAACCGGGCGATATGATCTGCTTAAGCACTTCTCACCCCTGTTTAACGTTAGATAAATGGCGATTTGTTGGCATTGAAGATGACAACTATTGCATTAATCAAATTATCGAGACTCACTTTTAATGGCCACTGCAATGGATAATAGAATGGATATTGTTAGCTGCATCAAACAGCGCCTACCCGCTTTAAGGCCGTCAGAGCAAAAAGTGGCTGAATTTATTCTGGCAAACCTCAGTTATGCCGCCCATGCTCCTATCGGTGAGCTATCGGAAAAAATTCAAGTGAGCCATGCCAGCATCACCCGCTTAGCCAAGGCATTAGACTGCACCAATGTGCGCGATTTAAAGTTTAAATTAGCCCAGTCGAGCGCAGTGGGAGAACGCTTTACCTCCGACACTAAGGTTGAAAAAAAGGACATCCCAGCCATCTATCAATCGATTCATGATGCCCTATCACGCAACGCTGGAATGATTGATGAGCATAGTATTCAAGCTGCCTGTCAATTGGTCACCCAGGCAAGGCAGTTGCTGATCTTAGGTGTCGGCGGTGGTAGCAGCATTATGGCGCAAGAGTGTCACAACCGATTTTTTAGATTAGAAGTGATGAGCAACGCCTACAGCGACCCGATGCTAATGCGCATGGCGACTGCGACCGTCGACAAACAAGATGTGATTTTATGTTTATCCTTAGGTGGCGTAAGCCCCGATGTTCAGCACAGTGCCACGATTGCCAAAGAGTATGGCGCTAAGGTCATTGCAATTTGTCCGCCAGGGCCACTTGCAGAACTTGCCGATGTCCACCTTGTTATCGAAACCGATGAAAGTGACTACATTTTCAAACCCAGCGCCTCACGGTATGTGATGCTGGCAGCTATCGATATTTTAGCCAGTGAAGTCGCGGTGCTGAATCAGCGTAAATCACGAGAAAAATTACGCCGAATCAAACTACATCTTGATGATCATCGCCAAAACGATGGCCGACTGCCGTTAGGAGATTAACCCTGTGAGCCAAGCCGCCATCCTCCCCGAAATCACCCTGATCCAACATGCCACTGTCTACGATGGTGACAACAGCGTGGGACAACAAACTGACGTCGCCATAGAGGGCGATCGTATTATCTGTGTTGGGGATTGCAGTCACCTAAACCCAACCCAAATGATTGATGCCTCAGGCCTCGCGCTTGCACCGGGGTTCATTGATGTGCATACCCACGATGACTTGGTGGTTATGGATAACCAAGCCATGTTGAGCAAATTGTCTCAAGGTGTCACCACCGTTATCGTCGGTAACTGCGGTATTAGCGCAAGTCCTGCATTGGCCAATCAATCTCAGCTCCCCGATCCGGTGAATTTGCTCGGCGACAGTGATGCTTTTATTTACCCCAGTTTTGCCGATTATGCATTGGCCATAGAGCAGGCTAAACCAGCAGTCAATGTTGGCGCGCTCATCGGTCACACCACCCTACGCTGGCAAGCGATGGAAGATTTACAAACCGCTGCTAACCCCACACAGATGCAACAGATGCGCCAGCAGTTAAACCACGCCGTTGAACAAGGTGCACTAGGGCTTAGCACAGGACTGGCTTATCACAATGCCCAAGCCGCCACCGCTGCTGAAGTGGAATACATCAGCCAAGATTTGCATCAATATGGCGCCATCTATACCACCCATTTACGTACAGAGTTTGCAGGCATTCTTGATGCCATGACAGAAGCGTTCAAGCTTGGCCAAAAGGCGCAACTCCCCGTGGTTATTTCGCACCTCAAATGTGCTGGCGTAGAAAACTGGGGCCGAGCACCGGAGATCATTGCCCATTTAGAACAGGCACAACAGCATCAATCTGTGTGTTGCGACTGCTACCCCTATACCGCCAGCTCTAGCACCTTAGATCTTAATCAAGTCACCGATGATTTTGATATTTTCATTACGTGGTCAACCCCGCATCCGGAAATGGCCGGTAAAACCTTAGCGGAAATAGCCGCACTGTGGCAGCTGTCTTTAGTGCAAAGCGCGCAGAAACTACAACCTGCGGGCGCTGTGTATCATTGTATGAATGATGCTGATGTCGAGCATATTTTATCTCACCCCAGCGCCATGATCGGCTCTGACGGATTACCCTGTGACCCTCATCCACACCCCAGATTATGGGGCACCTTTCCCCGGGTTTTAGGCCATTATGTCAGACAACAACAATTACTGGGGTTAAGCCATGCGATACACAAGATGACAGGCTTGGCCGCCACACAATTTAAGCTCAAACAGCGTGGCAAAATTGCTAACGGTTATTACGCAGATTTGGTGTTATTTAGTCCAGAAACCGTCGCTGATACCGCCAGCTTTGAGCAGCCACAGCAACTCGCTGCTGGCATAGAAAAAGTATGGGTTAATGGTCAACTAAGCTACCAACAAGGTCAGCAAATCGTTGCTGTTGCCGCAGGCAAGCTCATCAAGCGCGACAGCTTGGCAAATCACCATTTATGTACGCACAAAAATGACAGCGCTGCCATTTTTACAGGCAGCCCAATATCAAGGAGTAAATAATGACAATTACACGTTTTGGCACCGAGGGCGGTGTCGGCACTGGTGGACAACATCTGCCCTTTTCTCGAGCGGTAGAAGCTGGCGGCTGGTTAATGGTTTCCGGCCAAACCCCAATGCGCGATGGTGAAGTCGTGGAAGGTGGCATTATTGAGCAATCGACCATCGCCATAGAAAACTGTTTCGAGATCATGAAAGAAGCAGGATATAGCGCTGAAGATGTAGTGCATGTCACTGTGGTGTTGACCGACGCACGCTACTTTCAATCGTTCAACAAAGTCTTTAAACAGTTCTTTGGCGATAATCCACCAGCGCGGATTTGCATGGTGGCTGACTTAGTCGTCGACTGTAAAGTTGAGGTTGATGTGCGCTGCTTTAAACAAAGCTAACAAGGTTTGTGTCTGACCAATAGTTTTACCAAAACAAAATAAAAACAAATAGGTATTCAGTATGGAAGCAATGTTTATCTGGTCATTTACCGCTTATATCGGCTTGATGATTTTCATCGGTTGGTTTGTGACGCGCAAACACAAAAGCGGTGAACAATTTCTGTTGGGCGGACGCAACTTACCTTTACTACTCACCCTAGGCACCACAGTCGCAACTATGGTGGGCACAGGCTCATCAATGGGCGCTGTAGGCTTTGCCTACAACAATGGCTGGGCAGGAACTCTCTACGGCTTGGGCGGCGCCGTAGGGATCCTGTTACTTGCCTGGCTATTTGCTCCTGTAAGACAGTTAAAATTCATGACCATGAGCGAAGAGCTGGCTTATTACGTCGGTGCAAAAGTACAGATTAAAAACCTGATTGCGGTGATTATCTTTATCGCCAGTATAGGCTGGTTAGGCGCACATATTATTGGTGGCGGCATGTACCTCGCTTGGTTAATGGACATTGATATCGTGTGGGCCAAAGTGATCGTGGCAGTGAGCTTCACCTTATACGTCATTATTGGCGGCTACACGGCGGTGGTGTGGACCGATGCGATTCAAGCACTGATTTTATTTTCTGGATTCATTTTAATGGCGCTGTTTTCGGTGCACTTCATTGGCGGTTGGCAACCGATGCTGGATGCACAGCCCATTGAAAACCTGTCGGTTTTTGCAACCGAAAAAATTGGTATCGTACCCGCATTGTCACTGGCGGCGGCAGTGATGGTAGGCGTATTGGCAACGCCATCTTTTCGCCAGCGAATCTATTCTGGCCGTGATGTCAGCTCTATCCGTAAATCGTTTACCTACTCAGGTATCCTGTATCTGTTTTTCTCTTTTATTCCAGCCATTATTGGTATGGCGGCATTTGCCACCAGCCCAGAGTTAAATAATGCCTCATTTGCTTTCCCCCATATTGCACTTAATATCATGCCACTATGGCTAGGCGCATTGATTGTCATCGCCGGGATTTCAGCCACTATGTCAAGTGCCAGTTCCGATGCGATTGCTGCAGTGAGTGTGGTACTTAGGGATCTTTATTTCCTCGTCAAAGGCAAGATGCCCTGTGCCACACAGGTGGTACTGTTATCTCGCCTCGCCCTTGCTATGACCATCAGTCTTGCACTGATTTTGGCGCTGAGTTCCGACAACATCATTAGCTATATCACCACCATGATTGCCGTGTTGATGTCAGGGCTTTGTAGCTGCTCTATTCTCGGGCGTTTTTGGCCTCGATTTAATTGGCAAGGCGCCATGGCCAGTCTTATCTGCGGCAGTGCCTGCGCGATTATTATCACCCAGATACCACAATGGCTCAGTTACTGGGGCAACCCCATTCTGCCCTCTTTGTTGTCAGCTAGTCTGGCGGGGATCATCGTCAGTTTAGCCACACCAGCTTGCAACATCACAAAGCAACAAGCACTGGAGATACTCAGTCAGCAGCGTGATCAGATGGAACAGGAGCCCAGCTGATGACGCAGATAGTTTTGTTTGGCGAATGCATGTTAGAAGGCGAGCAAACCTCGGGATTGTCCTTTGGTGGTGATACCCTTAATACCGCAATCTATTTACGGCGCACCACTGACAATACTGTCCATGTTTCCTATGCCACCGCTTTAGGTACCGATGACGACAGTCAGCGGCTCATTAACGCTTGGCGCCAAGAGCAGCTCGACACGCAACTGGTGACTCGAATCAGTGACAAATTACCTGGGCGTTACCACATCATCGTCGATACCCTTGGTGAACGCCGCTTCAGCTACCAAAGAGAAAACAGCGCCGCAACCGCTTACTTCGCGAAGGAGAAAACTCCCCTTGAAAGCAGGTTATTGCAAGGCGAAATCGACTATCTGTATTTAAGTGGTATTAGCCTAGCTATCTTGGATGATTTGGCCAAAAACCGCCTACTTGACTGTGTTCGCCAATTTAAGCACCAAGGTGGCAAAGTCATTTTTGACAACAATTACCGCCCAATACTTTGGCAAACCAGTCATGTGCTGCACTACTACCAACAGATCATGGCACTGACCGACATTGCGCTGTTAACCGATGAAGATGAGTACCTGCTGTATGATGAGCACGCCGTTGAGCAGATCATCGAGCGCACCCAACAATTGCAGATCCCAGAAGTAGTGATTAAGCAAGGCAAAGAGCCGTGTATTGTCATTACTAATAGCCAGCGCTACAGTATCGCTACCGAAAACATGGCCGATGTGGTCGACACCTGCGCCGCTGGTGATGCATTCGCCGCAGGCTATTTAAGCCGCCGTTTAACTGGTCAAGACGTAGTGGAAGCCGCCAAGTTCGGTCACAAGCTGGCCGCGCAGGTGATTCAATATCCAGGCGCAATTATCCCCAAAGCCGCCATGACTCATTTAATGACAAGGCGGCAATAACTATTTGCCCTTTAACCCTATTTTATCCATCGTCCAATAAGCACTGTCACATTGATCAAAGAGAGCAGTAGATGAACAGATTAATCACTCACCTTACTTTATTGATTATACTTTTCAGCGGGCCACTACAGGCCGTAGAGGCTAACTCGACCAAACAGACTACGGCCGTTCACAGCCTGATGCCGAAGCCGCAATCACTGCAGCTAAACCACACCAAGTTTGTTGTTAGCGATAACATGACAGTGGCCATTAGAGGCTATACGGTCGATGCCCGCGAGCAGCTGACCACGACATTAGCCCAAACACTCTCTAGCGCACTACAACGTCCTATTCAGTTAACCCATACGAGTCTAGAGCAAGCCCAAATTGTTATCACCATTGACAACAGTCTTGCTCATCGACCGATTTTATTAGGTGATGATGAGAGCTATCAACTTAATATAGATAAGCAAGCTATCCGGCTGCACGCCGCCAATGAATTAGGCATAAACCATGGTGTTACCACATTGAGCCAATGGCTCTATGGACAAAAACACCAAGCTGCAATTCAAGGGGTCATCATTAACGACCAACCCCGCTATCCCTGGCGTGGCTTACTCATCGACAGCTCACGCCACTTTATGCCTATCGACACAATTAAACGCCAAATTGACGGCATGGCTTCAGCCAAACTCAACGTGTTGCATTGGCATTTAACCGATGACCAAGGTTGGCGTTTTCAATCAAGCCACTACCCCAAGCTGACTCAACTAGCCTCGGACGGTGAGTTTTATACTCAACAACAACTACGAGATATTGTCAGCTATGCTGCTAAGCGTGGTATTAGGGTGGTGCCTGAAATGGATGTACCAGGCCATGCCTCGGCGATTGCGGTGGCCTACCCTGAATTGATGAGCCAACCCGGCCCCTATGAAATGGAGCGTCACTGGGGCGTATTCGACCCCATCCTTGACCCAACCAACCCCGAAGTCTATCAATTTGTCGATAAACTCGTCGGTGAGCTAGCGGCGATATTCCCAGATCCCTATCTGCACATTGGCGGCGATGAAGTGCCACCAACACAATGGTTGAACAACGCAGACATTGTGGCGTTTATGCAGCAGAATCAATTTAAAGATGGTGAAGACTTACACGCCTATTTCAATCAACGTGTTAGTGACATATTGCAAAAGCACCAACGCATCATGATGGGGTGGGATGAAGTGTTCCACCCTCAGCTGCCAAAACAAACCTTAGTCCAATCATGGCGCGGTTTAGACTCTTTAGCCCAAATCACCGCCGCAGGTCACCCTGGACTACTGTCAACCGGGTTTTATATCGACCAACCTCAATACGCTGAGTACCATTATCGCAATGAACTTACGCCACGTAAGAGTTTCACTAGCCCGCCGTTTTCAGCGGACGCCCAAGCCCAGCTTTGGCAGCTGCAAATACCTCGATTGAAAGGCAGTGCCGTTGCGGTTGAACTACTACTGACAGACGACTTAAACCATGGCTATGTTCGCCTCAATGATAAATTTAGTCGCCAAATCTCGCCGACGGTTCAAGGCAATATAGTTAGCTTCTCGCTCGATACCTGGATGGGACCACTTCGCGTTGAGCTGGATACGCGTCAACCAAACCAAGCAAGCCAAGCGAGTCAGCCGTCAGCATTTATCGGCAACAGTTATTATCCAATGTCGATAGTTAATGTAATCACTGGCAACGCCAATCAACTTGTCGAGCAAACACTGCAGCTTGCCCCACTTACCGACCCTAACAGTCTTAACAATATCTTAGGGGGTGAGGCCACCATTTGGGCAGAGTTAGTCACTGCGGACAATATCGACACTCGGATCTGGCCGCGTTTATATGTGATTGCTGAGCGCTTTTGGTCAGCAAAGTCTGCAACGGATACCGCTGATATGTACCAGCGCCTGAATCATATCCAGCACTACGCCGAAGAGGTAGTCAAACTGCAACATCAATCACAACAGCTCAAAGGTTGGCAGCAACTACTGACAACCAACAATGCCAACGTACAGCCGTTAACCATACTCGCTCAAGCACTTGAGCCGGCGCACTACTATACCCGTCATCATATCAAGTATCAGCAGCAGCTTTATCATCAGCAAGCCCCGTTAAACGCTTTTGTTGACTACTTAGCAGTAGAGAGTTTGCCATTAGCCTTATTTGCGCAACAGCTGCAAAGCGATCAGTATTCGCTCAGTGACAACTTAACCACACTATCGGGTTTACTGCAGCACTGGAAAACCCATCAATCAGTCATAAATGGGTTAATTGATGGCAACCCTCAGCTCAAAGAACTTGCGCCGTTTGCTGCCCAAGTGGAACAAGTCACCAATATTGGCCTTAAAGTCATCGCCCAATGTAAAACTGCGCCAATCACCGCACAAAAGGCCAGAGAGTTTGACCGGCAATTGCTTAAGATACTTGCTCAACAAACCGAACTCGTTGTGGCATCAGCCCACAGCGTAAGAGCACTTATTCCCCACTGCATTTAAACACCTAAGCCTCCCCCGCGATTATCGAGTTTGTCGCGGGGAGTTTGTCGCTGGGCATTAGTTGACTTCGACGTCAATCAATTCATCTACGCTCATTACATCTACAAGCATTTCACTAATGCTAATATCAAAGACCTTAACTACCTACTAAATAACTAATAAAAGTCATAAAACACCCCAATATACATCAACCAAAACGATGAGCTTAAATAGACTTAATCCTCATTTACTTTTTATTTATAGACTGCGATAAATAGCTGCCAATATATGATCCTGACCAAATCTATATTGCTTTATCTATAAATTACTGAAAAAGAACTTATGAGAAAGTTACTGAGTTTATTTAGCAAACGTACCAAGGTCGAAGTTTTTCCCGCCACCGCAGGACGCATCAGCCTGCATAACCAGCCGCTAAAAGGCCTACGTTTACGCCGTGGGTTTTATCATATTAGCGCCCCCAAAGAAGGGGTCTGGGATGAAACCACCACAGATATTAATGGACGCTTTTATTTTCAAGCACGCCACATTCACTCGGTCATACCCTCGGCTCAACTCGACCTAGAATCTACCCATCAAATTATTGAAGTGGCCGACAGTCGTTTCATCGAATATCAAAGTAAATACCTTTGGTCAGCCAAGTCGACAGGACGCTTCCATCAGTCGAGCTTCATACAACGATTAGGTATGTTAGATGGTGACTTAAATCAGCAACAACAACGACACAATATCCACGACGACAATGGACAAATACTGCAAATTGAAAGCCTTTGTGATTGGCCTATGCTGGCGATAAAACAGCAGCAAGATTTATCCAACGTTATTTAAAAGTACATCACAATTAAATAAATTAATTTTATACCAAAGAATTATTTACTATTACATTGGTCATCAGCAGAATATAGCAACATTCAACAGAGGTTAAATTTTAATTATTAAATCGCTCAATATAAATAATTAATCCACCATTTATAGCAATAATGACTCATTTTATTGTTGAACTGTTGCAGTGTTGAACTTTTGAAACAATGAGATATATAGGACTAATACTGCTTGCCTCGCTAGCCATCATGGTCGGGCAAGCATTCACGGAGGAAAAAACGGTGCTCTCAATAATACGGGTTGCAGCGGCCTTGCTGAAGCTAAAACCTGCAGTCAACGTCGAGGCATTTCCTGCGGTATCAGGTCAAGTCCTACATAATGGTGAGCCCATTAGCAATTTCAAGCTACGTCGAGGCTACATCTATATCGGTTCGAATAATGAAGAACCTGTCTGGGATGAAACCCATACCGATGCTCAAGGCCACTTCAACTTTGCAGAAATTATTATTCAGTCTAAAAATCCCAACATGCCCTACAGCACCAATAGGTTTGCCCAACTTATTGATATTCAAGATCCTCGATACCCAGAATATAAAGATGTTTACCTGTGGCGAACAACATCGCCGGGGATCAATCACATCCCGTTACTAGCTGAGCGGCTCGCCACACTCAACTGTGATTTAAATAGTAATGAAGTCTCACATCAAATGATTGATGAGAAATATGAAGGTGCCATTAGGCATGAAGTTCACAGCATTTGCCGCTGGCCTGCTCTTGAGGCTAATGAGATAAAGAAGCGTGCTTTATATGGTGAATGGTAGATGAGTATTCGGCAGCTGCCACAGGCCAAGCTCAAAAAGGCTGAAGAAAAAACGTGAGAAAAATGACGAAAGTTAACTTAATGATTGGGCTGATATTGGCCCTGTGTTTATTACTCATCACAAAATACACGGAGAGTGCCATGTTTGGCTTATTTGAAAAAGCTGTTGATGTCGAGGTGTTTCCTGCGGTATCAGGCAGAGTCACGCTGCACGGTAAACCTTTGGCAGGACTCAAGCTACGTCGTGGCTACCTTTACGTCAGTGTTACAGAAGAGGGGGTGTGGGATAAAACGGTAACAGATGAATCGGGCCAATTTAGCTTTCCAGAAATCAAAATTCAATCTAAGCACCCGACTCATGCTTTCAGCACCAATATTATTCAACAAGTAATTCAAGTTCATGATGATAAGTACCCTGAATATAATGAAATATACCTCTGGTCCACTAACTCAACAGGAATCAAACATAACAAATTTTTTATTCAGAGACTGTCACAATTAAATTGCGATTTATCTGATGAGGTCATTTACCACCAAATAATTGACGAACAGTATAAAGGTGCTATCAGGTTTGAAATTGACAGCATCTGTCGATGGCCAAGCCTCGAAGCTCTAGAAATCAAAAAACGTGAAAAATATGGTGAATTATAACCACTATTGCTTAATAACAAGGAATGTTCTATGTCAACCCTTTCACCAAGATTAGCTTCAGAGCTAGCACAAAGTGCGTATGTTTTTGTCAAACCCTCTACAGGCCTTTTAAATACTAAAGGGTTTGGAACTCGTTATATACAACAATTTTTTTCTTTCGAAAATAAGGTAGTTGGAAAAACAGGTGGTTATTTTATAAATAAAGAAACTGGATTTTCCGCAATGGGAGTAGGTAAAGGGAAGCACGAGGGGGACGCAATAATTACCATTCGTGGCACTCATCTACCTTCACTTGCAGATTGGGGCACCAACTTACAACTTGCTTTGCACACTGCCGATAATAACCAGCCGGTACATGGAGGATTTCAACGAGCTTTTTCATCACTTAAACCACAGTTCCAGCAATTCTTAAACCACTGGCAGTCCACTAGCCCAAATGGCACGGTCCACTGCGTAGGTCATAGCTTAGGCGGTGCTTTGGCAACCCTCACTGCAGACTGGGTATCTAGTCGGTACACTAAAAATGTTAACCTATATACTTTCGGTGCCCCACGGGTTGGTCAGCTCGGTTTCGCGCTAAAAAATACCACTAAAGTACCGAACATCTACCGCTGTACCCATGGCGCAGATTTCATCCCTAAAGTGCCACTGTGGCCGTTTTTCCACTCGCCCTACAAAGGCTTTGAATATAGGCTCGATCGCTCACAGGGTTTCAGTCGAGCCGCACATGGTATGAGCCCTGAAGAAGGCGGTAACCCTGGTTACCTTGTAAGCGCAAACAGTGAAGACTGGTCTAGCTTACACCGCAAATCGAGTGAGTACTTACAGCCGGTACGCTTAAAATATGAAGACCGCAATCAAGCGAGTTTTAGTGACTACTGGAGTGAACGATTAAGCGCTGCGTTAATCACTTTACTACGTGAAACTGGCTACTATGCCGCGGTAGCAGCTCAAGCCACTATTAGTGCTGGTGCAACATTTTACGATCTCGTCGCGCGTACATTAGAGACCATCGCCAAAACTGCCACAAAAGCCGCCAATCAAGTCAAAGGTTTGCTGGGGCACATGTTAGCGTTTGCAGGCTCTGCCGTTACTGTGGTCGCCGATCTGACCTACCACACCATTCGAGCTATTTTTAATAAGATGCTCAAACGCTTGTATGCGGGTGTACGTGAAGCGCTTAAGTGGGTGCATAAGCAGTAATCGTACTATTCGTATTAAATCGCTGCAATGAAAAACGCCTCACAATGAGGCGTTTTCTGTTGGATGCTGTCGATTACACTAGGTAGTCGGCACCTAAGGCGATAAATAGCGCCAAACCTGCCCAATTGTTGTTTAAAAATGCCTTAAAACATGGGGCACGTTCGCGCCCATGGATCAATCGCTGCTGGTAAACACTAAAGCCAACAAAGGTGATTATCCCTAAGCCATAGACTAAGCCGCGATCAGCCGCCCAACCTGCGGTGATAAAGCACCCAAGTGCCGCCAACTGAAATAGGCCAATGATATGGCGATCATACTCGCCAAACAAAATCGCAGTCGATTTTATGCCAACCTTTAGATCATCATCCCTATCCACCATGGCATACATGGTGTCGTACGCTACAGTCCAGCACCAGTTGGCCATAAATAACCACCAAGCTTCAGCCGGCACTTCACCGGTTTGCGCAGCATAGGCCATCGGTATAGACCAGCTCCAAACAATGCCTAAGAACATCTGCGGCATGTTGGTAAAGCGTTTGGTAAACGGATAAATAATCGTAAGGATGATCCCCACTACCGACAGCTTAACCACCAGTGGGTTAAGCATCAGCACTAAACCAAAGGCAAATAAAGCCAGCACAACAAACAGGGTTAACGCCTCTTTAACCGACACTTCACCACTGGCTAATGGCCGCGATTTGGTACGCTCGACGTGGGCATCAAGATTTCTATCGGCATAATCATTAATAATGCAGCCACAGGCACGCATCACCACCACACCGATAACAAAAATAACTAACACCTTGATATCAGGCATACCACCAGCTGCCAATACCAAGGCCATTAAACAGGGCCACATCAACAACAAGGTGCCAATTGGCCGATCCATACGCGCTAAACGCAGGTAAATATCAAACTTTGATTTGAGGTTCACTATAGGCTCTCCTAATACCGCAGCCTTTATTATCATTGTTATTAGCAGGCATTATGACTGACCTTGGCGGACATTCAACTGCTTTCATAGGACTACACAACGATTTGTCAGTTAACAGTTCTCTAGGCGAGCATATGCCACCACCAGCCACTTACTGCCAACATCTAAAAAGTCCACTTGCACCCGCGCTTGGGCACCACTGCCCTCAAAATTAGTGACCTTACCTTCACCAAATTTCGGATGCATTACCCGCTGGCCCAAACTAAAGCCTGTGTCATTGGCAGGCCCTTGGCTTTGACCAAAGCGCTGCGACTGCGATGGCGCTGACACACTGGCTTTCATGCGAATTTCTTGCACGTAGTCGCTAGGGATCTCATTGATAAAACGTGATGGCCTTGCAAAGTTCTCACGGCCATAAATACGGCGTGATTCAGCGTAAGTGATATAAAGCTGCTTCATCGCCCGGGTCATGCCTACATAACAAAGGCGTCTTTCTTCATCGAGCCTATCACCTTCATCCATGGCCATTTGGCTTGGGAAAATGCCCTCTTCAACGCCCGCCATAAACACCATTGGGAACTCTAGTCCCTTAGCTGAATGCAGCGTCATCAGTTGCACCGCGTCGGTAAAGGCATCCGCTTGGCCTTCGCCCGCTTCCAATGCCGCGTGGGACAAAAACGCATTAAGCTCGCCCATATCTTCTAAATCTTCTGGCATCACGAAGGTACGCGCAGCGGTTACCAGCTCGTCCAAGTTTTCCACTCGGGCGCGGGCTTTCTCGCCTTTTTCTGCTTCGTACATCGCCTTTAAGCCAGAGGTTTGAATCACATGATCTGTCATGCGATGCAGCGACTGATCTTCAGTTTCTTGCTGCAGGGTCACAATCAAATCCATAAAGCCGCGGATGGCATTAGCCGCACGGCCACTAAGCAGTTTTTCATCCAGGGCACGCAGACAGGTTTGCCACAATGTCAGCTCTTGCTGACGCGCGGTAGAGCGCAATATATCTAAAGTGCGACCACCAATACCACGGGCAGGCGTGTTGACCACCCGCTCAAAAGCGGCATCGTCATTTTTATTACTAATAAGCCGCATGTAGCCCATGGCATCTTTAATCTCTTGGCGCTCGAAGAAGCGCAAGCCACCATAGATACGATACGCTAAGCCCTTATGCAGCAAGGCTTCTTCCAACACACGGGACTGGGCGTTTGAGCGGTACAAGATGGCGCAATCACTTAAATCACCGCCCATATCTTGCCAGTCGGTAATACGACCAACAATAAAGCGCGCTTCATCCATCTCATTGAAAGCGCAATACAGGCCAATCTGTTCACCGTCTTTATCTTCGGTCCATAACTTCTTACCCATACGATCTGGGTTGTTGGCAATTAATTCATTGGACGCATTAAGGATGTTGCCACTTGAGCGATAATTTTGCTCCAAACGGATGGTTTCAGCGTGGGGGAAGTCTTCTAAAAACTTATGCAGGTTCTCGACCTGCGCGCCACGCCAACCATAAATGGACTGATCGTCATCACCGACAATCATCACGTTGGCACTATTGCCCGCTAGCACCCGAATCCAAGCATATTGAATCGCATTGGTGTCTTGAAACTCGTCCACCAAGATATTCTTAAATCGGTCTTGGTAGTGCTGCAATACATGGGGTTTGTTAAGCCACAACTCGTGGGCGCGCAGCAAGATTTCGGCAAAATCGACAAGACCGGCCCGATCGCACGACTCTTGATAAACCGTATAAATTTGCAATAGGTTTTGCTCAATGGGAAAGCCGCCCGCATCGATATGCTTTGGACGTAAACCTTGGTCTTTCTTGCCATTGATATAGCCTTGCGCCTGACGCGGAGGATACTGTTTTTCATCAAGGTTAAGGCTTTTTAGAATGCGCTTGATCAGACGTAATTGATCGTCTGAATCTAGAATTTGGAAGCTCTGTGGCAGGTTGGCATCTTGATAATGGGTGCGCAATAAACGATGGGCTAAACCGTGGAACGTGCCTATCCACATGCGTCCCATATTGCTGCCGCTAACCTTCTCTACCCGCTCACGCATTTCTGCCGCCGCTTTGTTGGTAAAGGTCACCGCTAAAATAGAATATGGACTTTGTTGCTCAACCTGCATCAACCACGCAATACGGTGGGTTAACACGCGGGTTTTACCACTACCTGCACCGGCCAATACCAGCATGCTAGATTGTGGTGCGCCAACGGCTTCGCGCTGTTTATCGTTTAAGCCGTCGAGTAAAGAAGATACGTCCATTCCTGCCTCCAAAAAATTCAGCGGGCAGTATAACAGGAGCGGTGGTTGAGATGATAGAGAGTTAGGTTATCCATAGGCTGATGGATGGTGGCAGGGATTGGTTATCCATGGCCTGATGGATGGTGGCAGGTTTTCGCCTGCCCGGCGAGGGATGTGCAGATACTACTGTGACTCGCTATGAATCCATCCATGGAGGCTCTACCGTGACATCCATGTCACGGAAGGTCACAGCCGCATCTGCACTGGGTTTATTATCTCTTCGAATATGCCGCGTTAGTTAATGATGGCTTATTCAGAGCATGTTTTCTTTGCTTAACGGATTTGGTTGCCATCTACCCGATGAGCTGGAGTTAGGCTTTCGCCTCCAGCGGGGGTTGTGCAGATGCTATTTCGGGACGCTGTGCGCCATCCATGGCCGCTTAACGAAAACATCTGATGTGAAGGGATTCACAAATGCCGCGGTGACATGGATGTCAAAGAGCGGCCATGTTTTCGATACCCTCAGCCGCATCTACACTGGGTTATTTGTCTCTTCGATTGAGCTGTATTTTTCACTTTTGAGTTACTTAGAGCAAAGTGGGTTATCCATAGCCTTATGGATGGTTGCAGGTTTTCGCCTGCTGAGCGGTTTGGTAGTCATCTGCGCGATGGATGGTTGCAGGTTTTCGCCTGCCGGCGGGGTATGTGCAGATGCTATTTCGGGACGCTATGCGCCATCCATAGCCGCTTAACGAAAACATCCATGTTTTCGATACCCTCAGCCGCATCTACACTGGATTATTTGTCTCTTCGATTGAGCTGTATTTTTCACTTTGGGGTTATTAAGAGCAAAGTAAATTTTCCATAGCCTGATGGGTGGTTGCAGGTTTTCGCCTGCCCAACGATGGGGATTAACCATAGCCTGATGGATGGTTGCAGGGTTTCGCCTCCAGCGGGGTGTGATTATCCATGGCCTGATGGATGGTTGCAGGTTTTCGCCTCCCGCGGGGGGGGTGGGACTATCCATGGCCTGATGGATGGTTGCAGAGTTTCGCCTCCCGCGGGGTTTGTGCAGATACTTGCTCGGCACGCTGTAAACCCATCCATGGGCGCTCTGCGACAGCATCCATGCTGTCAAAGGCCTCGACCGCATCTGCACTGGGTTAATTATCTCTTCGAAGTAGGCCTTATGATTGGAACGGTGCAAGGCATAAATTTAGTTTGCTCTGACCCCACATATCCAGACCCCACATATCCATAGTATTGAGTTAAAGCCACCTTCGGGTGGTTTTTTATCATAGTCATTAGCTAGCCATTATTAATCACCCATGAATAACAATACTTGTAGCCAGTGCAGCTAAAATAAACACGAAACACAGAAAGTAAAAGATAAACAGTTTCTGTATACGGTTAGATATATTCTTCCTTTTTTCTAACATTCCATAGCGTTTAGCATGAAATGAAGACAAAAAAATAGTTGCGTATTGCAACACGCCCAAACATGAGAAAAATATATTCAGCGTATAAAAACGAACTCCGTCATCAAGCACATCCTCTACTAAAGGCAACAATCTATACTGAAAATAAAATAAACCTATAATCCAAATAAACCCGAGTAAGCAGCCACCAAAAAACAGGTATGCAGAAACCAGTGATATAAACGACGGTTCAGTCAGTGACATTACTTGATTCCATGAGCTTCATACAAAACTTCCCCTTTAGATTCGCCAATTTTTCCACCATATTTTCCGCCCAAATAGCCTCCCCCGGCTCCCGCAACAACAGCACACCAAAAAGCACTAGTTCCACCAGATGGTAAACCAAACACTAATGTGCATGTAGCCCAACTCGCTGCGCCCCCAGTGAGAAATCCACCAACAATGCTACCAGTGGCCTTCCCTGTTTGAGTGTACCTTGACTTACTACACTGAGCTTCATTACCAACAGAGCAAGCTTTTTTGATATTGGCAACAGCATCAACACCTGTTAATGCAATACCGAGGTAGCCAACACGCTTTAAATTACGTGACATATCTGCGACTGCAGCATAATTTTTATGAAAATTGGGTATACTGGTTGCGTTACTTGGCGCTTTGTTCCACTGATGAATGATACTTTTACTGCTTAACCCTAAATTTCTACGAATATCGCCAGCAATAAGATTTCCACCTAACTTAGGCTGTGCAAGACGACTTAGGGCCGCATCCAACCTTGCAAATTGAATTTTACGTTGAGTAAGGAAGCCTCTGTTATTCAGGTTCCCATTCGATTTGTAACTTTTGACGTAGGTACGCTCTATGTCTTTAAGTATCGACTTAACTTGGCTAGTGTGCGCATTCCATGCCGTATTACTAACCCCTAACAATAAACCATTGTAACTAGCAACATTGGATAGAAACTCGTACCGTTTCACTAATAACTGCTTTTCTGAGTTACTCAGTTTTAATAGAGTTAAATCTACTGCTTCCGCAATTGCTAAGAACTCAGCCTCCTCAACAGTGCATTCATTGGCACCTTCAGGGGACAGCAATACAACTTGTCCCACTTGTACTATGCCATCCTTAATATGAGAATTAACCATTTTAAAGTGCTTATAGGTATTGTCGGAAGGAAAGTTGTACATAATCATGATAAGTTGATCTACAGGCATCTGTTTTTCAACTATATGTATCGCCTTGTTTCTCTCATACGGTAGTGCATCCATGACTTAGCCCTTAAAATTCCATTTTAAATTTTCTACACAAACTTTTTTTCGATGACTCACCACAATTAACTAACAACAAGAAAACAGATCTAAATGAGTTCAAATTTGTTGTAGATTCGCCCTTGTGTGGCACAAATATTAACAATTACCACTATCAAACCCCATGCATCAAAAGTCTCATTTAAAGCGTGTGGGCTAGTAATAAACAGGGGGGGATATACCCATCTTTGCCTGCAACGTCATTACGTGGGGAACCATTAAGCCAAATGGATAGCTCTGTATTTCCCAAGTTTGCCGGAAATAAGTTGGACCATAGTCAACTTAATTCATTGGAAACCCACTCCCGATTTCAAAACCCACTTCTCTCGCTTTCAACTTGCGCATTACTACCGACAAAAGTTAAATCGAAGAGACAATTAATCCGGTCTGGACGCGCGTTGACTCTCGGTGACAGGCCGCTCCTTGGCATCCCTGCCACCACGGCATTTGTAAATCCCTTCACATCAGACGTCACCGCGAAGCCTACATGGATGTATTCACGGCGTGTCATAAGTGAGTTCGCACATCACCCCGCTGGAGGCGAAAACCTGCTACGTCAATCAAGCATTGATAACATCCCCCCGCTGGAAGCGAAATCCTGCTACATCAATCAGGCATTGATAACTTCAACCCGCTGGAGGCAAACCCGTCCCATCTCGGCATTAGCAAATTATTCATCGCCTGCTGTACGAAAGTAAGCAAAATCTCGTTTTTAACCAAACAAAAGGATGATTGTAGCGGCTGACAGCCTCTGCTAGGTTGCTAATCATTATTAAATTAAACCGAGCGCGAACGGCGGTGACTGCGGACTTGCGGTTTAGATGTGACAGGGAATTGGCGGTAATACACTGTTATATGCACAGGTAAGCTTATCCGACATTTCGGGCGTAAATATAGGGAAATAGAAAATGGGTAAATATAATCTTATTGTAGGTATTGCACTTCTATTATGTGTAAATGATGCCGTTGGTGGCGCAAATGATAAAGATGCCATTTGGCATGCTGTTCACAATAATTCTTATCGTACAGCGGAAGAAATTAAACGAGATGAATTCCGTAACCCAGAACAGGTATTACGTTTTTTTGAAATTGATGAAACATCTTCTGTAGGTGAAGTCGCGCCTGGGCGTGGTTGGTATACCCATATACTTGCACCTTTATTAAAAGACAAAGGCACCTATGTGGGGTTACAACACAATCCTGCTTACTATGGAAAGTGGCCTGACTGGGCAAAAACGCTTGCTGCCTATCCAGAGACAATTAAAAATGAACAAAGCTTATATGGCAATAACGCGATTGGCACTTGGTTACCAGCGGTTGAAGGCTTACCTGTAGAAGCGGCGTCATTAGATGTTGTGTTTATCGTGCGTACAATGCATAACTGGCAAAATCAAGGAAGGCTGGAAAATGGGCTTAAGCAATCTTGGCAAATATTAAAAAACAATGGTGTTTTGGCCATCGTGCAGCACAGAGAAGATGAAAGCGCTAAAAGCGATCGTGAAGCTGCTGCTAAACGTGGGCGCTGGAAACAATCTGATCTTATCAGTGTGATTGAATCATTTGGGTTTAAATTAGTCGCTAGCTCAGAAATAAACGCCAATCTTAAAGACACAAAAAACTATGAGAAAGGCGTTTGGACATTACCGCCAAGCCTAGCGCTGAAAGAAAAGGATAAAGAGGTTTACACCAAAATCGGTGAATCTGATCGTATGACCCTTAAATTTGTTAAAGTTGCATTGTAGGGAAAAACATTGGCCAGCCATTATTAATCCGCCATTGACAATGTCTGTCTATACGCCACTTTACTGCGGCAGTTAAGTGAGAAAGTCTTCCCCCTTAACCGTTTGAATACGGTTAGCGTATGGTGACCAACCTTTCTTAACCGAAAGGTATGATCACCGAACGCGCTTTTAGAACCCATCTTTTTTATCCTGAGTTCAGGTTAGTTAAATAGCTATTGGATTAACTTTAATTCTGGCAACGTGTAAGCGTCAACTTTATCCATATCTGGTAGGTATATGCGCATATTAATTGAAATATTGTCCGTAGGAACGTGTAATAGATTGTCTACTTCACCACAAGAACTTGTTTCAGCATTACCGTAATAGATAGTGAAGGTTCCATCTTCGTTGAACTTAATATCTCGGTTAGACGTTGTCGAGTACTCGTCTGTTGCTAGGTACTGGTTTTCGTCGTACATAGTGATAGAGAAGAAGCCTAACTCAGTGTCTGTGATTGACGGGGTTTCGTACGTCGCTGCGTAACACTTGTTCTTATCGATGTTGTACTCTGCCACTTTGTAGCTTGCGTGTGCATCTGGTAGAAGACCTGTAGAGATAGCCACGCCACGGTTACGTGCGTCTTGGTCTACCACTATGCCAGCTTGTAGATCAGACATTGCGTTTGCAATCCCTTCACTTTGAGCGATTGCTATCCACTTCTGGTGGATTGGCATGAATGTGTCCATATCCCAGTTAGACACTTCAAATGGGATTGGCTGGTAGCTTGCGTCAACGTATTCAAACTTTAGTTGATCTTGAATTGCATTCGCTGCTGCAACGTCTTCTGGATTAGATGCATCAACTTGAATGCGAGCGAAAGCGTTCACGTAATCTGACGTGCTATCTGCTTTGATGATGTGCTCGCCTGCGCCGTAAAATACATGCGCCGTGTCGTGAATTTGGTTAATGACGTGAACAGATAGGTAACGACCATTTAGCTCGGGAACCGTCACTTTAAGGTCAGAACGTGTGTCTGCCATTACAAAAGAGTAAAGCGTATCACGGTTCATCATTGGTGCTGGCTGAGCATCAAGTGCGATAGGACTGCGGTGGTGGTTCCAGTTTTGTACTGCACCGTTAGATGCTTCCACACCCATTGCCATGTCATGCATTGCGAGAGAGTAATTCTCATCGGTCACGATTACTGGCTCTGCTGCAAGTGCAGCCACAGAGGTAACAGTGATCAAAGATGCCAGTAGTGTTTTTTTCATAAAAAGTACCTTAAATAAATAGAGATGAATGAATTGCTAACAAGAGAGATTATTGACTATTTCTTTGAAAGCATTAATAGCAATTAACAACTCATCCCAACCCATTATTCGACTTAATGTTACTGCTAGATACCGCTAATAATTGGTCAGATGGACTATCGAAATCATGTAAGGTGTAGCACGGTTGGTGGTAATGATATTTCGTTTTTTCATTATTGACGTAAGTAACATAGTCAAGATGATTAGCTACATGTGGGTTAGCCCCCATACCCCCCCAACTTGGCCGCTAATGTTTACCCAAAGCTAGTGTCACACCGAGTAAATCATGCTGTTCTAAAATGCTTCCTACATCGTCAGGATAAATAGGCTCATTACTGCCAGCAACAACCCAACCATAGCCAAAAAATTTCCTTTATCTAACTCAGCTGAGTAAACAGATAACAGGTTGTACGCTATTACCGGGTTGTGAAGGGTGTTCCTGATACTTTTATCTATCTCTATATTTCTATTTATTTTTTACGGAAATTCGCCAGACATAGCCCCTTTGTTACCAATAAACAAAAAAGCGAGCATTTAATTGCTCGCTTTTTAGTAACTATCGCGACGAGATTACTTCTCTACGCGCTGTAGTACTGGGACTTGGTACTGATACATAGCTTCAACATCAGGCTGGTATGCACGAACCATGAAGTGCCAGTTATCATCTGGCGTTGCCAGGAAGTTCATTCCTTCAACCGCACACTCAGGTGCACCAAACATGATTTCGAATGTACCGTCTTTGTTCTCAAGCCAGTTATGGTGATAGGTACCGACAGACGTTGCAGCATCAACATAGTTTGTCATTAGGTAACGATCGTGGCCGTAAACCGTTACAGAGCCAAATGCGCCATGTGGAATTGCCTCGAACTTACCGTAGTAACAGTCACCACCTTTCGCTTCAGGGAAACCATTGGTGTACATCGCTGTAGAGTGATGAGAAAGACCAAATGAATTAGCAATAACATAGGTTGTTGCTTCCCAGTTTTTGATGTCATCTAGCGAGTAACCTACCCAACCAAACGGAGTGTCAACATCTTGGAATGCTTCAACTAGCTCTCCACGCATCTCTAGCATGAGTGCAGAGTCAAACTCAACGATGTTAACTTCGCCTTCACCTTCAGTGTTAATTGCTAGCTGTGGTTGGTACTCTTCCACAATGTGGTTCGCATCTTCTGGTGTTGCTGTGGTACCAATACGGATACCTACGATAACGTAATCGGTGTTAATGTCTTCAGCTTTAAACTCATATTCGCCACCGCCTACTTGGTAGTCTACGTACGTGTGGTTAAAGTCTTGAACTTGAATAGAGATGAAGCGATCACCAGTATCTGGCACAGTTACTGAGAAATCATGACGCGCATCAACAACCGCTACAGAGTAAATCGTGTCTTGGTTTGGTGATACAACCCAAACCATGTCTTTCGTTGATAGCTCTTTAAAGTGAAAAAACTCATTCACACCAACGTGTTGTTGGAACAAGTTAGCAAAAAATTGGTGCTCCATGTGGATGTATTCAATTGGGCTAACGCCCCACTTTGCTTGAGTATCTACAGCCCAACCTTCAGAGCTAACCGTTGGAATGTTGTCACCTAACATAGGCACTGGTGACTGGTGAGGGCCATCAATGGTTTGCGCTACAGCAGTTGCGCTTAGCCCAAGTCCGATAGCAATGGCAATTGTGCTAAATGTATTAATCTTACTCATGATTGTATCCTCTAGTAATGAATGTCTGTGTTCAAATGTTGAGGCTATTATCAGGGAATAGTGAGGCTAGATTAATAGCTTGCTCCGACTAACCTCAAGTTGCATAGTGACTTGAGTTGTTCACTTACTAAGAAGAGATAGGGATGAAATTTGTAAAGCGGTAATCCAAATTAGTTTTGATGATATTGCTATTATTGGTTACAGGCAGCATGGCCAAAATTTTAGGTGTACAGGCTAAAACCCCCGCTGAAATGTTGGTGAGTTTTGCCAAAGTCTATTCAAGTAAATTAAGCTCAACGAGGCTGCAACCGCTAGAAATCGATACCGAGATCAAACTCATTTCACCGCGCTTCACCAATCACGCAATATTGAAATTCGGTGACCTTATGTTGCATACCACCACTAAGAGTATTCTGTCGCTGTTTATGGCAGTAGCAAATCAAGGTTTAAATATCGAGCTACTATTTGATAAACGCTTTTATGGTCAATAGGCGGACAAAATTGAAACCGTCTATTTTGACACTCACGCATTCGCTGTCACCATAAAAAAGCATGCATCTGAAAGCAATCTGATTAGTCGCGTGCAACTCAACACCCCCTTACCTGTGCAGCAGCAAATCACGGTGGCAGCCAATATGCTACCGCCCGCTCAACTGACAATCAATTAGTTGCCCAAATGCCACTTATGTTTGCCGCGTTGACTAACACTCCGGCTGCAAGCGGTACAGTAAACAGTACCATTAAACAACGAACTAGCAGTCGCTGTTTGGTGGTTAGTTGCTTTAATTGAGATTTTAAATTTTCGCTACGCAACCGTAGAATGCTGGTACCAACAATTAGTGCAAATACAAGCCACCAAAAGTGCTGAGTGATTAACGGTACATGGTAAGCCACACCATAAACGCCAGCACAGCTAATCAGTGCAAGCAACCATTCACCAAACCAGCTCCATTGAAAATAGCGATCTTTCATTAGCCAAATTAACCTTAGGGCTAATGCAAAAAAAAGGTAGCTCACCAGAGCCCAAACTATGTACTTGAATACGTCCATGCATCACCTTTCGATAAAGGGTTTCCTTTAAAAGCTGTTGATATCTGCTAACTCTCTACCGACTCCACCAATAGCGTAAAAGAGGTAATTCCCCCGAAAAAGTGGGTATTAGCTGTAACGGATACAAGCGCCCAACCCTCTTTTTCCATTTCGGTTATTTGCATGTTTAGCAAATCCAGATCTACCTCTCCAAATAACCCGTGTTTTACTTTGTCAAACACAACAACCTTACGCATTCTTAAAGTCCTTTTTAATTAACATGCCACATTAGTTTACGCTGAATGATAATTATCAACGAGTTGAATAAAACACTGTCGGTCATGAAACACAGCGATACAAGTAATCCAAATTAGCAGCAAAGCAGATTCACATCAATAACTTAACATTACTTATCACAGCGTTAAATGGCTAAATCGAATAGATAACTAATCCAGTTTAGATACGGCTGAGGGTATAGACTGCACCGCAGCCTGCTGCAGGCTATAGTTACCAATGAAGGGAGCCAGCTTCAAACATATCACCCAGCTTGCGGCGAAGGTAAATTGATACCTTAAAACTGAAGATATCGAAAACATCGCCGCTCTTTGAGTAGTTTAATCACAGCGAGCTACCTCGACGCACTCGGCAAACAAATCAAATCATTGTGGCGCGATCGGAACGCTACTCATCGATAATCGTGTGAGATCGAATGGACTCTATGTCGGCGTTCAAAAAGCACAACGATGTTATGCCATCGATGAACAGTTAGGAAATTCTTCTATGGTGATGGCCACCATACCTTAGCTGGCGCTGAGTATTTAGGTGGCCGTGTTGATAGTGCTAATTGGCTTAAAAAATGCTAAACCCGAACCGCGAACGACCCCAATGAACAGTATCCTAAGCGCAGCTCTAGCAACTTTCCAATAAGGCTAGCCTTACCCTTGGTGCCCGTGATGTCCTCCACCATGATGTCCACCGTTACCTTCGCCACAAACATGAACATTCTCTTTGCCGCCATGATCACCTGCTTCGACGCTGGCTTGGCCAGCATCTTGGAACATCTTAAACTCACCTTGGCTAAGATCTTCTGTTATTGGGTCATCAAGATGCCCTAAGCAGCTATAACCCACACGATAATTACCTTCAGGTAAGTGGCCCATGGCAAAATACCAATTGGACTCGCTGTCCTGCATCATAGGAGCAACGGCCACGGGAGCGACTTTGCCACTTTGAGGAGATGCCGTCATATCACTCATCTGTTCAAGATGGGTAACCTCACTGGGATAGAGGTAGGCTAGGTGGTTAAACTGGCCATTAATGGCTGCTTTATCAGCATGCTCAGTTTCACAGCTGGCGATCCACTGCGGATCCACCTCGCCATAGAGGTGACCCATATAACGATTATCCACTGACCACATCCCACTATGATCGAGATGATATTCACCATGACGATGACTCAAGCCCCGATAGAGGTCAACTTCTAATGTAATCGAGTGATGCTGACCTACCCCAACTTCAAAGTCGGCAACAGGGAGCAAGCCATCAGTCACCTGTAACCCATGTCGGCCTTGGCCATCTTCGACAAAGCAGCCCTGATTACCATCCCCCTGAATAACTGTTAGTCTGACATCGTGATAACGACCTACTGGAAGCTCAATACCGGAGATAACCAGATGACTTTTAGAACCTTGATAATCGAGTAGATTAAAGGTGTGACCATAGAGATCATGCCTTATCTGTGCGCCTGATTGATCAAGCATAACAAGCTCACTCAGCACTAAGCTGACATCTGAAATCCCCATCATAGGGGAGTCTGATACAGCTAAAGAGAACTGGCCTGCTGGCTCTTCAGGTACATTCTCCTTACTATTACTATCACTACCGCAGCCACCTACTAACATGGCCGCTGCTATGGCGCCAATTATTGATACTCTCATCATGCCCCCAACTCAATCGCATTTTTCTAATACTAAGTAATTATAGGTAGGAATTACTTTGATCTGTGACAACAGTTTTGGACTTAATTGGGGCAGAGTTAACTTAATTTATTGAGAAGACACTCCCGATTTCAAAACCCATTCCCCGCTCTTTAAACGAACTTATTACAGTGTACAAAAGCTCAATCGAAGCAAGCTAATCACCCAGTGTAGATGCGGCTGAGGGTATAGATAGCATGGTCGCTCTTTGACATTCATGCCACCGCGACATTTGTGAGTCCATTCACATCAGATGTTTTCGCTAAGCGGCCATGGATGGGCTAAAACAACATCCCTGTTTAAGCACCAATTCGGCATCCTTACCTCTCGTTCATAAGCTCAGTTGCTATGGCGACTATACACCGTGTCGAAAAAGCATCTGCACATCAGCCTGCCGCAGGCAATAGCTGACCATGAAGGAACGTTTTACTTCTCGGCTGCTACCACAGAAATCTCAACCAACAAGGCCTCACGAGCCATTTTGGCTTCAACACAAGCACGTGCAGGCGCATGGCCTTCAGGTACCCACGCATCCCACACCGCATTCATTTCAGCAAAATACTGCATGTCTTTAATATAAATCGTCGCTGACAACATATGCTCTCTATCACTGCCCGCTTGCAGCAACAGTGCATCGACTTTATCTAACATGGTTTGGGTTTGCTCGGTAATGCCCTGCTCGGCGTCAGCACACACTTGGCCACACAAATAAATGGTGCCGTTGTGCTTCACAATTCGGCTCATTCGCTTACCGGTTTCTAATCTTTCAATACTCATAACAACTCACCTATTAATCAATGTGGCGGTCATCTTACTACCGAGCTTGCGTATATGCGAGTGAGATGAGGTCAGTATCCATCAATTGTGTTTTTTGATTGTGGGCGCACTGAATTTAAAGCAAAAGTTAGTTATCATTTAAGGTATTGTTTCAACATTTTAATTGGCGAACTCGATTTGAATACCCATGATCTAGAACTGTTTGTGGCCGTTGCCAAACTCGGTAGTTTTTCAAAAGCAGCGGAGTCATTCGATACACGCCGTGCTTTAGTCAGTCGCCGCATCGGCGAGCTAGAAAGCCAGCTCGGCACGCCACTATTTGTGCGCACTACCCGCGCAATGTCATTAACGCCCAGTGGTGAGCAGTTTCTTGAGCAAATTGAACCTATTCTCAACCAATTACACAATGCGACCCATGCGATAAAAAACCGTACTGAAGTACAAGGAAAGCTGCGTATTGGCCTGCTGCCTTTTGCAGATAGATTGCTGGCGGAGCAAATCGCAGATTTTAGCTTTGTCTATCCCAAGGTACAGCTGGATGTGTTTACCTTAGGGAGCGGCTACCGAGATATCACTCGGCTAGGGCTGGATTTTGCCTTAGAAGTGGGCCAGCTCGATGACAGTAGTTTTATCGCTAAAAAGCTCATCTCTTTTACCCAAAAGCTGTATGCCTCACCTGCCTATTTAAAGCGTAACCCGCCGATAAACAGCATTGATGACTTGGCAGAGCATCGACTACTAGGTTTGCGATTGGGGACCGGAATTGTCGAGCCCCAATGGCAGTTTTCCACCGCCAAAACCGATGTTAAATATAAGATTACTAGCGACTTCGGCTCGCTTTACAATTTCTGTTTAGCCGGTGCAGGGGTGGCATTGCTGCCCTATGGCATTGTGTCAAACGACTTAAAAACGGGGCAATTAGTGAATATTTTACCAGAGCTTGAAACAGAAGTGACCGATGTCTATTTAGTGTACGCCAGTCGTAAACATATGACCTCATCGGCCAAGCTGTTTATTGACCATATTCAGCAAGCCTTGATGGACCTGCAACGCCTTAATGAGATTGCAAAAAAGAAAGAGTGCTAAGACACGCTAGCACTCTTTTTTAAAAACAACGGGGTTAGGCGGTGTTTTAAAACTTGTAATCTAAGGTTAGATAAACTTGTTGGCTGTTACTGATCTCAATGCCGTTATTGTCATAGTCCTGTTCCAAATAACGGTATCCTAGATCGGAAGAAAAATGCTTGCTCCACTTAAACTGCACACCCGCTTGGCCACCCCAAACAAAGTCAGTTGAAGCTTTTCCTGCTATCTTGTTGTCATTTGCACCCATAGTCACACCAGCGAAAAGATTGATATCTTTATGTACTGGCATGAGGTAATCGTAGGACAGTAACCAGCTATATTGCTCTTGTTTGTATTGACTATCACCACGGCTAAATTTATCTTCCATATAGCCGAAGGTACCAGTGATACGGTGTTGTTGCTCGATGATCATCCCCAGACGTGCTTGGTACGATAAATCTTCAGTATCTTTATTTAACGCACCTTCAATTTTGTCGGTTTGGTAGCCCAGACCCGCACCGGCAAAATAATCAATTTCTACCGCTTGAGCACTACTACACAATAACGTCGTCCCTGCTGCCATCATCATTATTTTGTTCAGTTTCATCATAGACTCCTAAGTCACTTCATCATTATCCAATTGAGTTGATAGGGTTACTTTACGTCAGGAGAGTCACCACCAGAAGTCCCTATTGGGGAGCAACTTTGTACCTTAAATCGAGACAATGACAGATTTTTTTACAGCTAAAAATCAATGAGTTAACAATTTTACATCAATACTGAACCTTAGCTGAACTATCCTGCTATATCTTGATTTTTTTAAGTTGTTGACGATGATTCACGGCCACAGCAAAAAACTCGATTGTCTCGAAAAATGAGTCAATGAAACTACTCATATACCGCTACTCTCCTAAACGCAAACTGCCTAATATTGCCGCAATTCAATTTGGAGATATCGAACGATGAGACTTGCACATTATTCACCCCTTTTTATTGCCATGTTAGTCGCCACAGGCTGTAGTCAAGACCCGATAGTAGAAACCAAACCTTCACAACCGGTTGCAGTGATGAAAGTTAATGCATCTCATCTTAATCATGATTTGCGCTTCTCTGGAGTATTAGAATCTAAACAACAGGCAAGACTCGCCTTTCGCGTTGCTGGTACATTAGAGGCGATTTTGGTTGATACAGGCGACACGGTAACCAAAGGTCAGCTATTAGCCCAACTTGATCCCCATGACTATCAGGTTCGTGTGGCAGAACTCAAGGCCCGTCTTCGCGAAGCGCAAGCAAGCTACCGCCAAGCAGTCAATGAGCTTGAACGCACCCAGTTTGCCCGCGAAGGCAATGCCATCTCTTCTGTCAGTTTAGATAGAGCAAAAACCTCAGTCGCACGTGCTAAAGCCGGCATTGAGGTCACTCAGCAAAACCTCAACCAAGCCAAAGATGCGCTCAAGTACACCCGCTTGGTCGCCCCCTTTGATGGGGTTGTTGGTCAACGTAACTTTGAAGCTTTCGAGCAGGTCAGCCCTGGGCTGCCCATGTTTGTGCTGCATCAACCAAACACCCTTCAAGCGGTGATTGATGTGCCTGAGCCATTACTGCAACACTTCTATCAAGGTAAACGCAGCCGCATTTATACCACGACCGATCCTATGCCGATATTAGGCACCGTGACCGAAATATCTACCATTCCTGACACCTTAAAACGAACCTTCAGTGCCACTATCTTACTGGATGACGGCTTACGCGAAAGTCGCGATCGCGCTATCTATCCTGGCATGGTGATCTCCGCCCGTATTAGCGACAAAGATAGCCAGCACGCCAGTTGCATTCCTGCCACTGCGCTTTATACCGTTCAAAACAAGCCTTACATCACTAAGCTGATTGGCAACACCAGTGAGCGAGTTGAAGTTAACGTGCTACGCCAAGGTCGTAAAATTAGCTGTGTCGAGGGCGACATAAAACTCGGCGACCGCCTGATTGTTTCAGGGGCAGCCTTCATTGAAGATGGCACTGAAATCGCTAACATTCTGGATGCAGGAGCGCTGTAATGAACTTAGCTGCTTTTGCGATTAAACAACGCACATTTATGTGCTTCTTTACCGTGCTGTGTGTGATTGCCGGCATCTATTCCTACTTCGACTTGGGCAAGTTAGAGGATCCCTCTTTTACGGTAAAAACCGCTGTAGTGGTAACCCTTTACCCTGGTGCATCGGCTGAAGAGGTCGAGCTATTAGTTACCGATACGGTTGAAACCAAACTGCAAGAGATGGGATCGCTGAAAACCCTGCGCTCATTGTCACGCCCTGGCATGTCGATGATCTTTGTTGATCTTAATGCCAACGTGAGCTCTAAAGACTTGCCGCAAGAGTGGGATTTACTGCGCCGCAAGGTGAATGACATCAAACTGGCCTTGCCTTTAGAAGCGCAAATCAGTTTAGTTGAAGATGAGTTTTCTGAAGTTTACGGCATGCTATTTGCCATCCATAGCCAAGAAGCTGAGCCCTATCAATTAAAGGAATATGCAGAAACCTTGCAGCGTAAGCTCAAGGAGGTCAAAGGCATCAAAAAAGTTGAGCTTCATGGGGTGCAACAACGGGTAGTCTACGTGGATATCGACGATGCGCGGATTGCCAACTCAGGCTTATCTACGTCGCAAGTTTTCAACCAAATTAATAGCCAAAACATTACCTTAGATGCGGGAAGCTTTGAATCGGGTATAGAACGAATTCGGGTAGCGCAAACCGGTAGCTTTACCTCTATTGAAGATATCAAAAATATCACCATTCGCTCAGGTGTAGGCGAGCTCAGCAGTGGCCTAATTCGACTAGGTAACATTGCCGATATCTATTATGACTACAAGGCACCTGCAGTATCGCAAAGCCGCTTCAACGGCGAAACTGCGGTTACTGTTGCCGTCAGCCCAGTCAATGGTATCAACGTCGTGTCACTGGGGGATACCATTAAGCAAGTGATAGACGATCTGCAAGTGCAGCTGCCACAAGGCGTCAATATCAGCACCATCGCTTTTCAGCCCGATGAAGTACATAAGTCCATCACAGGATTTATTAACAACTTATTGGAAAGTATCGCTATTGTCGTAGTGATCTTGATGATTTTCATGGGCTGGCGCAGTGCTTCTGTGGTTGGAGTCAGCCTATTATTAACCATCTTATTTACCCTAATCTTTATGAACTTTGCCAATATCGACTTACAACGTGTGTCGGTCGGCTCGTTCATTTTGGCACTGGGCATGTTGGTGGATAACGCGATTGTGATCACCGATATGTTTGTCAGTAAGCTCAAAGCAGGTCGCAATAGATTACAAGCTGCCACCGAAAGTGTTGGTGAAACCGCATTGCCACTATTAGGGGCTACGGTGATCGCTATTATGGGTGCAACCCCAGTGATCTTCTCACAAACCGATGCTGCCGAATTCTCTATCTCAGTAGTGCAAATTCTCGCTAGCTCATTGATGCTATCTTGGGTAGTGGCAATGACCATCACGCCACTGATGTGCTGGGCGTTTATTCGCGCCGATGTTACCGCTAGTGATGCTGAAACAGGTAAAGCAACGGCCAAGTTTACCCAACTGCTGCGTGCAACGGTTAATCACCCAAAAACCACCATTGCAATTTTAATCCCGGCAATGTTGATCACCTTTGCGGCGATGCCACTGATTAAAGTTAACTTTATCCCCACTTCTGACCGGGCGATGTTGTTCGTGGATTATTGGCTACCAAACGGCAGTCGTATTGAAGATGTTTCAACCGACATGGCCAAGATTGAGCAGTGGCTGTTAGCTAGACCTGAAGTGGTCAATATCTCCACCTCTATTGGTGCCAGCGCCCCGCGTTTTTCCGTTACCGTTGAACCAGAGCCTCTGGATAATAGTTATGGTCAAATCTTGATCAACGCCCGAGAATACGAAGATATCGATACCTTAATTCGCGAAGGTAACGAGTGGATTGCTAAGACTTTCCCACAAGCTCAACCAAGATTTAGATCGTTGAAGTTGGCGACCAAAGACAAATTCAGCATTGAAGCACGCTTTTCAGGCAGCGATCCTTTAGTACTACAGCAACTTTCAGCCAAAGCACAAGCGATCGTAGACGCTCACCCACATACGCGCTATGTACGTGATGATTGGCGTCAAGAAAGCAAAGTCCTTGTTCCTGTGATCAATCAGGAAAAAGCTCGCCTTGCCGGCGTCAACCGCGCGGATATTTCACTGGCGATTAAACGCGCCAGTGATGGACTCACCCTAGGTCAGCTACGCCAACAAGGGGAGCAAATTCCCATTATCTTCAACAGTGCCAGTACCGAGCTGGATGATATTGGCAATATCCCCGTACGATCTATCGCCGGGGTACACAGTGTCCCCTTATCCCATGTCGTAGATGAGTTTATTGTCAGTGGCGAGCAGAGCATGCGCTGGCGTCGCGATCGCGTGCCAACAATTACCGTTCAAGTCGGCGTATATGGAGATTCTATCGGTAATGTGCGTAATGAAATTGCAGCAGATATCGAAGCTATTGAATTACCACCTGGCTACAAAATGGAGTGGGGTGGCGAGTACGCTGATGAGCGCGAAGCCATTGATGACATTATGACTCAAACACCTAAGTCATTTTTGATCATGGTGATCATCTTGGTGATGCTGTTTAATGCCTTTAAGCAACCGGCCATCATTCTTATTACCTTGCCTTTGGCCTTTATTGGGGTTTGCTGGAGTCTAATCTTATTGGGTAAGCCATTTGGTTTCATGGCCTTAGTGGGTGCTATCGCCCTATCAGGGATGATCATCAAAAATGGCATTGTGTTGCTTGATCAAATCGAGCTGGAGCGTAAGAACGGCGCCAAGTTAGATGATGCCATCGTTAACGCCACGCTTAACCGTACTATGGCGATCTCAATGGGCGCACTGACCACGGCGTTAGGTATGGTGCCACTGTTAAGCGATCTGTTATTTGATCAAATGGCGGCCACCATCATTGGCGGGCTGGCGGTAGCAACCTTGCTTTCACTATTTATCACCCCTGCTTTGTACAAACTGTTTTTCCAATCAAGTGCAACCAATGAGGCGCAACATGAAAAAATCTAGTCTACCTATCATTATTGCCTTATTGCTAAGCGGGTGCTCAGTCACTCCCGAATACCAAGCACCGGATACCATCAGTAGTGATGCGGTGTTCATGAACCAAGGCGACCATGAAAACACCCTAAATGAGAGCCATTGGTGGAAGCAGTTTAATGATCCCCAATTGGATAAGCTGATTGGCGACATGCAAGCGCAAAATATCAGCTTGCAGATCGCTGCCGAGCGGGTCAAAGCAGCTGCGGCTTACCAACAAGCAATCGCTTCACTAAAAATCCCCACTATCAGTGCGGGGCTTGGTGGTGGTTCCTACGGTATCTCTGAAAAAGATCCTTTATTAGGTGCTGCAGTAGCTGGCATAAGCCTGCCCATCAGTGACCAAAAAATTGAATTGATAGATAAATCACAGCAGGTCTATGCCGTCGGTGCTAACGTCAGTTGGAAAGCTGATCTGTTCGGCCAACTTGATGCCCTAGATCAAGCGGCACAAATACGCCAAGAGCAAGCGGCCATACTTCGTCAGGGGGTGACCACTTTGGTTACCGCGGATTTAATTCACAACTATTTGCAGTATCGCGGCGCCCAAGCACGTTTACAGATCGCCGATAAAAACATCGCTGATCAGCAGGCAAGTTTAGACATGGTAGTGACCTTAGTAGACAGTGGCTATAGCTCAGATCTGGATCTCGCCAAAGCTCGTGCAGCATTGGCCGCTATGAATGCCAGTAAAACAGCCCTGCAAACAGCGGAAAAAGTGCACTTGTATCGTATTGCCACCTTACTGGGTGAGCACCCGAGAGAAACTGCGCAGCGATTTAATGCCGCGCCTTTACCTCAGGTCACAGGCAAAATTCCAGTTGGTCTTCCTTCATCGCTGCTGAAGCGAAGAACCGACATTGCGCTGGCTGAACGGGAAATGGCCGCCATTAATCAAGAATTAGGCGCAAGCATGGCCAAACGCTACCCCGACGTGTACCTCACTGCCAGCCCGACTACCTTAGCGGGTAATGTTGATGAACTGTTTAGCTCCGGCAGTAGCAGCTGGCTAGCAGGCGCTGGCCTCAACTGGACGCTGTTTGATGGGGGGCGTACAGAAGCGATGATCGAACTACAACAGGTGCGTTTTAAGCAGGCAAGTTTGCGTTACCAACATGCCGTCAATAGCGCCTTTAATGAAGTGGAAACCAGCTTGATGAGCTACGGTAATAGCTTAACTTTCCACCAGCAACTGCAGCAAGCAGCCGAGCAATCACACATTGCCGTTGATAAAGCGAAACACCTTTATCAGGCTGGCTTAATCGATTACCTACAGGTACTTGATGCCCAGCGACAGCAGCACCAACTAGACGATGCCGCCGTGATTGCCAAGCTGAATATTGCTGCCAATTTAGTGATGGTAAATAAAGCCTTAGGTGGCGATTGGCAAGTCCAAACCAGTGAACTGACCTCCTGTGTAGACTGCGGTAAACCATAGGCTCTATTCACCTTTAGCCTGTTGACCACAGGCTAAAGGTCTAAATAGCAAGAAGTACAGTCAGTTTTGACTGGTTTAGAGTGTGACACAAAAACATGAAACCAAAATACCTTGTAATCGCATTGCCGCTATATCTATCAATGCAATCCCACGGCCTAGCAAACAGCGATCCTATGCAGGTTGGCGCCCAAGCCCCAATGCAGGCAAGCTCACTGACCCCTAATTTACAAAATGCATTTAGCCAGCCATTAGGGCAAAGCAAGGTGAATATGGGTTTCACAGCCGGCAGTGTGTGGGCTCACACCGAAGATTACACCGCTGACTATTACTACAATACGGTGAATGTAAACTACCAAAAGCAGCAAAGCCAACGCTTTAGCTGGCAAGCCAATTGGCAATATCAATACAGTGGTAATAATCACTTAGATACACTGACTATCTGGTTTCACGATGCATTCGGCTTTGATCAA
Source organism: Shewanella waksmanii (assembly GCF_043643685.1). GTDB lineage: Bacteria > Pseudomonadota > Gammaproteobacteria > Enterobacterales > Shewanellaceae > Shewanella > Shewanella waksmanii_A. The sequence continues at coordinate 155,994 of NZ_JBHZSN010000008.1, forward strand.
AATGGCCGAGACCAAACTGCCAAGCATCAAAATCGCATCATCGCAGCGCAACACGGTGTTGATTTAGTTGGGTTTGACGGCGCAACGTTAAACAACGCACTCACCCTAAGTGGTCAATATCAACTGTGGCAAACTGCCCATCACGCAGTGGCAGTACAGGCTTCGCTTTATTACAACTATGTGCCATCGGGTGATTTCAAAAAAGGTAATTTTGAACAGGCCGTACAGGTCAATTACAGCTACCAATATCAACAGCACAGCATCAATACCATGGTGGGAGTCAGCTACAGAGATGACTCAGAAGTCTTTGCTGGCCTCAACTATAGTCACACCGCTTACGCTTTTGCAGTGGGATACAATTACGCCTTGTCGGAGCATCATAGTTTAGCCATTGAATATAAGTTTTTCTCAGGTGCCTCTGATGGCGATACCGATCTGGCTGAAAACGCCAATGAGGTGGTCATTGGCTATCGCTACCAAAACAAACGCTGGCAATTTGAATTGGTGTCGATTGAAAACATTCGCAATATGGATAACAGCACCGACATCGCCTTTGCGCTTAACGCGAGTTATCTATTTTGATTGTACGGCTTCAGGCAGCAATCTGCACGCTGGTATGGCTGACTCTATTTAACCTAATATTCAGCTCACAAAGCTTGGCCGATACAGGCCTAGCTATCGCAAAGACGGACCAAACACACCAGATGGATTATCAGCGTCCGAAAATTGGTTTAGCTCTCAGCGGTGGCGGCGCCAAAGGTGCCGCCCATGTTGGCGTATTAAAATACCTAGAGCAGCATCAAATAGGCATCGACTATATTGCTGGTACAAGCATAGGTGCTTATGTGGGCGGCTTATACGCGCTGGGCTATTCGGCCGCTGACATTGAGCAAGTCATGCTATCACTGGATTGGCAAAGCGGCTTTTTTGATGAAGCCCCCAGGCACGCACTAAGCTATCGTGATAAACAGCATAAAGACAGGTTTAACATTCCCCTCAATATAGGCATTAGTCAGGGGGAAGTTGTCATGCCTAAAGGCCTACTTAGCGGTCAATCAATGAGTAAGCTTTATCTACAATCTGTTGGTATTACCGAAAATTATGCCAGCTTTGATCAACTGGCGATCCCCTACCGAGCACTAGCAACCAATATCGCCACAGGCAAAGCGCTAGTCATTGCTAGCGGCAATATGATTGATGCCATGCAAGCCTCAGCTTCTGTGCCAGGCATTCTGCAGCCGATTGAAATTGACGGCAAGTATTTAGTTGACGGTGGCATAAGCAGCAATTTGCCCATTGATGTTGTTAGGCAAATGGGCGCTGATATTGTTATCGCAGTAGATATCGGCTCAAAACTAAGTGATGAATCACAACTAAAAACGGGCATCGCCATTGTCAGCCAACTTTCCACTATCTTGACGCGAACCAACACCCTTGAAGAAATTAACCACTTATCGAGCAAAGATACATTAATCCGCCCTGATATCGATAATATCGATACCACTGACTTTAGCGCAATTCCGAAAGGGTTTACCTTAGGTTACCAAGCAGCAAAACAGCATGCTAAATCGCTGTCTGCATTGTCCTTAGGTGAGCAAAGCTACCAGCAATACCTCACTGGTAAAAAGCGCTTTCGAAATCATACACAAGCAATTGCCGAGCATCCCGTCGCGGGGATCACGGTTCACTGCCAGCAAAGCCACTTAATCCCACTCATCGACAGCCAAATGCCTGACCAACAGCAACCACTATCGGTTACAGAGATATTGTCTGTGGTTGATAAAGTCTACGCCATCAATGAGTTTGAACGGGTCCATGTTGAGTTTGAAACGATAGCGGATCCCGCGCTTGGCCAAAACACAAAGCAAATGCACCTCTACGCAAAACCGAAAAAATGGCAAAGCAACTTCTTTGATTTAGGCATCGCTTGGGAAGGCGACAGCGAACACGCCTCTAAACTCTACTTCGATCTGGCTTACACAATGCGCCAACTCAACAGCGACAGCGATGAGCTGCGAGTAGAAATTCAGTCAGGTAATCAACAGCAGTTAGCGATTAACTACTATCGGCCACTTAGCGCGACGCACAAATGGTACAGTGAAAGCCGCTTTGAATTAGCTAAACAACAGCAAAACTATCGCACTGATGAAACACTATGGTTTGCTGACAATAAGTACCACGCCTTTTCCACAGAGCTGGGATACAGCCCAGTAAATAACAGCCAGATGGCCATAGGCATGGCTTATGATAAAGGAAAATTGGATGTGGCTAACCTAAGCAGCTATGACCATGATTATGAAAATGTAGGTGGATATATAAGCCTGAGATATGACTCCCTTGATAGCTACCTATTTCCGTCGACAGGACTAAAGCTCGATGCCACTGTGCATTATTATCGCGACCAGCGAAGCCAAGATAATGTATCAGAGGATGAGCACCACACCGCGGCATCGCTCAACATTAAATATGCCAAAAGCTGGCAACAACACGCCTTAGTCAGCCACCTTAATATCGGCACTAATAACAGTGATCATCTCGACCCTGCCCATGCCTATACATTAGGTGGATTATTTCATTTATCGGGCAGCGAACAAGATGCATTATTTGGCAATGAGGTGCTGTTGGCCTCTTTGATGTATCACTACCGATTTGATTGGCAAGGTTTTGGTATTACCACCCCCATCTTTGTCGGCGCGTCCTATGAAGTAGGTAATATTTGGCAAACTCATGCACAGCGGGACTGGCAAGATTTAATCAAGGCAGGCAGTGTATTTATCGGCACAGAAACCTCGTTTGGCCCTGCAATATTGGCTGTTGGCCATAATGAGTTGTCGCAAAGCACCTGGTACTTATCATTAGGCAAGCGCTTCTAGGGTCTGTTGATCTTTGCCGTTCGAATTTTGTTCAATCCAGCGCGTTTTGATCGCGGCAGACGAGATGTAGCCTAGTTATTCTAGGCAAATTTTGTCTAACAAAGAGCATAACGCGCAGGGTTGAACCCGAAAGGCAGCATTTGTTGACTATTTCTCCTGCGTTTTCGCTTATTTATGTAGAATAACTACACCACATAAACTCAGCCTTGTATAAATAGCCAACAAATTGCTGCAAAAACGAACTCGAAAGATCAACAGACCCTAGTAAAATCAAAACTTACCGCTCGTCACCACGCCTTGGTATTGCAAACAATCTTCAACCCGTTGCCGCTGCACAGTGGATAAATCCTCTAGTTCAAAATAGCGATACTCACTGTGCTCAGCACTTAACGCAATAACTGCGTTTTTAGATAGGGTACAGCGGAAAATGAAAGCTTGTGATTCATAAGCAGCGTGATAGTACACACCAGAGAGATGCTGAACCTCGACATCGACGCCTAGCTCTTCACGGCACTCTCTGTGTAGTGCCTGATGAATCGTCTCCCCCAGTTCCAACGCACCGCCAGGCAGGCCCCAACTTTGTTGGCCATAGGTGGCTTTTAGTTGCAGCACTTGGCCAAGCTCATTAACTATCACCGCATGACTACTCATGCGAAAGCGATCGTTAAAGGCCACGTTCTTGGCTACGGTAGGAGATAGGTAAATAGATATCAGTAACCATTTTGTGAGGCGGCACTTCACCGGTCAAGGTGACACGATGGAAAAACAGAGGATAGGAGCGCAGATTCACATCATTATCCTGCAACCACTTTTGATATAAATATTGCACCGGTGCCGACAAGTTATCATCGGTGCCTGTGTAGCGTATTTTGGCACACGGCCCTTCAGGAATAACGCTGCTATAGACACCAAACTCATTGTCTTCAACGGCTTGGCTAACGGAAACCGCTAAATCTAGTCGATAATCTTCAGCTTCAACTTTGGCGGGATCGGTATAGATAATATTAAAGGTTTTACTGACTTTCGGTGAAGGCCCATACGCTTGACGCCACTCGATAAAGTTCTTAATCGATTTACCCAGTAAAATAGGCGCACCCCGATGACTTAACACGGCAATGCGGGTTTTCGGGAACTGCACTATTTCGACGAGGGGTTGTGCCGCCATTACATCTATCCTTATTTCAGCTCAGTACCTAACGGGCTTTACGCGAGTAGCTTGCCTTTCCATCAGTACCTTACGCCTTTTTATTGTTGTCATTATAGCATTGGCTGAGCCAAGCTTTCCCATAAAAAAAGCACTAAACTGATTAAGTCTAGCGCTTTTTACTGAGTCAAGTCACCTAACAAAAGGCTTATTTTTCAGGTTTTTCTTCGGTTAACCCTATGCTGTCCATCCAGTGGTCAAAGTCCATCATATTTCCTGGCAGTACCACTTTGCTGGCATTGTCACTTAAACCATCAAACTGCTTTAAGTACTGCGAGCCTAATTGCAAGCGCACCACATTTTTACCGCCAGGTGCTGAGATAACCTCGGCCATACGCTCAATCGACTCGGCGGTGGCTTTGGCAATGGTGAGAATCTCCTCCGCTTTACCTTCCGCTTCATTAATCCGGCGCTGCATTTCACCTTCAGAGTGGTTGATTGTTTCGGTTTTTATCCCCTCTGAGCGATTAATCTTACTTTGCTTGTCACCTTCACTTTTGGCCAATAAGGCGCGACGTTCTCGCTCTGCATTCACCTGCATTTCCATGGCGTTTTTTACCGTTTCTGGCGGTGTAATGTTTTTAATTTCGTAACGATGAACGCGAATACCCCACATAGCGCCAGCCTGATCGAGCACTTCAACCACTTTGGCACTGATCAAATCCCGTTCTTCAAATGTGCGGTCTAAATCTAGGGTTCCGATCACTGAGCGTGTGGTGGTTTGCGCCAATTGAATGGCTGCATAACGGTAGTCCGTCACGCCATAGCTAGCTTTAACAGGGTCAACCACAGAGATATAAATCACCCCATCCACTTCAACATTGACTTCATCGCTTGAAAAACACTCTTGCGGCGGCACATCAATGGTCTCTTCTTTCAGATCATGAATGTACGCCACTTTATCGACAAAAGGCACTAGGGCATGGAAGCCGGCATCGAGTGTCGAGTGATACTTACCTAAGCGTTCAACAATGTAAGCTGATTTGGTCGGCACTAAGCGAATCGACTGAAACAACTTAACAATGAATACCGCAAAAATCAGTCCCCAAATTCCCATTACAATGAGATCAGTATCTACACCTGCTATCATGAGCGACCTCCTTTAACCGTATTGGTTACCTGCTCCATCCCTTCAAAGAAACCTTCTAACTTGGCAAGCTCTGCCGGTACCACTGAAATATCAGCTTCATTAAGTACCTTGCCAACTTGACCAATAAATTGCTCTTTGAGTTGCATATTCATCGCTTCATTACCGCCATTAACCGCCAGTGCTGACGAAACGAGCGCCATCGCTTCAGCTTTGGCTTTGGCCACAATGGCAATTTCTGCCGCGGTGCCTTTTGCTTCATTAATGCGTTTTACTTTTTCACCCTCTGAAAGGTTAATCGCCTCTTGTCGCTCACCCTCTGACAAATTAATCATGGCCGCCTTTTCTGCGTTAGCTAAGGTGATTTCCGCGCGCTTACTCCGCTCAGCTTCCATCTGTTTTTCTAGCGTGTGAATCACTTTTCTTGACGGAGTGATGTTCTTAATCTCGTAGCGCAGCACTTTGATCCCCCAAGGATCCGATGCTTTATCAATCTCGCGCACAATTGACTCATTTAGGCTATCTCGCTCTGAGAAGGTTTGTGACAAACTCAGCTTACCAATCTCTGAACGCATCGTTGTTTGCGCTAAGTTCACCGCTGCTAACCGGTAATTTTCAATACCGTAGCTAGCAAGGCGACCATCCATGACTTTTAGGTACACTAAACCATCAACTTCAAGCTGAGTATTATCCTTTGAAATACAGCTTTGTGGCGGAACATCTAACACCTCTTCACGGGTATCGTGTCGGTAAGCGACACGGTCAATGAAGGGCACAAGAAAATGAAATCCTGGCTGTAACACCACCCGAAACTTGCCTAAACGCTCAATGACGTTGACTTCGCGCATCGGCACAATTAACAATAATTTGTACAGGATAAACAATACAAACAGTACAACTAAGGTAAACACAAACATAGATATCCTCCCTTTCTATGATTAAGCCTTAGGCTCTAAAATGGGTTCTACCACTAAGGCAATATTTTCTCGGCAAATCACTTTCACTTGCGTACCAGCTTCGATTTCACTGCCATCTCCCAATGCACTCCATTCTGTGCCCTGAAATTCCACTCTGCCCTGCTTCTGTCCCGGGCCTATTGTTTGTTTAACGATGGCGGGTTGGTTATAAAGATCGAGTTCTTCATCAGTATTATCAACATGGGCATCACCGCCGATAAGCCTTTGGGTCACATGTCGAAAAGCCAGCAGAAGCACCATCGAAGTAATGAACCAGAGTGTTAGGGCTTGCACAAATCCTTCGACAATACCAAAGGTCAACGCGCCAGCGACAATAAGACAGGCGGCACCAATTAAAATCACAATACCACCAGGCACAATGATCTCAGCCAGCATTAATATAACGCCAATTACCGCCCAAATTAGAATGGGATTAGTTAGCTCCATATTTCCCCCTTTAAGAGCATTGCTACTACTATCCACTGTATCAACTAAGCCACCACCTTACGACATAATATGTCAAAAAGCCATAGTATCGGTTTTGTTCAAGCAAATAAAAAAGGTGCGCTAGGCACCTTTTATATCATACTGAGCATGCAGTAGTGTGTTGATTATCAAAACGTTACATTTAGCTCAATAATTTCTTAGCCGCGGCCACAACAATCGATACAGCACTGGTTTCAGTCTGCTTCATGGTCACTTCATCAGGGATCTCTTGCTGGGTACGATTAACAATAACACCGGCAACACAAGCCGCTCGCCACCCTTGGGATGCACACATGGTAAACAGCGTCGCTGACTCCATTTCATAATTGAGCACTCCCATCGCCTGCCATTCACTCATTGAACCTTTAAATCGGCTTGTGACGCGGCCCGAGACTGTGTCATAACGCTCTTGGCCAGGGTAGAAAGTATCTGACGATGCGGTAATACCAATGTGCGGCTCAAGACCCGCTTCGCGAGTCGCAGCCACCATCGCAGTGGTACAATCAAAGTCGGCAACGGCGGGGAATTCCATTGGTGCAAAATGCAAACTTGCCCCATCTAAACGAACGGAAGCTTGCGTAACAATCACATCACCGACATTAACTTGAGGTTGAATCGCCCCAGTTGTGCCTACTCGCAAGAAAGTGTTAACGCCTAATTGAGCCAACTCTTCAACCGCTATTGAGGTTGATGGCCCACCAATACCAGTGGAGCATACCACGACAGGTTTTCCGTCAATATAAGCCAAATAGCTGGTGTATTCGCGGTGGCTAGCTAAAAACTTAGCATTGTCCATCAACTCGGCAATCCGTTTAACTCGCTCTGGATCACCTGGAACAATTGCAATCGTGGCGCCATCGAGCATTTGCTTGGTTAAGCCTAGATGAAATACGTCTGACATTTTGAAAACCCCTTTCAATTTTGAATTTAAAATTCTTCTAATTTCGACTGTAACCTACTATCGAGGCAGATAAGGTTAACCTGATCACACTTTTACTGCCAGTAGTGAGATATTTGGTTGTAATAGAGTTACCAAACCGTTTCTACTAATGATGGGATATTGAACAATCAACTATAGCAAACTCGTTGCACCTCATGGGGAATTTACACTCAATGTGATCCAGCTCAATAAAATGATGATTTACCTAACGCATAAAACAAATAATTCACTAATAAACAATAAGTTATTTTTACTGGGATGATTTTTTTTGATTAATTAACCATCAAGTGACCTACATCACGATTTTTAACGCCAAAGCGCGCTAGTTTGAAGCTAGAAGCAATGAGAAATCACACTGTAAACAATAAATAGAGAGGGACTAACATTATGTTTCCAGAGTACCGAGACCTGATCCGCCGCCTTAAAACTGAAGACGCGCACTTTCTAAAAACATTCAACAAGCACAATGAATTGGATGATGAGATAAAAGAACTAGAACTTCATCCATCCAGCGAATTTACTAATGAAGTCCATGAGCTGAAAAAGCGTAAACTGCTATTAAAAGAAGAGATTTTTTTGATGCTCAAAAAAGCGCCACAGCGGCCAAATTAATCTTCATTGTTGCCAATAAGCAACATTGGCTCCAAAACGAACAATACAAAAAAGGCACCGCTAAAGGTGCCTTTTACATCTTAACTAACCCAAAGTTAGTTCAACGCCTTAGCCAATTCATCTGCATCTTCAAAGATTTGAATATCGACAATTTTTAAGTTGTCGAGCGTGATCAAGCTGGCTTTATCTTTCTCGCCCGGCAAAGATTTAGTCACTTCGCCTTCGCGATCCAGCGCCATCTTAAATGGCAGATCTTTCATTCTAGGTACTGCAACAAACTTAGCGATAAGTGATGGCATACCACTGATATCGGCGACATAAACGGTAGTGGCTGGGGTGTTGTCACCATTTGCCTCTAAGGCTGCTTGGATGATCTCACCACCTTTCATATTTCGGCTAAATAGTAGCTGTTGAGTTTGGCTATCAACACCAATTTGCTGGTCAAACTGATCTTGGAACTCCATTGAATCAATGGTTGCACCTTGTTCTAAAATAGCAGCATTAGCCATGCTAAACCATAAGCTACACACAACGACAATAAGCGCTCTCATCCAAACTCCCAAATTTCAGTAAATAGTGATTAAGATTAACGGATAAGCACATTAAGCTCACGGGAAACATAGTTTAATCATGATCTAGTTCACGGCAATTATCCTAGCCGTTACATAATCATCGACTTAGCTAAAAATTATTATCAAGCGCTTTAATTTTGAGTAAGCTTACTGTTAACAGTTTGCTTGATTCAGGTCGTAAAAATGGATGAACTCGGATTAGAACAAGAACTACAACACCTCAAAGGAACCTATCAGTTCGTTGCCGATTTATTAGTGCAATACAGCTTTAAGTTAGTCGGTGCCATCATCATCTTTTTGCTTGGCCTTTGGCTAGCAAGCAAAGTATCAAAGCTTGTATCACGTCAATTTGAAAAACACCAAATAGACATTACCTTAAGTAACTTTGTCAGTAATTTCGTCCGTATACTAGTCATCATCATGGTGGCGATTGTCGCCCTAGGCCAATTGGGCATTAGTGTCACGCCTATGGTGGCAGCTATCGGTGCCGCCTCTTTGGGTGCAGGCTTAGCGATTCAAGGCATGCTGTCTAACTACGCCGCGGGCATCACTATCATCGTCACTCGCCCCTTTGTCGTGGGTAATACCATCACAGTGAAAGAAGTGACTGGCGTTGTGCAAGATATCTTTCTTGGCAAAACGGTACTCACCAATGAAGAAGGCGAACACATCAGTGTTCCCAACAAGCATATTGTTGGCGAAGTGCTGTATAACTCGTTTGAAAATAAACTGGTAGAAACCCAGTTTACCCTAAGCTACGATTGCGACCCACAGCAGGCAATATCCAGTATTGAAGCGGTGTTAAAAGCCAGCCCTCAGGTCTATCAAGAAAAAGCCTGCCATGTCGGTATCAATGACTTTGCCAGCGTCGGCTTTGAAGTTGGAGTACGTTATTGGGTGGCCACTCAACGTTATTACCAAGACAAATACCAAACCAACATGGCTATTTACAGCTCACTAAAGCAGCAAGGGATAAACATCGCTTGCCCAGTGAAAGAGATTCATCTCAACCATTAAATGCTATCACTTGCTCATCTCCACACTGCATAAGGAACTCTTTTAACCACTACGGTTAAAAGAGTTCCTTCATTGTCACGCGTAAAGACATATTAACTGTATATGTCAATGTCAGTAAGGTCTTTTAAGTACCTTACTGCCGCTGTCACCCACCCGCTATTCATAAGTGAAACAAATAATACCTATAAGTATCACTCTATCGCTTCCAAGCCTAAAAATCCCCACAATGGCCCCACTAAATCGAAATACATAATAATTTTAATTTTCCATTCGGGAGCACAAAGATGAAAAAAAACATACTATCTACAGCATTAATTGCAATTTTTTCAAATACATCTGCACTAGCTGCAGATATTGACAATACATGGTACTTGGGCGCAGGAATTGGCCAGAGTAACTACGAAAATGTCAGCAGCACAGGCAATGGCTACCTCAGTGATGACAGTGACCTTGCTTGGAATGCACTTGTTGGTTACCAGTTAAACAAATACTTTGCGATTGAAGCGGGCTGGCAAGACCTGGGAACTTTAGACGACAGTCATATGCGCACAGACCTAGGCCAAAACATTGAAGCAAAAGGCTTCACATTAGGCTTAGTCGGTACATTACCTTTAAGTGGTAAGTGGTTCCTTACTGGTGAAGCCGGTGCGATGCAGTACCACCTAGGACATCAAATGGATCGTAGTCATTATGTCAGTGCGACGGACACAGCGCCTTACTTTGGTGCGGGCCTTGGTTACCAATTTACCGATGCACTATCTATTGCTGCCAAATACCGTCGCTATAGCGGTATCGACGAAACCGCATGGAATACAGCCAATATGGATGCCCAAACAATCGGCATTCAAATGACCTATCGTTTTGGCGTCAAACCAACACAAACTGCGGTCGTTTTACCAGCAGTAATAAAAGAAACTAAACCTATGCCTCGTCCAGAGCCTAAATTTGAAACCAAAGTTGAAAAACACAGCATCGCACTATTATTTGGATTTGATTCAGCAGAGCTAACACAAGCTGCACAAGCTAAGCTCGATGAAGTAGTACGTCTTTCTAAACAACAGGATACTGACGTTATCATGCTAGAAGGCCAAGCAGATAATCAAGGGGATGCTACCTATAACCTGATGCTGTCTGAACAGCGTGTTCAGCAAGTTGAAAGCTACCTAACGGCCAAAGGTGTACAAGTTAACAAAATTGAAAAGCACGCATCAGGAGAGCAGGAAGCTCACGCTAATTCCCTTAAGGAACGCGCCCTTGAACGTCGTGTCATACTCACCTTAACCAGTGAAACTAAAGTTCGTGTTTCTTAATCAGTGCAAACCCCAGTTGACCGTGTTAATGCTGAGCTGTATCTGTTTGTTATAATTTAAACAGTACCTTAGCAGTTGTTTGTGGTCCCTAAGGCCAAGGACTGGCCTTTTTTACCTTCCTTGAGCAAGTCACTTTGCTAGTGTAAAAGTTTCAATTATAGTCAATCGGTTACCTTTATTTTATAGAGCCAGCCGCATGCCATTAAAACACCATTTTGATCAGCTCAAAAATTGTGATCTTAATTTACTCATTGCACTTTCAGTGCTGTTAAAGCTGGCGCACGTATCAAAGGCGGCTGCAGAGTTAGGGTTATCCCAATCAGCCATGAGCCAAGTACTTAAACGGTTAAGAGTCATGTTTGACGATCCCTTGCTGGTTAAAAGTCACCAAGGGATGACCTTAACCAACAAAGCACTGGAAATATCAGGCGAACTAGCACCTCTACTTAATAATGTCTTGGAGATAATTGAAGGTGACGATTTCCACCCTGCAACCGCCAAAGGACGTATTCGTTTTATTATGAACGATGCCAGTATGCAGCTTTGTATCGAACCGTTGCTGGTAAAGATGCAACGATTAGCTCCCAGCATTGAGCTTGAATATATCACCCAACGTCGAGATGGCTTTCAACTGCTAAGGCGAGGCCAAGTGGATCTCATTGTGGGTTTCTACGATATTGTACCAAAGCCATTATCCAGTGAAGTAATTGGTACTAGCCCCTGGCAACTATTAAGTTTATCTCAACCGATGCAAAAGCAGCAAAACAGGCAAACAGCGCATTTAAAATTACTGCGCTACCAATATCAAGAACAAAACCAAAACCATTTAATTAATGCTTTAAAAGGGATCAGTGCCGAAGATGCTAGTTATGTGCTTACTTCTGGCTCACTCGCAACCATGGTACAAGCATTAAGTTGCCACAATACTGCCACACTGCTCCCCCACTACATCACCCAAGTGTTAAGCGAAAAACACGCGGCCCACACATGCTGGCTAGGGGATGCTATCAATTTGGATCTTAAACTGTGCTGGAATCAGCATAGCCGACATAGCCAGCTTCATTATTGGTTTAGACAAGTATTAAAACAAGTGTTGATTGAAAACCTCAGCATTCAAGGTCAGGTAAAATGAACCACTCAGATCTTAAGATAATCCAACAATGTGACTTGAACCTGCTGCTGAGTTTAGCGGTATTAATTGAAGAACAAAGCGTCTCAAAAAGTGCAGAACGCCTGTCTATTTCTCAGCCTGCAATGAGTCAGAATCTAAAAAAACTGCGAGTTTTGTTCAATGAGCCACTATTTGTGAAATCAGGTCAAGGCATTAAAGCAACCGAAAAAGCCGTAGCCTTACTCCCCAAGCTAAGAGAATGGCTGCAAATGAGCAGTAGATTGATATTACAACAACCATTCGAACCTGCAGAAATTCATGGTGTTATACGCATTGCCTTTATGGACGATCTAACCCAGAAAATGGTACCAATGATGATAGAAAAACTATTGTCTGACGCGCCACATATTGAATTGGAGTTTATTCATAAACCCAAAGATCTATTTACCATGCTAGAGTCTGGCGAACTTGATATTGCAGCGGGAGGCAAAGAAAATCCGCCAGCTAATATTTATGGCCGGCAAATAAATACCGATATCTATTGCGCTGCCTATGCAAAGCATCACCCACTAGCCCAAATAGCTAGCCCCAGCCTACAACAGATTTTTAGTCATAATACTGCAGAGTATTCCGCTTCAAATCTAGTTGAAGATGAGATTAATTCGTTGGCTCTGCGCCATGGTTTAACACGAAAAGTCACCTTTTCTAGTGCATCGATGACCGTCATGATGCATGGCCTGTTAGCAGGCCAACACGTGGGGTTTATCCCCCAAAGAGCACTCAATTATCCCGATTGGAAACACAAGCTCAATGGCATCGCTTTACCCCAGCTACCGCAACTCAATAGCACCTTATATTGGCATGCAAGAGTGCACAAGGATCCGTTAATTCAGTGGTTCAAAAACAGTATCCTAGACATGGTGTCCAATCTAAAAGCCCAAGGCACTTTACCCAAATTATAAGCCGCGTTGCCACTCTTGCCGCAGCGAAATGCTGCTGGGTTGTTCAATTGCTTGGTCAATTTCGGCGAGTAATCTGCTTTTGTCTTTGCCAAGAGTACCTTTTAGCACGAGATAATTTGAAGCATGATCTGAGCGAAATACGGTGCGCTGTAGATCGAGATTATCCATCAATAAACGCATTTCATTAAACAAGCCCTGCTGATCTGGCAGTTGAAATTGGCCATCAAAGCCATCATCCATACGCTGCTGGCCTAAAGGAAATGACACCACTAATGTTGAAAGATATTCAGGCTGGGCTTGATTCATCAACTTGGCCGAATTAATGGCATGCTGCTCAGAAAGTTGCGTGCCGCCTAAGCCATTAAGGATCATTACCGAGGCCTTTATTCCCGCAGCTTTTATCTTCTGCAATGCCACTAATGAAGAGGCATAAGTTTCACCTTTATCGATCCGTGCCAGTACTTCATCATCGCCACTTTCACAACCAACATATAGCAGGCTTAATCCCAACTCGCGCAGCCTTTCAAGCTGCTGGGGGGTCTTATTGTTCAAATTTCGTGGCAAGCAATAACTGCTAATTCGAGTGACTCTTGGCAGCTTTTGCTTGATCAGTAAACATAACTCCTCTAGGCGCTTAAATGGCAAACTCATCGCGTCACCATCGGCTAGAAACACCCGAGTGATAGGCACGCCTAACATCAATGTTTTATCAATTTCAGCGCTTACGATTTCAATTTTTTGCGCTCTAAAGCGTTTCTGTGGCTGCGTATACATGTCGCAAAACCGGCATTTATTCCAGCTACAACCATTGGTCACTTGCAATATCAGTGACTTCCACTCAGATGGGGGACGAAATACCGGTTCAATGTAACTTAACATGGGAAACACCTTTGTTGATAAACACGACACCAATAGTGAGCAAGCTCATAAAAGACGAAGTTAAAATCTAAAAAACCAGCAATTAATAGTCCATTAATCTTTTATTCAGCTTGTTATCGATAAAATACCACTGCCAATTACGCCTACATAATTTGGCTGATGCTATATTTTTAGCAATGACATATAAGCTGCATTAGCTTACATACGCAAAATAATAACGAGAGTCTAATGACTTTTGGAGCTGACTTTTTTGTTCCATAACCGCAAGATAGATACGCGCAGATACGAGCAGTTACCGTAGGCTAGTGCTTTATCATATTGTGTTAATATCTACATCGAAATATTCGACTGTTATGTGGATAAATCATCAGCAGAACCTTGCTATCACTGGTAGCAAGATTCATTTGGAGCTAACAGCATTTAGCTCAAACTAAGGAGCACACGCGTGTGCTCCTTTATTTTGCTTGGCGCTTTAATAGCATATCGATATGTGGGATACCGTCTTCCAAATACCCAGCTGAACATGCCTCAAAGCCTTGCTGACGATAAAAGGCTTGTAGATGTTGCTGTGCGCCAATTTTAATATCATGTTGTGGCCAATGCTCGCTAGCTATGGCAATCGCCCTTTGCATCAGTTCATGAGCAACCCCCTGACCTCGCACCGATTGCGCCACAATGACTCGGCCAATACTGGCTTCTTTATAGCTAACTTCAGGAGCTAACACACGCGCATAAGCGACCATTTGCCCCTGTTCACTATAGGCAAACAAATGCTGAGTAGACGGAATACGGTCTTTGTCATCGAGCTCAGGATAAGGACAAGTTTGCTCTACAACAAACACATCTACCCGCAATTTTATCAGCTCATATAATTGATCGAGATTGAGGGCGTGAAAACTATGTTGATGCCAAATCATCTTTGTACCTAGTACAGTTATTTTGTCTGTTGCCACTATAGTTGTGATGACTTAACAGAGGCAATCACCTTTGAATAAAAACTTAAAAATAAGCCATCTCAGCATGATTTTACGATAAACCAACACCAGCCCTGCAAAAACGCGATTAAAGCTGCTAACATTGCTAGCAATTTTTTAAGCCAACGAGATTTAGCAAAGATGGGAAGAGCATACCAAAACCGCAAAGAATCTATGGCGAAAACCGCAGGCCAAAAAACTCGCCTCTATTCGCGTTATGGAAAAGAGCTATACGTTTGTGCCAAAAATGGCGGTTTCGATCCAGATGGAAACCTTGCACTGCGCCAAATGATCAGCAAAGCCAAAAAAGACCAAGTCCCTGCACACGTTATCGAACGTGCGATTGAAAAAGCCAAGGGCGGTGGCGGTGAAGATTATGAAACTGCGCGCTATGAAGGTTTTGGCCCAGGTGGTTGCATGGTCATTGTTGATTGCCTAACGGATAACGGCAAGCGTACTTTCACTGAAGTGCGCCAAGCATTCGTTAAGAATGACGCTAAACTTGGCGGTCCGGGTACCGTAGGTCATATGTTTGATCATCAAGCCGTATTTGCATTTAAAGGCGATGACGAAGAAGCAGTACTCGAAACCCTAATGATGGCAGATGTTGATGTCACCGACATTGAAGTTGAAGACGGCATAGTGAGTGTATTTGCACCGCACACTGAGTTCTTCAAAGTCAAAACCGCACTGACTGATGAAAACGCAGAATTAGAGTTCGAAGTAGAAGAGATCTCTTTTATTCCACAAACCATGACTGACGTGACCGATCCAGAAGTGATCGAGCAGCTAGAGAAGTTTCTTGCCGCACTAGAAGATTGTGATGATGTTCAGAACGTTTATCACAATGCGGAGTTACCTGCTGCATAGCAATCAGCTTTATGATTTAAAAAGGGCCTTATTGGCCCTTTTTAAATGCCTCCGCTATTGGTAAATCGCTAAAAACCTAGCTCAATTTTCTGACACCTGTCACTGTCTTGACGAACTCACCATACTTTCAAACATCAGCCCAACCTTAATTAAACGAGTTATTATCAAATCAACCTAAAACTCAGTCATATCGAGGGTTTGAGCTAGATTTATTGCGGAATTAGTCTATGCTTTAACCAGCAAAAATATCGATAAAGTCAACAAATATCGTAACCTGGAACGGCAAGGTTCACCGCGCCGCCATTGATTCCATACGCTTAATAAATGGTAGTAAAGATGACATATTCAAAAACTCTCTTAGCACTGTCAATTAGTGCCCTTCTAGCAGGCTGCGGCAGCAGTGATGATGATAACTCCTCTCCAGAACCAGAAATGGGAACTTTTAATTTGGCAGTATCTGACAATCCTGCGGATGCCAGTGTGGTAAACATTGCTTTTAAACAAGTGGTTTTAAAGAGCAGTGACGGCTCAACATCTTTCGATGTTTCTGAAAACGGTGAGTCGAAACATGTAAATTTACTTGAGTTTCAAGGCCAAGAGGTAGAAACCTTAGTCAGCGGTCAAACGCTGCCAACGGGTGAATACCAGATGTGCATCTACATGGAAAATAGCGAAGTTGCTAATACAGATAGTTCCTACGTACAAACCATGGATGAAACCATTGCCGGCTTAACCACCAACAGTAACGGAAGCTGTGGCGGTGTTGGCGCCGATGATGAAAATACCGGACGCCTTTTCTTCAATAAATCTTTTACCATTGCTGCGGGTAATAATAGTTTTGTTGCTGAGTTCAATTTAGCCAAGGGCTTGCAAGCACCGCACGGCAACAAAGATTATTGGACCTTAAAACCCACATCCGTGCAGTTAGTCAATGTATCAGAAGTGGGAGCGATTAATGGCCAAATAAGTCCAGACACCATAGCAGCCTGTGAAGCTGCAGCAGGAGGGTCAGAGTTTAGTACTGCTGTCTACCTTTACCCAGTAGATACTGCCTTGGAAAATATGGCAGATTTTCGCGCCGACGCTGATCTACTAACGCAAGTCGCCCCTATCACCTCTGCGCGCGTTAATGAGATAGTCGATGAAAATGAAGCGGTTATCGGTCACGGCTATGAATTTGGTTTTGTCGTCGCCGACAGTTATGCCCTTGGCTACACCTGTGTGGCTCAAAACGATGATCCTGAGGCCCCCAATAGCCCCGATGATGAAGTTAATCCTTTCTTCATTCACATCGATGAGCAAGCAGTGATTGTCAACGAAGGCGAAACCACTGAGCGTCACTTTCCTCAGGCCTACGTGCCTAGCGCCTAGTCTTAGTGACACATACTAAATAAAAGGGAGCCTAGCTCCCTTTTATTGTCTAACTACACGACAAAAAAAGGCCCCGCAGGGCCTTTTACTACTGATGTTATCTTCATTGAGCCACGCCACTGTAATGACAGCCTGCAGGGTAGCCACACCTAGGAGCGCGACTCAATCAAGTTTCAGTTTTTGACGTCCAATTAACGCTCGAATACGTGGAACTTCTCAATACCGAAGGTCTTACCTTCAGCGTGACAAGTTGCACAAGACTCTGCGGTAGGTTGGGTATACCAAAGCTCTCCAGCGACTGCATCAATCTCACCACCATTTTGCTTCATGTGGTTCAACGCTTGCTCGTCATTGTGACACGCAAAACAGTTCGCCGTGATTGGGCTCGCCATGGTGTTACGTGCACCGCCATTGAAGGCGCGGGCGAGTAGATACTGGTTTGGCACTTCATATAGATCGATACCATCAGCGTGACAAGCAACACAGTTATCTGCGTTCAACTTAGTGGCAGAATTAGGGTTGCCATCTGGATCATTTGCGGTGCTGCCAACGCCCCAGTGCATACTATGTACCATAGGACCAAAGCCTGGTGCAGAGTTTTTCGCACTACGGTTTTGACCGTTGTTATGACACGCTACGCAATCTAGGCCACCCTGTTGATAACTGCCATTTTTATGATAGTTATTCTCACTATTGTGACATGTCGTACAACTATCGTTAGTTACCGCAAGACGACGGTCATAATCACTAACTACAGTAAAGCTTGGTGCTGTTGTATTGATGTCAATATCATAGAAGTTTGTTGATGTAACTTCTGAATAGGTCGTTAACGACACGCCCGTGTAACCTGCGGCATCGCCATCAACTTCACCTAGACCAAAGGTCACACGGCTACTAGCCATAAAGTTACCCGACTTAAAGTCAGTACCATCAGAGCCTTCAAATTCTAGAAGACCAGGGAAACAGACTGAGCGGCTACCATCTTCTCGCTCAACATATTGATCTGAACCACGACCAATTGCACGGCCAGTGATGGTGCTATGGTTGCTATCATAACCATGGATATAGGCACCCGCATAGGTCAAGGTCTTATCGGCATACAGGTCGGCAATATTGAGCTGTGTTTCAGTTTCATCAACCGTTGCGAACAACTTGATGTTGGTACACACGGCACCTGTTGCACCACCATCCCATGATACATTGGCATCCCAATATAGCGCTGAGGTTTCAGTATGGTGAGTTGCGCGAGTCTGTTGACGTTCGGTGATTTTGCTCACATTTGCGTGCATCTCACGAATATCAAACTCGTTGTAGCTGTTGATGTTCAACACTTCAGCAGAACCTGGAGCGTGACAATCAACACAACCATTACCCGTGATACTGGTGTTTCTTACTGGCTCTGCGTGACAGGTGTAACAGTTAGTTGGCTGGAAATCACGGTCAAACTTCTGGTGATTGATGTGGCCAATTTTCTGCAGAGTATTTCTGGCGTAGCCACCATTCTCATCGTTTCTTGAGGTGTTGTTGTGACAAACTAGGCAGCCTGCAACCAGATCAGTTTCACCATCAGTGTTGATCGCTGTATAGCTAGCATGACGACGAGTACCCGCCGCATAATCTACGTGACATGATTGACAGGTCGCCGTAGTGGTAGAGTGAATATTGTCAGCCTTGTTTACCACCAAAGGTAAACTGCGCGCGATACCGCTGTCTGATGCACCACCCACACGTAACCAAACAATACCTTCGTCACCAGCAGATACGTTTTCCATCGGCATCACAAAGCTATAGTTACCCGCTTCATTAAGCTCTAAAGATGCACCTTCTGGGTTGCTGTCACTCGTTGCATCGTAAGTTCCATAACCACCATTAGTTCCTTCGCCCGAACGACTAAGTGCAATGCCTTTGTCGGTATTCACAGCAAATTTAGCTTCCGCTTTTTGCAGTGCATCGATCACCAATCCATCTTCATTCAGTGCCTGAAATTCGAATGAAAGTTGGCCATCAGCGATCACATGATTAATCATCTCAATAGATGTTACAGTAGAGGTATCAACTGTAGGTGGCGGAGTTGGTGTACCTGGCGCACCATCCTCACCGTCCGCACCATCTTTACCATCACTACCACAACCTGTAAGGCCTATAGCCCCTGCAACTATCAAAGCTAAATAACGCTTATTTAAGCCTTTCATCGCCACTCCTAAATTCATCATTTTTATATGTACGATCTAACTCCCCCAATAATTACCTTATAAAAAAGAAGGAAATTAAATTGACCCCTTTGGCGATATAGTGAACTAAGTCATAAGAATAATGAAAAAGAAATCAGACAAAAAACATAACTAGAACAAATGCATAAACAAAAACAGTAAACCACAACACACATAAAACCATTTAGTAACCGCACAAGCATATTGAGAACACCTGTATCAATTAACGTACACTGAAGTCAAGCTGATCAAACCTGAAATGAACTCCATAACAAATTGAAATATAATAATAAACATGAACACCTAATTAAGCCCGGCTTAATTTAAGCTAACCTCGAACCTTGTCAAGCCGAAATTAACTTGATTAGGCTCGTTTAGTTAAAGATGTAATGAAAATATATCAAATAAAAAAAGCACCAACTTGGGTGCTCTTTTAGATCGATTCCTAAAAATTATTTACGAACAGCAATCGCGACGCCACCAACCTTTAGGCAGCTTTTCAAGCAAGACTTTTAACATTAATATTGCTAATACAATACCCGAACCATACACCACTAAATCCGGCAATAGATTATACTCTTCTCCCACTTGTGGCATCACCACAAAGCCAAAGGTATCGACTAAATAATTCACTATAATACCTGACACTAGCGCTACACCGAGCACGCCACCTAAATAACCATAAAGCGCGCGTTTGCCTAATTCTTTGGTCACCACCCCTAAGGTTGCAATATTCGTTGCAGGACCCGCCAGCATAAACACCAGTACCGCCCCAGGTGAAACACCAGCCAATAGCAGCCCTGCTGCAATTGGGGTTGATGCGGTTGCACAAATGTACATAGGTACAGAGATCAATACCATCACCAACATCGCAAGAATGCCATCGCCCCACTTCGCCATAAAATCACCTGGCACATAGGTTTGAACAAGTGCAGCGAAGAACAAACCAATCAACAACCAAATGGTGGTATCACGTACTAAATCCGTTGCTGCATAATGCAAACCTTTACCAATTCGAGCAACCACCGACGTGCCTTTTAGCTCACTGGCAATATCTTTGGTTGACTCACAGCAACTGTCTGCATCTTTACTTGGCGCTTTACTGCAACAAGAAGCCGCTGTCTCGCTGTGTTTGGTTGTGGTGCCCAATTTTAACGCTGTCGCATTACCTGCTTGAGCAGGCATCGCCATCATTGGCGTAGCGGGTGCTGGCTTAAAACTGCTTGTTTGTTTCGATGCACAGCAAGCGCTTTGCTTTGGTTTCTCCACCGGTTTGGTTTTACTGCAACATGATGATGATGATATTGTTGCCGCTCCGTCATCAGTATTGTGTTTCGCAGTGACAGGCGCATCATCTCTGCCAACTAATAAGCCAGCCACAATCGCACTGGTAATGGCTGCGATTGGACGCACTATGGCCATGAAGGGGCCGAGCAACACATAAGAGACACTCACCGAATCGATACCAGTTTCTGGTGTCGATACCAAAAAAGAAGTCGTGGCTGCTTTTGATGCTCCTGAGCGACGTAAGCCCACTGCCGCTGGAATCACACCACAACTACATAACGGTAAAGGCGCTCCCAGAACGGCTGCTTTAACGGTAGTTGTCACCCCGTGACCACCTAATTGCTTCTGCATCCACGCCATAGGGACAAACATTTTCAATAAGCCAGCGAGCACTAGCCCTAGCAGCAACCAAGGTGCTGATTCTAAAAATAGATGAACAAAATTACTTAATAACATTACAACACCTTCGTCTTACAACTGCTTTTATACTGCTCGTCACTATGTTGGTGAGCGTGATTTTCACAGCGAACTTGTTGGCTATTGGTTTCTAACGCTTCTAATATGGAGCAATGCTCAGCACTTTCAGGGCCACCACAACAAGCCTGAGACAAACTGCTTAGTGAGCGCCTAAAACGCTCAAGCTCAGCAATTTTCTGCTCAACATGTGCCAGCTTATCGTCCACCATGCCTTTAACATCTGCACATGCCCAATTGGCTTTATCTAGCTCAATGGACAGCAGCTCTGATATTTCCGACAGAGTAAAACCAACAGCTTTAGCCCGCAGAATAAACCGCAAACGGTCGGCATCACTGTCGGTATACATGCGGTATCCAGATTCAGTTCTTGATGACGGCGCCAATAACCCATGTTTTTCATAGAATCGTAAGGTATCGGTTTTCACTTCACAGGCTTTTGCTAATTCACCAATTCGAAACATACCCCTCAAATCCCCTATTACACTTGGCTTTATCGCCAAGATAGTGATTATACCAATCAGCATAAAGATGTGATCGCTCAGCGAGAGTTTAGCGCTTTTGCGACAAGGTCATTAAATGCTCCTCGATAACTGCTCCTGCGTTACTCTACCTCCTATATCCCTATAGTCGTGCATTAATGACATTCACCACATCTGACCTCCAGGGATGGAGGAAATGTCTTATGACTGTCTGGAACAGTCAAGACCATGTGGCTTGCAACGAATGAAGGACATAGTTACTCTACGTTCAAGTTCGTTTACACAGTATCAGAAGTGCTAAAACTCGCCCTTTGGGCTGCCTACTTCTTCGTTGAATAACTTCCCAACAGAGCCACTACTACTTAAGTTATTCGTCTCGAACTCGTTTGCCAAAAATAGCTCTGAGTAGATCACTTTCTTTTGCCGATTGGTATTAGTATAAACCTTAGAGTTTAATCAAAGGTCAAGCCTTATTATCAACAAAAAATCATCGCTGTGCCTGTTCGCATATGCGTATTGTGAAATCGCGCAGAAAAAAACAGCGTGAAAGGCATTTTTACGGTAAAATACGCGCGCCTCGATGGACGGGAATCAAAATTGAGGGACTTTTGGAAAGCAGAATAACCACTTATGCGAGATCATTTGTTCTGTTTTCCGAAAGATCCTTAAATATAACTACTGGACCCTGTACCCAAAATGAATAATGCCAGACCCATTCGTCGCGCGCTGTTAAGCGTTTCAGATAAAACCGGAATCCTTGAGTTTGCTAAAGCATTGCATGCCCAAGGCGTAGAACTGCTTTCTACTGGTGGCACCGCCCGCTTGTTGGCAGATAATGGTGTGCCTGTCATTGAAGTGTCGGACTACACTGGTCACCCAGAAATCATGGACGGTCGCGTCAAAACATTACACCCTAAAGTGCACGGTGGTATCCTTGCTCGCCGCGGTGTTGATGAAGCCGTGATGGAACAAAACAACATCAATCCAATCGACTTAGTCGCCGTCAACTTATATCCCTTTGCAGACACAGTCGCAAAAGAAGGTTGCACCTTAGCGGATGCCGTGGAAAACATCGATATCGGTGGCCCGACCATGGTGCGCTCAACGGCGAAAAACCATAAAGATACCACTATTATTGTTAATGCTAGCGATTACGACCGTGTTATCGCCGAAATGCAAGCCAATAACGGTAGTACCACATTGGAAACACGTTTCGATCTAGCGATTGCGGCATTTGAACATACCGCTGCCTATGATGGCATGATTGCCAACTACTTCGGCACTAAAGTTCCAGCGCATAGTAAAGATGAGTGCCATGAAGATTCTAAATTCCCACGCACTTACAATACCCAATTAGTCAAAAAGCAAGACTTGCGCTACGGTGAAAACAGCCACCAAACTGCAGCCTTCTATGTTGACACTAACCTTGATGAAGCCTCTGTGGCTACAGCGGTTCAGCTGCAAGGTAAAGCACTGTCATATAACAACATTGCAGATACTGATGCCGCACTAGAGTGCGTTAAGGAATTTGATGAGCCAGCGTGCGTTATCGTTAAGCATGCCAACCCTTGTGGTGTAGCCATTGGTAAAGATTTACTTGAAGCCTACAACCGTGCGTTCCAAACGGATCCGACTTCAGCTTTTGGTGGCATTATCGCCTTCAATGGTGAGCTTGATGCGGCAACAGCTAGTGCGATTGTTGAACGTCAGTTCGTTGAAGTCATTATAGCCCCAACTGTAAGCCAAGCGGCCCGCGACGTGGTTGCAGCTAAAGCCAATGTACGTCTACTTGAGTGCGGCCAGTGGAGCAACAAAACCACCAGCCTTGACTACAAGCGCGTTAATGGTGGTTTGTTGTTACAAGACCGTGACCAAGGTATGGTCGGACTGGACGATGTCAAAGTGGTATCGAAGCGTCAGCCAACCGAAGCAGAAATGAAAGATTTGATGTTCTGCTGGAAAGTCGCCAAGTTTGTAAAATCAAACGCGATTGTTTATGCCAAAAACAGCATGACTATCGGTGTTGGCGCAGGTCAAATGAGCCGAGTATATAGTGCTAAAGTGGCTGGAATTAAAGCCGCTGATGAAGGTTTAGAAGTACAGAACTCAGTAATGGCATCTGATGCTTTCTTCCCATTCCGCGACGGTATTGACGCCGCTGCTGCTGCAGGTATTAGCTGCATCATTCAGCCTGGTGGCTCTATCCGCGATGAGGAGATCATCGCCGCAGCTGACGAGCACGGTATGGCAATGGTATTTACTGGCATGCGCCACTTCCGCCATTAAATAGTAGACGCGAATTAAGTGGTAACCTGCTTCTTTCGCGCATAAACAAAATTGATTTTTAACGTTTAGAGCAAGCCATTTTTCCTAGACCAAAGAAAGCATGTTCACGTATCCCAATACATGAACATGCTTGATGTAAAGATAGGTAAAGTGGCGCAGCTATAAAAGGTAAAGATATGAAAGTATTAGTTATTGGTAGTGGCGGTCGCGAGCACGCGCTTGCTTGGAAAGCGGCACAATCAGCACAAGTTGACACAGTTTACGTCGCGCCAGGTAATGCAGGCACTTCGCTTGAACCTAAACTCGAAAATATCGACATCAAAGTCGAAGACACCGCAGCCCTTGTTGCTTTTGCCCAAGAGCAAGCGATTGCCATCACTATTGTGGGCCCAGAAGTGCCATTGGCACTGGGTGTTGTCGACGCATTTAACGAAGCTAAGCTACCTATCTTTGGCCCAACACAAGGGGCTGCGCAGCTAGAATCTTCAAAGGCCTTCACCAAGGACTTTTTAGCTCGCCATAATATCCCTACTGCGGCGTATTCAAACTTCACTGAAATTGCTCCAGCCAAAGCTTACGTGGCCGAAGTTACCGCCACTACTGGCTTCCCAATTGTGATTAAAGCTGATGGCCTAGCCGCTGGTAAAGGGGTCATCATTGCCGCTGACCAAGCACAAGCTGATGCAGCCATTGAAGATATGCTAGCAGGTAACCGCTTTGGTGATGCCGGTTCTCGCGTGGTCATTGAAGAGTTCCTTAAAGGTGAAGAAGCTAGCTTTATTGTCATGGTTGACGGTAAAAATATTCTTGCAATGGCTAGCAGCCAAGACCATAAGGCCCGCGACAATGGCGATCACGGTCCAAATACTGGTGGTATGGGCGCTTACTCTCCTGCACCTGTTGTTACCCAAGCCGTTCATGACTGGACTATTGAAAATGTCATTCGTCCAACCGTTGATGGAATGGCAGCTGAAGGCAATGTGTACACTGGATTCCTATACGCAGGCCTAATGATTGCACCAGATGGCAGCGCTAAAGTTCTGGAATACAACTGCCGCTTTGGTGACCCAGAAACTCAGCCTATCATGATGCGTCTGAAGTCGGATCTGGTTGAGCTATGCCTTGCTGCAACCCGTGGCGAGCTTGACAAAGTCACGGCTGAGTTCGACTCTCGTGCAGCTGTGGGTGTAGTTATGGCTGCTGGTGGTTATCCTGATGCATACCGCAAGCACGATGTTATTGATGGCCTAAGCTTAGGTAACAACGACGCTAAAGTATTCCACGCTGGTACCGCGATGCAAGACGGCCACGTAGTGACTAACGGCGGCCGTGTATTATGTGCTACAGCACTCGGTAATACCGTCACTGAAGCGCAGCAATCAGCATACGGACTTGTCGATGCTATCCACTGGGATGATGTGTACTTCCGTACCGATATTGCCTACCGCGCTATCGCTCGCGAAAGCTAAAAAATTAGCCACTTAAGCGACGACTTAAAGCCCAGCCAAGTGCTGGGCTTTTTGTTGCCTTAAGGGATACAGTTTGGCTACATTAATACCAATCGGCATAAGAAAGTGATCTACTCAGAGCTATTTTTGGCAAACTAGTTCGGGACGAACAACTTAAGTAATAGTGGTTCTATTGGGAAGTTATTCAACGAAGAAGTAGGCAGCCAAAAAAGCTCCCAAAGGGCGGGTTTTAGCACTTCTGATACTGTGTAAATGAACTTGAACGTAGAGTAACTATGCCCTTCATTCGTTGCCTTGTCTCAGAAGCACTAAACTCTCACTGAGCGATCACATCTTTATGCCGATTGGTATAAAGAGCTAAATAAACACAATGTTTCATTAAATTTAGTCACCCAAGGATAGCTAATGAACAAACAAAAAGTGGTGTTGATTACCGGCGCAGGTAGAGGCATTGGCGCAGCAACAGCTAAGCTTTTTGCTGGCAAGAACTATGCCGTTTGTATTAATTACAAAAGCAATGCCGAGGCCGCCAACACAGTTGCTGAAGAGATTATCCATAATGGTGGAAAATGCATTACAGTACAAGCAGATGTGGCTAGTGAACCTGAGGTAGTAAGACTATTTGAAACCATAGACAAGCAGTTGGGCCCTCTGTCTGTATTGGTCAATAATGCGGGTATATTGCGCCCCCAATCACGCCTAGAAGATATGACTGCTGACAGAGTTAACTCACTGCTCGTCAACAATGTCACTAGCTACTTTATTTGCAGCCGAGAAGCAGTTAAACGCATGTCGACCCGTCATGGTGGTAGTGGCGGCGCTATTGTTAATGTCTCATCGGGCGCAGCCCGTTCCGGTTCACCCAATGAATATATTGACTACGCTGCATCTAAAGGCGCCATAGATACCCTGACCAAAGGTTTGGCATTAGAAGTTGCAGCAGAAGGGATCAGAGTCAACTGCGTGCGTCCAGGGTTTATCTATACCGACATGCATGCCGATGGCGGCGAACCTGACCGCATAGAAAGGCTTAAGCCCATTATCCCCTTGCAACGTGGCGGCTATCCTGAGGAAGTCGCCGAAGCTATCTATTGGCTAGCATCTGATAAGTCCGCTTTTTCTACCGGCAATTATGTAGATATTACCGGTGGTATCTGACGCTATTAACTTATTGAAATCAAAATCTATAAGCTAACATCAATGCCCAGAGGCAATCGCCTTTCGGGCAATGTTGTCGATGAATTTCGGCGCAATAAGTCTAACCCAACGACCTAAACGACCACGTACTGAGGTGATCATGGTGCGGTGACGCTTTGCTATCACAGGTAACATCATTTGCGCGCAGGCATCTGCGGTCATTATTTTTGCTTCCTGCATCGGCGTTGCACCGAGTGGTTGACCTTGTCCATCTAACGCCCGCTTATGAATTTCAGAGACCACAAAATCGGGACAAATCGTAGTGACAGCAACATTGTCATCGGCCAGTTCGATGCGTAACGAATCAAAAAATCCCATCACCGCATGTTTTGAGGCGGCATACCCTGACCGCGTTGGCACACCGGTCAATCCAGCGACAGAAGCCACCACAACCACCTGTCCTTGTGAGGCTTTTAGACTAGGTAACGCGCAATGAGTCAACCGCGCAGGCGCAATATAGTTGACCTGCATAAGCTTATCTAAAATCGATAAGTCACTGAGTTCATCGAATCGCGACCACATGGTCATACCGGCATTATTAATCAAAATATCTAAACGACCGTACGTCGCCATGCAAGTATCAATCAATTGCTGGCACTGTGAGGTATCGGTAACGTCTGCAGAGCAAACCGTTGGCAAGGGGTAACCATTGGTTGCAATCTCGTTGGCTAACGAGTCGAGTCGCTGTTGATTACGGGCGGTGAGCAGCAACTGGCAACCTAAAGGTGCCATGGCTTTGGCTAATGCGCGTCCTATGCCTTCGGAAGCCCCGGTAATGATCACTACTTTGTCATGTAACTGCTGCATCGTTTAATCCCCTTCATGCGTCAAACTCACCCCAATGGGCTAACTTCACACAGGGATTGCTAAACTTCAAGCCTTAGCTAACTGATTGGAATAGTGACATCAATTGAATTTATGCAATCGCTTTAGCTGAGATAGGCACCACTTTCTTCTGATAAAGATCAAGGCTTTGCGGACGACCGATGGCATAACCTTGCGCATAGTTAATCCCAATCACATCGAGCTTATCAATGATCTCTTGATTCTCAACAAACTCAGCAACGGTCTCAATTCCCATTACGCGGCACACATCATGGATAGATTTTACGATAGCAAAGTCCTTGGCATTACTGGCAATGGTTTTTACAAAGCAGCCGTCGATTTTAACGTAATCGACTGGCAGCTCCCGCAAATATCCATATGACGCAAAGCCGCTACCAAAATCATCTAACGCGAACGCGAATCCGAGTTTACGAAGTCGATTAAGCATATCCATGGCACGGTTGCGATTTTGAATGGCACTGGTTTCGGTTATTTCAAAACAGATACAGCTACTGGGAATATCAAAACGTCTTAACTGCTCAGCGATATAGTCCACCATGCCTTCAGCGCCTAGACTATTGCCAGACAAATTAATCGAAAGACAATGATCAGCCCACAGATGTTCATTCAGCGACAACCATAAAAAGGTTTTTCGAATCACCTCTTTATCTACGTCAGTCATCAACTTAAAACGCTCAGCGGCGGCAATAAATTGTGCCGGAGACAATATCCGCCCACAAGGCTCTTGGATCCGCAATAAGATTTCCATGCGTCGCCGAGATGTTGAATCCTGCATACTTTTAATCGGCTGATAATAAAGTAACAACTCGTTGTGCTCGATAGCCTGGGCGATCCGTACCGCCCACTTGGGAGCATTTCGTTGGTAATTAAGATCTTTATCTTTGTCATCATAAAAATGGATTTGATTACAGCCTTTCTGCTTGGCTGCAATACAGGCAATATCGGCATCTTTGAGCAACTCTTTGGCATCAATAAATGGCGCTCTGGCTAATGCCACACCGGTACTAACGCCAACGCGATAATGACAACCTTGATACTCAAGCACTTGTAAGGTGATAGCATGGATGATCTGTTTGGCTAATTGGGCCACCTCAACGGCACTATGATTGCGCAATGCCAAGCCAAACTCATCACCACCTAACCTAGCCAATAATCCATCATCATCAACACAGGACTGAATGGCCTTGGCTACCATTTTCAGAATCTGATCACCGGCATTATGGCCGCATGAATCATTAATTAATTTAAATTGTTCCAAGTCGAAGTAACACAAGGCAACAGTCTGCGAGCCTTGACCAAAATCAGCTAACTTCTGTTCAAACGCGCAGCGATTAAGCAGTGAGGTCACAGGGTCGTAGCTCAAGCGGCGGCGCAGTTGACGGGTTAACAGCTCTTCTTGAGTGATATCTCTAAGCACAATCACCGTGCCAATAACAGCTTGTTGATGATCCCTAAGGTAGTTGATACTGCGCTCCATCACTTTAGGACCACCAGCAAGCACCTTTATTTTACTGACAATCGGTTTAGCCGGTTGTTGCCTTATGGCAAGAAAAATCGCTTGCTGTATATCGCTATCATCGCGAAGCAATGTCGCCATCGAGATGCCACATGCTTGTGCATTGGTGGTCGCCAGTAGTTGCTCCGCTTGACGATTGAGATAAACCACTTTGGCTTGGGTATTAGTAAGGATAACCGCTTCAGCAATCGATTCGAGTGTGGTTTTAGCGCGCTCTTTTTGCAGAAATATTCGCTCAAGTAGCCGATTGACACTGGCCGCCATCACAATGAGTTCGGCGCAGCCTTGGCCTTGTAATTGACGATAATGAGTGGCATTAGGGTCAATTTGATCAAGCTGCTGCATCAAATGTTTAAAGGGTCTAATAATACTCTTACGCAACCATCCATAGCCCAACACTAAAAGTAATATGCCGGCCGCTATGATCAGGTAAGTGACCCAATCATATTTAAGCTCGACTTGCTCAAAGGCGCTTTGTGCAAAGTCGACTTGTAAATGCAAAGTCTCTGTGGAAGTCAATAACGGTACACTAAGATCGGCAGCATAGCTGTGCTGCTTCTTACTGACTTTATCAACCGCCGGCCCAGCTAATAACGCAATATGATTAACTAAACCGGGTAGGCCATATTTTTGCAGCTGACTTGATGCGAGTTTACGCGCCATCAATACCGAGCTAGTACTGGAAATCGGTACGGCACTGACAATAAAGTCACGCTCTTCGCTGCGATATAATCCCGATTTTGGTGCTTGCAGACCGATAAGCTCAGCTGCAATTTCCTCTAATTGGTTAATTTGCAAATCGCTGTAGGCTGAAGAGAGTGCGGTTATTTCGTGGTTTTCATCAACAAGGTATAAACCAAATTGATCACCTAACTGGCTTTGCTGCCACGCCTGATCAAAACCCGCCCGCTGCTTGGAGGGAAGCTTGGCAATAGGCGCGGCATAAATTTGGGTAAGCAATGCAAGCTGACGAATATCACGTTGCAATTGCTCTTCAATATTTTGCAGCTCGGTATTAAAGGCATTAAGGCGTAACTCAGTAATGCGATGTTCAAACCAAAAGCTCAGTGCAGACGAAACCACCACGATTGCGGTTAGACAAAAGCAAACTACAAAAATGCCTAATTTTTTGCCAATGTGCATGTTAAATCATGGTGTCCTAAGTTAGCTGCTACGTCCCCACAGGTGTGAGGAGCCGCAAGCAAAATACAGCAAATACTCAAGGGTTAAAACCACTGAGATTCCGGCCGTTGCTTTAATAGGCAGTAGAGTATGATATTTGACACATTCCGCTTTGATATAGCGCATTAGTTAACTAGATTATGCTGGTTAACTATCGATTTTTAGACCTTTTTCGCAGAAAACTCGCCAAACGCAAAATGTGAAACTTTTGTTATAAATAGGACACAAATCGGTGAGATTGGTCGCGCACACTTAATCCTGTTCTCAAATAAAACATCAAACAGGAGCTCGACAATGAACCTTAAACCTCTATATGGTGCGATGGCCCTTAGTACGCTGATGACTTTCTCTACCGCAGCTGCTGAACTTGAAATCAGTCTAGTTAACCTCACCCATGGCAATCATTTTACGCCGGTACTCGTCGCTGCCCACAATAGCGATATTCAACTTTTCAATGCAGGAGAAATGGCAAGTCCCGCTTTACAGAAAATGGCTGAAGGCGGCGATATTGGTGATTTAGATATGGCAGTTGCCGACGCTGGCGGTGTCTCCATTGCCAATTTAGCTGGAGGCTTAATGGCTCCAGGGCAAAAAACTACCATGATGGCCTTCGACACCCAAACCATGACTCACTTATCTGTTGTTGCAATGGTGCTACCAACCAATGACGCTTTCATTGGCTTAAATAGCTGGGAAATCCCAACCACACCAGGCACCTACACAGTCAACATCAATGCTTATGATGCCGGCACTGAAGCTAATGACGAAATCATCAATGGTGGTGGTATGCCAGGGGTTCCGGGCATTCCTGCGGCGCCAGGTGGTGATGGCGGTGCTAACGGTAGCGGTGTAATGGATGCCAGCAGCAACGATAAAGTTCACGTCCATCCAGGTGTACTTGGTGATACTGATGTCAACGGCGGTATGAGTGATTTAGATAGTCGCGTTCACCGTTGGCTAAACCCGGTCGCTCGCCTGACTGTAACTGTGAAGTAGGAGAGTCATTATGATGCTTACAAACATAACAAGGCGTCCAATGCGCGTGATAATGCTAGCGGCAGCGATCGCCAGTTTATCAGCCTGTTCAGACAATGATAATCCAGCGCCAACTCCACAACCGGCACCCGCTCCAGCACCAGCGCCTGCTGTTGAATATAGCTTTGCGGTCACTGTCACTAACCTTACAGCCAATCAACCGCTTTCACCTGTTGCGGTGCTTGCAACAAGTAGTGACTACAAAGCATGGCAAACTGGCAGTATGGCAAGTACCGCTTTAGAAACACTTGCAGAGTCAGGGAGTAGCGCAGGTTATGAAGCTATGGAAGCCATTAACCAATTGGTTAACGGCACCGGTGTTATCATGCCTGGTATGAGCGAGACGGTAATGATTAACGTGCCAGAGGCGGATGTTGACTCACTGTCGGTGCTAACAATGTTAGTCAATACCAATGATGCATTCACTGGCCTAAACAGCTATTCAGTTAAAGCGTTAATGGTTGATGACTCGGTACGCATGACGGCTAACGCCTATGATGCGGGTACCGAAGCCAACAGTGAGTTCAAAGGCACCATTCCTGGGCCTGCTGATGGCGGAGAAGGCTTTAATGCTGAGCGTGATGATGTCGACTTTGTCTATATACATCCCGGTGTAATAACTGCAGATGATGGCCTAGCAGACTCAGTACTCAATAGCTCACATCGCTTTGATAACCCAGTAGTTAGTATTAGCATTAGCCGAACTGAATAGTAATTTGTTAAAAAAGTTCGTAATAAATATCGCCTAAGGTTGGTCTACTTCAACGTGATCAACTTTAGGAGTTCGATATGCAAACAGGAAATCTGGTATCGGCGACTCAATCCAAGCAAAAAATCTTGCTAGTAGAGGATGAGTTAGATCTAGCCGATCTTATTCAGCTGAACCTGACGTCACTCAACTACCAAGTCAATCACGCAGCAACCTTGAACCAAGCTCAAAAAATGATGGCTAAGCAGCATTATGATTTGCTCTTACTAGATAGAATGCTGCCAGATGGCGATGGCCTCACCTTATGCCAGCAGCTCTATCAGCAAGGGCAATTGCCTCCCTGTTTAGTGATCACCGCCAGAGACAGTGAAGCAGATGTGGTACTAGGACTTGAGTCCGGCGCGGACGACTATTTAGTCAAACCCTTTAGCGTCCTTGAACTTAGAGCAAGGGTCAAAGCAAGACTGCGACGCCAATTTGAGCAACAGGCTGAGCGACATTCTGAGCAGCTAACCTTTGAAAAGCTCACCATTGACTGTAACACCCGAGAAGTCATGGCAGACGACACCAGCCTAGAGCTGACAGCTCGCGAGTTTGATTTACTGCTATTTTTAGCCAGACATCCCAAGCAGGTATTTAGTCGTATGCAACTGCTAGAAGCGGTTTGGGGATACAGCTATTCTGGCTACGAGCACACCGTAAACAGCCACATCAACCGACTACGATCTAAGTTGTCTCGCGACCCATGGACTAAAGAGCTGGTTAAAACAGTCTGGGGCGTTGGCTATAAGTTCTCTCCTCCTGCACATTAAGAACCCACCATGAACAGTTTATTTGGACGCATACTCATCTCCGCAACAGTCACAGTGTTTATTCTGTGCATGGCATTGTGGCAATGGTTTACTCATAACCAAACTCGCAGCGCCCAACTGGTGCAGCAATCCTTGCATCAAGAGTTAGCCAGTCATATGGCACATATCAATCCGCTACTGTCTCAAGGAGTCACCTCCGATGCTGCATTAAAAGAAGCATTTCACGACTTTATGCTGCTAGGGCCAAGTTTCGAAATCTATACCCTAGACTTAAACGGAAACGTCATCGCCTACGATGCGAAAGAGGAAAAAATCAAACGGCAGCAGATCGATGTTGCGCCAATCCAGCAATTTTTAGCT
Organism: Shewanella waksmanii; assembly: GCF_043643685.1. Taxonomy (GTDB): domain Bacteria; phylum Pseudomonadota; class Gammaproteobacteria; order Enterobacterales; family Shewanellaceae; genus Shewanella; species Shewanella waksmanii_A. The sequence continues at coordinate 189,083 of NZ_JBHZSN010000008.1, forward strand.
GCTGCTAGTCTGCCGATTTTGAGCCAAGATCCTCGCTCAAATGACAATGACAAAATTTTTTCAGTAACAGAATTACAAACGCCCAGTGGCAACAAAACCGGTTATCTGTACGTTATTATTGGTGGTGAGCTATTTGACAGTTGGCAAAGCTTAACCAGCAAACAGCAACAGCTAACCCATTGGGCATCTGGCGCTGTGATTAGCTTTATCTTTGCAATGACCTTATTTGTATTGCTTATCCGCTATTTTACCCGTCCAACGGATCAACTGGCTAAACGACTACGTCAGCTAAGTAAAGATGGGCAACAAGCGATGCAGCTGACACAAAAAAAGCATGCACCGAAAGAGATTAAGGCTCTTACCGACGACATTAATCAACTCCTCAATCGCGTCCACCAGCAACACCGCGACCTTGCCAATCAGCAACAGGCAAGACAAGAGTTTATGTTGCACCTGTCCCATGACTTGAAAACACCACTGACCTCGCTACAAGGCTATATTGATACTTGGTTACTTCTACCCGAACACAAGCAAGACAGAGAGCTTATTGAGATTGCCGCCCGTTCTGGTGAACAATTGCAGCAATTGCTCAGTCAAATATTACAACTGACAGCACTAGAAAATGGCCAAATCCAAGTGCACAAACAAGTAGTGAACCTGCTACAACTGCTCAATGATTTAAAATTGCAGTTTGCTCCGCGGGCAACCAAACAAAATGTTGAACTCAACTTCAATGCCGATCCACAATTGATGATTAATAGCGATCCACAACTACTCACCCGAGTGCTGAATAACCTGATTGATAATGCCATTCGCTACACACCTAAGGGCGGTTTTATCAACATTAGTTTGACTCAACAACAAGAGCAGCTTTGGTTGCATATCAGCGATAATGGCTCGGGAATGCATAAACATGAACTCAATGCTCTGAAGCAGCTGTCGAGCAGTCAGGCAAGGCTTGAAAGTGCCGATAGCCTGCCACAACTTGGTGTCGGGCTGGCCATCGTTAGACAGCTTGTAGCCTTGCTCGAGTACGACATTCAGATTGATAGCAACCCTGGAAAAGGCAGTACCTTTAAGCTCGCGCTTGAATCCCTCAATTAGCACATACAAAAAAGCCCGCATTAGCGGGCCTTTATCAACAGAGGTTTGTTAAGGGGTCATGGTCAAATTGACTAAAGTATGCCCGAATAAAACAAACCTGCAGTCAGCATCAATTACTTGTGATACTTAGGCGATAACTCATGTACAGAGTTAATGAACGCACCAGCATGCTCTGGGTTAACATGTTGATGGATACCATGGCCTAGGTTAAATACATGGCCTGTACCTTCACCATAAGAAGATAGGATTTGATCCACTTCTTGATGGATGCGCTCTGGCGTACCATAAAGCACAGATGGGTCCATGTTACCTTGTAGTGCAACTTTCTCGCCCACACGACGACGTGCATCACCAATATCAACGGTCCAGTCTAGACCCAATGCATCACAGCCAGTTTCCGCCATCGCTTCTAGCCATAGACCGCCACCTTTAGTGAATAAGGTAACTGGTACTTGGCGACCGTCAGCATGACGAGTCAGACCATCAACGATTTTTTGCATATAGCGTAGAGAGAACTCACGGTAAGCATGGTGCGATAGCGCGCCCCCCCATGAATCGAAAATCATCAAAGACTGTGCACCATTAGCAACCTGTGCATTAAGGTAGGACGTCACTGAATCAGCTAGCTTATCTAGCAACATGTGCAATGTCGCTGGCTCTTCGTAAGCCATTTTTTTGATCTTTTCAAAAGTCTTGCTTGAACCACCTTCAACCATATAGGTTGCTAGTGTCCATGGAGAACCAGAGAAACCAATTAGTGGCACGTCACCTTTAAGCTCGCGACGAATAGTGCTAACGGCATCCATAACATATTTTAGTTCGATTTCTGGATCCGGTACGCATAGCTTTTTGATCGAATCAATGGTATCAGTTGGACGCTCAAAACGTGGGCCTTCACCTGTTTCAAAGTAAAGTCCAAGACCCATGGCATCAGGAATTGTCAGAATGTCTGAGAATAAGATAGCCGCATCAAGATCGTAGCGACGTAGAGGCTGCAAGGTCACTTCGCAAGCAAGTTCTTTGTTTTTACAAAGCGACATAAAGTCACCGGCTTCGGCACGCGTCGCTTTATATTCTGGAAGATAACGGCCGGCTTGGCGCATCATCCAAATAGGAGTTCTATCGACAGGCTGTTTTAATAACGCACGTAAATAACGATCATTCTTTAATTCTGCCATTTGGCTTTATTCCTAACTTGTTGTGATATCCGCATGGGTCGGTAGTTTAGCATTTGCGAGAATAAAGTAACCAGTGTCTATACATTTATGTGACAAAAGCCGCTGCATATTTGTTTGAAGACGATATACGACACAGTTTTTGCAAAATAGTGAGATTTATTGAGCAAAGCCAATAATATTTATGTGGGTATTTGTACGCAGATTGAAAGAAAAAAGTTGCACGGCTATGCAGCCTTTGGTATAAAAAGTCTGCGCTAGCAAGAACAATCAAGAAGCTCGTCGCATCGAGCCCGTAAAAACTTTCCTCGCCCAGCGATAGATTTCTATCGCTGGGCATTTTATTTTTTGCTCAATAAACAATACCTTAAAAGTATATCATCGCGGTCACTTTGTTAGCCATTACCACACAACAACGCAGTCACCACAACAAAACAGTCACTAAATCGCAAGTAAAGCTCAGTGCTAATAGAACCGTAACAGCCATCACTTAGCTTAAGAAAACACAAATATATCGTCACATCATGACATTTTGCTTACCTTACGGAGAAAACCACAGCCAGTTAAGACTAAAATATCAGCCATTAATAGACGAAAATGGTTGATCAAAGCCGCCGTTCTCACCTACATTAGAATCTAAGGACGATTACTTTATGGGGAAGATCATGCTCAGACAGTTAGAAAAGGTCGAACAGAAATGGGGCGGTGCGAACACACTGATTGATCAGTGGCTCAACCATCGTCGCAAACTATTGATTAAATACTGTCAAATTGCGGGCATTCCTCCATACGAGTCGACAGAAAACTCGCTGCCGGAAATCACCACAGTCAAAGCCTTTTGCGATGAGTTAATGGATTATGTCTCTGAAGGGCACTTTGAAGTTTATGATCGCGTCGTCACCGCCTGTGAGAAAAACGGTGAATCCAGTCAATCTTTTGCACAAAACTTAGTGCCAAAGATCAGCGAAACCACCGACATGGCACTGGACTTTAACGATAAATATACCGCAGCAGAAGATGATAAAGGCCTTTATCAACTAGATAAAGATTTGTCTTCGCTCGGTCATGCTATGGAAACCCGCTTTGAGCTTGAAGATAAGCTGCTAGAAGTGCTACACGCCAAGCACTCTTAATTTCGCTTAGTTTTTCATTGAGCTTAGCCACTCGCAGTCACTAACTGCTCAATCGATAACAAAAAGGCCAGCTACATAGCTGGCCTTTTTAGTTGGCATGTTAATCACAATCGTTGGCGATTACACCGCTGATTGGAAAATCACGTTATCCGCTTTGTCGGTGTACGACTTAATCTCATCAAAGTTCAAGTAACGATAAGTGTCAGCTGCGGTTGCATCTAACTCTTTAGCGTACTCTTGATACTCAGCAGGAGATGGTAAGCGTCCTAGCAATGCCGCGACGGCTGCAAGCTCTGCTGATGCAAGATAAACATTCGCACCTGTACCTAGACGATTGGGGAAGTTACGCGTTGAGGTAGAAACAACGGTTGAGTTCTCAGCAACACGGGCTTGGTTACCCATACACAGTGAACAACCAGGGATCTCAATACGTGCACCAACACGTCCAAAGATTGCGTAGTAACCTTCTTCAGTGAGTTGGTCTTTATCCATCTTGGTTGGCGGTGCAATCCAGAGACGCGTAGGCAGTGTCTTAGCAAACTTGTCTAGCATCTTACCGGTAGCACGGAAGTGACCGATATTCGTCATACAAGAACCAACGAATACTTCGTCGATCTTAGTATCAACGACGGATGAAAGTAGTACCGCATCATCAGGATCGTTTGGTGCGCAAAGGATTGGTTCTTTGATTTCATTCAAATCAATTTCAATCACTTCAGCATATTCTGCATCGCTGTCAGCTTCCATTAGCTCAGGGTTAGCAATCCACTCTTGCATCGCTTTAATACGACGCTCAATAGTACGGCGATCACCATAACCTTCACTGATCATCCACTTCAACATTACGATGTTAGAGTTTAGGTATTCAATGATTGGGGCCTTGTCTAGCTTGATTGTACAACCTGCAGCACTACGCTCAGCTGATGCATCAGAAAGCTCAAAAGCTTGCTCTACTTTCAGGTGCTCTAGACCTTCAATCTCAAGTACGCGACCAGAGAAAGCATTGATCTTGCCTTTCTTCTCAACAGTTAGCAGACCCATCTCAATGGCTTTATGAGGGATAGCATGTACTAGGTCACGTAGTGTGATACCTGGCTGCATTTCACCTTTAAAGCGCACAAGAATAGACTCTGGCATATCCAGTGGCATCACGCCTGTCGCAGCTGCGAAAGCAACAAGACCAGAACCTGCTGGGAATGAAATACCTAATGGGAAACGCGTATGCGAGTCACCACCTGTACCGACAGTATCAGGCAGTAGCATACGGTTTAACCAAGAGTGAATAACACCGTCACCTGGGCGTAGCGATACACCGCCACGATTCATAATGAAGTCAGGTAGTGTCTGATGAGTATTCACATCAACAGGCTTAGGATATGCAGCGGTGTGACAGAATGACTGCATGGTCAAATCTGCACTAAAACCAAGACACGCTAAATCTTTTAGCTCATCACGGGTCATTGGACCGGTAGTATCTTGTGAACCCACAGACGTCATCTTAGGCTCACAGTATTGGCCTGGACGAATACCTTGAACACCACAAGCTTTACCAACCATCTTCTGCGCTAAGGTATAACCTTTACCGGTATCAGCAACCGCGCCTGGGCGAACAAAGACCTCAGAAACACCTAGACTAAGAGTTTCACGTGCACGGTCCGTTAAGCCACGACCAATGATCAATGGAATACGACCACCAGCACGAACTTCATCTAGCAACACTTCAGTTTTTAGCTCAAAAGTAGAGATAACTTCATCAGTACCATTTAGCTTAACCACACCTTCATACGGATAGATGTCAATCACATCACCCATATTCATCTTGCTAACATCAAGCTCGATTGGCAGGGCACCAGCATCTTCCATAGTGTTGAAGAAGATTGGTGCAATTTTGCCACCCAAACAGAAACCGCCAGCACGCTTGTTAGGTACATTAGGGATATCATCACCCATGAACCATAGTACTGAGTTAGTGGCTGACTTACGTGATGAACCAGTACCAACAACGTCACCCACATAAACAAGTGGATGGCCTTTTTCTTTTAATGACTCAATTTCTTTAATCGGACCGATAACACCAGCTTCGTCAGGCACAATGCCATCACGAGCATTTTTCAACATCGCTAATGCGTGTAGTGGGATATCAGGACGAGACCAAGCATCTGGCGCTGGTGAAAGATCATCGGTGTTAGTTTCACCAGTGACTTTAAATACCGTTAGGGTCACTTTTTCAGTAAGCTTAGGACGGTTTAGGAACCAGTCCGCGTTTGCCCATGACTCAACTACCTGCTTCGCTGCAGCGTTACCTGCCTGCATTTTCTCTACCACATCATGGTAAGCATCAAACATCAATAACGTATTCGATAGCGCTTTAACTGCTAGCGGTGCTTTTGCGTCATCATCAAGCTGTGCAATCAAAGGCTCAATGTTATAACCGCCTTGCATCGTACCTAGTAGCTCAACTGCGCGCTCAGCAGAAAGGATAGGAGAAGTAACATCACCTTTCGCAACAGCATCTAAAAAGCCAGCTTTAACGTAAGCCGCTTCATCAACACCAGGCGGAATACGGTTTTCTAGCAGGTCAATAATGACCGCTTCTTCACCAGCAGGTGGATTTTTTACAAGTTCGACTAACTCGGCCACTTGATGAGCATCGAGTGGTTTAGGGACTACGCCCTCTGCAGCACGTTCTTCGACGTGTTTACGATATGCTTCTAGCACGGCAACATTCCTCTTTGTTTGGCGTTCTAACAGCGAAACTGCACATCTTCACATTTGAAGCTAACAGTCCGGCAGGCTCTACCCTTTTTTCTGGCTCGCATTATACACTAGCTTTGAAAAAGTATGAATCAGATCACACTCTTGCTGAACAAAATATCCTCATACGTCACAGGGATACTGTTTGAGCTTACTCTGTTGTTGTTTAAATTCTATTAGACATTCATCGAAAACCCTATAAACCAATGATAATTAATAGATTAAAATAATTTAATTCATTTCCTTTTCTCAACTTTGTTACTGATATAAGCTATATTTTTACAGTAAAATAAGCATTGAATGATGTGAATTTAGACTACTATTCATCTAGGTTATAATGAAGATAGGAAATGACTATGACTTCAAACGGAATCAAAGCCATCATTTTTGACATGGATGGCGTGCTCATCGATTCTGAACCTAGCTGGCAGCAGGCAGAATTTGAAACAATGCAAGCCTTAGGTTTACCACTCAGTTATGAAGACACCTTACAAACAACTGGGCTAAGAATTGATCAAGTTGTCAGCTACTGGTATCAACGCTATCCTTGGGCGAATTATGATAACGCGAATACTGCCAAAGCCATTGTAGATAAGGTCGTTGCGCAGATTAAGCAAAACGGCAGCGCAATGAAAGGGGTTGAAAATGCGCTCAATTATTGTAGGCAGCACCATTATCATATTGGGCTTGCCACATCCTCATCCACGGCAATTATTGAGGCTGTTTTAAACAAGCTACAGATTGGCCAGTATTTTAATGCCATCCAATCGGCCGAAGATTTACGCTATGGGAAACCTCACCCTGAAGTCTACCTCCTTTGTGCCCAACAATTAGGCATTGCTCCCCACCAATGCCTCGCTATTGAGGACTCCTTCAACGGCCTAATTGCGGCAAAAGCTGCCAATATGCAAACCTGTATCATTCCAGCCGCAGAGCAGGCACAACAAGCACGCTGGGTTCTCGCCGAACATCAGCTCGCCAATCTAGATCAATTAGCTGAGTTACTATTAGCTAATTGATCTAGGTCGGCCAGTGATCAATTAGCGATAAATTCAGCACGCTCAAAAGAAAAGCAGATCATCTATTCAGCACAATCACATCTTTATACTGAATAACATAAAGCCCACCATGAAAGGTGGGCTTTATTATTAAGGTACGAGTGCCAATTAGGCTTAGTAGCCGTAGCAGGCTACCAAATCTTCACCCTTTGCTCTGGTGCCAAGTACATTTTGTCAGACTCAGTGACACCAAAAGCATCATAAAATGCGGGAATATTCCTTGGTGTCCCCATAGCTCTGAAATGGCTAGGAGAGTGCGAGTCAGTCAATAAACGTCTTCCTAACTCTTCATCACGATAGTTACGACGCCAAACCTGTGACCAACCAATAAACACCCGTTGCTCGCCGGTAAAGCCTTCAATGACTGGCGCGGGCTGGCCATTTAAACTCAGTTGATATGAGCGCGCAGCCACAGTTAACCCACCAAGATCTCCAATGTTTTCACCTAAGGTCAAATCACCATTGACGAACTTGCCCGGAAGCGCTTCATATTGACTATATTGGGCTGATAGTTGGGCACCGCGTTTTTTAAACTCTTCTCGATCCTTATCAGACCACCAATTACGCAGATTACCATCACCATCGTATTTTGCGCCTTGGTCATCAAAACCGTGGCTAATTTCATGGCCAATTACGGCACCAATACCACCATAGTTGATGGCGTCATCAGCTTCCATGTTAAAAAATGGCGGTTGTAAGATCGCAGCAGGGAACACAATTTCATTCATCACCGGATTGTAATAGGCGTTGACCGTCTGTGGCGTCATGTACCATTCGGTGCGATCGATAGGTTTTCCTAACTTATCTTGCATCCTTTGATACTCAAATAAGGCGTATCGTTGGTAGTTACCGACTAAATCATTAGCCTCAATTTTTAGATTAGAATAATCTTTCCACTTGTCAGGGTAGCCAATTTTATAAGTGAATTTAGACAGCTTCTCTTGAGCAGCAACTTTGGTAGCCGGCGTCATCCACTCAAGTTCGTTGATACTGACCTCGAAACCTTTAATCAAATTTTGAATCAATTGCTCCATGCGGGCTTTAGCTTCAGGCTTAAAGTGCTGCTTAACGTATTCCTGACCAACCAACTCGCCAATCACTTGGTCTGCAGCATCCACCGCCTTTTTCCAGCGCGGTTTTTGTTCTTCTATTCCCATTAAGGTTTTACTATGGAAGCCAAAGTGGAGATCAACCATCTCTTTATTCAGCAACTCGGCATAGCTATCAACAAGGTGAAATGCCAAATAGTCCTGCCACTGTGCTACCGAAAATTCGGTAAACTTCTCACCAAACTTTGCTAGATACGATGGCTGACGCACAATGACATCTTCCACTTTCTCTATGTCGGCGCCGACAGCAAACTGCACAAAGTCAAAATTAACAACCAATTCTTGCAGCGCTTGCTTGCTCATCTTGTTGTAACTTTTATTGGCGTCACGAGACTCAACTCGGCTCCACTGACTGTCAGCAATGAAAGTTTCAATCTGCTCCACGCTATCAGCAGCCCGCTTTGAGTCGCCATAATTTGCGCTAGTAAGCAACTGCTCAACGTACGCGTTTAATGCATCTCGGTTGGCGACAAACTTTGCATCATCTTTTAAATAATAGTCTCTATCGGGCAGTGTTAACCCCGATTGATATAAATAAACGGCATATTCACTGGAGTTTTTGGCATCATTGTTGACGTAAAAGCCAAACGGCATGCTAGTGCCGCTTATCAGCATACTGCCCATTAATGTTGCAATATCATTGTGATCTTTGGCTAATGCTATTTCAGCCATCGCATCACTTAAAGGCGTCACACCCAGCTCTTCAACTAGGGTTTCATTCATATAGCTAGCATAAAAGTCGCCCACTTTTTGCTCGCTACTGCCAATGGCTTTATTGGGGGTTGCTGCAGCTTGCTCAATAATGGTTTTTAATGCTTGCTGACTTTGCTCGTACAAAACTGAAAAAGCGCCATAATTAGACTTATCAGCCGGTATGGGCGTATTAGCGAGCCAATGACCATTAACACTGTAATAAAAATCATCTTGATGGCGCACATTAGTATCAAAATTTTGCTTTTCAACGCCGGATACTTTGTCTGCAACCACTTGCGTAGTCTCGGTAGGCTCATTGCTACTGCAAGCGACTACCCCTAAGCTCAGGGCGATACCTATTGCTAATTTACTCGCTCGTTTCATTGTCACTCCCCCAATAATCCCTGTGATTGTTACCTATCGCCTATCCAGCAAAACAAGTTATACGCGGCTCAATAAGCGAATATGTTTACCAGTTTTTACCAACAAACAAAAAGATAGTGTACTCCCCATCATCCGTCCAACCGTAGCCAAGGGCCACTGGTCCTGCGCTGGTGTCAGTCCCCAAATACAAACTGCCGCCGTAAATCAAATCATCAATAGTAACACTATCGCGAAAATCCCAGACATTACCCGCCTCAAAACTGGCTCCCAAATACAATGGATAATCTGTCATACCTAATGCATCACGCCCCAAATCGTATTGGTAAATAACCGCACCAAACAATTTATGCGGACCAGCAAGTGCATCTTTATGATAGCCAGAGAGATTTAGGAACCCACCAAGCTGTGAAACATGCACTGAGGCGCCACTGTCCTTATCCACCGTGGCAAATGAGGCTTTACCGACAATGGCATGATTACCTAAATTGAGCGCACCTCGCCAATCAGCTTCTATCTGCATTGAGTTTTTCGATGGCTCTATCAAGCCAAACTGAGGAGAGTTTTCTCGTCGATAAAACAAGTTAACAGTAAAACGGTTGCCACTGGTTGGGAAACTGATACTGTCTAAATTATCGAAGCCAAATTTAAGGTAACCACCAACAGAATCGTAGTCTGGATCAATCAAAAAGAACTCATTTTCTAGGCTTCCTCGCTCAGCCGTCATCCCTAGCTCAATCATGCCCTCTTTGATAAAGTTATACCCAACACCGATATCTCCTCGATAGCTTGTCTCTTCCAGGAGTAAGACTTTGTTGTTGTTATCATAGATATTCCAATCTTTTCTCTCATAGCTCAATTGCACACGAGAATAGAAGCGCTGCTCGGTATCTAACGGTTGGTAGAATTCTGTAGATAAAAGCTTTTCATAGCCTAATTTCAACTCGTTACGCCACTCTCCCCCCAACTCAGTTAAGTTGGTCATGGTATAGGCCACATCCAGTGACACGTATGAATCTAAGCTAAAATCATCCTCCCAGCTAAAACCTAACTGAAAATAGTTTGGCCCCCATGACTTGCCCTTGGTTTCCACCGTCAAGACCCGCCCTTCGGGGGTATCGACAAACTCAGCATTAACCCGTTCAAACTTATCGAGGGAATACAACTGCGCGATACCCGCTTCGAGCTTCTCTGTGGTGACCACAGTGCCTTCATCAATGCCCAAGGTTTCCCGCAACAGGGTTTCACTGACATTGGCGTCACTATCAAATTTAATGGCAATCACTGGACGATTAATTTCATCAACCCAACGCTTACTGACTTGTTCTCTGTGGGCGATATAATTCTCATAGGAAGCCGATGTTGTTGACAGCGCTTGCAGTTTTTCCAGTTGAGCTAAGGCCGCTTCTTTACCTTGAGCATACGCCGCCGGCATAATCGAAAAGTCGGTGGTACTCATGGTGCCCACATCTGGACGAATAAGGATATCATCTTCAGACAGCAGCGCTTTCTGCCGGGTGGTACTGGCATTAGTCAACATCGTCGATAGCTGGTTTAACACCGCAATGGTACTACCTAACTCGTCACGTTTTACCAGTGATGAGCCGATATCCACTGCAATGACAATATCAGCGCCCATGGCTTTAACCACATCGACCGGCATATTGTTAGCGATACCACCATCAACGACAATCTTGCCTTCGTATTCCGCTGCCTGTAGTGCACCAGGTACTGACGCCGAAGCTTGCATCGCTTTCACAATGCTACCCTTATTCATCACCACAGGCAGACTGGTCTCTAAATCGGTTGCCACGGCACGATATGGAATGGCTAGCTCATCAAAATGACCAAATTGCTTAACCAGATCGGTAGAGCGCTGCAGTAAAGTGGACATAGTTTGCCCGCGCAGTAGACCGTTGGGCACTTTAACTTCGCCATCGCTATAGCCCACATTAATGGGGATATTAAACCGATCTCTATGCTGTTTTTCTCGGTAACTTAGTGCTTGTCTGGGAATGGTATCTGAGTATCCATCATTCCAATTCTCCCCCAACATGATCGCTTCAATTTCTGTCGCACTATAGCCAAGCGCATACATCCCGCCGACATACGCACCGATACTGGTGCCTGCGATGTAATCCACAGGAATACGATTTTCTTCCAGTACTTTTAATACCGCTACATGGGCTGAACCTTTGGCACCACCACCGCTAAGCGCTAAACCAATTTTAGGTCGCACTTCTTCAGCAAATAGTGAGGGGCTAATTATAGAGCTTGCTAAGAAAGCAATAAGTAGACGTCGCATAGGGTTCTTTTTATCAATGTGATACAAAACACAAACATTCTAGCAAAATAAAACCAATTACTTACCTTGTTGCACAATATAATCTTCAAACGCCGAAACGGGTAAAGGCTTGGCAAAATAATAGCCCTGAATTATGTAGCAGCCGCGGCTAAATACTTGCTCTAACTGCTCTTGAGTTTCTACGCCTTCTGCCACTACGGTTAGTTTCAGGTTTCTGGCTAATTCAATAATACTGCTGGCAATCGCTTGATCAGCCTCATTAGTGGCAATATCAATCAAGAATGAACGGTCAATTTTCAAGGTGCTAACATCAAAGTGACGTAAGTAAGCAAGTGATGAATAGCCGGTACCAAAATCATCAATTGCCACTTCAATACCGATATCTCGCAAGTCTTTAAGGTGTGACTGAGCAATTTGCAGCTCCTTCATTAGCACCCCTTCTGTTATCTCAAAACTGAGTAAACCCGGTGAAAGCTGAGTCTCTTGCAATACTTGCTGCACCCCATGGATAAAGTCAGGTTGCCTAAACTGTACCGCCGAAATATTAATAGACAGCTTAAACTCATCAACTAATAATTTGCTCCACTTAGCAGCTTGTTGACAGGCTTGGGCTAATACCCATCGATCAATATCGATAATCAAACCACATGATTCTGCGACTTTAATAAATATGTCGGGTCGCACGTACCCTTCTTGAGGATGCTTCCAACGCAAAAGCGCTTCCATGCCAATGACCTTGTCATCTTTTAAAATGTCGATTTGCGGCTGATAGTGCAATTCAAATTCATTACGCTCGATAGCTTTACGCAAGTCTGCTTCTAGCTTAAGGTGATAAAGGGCTTCACTATTACGCTCCGATGAGAAGTACTGAAAATTACCTCTCCCTTCTTCTTTGGCGTGATACATCGCCTGATCAGCATTTTTAATCAACTCCTCTGGTTGACGAGCATCATCAGGCCATAAGCTGACACCAATACTAGTAGAAATGTAAAATTCACGCCCATATAATTCAAACGGCTTTTCGATCTGTTGTAATAACTGCTCACACAAATGATTAATTTGATCTAGGCTATCAACCTTGTGCAAGAGTATGACAAATTCATCTCCACCAAAACGGCACAATGTATGCTCGTCAGTCACGCAGGATTGCAAGCGATTCGCAGCCTCAACCAGCAGTGCGTCCCCCATGCTATGACCGTAGGAATCATTAACATTTTTGAACCTATCCAGATCTAAAAATAGCAACGCTAAACGGCCACCATTACCTTGTGCTCGTTGAACCGCTTTGGTTAATCGGCTAGAGAACATCGAGCGATTGGTTAGTCCTGTTAACACGTCGTAATTGGCTAAACGGCGTAAGTCGGCCTCAGTTCGTTTCCGCTCTGTAATATCAGAAAATACCGCCACATAATGGGTAATATTGCCCTTTTGATCTAGCATGGTCGACAGATTCAACCATACGGGGCACGTTTGTTTATTGGCACAAATAAACTCCCGCTCTCCGGTCCACGAAACGCCTTGATTAAGCAAGGTCGCAACTTCATCACTTTGCTCTTCACCATCATTAACCAGTTGTGAAAAGCTCAGCTTGAGTAAGGCATGTTCAGTGAAACCTAAAATCAGTTGTGCCGCTTGATTAGAGACTTTAACTTGTTCCTTGGCATCTAAAATCAACACCCCTTCTGAGGTATTACCAAATGCCTGGGCAAGTAGTTTGGCATCATCTTCAAGTTGTCGTTTAGCGGTAATATCCGCATAGATACCCGCAACTTTGAGCACCTTACCACTTGATGAATCAAACACAATAGGCCTGCCCCTAACCCGAGTCCACCCCCAGCTTTTATCAGGCTTTCGATAGCGGTATTCTACATCAAACTTATCGTCGACCTTATTAAGCAAACGCCGCCATGCGGCAAACACATGGTCCTTATCCTCTGGGTGGATGGGTAGATTTTCCGCGTCTAAACTAATATTACCTGGTGTAGAACTAAAATGATCGGTTTGATTTTCGAGGGTAAATAACTGCGTATCACTGCGCCATTCCCATAGCTCTGAATCACTGCCTTTTAGTGACTGCCTAAGACGGACTTCGCTCTCAACTAATGCCCGATTTACCTTAATAAACGCCGAAAGCTGACGCTGCCTAGCAATAATAATAACCACACAAATAAATAATGAACCCAGTATGATTAAGGTCTTAAACCAAGCGGTTTTCCACCAGATTTGCTCAACAGCAAAAGCAAACACATAGGGCTCTTGCGCCCAAATACCATTTTGCTGACTCAGCACTTCTAGCAAATAGTTCCCCGCATTAAGCTCGGAAATGTTTACCTGAGACTGGCCCGATAACATGACAAACTCTTTATCGTTTTCTGCACCTTGTTCACGCAGTCGATATTTTAATACTAGTGGTTGGTCGTCAAGATAGTCCATGCCGGTGAGCTGAAAGCTAATCATACTGGCGTTTGGCGCCACTATGAGATTTTGTTGTGGCACTAAGTGTACGTCATTGAAGTCAGGATAAAAGATCGATACCGCTTCGAGAAACACGCCATCATGACTTAAGCGATTAGTCATCTTAGCGGGGTCTACCAACATCACGCCATCAGGCGTACCAACGTATAAGCCCATATCAGAGTGATAGAAATAAGCACCATCATTGAGCTCATCACCAAACAAGCCATCTTCCTCTTCAACTACTAATATCTCACCACTGGCTTTATGCTGACGAATAATCGCATTCAAGCAACCAATTAACCGATAATCTGTAGTTTGCTGAATGAAATAAACACTGCCGCAATCAACATTCCAACGCTCAGTTAAATTAACTGCTGTTTCGTCGGCGATGTCATACTCAAGTAATCCATTTGATGCCCCCACCCATAAAGTTTCTTCATCAATTGAATCAATATAGTTAACATCAACAAGCCGGCCAGGTTCATTAAAGACATTAAACTGCGAAATGAACTGACCTTGCTCATTAATAAAGCCAAACAAGCCGGCACCAGCTATCCATAACCTACCCTCTAAACCACGGTAGACATTGCGAATTTCGGGACTCTCATACGCCTGTGTAGGGCTGGCAAGTTTAAACGGCTGTAACTCTGGCTCACCATAATCCCAGAAATACAAACCACCAGTGGTTGCAAACCACCAACGCTGTGGCAATTTAGGATCATGGTAACTGGTATAAACCGCTTTATATTCCAGTGAATTACTTCCGCGACTCCATTGAGCAAATCTCTGAGTTTCAAATGTTTGACTGTTTACGATAAACAAGCCATTGGTGGTCGACAGTAGTAGGTGAGTTTCATCAACCGCATCTATTTTATAAATGCTGTCATTGAGGGCGATACCTTCAGGAATAATAGTCACACTGCCAGGTTGATCTTGCTTAACTCTAATTAAGCCATTATCAGTACCAAACCATAAATGCTCACCGTCAGCAAAAACTGACCATATCATCTCGTCACTGAGCTGATACGGTAGCGACTTAGAAAACTGCTCTAGTAAAAAGTCTGGGCGGTCTGTGATAACTGCCAGCGATTCACCGGAGCCACCAACCCAAATGACATTATTGCTGTCTATGGCAATATCATAAATATAATCAATATCAGCAATACTCTTTAGCTCATCACTAAAAATACTGAGCTTGCCTAATTCTCTATTCCACTTTAACAAGCCCTTACGACTCGCTAACCAATAATTACCCAGCTGATCTTGCCGAATTTTCGTCACATAATAAGGCACCTTACTGACTGGTTCGATAACTAACTTAGCCAAATTGAGCTGATATAAGCCATCACTCGACGTCACCCAAATGTAACCTGAATCATCCAAATACAAGGCTTTGATCATCCCCATGGAGTCATGCCATGGTAGGATCGACTCTAACTGCCCCTGCGCGTCACGCAATTGTAGCTGGTTGGTGTTGGCTACCAACATTTTACCTTGGGGTAAACTCAGCAATTGATACCAAGGTTGATCAGGCACCATTGGTAAATAACTGATATTCGATAAGCGTTGTTGAGGATAATCAAACTTAGCTAATTCACCATCTTCAAACAGCAATTGCCATTGTTTATCTGCACTTTTAGAAATAGCCAACAAGCCACGGGGTTTATGCTCAGGGGCTAACTCCGCACTGCCAAATTGAATAAACTTATCCTGAATAATGTCATACAAGTAAACATTGGAATAGTTGGCAACTAACAGGTACTCGGCGCTTAAGCGCTCAACGACATAAATGAATGGGTCGCTCAGTCTCTCTTTGCCCAATTCGGTGTCGATACGTCGAACTCGACTATTACTGACCCGATATAAGCCTTCTTCGGTGGCAACCCAAGTATAACCGTAATCATCAAACTCAATATCGTTAACCGTGGCATTAACTAGACCATCCCGTTCATCAAAAACTCTTTGGACAAGGTTAGAGGCTTGTAATGCATGAATAGGAAGCATTACAAGTAACAAGGTCAGCAGTAATTTATGAACTATTCTTATTATCATTTGGCTCTTAACTCATAAACTTATGATTAATGTAGCAGCTAGATAGACTAAATTCACCTGCTATGTTGCGCTATTTTTAGTCATAAGTAACAGTTTCATATTTATCCGCCTCCCTTTATCACAATGGCCACTATTTACGCACAGTTTTTCAGCACCAATCACATACAAAAAAAGCGCTCTAAGAGCGCTTTTTTCATCATCTAAAAGAAGTTATTTTTTCTTCTTTTTCGCTTTTGGATTTGGAAGGTCAGTGATTGAACCTTCATAAATCTCTGCAGCAAGTCCTACTGACTCATGTAATGTTGGATGAGCGTGAACAGTCAATGCTAAGTCTTCGGCATCACAACCCATTTCAATCGCTAGGCCAATTTCGCCCAGTAGTTCACCACCATTAACACCAACAATAGCGCCACCAATAACACGATGAGTTTCTTTGTCGAAAATCAGCTTAGTCATACCGTCTGAACAATCAGAGGCAATTGCACGACCACTTGCAGCCCAAGGGAAAGTCGCTGTCTCATAAGCAACACCTTGCTCTTTCGCTTCTTTCTCAGTTAGACCTACCCAAGCAACTTCAGGATCAGTATAAGCAATTGAAGGAATCACTTTTGGATCAAAGAAGTGCTTCATACCCGAGATAACTTCGGCAGCAACGTGACCTTCATGCACACCTTTGTGAGCCAACATCGGCTGACCAACAATATCTCCAATCGCAAAGATGTTTGCTACATTGGTACGCATTTGCTTATCAACATTGATGAAGCCACGCTCATCAATATTAACGCCAGCTTTATCTGCATCAATAAGCTTACCGTTTGGTGTACGACCAATTGCAACTAATACCGCGTCATAACGAACAGGCTCAGTTGGTGCTTTCTTGCCTTCCATCGAAACATAAATGCCGTCTTCTTTGGCTTCAACCGCAGTCACTTTAGTTTCAAGGATTAGATTAAACTTCTTCTTAATCTTCTTGGTGTAAACACGAACGATATCTTTATCAGCTGCAGGGATAACTTGATCAAACATCTCAACGACATCAATCTCACTGCCTAGCGAAGAGTAAACAGTACCCATTTCTAGACCAATGATACCACCGCCCATAACCAATAGCTTACCTGGCACTTCTTTCAGCTCTAGGGCATCGGTTGAGTCCCAAATACGTGGGTCTTCGTGTGGAATAAATGGCAATTGAATAGGACGTGAGCCTGCAGCAATAATCGCGTGCTCGAAGTGAATAACTTTAACGCCATCTTCACCCGCAACTTCAATGGTATTAGGACCAGTGAACTTACCAAATCCGTTTACCACATCGACTTTACGCATTTTAGACATGCCACCTAGGCCACCAGTCAACTGACCGATAACACTAGTTTTAAATTCACGTAGCTTATCTAAATCGATTTGTGGTTCACCAAATACCACACCATGGTTAGCAACAGCTTTCGCTTCTTCGATGACTTTAGATACGTGCAATAGCGCTTTTGATGGGATACAACCCACGTTCAAACATACACCACCAAGCGTGTTAAAACGCTCAACAATAACGGTATCTAAACCTAAATCTGCAGCACGAAAAGCGGCTGAATAGCCCGCAGGACCTGCACCTAAAACTACTACCTGAGTTTTGATTTCGTTACTCATGTTTTCCTCTATTCTTTCTCATTCCGTCGGGAATAGTGTCTGCCCAACGCTTTATGACGCCAGCTTTTTGTAAGGTGGCCGCATTTTAACCTGTCAGTCTTGTAAACAAAAGGCCACTCAACATGAGCAGCCTTCATCATTACAAAATAAGTGTACGTATGTCGGACAGCATACTTGACAGAGTCACGCTAAAGCGTGCTGCCATTGCGCCATCAATCACACGGTGATCATAAGATAATGATAATGGCAACATTAGCTTAGGCTCAAACTCTTTACCATTCCACTTAGGTTTAATCTCCGACTTAGAGACACCTAGAATCGCAACATCTGGGTAGTTAACGATAGGGGTAAATGCTGTACCGCCTATCCCACCAAGACTTGAGATGGTGAAACAGCTGCCTTGCATATCGGCCGCTTTTAGCTTGCCTTCACGCGCTTTAACTGAAATGTCCATCAACTCAGTAGACAGCTCATGAATGCCTTTCTTATCCACATCACGAATGACCGGTACTACCAAACCATTAGGCGTATCAACGGCAACACCAATATGGTAGTACTTCTTCTTAATCAGTGATTCACCATCAGCACTTAAACTCGCATTAAATACTGGGAACTGCTGTAAGGCTTTAGCCGCAGCTTTCATCATAAACACCAATGGGGTGATCTTAATACCCAGCTTTTGCTTGGCAGCCACTTCATTTTGTTGTTTACGGAACGCTTCAAGCTCAGTGATATCAGCTTCATCAAACTGGGTAACATGGGGAATCGTCACCCAGTTACGATGCAGATTAGGACCAGATATCTTCTGAATACGAGTTAGCGGTACTTCTTCCACTTCGCCAAACTTAGCAAAATCAACTTTCGGTGCCGCAATAACTTGTAACCCACCTTCGCCACTGCTCACACTGGTCGCTGCGGAGGCTTTCGGACGTGAAAGCTCATACTTGATAAACGCTTGTACGTCTTCCTTTAAGATACGGCCTTTACGACCTGTACCTTGAACGCGCGTTAAATCTGCGCCAAATTCACGAGCCAAGCGGCGCACAGCAGGTGACGCATGTACTGCGCCAGTTTTTGGAGCACTACCTGCATGGGGGTGATGCGGTACAGGTGGCTTAGATGCTGGCGCAGCTGTTGGCGCGGGGGCTGCAGGAGCACTTGCTTGAGGTACTGCTGGTGCTGGTGCAGCTGCTACTGGCGCTGCAGACTGTGTTTCAATAGTTGCAATCACGCTACCTTGAGACACTTTATCACCCACATTAACCGTGACAGAAACCAGTTTACCAGCAAAAGGTGCGGGTACTTCCATGGTCGCCTTGTCGGTTTCAAGGGTGATTAATCCAGCATCAACCTCAATGGTTTCACCTGCAGATACTAGCACTTCAATCACATCAACGTTTTCTGCATCACCAATATCTGGCACAGCAATTTCTTTAACTTCAGCGACAGCAGCTGGAGCCGCTACTGCACTTGGCGCAGGGGCAGCAGATTCTGCTGGAGCTGGTGTCGCCGACTCAGTTGCACTCGTTTCTAACATGAGCACTAATGAACCTTGTGACACTTTATCACCAACCGCAACTTTCAGCTCTTTAACCACACCAGCTGCTGGTGCAGGTACTTCCATGGTCGCTTTATCGGTTTCTAACGTGATTAAGCCGGTATCAACATCAATACTGTCACCCACGGCAACCAGTACTTCGATAACATCAACGTTTTCAGCATCACCGATATCCGGTACAGCTACTTCAATCACTGCCGCCGATGCTGCTGGAGCGGCAGCTGCTACAGGAGCTGGCGCAGCAACAGGCGCTTCAACCGCAGCAGGAGCGGCAGCTTCTGCTGGAGCTTGCTCTGCCGCCTCTGCGCTCATCATCGCAATAAGACTACCTTCAGAGACAGTGTCACCCACAGCCACTTTTAGCTCGGCAACTTTTCCGGCAAATGGCGCTGGAATATCCATTGTCGCTTTATCACTTTCAACAGTAATAATCGACTCTTCTGCATCGATGCTGTCGCCAACAGCAACACAGATTTCAATAACTTGTACTTCATCCCCACCGATATCAGGGACTAAAATTTCTTTTAATTCAGCCATTTTAATTCCCCTTTATGCGTATTGTGGGTTGATCTTATCAACGTCAATACCGTATTCAGCAATTGCCTTGCTGAGTACATCAACAGGTAACTCACCACGGTCGACCAATGATTTAAGTGATGCAATCACAATAAATTTAGCGTCGACTTCAAAGTGATGACGTAGGTTTTCACGGCTATCACTGCGACCGAAACCATCAGTACCAAGTACTTTATAGTCAGTTGGCATATAAGCTCTTAGCTGCTCACCATAAAGCTTCATGTAATCAGTCGCTGCAATAGCAGGCGCATCGCTAGCAATGACTTCACTGATATATGGCACTTTTGCTGTTTCGTTTGGATGCAGCATGTTGTAACGCTCAGCCGCTTGGCCGTCACGTGTTAGCTCATTGAAGCTAGTCACACTGAATACATCAGACGAGATACCAAAGTCTTTCGCTAGGGCTTGCGCTGCTTTACGAACTTGCTCAAGAATAGTGCCACAGCCCATCAGCTGTACTTTACCTTTACCACTACCAGCCACACTTTCCAGCTTGTAGATACCTTTAACGATACCTTCTTCGGCACCTTCTGGCATTGCAGGCTGTTCGTAGTTCTCGTTCATTGTCGTGATGTAATAGAACACATCTTCTTGGTCATCTCCGTACATGCGGCGAATACCATCTTGAACAACTACTGCAATTTCATAACCATACGTTGGGTCGTAAGAGACACAGTTCGGGATGGTGTTAGCCAAAATATGACTGTGACCGTCTTGGTGCTGTAGGCCTTCACCGTTAAGTGTTGTACGCCCAGACGTACCGCCCACCATGAATCCACGAGCACGCATATCGCCTGCCGCCCATGCCATATCACCAATACGTTGGAAACCAAACATAGAATAGTAGATATAGAATGGAATCATTGGCGTATCATTGACAGAGTAACTTGTCGCCGCAGAGACCCAAGATGACATTGCACCTAATTCGTTAATCCCTTCTTGCAATACTTGTCCAGACTTATCTTCACGATAGTAAGCCACTTGATCTGAATCTTGTGGAACATACTTTTGACCTTCGTGAGCATAAATACCCACTTGGCGGAACAAGCCTTCCATACCGAATGTACGGGCTTCATCTGGAATAATTGGCACAATGTTTTTGCCAATCTTTTTATCTTTCAGCAACGCAGTCAGAATACGAACAAATGACATGGTGCTAGAAATTTCACGGCCATTAGAGCCTTTTAGCACTGCATCAAAGATTTTCAATGAAGGTATATCAAGATCTTGTGAGAACTTCTCACGGCGCGCAGGCATAGCACCATGCAATGCTTCACGACGATCTTTTAGATACTTAACTTCTTCAGAGTCTGCACCTGGGTGGTAGAATGGAATATCTTCTAATTGATCATCTGGAATTGGAATATTGAAACGATCACGGAAGTAACGTACCGCGCCAATATCCATTTTCTTAACGTTATGAGCAATATTCTTACCTTCACCAGCGTCACCAAGACCATAGCCTTTTACTGTCTTAGCTAAGATTACCGTTGGACGACCTTTAGTGTTTTTCGCATGCTGCAGCGCTGCGTAAATTTTCACTGGATCATGACCACCACGGTTCAAACGCCAAATGTCATCATCTGACATGTTTGCAACCATCTCGGCTGTTTCTGGGTATTTACCGAAGAAGTGCTCACGGGTATATGCACCACCTTTAGCCTTACAGTTTTGGTACTCACCATCGACGGTTTCTTCCATCAACTGTAGCAGTTTACCACTGGTATCACGTGCTAATAGCGGATCCCAATAACGACCCCAAATGACTTTAACCGCTTCCCAACCTGCGCCACGGAACTCGCCTTCTAACTCTTGAATAATCTTACCGTTACCACGAACAGGGCCATCTAGACGTTGTAAGTTACAGTTAACAATGAAGACTAAGTTATCTAGCTCTTCTCGAGCAGCAAGGCCAATCGCACCCAAGGTTTCAGGCTCGTCACACTCACCGTCACCTAAGAAGCAATATACTGTTTGCTCAGAGCAGTCTTTCAAACCGCGGTCAGTTAAGTACTTCAAGAAGCGCGCTTGGTAAATCGCTTGAATCGGACCTAGGCCCATTGAAACGGTAGGGAACTGCCAGTAATCAGGTAGTAACTTCGGATGCGGATATGAAGGTAAGCCTTTACCGTCCACTTCTTGACGGAAGTTGTCCATCTGCTCTTCAGTTAAGCGTCCTTCTAGGAAAGAGCGAGAATAGATACCTGGAGCAATATGACCTTGGAAGTAAACTAAATCGCCACCATCTTTTTCGTTAGGCGCACGGAAAAAGTGGTTGAAACACACATCATATATCGTCGCACTTGAAGCGAAACTAGAAATGTGACCACCAAGCTCAAGATCTTTTTTCGAACCACGCAATACCATCGCCAACGCATTCCAACGAACGATAGCGCGAATACGACGCTCCATCTCTTGGTTACCTGGCATATGCGGCTCTTGACCCGCAGGAATAGTGTTTAAATAAGCGGTGGTTGCTTTATATGGAAGATGAGTTCCGTTACGACGTGCTTTATCAATTAGCTTTTCAAGTAAGTAGTGAGCACGTTCAGGCCCCTCTTGCTCCAAAACAGCTTGCAAAGAGTCAACCCACTCTTGGGTTTCCAACGGATCTAAATCTTGTAGCATATGTTCAGACATTTCGCAGTCCTTCCCTATATACAATAGTAATGTTATGAATTAATTATTAAAAACGCTGCCAGGCTATTGCCTATACACCGCTTTTCAAACGGCGCAGACTACGCTGCAACCTACTGTCTTCTTCCCTGACTGCTAGCATCACTTCCTCAATGTAACTTAAGTGTTCATTCGAGGCTTCGCGTGCAGCTTCTGGATCACGGCGAACAATAGCGGCCAATAACGCGCGGCGATGTTCATTTGCCATGGTGGAGGCATCGTCTCTGCGACTTAGCAACTCCAAATTCTGCGCTACGTTTTTATGCAGCACAGGCGATAAACTCAGTACTAGATGAAGCATGGCCACATTGTGTGAAGCTTCTGCCACTGCGCGATAAAATCGTACAATAGCTGCCGCTTGTTCTTCGATTTGCGTAGCCGATTCAACTTCTAGGATTTTTTGTTTGATATTTTGCATATCCGCGTCGGTCCCCCGAAGCGCCGCAAAATAGGCCATCATACCTTCGGTTGCATGACGAAATTCCAATAAGTCATATTGGCTTTCAGAATCACTATGCATTAGCTCTACGATAGGGTCGGCAAGGCTTTGCCATAATTGCTCTTTGACATAGGTACCACCACCTTGGCGGCGGAGTAATAACCCTTTGGCTTCAAGCTTTTGAATCGCTTCGCGTAAAGAAGGACGAGAGACTTCAAACTGGAGTGCCAGTTCACGTTCAGGAGGTAACTTTTGACCTGGCTGTAAACTGCCTTCTAATATCATCTGCTCCAATTGGTTCATGATGACATCGGAAATCTTTGGCTGGTTAATTTTGCTATAAGCCATATGGCCCTCAGCTCCTATTGTAAATTGGTCTTACCAATTTAATTGACTGAGCGCACTTTATCAAATCACATTTCGCTTGTCTAGTTTGTGATCTGCTTCATGTAAACTCACAATCTGTGAGGATAGCTTAATTTATTCAAAAAGGGGTCTGACCATTGAACCTAACTTTTTATCTAACGATATAGTAAACGACATAGTGAAGGTCAAACATTAAGTCGATATCACGACCACAAGGGAAAGTAGCGGCAACAAATAGCCGTTACTAGAAACCATAAACACCCAAGAGAACTGGAGTTGCAGAGCGACAACAAGTATGAAGGGTATAATGCCACGCTAAACAACAAATATAACCAAGGTTATCGCTAACTGCTTTAATACTGGTTCTACACCTCAATACTGTTTCTACAGCACGACACCAAAAATCGTGAGCAAAGATAATATCGTCACCAGTAAGATAAAGTTACGCTTACTCAGCAATAACAAGCTTAAGGTGGACTGCACACAAACCGGAGCGTTTGAAGTTTCAGAAACTGGCTCCGCAGCAATGGCAACTTCTGTAATGATCGTTTTAGCATCAGTACGCCAATTAAGTCCATGACGCAGCCACACACCATTCGCATTAGAAAACTGGCCACTCAATACATAACCAAAAGCAAAAAGCCGACTAGGTAGCCAATCTAACACCGCCAACAACTTAGCCACTAATGGTAGAGGCTCATTTTGCGCTTTTGCCAAGTCAGTAAAATAACGCACCGAACAGTAAAACACCGCGCCGGCGGGCCCGAGAAGAATAAGAAACAGCGCCACCGCGCCATAAAATCTGTAGTTAATCCAAGCAACAGTTTGGCCAACTTTAGCGCCTAAATCTTGCTCGCTCACCGCTTCAAGGGAGTGATGAGGATCTAATGCATCGGCAAATCGATAACATGCTTGACGATCACCACGACAAGCGGCCTGCATATAACGTTTAAAGGTTTTGCGCTGACTTAAATGGCTGAAACACAAAATCGCGACACATACCCAAACCAATAGGCTCAAAAAGCCGAACATAACGCCATTAACCGACCAGATAAGTACTTGAACGACAATCGCAGGAAATAGTAAGGCCAGTGCCATCATCACATCAGACGTTAACTGACGACGGCCAAAAAGCTGTTTTGTATATAAGGCAAGAATGGACTCCAACTGCCAAGCAGCAGGTAGTAGCTTTAATCGTTCCACCATAATGGCAACCAACAACGAAAATAACGCCATACAGCCCAATCCTCATTAATGAAATCAACTACTCACAGTGTACGGCTAATATGGCAGAACAACAAAACTATTTTGTGACAGCAGCACGTTATACCAATCGGCATAACGATGTGATCGCTCAGCGAGAGTTTAGCGCTTCTGAGACAAGGTCATTAAATGCTCCTCGGTAACTGCTCCTGCGTTACTCTACCTCCTATATCCCTATAGTCGTGCATTAATGACATTCACCACATCCATGTGGCTTGCAACGAATGAAGGGCATAGTGACTCTACGTTCAAGTTCGTTTACACAGTATCAGAAGTGCTAAAACTCGCCCTTTGGGCGCTTTTTTGGCTGCCTACTTCTTCGTTGAATAACTTCCCAATAGAACCACTATTACTTAAGTTATTCGTCTCGAACTAGTTTGCCAAAAATAGCTCTGAGTAGATCACTTTCTTATGCCGATTGGTATTATAGCAATGGTATTTTGTCATAATGCGTCACTGATTATGGCTAACCAGCAATTCACTCAAGCATCGCTAAATATCTTGGCCAATCAAAGCTTTCACCAGGATCAGTTTTTCTGCCTGGCGCAATATCACAATGCCCCACGACTTTAGTGGCATCCAGTTCAGGATAATAATCAAACAAAGCCTTAGTTAACTGACTGAGTACATGATATTGCACGTCTTCATAGGCCTGAGTATCTGTGCCTTCTAGCTCAATACCGATGGCGAAATCATTACACCCCGCGCGGCCTTGGTAGTTCGACACTCCAGCGTGCCAAGCACGATCGTCGCAACTGACATACTGCACCAATTCACCATCTCGGCGAATTAGAAAGTGAGCTGAAACCGTTAAACCAGCTAACTCATTAAAGCTGTCATCTGCATTAGTATCCAGACACCCTTGAAAAAGCTGGTCAATATAAGGCAGGCCAAAGCAGCCTGCTGGTAAACTGATATTATGAATCACTAACAAGCTGACTTCTTTATTAGGTCTATGGTTAAAGTGCGGTGAAACACACTGCCTGCATGACGTTACCCAACCTTGCTCTATCAACAGTTTTGTTTGCATAAACTCCAACTTGCTACTTTTTACATAGAATGGCTAAACCCATTCTATATAGTCAGCCTCAACGACTGATAAAAATCACCAATATAAACAACTAAGAAAAGGGACGAAGAAATAATTGCTGCGCAACATAAGACGCTAAAAAGAGAAAAAGACCACCCACCCCTAGAGCTATTGTGCGTGATATTTCATTTGTTAGCACCTGCTTTTTTGTAGCTGAATTTGCTACCATAATCAAAAGAGCTAGCACTCCAGGTCACCAAATAGACCGCCACGGAGTAGATGCATTAAGCAGAGGATAAATGAGATGCTAGAGAACGATATTCGACTTACTGTCAAAGCCGCATTAGAAGAAGACTTAGGTTATAGCGCTGACACCAATATAAGCAGTAAAGACAAATTAAAAGCTGACATCACAGCGCAGCTTATCCCTGCTGATAAACACGCTAATGCCAGTTTAATCACTCGTGAAGATGGCGTATTTTGTGGCAAAGCCTGGGCTGAGCAAGTATTTAATCAACTCGGTGGTGATGTTGCTTTACATTGGCATGTCGATGATGGTGATTTACTGGTTGCTAACCAGGTCCTATGTGAAATGTCTGGCCCAGCGCAAGCCATTTTAACCGGTGAGCGCACAGCAATGAACTTTATTCAAACGCTATCGGGCGTGGCGACCCTCACTAAGCATTATGTTGATCGAATTGCCGACACCCACACCAAACTGCTCGATACCCGCAAGACCATTCCAGGTTTACGTACAGCGCAAAAATACGCAGTCACCTGCGGTGGTGGCAAAAACCACCGCACCGGATTATTCGACGCTTTCCTGATTAAAGAAAACCATATTATGGCAGCGGGTTCGATTGGCAATGCGGTAAAAGCTGCAAGACAGTTAGATGCTAGCAAACCTGTAGAGGTGGAAGTAGAAAGCCTTGATGAGTTAAAACAAGCTATCGAAGCTGGATGTGACATCGTAATGTTGGACAATTTCGATATTACGATGATGCTAGATGCTGTAGAACTTAACCAAAGTTTCCAGGCTTCACAGCAAGTGAAATTGGAAGTATCTGGAAACGTGACGATAGAGACTATTGGCGATTTTGCCAAAACCGGTGTTGACTATATTTCAGTTGGCGCATTAACCAAGCACGTCAAAGCCCTCGATTTATCTCTAAGATTAAAATCTGAATAGTTACCGATAATACACTACATAATGTGGCTGCTCATATTCATTGCCAACATGTGAGCGGCCATATTGAACTTAGGTACTCCCTATCTATTCAGCTACTGTTTAATTAGAACTTATGGCACCTATTTAGTAAGCACTCTTTGAGTTAGCCTCATTATCTCGCTCGGCTATGTTATGAGACTAACAGCGTCCTTCCAATCAAGTTGCCACCCAATCAGGCAGCACAATTTGTTAACACATACTTCAGCATAGTCTGTTGTCGATGAATATTTAAACAGTTAAAAATCGTCTGAATATTGACACCCAAAGAATTTTTGCCAGTAAACCGATCATCGCCATAAAAATGTTAGAACTTTTTTAACAACTTTCAGCCTCTTTTAGACAAATTTACCAATAAATTAATACTTTGTTGCTTTTCGGTGTTCCAATTAAGTTAACTTTGTACTAACTTTGAACCTAGGCGAGATGGCCATTTCGGCCAACTCACCATGAAGGTAGACAGTTGTACTTTCATCTAATATCAGTGACTGAGAGTTTCTTTCACATTACTTTAACAATAATAATAGTAATCTCTGATTCAAACTCATCGCTTACAGCTGTTTTGCTTGCTCCCAAGTAAAGCTGAAGTTAAGCAATACAGATGTTAAAAATCACTGACTGATACCACGGTTTTTGCTACTGCAAATATCACCAAGTATCAATAAAAGATGAATTCACCCAGTGGTGCAGTTTGCCGAAAAGAACAAGGTCATCGAAGTGTCAATCTTACTATGGATAGGATAAAACACACTGCAAAGCAGATTCGAGTAACTTTGTTGAAACTTAGCTTTTAAAAAAAGCAGTTTTTAACAGCGGTTTTAAAAAGCAAAAGTTTTAAAAACCAAAAATTTTTTACTATAGTTATTTGATAGCGATAGCGACACAACCAAAGGATTTTCAGGCAGGAGCCACCTAGTTAATTAACTTTATATAAGCGGTAAGCTTAGAATTAATTAACCAGTTAGAGCATTGGACAATGCACCCGTGATGTCAATCACGAGTCATCCACTGTTACGTTGAGTCAACATACTGTCATACGGAGAGAGATAGCATGAAAGGTATTCAATTAAACAAGCAGATGAAAAACGCAAAGGGTTTCACCCTTATTGAATTAATGATCGTTGTGGCGATTATCGGTATTTTGGCAGCCATTGCATTGCCTGCGTATAAAGACTACGTGACTCAGGCGGACGGTAGTGCTTCTATGAAAGCAGTTACAGCTTTTTCTCAAAAAATTCAAGCATGTATCCAAACCGATATTGGTTGCTCAACTCTTGGTACGGAAATTGGTAAAAACAAAAAACTTGGAGTATCCGCAGCACCAGCATTAGATACAGCAACTACATTAACTTATACCGGAAGTAAATGTACCCTTGGCGCAGCTTTTGACGCTACTGGTGGAGTGACATTTACTTCTGCAGGTGTTGCAACCGCTGATACTGATTTATGTCAAAAAGGTGCTGGCGTTTACGTTGCCCCCTAGCAGTTAATTTTTATGCCAACAACAGGCTTACATTTAGGGCTTTCAACACTCTTTATCCGGAAAAAGCTGCTCACAGAAGAACAGCTTGCCGAATCTGTAGCCCTTTCGCGTAAAAATAGGCTGTCACTGGTCACAACTCTTGTGGCCAGTAAATTTCTTTCAGCGAGAACTATAGCTGAACTATGTTATGAAGAGTATGGAACACCTTTACTCGATCTTGATGAGTTTGATGTCCGTAGTATTCCAGAAGATTTTCTAAATAAAAAATTAATCGAAAAACATAAATGCTTACCACTGTTTAAACGTGGCAACCGTTTATATATTGGCACCTCAGATCCCACCAATATCGCCGCCTTAGAGGATTTTCAATTTAGCGCCGGCCTGCATGCCGAAGCCATATTGGTTGAAGATGACAAACTCAGCTCGGCACTCGAGAAAATACTCGAAGAAGATATCAGCGCACTGGATTTAGATGGCATTGATGATGCTTCGCTTGCTGATATTGAAGTTACTGACACCGATAAGCGGGAAGATGATCAAAAAACTGATGGTGACGATGCGCCAATTGTCATTTACATCAATAAAATCCTCACTGATGCGATTCGAAAAGGCGCATCGGATCTGCACTTTGAGCCATATGAAAAACGATATCGTATTCGATTTCGTATCGACGGAATCTTACATGAGGTCTCTGAGCCACCGGTCAACTTATCAGGAAGAATCTCAGCTCGACTAAAGGTGATGTCTAAACTCGATATCGCTGAACGCCGCGTGCCGCAAGATGGCCGCATTAAAATGAAACTGTCACGCACCAAATCTATCGATTTTCGTGTCAGTACCTTGCCCACCATCTGGGGCGAGAAAATCGTGATGCGTATTTTGGACTCATCTTCTGCGCAACTTGGTATTGAAAAGCTCGGTTACGAAGATGATCAGCGGGCACTATATGAAGAGATGCTCGCCAAACCTCAAGGTATGATTTTGGTAACCGGCCCTACCGGTTCAGGTAAAACTGTTTCCTTGTATACAGGTCTTAATATCCTCAATACCGAAGCCCGCAATATCTCCACCGCCGAAGACCCTGTGGAGATTAACCTTGAAGGCGTTAACCAAGTACATATTAATTTAAAAGCCGGATTAACCTTTGCCTCAGCATTGCGCTCATTTTTACGCCAAGATCCCGATGTCGTCATGGTAGGTGAGATTCGAGATTTAGAAACCGCAGAAATTGCCATTAAAGCAGCGCAAACCGGTCACTTAGTGTTATCGACACTGCATACTAACTCCTCCTCTGAAACCTTAACCCGTTTGGTCAATATGGGCGTCCCCGGCTACAACATTGCTAGCTCAGTTAACTTAATCATCGCCCAACGTTTGGCTCGGCGACTTTGCACTGAGTGTAAGCAGACAGAAGATGTGCCGCAACATGAGCTTGAAGTTTTGGGTTTTACCAATGAGCAAATCAGCCAAGGGTTTACTATATTTAAACCCAAAGGTTGTGATCACTGCTCTGGTGGCTATAAAGGTCGCGTTGGTATTTACGAAGTGATGAAGATGTCCGATGAAATTGCCCGCACCATTATGGAAGGCGGTAATTCTTTGCAAATAGCCAATCAAGCAAAGCAGCAAGGTATGCGTGATTTACGCGATTCCGGATTACTTAAAGTGATCCAGGGAGTCACCAGCATCGCAGAGATCAACCGCGTAACCAGTTTTTAGTAAACACGCTGTAAATGCATAAGTGAACAACACTTAATTTTTACAACTACTAGCTATATTCACAGTTTAGAAATTAAGAATTAAAAATAACTATCAGCAAGGATCCATCATGGCCACAGCTACCGCAACTAAAAAAACCAAAAAAGCGGCAAAAAACCAACCTAAAGTGGTCACTTATGAGTGGAAAGGTACTAACCGAGACGGCAAAAAAACCTCCGGAGAGCTGCGAGGTATCACGGTAGCTGAAATAAAAAGTCAACTCAAATCCCAAGGTGTTAATCCTAAGGTTGTTCGAAAGAAGGCATCTTCGCCTTTTAAGCTGAGCGACCCGAAAATCAAAGCAATGGACATTGCAATGATCACCCGTCAAATCGCTACCATGTTGGCCGCAGGTGTGCCGTTAGTCACCACCATCGAAATGTTAGGGCGCGGCCATGAAAAAGTTAAAATGCGTGAGCTGTTATCAACCATTTTAAATGAGGTGCAAGCAGGGATTCCTCTGTCCGATGCACTGCGTCCCCACAGGCAGTACTTTGATGATCTTTACATTGATTTAGTTGCCGCTGGCGAACACTCAGGTTCACTCGACGCGGTGTTTGATCGCATTGCAATGTATAGGGAGAAAGCCGAAGCGCTTAAGTCAAAAATTAAGAAAGCCATGTTCTATCCCACCGCGGTAGTGTTAGTTGCTATAAGTGTAACAGCACTTCTACTGATTTTTGTTGTACCCCAGTTTGAAGAGATTTTTGCTGGCTTTGGCGCCGAACTGCCTGCTTTCACCCAACTGGTAATAAGAATCTCTGAATGGCTACAAGCCTCGTGGTATCTGTTTTTAGCCGCTATCATTACCGGTGTTTTTGCATTTATAAGAACCCATCGCAACTCACAAAAGTTTCGCGACCAAGTTGATACCTTAATACTGAAAATACCGGCTGTTGGTCCGATATTACACAAAGCAGCAATGGCACGCTTTGCTCGCACATTAGCTACCACCTTTGCAGCGGGTGTACCGTTAATAGAAGGCTTAGAGTCCGCTGCTGGGGCGTCGGGCAATTATGTCTATCGCAGTGCACTATTAAAAGTTCGAGAAGAGGTCATGGCGGGTATGCAGATGAACGTTGCTATGCGTACAACCGGTATTTTTCCTGACATGCTGATTCAGATGGTGATGATTGGTGAAGAGTCCGGTGGCCTAGATGAGATGCTCAATAAAATTGCCAATATTTACGAGATGCAGGTCGATGATGCAGTAGACGGTTTATCGAGCTTGATTGAGCCTATTATGATGGTTGTGATCGGCACCATCGTTGGTGGCTTGATTGTAGCCATGTATCTTCCGATTTTCCAAATGGGTAAAGTGGTTGGCTAGTCAGAGCCTACTTTATTTATAATATTCATTCATGTAAATTTCGATAAAATAACTAACAAGAATTAAATATGACTGCGCTGTTTTCTCAATTCCAAGCCACAATGCTCGAATTACCTTGGCTATTCATTTTCCTGGCTTTCATCTTTTCAGCCACCATTGGCAGCTTTCTTAATGTGGTGATTCATCGATTACCGATCATGATGAAACGCGAATGGCAACAAGAGTGCAACCAGTACCTCAACGAATACCATAAAGACATCATTGCGCCCATTGCTGGAAAGTTAGATAAACCGCTTGATAACTACCCTGAAAAGTATAATTTGGTCGTTCCCGTCTCAGCTTGTCCAAAATGCAAAACCAATATTAAACCTTGGCATAATCTGCCTATTCTTGGCTGGCTACTCTTAAAAGGAAAGTGCGCAAGCTGTGACAGTAAAATTTCAGCGCGCTACCCGTTTTTTGAATTACTAACTGGCGCAATGGTTGCAACATTAGCCTGGCATTTTGGTCCTTCACTGCAGTTTTTACTGGCTGCCATACTAACTTTTTCACTAGTTGCGCTCACAGGCATCGACCTAGATGAAATGCTATTACCTGATCAAATCACTATGCCGCTACTTTGGCTAGGTTTAATTGTAAACTTGAACGGTATCTTTGTCCCAATTTCAGATTCACTGATTGGTGCTGTTGCTGGTTATTTAAGCCTATGGAGTGTTTATTGGCTGTTTAAAATAGTCACTGGCAAAGAAGGTATGGGTTATGGTGATTTTAAATTAATGGCCGTATTTGGTGCTTGGTTAGGTTGGCAGATGTTACCGCTTATCATCCTACTTTCTTCTCTAGTTGGAGCGGTCGTAGGCATAATGTTGATTATTTACAAGAAGCTCAACAGTGGTAATCCTATTCCTTTCGGCCCCTATATTGCTGTAGCTGGTTGGATTGCACTCATTTGGGGTGAGCCCATCGTCCATGCTTATTTGGCAACTTTATAAGAGTAGATAATGGCAAAGCTAATCGTAGGGTTAACCGGTGGGATTGGTAGCGGCAAAACCACTGTTGCCGAACTGTTTGCGGAAAAAGGCATTGAATTAGTTGATGCCGATATTGTTGCCAGAGAAGTGGTCGCTCCGGGTAGCTTAGGTTTACAAAAAATCAGCCAGCATTTTGGTGAAAATATACTACTTTCGAATGGTGAGTTAGATAGAAAAGCGTTGAGAGACCTAGTTTTCTCCCAACCAGAACAGCGGCATTGGTTAAATGAACTGTTACATCCCATGATCCGCAGTGAAATGCTACGACAACTAGATGAAACGTGTTCTAGCTATGCTATTTTGGTTGTACCCTTGCTATTTGAAAACGGTTTAGATAGGTTAGTCAATTACACTTTAGTGGTTGATATTTCACCACAAGAACAAATGAAGCGCGTCGCAGCCAGGGATGACGTAAGCGCAGAACAAGTGCAAAGAATAATAGATAGTCAGGCCTCTAGGTCAGATAAGCTATCAAAAGCTGATGATGTCATCGACAATCATGGAACCCAATCGGCATTGATACAACAAGTAGATAAACTACACCAAAAATATTTGCAAATAGCCGAAAACTTATAATGACATGACCCATCTAACCTACGAACAACCACTCAATGAAAAAACTCGTAGTTATTTGCGACTAGAATATCTTGCTCAGCAACTAGATACCAACCTTAGTCATGATCATCAACATCGTTGTTTTTACCCGTTATTCTCTTTATGCGAGCTCACAGAGCGATGCGATTACCGCAGCGAAATAATTAAGGATATCGATAAGCAATTACTCAACCTATCTAAATGGTTAAACTTACCCCATATCGATGCCGACAAAGCTGACGACTATATTCTCAAATTAAAGCTCGCAAGAGAGCGACTACTAAATTGCAATCGCCCCGGACAATCACTCAAACAAAATCGCTTTCTAGCCGCGTTAAGACAAAGATTTAATATGCCGGGCGCTTGCTGTAATTTTGACCTACCACAATTACATTATTGGTTAGCAAAACCTTGGGAAGCAAGACAGCAAGAGTACGCAGCTTGGGTATCAACTTTTGATTGCTTGCTCAACCCAATAAGACTTTTACTCGATTTAACCAGACAAACTACTCAATATCAGCAAGCCATAGCCGAAGCAGGCTTCTACCAAGGCGACAGCCCCCAAGCTTTATCGCTTATTCGCGTAAAAATAGATGCCGACCAAGGTTGTTATCCTACTATTAGCGGCCATAAGAATCGCTACGCAATTCACTTTGTCCAATTCGACCAACAAAAACATTCCGATCAAGCCATTAACTTTCAGTTGGCAACTTGTGGCTAAACTCAGTACCATACTTGCGCAACAACTTATCGGAAAATCGAATGCCAACACAAGTCAATTGTCCAACCTGTAATACCCCAGTTTTGTGGACACCAGAATCCAAATTTAAGCCTTTTTGTAGTGAAAGGTGCAAACTTATCGACCTAGGTGAATGGGCGGCTGAAAAGCATGCTATACCAGTCAAACCTGAGTTTGATGCAGAATCTCTCGACTCACTAGGCTATGACGAAGCTGACTTCTTTAAGGACGATAAACAATGAAACGAGTCCATGTCGCCGTAGCAGTCATACTCAGTAAAAGTAATCAGGTACTCATTGCCAAGCGTCATGCTCATCTGCATCAAGGTGGAAAATGGGAGTTTCCCGGTGGAAAAGTAGAAAATACTGAAAACACTGAAGCCGCCATCATCAGAGAGCTAAAAGAGGAAGTTGATCTTCAAGTGACTAGCTCAATGCCCTTCATGACGATCTCCCATGACTACAGTGATAAACAAGTATTACTTGATATTCATACTGTGACGAATTTCACTGGCGAAGCTAAAGGTAACGAAGGTCAACAGATAAAGTGGGTAACGATTACCGAGTTAGCTGCTATCGACTTTCCCGAGGCCAACAAAGCCATTGTCGCTAAGCTACAGCAACAATACCTCTAGCGTCCCCCCCCTTCCCCTAGTAGCGTAATTTATGCCCTAACAGAAGCGTTAGGGCGCTATAATGCCAATAACCATATGTAACCTGCCTATTAATACTTTCCCTTATTCCAAAGCATAGATCCCACTACGTCTGTCGATTCTATTTCTTGGTTAAATGATCATCTGGAAATCGGCCAACCACCCATATAGATGTTAGAAGTGCAAGTTATGCGCGGTTCGCCTAGCGAACACATGGGCTCAAAGAAGCTCTGCTATGAATGCAACCCATTCAGAAGCTTAGTAGCTTAGTGACTTGTTAAGAAGCTGGAGGCGAGGCACACGGCCTTTCATTGGCATCCTTGACCTCCTTAACATCCATGCCATCAAGGCATTTGTTAATCCTAAACATCAGAAGTGCCG
>NZ_JBHZSN010000009.1:0-204757 GCF_043643685.1 Shewanella waksmanii
TTAAAATACAAAACGCCCGATGAAGTTCATCGAGCGTTTTAAACTGAAAAAGTGTCAACCTATTTCAGGACTAGTCATCATTAAAGCTATTGATACATCGGGCCGAAACCCCAGCTCCATAAAATAACGCTTGATGCCATCAAAGCAACCAGCAGCACAAGCCCGGCAGTAACCACAGAGCTTGCATAAATAAAGCCTTTCTCTTCTGGAATGTTCATGATAATCGGAACGCCAGTGTATAACAGATACACAGAATATGATAAGCCGGCTAGGCCAACGACCATAATAAACCAGAGTGAAGGATACAGTGCGGCAAATCCGACCATAAACAGTGGTGTTGCGGTGTAAGCGGCTAACTCAAGCGCTTGAGTAAAGCTAGGTGTGGCATCGAATGTTTTTGCCATCCAAAACGCGAGGTAAGCTAGGCCAAAGACTCCGGCTATCAAGCCAAAGTACATACCAACCGACATCATTGCGGCGCTATTAGTGGTTAAAAACAGTGGGTCAGAAACTCCTAAATCCCAACCAAATTGTGTTGATGCAAAATAGGTACATACAGCAGGAATAAGCGCAATTAACAGGATATGACTGAGACTGCTCTTTACTGCTTCATGGTTTTGCTCAATAGTCTGCCACTCTTCTTTAGGATGAGTGTATAACCCCATTAAGTGATTCAATATCATTATTGTTATCCTTGTTTAGCTTGATCTTGTGCTCGCCAAACTTCAGACGAACCTCTTGTGCCTTTTGGTCATGTCCCAAATAGACCAGTTAGGCTCCCTACAGTTACAAAATTGTTAACTGTTATGGTTTATTTATTGAACAAAAAAGCACCCTAGTCAAGCTAACTTTGTAACAACGCGCGTTATTAATGGGGCTAAAGCGTAAAAAACTGATAAAATAACTCGCTAAATCAGATTAATACCTTGGGTTTTTTATGCAGCAACTTTTAGCCCCAATCGAGCAGTTTTTGGCCTGTTCAACCCCTGAACGGTGGATAGATAAGGCGAAGCAGAACGAAAGTCTAACGACTTTACTGATCGATCATTGCAACTGTGAGCTTAAGGCAGCACAGACAGCGATGTTTTTAGTGCGTAAATATGCGGTGGATAAAGCCAGTGGTGAACAGCTATTGCAATGGGCTAAGCCTTTTGAGGATTTTGTCTATAAAAAAGATCGCGATATTGAAGCATTTTTAAATAGGGATGTGAAAAAGAATGATTTGATAGGCGAGCTTGTGTGTAAACCTGGTTTTGCTCATGGCGCTGATCTTGTCGATAAAATGGTGCGTCTGATTAAAGAAGAGTTTCATCATTTCGAGCAAGTTTTAGCCATCATGCATCAACGGGGCATTGTCTACGAGAATAGACGGGCAGGGCGCTATGCTAAAGGGTTGATGAGACAAGTACGCACTCACGAACCTGCCACTTTAGTTGATAAGCTAATTGTTGGTGCGTTTATAGAGGCTCGTTCATGTGAGCGTTTTGCTAAGTTAGCGCCATACTTAGATGATGAGTTAAATCGATTTTACGTGTCACTATTGCGCTCAGAAGCTCGCCACTATCAAGATTATTTAACCTTGGCTGAGAATATTGCCAATGCTGATATCAGTGAAAGAGTGGCGCACTTCGCAGCTATTGAGGCTGAATTGATTTCAAGTGAAGATAGCGATTTTCAGTTTCACAGTGGTGCTCCTGCACAATGAGTTTTTGATGAGTAAACATCAAAGAAAGTGACAACTTCGCAGT
Source organism: Shewanella waksmanii (assembly GCF_043643685.1). Classification (GTDB taxonomy): domain Bacteria; phylum Pseudomonadota; class Gammaproteobacteria; order Enterobacterales; family Shewanellaceae; genus Shewanella; species Shewanella waksmanii_A. The sequence goes on from NZ_JBHZSN010000009.1 coordinate 1,749, forward strand.
GATAACCTTTGTTGTTACGGTCGCAGCGATTTCAACACGCAGGTGTTTTTCACAAATTATAGTTATTCAAATGCGCTGGCGATCAGTTCTACGCCTTGAGGGGTGACCCTTAATACACTGCTTTGTTCATACCAATCACCGACGACAATACGTTGTTTATCATTGGCGAGATGGTGAATATAAGGGCGATGGGTGTGGCCGTGAATCATTTGCTTGCATTGAGACTGGGTCAGTAGCTTATCGACCGCGTCGCCTTCGACATCCATGATGGTATAGCTTTTTTGTTGATTGCTTTGCTGGCTTTTAGCTCGAAGGTTTTTCGCTATATTAAGCCGGGTTTTTCGAGGTAGTTGTCGATACAGGAATTTCACCCATGACCAGTTTCGAAACCGTCTGAAGCGCTGATAACTCTTATCGAGTGTGCAAAGGCTATCACCGTGCAATACAACCGTTTTTGTTTGATATAAGTCAATTACTGTAACTTCAGGCAAAAGCACCATGCCTGCGCGATCTGCAAATGCTTGGCCTAACAAAAAGTCGCGATTCCCATGTATAAAGTACACTGGGAAACCAGCGGTGTGATAGTTGATCTTATCTGCAACTTCGAGCGCAAAAGGCTCTGCGATATCGTCACCAACCCAGACTTCAAATAGATCGCCGATAATGTACAGCGCGTCGCATTCGTCCAGTTGTGTGGCTAAGAAATGATAAAAAGCTTGGGTGATATCAGGGCGATCTGCACTTAAATGCAGATCGCCAATAAACAAGGTTTGTGTCACTAGTGGTTATTCAGCAATGATAGCTTTTTCAATGATAACAGCTTCTAGTGGTACATCTTGGTGCATACCGCGATTACCAGTGCTAACCGCTTTAATTTTATTGACTACATCCATGCCTTCGGTCACTTTACCAAATACACAGTATCCCCAGCCTTGGCTTGTTTCCGATTTGAAATCAAGGAAGGTGTTGTCGTTTACATTGATAAAAAACTGTGCGGTTGCAGAGTGTGGATCAGAAGTGCGCGCCATGGCGATGGTGCCAACTGTGTTAGATAAACCATTATTAGCTTCGTTTTTAATGGTTTCTTTGGTGGTTTTTTGCACCATATCTTCGGTGAATCCGCCGCCCTGAACCATAAAGCCATCGATGACACGGTGGAAAATAGTCCCATCGAAGAACCCGTCTTTTGCGTAGCTGATAAAGTTTTCAGCGGTAACAGGGGCGTTCTCTGTATCAAGTTCTAGGATGATATTACCGTGGTTGGTTTGCAATGTGATCATGTTTTGTATTCTCAACATAGTTGTCTTTCAAGATTGCAGGCGATTTTAGCTTAAATGTGCCATAGCTTAAAGCGCTAACTGGGTCTCGCTATAGTTTGCTGCTTAGCAGACAGGATATTTAACTATTTTCCAAGCCTGTGAACTTAGGTTAAAAAAACGCTGACAACATGGCTGTAGCCCCTAGCAGAGTCTATTTTCAGGTGATAGACTGTTCTTTTTTATTAATGTAAAACAATAGAGAACATCAATGTTGAAGATCTACAACAGTCTTACCCGCCAAAAAGAGGAATTTAAGCCATTAGTGCCTGGTAAAGTCGGCATGTATGTGTGCGGGGTAACCATATATGACTTGTGTCATATCGGCCACGGACGTACGTTTGTATCTTTTGACATGATTGTCCGTTATTTGCGCTATCGTGGATACGAGGTTAACTTCCAGCGCAATATCACCGACGTTGACGATAAAATTATTAAACGCGCTGCAGAAAATAATGAAACCTGTGAAGCGTTAACAGAGCGCTTAATCGGTGAAATGCATGCTGATTTTGACGCGTTGAACATGAAGCGTCCAGATTTCGAGCCCCGTGCCACTTTGCACATTGCTGAAATCATCGAAATGGTAGAGCTACTGTTAGCGCGTGGTCACGCTTACGTTGCCGCTGATGGAGATGTGTTGTTCAGTGTGTCGTCGTTTCCAGAGTATGGTCAGTTGTCAGGCCAAAACTTGGAACAGCTACAAGCAGGTGCCCGAGTTGAAGTGGACGAAAACAAGCGCGATCCAATGGATTTCGTATTGTGGAAAATGTCTAAACCCGGAGAGCCTACATGGGATTCGCCATGGGGACCTGGACGCCCAGGTTGGCACATTGAATGTTCTGCAATGAACTCTAAACATTTGGGTAAACATTTTGATATTCATGGTGGTGGTTCAGATCTGCAATTCCCACACCATGAAAATGAAATCGCCCAGTCTTGCTGCGCCCATGACACGCCATATGTTAATTACTGGATGCATACCGGTATGGTGATGGTTGATAAAGAAAAGATGTCAAAGTCGTTGAATAACTTTTTCACTATCAGAGATGTGCTAAGCCACTATGATGCAGCGACCGTGCGTTATTTCTTATTGTCTGGTCATTATCGCAGTCAACTTAACTATTCAGAAGATAACCTGAAACAAGCGCGTTCAGCACTTGAGCGACTCTATACAGCGCTTAAAGGTTTAGATTTATCTGTTGCAGCTGCGCCTGCTGAAGCTTTTGTGGCAAAATTCAACCAAGCCATGGATGATGATTTTAACACCCCAGAAGCCTATTCAGTGCTATTTGATATGGTACGCGAAATCAATCGTCTTAAAGTTGATGATGTCGCAGCAGCTTCAGCACTAGGCGTGGCACTTAAACAGCTAGCTGATGTCTTGGGCATTTTAGAGCAAGATGTGGACGCATTCTTCAAAGGGGAAGGCAGTGATGATGAGGTCGCGCAAATCGAAGCATTAATCGCTGAGCGTAATCGCGCCCGTGCTGAAAAAGATTGGCCTGCGGCTGATGTTGCCCGTGACGGGTTAAATGCCTTAGGTGTGGTGCTTGAGGATGGCCCAGAAGGAACCACTTGGCGTAAGAAGTAGTGACTCATGTTTGAAACAAAAATGCCTGCTAATTAGCAGGCATTTTTTTGGACCACGATATGCGCTAGTCGTGATATTGCTCAGCAGCATATAAAGTGTTTTCTAGCAGGCTAGCAATTGTCATTGGGCCAACACCACCGGGAACTGGCGTAATATGGCTAGCATTTTGCTCTGCTATATCATATTGCACATCACCAACCAGTTTGCCATCGTCTAAGCGGTTGATGCCGACATCAATCACAATTGCACCGGGTTTGATCCATTCACCGGGAATAAAACCGGGCTTACCGACAGCCACGACAACCAAGTCAGCTTGGCGAACTTTCTGCTCTAAATTCTTGGTAAATCGGTGACAGGTTGTAGTTGTACAGCCGGCAAGTAGTAACTCAAGCGTCATCGGTCTGCCAACAATATTAGATGCACCAACCACGACGGCATCTAATCCATAAGTATCAACCCCTGTTGACTTAATTAGTGTCATGATGCCCATTGGTGTGCAAGAACGTAACACTGGGATACGTTGTGCAAGGCGACCCACATTATAAGGGTGGAAGCCATCAACGTCTTTATCGGGGCGGATACGCTCAATCACTTTTGACTCTTCAATGTGATCGGGCAGAGGCAGTTGCACTAAGATGCCATCGATTGTGTTGTCTTCATTGCATTTATCAATTAACGCTAAAAGATCACTTTCACTGGTGTCACTCGGTAAATCAAAAGACTGGGAAAGAAAACCAACTTCTTCACAAGCCCGTCTTTTGCTGCCAACATAAACTTGTGAAGCGGGATCAGCTCCGACAAGTATTACGGCTAAACCGGGGACGCGTTGTCCTGCCTCTTTGCGGGCAGTGACTTTCTCAGTTAGCTGTTTTCGAATGGATTGAGCGATTGCTTTTCCATCGATGATTTGGGCTGTCATGGGGGTAGGCTATCCTTTATCTGGCGCGATATAAAAAACGGCGCCATTTTAACAGGGCGGCCAGCAACTGTCATTTAATTACCTGTGCAACAAACCGTTTTGTAAAACGGATAATCAAAGAATGTGAGCTGGAACCTGTCGCAGTATTTATCAGTATTGCCGTGCAAATGATGCCAACTAGACTAAGATGAGAGCTTGCTTTGCCACAAAGGCCAAAAAATTTGCGATTAGTCGTTAAAATGAGCAAGCAGATAAGGTTTATTAAAAAAGTCATTGACGGGTTTTATGTGAGGGGATAAGATGCGCTCCGTTCTCGACGATGGCAACATCGTCAGTAAGAATGACTCGGTGATTAGCGCAGCCCGGTAGCGCATCTGGTTTGGGACCAGAGGGTCAGAGGTTCGAATCCTCTATCACCGACCAAATTATTAGATAATGCAACGCGTTATCTCGCCCAGTTAGGATATGAACTTAGTTCATAGCGAAGCGCCCGTAGCTCAGTTGGATAGAGCATCCGCCTTCTAAGCGGATGGCCGCAGGTTCGAATCCTGCCGGGCGTACCATGTTCAGTGGTGATTGTAGCTCAGTTGGTAGAGCCCCGGATTGTGATTCCGGTTGTCGTGGGTTCAAGTCCCATCAGTCACCCCACTTCTTTTGAAGAAAATAAAAAAAGCGACCTATGGTCGCTTTTTTTACGTCTGTAATTGGTCATTTGAGGTCGACTCTGCCTTAAAGCATCGCTATAATGTCGCGTCTTGATAAATTACAACACAGTGCGATGACTGCCAAAATTCAGAATTGATGGGCATTCTAGTCGATTTTTAAGATCAAGAAACGAATACCTGAATAGTTGATGATTCGACTATTCCTAAAGGACGTTTGACATATTTCGAGGTAAAACAATGCAAGTTTCTGTTGAAACAACCCAAGGTCTAGAGCGCCGTCTGACCATTTCTGTTCCTGCTGAACAGATTGAAAAAGCTGTAAGCGATAGTCTTAAAAATGAAGCAAAGCGTGCGCGTCTTCCTGGTTTCCGTCCAGGTAAGGTACCTGTAAGCGTTATCAACAAGCGTTATGGTAAAGCCATTCGTCAAGACATCACTGGTGAAGTGATGCAGCGTAACTTCGTTGAAGCAATCATTGCTGAGAAGCTAAACCCAGCGGGTACTCCAACTTTCGCTCCAGGTGAAACTGAAGGTGAAAACTTTAAGTTTGTTGCTACGTTCGAAATCTACCCAGAAGTAGAACTAAAAGGTCTAGATACGATTGAAGTTGAGCAACCAACTTCAGAAGTGACTGATGCAGACGTTGATGCAATGATCGAAACACTTCGCAAGCAACACGCTACTTTTGAAGCTGTTGAGCGTGAAGCTGCAGAAGGCGATAAAGCTAAGATCAACTTCGTTGGTTCTGTAGACGGCGAAGAGTTTGAAGGCGGTAAAGCTGAAGACTTCGAACTAGAGCTAGGTAGTGGTCGTATGATTCCAGGTTTTGAATCTGGTGTTGAAGGTCACAAAGCGGGTGAAGAGTTCGAAATCGAAGTGACTTTCCCTGAAGATTACCATGCAGAGAACCTAAAAGGTAAGGCGGCGAAATTCGCTATTACGCTAAATGAAGTTCAAGCTGCTAACCTACCAGAAGTTAACGACGAGTTCGCTTCACTATTTGGTGTGGCTGAAGGTGGTTTAGAAGCGCTTAAAGCTGAAATCCGTAAGAACATGGGCCGTGAGCTTGAGCAAGCACTTAAAGCCAATGTTAAAGAGCAAGTATTAAACGGTTTGCTAGCTAACAATGAAATTGAGCTACCAAAAGCACTTATCGATGGCGAAGTTAACGTACTACGTCAACAAGCTATGCAACGTTTTGGTGACCAAGCAGCTAACATGCCTGAGCTTCCAGCTGACCTATTCACAGAGCAAGCTGAGCGTCGCGTAAAAGTTGGCCTATTACTTGGTGAAGTGATCAAGACCAACGAACTAAAAGCAGACGATGAGCGTGTACAAGCACTTATCGCTTCTATGGCTTCTGCTTATGAAGATCCAAGTGAAGTTGTAGAATATTACAACAACAACCAAGAGCTAATGCAGAACATGCGTAATGTTGCATTAGAAGAGCAAGCAGTAGAAGAAATCTTAAAATCTGCTAAATTGACCGAAAAACCAGTCAATTTCGAAGAATTTATGAACAAGGCTACTGCTGGCGCTTAAGCTTAGCTTGACTTAAATGGCAGTTAGCCATTTATAATGGCTCGTATGAGGTTCCTCATGCGAGCCGTTTTTATTTAGGGAAGTCAATAATGCAAAATGCACCAGAATCAGTACTAAATGCACTCGTTCCAATGGTTGTTGAACAGACAGCTAAAGGTGAACGTTCATATGATATCTATTCAAGACTACTAAAAGAGCGCGTAATATTTTTAGTGGGTCAAGTTGAAGAGCATATGGCTAATCTTATCGTCGCTCAGTTACTGTTTTTGGAATCAGAGAGTCCGGATAAAGATATTTACCTGTATATCAACTCGCCAGGCGGCTCTGTGACTGCAGGTATGGCTATCTATGACACCATGCAGTTCATCAAACCTAACGTAAGCACAGTATGTATTGGACAAGCTGCAAGTATGGGCGCATTCTTGTTAGCCGGTGGTGCAGAAGGTAAGCGTCATTGCTTGCCAAATTCACGCGTTATGATTCACCAGCCATTAGGTGGTTTCCAAGGCCAAGCATCGGATATTGCAATCCATGCTCAAGAAATCTTAGGAATCAAAAATAAACTTAATAAAATGTTGGCTGAACACACAGGTCAACCACTTGAAGTCATTGAACGTGATACCGATCGTGATAACTTCATGAGCGCTGATGAAGCAGCTGAATATGGTCTTGTTGATTCTGTATTGAGCAAACGGGGCTGATATTTGTTTATAGCTGGGCTATGATTCAGTAATAAGCAATAAGATGATTTAAGCAGTTTCGGTGACTGCGCAAGAGGTAGTGTAATGGGCGACAACAAAAGTACTGGTGATGGCGGCAAGCTGCTGTACTGCTCTTTTTGTGGAAAGAGTCAACACGAAGTCAGAAAACTAATTGCTGGACCATCAGTATATGTATGTGACGAGTGTGTAGAGCTTTGCAACGATATCATCAGAGAAGAGATTAAAGAGATCTCACCGAAGCAAGAGCAAGATAAATTACCAACACCGCACGAGCTTAGAGCACACCTAGATGATTACGTAATTGGCCAAGAGAAGGCTAAAAAGGTGTTGTCGGTTGCGGTATATAACCACTATAAACGGTTAAAGAATGCATCGCCGAAAGACGGTGTCGAGCTTGGCAAGAGTAATATTCTGTTAATCGGTCCAACAGGTAGTGGTAAAACATTACTGGCTGAAACCTTGGCTAGGTTCCTGAATGTGCCGTTTACCATGGCGGATGCCACTACGCTGACAGAAGCGGGTTATGTAGGTGAAGATGTCGAGAACATCATTCAAAAGCTACTGCAGAAGTGTGATTACGATGTAGAAAAAGCCCAACGCGGTATCGTTTACATTGATGAGATTGATAAAATCAGTCGTAAGTCTGATAACCCTTCAATTACTCGCGATGTGTCTGGTGAAGGCGTGCAACAAGCACTGCTGAAATTGATTGAAGGTACGGTTGCAGCAGTACCACCCCAAGGTGGCCGTAAGCACCCTCAACAAGAGTTTTTGCAGGTTGATACCTCTAAGATTCTGTTTGTCTGTGGTGGCGCATTTGCTGGCCTTGAAAAGGTGATTGAACAACGCTCTCATGTGGGTACCGGAATCGGCTTTGGTGCAGAAGTAAAAGGCGAAGATGATAAAGCCACTATCTCTGACACCTTGATGCAAGTCGAGCCAGAAGATCTGGTTAAGTACGGTTTAATCCCAGAATTTATTGGCCGATTACCAGTACTTGCCACGTTAGCAGAATTGGATGCTGATGCCTTAATTCAAATCCTATCGCAACCTAAGAATGCGTTGACCAAGCAATTTGCGGCGCTATTTGATATGGAAGGGGTAGAATTAGAGTTTAGAGATGACGCCCTTAAAGCGATAGCGCAAAAGGCGATGACGCGTAAGACGGGTGCTCGTGGCCTGCGCTCTATCGTAGAAGGCATTTTACTCGATATCATGTACGATCTGCCATCAACGGATAATGTTGCCAAAGTCGTGATTGACGAGTCGGTGGTAAATGGCGAGTCTTCACCGATTTTGATATATGAAAATAGCGACAACCAAGCTGCCGGCGCTGAATGATTTTTGTTCGGTTAGCATCGAGTTAATTAAAAAGGAGTCCGAGTGACTCCTTTTTTTATTTTTGCCATTGAAACCGCGTAAATCATCCCAATATACTTCTAAGTATTGTTATCAAACGGAATCGAGCTATGACCTTAGAGCGTGAAGCGCGAATCGAACTCCCCGTACTACCACTGAGAGATGTGGTGGTTTATCCCCATATGGTTATTCCGTTATTTGTTGGACGGGAAAAATCTATCCGTTGTTTAGAAACAGCAATGGAGCAAGATAAACAAATTATTTTAGTGGCTCAACGCGACGCTGATTTAGATGAGCCCACCAGTGACGACATTTTTGAGGTCGGCACGGTTGCTTCTATTCTTCAGTTGCTGAAATTGCCAGACGGTACGGTAAAAGTCCTAGTAGAGGGCGGTCAGCGTGCCCGCATTGAAAAATATACTCAAGAAGAGGAATTTTTCGTTGCTACGGCCCAATACCTTGAATCAGCTCAAATGGCTGAGAAAGAAGAAGAGGTATTAGTGCGTTCTGCCGTTGGGCAGTTTGAAGGCTACATCAAACTCAACAAGAAAATTCCTCCAGAGGTACTGACGTCGCTTTCGGGTATCGATGAAGCGGCACGCTTAGCCGATACGATGGCTGCGCATATGCCGCTCAAGCTTGATGATAAGCAATCTGTGTTAGAGATGGTCGATGTTGCAGAGCGATTAGAGTATTTGATGGCTATGATGGAAGCCGAAATCGATTTGCTGCAAGTTGAGAAGCGTATTCGCTCTCGCGTTAAGAAGCAGATGGAAAAAAGCCAGCGTGAGTATTACCTCAATGAACAGATGAAAGCGATTCAAAAAGAGTTGGGTGATATTGATGAATCCCACGATGAGTTTGAATCGTTAGCGAAGAAGATCGAAGAAGCGGGTATGCCACAAGAGGCACAAGAAAAAGCGACTTCAGAGCTAAATAAGTTAAAAATGATGTCCCCTATGTCAGCAGAAGCTACGGTTGTTCGTAGTTATGTTGATTGGATGGTATCAGTACCTTGGCGTCAACGTTCTAAAATCAAGCGTGATTTAAGCAAAGCACAAGATGTGTTAGACACTGACCATTTTGGCCTAGAGAAAGTTAAAGAACGTATCTTAGAGTACCTTGCGGTACAGAGCCGAGTTAAGCAACTTAAAGGGCCTATTTTATGTCTTGTTGGTCCACCAGGTGTGGGTAAAACATCACTTGGGCAATCGATTGCTAAAGCGACTGGACGTAAATATGTACGAGTAGCCTTAGGTGGCGTTCGTGATGAAGCTGAGATCCGCGGCCATCGTCGTACCTATATCGGTTCTATGCCTGGTAAAGTTATTCAAAAGATGTCAAAAGTTGGGGTTAAAAACCCATTATTCTTGTTAGATGAAATCGACAAGATGAGCTCTGACATGCGTGGTGACCCATCATCGGCGCTACTTGAAGTTCTCGATCCAGAGCAAAATGCCGCTTTTAGCGATCATTACTTGGAAGTGGATTATGACTTATCTGATGTGATGTTTGTTGCAACGTCTAACTCGATGAATATTCCAGGCCCATTATTAGATCGTATGGAAGTGATTCGTTTGTCGGGTTATACCGAAGATGAAAAACTCAACATTGCTAAGCAGCATTTGTTGCCAAAACAGATTAAACGTAACGGACTTAAGGTTAGCGAAGTTAACGTTGATGACAGCGCCATTATTGGCATCATACGTTATTACACCCGTGAAGCCGGTGTGCGCGCGTTAGAGCGAGAGCTATCTAAGATATGTCGTAAAGTCGTTAAGCAAATTCTGTTGGATAAAAAGCTAAAGCATATCGAAGTGACCGATGAAAACTTAAAATCGTTCCTCGGTGTACAGCGTTTTGATTATGGTAAAGCTGAATCGAACAACCAGATTGGTCAAGTAACCGGTCTTGCCTACACTGAAGTTGGTGGCGATCTGTTAACCATTGAAGCGACATCAGTACCAGGTAAAGGCAAATTGGCTTATACCGGCTCTTTGGGCGATGTGATGCAGGAGTCGATTCAAGCGGCCATGACTGTGGTAAGAGCGCGAGCTGAGCAGTTGGGTATTAATCCAGATTTCTACGAAAAGCGTGATATTCATGTGCACGTACCAGAAGGTGCAACACCAAAAGATGGTCCATCGGCAGGTGCAGCAATGTGTACGGCATTGGTATCGAGCTTAACCGGTAATCCTGTTCGTGCAGATGTTGCCATGACGGGTGAAATTACCTTACGAGGTGAGGTGCTCCCTATCGGCGGATTGAAGGAAAAATTACTTGCGGCTCATCGAGGTGGGACTAAATTGGTACTGATTCCTAAGGAAAATGAGCGTGATTTGGAGGAAATTCCAGCAAACGTGATTGCAGACTTAGAAATTCGTCCAGTGAAATGGGTCGACGAAGTTCTTGAATTGGCGCTAGAGCGACCAGTTGAGGGCTTTGAAGTAGTTAAAAATTTGGGCTAACGCAAGAAATTGCAGAATTGCCTTAAAAAAAATGCAAAAAGGGGCTTTTTCTAGCCGCTAGCTGTGGTAGCCTAGGTCTGTGGAGAGTTTCAACGCTACAGCCCTTGAGGCTGCTGGTTTTGAGGCAATTTCCAATTTTATTTCTTAGGTTTTCCTATTTGGCTTGAACTTTGTTTTCAAGCTTGTTATAAAAAGCCTCCGCAGACCGCTCTAGCGAAGGATTTTGGTTGCGGTGCAAAAAAATTACATTCAAGGGGATGACATGAACAAATCTGAACTAATCGAGAAAATCGCTTCTGGTGCTGACATTTCTAAAGCGGCTGCTGGCCGTGCACTAGACTCTTTCATTGACGCTGTAACTAACGGCCTAAAAGATGGCGATAAGATTTCTCTTGTTGGTTTCGGTACTTTTGAAGTTCGTCAACGTGCAGAGCGTACTGGTCGCAACCCACAGACGGGTAAAGAGATCAAAATCGCTGCAGCGAACATTCCAGCTTTCAAAGCCGGTAAAGCGCTGAAAGACGCCGTAAACTAAAAACCAGTTTAAGGTGTGGCCTTTGTAAGGCTTACTCGTAATATATACAAGCACTGTTTTAACAGTGCTTTTTACGAGTTATAGAGAAGAGAAGTTTGTTTCATTCTCATGATGCGAAATCCAAACAGGACCGACTTTGGACTCGCAACAAATTACAAAAAGGCGCAATCAATTATTGATGCGCCTTTTTATTTTATTAATCGCAACGAGCGAGATGGCAGATGTTAGAAAAAATTCGCGAAGGCTCCCAGGGCGTGATAGCCAAAAGTATTCTAGTTCTGGTAATACTTTCCTTTGCATTTACTGGTGTAAGTAGTTATTTAGGATCTTCAACTGAGCAAGCCGCAGCGACGGTTAACGGTGAAGAGATTGGCGTTAGTGCGTTAGAAAACGCCTATCAAAATGAGCGTGCTCGCCTAGAGCAGCAATTAGGCGAAATGTATCAAGCCCTTGCTGCTGATGAAACTTATCAAGCCAGTATTAAGCAAAGTGTGCTAGAGCGATTAGTTGGTGACAAATTGCTGGATCAAGCGGCCAGTGAAATGGGACTAACTGTTTCGGATCAGCAAATCCGTGATGCGATTATGCAAGAACCTGCTTTCCAAACTGACGGTGTGTTTGATAATGACCGCTATCAGCGCATTTTGATGCAACTTGGTTATCAAGCAAGTGACTTTAGAGACATGATGCGTGTTGATATGACGCGTCGCCAATTGGTTGCATCGCTTGTAGGATCAGAATTTGTGCTGCCAGGCGAAGCGAATTACATTGCTGAGCTACAAGGCCAAACTCGTGATATTCGTTATCATGTGGTAGATGCGACGCCATACATAGGCAGCGTCAGCGTTTCTGATGAAGAAGTGAAGGCGTATTATGATGCTAATCAATCTCAATTCATCCAACCAGAAACAATCAGCCTTGAATATGTTGAGCTTAATGCCGCTGACATGGCCAATGATGTGACAGTTAGTGATGCAGATGCTCAAGCTTATTATGATGATAACCAACGTCAATACCTGCAACCAGAAAAGCGTTTAGCCGGCCATATCTTAGTTAACTTAGGTGATGACGAAGATGCAGCCAAGACAAAAGCTGATGCGATTTATGCCAAGTTGACTGCGGGAGAAGATTTTGCTGAGTTGGCTAAAGCTGAATCTGAAGATACTTTCAGTGGTGAGCAAGGTGGTCAACTAGATTGGTTTGAGCAAGGCGTAATGGAGCCTGCGTTTGATGAGGCACTATTTGCGCTTGATAAAGGTCAGTATTCAGGTGTTGTGAAAACAAGCTTTGGTTATCACATCATCAAAGCGATTGATATCCAACAAGGCAAAACCGCGCCTTTTGCTGAAGTAAAAGACAAAATCTTTGCCGATTTGAAAAACAAAAAAGCCATTGATAAGTTCTTTGGTCTACAACAAACACTGGCTGACGTCAGTTATGAAGTGCCAGATACCTTATCTGAGACCGCTGCTGAGCTCGGTGTTAAAGTGAAAACTTCGCCAGTATTTACCCGAGATAATGCACCTGAGCCACTCAATAACCCAGATGTCATGAAAGAAGCATTTTCTTCATCAGTGTTAGTTGACGGTATGAATAGTGAGGTTATCGAGGTAGCACCTAATCATGTTGTGGTTGTGCGTGTGAAGAGCCATACGGCTGCTGGTACGGTTGAATACGACAAGGTTAGGGATGGCATTGCCCAGCGTCTAAAACAAGATAAGGCAATTGATAAAGCCCGTGAAGAAGCGCAAACTTTGATGACTGCAGTTAAAGCCGGTGACGCCGGTGTGGAGCTACAAGTTAAGACAGGCCTAACGCGCTTTGATTCAGACGTTGACGGCGCTATTGTTAATAAGGCTTTCCAAATTGCGCACCCTCAAAGTGAAGCCATTGTCGATACTGTTGCATTAGGTAATGGTTACGCTGTGGTGGCTTTGGATGCGGTTCACGCTGCACAAGATGTTGAACAAGCTGTTGTTGATTCAATGAAGCAACGCCTAGCATCTCAGTACAGTGAGAATGATTACCGCGCTGTGGTAGCAACCTTAAAAAGCAAAGGCAAGGTTGAGTATCCGGTTGTTGAGTAACCGAATGTAATCCAAATAAAAAGGCCAGCATATGCTGGCCTTTTTATTGATTAATTTAGTTAAGCAATTAATCTACAGCAACCATTACGTTGCTTGCCTTGATGATGGCATAAGCACTACCGCCAACTTCTAAACCTAGTTGTTCACAAGAAGCTTTAGTCACAACAGATGTGATCTCTACACCTGGTGCTAGCTCAATGACGACTTCGTTGTTGACTGAGCCTACTTCAATGGCTTTAACTTTACCAACTAGATTGTTACGTGCGCTAATTTTCATCATATTTCCTTTTAGCTAAATGGTTTACGCAGCAATATTCTAGTTTGTTTAGCGGTAATTACTAATGTTTGGTCAAAAAAAAGCGCCACTTTTTGAAGTGGCGCACATAGATAAAATTTCTTTTATTTACAGTTGGTTAATTAATAACTTTACTGCTGTTTTTTAAAACTGTTCTACATCGAAGTTAACTTCTGGATTAACATCTGCATCGTAGTCAACGCCTTCAACGCCAAACCCAAACAGCTTTAAGAACTCTTGTTTGTATTCGCGGTAATCGGTTAACTCTGCCAAATTCTCTGTTGTTACAGACGGCCATAGGTCGCGGCAATGCTGTTGAATTTCATCTTTAAGTTCCCAGTCATCAAGGCGCAGGCGGTTAGCATCGTCAACCGCAGGTGCTTGACCATCTGCTCGGTAAAGACGATCGTTAAACATGCGGTTAATTTGCTCCATGCAGTCTTCATGTAAGCCTGCTTCACGCATCTTCTTAAATACCATTGCAATATACAGAGGCATTACTGGAATCGCTGAGCTAGCTTGAGTGATAACACTCTTTAGGACCGCAACATTTGCACTACCGCCAGTTTGGGCTAATTGGCTATTTAAGGCTTGCGCCGCACGGTCTAAGTCCATTTTGGCTTTGCCAAGTGCGCCATGCCAGTAAATTGGCCAAGTAATTTCTGTACCAATGTAGCTGTAAGCCACAGTTTTGCATCCATCGGCTAATACACCAGCTTCAGACAGTGCTTGGATCCATAGTTCCCAGTCTTGGCCGCCCATGACTGTTACAGTATCTTCAATTTCCTGCTCTGTAGCAGGCTCGACACTGGTTTCAATGATCAGATCTTTGTTGGTGTCTACTGCTGTGGCGGTATAGGTTTCACCGATAGGCTTTAATGTCGAACGGATAACCTCACCAGTGTCGGGTAATTTACGAACAGGAGAGGCTAATGAATAGACCACCATATCCACTTGGCCAAGGTCTTGTTTGATGATCTCAATTGCCTTTTGCTTAGCTTCATGACTAAATGCATCGCAATTTAAGCTCTTTGAATATAGGCCTTCGGCTTTGGCGAATTTATCAAATGCCGCCGAATTGTACCAACCTGCAGTACCGGGCTTCTTTTCAGTTCCTGGTTTTTCGAAGAATACGCCTAATGTAGCAGCTTGGCTGCCGAATGCTGCGGCGATACGAGATGACAGGCCATAACCACTTGAAGAGCCAACGACCAACACCTTCTTTGGACCATTATGTACAGGGCCATTAGCTTTAGTAATATTAATTTGTTCAAGTACATTGGCTTCACAACCAAAAGGGTGAGTGGTTGTACAGATAAAGCCGCGTGTTTTAGGTTTGATTATCATGTTTTTCGCTTCTCTTGAAAAAGTGTCCTAAGGATAAATAAACAACGCCTAAATGGCACATGTTTTTTAATATTTGGATCTGATATAGCTAGTGGTTGGAGCAGTTTAGCGCTTATACGAGAACATTTCTTGCTCTTGTATTAATCTTTGGGTGTACTCATGCTCAGGGGCTGCAAAAAGCTGGTTAGTCGGTGCCTTTTCTATCATCTTGCCGTTGTGTAATACCATCACTTTGTCCGCAAATTGACGAACGATATTCATATTATGGGATACAAAAATATAGGATAACCCCATCTCTTTTTGTAGCTTTAACAATAGATTGAGAATTTGCGACCGGACTGACAGATCTAACGCCGTTAATGCTTCATCCGCAATAATGATTTTAGGGTTTAGCATCAATGCGCGAGCCACCGCTACCCGCTGCTTCATACCTTCGGAGATCATGTGAGGGTAAAAGTCGACATGCTCTGGTAATAACCCAACCTTACGTAATCGGTCAATCACTTGCTTACGTCGCTCTGCATCGTTGAGGTCGGTATTGAACTTTAATGGCTCATCAAGTAATTCACCAATGGTCAGTTTCGGATTTAATGAGGTGTTTGGGTCTTGAAATATCATCCTAATTAGCTTGCATCGCTGTTTTAGGTTACGGCTTTCAAGTGCTTCGCCTTCAAACAGTATTTCGCCACTTGTGCGTACTTCTGCCCCAACAAGGACGCGGGCTAGGGTACTTTTTCCTGAGCCTGCTTCACCGACTATCGCGAGGGTTTCTCCTTTGTTTAGCTCAAATGAGATAGGCTCGAGTGCATGGGTATATTGACGCTTAAAACGCTTATACCCTGTGTAATAGGATTTACTCAGTTGATCAACTTTTAGCAGCGGTGTCGTCATAACATGGCTCATCGTGATACGGGAAGTGGCAGGCAAACTCGCGAGTTTTCTTACGGCATAGTTGTGGCTGGGCAACACAGCGCTTTTGTGCTTCTGGACAGCGTGGGCCTAATCGGCAGCCAATGGGTAAGTGCTGCAAAGCTGGGGCTGAGCCGGGCAAAGTTTCTACCATCATTTTATGGTATTGAGGATTGGTATGATCAGGAATATTGTCCAAAAGTGCCCGTGTGTAGGGGTGGTAAGGCGTCTCTATGACTTCGGACGTAATCCCCGACTCCATGATTTGGCCACAATACATAACAGATAACCTATCGCTCCAGCGAGATAACGTATCGAGTTCGTGGCTAATCAATAATATAGATACATTGTGAAGCTGATTGAGTTTACTCAGTAGGCGATATATTTGCGCTTGAGTTCTTAATTCCATCGAGTTGGTTGGCTCGTCAGCAATCAAGAGTTTTGGTTGGTTAGCCACAGCAATGGCGATCATGACTTTTTGACAGATCCCATCTGACAGTTCCCATGCAAAACTCGACATCACCTTTTTGGGGTTTTTAATGCCCACTTTATGCAGCCACTTTTTGGCATTGAGCTTTTTGTCTTGGCCTCTGCGCCACCAGGACACCTCAGGGTTGTCTGGCATGGCTTCAATGATTTGGCTACCGACAGACTTGGCTGGATCGAGACTACTTATTGGATCTTGGAAAATCATCGCGATTTCTGACCCCATCAGGCTACGGCGCCGTTTGGTGCTCATATCCATTAAATTTTCGCCATTCCACATCATGCGGTCAGCGGTAATTTTCCAGTTATGTCCACCAATGCCTAATATGGCTTTGGCAAGCAAGCTGCGCCCAGAGCCAGACTCTCCCATTAAGCCGTGTACTTCACCTGGGTTTAGCGTCAAGCTGACTCGTTCAAGGGCTTTAACACGGCCGTGAGGGGTGTCAAGTTCAATGGTGAGGTTGCGTATATCAAGTAATGGCATCTGATAACCTCACTAATGTTTGATGGGGGATAATGCTGAGCGTAAGCCATCACCCACTAAGTTAATGGCTAACACGCTACAAAGGATTGCCACACCGGGAATGGTGACAGTCCAAGGCGCAGTTAACAAATTATCCATCCCTTGAGATACCATGGCGCCCCATTCGGGGCTAGGTGCCTGGGCACCTAAATTAAGAAAGCCCAGTGCTGCTATGTCCAATATCGCCGCAGAAATCCCTAATGTAGTTTGAATAATGACGATATCCCAGACATTGGGCATGATCACGTACCAAAATACTTGTAGCGGGTTGGCCCCGTCTAGCCGCGCTGCCGTAACATATTCCTTTTGCAGTTCTTCATGTACCGCTTGATGAATTGCGCGAATGAACTGTGGCGTAAGTGCAATCCCCACCGCCCAAAACACATTGCTAAGTCCTGGCCCCATCACCGCCACCACTAGTATTGCCATTAACAGCGAAGGAATAGAGAGTAATGCATCGAGTAAATGGCTAAGAATACTGGACTTTAGGCCTTTCATCATGCCAGAGATAGCACCAATGACAAAACCGACTAACAGTGAGGCTGCGACGATGCCTAATGCCATGCCAAAGGTTAGATGCGCGCCGTGAAGCAGACGACTAAAGATGTCTCGTCCTAAATCATCGGTGCCAAGAAAGTGATCGACTGTGCCGGCTGGATCCCACGATGGTGGCAGCAGCAATGCATTGGGGTCTTGGGCTTCTGCACTATAGGGGGCGATAAACGGGCCAAAAATAGCCAGCAGCACAAACGCACAGACTACCCATAGACCGGCAAAAGCGAACGGGTTATTAGCAAATGCATGCCAAATTCGGTGCATCGGTGACGGTATATCGTCTTCTTGATAGATGTTAACTTGAGGCATACATCTCCTTACGGCTAATTGGATTGATTGCCGTATGCATGACTTCAATAAGAATACTTAAAAAGATAATAATCAGGGCCACGCTTAAAATGCCACCTTGGATCACCGTATAATCCCGTTGATAGATGCCTGAGACTAGCCAAGCCCCCACACCAGGCCACGAAAAGATAACTTCAACTACCATGGCGTAACTGGAAAAAGCCCCTAACATTAATCCCATGTTTTTTAATACTGGAATTAGCGCATTAGGGAGCGCGTGGCGTAATACTATTTTTGAAGTTTGCAACCCACGTGCTTCGGCGGCTTTAATATAGGTTTCTTCCATAATACTTAACATTGCGGTGCGAGTAATACGTACCACCACGGTAAAAGGAAGGACCGCTAAGGTAATGGCCGGTAAAATAATGTGTAGCACTGCGTCGATAAAGGCCGACATGCGATACTGAGAATCAGACAGTAATGTATCGATTAGCAGTAAGCCGGTGACAGGCTCAATTTCATATAATAAATTGATTTGTCCTGAGATAGGCAACCAACCAAGCTCAACCCCAAACCATAATGACAGAGTGAGTCCCAACCAAAATACCGGGATAGAATATCCGGTTAGTGTGATAGCCATAATACTGTGTTGGGTGATTTTGTTTTTGCTTAAAGAGGCTATTACGCCCAGTGGAATACCACACAGTAAAGCCAGAATTGCTGCAACGCCAGCTAGTTCAAAGGAAGCTGGTAGTACTTGCATTAACTCGTCGATGACGGGTTGGTTAGAGGTCGCCGAGACACCCAAGTTACCACTTAAGCGTTGTGATAGATAAGCGACAAATTGGCTCAGTTGGCCTTCATCTAATCGATAATCGGCATTGATCTGTTCGATTTGTGCTTCTGTTGGGGAATGAATTCCTGTTAACGCAAATTTGTGTTCAACCGGAAACTGACTGGTTGCAAAAAACAGTACCAAAATCAGCACTAGAGAAGTAGCTAGAAACAGATTGAGGCGTCGCAGTAAATAACGGGTCATGGTTGCGTACTCTCAGTGCCATTGGCTTGGCTGGAGTGATTAAAAGAGATGCCACCAAATGGCGTCAATTTAGAGTTATGGACCTTTTTTTGTTTAAAGACTAATCGTGTTGCATGGGCAAAAGGTAACACTGGCATTTGCTGAGCAAGGTATTGCTCAGCTTGTTGATATAGCTCTGTTCTAACTTGCTTATCGGTGGTGGCTTTTGCTTGTTGCAGTAAGCTATCGAACTGACTGTCACACCAACGGGAACGGTTACTATTATATTCCACAGATTTACAGCTTAATATCGGGGTGAAAAAGTTGTCTGGGTCACTATTGTCAGCGTTCCAGCCGATCAACACCGAATCATAACTGCGGCTAGACAGCTTTTGATTAAACACACTCCAATCATAGCTAACAATATTGGCTTTAACATTGATGTTGGCTAAATCGGCTTGAATAAGCTCCGCTGTTTTATGGGCATTGGGGTTATAAATTCGGGCAACCGGCATGGCCCAAACATCAATGGTTAAATCGGTTACTCCAGCCTCTGCAAGCAGGGCTTTGGCTTTTTCAGGGTTATAGTCAATCATGCTTTCGTTAGCATGGTAGGCCCATGAGGGAGGAGGTAGCATGCCTGTCGCAGCCACCGCTGTTTTTTGATAAACGGCTCGTAGAATGTTTTCACGGTCAACGGCATGGGCAAGGGCACGACGGACACGTACATCATTAAAAGGAATACGCTCAGTATTGAAGGCCCAAAATGCCACATTAAAGCCAGGTAGTGAGTCTACTTCTAAATCATCTTTATCAAGGATGACAGGGATCTCGCCGGCTTTTGGAAGGGCTGATACATTACAATCGCCTGTGATGAGTTTGGCTAACCGGGAGGTACTTTTAGGAGTGATATCAAAAACGAGCCGCTCAGCATCGGGCTGGGCTTGCCAATAATGTTCGTTACGATGATAGCGAATAAAATCGTTTTTAACGTATTGGACTAATTTAAATGGCCCAGTGCCGATGGCAAGTCTATCCAGCTCTTCTTGTTGATCAGCTTGGGTAAGCTGCTCGGCATACTCCGCGGATAAGATAACAGCAAAGCCTGTGGCAAGGTTAGCAAGGAAAGAGGCATCAGGCTGGCTAAGGTGAAAGCGCACTTTATCATCGGCCACTTTTTCAATGTTATCTATCAGTAGGGCAAAACCGATACTTTGGAAAAATGGGTAACCTGTTTTAGAAATAAAATGATAAGGATGGCCTTCATCAATAATACGATTGAATGAAAACAGCACATCGTCGGCGTTAAAGTTGCGCTTTGGCGTGAAGTAGTCAGTGTGGTGAAAGTTAACATCACGGCGTAAATTGAACGTATAAGTTAAACCATCATCACTGATTTCCCAGCTATTGGCTAATGCGGGTTCAACTTCACCGGAAGCTGCGTTGTAGTTGACTAGTCCATCATAAATTTGCTGTGAAGTCGCATCAACAGTGGTCCCAGAGGTGACCAATTGTGGGTTAAAAGACTCGGGGTTACCTTCCGAGCAATATACTATTCCGCTGGGAATTTTCTGCTGATCACAGCCAATAAGCTGCAGGGCTGACACACACAGAGCTAGACCAAGAGGTAAACGCTTTCGCAGCACTTTCATCAATTGATGTACATTTTTTGAATTTATTGCAGCATTTTAACAGTGTGATTGTGTTAGTAGCAAACCTGTTGTCAGCTGCTGTTTAGCTTTTGTCCAATAAATTGTACTTTTTCAAAATACCACGCAGTTGATGGTAACTTAAACCAAGTAACTCTGCGGTCTTTTTCTGATTAAATTGTCCAGCTTCTAATGCTTGCTGAATTAGCTCCACCTCTTTAGATTCACAATGCTCCTTAAAATCAATTGGAAAGTCGACTTTTGCACTAACAGTTGCCGCGACTTCTTGTGGAGCTTGAGTACTCACTTCTTCTGGCTTTTCGGTATTGCTTGCTTGGCGAGATAGGGTTTTGACTCGCTTAGTAGGTCTAAATGGAGATGCAAATGGATCAATGACGATATCGTTAATGGGGTTATCAATGTCGGTATTTCGATATACGCTCCGCTCAATCACATTTTTGAGCTCACGAATATTGCCTGGCCAAGCGTAGTCCATAAGTTGCTCTATCGCAGTGGGGGAGAACCCTTCGAAAAATTCATGTTTTAATTGCCTTGCCATGCCAACCGCAAAATACTCTGCCAGCGGCATAATGTCTTCTTTACGGTGTCGCAACGGCGGCAGTGTGATAACGTCAAAGGCTAAACGGTCAAGTAAGTCAGCGCGAAACTCGCCAGCTTCAGCAAGTGAGGGAAGATCTTCATTGGCGGCACAAACCAGTCGCACATCGGTTTGTACTGTTTTACTGCCACCGACACGTTCAAATTCACCATATTCAATAACACGTAATAGCTTTTCTTGAATTAGCCCTGAGGTATTGGCTAGTTCATCAAGAAACAGTGTACCGCCATCAGCTCGCTCAAAGCGGCCTTCATGCTTTTTACTGGCGCCGGTAAATGCCCCTGCATCATGGCCAAATAGTTCGCTTTCAAGTAAATTTTCACTTAAGGAAGAGCAATTAAGCTTAATAAAGCTTTGATCCCAGCGCTTAGACAGATAATGTAGGCGCTCAGCAATGAGCTCTTTACCGGTTCCTCGTTCACCAATAATCAGTACTGGCTTTGATAGGGGCGCGATTTTTGAAACATGTTCAAGGACTTCGAGTAATGCGTTCGATTGTCCAATCAGATTGTCTTGCTGAAATTGATTAGCCACTTTATTTTTTAGTCTTTCACACTAATAATTGGTGAAAATTATAATAAATGGCTCTGTTAATAAAATAAAGAAAAAGTTAAAATCTAGGTTTAGCTGTTGAAAATAAAGGATTTGTAAAAGTTGGCACGGAAGATGTATTAAATAACTTCGAAACCAACATTATAAATTGAGGACACTATTATGGGAATTTTCTCTCGTTTCGCAGATATCATTAATTCAAATATCAGCGCACTGCTAGATAAAGCAGAAGATCCAGAAAAAATGGTACGTCTTATCATTCAAGAAATGGAAGACACGTTAGTTGAAGTAAGATCGACCTCAGCCAAGGTCTTAGCAGAGAAGAAAGAAATTCTGCGTCGCATTGGCAAAGTGCAAGAGCAAGTTCAAGACTGGCAAGACAAAGCTGAGTTAGCACTGTCGAAAGAGCGTGAAGACCTAGCGAAAGCAGCGTTGGTTGAAAAGCAAAAGGCCAGTGAGTTAGCGGCAACACTAGAGCAAGAGCTTGTAGTAGTTGAAGAGCAAATTGCTCGCTTGAAAGAAGAAGTCAATTTGCTACAAGAAAAGCTTGCTGATGCAAAAGCTCGTCAGAAAACGATTATCATGCGCAAGCAGACAGCAAGCTCTCGTTTGGACGTAAAACGTCAGTTAGATTCAAGCAAGATAGATAGTGCGATGAGCAAGTTCGAGCAATATGAGCGCCGCGTTGAAGGCCTAGAGTCTCAAGTTGAAGCTTACGATCTTGGTAATAAGAAAACATTACAAGATGAGTTTGCCGCACTGGAAGCAGAAGATTCAGTGAATGCAGAATTAGAAGCGTTGAAAGCTAAAGTTAAGGGCAACCAAACTAAAGCAAAAGCGAAAACAGAATAACAACGATTCAGAGGTGAGTTATGGATATGGATTTACTGATGGCCCCAATCATTATTTTTATGATTATAGTGGCACCGATTTGGCTAATATTGCATTACCGCAGTAAACGCCAAGTGAGCCAGGGACTCACTGATGAAGAGTATACCCAGCTCAATGAGTTAATCGCTAAAGCTGACAAAATGGCACAGCGTATCGATACATTGGAAGCGATTTTAGACAATGAAGCACCACAATGGAGGAGTCGAGATGACGGATGATAGTCGAAGAACTTTATATCGCATTCCTCAGCAAGGTAAGATAGCCGGAGTATGTGCAGGGATTGCAGATTACTTTAACTTTGAAACTTGGCTTGTAAGAGTGGTGGCAGTATCTATCTTTTTACTTGGTGGCTCAGGGATTGTTCTGATTTTATACATAGCTTTATGGATGATTTTAGATATTAAGCCTGCGAGCAATACCACTACACCGGAGTATAAGGAAATCGAAGTTAAGAAGAAAGTTTGGCAAGCAGGGGAACCCGCAAGAGCAGCGCTTAGAGATGTCAGCAGTCAATTTAGAGCAATTGAAATTAGACTGCAAAATATAGAACGACATGTCACTTCTGATAACTTTGATCTGAAAAGAGAAATTAATAATTTGTAAATCCTTTCAATGGGCGGTGTAATCCGCCCTTAATCGTTTTGGTACGCCGATGAGCCAATTCAAGCAATCCTTAAAAAAGCTTTCTAAACACACCCAGTCTCTAGCCCATAGAACTTCAGATCGTCACATTCGCCTAGCGGTCACCGGCCTATCTGGCGCAGGTAAAACCGCATTTATTACTGGCCTAGTTAATCAATTACTCAATAGTGGTAACCAAGATGAAGCCAACAATTTGCCTTTATGGCATGTGGCTAGAGAGGGAAGATTATTGGGCGTTCAGCGTAGTTTGCAGCCGGATCTAACCATTGCCAGTTTTGACTACCAACATGCAATGGATACACTTTGCCAACAATCACCTCGTTGGCCCGCCTCTACGCGTAACATTAGTGAGTTACGACTTGCTATTAAATACCAACCACAGCGAGGCTTGTTAGCCAAGTTGACCGACAGCGCCACACTCTATTTAGATATTGTGGATTATCCAGGTGAGTGGCTGCTCGACCTGCCGCTATTAAAACTGGATTTTGTGCAATGGTCGTTACAACAATCAGAGCAATTAACTACATTTGCAGTAAGTAAGCACTACCCAACATTTAAGCAGATGCTGAGCGACCTTGCATTAAGTGAGCCAGCCGATGAGCAGGTGTTGCAACAATTAGCAGATGCTTATCAGCGTGTGTTACAAGATTTAGTTCAGCAACATGGGTTTTATTATGCCCAGCCTGGGCGGATGTTATTACCCGGTGAGTATGAAGGGACACCAGTTTTAGCATTTTTCCCTTTACTGGGCTGCAGCCCATTGACCTTGTCTGAGTTAGAAGCTTCTTCAAAAGACTCGGTTTATCATGTACTAAAGCAACGCTATCAAGCCTATACCCTGCAGGTAGTGAAACCCTTTTATCGAGATTACTTTGCTAAATTTGATCGGCAAGTGTTGTTGGTCGATTGCTTTACGCCGCTCAATAACGGCAAAGCGCAGTTTAATGACATGACCAGAGCCCTTGAGCAAATCATGGAGAGCTTTAAGTTTGGTCAATCCAATTTGCTTAAACGACTTTT
The DNA here is from genome assembly GCF_043643685.1 of Shewanella waksmanii. Classification (GTDB taxonomy): domain Bacteria; phylum Pseudomonadota; class Gammaproteobacteria; order Enterobacterales; family Shewanellaceae; genus Shewanella; species Shewanella waksmanii_A. Next base: position 25,747 of record NZ_JBHZSN010000009.1, read on the forward strand.
TTCACCGCGAATTGACAAGTTGTTATTTGCAGCCAGTAAAGTTGATCATGTGACTCGTGACCAGCAAAGTCATGTACTTGCGTTGCTAACCCAACTGGTGAAACAAAGTCAGCACAAAGCCAAGTTTGAAGGCTGTGAAGTGGAAACTATGGCCATTAGTGCAATTAAAGCGACTCAGCCTGGTATGGTTAAAGATGGTAATCAGCAAGTTGAAGTGGTCAGTGGTACTGAACTGACTTCGGCTGAGGCTATTACACTGTATCCGGGCGATGTCCCCAAACAGTTACCTGATGAGCAGTTTTGGCAGCAACAAGGATTTAATTTCAGACAGTTTGCGCCGCAAGCGGGCATAACTAAACATACCGTAATGCAGCATGTGCGTTTAGATCATCTATTGCAATATTTACTGGGAGATAAGCTCGCTTAGGCGAGTTTATAGATTGAGGTAACTATCAATGACCAATGAGCCAATAAAAGCTGCTAAAGTGTTTGAACATCAACAACAAGAGCCAGCTAGTCTAAAAGGTGCAAGTCAATATAATGCCAGTGAATTACTGGATGAAAATACGATAGAAGTCATTGTTGGTGCAGATCCGCAGTCAGTAGAGCAGCTGAAACCACGCAAGCGTAAATGCTCTTTATTAGCGAAACTGGCTATGGCCGGTGTCGGAAGTTTATTGGTCGTGGAGTTGCTGCTGTCTTTATATGGCGCTTGGCAACAAAGCGGTTGGTTATTCGGATTTTATGCCACAGTGATAACCTTAGTGGTGAGTTGGGCCTTATCAATTGCGGTCAAAGAGTGGCGCCAACTTAAACAGCTAAAGAAAGTACAAGATAATCAGCTTATCAGCGAACGCTTATCTCAGAGTATGCAAATGGGCGAAGCGGAGCCATTTATTGATAATCTATTGCAGTACCAAAGTGAGCAAGCTCGTAGCCGTTACGCTAGTCATGTACGAGATGACCATAATGATGCTGAGCGTATTATCTTGTTCGAGCAAACCGTCATAGCACCTGCAGATGAGATCGCTAAAAAGCGGGTTCATAAATATGCAACCGAGTCAGCGTTATTATTGGCTGCAAGTCCAGTCGCCGTATTAGATATGGCTATCATTTTGTGGCGCAATCAGACGATGATTTATGATATCGCCAAATGTTATGGGATTGAACTCGGTTATTGGAGTCGTATTAAACTTATCCGCGCTGTCATCATTAATATTGTTTACGCTGGCACCAGCGAAATAGTCACTGATATTGGTACGCAACTATTGTCGGTTGAAATGACCGGCAAGCTGTCAGCTCGCCTTGCACAGGGGATGGGCGGAGGAATATTAACAGCACGATTAGGTTATCAAGCTATGTCACTATGTCGTCCGGTTAAGTTTTCTGACGATAAACGTCCAAAACTCGCGCATATTCATCGGGAGCTGTTAAGCGAGTTAAAGGATTTTTCGGCGTTAGTATTGGCGAAAAATACCGAACGTAACAAAGATTTTACAAAATCGTAGCTGAAATTTTCTTTAACTAGGTTTACTCAGTTAGATCCACAGTCCAAGTTAGTCTGCACTCGTCACTATCAAAACCAACAACAGACGAGCAACAAGACCTTGGAGAAAATCTATGCAACAACGCTGGAAGCAAGCAACCCAGCTGGTGCACGCCGGACATGAAAAGGATCCGTCAGGCGCATTAGTTAGCCCACTTTATCAAAGTGCAACTTTTACTTTTACCAGTGCAGAGCAGGGAGGACGCCGGTTCGCTGGTGATGAACCTGGATATATCTATACCCGCTTGGGTAATCCAACAACTAATGAGTTAGAGCGTAAACTTGCTGTACTAGAAGGAGCTGAGGCCGCCGCTGCCACCGCTTCTGGTATGGCAGCGGTCTCAACGGCATTGTTAACTCACTTGAGCCAAGGCGATCATATCGTCGCATCCCATGCCGTTTATGGCTGTACCTATTCTTTTCTGACTGAGCATTTACCGCGCTATGGGGTTGAAGTGACTTTAGTGGATTGTAAAGATGCTGACGCGGTAAAAGCGGCAATAACGTCAAAGACGAAAGTATTGTTTTTTGAAACGCCTGTGAATCCGCACCTTGATGTTTATGATATTTCAGCCCTTAGCGCCATCGCACGCCAACAACAGGTGGTTACGATTGTTGATAACACCTTTATGACCCCTTTGCTGCAGCAACCAATAAAATTAGGTGCGGATATGGTGATTCATAGTGCCACTAAATACCTAAACGGCCATGGCGACGTTATTGCTGGCATGATTTGTGGCAGTGAAGCGGTAATTGAAAAAGCCAAGTATGAAGTACTCAAAGACTTTGGTGGAGTGCTGTCGCCACATGATGCTTGGCTAATATTGCGTGGGATGAAGACGCTTGATGTGCGTTTAAGTCGCCACTGCGCAAGTGCACAACGTATTGCTGAGTATCTTCAAAATCATTCTCAAGTCGAAAAAGTTTATTATCCCGGGTTGAATGACCATCAGGGCAATAGCTTAGTTGGCAAACAAATGAAACAAGCTGGTGGAGTGATTGCATTTGAGCTTAGATGTGACTTGGCTGGTTCAATCGCATTTGTGAATCAATTGAAACTGTGGACGATTGCAGTCAGTTTAGGTGATGCCGAGTCGTTGATTCAACATCCGGCGTCTATGACTCATTCTCCATATACTCCTGAGCAGCGGCTGGCAGCAGGTATCAGTGATAATTTGTTGAGAATCTCAGTTGGGTTAGAAGACAGTGAGGACTTAATCGCTGATCTTGAGCAAGCCTTCACCTAATAAAAAAGCGCCAATAGGCGCTTTTTTATTACCTTGATAACAACTTAGAAGCTCCAAAAAGTGTGAGAGATGACATATAGCACTAACATGCTAATAAAGTTGATGATGACACCTGCACGCATCATTTCTGACTGCTTGATATAACCCGAACCATAAACGATGGCATTGGGGGGCGTGGCTACTGGCAACATAAAGGCACATGATGCCGCGATACCGATAAGTACAGATAGCATTACAGGAGATAGCCCCAGAGCTTCGGCAATGGCCGCAAAAACTGGAACTAGCAGGGCAGCACTGGCTGTATTACTGGCAAACTCAGTGAGCATCACAACAAAGAAGATAACTGCTAAGGTAAACAGCGCCATATGAGTATTGCCGAAAATGTCGGTAACCCAATGGGCTAGAAATACACTTGTGCCGGTGGCTTTTAATACCGCACTTAGGGTTAGACCGCCACCAAATAAAATCAACACACCCCAGTCTGTGGTTTTTTCAATTTTTTTCCATTCAACCAACCCCAGTCCTGCTAAAACCACAACGGCACTTAACGCGACAATAGTATCAAATTGGGCAATGCCGCCTAAAGCTGCAGAGATAGGCTTACTAAATATCCAGCAGCAAACCGTAGTTAAAAATACCAACAAAGTAAGCTTGGCAGACAGCGTCATCTTTTGCTGCTGAGATTCAATTTTGCAGCTGACATTTAAGTTAGGTCTAAAGAACAGGTACAGTGCCAGTAGCATTGCAGGTAACATGAGTGCGACTGTGACCAAACCAAACTCTAACCAGTCACTAAAACTCAGACCCGCTTGTGCTGCCGCAATTGCATTAGGTGGGCTACCGACTAGTGTACCGATACCACCGATATTAGCTGAGTAGGCGATACCTAACAGCATAAACAAGTAAGTACTTCTATGCTCTTTGAAGTCCAGCTGTTGCAAAATTCCAAGCGCCAAAGGCAGCATCATCGCCGCAGTTGCGGTATTACTTATCCACATCGACAGCAATGCAGTAATTCCGAATAAGAACATACAGGCTAGGCTTAACTTGCCTTTTGAAGCAGTAAGAACTTGCTGGGCGATTAGCCTGTCGATGCCTTGATGGTTGAGCGCTGCGGCGAGTACAAAACCACCAAAGAACAAGTAAATAATGGGATTGGCGAAGTTACCCATTGCGGCTTTTGTTTCAAACACACCAAGTAATACGGCTAACACGGGTATCATGATAGCGGTAATACTTAAATGGATAGCTTCGGTTAGCCACAATATGGCGGCAAAAATGAGAATAGATAGCCCTGTATTTACCCCAGGTTCAAATGGCAAAAAGTTATATAGCAAAACAAATAAAGCGATATCAGCAAACAAGATGATTAGCTTCTTTTGCTGTTTTGTCACACTGCTACTGGCAGGTTGTTGTGCGGCATCCAACGACATGTAGGGCTCCTTTTTTATTATTTGACGGCCAACATTATCTTAGTGAATTAGTTTCGCAAAACATTTTATTTTGTAATTTTTATGCTATATAAACAAAAGCTTAATAAAATCTTGGTCACATTGCCGATTAAAAGTGTGATGCAGGCTGCTTGTTTTCGATGAGCGTCGATCAACATGGGTTTCAATTTGGTAATTAATCAGGGGATGAAATTGATTTTTGGAATTTTGGTACAGTCAGTTTATGTGATCTGAGTCTGGTTTTTTGTCGGTGTAATATGTTTGTAATCAAAAATTGGCGCTTTGTTTGAGCTTGATCTACCTTATTAATGTGGCCACGGAGAAGGATCGCCGGCCACATTAACCAAATGGAATAAAAGGAGAGATTATGAAAAGCATGCTTTTGTTAGCAGCGCTCGCTGCTGCGTCTATTATTTATACCCCAGTTGAGGCTAAGGATAGCCAAGTAACTGCCGAACAAAGTGTGATTGTACAGCCTGTCAATATTAATACTGCATCGCAATCACAGTTAGCGATACTTAACGGGCTGGGTGAAGTTAAAGCGCAGGCAATTGTCGATTATCGCAGTAAACATGGCGCGTTTACTGATATAAACCAATTGACCAATGTTAAAGGTATCGGCACTAAGTTTATTGAGAAAAACCGCACCAACATTCGACTGTAGCAGTAAAAGCGTCACAAAAGCCCTTTTATGAGGGCTTTTGTTTACAGAATCAGCAGTTAGTCGCTCATTTTTCCACTTACTTAGATAATCACTTGATTGCGTAGTCACCTTAGTAGATAATGCTCGCCGTCTTAAGCAGTAAGCTGCATAAGAATCTATGGTGACCCTAGGGTCCCCCCGCAATGATAACTTGTGAACTCGGCCAGGCCCGGAAGGGAGCAACCGCAGCAGGCGACTCATGTGCCGGGGTGTGGCTCTAGGGGAACCTCCAAATCTCTAAATCTCCAAGTACAAATCCGACTTAGTTTATTTCTGAAGTAATTAATGGGGCTTACTCATCCCGAATTGTAACTCATGAACTCGGCTAGGCCCTGAAGCTAACAACGGCAGCAGGCGACTCATGTGGCTTATATCGTCAATGTGTGGCTCTAGGGGAACCTCCAAATCTCTAAATCTCCAAGTACAAATCCGACTTAGTTTATTTCTGAAGTAATTAATGGGGCTTACTCATCCCGAATTGTAACTCGTGAACTCGGCTAGGCCCGGAAGGGAGCAACCGCAGCAAGGGACTCATGTGGCTTATATCGTCAATGTGTGGGTCTACGGGAACTTCCAAAACTCTAAAACTCTAGATTTCCAAATACAAATCCGACTTAGTTCGTTTCTGAAGAGTTAATGGGGCATACTCATCTCGCCATGTTAACTCGTGAACTCGGCCAGGCCCAGAAGGGAGCAACCGCAGCAGGCGACTCATGTGGCTTATATCGTCAATGTGCGGCTAAAGGGGAATCTCCAAATATTCATTCCCCCATATCAATGACTGAACAACTGACTACCGAAAAGAGTTCGTTATCCGCCTTTTGATTGTAATCACATCGCGTCTCATCACTTAAAAGCAACAGGTTTAAAGTAACAGCTATCGAATAACACGCGCTAACTGGATTCTTGCTCTTTCTTTAAACTGGCTTTTAAAAACGCTCGAGAGCGTTCAAGTGCGGTTTGGATCTCTTCTTTCATCTGTTTTAGTTCGTTATAGTCTTCAAAAAAGTAAGTATCGACTAAGTGACGAATATAGCGTACGGGTAATTGATTGAGCGTCACGCAGCACAAATCTGCTAGGTAGTCTTCCGGTAACTCGTCTAATAATCCTTCATCAGACAATAATTCCATTAGTAGCACTTCATAATAGTTACGAATTTCTAATTGCATAATCACTCCATGAGTTCGTGTTACTTAGTTGTTTATACCAATTAGTATAAACATTTAGTCGCCATTTTGGCGCGTTTTGGGCAGCCTACTTCTCTTTAGAAGGGAATAACCATTATTGCAACTATTCGCCTTGAATTAGTTTGCCAAAAATCGCGCTGAGCAGATCAAACTCTTATACTAATCGGTATTATTTATCAGTTTGCAACCATATTTGTTTAGCAGCAATAAAAAGTTGACTATGCCTGATAGATAATTCTAATGGGTCTTTGCTATAACCGCCGCCAATAACACATGCTATGGGTATTTTATGGTTTTTGGCGAGTGATAAAACTTTCAGATCTCGTTGCAAGATACCTTCAGTTGAAATGGCCAAATGTCCGAGGTCATCGTTTTTGTGGATGTCGACACCGGCATCATAAATGACTAAATCAGGGCGATGCAGGCGCAGTAAGTAACTAAAGACCTGCTCGAGAGTATGTAAATATTCACCATCACTGACTCCCACTTCAAGCCCTATATCATGATCTGAATTTTGTTTTCGGGCTGGGAAGTTATTTTGACAGTGGATGGAGCAGGTAATGATGTCACTTGAATCTTGTGCCATTGCGGCAGTGCCATCTCCTTGGTGAACATCACAGTCGAAAATAAGTACCTTGTATTGGTGCTGCTGATGTATCTGTTGTGCGGCGATAATTAAATCATTGAAAATACAGTAGCCACTGCCAAAGTGATAGTGAGCATGATGATACCCGCCACTTAATTGAATCGCGATACCATGCTGTAGTGCCTGCTGAGCGGCCAATATGGTACCAGATACCGAGTAGCAACTGCGGTTTACGATGGCTTTTGTTTGTGGAAAGCCGATGCGTCTTTCTAGAGATTTTTCTAAGCTTAGCGTCAGCACTTGATCGACGTAGTTGTGGTCGTGGTTTTGATAAAGAATTTGCTTATTAAGTGGTTCTGGTGATAGAAACTGACTGGGCTCAGCAATACCTTTCGCTAATAAATACTGCTGAAGGTGTTGGTATTTAGTTTGTGGGAAACGGTGTTTTGAAGGTAACGCCAGCTGAGAGTAGCTGGCGTGATATACCAAAGGGAACATATTATAGCTGTTTAATTGCCCAGCTCATGAACTCTTTTCGAGTCGCTTCATCAGCTTGTAACCACCAATACTGCAGCATTTGCTCCGCATGGCTAGCATCGCCATTGGCTTTAGTATTTGCAGGTGTCGCTGCTTGTGGCTGCGCTGCTTGAGTTGTTGCTGTCGCAGTTGCGGCAACCGTAGCACTTTGTGGCTTAGGTTTGCTCACTGGGGCCGTCGGTTGACTCGCGACTGCGGCTCCGGTAGCTGCTGCGGCTACAGTATCGATATCTTGACTGTTGCCTCTAGAGAATAAGCTATCGAAGAAACTGTCTTCAGTGTAATCGGTTTGAGTGACCTTATAATTCACAGTACCTTTGTCTTCGCGGGTGATCACTACTTGTGGTGATTTGGCGAAGCTTTTGGGGCGTTTAACCACGCCATCGGCTGGCGCTAACGTGTAGTTATAATCACCGTCTACATCGATAGTGACGATAAAAGGTGAGGATTTAATGAAGCTTTCGCTGTCACTAAAGTCATCTTGAACCATATCATGATATCTAATTGCAATTTTATGTGAGCCTTCAGTTAGGGCTAGATCAGACTGATGGCTAAATAGGCTAGTATCAATCTTTTTACCATCAACAGCTAAATATTCGAAAGCCATAGGTATGGTTAAGTTAGCAGCCATAGCTGATGAGGCACCAAGCAATGCGACGATAGCGGTGATTGGTAGTAGAGATTTCATTGTTGCTCCTTAACGATTGTAACTCTTATATGGACGTTCGAATGCTTGAATGCGATCTTCGATATAGCTAATCGCTTTACGACATTTTCCTAAGCGGCGATGAACTAAAAGTATCTCATTTTGCAGCGCAATTTTGTCAGCACTATGACAGCTTTCTAATTGACTTTGCAAACTTTCAATTTTCTGTTCGAACTTTAAAACCCAGTTATGATGCTTTTTAAGCTCATCATAAAGTTGGTGACTATTATGCATTACCCCAGCGGCTATCCAATCGAAGCCACTATCAGAGTGTGACTGCTGTCGCCTTTTTTTTGCTTTAGCGATTCGAGAGGCTTTAGTCTGCTGTGCTGCTTTTACATCTATATCAGTAGTGCTGAGAGCGCGTTTAACCGCAGTAAAACGATCTTGAATCTGTTCACAAGCAAGCATGATTGTGCCATTAGATATATTGCCTTTGAGCATTTTTTCTAAATGCGCAATACTATTGCTTATCTGCATAATGCATGGGCCTAGCTGAGCACCGGATTGATAAAATAATTGCTCGTTAAACCGTTCAGTGTCTTGCATCAGTTTTTTCTGACTTGCTGGCAAGCGACTGTCGTGCTGCAATACTTCTTGCTCTAATTGCTGCAACTGTTGTCGCAGACGCCGAATGACATCACTATTATTCATGCCCACGCCCCCCAAGCTAGGTTAGCGGCCATCACCACAACAACAGTAATAAATAACGGCTTGATAAATGGGATACCGAATTTTATCGCGGTTCTTGCCCCAACAAATGAACCTAGCATCATGCACAGCCCCATACTTAAGCCAATCATAATATTCACTTGGCCTAAAATAATAAATACGACTAAAGACGTGAGATTACTGATGAGTGTCATCGCCCGCGCTAATCCGCAACTATGTAATATAGGCAGTTTATGCAGCGAAGTACTGCTAATTGTCCAAAAAGCGCCGACACCAGGTCCAGCAAAGCCATCATAGAAACCTAGCGGAAAGCCTTGCAGCCACTGTTTACTTTGTTTGGGGGCTTTGGTCGGCGGACTGCAGTTTTTGCATCCCATAGCATTTGGGTTAAACAAGGTATAAAAGGCAATGGCGATGATTAAAATCGGCAGTAACTTTTCTAGCCATTGAGTATTAATAAGGTACACGGCAAATGTACCAACAATGGCACCAATAAATGTTGCTATTGTCGCGTGGTACCAAAATTTGGGATTAAATAGGTGCTGCCTATAATAGGTGAGGGCAGCCATTGAGGAGCCAAAACTGGCCGCCAGCTTGTTGGTCCCTAGGGCGATATGTGGTGGCACGCCCAACGATAACAAAGCTGGAATTGACAATAGCCCACCGCCGCCGGCAACAGCATCTATAAACCCAGCGAAAAAACCCACAGCAATAATAATGGCCCAGCTGCTTGGTTCAATTAAAAGCTCCAAATACTTTCCTACTCTATTACGCGGCGAAAAGGGGGTAGACCATCTAAAAGCGACTTTCCATATCTCTTAGTGACTAGGCGACGGTCTAAAATGGTAATGCGCCCGTAATCTTGCTCTTTACGAAGTAACCTACCACAACTTTGAATAAGTTTACGCGAAGCATCAGGAATTGTAAGTTGTAAAAAGGGATTTCCACCTTTTATCTTAATATATTCAGCATGAGCCTGCTCAACTGGCGAAGTCGGCACGGCAAATGGTAGTTTAGTGATGATAAGGTTGGTGAGGTAATCGCCAGGCAAATCGAGTCCTTCGGAAAAACTACCGGTACCAAAAATGATACTGACGTTGTCGCTGTCTATTTTTTGCTTATGTTGCTGGAGAATCTCTTGTCGTGACAGTTCGCCTTGGACCAAAATTTGGCTATTTACTTTAGGGCGAACGATATCAGCGACTTTTTCCATCTGCCAATAGGAAGCAAATAAGACTAATGTGGCTTGTTCCCCTTCAATGTGCATTAAGATCTGTTCCGCTAATTCGTCAGTGTAGCGGTCATCTGTTGGTTCAGTGCGCATCTTGGGGATAAATAAAGTGGCGTTTTGTTCAAAATCAAATGGGGAGTCCATAGCTAAATAGCGACTTCCGTCATTGATTGACAGCCCCACCTGATGGGTGAAGTGATTAAAGTTATTTAGGGCACGCAAAGTCGCACTGCATAATACGACTCCAGCAGCTTTCTCCCAAAGCAAGGTTTCTAGCATAAACCCGACTTCGATGGGGGAGGCGCTAAATAGGTAATCGCTTTGCTTACCGGTAAGTTGCTCAACCCATCGAGCCATTGGCGCCCCTTTGCTGCTGTCCTCTTTCGCCATCATCTTCCACAACTTGGTCAGACTCTCAAGACGCTGCAACATAAAGCCTGTTTCGCTTAGTAGCTGCTCTGATTGATGTTTCGGAAGCTCGCCATCTTTAATTGATTCATTGAGTAACACCAGCATTTTGTTAAATTGCTTAAGTGCTTGGTTCGAACTGGTGGCGAGATTTTCTGCAAAACGTAATAGATTGTCTGGCAGTTTTCCGTGTTCAAAACGAATGCGGCTTTCAGGATTATCAAAGCGGCTTTGTTGACTGTCACAATATTGAGCTACTTGATTAAGTGTACTGGTAAGGTCAACGATATGATCTTGCATCGCCTGAGAAGGCGAGATGATATGCGTACTCTTTAATTGGTTTTGTAGTTTTGCACTGGTTTTATTAATTTTTTCAAGCCAATCAATTGCCCCTCTTAAGGTTGATTGAGCGCTAGAAAAGTCTCTGGCAACAACAGGTAAATGATGAGCCTCGTCTATAATGTAATAGAGATCTTCAGGTTCTGGAAGGATCACGCCGCCACCTAACTCTAAGTCGGCAAATAGCAAGCTATGGTTAGCAATCAAAACATCCCAGTTATCGATATCTTCACGCGCTTTGTGGAATGGGCAATGGCGATGATTAGCTAATTGACGATGACAGCTATGTTTATCACAAGCTATTTGCTGCCAAATATGGTCAGCTATGGGGGTAGATAAGGTATCACGTTCTCCATTCCAACGGCCTTCATGAAAATCCTTTTTAAGTTGCTGCAATTCTTCTATCTGGCTGGTGTCAGGTTTAGTTTGCCACATGGCCATTTGGGTGCCGTCATCACCACCTATCAGCATGTCTAACTTGGCTAAACAAACATATCGCTGACGCCCCTTAACCAACCCAAAGGTAAAATCTAATCCAGAATGTTGCAAAAAGAACGGCAGGTCCTTATTGAGCAATTGCTCCTGCAACGCGACTGTTGCTGTCGCAATACAGATTTTTTTCTTGCTTGCGAGTCCAAGTGGAATCGCGCCTAAAATATAGGCTAATGACTTACCAATACCAGTACCGGCTTCAACAACAATGATGCGGCGATGTTTGTCATACTCACCCGCAAGCGTCTTTGATATTTCAGCGACAATATAGTTTTGCTCTCGGCGGGAACGAAAGTTAGGTAGGGCATTGGCAATCGATTTATAGATAGTGCGAATTTCAGTTTTTACGTTGGCCGATAGCATTCAGAGTACAAAGCAGGTAAATAGAGCTGTACATAATAACAGTGATTACTTAGCCTAAGAAGTGAAATGTGGCATTTTACTGGTAATTTACTCGGTATTAGAAACTTGCTGAAGATAAGACAAGCAAAAAGGGTTGATGGTGATGTTAAGTAGTGAGCTTGGGGCGGCAGTGCAACTGAAAGGTCGCATTCTGTCCCGTCATCTCGTTCCTAATACAATGGGTGGCGCGGATATACACATTTATATCCAGACAGATACCGGCCCAGTGCGTGCGGAACTGTCCCATGTCGACTTGGTGTGTTTTTGTGCTGAGCAACATGCTGCCAAGATAAAAACTATCCCCGGTTGTCAAAGCGTGACTGTAAAGCCTGTAGCGCTTCAATCATTTAATCATGAACCTGTAGCGGCGATTTACTGTAAAAATAGCCAAACTCATCGCAGTTTAATGCGCGGTGCGATTGATTTGGGCATTGCCTTATTTGAGAGTGAAGTTCGCCCCGAGCATCGATTTCTTATTGAGCGTTTTATTGCAATGGATATTGAAGTGATTGGTCAGCGTATGGCTAATATCGACACCACCGCGAGAGTCCAAGTTAATCGTGCCAGGAAAACAGATATCGCCATTAACTTAAGTGTGGTTTCACTGGATTTTGAGTGCGCAATGGATGGTGAGCTTTATAGCGTTGCACTTTATGGTCAAGATAGGCATGGCAATGAGCTTAAGCACATTATCATGGTTGACCCCGATAGTCTGATGAGCTCGAACGACCATGGCGAGCAATCATTGGCCAATGCGATGAGGCAGCAGGTGGAGCAAGTTGCCAGTGAACATTTACTTATCGAGGCGCTGATACGTTGGTTTAATCATTATGATCCTGACGTCATTATCGGCTGGGCAGTGGTGACATTTGACTTGGCGTTACTGTTTCGCCGCGCAAGGGCTTTGAACATTCCACTGATTATTGGCCGAGCAGGTAGTGAACTTAGCTGGAAGGTTGCCGATAAATTTCGACCTGAGACGCTGGTCCTGCCGGGACGGGTAGTTCTAGATGGCATTGATTGGTTGAAAGCCGCATTTTATCAGTTTGATAGTTATTCACTAGAGAGTGTGTCACAAAAGCTATTAGGTGAGGGTAAGGCTATCACTAATGTGACTAGCCGCGCTGGTGAAATCAATACGATGTTTAGTGAAGATAAATGGTCACTTGCGCACTATAACCTTACTGACTGCAGACTGGTATGGGATATTTTTAAGCACACGGATCTACTTGAATTCGCACTTGAGCGTGCTCGAATGACTGGGTTAGAGCTCGGGCGAGTAGGTGCTTCGGTCGCGGCATTTAACAATCTCTATCTGCCACATCTGCACCGAGCTGGCTACGTTGCTCCGAGCGAACCCGCGAGTGATGGTATTGAGAGTCCCGGTGGTTATGTCATGGACTCTATACCAGGGTTATATCGCAATATTATTGTGTTGGACTTTAAAAGTTTGTACCCCTCAATTATTCGTACTTTTTTGATCGACCCTAAAGGGCTCGTTGAAGCGGCGAAGGGGCAACAAAGCAATACGGTTGCTGGGTTTTTAGGGGCAGAGTTTAGCCGCAATGCACCAATATTGCCGGAGTTAATTAAAGAGCTAACCGATAAACGCGAGCTGGCTAAGCGTGATGGTAATAATCCGTTATCACAGGCGATAAAAATTATAATGAACTCGCTTTATGGTGTTCTGGGTTCTAGAGGCTGCGTATTTCATGATGCTAAGCTTGCCAGTTCTATCACCCTACGCGGGCACCAAATTATGCAGCAAACCAAAGCATGGATTGAAGAGGCGGGTTATCAGGTTATCTATGGCGACACCGATTCGACTTTTGTGTGGATTGAACAGGAGTCAGATCCTGAAAAAATTGCATCGATAGCCTCGCGTTTAGTTGAACAGGTAAATAACCGTTGGCAACAAAAGCTATCTGAAGAGTTTCAATTGCCTAGTTTTCTTGAATTGGAGTTTGAGCAACATTATCAGCAATTTTTAATGCCTACTCTAAGAGGTAGTGAGCTTGGTTCGAAAAAACGTTACGTTGGCGCCTATATTGATAGCGATGGTGAGTTGCAAATTAACTTTAAAGGCATGGAGCAAGTAAGAAGTGACTGGAGTCCGCTTGCCAAAGAAGTTCAGTTGGCACTGTATCAGCGTCTATTTAGTCAGCAAGATCCAGTGGACTATCTAAAACAGGTTGCTCAATCACTGTTTGCTGGTGACCTTGAAGATAAGTTGGTTTTCAGTAAACGACTGCGCCGCAACGCTGAAGACTATACCGCTATGGCTGTGCGCCATGTTAAAGCTGCAATGTTGGCTTATGAGGCAAGTGGTGAACAGCGATATCTAAAAAAAGGCACCAAAATAGACTATGTGATCACAACCCAAGGTGCACAACCGCTACAATATATAACCTCGCCGATAAATTACGACTATTACCTCGATAAGCAGATAAAACCGATTGCTGATCCTGTGCTCTCAATATTGAAACTAAATTTCAGTGAACTGACTTCAAACCAAATGTCGTTAATTTAGCTCGATAAAGTTTAAGTTCGTCTTGATGAAATGTTAAAATTTGGTGCAAGTGTTGGTGTGTAAGGGTTTATCTAGTTAATCTGATGATAAAGTATCCTTTTTTTGTGACATTCGTCTTTGAGGGCTTGCTAATCTTTTGCTAACCTCAGTTTCAGTTAGGAGTGAAATGAAACAACGGAATGGACATAAGTATAATTACGCAAACTGAAAACAGACAAGGTTAGGCATCACATGAAAAAGAGTTTAATAGCGACGGCGCTTTCTGCTGTCATTTTTGTTCCAGCGGCATCTGCAATCGAGATCTATAAAGATGATAAGAATGCAGTCGAGATCGGTGGTTATGTTGATGCACGTATTATCAACACCCAAGGCGACACTGAAGTAGTAAACGGCGCTTCTCGCATTAACTTTGGCTTTACTCGTGAAATGAGTGATGGCTGGAAAGCGTTTACCAAACTTGAGTGGGGTGTAAATCCATTCGGTAATTCAGAAATCGTTTACAGTAGTGAAAGTAACTTTGAATCTCAAAGCAGTGACTTTCTTAATAACCGTTTAGGTTATGTTGGTCTAGCCCATGACGTCTACGGTAGCCTAACTATCGGTAAGCAATGGGGTGCATGGTACGATGTTGTGTACAACACCAACATGGGCTTTGTATGGGATGGTAACGCTTCTGGTACTTACACCTATAACAAAGCAGATGGTGCAATCAACGGTACAGGTCGTGGTGACAAGACTGTGCAGTACCGTAATGCCTTTGGTGATTTCAGTTTTGCACTTCAAGCTCAGCTGAAGCAAAACTCGTTCACTATCATCGAAAGTGATGTTGATGGTCAGAATCCATTCCCACAAAAAGATTTTAATGTTACTAATGCATTAGCAGCATCTACAACTGGCGAAGCAGTAACAGAAGTTGAGTACAACTACACCTATGGTGGTTCAGCAACTTATGCTGTGACTGAAAAGCTGACACTAACAGCTGGTTTTAACTTCGGTGAATTTGACGCAGTTACCTCTAAAGGTGAGCGTTTTACCGAAACTGACTATATCTACGGTGCAGGTATCACTTGGGGTAGCTGGGACGGCGCAGGTTTATATGCAGCGGCTAACGTCAACAAAAACGAATTCCACGATACTGATAACCTAGGTCGTATGATTCCTGAGTCAGTGGGTATCGAAACGCTGGTTTCTTACAAATTCGACAACGGCCTTAAGCCTTTTGTTTCTTACAACATGCTTGAAGCTGGAGATGAGTACAAAGCACAATACAACGGTGATGTATTCAAGCGTCAATTTGTTGTAGCTGGTTTGCACTATGGTTGGGATGCAAACACGGTACTATACATTGAAGGTCGTAAAGATTTCAGTGACTTTAAGGGCTCTGAAGAAGCAGCAATGTCAATTACTGAAGATGACGGCGTAGCAATCGGTATCCGTTACTACATGTAAGATACTTATTTGAAGTGACAACATAGTTCACTTTAAGTCTTTTTAAAAAGCCCACACTACGCAAGTAGTGTGGGCTTTTTGTCTCCAATCATTAGATCGACCCTCTCATCCAATAAAGTTTCGTGCATTTTAATTGAAAGCTTGACTCTTTAGGTCATTTTTAAACAGGTGCGTGTTTAAAGCTAGCTTATTGCAAGTTGCTCAATTATCGATTGGGTAACTAGTCAATAGCTTGAGGATTCTGTGTTTACCATCGAATAACAGACGCTTGTGTACAAGTAAGTTTACATTGAGTTAACAAATGTCATTTTGATCGGAACTGCAATTCTAGGCCTACTTTGTATCGGAAAATACCAACGTCACTCAGGTTAATCTCTATAGTTTGGTAAAAACTAATATTGCTTTACGTAGACTTAATAATGTATTGACCGCATTTTCAGGGAATTATCCATATTAATAATTCGACTATTAGATTTCTATTCTATGTTTCTTTTTTAATCTATGTGGTCTTTAAATACTCACTTGTTACAGCTCAAAAGCCCTCTTTGTAAAAAAATGGATGCAAATGTTGAAAAAATGTATCCAATGTGATTTATTTGGTTGCAGGAATCGCAAGTGTTTCCTTTTTGTAACATTTGCATTTCTTATAAAAATATAAAAGTCCAGGGAGAAACATGATGTATAAGAATAGCTTTCTAGCTAATTCAGTGCGATTTGCGCTGGTTAGCGGTGCTGCTGCAGCTGCGTTTACTGCCCCAACAGTGTACGCTGCTGAGGAAGAGAAAGTAGAGCGAATAGAGGTAACTGGTTCGAGAATTAAACGAACTGATATGGAAGGGGCAAACCCTGTTACCACTATCGATGCTGCTGCAATCGAAAAAATGAGCGTAAATAACGTTGGTGACCTACTTCAAAACCTAACGTCTTCAGCGGGTGCTGCGGTAAATACTCAAACTAACAACGGTGGTGACTCGAGTACTCGTTTCTCACTACGTGGTATTGGCTCTGAGCGTACTTTAGTATTGATTAATGGTCGTCGTGTCGTTGCCGGTGGTGGGGGTGCGAACTCTTCTGTCGACTTGAACACAATTCCTACTGCGATTGTTAAACGTGTTGAAATTCTGAAAGATGGTGCGTCAGCAACATACGGTTCAGATGCGATTGCAGGTGTTGTTAACATTATTACCAAAAATGATTTTGAAGGCTTTGAGCTTAAGCTAAATTATGGCGGTAGTGATAAAGGCGATGCGAAAACTAAAGGTGTAGATGTTACTTTTGGTGCTGAAAGTGATCGCGGTAATGTTGTCGTTGCGCTAGGTTATAGTGACCAAGGTGATGCATTCATGGGCGATCGTTCGTTCTCTGAGTATGAGCTACGCGCATATGAAGATGGTACGACACAACAAGGTGGTTCTTCTGCGCCACCATGGGTAAACGCTAATACAGCTGATGGCCGTGTGACTCGCGGACCTGAGTATGGAGATTGGAGAGCTTATGATGGTTCGACTGATTCATACAACTATAACCCAGTAAACTATCTACAAACACCAAGCAAGCGTCGCTACGCTTCGGTATTTGCAAACTACACATTAGGTGAATTTGGTTTCTTAGGTGAGGTTAACTCATTTGCTGAAGCTAACTATGTGCAAACAACCGGTAACCGATTAATTGCGCCTGAGCCTCTAGCGCCATTAGTTTTCTTCGGTTCTCCAGCACCTTATTCGCCAAATAACTATTACAACCATACAATGGGTCCTAAGGACGCGAACGGAAATGCTTATGAAATAGCAGACTGGCGTCGTCGTATGTTGGAAACTGGTGGTCGTGCTAATGAGCGTGATTATAAGACCTTCCGCACAGCTGTAGGTTTCAACGGTGTATTCACAAACGGTTGGGATTGGGAAGTTTCATATGTATGGGGTCAAAGTGACTCTGTAGAAAAAGCACAAGGTTACTTCAACCTAGATCGTGTTGCAGAAGCTGTAGGTCCAACTGGTTGGTTAGACGGTAATGGAAACCTTATTGTTGATGGTAACGGCGATGCTGTTGTCGATGCAGCTGGTGACCAGCTTGTATGTTTGGATGCTGATGGTGGTGTTATCGCGGGTTGTGTACCGTTAAATATCTTTGGTACGCCAGGTTCTGATGACCAAATCTCGCAAGATATGCTTCAGTATATTTCTGGTGATTACAACACCACTGAAACAGGTCAGAATAAGCAAGAAGTTATTTCTGCAATCGTTTCAGGTGATTTATTTGACCTACCAGCAGGTTCTGTTGGATTTGCGGCAGGTTACGAGCACCGCACAGAATCAGGGTCTTACACACCAGACTCACTTATTCTTCAAGGTATTACTACAGCAGGTTCTGCAGTAGGTACTAGTGGTGGATATCAAGTACAAGAGTTCTTCGGTGAGGTGATTGTACCTATTCTTTCTGATGCGCCTTTTGCGCATATGTTGGATTTTGAAGCTGCTGTACGTTATTCAGATTATGACACCTTTGGTGACAATACTAGTGGTAAGCTAGGCGTTAAGTGGATGCCAGTTGAGTCGTTAATGGTTCGTGCGACATTATCTGAAGCGTTCCGTGCACCAACAACATCTGATCTATTTGGTGGTGCGTCAGTTGGTTTCCCTGAAGCAATCGATCCATGTGACGGTAATTTCTATACTGATGCAGAATATGCTGCAATTAAAGCATCACCTAACTGGGCAAATTGTACAGGTACAGGTGTTCCAGTCGACGGATACGATTCAGGCGGTGTTGAGCAGATCCCAACTAACGGCGGTGGTTCAGAAAACTGGAATGGCGCAGTTACGTTAACGCCAGAAACTGCAGACGTATTAACTGTTGGTCTAGTATTTAACCCTGACTTCATTGAAAACTTTTCAATGAGTGTTGATTACTGGAAAATTGAGTTGGAAAACGCAATTTCAACAGTGGGTACTCAAACTCGTTTAGATGGCTGTTTCAATTCAGGTGAATACTGTGAAACTATTACTCGTTTTGGTGCTGATAGTGCTGCAGCCGGTGGTATCATTACAGTAGATAACTATACTGTTAACGTTGGTGGAATTGACACTGCTGGTGTAGATTTCGACTTCCGTTATACACTTGAATCTGGTTTTGGTGATTGGGGCTTCGGTCTTGATGGTACCTACCTTCTTCAGTATGACAAGTACCTAGCTGATGGTTCAGTGATCGATCATGTTGGTCGTTTCGAAGGCAACCATGATGGCATGTTTGCTGAGTGGAAGACTAACTTCACCATTAACTGGTCTATTGCAGACTTCGATACATCATTGATTACGCGTTATATCAGTGGCGTAACTGAAACAGAAGCTGGTTGGTGGACTGACCCATTCGAGCGTGACGTTGATTCGAATGTTGTTGTTGATTTCCAAACTAACTATGCATTCAATGATCACCTAACGCTTACTGCGGGTGTTGATAACGTCTTTGATGAAGAGCCACCATTTGTTTACTCTGCTTTCGGAGCTAACACAGATGTATCTACATACGATGTTATTGGACGAACCATCTATGTAAGAGCTGGTATTAGATTCTAAAATATAGTGATGTACAAAGGGCGCTTAGCGCCCTTTTTTATTGGACCAAGGAGATAGGTATGAAGAAGTTATTGATTTTATCATTGTTTTTATTTGCCGGCTGTGAATCATCACAAGATATGTTCAAGAACCAGCAAGATGACGGAGAGATGGCAATTGCGGGTATTCATTGTGAGATGATGTCGCGAACAGGGTCGAATAGAAAAACGAAAGTATGCAGAACCACCGAACAAATAGAAAAGGAAAAAAGGGAAGCTTACAATTCTTTGAATCGCAAACAAAGAACGGGCTATACCTCAAACAACTAGCTGAATTACCTGAACCGTAATTAGGGGAGACAGTAAACAACTGGACAGAAAGCAATGGAATTATTGAAGCTTGAAGTCCACTAAATCTTTCTATTTACGGGTTTAAACCACCTGCTTTTATAGGTGGTTACTATTGAAGCTTCTTTTAGTATATAGCCCATGATTTAATGTCTTATTTTGAAGAACTACTGAATTAAAGAAACTATTGTACATCGATTAATTTGTGAGATATCACATCGTTAAAATGACCTACGTACAGTATCAATAGATTAGAAGTTATTATTGAAAGGTATGTAGCGTTCTGTAACCGCCTTGAGTTGTAAGTTACGGATTTTTATTAAGTTATTTATAATGTTATGTTTTAAATTAACGAGTTGCTTTCAGAAGTATGGTTGTGTCTCGGCTGTTAGGTAAAGTTACCTATAAAGAAGCTCAAAAAGGCTAGCAATTTAGGTTATACGGATATTAATGCAGCCCAAAGAATTTACATAATAGTGGGTTTTCAGTTCCGAGGCTAAGTTGAAAAGTCGCAACCGTCACAGTTTGATTCGAAGTAGATTGGGCCCTTCTTAAACGGGCTATCACAAAGCCCCTTGCAATGAGGCGGCTTCTTTACTTGACCAAGGAGATAGGTATGAAAAAGCTGTTGATTTTAACGTTGTTTTTCTTTGTAGGCTGCGAGTCTTCGCAGGATATGTTTAAAAGTCAGGGTGACGATGGTGAAATGATATTAGCTGGTATTCATTGTGAAATGATGTCACGTACAGGGACGAATAGAAAAACCAAAGTATGTCGGACCACCGAGCAGATGAAAAAAGACCAAGAGAACGCGTATAGTTCTTTAAATAGAAAGCAAAGAACTGGTTATACTGTACCTAGAGAGGGAGGCTTCTCTGAAACAAGAAATAGCCTTTAAAATAAGTACCAGCTCCAACGCCTTTTAAGCCCTAGGTTACTAGGGCTTTTTTGATACTTATAGTTTGACGCTTTATAAAACGATAAAGGTGGCTTTACTCTAAGTGCCAAGGTCTACTGGCCGCGCTAACTTAGCAATAACACCGATTTAATTTCCTTTTAGCTTGATTTAATTTAGTTGAAACTAAGCGTTATACTTTACTTCACGATCATGCCTGTATCGCCTTCTAATTTTAAATGGTCAAATAGTTAACTGTAAACCTATAAGCTTGGAGTTACTCTGCTTCTTTGCGAGAGCGGTTTGCTTATCGGCTATAGTCGAAATTTTGGAAGCTTTACAGAGAACAATAAACTGCTACAAAAGCTTGAAACTGCTTATCGAATTAAACTCTAGCTGTCGACTTTTATCATATCAATATCAAATAGTGTTAGCCTGCTTTTAGAACGTCTGATTAACCTTCTGGACAGACCTCTTAAAGTGCATATTTCCCAAATCTTTTAATTTAGTTCATTAACTTCTAAGCGTTTCAATGCACTAGGAAATCTGCATGAAAATTATATGAATCTGGCTAAGGCTGATGGTGTTTATTGTTTGCATGTAAATTATTGATTATTCGAGGCGTTATGATAAATCTTATGTTTACTACGCATGTTATATGCATGTTGTTAATATTATGTTAACTCATGCCTGTTTTGAACGTTGGTTTTAGTTATTTTTAATCAGTAAGTTAGTGTTAAGTTGGGTTTTTCTTGTTACATAAGTTACCACGATCAGCAATATGCTTTTGGTCAAAAAAGGCGCTTTTAACCATTTTTAGTAACTAAAGTCTGATTTCTACTACTTTTAGGCATTTTCAAATGTTGACACAGGTCAACATTTTGTGAAATGATGCCTGCGGGTCTACATCTTCGGAGGTGTAGAAAAGGGAAGATAATAATTAACAATCACAAGAGAAATACACACTTATAGCCGTGGCAGTCTTGCAGAATAAGCAGAAACCACTGGTTAATTATAAGTTAAACCTTTTATTTTCACTTCAAATTGGTTGGGAACTATGTCCAAGGTAAGCAATAGAACTAAAATCGCTACAGCGCTCGTTGGAGCTCTGGCCTTAGCAGGCAGTAACTTAGTGGTTGCAGATCCACTCTCTGATCTTCAGAAGGCGGATTCAAAAATTCATCAAGATGCAGCAGCATCTCAAGAGAAAGTTAATAAGTATTTCGACCAAGCGCAAGATATGGCGTTTGAGTACGCTCAAGTAGCCGATACTCGTGAGTCAGTTAAATCTTATAATGACTATGTAGCTGGATTAGTTGCAGACCAAGAAGCAACAATGAAACTGATCCAAGATGATATCGATGGCGTTGATAAGCTTCGCCAAGGTGTTGTTCCATTAATGTTTAAAATGGTAGATGCACTTGAGCAATTTATTGCTTTAGATCTTCCATTCAACCTAGAAGCTCGCCAAGAGCGTGTACAGCGTTTACGCGATATCTTAAACACTGCTGAAGTTACCCTAGCTGAAAAGTATCGTCTTATCCTTGATGCTTATAACATCGAGCGTGAATACGGTACTAAGCTTAACGCGCAAACAGGCCAGCTTCAGTTAGACGGTAAAGAGATCCTAGTTGATTTCTTAAACTTCGGTCGTGTAGCGCTTTACGCTCAGAGCCAAGACCAAAAACAAGCTTGGATGTACAACGCAGACACAAAAGCATGGGACAAGTTAGAAGCGACTTATCTTCGTAACTTGAACAAAGCAATCAAACAAGCAAGGGGTCAAGGTGCTCCTGATATGTTTGCACTACCAATCCCTGCTGCGGAGGCTGCGCAATAATGAAAAAGTTTATCTCTACAGCAATCGTTGCTGCCACTCTTTCTCTAACTTCTGGCATGGTTAGCGCTGCTGATGCACCTAAAACTATTGACCAACTGTTAAAGCAAGTTCAAACGGATCGTGCAAACGCTGCTAAAACTAATAAAAACCGTGAAGCTGAATTCCGCGCAGAGCGTGGTGATAAAGCTGCACTTCTTAAGCGTGAAAAAGCGGCACTAGCTGCTGAAGAGCAACGCGGTAAAGATCTTGCACAAGCTTTCACTGATAACGAGCGTAAAATTGCGCAGTTAGAAGAAGACCGTAAAATTGCTCAAGGTGACTTGGGTGAAATGTTCGGTGTTGTTAAAGGTGAAGCCGGTGACTTCGCGGGTAAGCTAGTTGCGTCAAACGTAACTGCTCAATTCCCAGGTCGTGACCAGTTCATCGCAGAGCTTGGTGCTCGTAAAGAACTACCAAAAATTGATGAGCTAGAAAAATTCTGGGAAGCACAGCTTTTCGAAATGGCTGAGTCAGGTAAAGTTGTATCTTTCGATGCATCAGTGACTGGTCTTGATGGCGGTGTTAAGAACACAACTGTTACCCGTGTTGGTGCGTATAACCTACTTGCTGATGGCGAGTACGTTGTGTACAACGCAGACCTTGGTCTAATTCAACAACTTTCTCAACAGCCTGGCGGTGAGCAAGTTGCAAGTGTTAAATCGTTTGGTCAAGCAACTTCTGGCTATGAAAAGCTGTTTGTTGACCCTGCGCGTGGTGTTCTACTAAGCGTATTCACTCAAAAAGCAACCATTGAAGAGCGTATCGAAGCTGGTGGTCCAATTGGTTATATCATTATTGGTCTATTGGTTCTTGGTGCTCTAATCTCAATCGAGCGTCTAATTACACTATACTTAGTAGGTGCTAAAGTTAATGCTCAGCGTAAAAACATTGATAATCCAGGTAACAACCCACTAGGTCGTATCCTGACTACTTATCAAGAAAACAAAGACGTTGACGTTGAAACGCTTGAGCTTAAGCTTGATGAAGCGATTCTAAAAGAAACGCCTGCACTTGAAACTCGTATCTCTATCATCAAGGTTCTAGCGGCTATCGCACCTATGATGGGTCTACTAGGTACAGTAACCGGTATGATTGCAACCTTCCAAACAATTCAATTGTTCGGTACAGGTGACCCACGCTTGATGGCTGGTGGTATCTCTATGGCATTGATGACTACGGTACAAGGTCTAGTTGCTGCACTACCACTAATGTTGATGCACGCGATTGTTATTGCACGTAGCAAGTCTGTCGTACAAGTGCTTGAAGAGCAAAGTGCAGGCATTGTTGCAGCGCACGCTGAGAAGAGGAACGCCTAATGATGCTATACCTGATGGACATCTGGGATTCCGTCAGGGGCTTCATGGCCACCGGGGGCGACGTCCTCTGGTTGGTAGCGGCAGTGCTATTTATCATGTGGGTGTTAATGCTTGAGCGCTATTGGTACTTAAATTTAATTGCGCCAAAAGAGCACAAGAACATTATCAAAGCATGGCAAGACAGAGAGGATTCTACCTCCTGGTATGCACACCGTATCCGTGAAGCTTGGGTATCCCAAGCGAAACAAGATATGAATGCTCGTATGCTGATTATCAAAACTCTAGTAGCCACATGTCCAATGATTGGTCTACTAGGTACCGTAACCGGTATGATACAGGTATTCGATGTGATGGCAGTACATGGTACGAGTAACGCTCGTATGATGGCAGCTGGTATTTCAATGGCCACCATGCCTACTATGGCAGGAATGGTAGCGGCACTATCTGGAGTATTTTTTAGTACTCGACTAGATGCAAAAATGAAAATCAGTTTAGAAAAGCTAAAAGATAGCTTGCCACACCACTAGAGAGAGTATTTAAAATGGCACGTAAAAAGCATTCAAGTGTAGAAGAAGAAGCACAAGTAGATATGACGCCGATGCTCGACATCGTGTTTATCATGCTTATCTTCTTTATCGTAACAACGTCGTTCATTAAGCCTTCTGGTCTTGATTACAAGAAACCAGAGGCCTCAACAGCGACACAAAAGAAATCTGCAAACATCTTTATTGGTGTGAGTAAGACAGGCGTAATTAAGATGGAAAACCGTCAGGTTGACATCGAGCGTGTAACAGCAAACGTTGAGCGTATGTTGGCTGAGGCACCTGAAGCGGCTGTATTAATCGAAGCAGACCAAGAAGCTGAACATGGCCTTGTTGTTAAGGTAATGGACAACGTTAAGAAAGCGGGTATCGATAAGATTTCGATCTCTGCGGGGAAAGACTAATATGCTGAGAGCAATAGTATCACTCATTATTGGTGCTGCTGTTACTTTCGCCCTGTTTGTCTTTATGGCCTTCTTGGTCGGTGGCGGCGCTAAACGCGCCGACACCAAAACTGATTCTCCTATTATTGAGATCAGTATGGATAAGCAGGATACGAAAGTTCAGGATAAGCCTAGGGTTAAACCTAAGCCACCAACACCGCCTGAGCAACCACCTCTGCCGGATACACCTCCGCCAGATAGTTCATCTGACATTGATACCAATATGTCATTTAACATGGGTGGGGTAGCTGCTGGTACAGCTAACACTGGCTTTAAGCTTGGTAATATGATGACGCGTGATGGCGATGCAACGCCAATCGTTCGTATCGAACCACAGTATCCAATTGCCGCTGCTCGTGATGGCAAAGAGGGCTGGGTACAGCTAAGCTTTACTATTAACGAACTTGGCGGTGTTGAAGATGTGAAAATCATCAAAGCAGAGCCAAAGCGATTGTTTAACAAAGAAGCTCGTCGTGCACTTAAAAAGTGGAAGTACAAGCCGAAAATTGTTGATGGTAAAGCGATTAAGCAACCAGGTATGACAGTTCAACTTGACTTTAGTTTAGATAAAGGAGGCAAATAACAATGCGTAAAGTAAATGCTATCGCAGCTGCTATTTTGCTTTCTGTTGGTGGAAGCGTTGTGGCAGCACCAGCAGCAATGGCTGCTGAAAAGTGCCCAATTGAAAAACGCCAGTCTAAAGCTGTGGGTCAAAGTGCAGCTAAGAAAGTGCAAAAGTCTTTTGAAGCTTATCAGGAAGGTAATGTCGACGAAGCCATCGCAATTTTGCTAGAAGCAAACTCGCGAAATGATTTCGATAAGGCATATATCGCGCGTATGTTGGGTAACTTTTATGCTGAAAAAGGGCAAATGTCCACAGCAATTAAGTACCTCAAAACCGCAGTTGATGCCGACATTCTTGGTGGAACAGACCACGGTGCAACCTTACGTCTTTATGCGGATCTCTTGATACAAGAGAAGAAGTTTAAAGAGTCAATTCCAGTTTATTTTGACTGGATGGCATTCACCTGTAAGGAAGATGCTCAGGTATACCGCAGAATTGGTATTGCCTATTCAGAGCTAAAGCAGTGGGATAAAGTTCTTGAAGTAGCTGATAAGGGTATTGGGTTATCTGATAAGCCAGATAAAGGCTTATATCAGATGAAGCTGACTGCTTACTTCAATAAGAAAGACTACAAAAATGCCATTAACGTATTAGAAACTATGGTGCCGCTGTTCCAAGACGATAAGCGTCTATGGGTACAGTTAGCACAATTTTATCTAATGACAGAAGACTTCACTAACTCATTAGCAACCTATGATTTAGCGTATCGTAATGGCTTTTTGGAAACAGCAGGAAATATCACTCGCTATACTCAATTGTTAGCATCAAACGGTTCAGCATACCGTGCAGCTAATGTTTTTGAGAAGCATCTGAAGTCTGGATTAATCGAAAAGAAAGAGAAAACATACTCTATGCTTGCCGGTTTCTTCCATAATGCTAAAGAGCTAAGCAAAGGTGCTGAGTACTATGGTAAGGCTGCCGAAATTAATAATGACGGTAAACTTTATCTTAGACAAGCCCGTTTGCTAACCCTACAGGAAAAGCACAAACAAGCGATTCCTGTGTTGAAGAAAGCACTTGAAGCAGGTGATGTTAATAAAGGCCAAGTACAGTTTGAACTTGCGCTGGCTTATCTGGGTATTAAGCAATACAAAGCTGCATATGAGCGTTGTAAGCTAGCTGCTAAAGATAAGAAAACTGCTAAAACAGCAAAAAGTTATCTCGCTTATATTGAAGAAAAAGCCCGTATTTATAACGTAGCGCTTTAACTGTAAAAGTAAGCATTTGAAAAAGCCCCTCTTAAGGGGCTTTTTTATTTCATAGTTAAACCACTTTTTTGCTTAGTTCAAGGTATGTTAATTGAGCTTCCGTAACGCCATGTGTTGATCTTTTTGCATCTCAAGCTCATGTGTTAAGGCTTCCACATCCTTGAACAGTGACTCTATATGTAGATCTTGCTCTGGTTGGCAAACATAGGCGGCAAGTTCGTAGTCAACATGGCTCGTGTGTTTCCGTCGATACTCATCATTAAATTCGGCAATTTTTTGCTCTATTCGTGAAATCACTACTTCGGTGCCAGGTTCGTCAATATTAAACAACCCAAATGCAAAGTTATTGTGATTGAGCCTGGCGACTAAGTCAGTATTACGTAATATAGCTTCTTGAACTTGTTTCATGAAAAATTCCAGTAAATGAGGTTGCTTTACTGTTTCATGAATGTGTGGGCACAGATACAATAGGGCCAGACTTTGGTGTTCCCGGATGTGGCGGTGCCACTCTCTGTTGAACACTTCCATAAAGTAGGTTTGATTGTAGACGCCAGTTTCTGGATCTCGAAAACCTGAGTTACGAAATGAATAGATCATTGACTAGCTCCTTTATTGGTCCTGAAGTTAAGTATAGAAAACTAAACGCGATCGCACAGAACAAGAGGGATAAAATAACAATGAATAAGAATATACTGACGCTCGCAATGGCCTCAGTGCTAGCTTTATCAGCTTGCTCACAGGATAAAACAGTTACTAGCAGTGCTAATACTGCTCAAAAGCCAGTAGAAGCCGCAGCTGAGCAGTCAGCAGAACAGGCATACATGGCACTGGTTGATCAATATTTTAAAGACGTGCTAAAGCTTAATCCCATTTACGCCACTTATGTTGGCGTAAATGATTATAACGATCAGTTTGGTGGAACCCTGACGGAAGAGTATTTAAAAGCACGCCATGAGTTAAACACTCAGTACTTAAAGCAAGTTAAAGCGATAGATAGAGCGGCATTGCCTGCAAATCTTCAACTTAGCTACGACATGTTTAATTACGATAGAAATATCGCTTTGGTTTCAGAAACCTTCCCAGAACATTTCATGCCAATGAATCAGTTCTACAGCACCGTGATTAGTATGGTGCAGCTAGGTAGTGGCGAAAGTGCGCAGCCGTTTAACACAGTTGACGATTATAATAATTGGCTGTCTCGTCTAGATGGCTTTATTAATTGGACTAAGCTTGCGCAGCAACGTATGGATGAAGGTATTGCAAGCAAGGTTGTATTACCACGTGTATTAGTTCAGCGTATTATTCCTCAGCTAGAAGCACAGTTAGTCGATAGTGCTGAGCAAAGTTTATTCTATGCTCCAATCACTAAACTTCCAGACAGTTTATCAGAGCAAGACAAAACCGCGTTAACCAATGCATATAAAGCCAAAATTGAACTTGAATTGTTACCGGCGCTGACGAGCTTGAAAGACTACTTTGCTAATACCTATTTGCCCGCAGCACGTGCCAGTGATGGTTGGTGGGGGCTGCCCAATGGTAAAGTTTGGTATCAGCATCTAGCCAATCAACATACGACTACGACGATGTCAGTCGATGAGATTCATCAAGTTGGATTATCTGAAGTTGCTCGAATTCTTGCCGAAATGGATGAGGTTCGTCAGCAAGTTGGCTTTAAAGGCGATTTGAGTGCTTTCTTTGATTCATTAAGTTCTGAGCCACAGTACTTCTTTACCGAGCGCCAAGACTTAGTTGACGGCTACATGGCATTAAAAGACAGCATTAACGCGGTGCTACCAAAGTACTTTAATGTTATGCCTAAGGCTGACTACGTCGTTAAGCCTGTTGAGAGTTTTAGAGAGCAGTCTGCGGCAGGCGCATCATATCAATCACCAGCAGTAGATGGTTCTCGTCCAGGTGTGTTCTATATCAATACCTATAATCTCAAAGCGCAGCCTAAATGGGGCATGACAACGCTTTCTCTACATGAAGCTGCACCGGGTCATCATTTTCAAATTGCGATTAAGCAAGAGTTAACAGATGTACCCCAATTCCAACGCTTTGGTGGCTATACCGCATTTGAAGAAGGCTGGGCTTTATATGCTGAGTACTTGGGGATAGAAATGGGCTTGTTTACAGACCCGTACCAATATTTTGGTAAGTTGTCCGATGAAATGCTAAGGGCAATGCGTTTGGTCGTTGATACCGGTTTACATGCGAAAGGGTGGAGCCGTGAGCAAGCTATTCAGTATATGAAAGACAACTCGCCAATGGCCGAGTCAGATATCGTTGCTGAGGTTGAGCGATACATGGCGATTCCTGGGCAAGCTTTGTCTTATAAGGTTGGTCAGCTGCAAATCTTGTCTTTACGAGAGAAAGCCGAAAAAGCCTTAGGCGATAAGTTCGATTTAAAAGCGTTTCATGACCAAATCATTACCACGGGTTCGTTACCTATGGCGGTAATGGAGCGTAAAATAGACACTTGGATCGCCACCTTGCAAGCCAGCTAATATCATAAAAAATACACTAGGTAATCCCAGCTAATGTGGCATACTGGCTGGGATTCATTTTATTTAAAGAGGATAAACCATGGTTCAAGCAACAGCACGACATCTACTAGTGAGCAGCGAAGAGCAGTGTGAATCGCTAAAGCAACAAATTTTAGAGGGAGCTGATTTTGGCGATGTGGCTAAAGCACACTCATCTTGCCCATCTGGTGCGCAAGGCGGTGATTTAGGTTCATTTGGTCCTGGTATGATGGTACGAGAGTTTGATGAAGTCGTATTTAGTGCGCCTTTAAATGAAGTGCAAGGTCCGGTAAAAACGCAGTTTGGTTACCACCTGCTTGAAGTAACAAGCCGCGGTTAATCGTTATAGATTGATGATAGAGTTATATACCGAAAGGTTAAAAATTCGCACACTTGATGCACGAGATCTCGATAATTTTCTGCTTGTGCATCAAGATCCAGATTTAAACAAGTTCGTAAGATCTCTCGATGATATTCCCTTGTTAAAGCAAAAATTTACCGAGCGCCTAGCGCCGTGGGAATTTGCTTCAGGTGACTGGTTGACCTTAGTGATTGAAGAGGTTCATAGCGGTACCTTTATTGGCTTTACGGGGTTTTATGCTAATAAACCTGAGCTGAAACAGGTTGAGGTTGGCTATATGCTAGTGTCCTCTGCTCATGGGCAAGGTTATGCGAGTGAGAGTTTGGAAGCGGTGATTGACTGGGCTTGTTTGCAGTTTGATGTGCATAAATTTGTTGGCGTGTGTGCCAAAGATAATCTGGCTTCGGGCAGAGTACTGGAAAAGTGCGGATTTCAACTTGAGGGTATACTGCGGCACAACATGAAGATTGATTCGCAGTGGATTGACGATAGTTACTATGGTTTGTTAGCTGCTGAGCGTGCACAATAGTCAGCAAATGATATAATCCTGCTAGTTTTAAAATTAAGGGTTTTAGTGTGACTGCACAAATGGAAACGCTGGCGCTTTTGCCAGGTGATGAATACATCGAGCTATACAAGATTTTAAAAGTACAATCGATGACTAGTGGTGGTGGCGAAGCGAAATTTGTCATTAGTGAAGGTCAAGTGAGTGTCAATGGTGAAATTGAAACTCGCAAGCGTAAAAAAGTTATTGCTGGAGATATTGTCAGCTTTAATGGTGAGTCGGTACAAATTGTTGCCGCTTCAAACGAGTAAGGAGTAGATAATGCAATTTCCAGATGATGATAACGGTAAAATGCTCGCGGCAATGCAAGAAGCAGGCATCGATTTAAGCCAAGCATTGGATGTGGATTACTTTCTTTTGTTTGAAGACCAACGTGATGCTGAGTCAGCTTTGCAAGAGTTAACCGAGTCTGATCTCTCCGGTGAGGTTGAGTTGCATTTGAATGATGAACTCGGAAAGTGGGAGCTGATTGTTTGCCTCAATATGGTACCCGAATATGACGCTATTGTTGCTCAAGAGATTGCATTGAATGAGTTTGCCGGTGAATTTGGCGGTGCAACAGATGGCTGGGGCGTGATGCAGCATCAAGAAGGTGACGATGAGTTTGCCGATGATGATCACGAACACTCAGATAGTTGTAACCATTAGATTGACTTTTAAGCCACTCCTGTAGTGGCTTTTTTATGTCTAAAAAATACTAACAGGCCTGTCCGCATTCGACGACATTTGACAGGTTAATGCCACGAGAAGGAGATAAGAATGGCAAAGTTAATTAGTTTTGGCACCCCTGTAAACGATGCCGAGCGTTGGGCATTTTCTTTGCTCGCGGACGAACTCCCTGAAAACTATATCCTATTAACCAATGTTGAAATTCCGACTAAATCTGGCCAAGCCATGGAAGTTGATGCATTAGTTATCGGCGAATGGGGCGTGTATGTGGTCGATGTTAAAGGGTATATCGGCAGACTTGATGCCGGCTTACATGCGTGGTCACTAGATGGACGTCAGGTTGACAATAGTCTGGCAAAAGCCAATTACGTTGCAAGAGTGTTGGCTGGCAACGTCAAACATAAGATTCCAGTTGGCGTTTATGCACCATGGTGCCAAGGTATGGTATTTGTCACTGGGCGCAAAGGCGAAGAGATTGAATTAGAAAAGCAGCAAGGCTCACTGAGTATTTACACCCCAAAACAGATTGTTGCAGCGTTAACTAAAGAGTGGGGGCTGACAGCGCCCCATAAACACCAAGTCACCGATAAGCAAAAAGAGATGGTACTAGAAACCATTGGACAGGTGGCATTGGTCGAACAGCGAAATAATAAAATCCAAGATTTTATCAAGCTTAAGTGCTTGTTTATTCAAAGTGGACTTGAGGTTTGGCAATCGGAATACAACCCCGGTGATTGGACCGCGCCATGGTTATTAAAGGTTTTGGTGCCAACCCAATTTGACAGTGCAGACGAATGTAATAGTTATGAGCTTAGATTAAGAGATGAGTTTAAGCGCCTGCAAGGGTTGGCAGGCTGCAGCGGCGTGCCTCAGTGTGCACCTTTGATTCAAGATGGCGAGCAGTTGGTGTTACCGATCCGTATGCCGCGAGGCGTGCCTCTCAATGTGCTTGAACATGAATCATTAACAACCTATCAATTACTTGAAATACTTCGTCGCTCGGTGACTGGCTTACAACAAATCCATCGTCGTGGTTACACCGTTGGCGGGTGGACAAGTAATTGTATCTTTATCTCCGATATGGGCGATGTTGAGTTTATCGATATTAAAGATAACTTGAACAATAGTCAGGATATCCAAGCTTACGCTAAGGGCTTTTTAACCTTAGCCGAGCAAACCAAGCAACCACGAATTTATCAATGGTTTAGGCTTGCAGCAGCTGGTGGGACCATTGATTTAGATGCGCTACGTTGTGACTTGTCGGCGCTTATCGACAACGGAGTGTGTGACACGTTACCCGAGAAAATTGATATTGCCACTGGTGCGATTATCGATCATCACTACCGCTTGGAGCAGTTTATTGCGGCTACTGAAAGTAGCCAGTTCTGGCGCGCCAAACATATCCAAGGCCAATACAATACTGGGGTTTCTATTTATCACAAGGTAGAGGCTAAGTGGCCACAGTTAAGTAACCTGTATCGTAGTTTGTCTAAGCTTTATCATCCTCATGTTGAGAAGGTATTGGCTTTTGGGCAGTTACCGCAAAGTGAAACCCTGTTTATTGCTAGAGCTTGGGAGTACGGGGTGTCGCTTGATGACGTGCCGGGTATTAAGCTTGGTCAGCCCATTATGTGGTTTACCCAGCTACTTTCTGGTTTACAGTTTATGCATCAAATGGATATTTACCATGGCGCAATCTGCCCTAAAAACATTATTTGTAATCGCGAAAAAGCCATTTTAGTGAACTTTGGGATTGGGTTGGATATTGCCACAAGCCATTATGCGAGTCGCTATGCCGATCCCGAGCTTTGGGCGGCAGAAGGTGATGCAGAAAAAGATCTTTATGGCTTAGTCGCTAGCTTTATCGCCACGCTAACACCAAACAACTTGCAAGGGCAAGGCGATCAGCAGGGGATCATTAGCGCATTACATGCTTTTGATAAAACCTGGTTTGGTGAGAAAACTTTTGAGACCTGTCTAAAAGTGTTGAATTTTGAATTTGATGCTTCACCAGGGGTAAACTATCTTGAAGCCTTTGATGTAGTTGAAGAGTTAATTTAACCGACATGCTCGCTGCTTTGGGTTGTGAGGAGCGAGCACTTAATGCCGGTAAGGTGAAAATATTTCTAGTAACCAATCGATAAACGCCTGCACTTTTACTGGCCGCTTAGCCGCACTGGGAAATTGCAAATAATAGCTATATGGGCTGGTGAATTGGTTATCAAATGGAATAACTAAACTGCCATCGCTAAGCTGCTCTTCAATGAAAAAACGCGGGATCAAAGCGATTCCCATGCCACTTACTGCAGCTTGACTCAGCATATAGAAATGCTCCATACCAAAGTTCTTTTCATTGAAAAGCGCGATCCCAACTTGTTCCGACCAAAAAGGCCATAGCTCAGGCCGGGTGGTGTGCTTTAACAAGGTAACACGATTAATATCTTCGAGAGATTGAAGCTGCTTAGCAATGTGAGGGCTACAAACTAAACAAAGATCCTCATCCATTAGTTTGACATATTGGCAATCTTTGGGGGGCGTGGTTGCGCTTCGTATTGCGATATCATATCGATGCAAATTAAAGTCGACCTTAAAATCACCGATGGACAGGTCAACATATAAATGCGGGTAGCGCTGCTTAAATTGCTCCATTCGAGGAATTAGCCAATTAATCGTTAAGCTTGGAAGGACGTTAATTGATATCGATTGCCGGTCCGTTTCTGCCGCTCTAAGCTCTTCAGTTGCACGGCTAATGGTTTGCAAGGCTGCTTGAATATTGACCAAGTACCGTTGTCCGTTAGTCGTTAAACTTACCTGCCTGTGCTGGCGAACAAACAAAGCACAGCCAATATCATTCTCCAGCTGTTTAATTTGTTTACTTACTGCACCATGGGTAAGAAATAGCTCTTTGGCCGCTAAGCTAAAACTTAAATGCCTAGCGGCGGCTTCAAAGATCCGCAAGGTATTCATTGGAGGTAGAGAGTAAGCCAATATTTTGCCCTCAAATTATCGTATTAGTGTGAGAATATCTCACACTAGCAAGAGAATATATCCTTTGAAATCGCCATGCAAACCAAGTCTAATAGCAGCCTCGCTTTACTAACTAACCGTCGAGAATATTTCATGGCCATAGAGCTCTCATACCAACTTATCGCTTTACTGTTTTTTGTTGCAGTATTGGCGGGATTTATTGATGCGATTGCCGGCGGCGGTGGGCTACTAACCATACCCGCACTCATGTGGGCAGGCTTACCCCCCACAGCTGCACTGGCAACCAATAAACTACAAGCTTGTGGTGGTAGTTTTTTTGCTAGCCTTTATTTTGTTCGTAAAGGTATGGTGAAGTTATCGCAGATGAAGTTAGCCATAGCCTGTGCATTTGTCGGCTCTGCGATTGGTACGGTTGCGGTACAACTTATCGATAGTTCTGTGCTGGAATTGCTGCTGCCGTTTCTGATATTGGCCATAGGTGGCTACTTTTTATTTTCAAAGAAAGTGAGTGAAGAAGACCGGCATCAGGTACTAACGCCTACCGCTTTTGGTTTTACCGCGGCATTAGGCGTTGGTTTTTATGACGGATTTTTTGGTCCAGGTACTGGGAGCTTTTTCGCGTTAGCTTTTGTGTCTTTAGCCGGTTATGGACTGGCTAAAGCAACGGCACACGCCAAGATATTGAATTTTTCCACTAACATTGCCTCGTTAATCTTCTTTGCTATTGGTGGTAAAGTATTTTGGTTGTTAGGCTTGATTATGTTAGCTGGACAAGCGATAGGGGCGACAATCGGTTCGCGTTTGGTTATTACCAAAGGAAGCAAGATAATTAAGCCCTTGGTGGTGACGATGTCAATTGCGATGAGTATTAAGCTCTTGTCTGCTCAATATGACTGGTTTGCTTTTGTATAACGCCTTACCATATCGCGATAAGGCGTTATGATGCATTTTTAACAAGTTTAAAAGTCTAACAAGTTATAAAGTCTAATAAGTTATAAAGTCTAACAAGCTAAAAAGTTAGGTCGAGCTTGACCCAAGCAGTGCGCCCAGGTTCGTTAACTTGAAAAAGCGGCTCAGAGCCAGGGATGTCATTCCCCGCGCCGGAACGACTGATATGCTCGGCATAGGTAATATCAAATAGGTTCTCTATACCAAAGCTTATTAGTATGTCATCGTGTTGCCATGAGCCGTTAATTGCCAAGGTACCAAAGCCGCTGCTTTTCGCTAAGTCTTGTCCTGAGATGTTACCTTGCCCGAGTGCTATCCGGTCTTGCGCTGCGACTAAGCGCCACAATAAACCTGCCGTCCAATTGTCATTTTCATAATTAATCGAGATGCGTCCTTCTAAAGGAGAGATCTGTCCAAGTGGTGTGCTGTCGGTGTCATTGTCGCCGTGGCTATAACTGATGGAGCTGATAGTTGACCAGTTGTCATTAAACTCATAAGTTACCCCAATCTCTGCTCCCCAGATGGTCGCATCGATATTATATGCCGAGGTTTTTTCGGTATTGGCGTCGATGAGAATATAGTCTTTTACTTTGCCATAATAAAATGACGAAGCAATTTCCACGTCCGCTTGATAAATCCAACCAATATCAAGTTGAGTGGTTTTTTCTGGCTCTAAATCAAAGGCTTTCTGTGCT
Organism: Shewanella waksmanii; assembly: GCF_043643685.1. Lineage (GTDB taxonomy): Bacteria > Pseudomonadota > Gammaproteobacteria > Enterobacterales > Shewanellaceae > Shewanella > Shewanella waksmanii_A. The sequence continues at coordinate 60,791 of NZ_JBHZSN010000009.1, forward strand.
GGATTATTCACATCAGCTTTCATCAACTCCCAATAATCGGGAATGCGCGCTGCGTGACCGGTACCAATATAGTATTGGCTGTTACCCGTTATATATTCATAACGTAAAAAGCCACTCAATAAATCATCATCGCGTTTGCCTTGTTGAGCGACAAAAAGTTCTGTCTGCCACTGATCGATGCGGGCACCTGCCAATAACTTTCCTTGATTAATTTGATAGCTGGACTCAACAAATAAACCCAAGTTTTTATGGCGCATGTTATCTTTAAATGGTTTAGATAAAAGATCATCTAAGCCATTGTCGATAGCTGGATTGATACTACGCCCCTCGTGGAGACTATCCATATAGTCAACACCGACAGTGGTTTGCCAGTCAGTTGAGCTTGAGATATCCAGCCATAGGTGACCACCGGAGGTTGTTCTTCTTACATTCGTTCCTGAGTTTTTTCCTTGGTCAAACTGATCCATGATATGGTCATTTTCATTGCTATAAATTTGCAACTCTATGCTATTAAGCCAATCGTATTGCAGATCGATTTGGGTTAATAATGTCAGGTTTTCATTACTAATTTCCCGGGCTTTATTTGCCCTATCAGCATATTCCGCTTCTCCGCTAGAGCGCCCATAGGCCAGTTCAACCACCGTATCATCGTCTGGCGTCCAACCAAGGGCAAAGTTGTAATTGTTGCGATCATAGCTAGATTGAATGGTGTTACCGTCTCCATCTTCATAGTGGTCGCTTTTGGACTGATTGATATCCATATCAAGATAGTGTGTCTCGGTGCCAGCTTTAAGTTCGACAAGGTAGTCTTGACGGCCAAAACTGCCTCCGGTCACACTGGCTCTACCTTGCAGATCTTTCTCAGTAAAACTGTGTCGGTCTTTTTCAAAAAGTACCGTACCGGCAGACCCGACTGGGCCATACTTTACGGTTTGAGGGCCTTTGATAACGGTAATGTTGTCATAGGATTCGGGATAAATATAAGCCGTTGGTGGATCCATCCGCCCGCCGCAGGTTCCGGCAATATGTTGGCCGTCATCTACAATACTGACTCTTGAACCGCCCATGCCCCTTAGTGTTGGGTCGCCGCCAGCGCCGCCTTTTCGACCAACATTAAAACCTGGGATTGTTTTTAGGAATCCTGCTCCATCATAGGCTGGTAGCGGCAATCTTGGTTTCTTGGGATCGGTATTGACCTTGGTAGGTTCACGCATTAGCTCGCCAGTGATGACGATATGGTCATCACACTGCTTGCCTTCGCAGTCGGTGGGAGTTTGTCCATAGGCATGGCTCAACGGCATTAATATGGTGGTGATTAACAGGGTTAATTTATTTAGCTTGTGATTCATTGATTTGTTCTACCCGCATTATTTGCGCTCTTTTTCGCAAATATCTAACGCTGCCACAACGGCAAACTCACAGGTTGCGACACTGTGTCACACCCTGAAGTGATAGGTGTCGCAAAACTACACATTTTAGCCGCGATTTTTGAAACATTATGAGGTTTGAAATGCATGCGGCTTATTGTAAAAACAGCGATATCCATTTGTTTGGGCTATCGCGGGATTAGATCATTGATTGAGTTAGCATTTGAGTGATAATGACCTGTATGATAGCGTCAAACAAATTACCACTATCAACTAAAGTCGCGGCATATAGTCGCTTGGACTGAGTCAACAGGGAGGCAGGTGTGGAGTTAGCTGGATTGCTAGTTGCAGGTATTAGTGCATTAGGAACCTTAGTTCAAGCGTATTATGCGGCGAAAAGTAACGATCAGCCCATATCGAAAAAGGCGATTAATAAAGCGGTTAAGCGAGCGGGCTCCCCTTTAAAAACCGGAGCTAAAACCGTAGATGCAGTGATAGATCAGCAATTACTTTTGCATTTGTGCAAACAAGTTGAACAACACAATAATCAACTTGTTGCGGTATTTCGTCACCCTGATTTAACTGAAGCTGAAAAACAGGATCAGGTTGAGCAGGCTAGGGCACAGATTTGCCAAGTTTTACTTGAGGTAAAGCGGTTTAATCAGCAAGTTTTACCCACCAAGCGCCTGCGTGATCTGTGGTTATCAAATGGGTGCCCCTAAAGCACAAAAGGACCTGTAATGTTGCGTTTAATAGGGTTAAGTGAACACATAAATAAATGAAATTCATTCATACATCTGATTGGCACATCGGCCGCCAATTACACAGTCAAAGCTTGTTAGAAGATCAAGCACACATCTTAGCGCAAATCGTTCAGTTGGCTGGTGAGCACCAAGTCGATGCGGTAGTGGTTGCAGGGGATATTTACGATCGCTCTGTCCCGCCGGCAAGTGCCGTGGCTTTATTGGATGATGTGGTTAACCAATTAGTCAACGAACTACAAATAAACGTCATCATGATTGCAGGCAACCATGATGGTCACGAAAGGCTGAGTTTTGCAGCTCGGCAATTGCAAAGTACCGGGTTATATATTCAAGGGCCATTAACTCGTGAAATCAATCCCATTACACTAACTAGCTCGAGTGGCGGCGCTGTATTTTATCCACTCCCTTACGCTGAGCCGGCAACCGTACGGTATCTATTTGACTGTGATGTCAGCACCCATGAACAAGCGATGCAAGTTTTACTTGATGAAGTCAGCAAGCATGACAGCGAAGGTTTAGCTAAGGTCGTTATTGCACATTGCTTTTTAGATGGCGGGAGTGAGTCTGACTCTGAGAGGCCTCTGAGCATAGGTGGTGCAGATAAAATCTCCCCAAGTTTATTTACCCCATTTGATTATTGCGCTTTAGGCCATTTACATGGGCCGCAATATAAGGGCGAGTCACATATTCGCTATTCGGGTTCGATATTGAAATACTCCTTTAGTGAGCAAAAACAGAAAAAGTCAGTGACCTTGGTGGAAGTGGCTGCCAATAAACAGCCTGAAATCACACTACTGCCATTAACACCGCTGCGTGATGTTCGTATTATTGAAGGGGCTCTGGAACAAGTGTTAACCCAGGGGATCAATGACCCAAATCGTGATGACTATATTATGGTTCGCCTTAGCGATAAGCAGGCGATATTAGATGCTATGGGTAAGCTGAGAGATGTTTACCCGAATGTGTTGCATTTAGAGCGAACTGGATTAATGGCAAGTAGCGAGCAATTAGCGATTAGAGCCGATCATATCAAGAAGGGTGAGCTGGACATGTTCAGTGATTTTTTCCAGCAAGTCTCCGGTCAGTCACTTTCTGCTGAACAACGCAGCTTGATGGTCGACACCATTAATGGCCTGCATGATGTTGAGGAGAACCAATGAGACCACAAGTGTTAACCATGGTCGCGTTTGGCCCATTTGCGACTAAGCAAGTCATTGACTTTGAATCTCTTGGTAAAAATCCGCTGTTTTTGATCAACGGTCCAACAGGCGCAGGTAAAACTACCATCTTGGATGGGATTTGTTTTGCTTTATACGGTAAGACAACAGGGGATGAGCGAGAAGGCAGCCAGATGCGTTGTGATTTAGCGCAGGATGACTTACTTACCGAGGTGAGTTTTCAATTTGAATTGGGCGCTAAGCAGTATTTGATTCGTCGTGTACCCGAGCAACCCAGATTAAAAAAGAGTGGTGAGGGTTATACGGTTCAAAAGAGTGAAGCTCAGTTATATCGTCTAGAGCAAGACGGTCAACCAACGCCGCTCGTCACTATGAAAGTATCTGAAGCGACCGCTGAGATAGAGCAGCTGACCGGTTTAGATGTCGATCAGTTTCGTCAAGTTATGGTGTTGCCGCAAGGTAAGTTTCGTGAATTACTGATGGCTGATTCCAAGTCGAGGGAGAAGATCTTTAGTCAGCTTTTCCAAACTCATATTTACCGTAAAATTGAAGATAAGTTGAAACACCAAGCGGCCATTATTCGTATGGCTGTGAGAGATCACCGTAACAAACGTGACGGTATCATGCACAATGCCGCGGTTGAATCCGATGACGCCATTAATGTTGAGTTATCTGAGCTTAGCCCGAAAGTGGCGGCGGCGCTCAATGATAATGAAGCGGCAAAACAGCAGCTCATCACTGCTAATAATCAACTTGAGCTGGCTAAACAGCGATTAAAAGATTTTGCTGAACTGGAAAAAGAGCTGCAAATACAGCAGCAATTATCAGCAAAGGATGATCTGCTAGTTGAACGTCAAATGCGGTTGCAACAAGGCCGTAAAGCTTTACAGTTGCACCCGCTGTTTGAGGTGATGCAAACAAGATCTGCCGAGTTTAGTCAAGCTCAGCAGGCGTTAACTACAGCCTTGAATTTAAAGACACTGGCTGAGCAAGCGCTCGGTGAGGCGCAACTGGCATTTGATGGTATTGAAGCGCAGGAAAACCAACTACAAATACTCAGACAGGATTTGCAGAACCTACAACAACTTGCCCCTCAGTTAACCCAAATAGAAGCCTTGCAGCAAAGTTTTCAGCAGCAAAACGAGACATTGCAACAAGCAAAGTTACAAGGTGGCAAGGCAAGGCAACAGCTGGATGAATTGCAAGCGAGTATCGTTAGCAACAAAGCGGATATAGCGCGTTTGGAGTTACTCGCTAATGAGCAGCTTAGTCAGCAACAAGCGGTCAATCAATACCATGATTTAGTGGAAGCCCACCAAAATTGGTCTAGTGCTTGTCAAGAAGTTGAGCAAACAGCACTGTTGCTCACCAGCGCTAAAGAGCAAGGTCAGATATTAAGAGACAAGCATCAGCAGGCACAACAGGCTCAGCGCCAGATGCAGCTGGTTTGGCACCGTGGTCAGGCAGCTAGCTTAGCGCAGCAATTAAATGATGGCATGCCTTGTCCGGTATGTGGCAGTGAGCAGCATCCAAGTCCTGCGGTAAGTGAGCAATCATTACCCTCGGAAGATGACTTGCAGCAAGCTCAGCAACAAGAAGAGCGCGCTAACCAAGCACTTAATCAAGCTCGCAGTGATTATGCCGGCTTGACTACTCGTCAACAAGAACAGCAAAAGCGACTAAATCAATGGCAGGAAAAACTGGGCCAATATAGTCAGCAGTCATTTGCACAATTACAAGCAGAGTATCAAAGCAGGCAACAAGCATTACAACAAACAAACCTTGCAGTTGAACAGCTCAAACAATTAAGAGCGACATTAAATCAGCAGGAGCTCGCCGCAGGGCAACAACAAAGTCAATTAGATGCCGAGCGAGAGCGCTTTCAACAGTTACAGGAGCAAGTTTCTGGGTTAAAAGGAAAAATCGATCAAGCACTAGAACGTGTACCTGCCGATTTCTTAAGTTTGCCTGCGCTGCAAGCCGCTATTGTTCAAAAGAGCGATAGCATTGATAGCTTGGTCAAGCAGATTGATGACGTTAGACAAAGATATAATCAATCGAAACAACAATATGCGGCCAATGAAGCGGCGGTTGAGGCGGCACAGAAAACTGAGCGTCATAACCATGAGCAACACCTTCAAGCAACGAAGGAGCTTAATGATGCGATGCTGCAGCAAGGTTTTGGTAGTGTGGATGAGTTAAAACAAGCGTTAATGGCGGAGTCTCAGTTAAATGCCATTGCTGAGCAGATTGAGCAAGAACAGCAGCAACGTATTGCCAATCAAGCGCGGTTGGCGCAATTACAGCAAAAACTCACCAGTGACTCGAAACCGGAATTAGTCAAGCTTGAGTCAGCGCTTGAGCAGGCTCAGCAACAGCAACAAACCACGGAACAACAGTGGCAGCGGCTTCAAGGGCGAGTCACTCAGCTAACCCAAACCATACAACAGCTAGCTGAAGCGGATGCTAAAGCTAAGCAGTTAGAGGATGAGTACGCGATTGTTGGGACACTTGCAGACGTTGCGAATGGCCAAACGGGTAATAAAATTAGCTTACAGCGTTTTGTCTTGAGTGTATTACTCGACGATGTATTGCTGGCCGCCAGTGAGCGATTGCAGATGATGAGTAAAGGGCGTTACCGATTATTACGCAAAGAGGAACGTGCTAAAGGCAATAAAGCATCTGGGTTAGAGTTGGAAGTGGAAGATGCCTATACCGCAAAGGTTCGGCCGGTTGCAACCTTGAGTGGTGGCGAAAGCTTTATGGCGGCACTTTCTATGGCGTTAGGTTTGTCTGATGTGGTGCAAGCTTATGCTGGTGGTATTAAGTTAGATACACTCTTTATTGATGAAGGGTTTGGAAGCTTAGATCAAGATTCACTTGAGCTTGCTATTAGAACCTTAATTGACTTGCAGTCGGCTGGCCGTATGGTGGGTGTTATCTCCCATGTTTCAGAAATGAAAGAGCAAATTAGTAGTCGAATCGACTTACTTAAAACTGCTGAAGGGAGTAAGGCTACTGTCCATGCAGCGTAGCTATCATAAACGAAGTTGATAAAAGCCAGCCTGTAGTGCTGGCTTTTTTTATGCTGCGGCCAAGTTTTCAGCGGGACTTTTATACCAATCGGCATATGAAAGTGATCGACTCAGAGCTATTTTTGGCAAACGAGTTCGAGACGAATAACTTAAGTAATAGTGGTTCTATTGGGAAGTGATTCAACGAAGAAGTAGGCAGCCCAAAAAGCTCCAAAGGGCGAATTTTAGCACTTCTGATACTGTGTAAACGAACTTGAAGGTAGAGTAACTATGCCCTTCATTCGTTGCAAGCCACATGGTCTTGACTGTTCCAGACAGTCATAAGACATTTCCTCCATCCCTGGAGGTCAGATGTGGTGAATGTTATTAATGCACGACTAAAGGGATATAGGAGGTAGAGTAACGTAGGAGCAGTTACCGAGGAGCATTTAATGGCCTTGTCTCAAAAGCGCTAAATTCTCGCCAAGCGATCACCTCTTTATGCTGATGGGGATTACCACACGAGATAACAAATAGCGGTTACTTTTATCCAAATTTGCAGGCTTGCCTAGTTTGTATATGCGATAAACTCTGATATAAAAGGACGTTTAATTCCGCATTCAGCGGATTTTTAGCTTAATTGATAATAACGATGACAAGAATTGAGGCGCAGGTTGTTAGCAAGTAAATTTTCCTTTTTAAAAATGTCGCCAAATCGTTTGCAGGCGTTGCCAAGCCCCCACAAAAAAATTCTTATGGGTGCGGTGTTGATGGTTGGAGCGGCTATTTTATGGCCCAACCAACAGGAGTATTTACCTACCCGTATTCCTGTTGAACTTGATATTGATGCAATCATCGCGCAGATCGCGCCAAGTGAACATGTCGAAGAGGTGATCAAGTCACCAGACTTTATTAAGACCATCAGTAAAGGTGACACCTTAAGTGGCTTGTTTGAACAAGCGGGTGTGGATCAGCAAACCATGTACCGGGTATTAGAAGCTGATTTAAATGTATTGGCGTTAGATACCTTAATGCCCGGCAATAAAATGCAGTTTTGGCTAGATGAGCAAGGGCAACTGCTTAAACTTGAATTGTATTTCAATGCTGCACGGCAAGTGGTATTTAGTCGTTATGATGACGGTGAGTTTAAAGTTGATGAAATTAATATTGAAGGGATCTGGCGCAATCGCAGCGTAACCGGCGAAATTCAAGGTTCATTTTATTTGTCAGCCCAGCGTATGGGATTGAACGCGGGAGAAATTCAGCGTATTGAGTCATTACTTAAAGAGAAACTCAATTTCGCACGAGACTTACGCGCGGGCGACAGATTTTCTGTTTTGATGAATGATCAGTTCATTGATGGCTCAGCCACAGGTAACAGTGATATTTTAGGCATCCATATTCAACGTGGACGCAGCAGTATTAATGCTTATCAAAACAGTGATGGTAACTTTTATGATGATCAGGGGCGAAGTTTAGCCCGAGCGTTCCAACGCATCCCATTGCAAAAAAACTATCGTATTAGCTCGCACTTTAACCGTCACCGCCATCATCCTGTGACAGGTCGTGTCTCACCCCATAATGGTACAGATTTCGCTACGCCAATTGGAACAAAAATTGTTGCACCAGGTGATGGTATTGTCTCTCTGGTGACCGAGCATCGTTTTGCTGGAAAGTACGTGGTGATCGACCACGGTAAAAAGTACCGTACCCGGTATCTACATTTGTCTAAACCTTTAGTACACAAAGGGCAGCGTGTGAGCCGCGGCCAGGTGATAGCACTGTCAGGAAATACCGGACGTATCACTGGGCCACATCTACACTATGAATTTCATATCAACGGCAGACCTGTTGACCCAATGAAAGCCAATATTCCGATGGCCAGTCAGCTAACAAAAGCTGAGATGACTGACTTTAAACAGCTTGTTAAAGTTAGGCAGATGATGATGGGGCAAGATGCTTAATTAAAATACCAGCGAAAGCTGGTATTTTTTTGTCTGAAATGCAGTATCACGGCGAACACCCAAGCAAAATATGGTTAGACTAGTCAATGAGGACTTAAATTTAAGGTGTTGATATAAAGAGGCTTAAAAGTTCAAACTTCAGTATACCTAAATTTGAACGTTCAAATTTGAGCAAATAACTTAAGCTTGAACCCACAGGCGGTTAATCCTTGATAGTCTAGGTGGGTTGGCCTTACGAACTAACCTCAACCTGCAAGACTTAATATGCTCTGCCATCACTAAGCGATAAATGCTCAGATGTGGAATAGGGTTGGAGCGGCATAAATTGACGCCAAGTATTTTGATGGGGCTGTTATATCATTTCGACAACAAAAAAAGGATTGAAATTTGATGAAGCATAATCGGTTATTTTTATCTATGTTACTCGTCTCTGTGGTGGGTTGTCAGAGCGCTGCAAAGGACAGTGAAGCGACCAATGTCTCTAGTGACGTTGGTGCTAATGATTCAAGTTATGCCGCATTGAAACAACAACGATTGGCGACTGTTGAGCAGGATATTGAACAGTTATTGTCGCAAATGACCTTAGATGAAAAAATCTCCTTAACCCATGCTAACGCAAAATTCTCTATCGCAGCCATTGAGCGATTAGGGATCCATGAAATGTGGATGTCCGATGGTCCCCATGGCGTGCGCCATGAAATTGAACGCTACAGCTGGAATTCTGCCAATTGGCAAGACGACCAATCTACCTATCTGCCCCCGTTAACAGCCGTCGCGGCGAGCTGGAATCCTGAAATGGCGGCGCTGCATGGTAATGTGCTAGGCAGTGAAGCGAGACAGCGTAATAAAGATGTGATTCTCGGTCCTGGCGTCAATTTAGCAAGATTGCCTTTGTATGGCCGAAATTTTGAGTATTTAGGCGAAGACCCCTATCTCGCAGCTAAGCTGGTGGTTCCTGCAGTTAAAGCGATTCAATCGAACGATGTTGCCGCGTCGGTAAAACACTATGCACTGAACACCCAAGAACTAAATCGAATTGGTGTGGATGCTAAGCCCGATGAACGCACCTTACGTGAAGTCTATCTGCCTGCATTTGAAGCAGCGGTTAAAGAGGGCAACACTCACACGATTATGGGCGCTTACAATCGATATTACGGGACTAATGCTAACCAAAGTAAGCACCTAGTGATGGATATCCTCAAAGGTGAGTGGGGTTATAAAGGGGTTTTACTGACAGACTGGAATGTCGATATCAACACTTATGATGCCGCGATGAATGGGCTTGATATTGAAATGGGCACCGCAGTTGACAGCTTTGATGATTATTTTCTAGCCCAGCCGCTTAAAAAGATGATTGAATCTGGCAAAGTGCCCATGTCGGTATTAGATGACAAAGTCAGACGAATTTTGCGGGTACAGTTATCCATTGGCATGATGGACAAATACCGTTTATCTGGTCAAAGAAACACCAAGGAACACCAACAAGCTGCCAGACAAATTATCAGCGAAGGGATTGTGTTGCTAAAGAACGAGCAACAAGTACTGCCTTTGGCCCAAGATAAAATTAAAAATGTGCTGGTGTTAGGTCCCAATGCGGAAGTGCTGCACAGCCAAGGTGGCGGTTCATCCGAAGTTAAACCACTTTATGAAGTTTCGCCATTACAAGGCTTAAAAAACAAGCTGGGCGATGAGGTTAATATTACCGTTATGCGTGCTAAAAATAGTGCTGCTGTTGCCCCTATTGCGACGGATTATATGGCGACGCGACACTGGACTGGTACACCGCAGTGGGAACTTGTTCGTTACCAAGATGATGGTTTTAGCCAGGTTCAGCGTCAAGACGATTGGGTGGCGAACTCCAGTTACAAAGTTACCAATGCTTCACAGCCAGAGTTTGTCCGTATGATGACGGATATCAAGCCGCTTGCTTCCGGTGAGCATGTATTAAAGTTAGAGCTGCAAGGACAAGCTAGCCTGCGAATTAATGGTGAACAAGTGATCACCGAGCAATCTGAGCAAACTAAGGTATTTCATAAAACCGTTCAGCTGGATAAATCACAGGTTTATCAGTTTGAACTACAATATGCTGGCAGTGGTCATGTGACGTTGGGCTGGGATGCGCCTGGTGCATTGTTTACTCCAGAGGCAGAATATCTTGCGGCCGCTAAACAGGCCGATGCCGTTATCTACTTTGGTGGTTTGTCACATGCTGATGATCGCGAAGCCATTGACCGCTTGGATATGAAACTACCAAACGGCCAAGATAGTGTGATTGCTAAATTACTGACGGCCAACCCTAATACTATTGTGTTCCTTAATGGTGGTTCGGCAGTCGAAATGCCATGGGCAGAACAAGCGCGAGCCATTGTGTGGGGCTGGTACGGTGGTATGGAGGCGGGTAACGCCTACGCTGATGTGCTATTTGGTGATGTTAACCCGAGCGGTAAAATGCCCATTACTTTGCCGCAGTCATTACAAGATACCGCTCCCATTAAGTTAGATGACTATAACGCGGTTGAATCATTGTACAAAGAAGGCGTGTTTATTGGTTATCGCTGGTTTGAGCAACAAAACATTGCACCGCTATTTCCATTTGGGCACGGCTTGTCATATACCCAATTTGAGTATAGTGATATTCGTTTGTCGACCAACTCGTTAGCCGCTGGGGAGACCATCACAGTAACGGCGAATGTTACCAACACAGGTAAAACTGCAGGTAGCGAAGTTGTGCAGCTGTATTTACATGATATGCAGGCGAGCGTACCGCGGCCAGCAAAAGAGCTAAAAGGATTTAGTAAAATCTTTTTACAGCCAGGACAAACCGGTAAGGTGACTATGACCCTTAATCAACGAGACTTATCATTTTGGGATATCGAAAGCGCTAACTGGTTGGCCGAACCTGGTGAATATAATGTGATGCTAGGTGCATCGGTGGGCGATATACGTTTGGATAAAACATTTACCTATCGAGATTAATCGATAATTGCATTATTGGGGGAGCAAAGGCTCCCCTTTTTCGTTTAGGTGAGTTGCTGTTTACGGAACTGACTTGGCGTCAGCCCTAAGCGTTTTTTAAACAAGGTATTGAAGGTGGCCTTACTGTTAAACCCTGACTTATCCATAATATCGATAATATTGATGTGTTTTAAATCGGGATCACTTAACAAACGTTGACTTTCACTGATCCGATATTGATTGATAAACTCGAAAAAGTTTTGCTGAAAATGACGATTGATGATTTGCGACAGCGTGCGGGGCGACAAGTGCAATTGCGTGGCAAGGCTGTCTATGGTTAGTAGTGGGTTAAGGTAGGGCTTATGCTCAACCATGTAGCTTTTTATGTGTTGTATGCTTGCCTCGTCCGGTAGTTGCTTGTCAGATTCGGCCGAACTGGCCGCTGGATGCTGCCATATGCCACTGAGCCCAGTTTGAAAGCGCAAGCTAAAGAATATCAACACACTGATTAATATTAACACGGTGTAATTGGAGATGAGTCCAAGCAGCTCGTAATCAATCTGGTGATTGAATTCGAAAGAGGAAAACAGCGCTAAGGAGACTAAAATCGCATCGGCACGGATAAATAGAAACCCGAACACCAAGATCGCTAACCAGTTTAGGTCGACACTCTCTAAATCGGCGAAATTATCTTTTAATTTAGATTGATAGCGCCACAACTCTTGCAAACACAAGATGGCACAAAACAAGCGAAAGCACTCGCGACCAAGGCCAATAAAGCGTTGGGACAGCGCCTCATTACCTAAGTAGTTTTGTTGTAGCTGTAGCAGCTTATCGGCATCGGACAGGAAGTACCATGTATCAAGGTGGTATAGGACATAGGCCAGTAAAGGCAGTAGAAATATGAGATCCTGACGCTTAAGCCTAAAGTCTTTATAAATTAATGAGCGCACATAGAAAAGCAAAAATACCGATTCTAGCCAATAGGCATAGCCAAATAGATAAAACAGATTGACCGAGGTTGCTAAGGCAAAATCTCGAAACGCTTCACCATAATTGATTAATGTATCCAGTGGAATGGCTGCATAACTAAACAAAAACAATGCCAACAAAAGGTGGCTGAGCTTGTTGCCTTTTTTAAATGTAAGTAAACAAAGCCCAAATAAAATGCATTGATATAAAGTGATTAGTAGCACTAAATCATGGGTGTTAAACAGGACATTTTTCATTTATTGATGGCGTTGATTATAGTTATTGTCACAGTATCCTACCTTGAAACCGCTTACATGTCAGTGCTAGGTAAGTAATAAAGAGTACTGCACAATGGCCAATATTCTAAACTTGGCTGATTCACCTATAATGCCAATCGGTATAAGAAAGTGATCTACTCAGCGCTATTTTTAACAAACAAGTTCGAGATGAATAACTTAAGTAATCGTGGTTCTATTGGGAAGTTATTCAACGAAGAAGTAGGCAGTCAAAAAAGCGACCCAAGGGCGAGTTTTAGCACTTCTGATACTGTGTAAACGAACTTGAACCTAGCGTAACTATGCCCTTCATTCGTTGCAAGCCACATGGTCTTGACTGTTCCAGACAGTCATAAGACATTTCCTTCATCCCTGGAGGTCAGATGTGGTGAATGTCATTAATGCACGACTATAGGGATATAGTAGGTAGAGTAACGCAGGAGCAGTTACCGAGGAGCATTTAATGACCTTGTCTCAGAAGTGCTAAACTCTCGCTGAGCGATCACATCTTTATGCCGACTGGTATAATGATAACTAAGATTGGTTTAGGAATAACATTTCAATGACAACGGACTGTGTAAGACTCTATATTTTATTAATATTTTTCAGTTTGCTCATGTTGTCACCTCAAGCGTATGCTGAATCAAAGTCGTTATTGATTGTCAGCAGTGAGGGCCCGCCTCATACCATTGATGGTGATCCCCATGGTATCGATCTTGATGTTGTGGCCTCGGTATTGCGCCGTTTGGGTTATACCGTGAGTTTTCAATTTATGGCGCTGAACCGCGCGAGTCGAGAGGTGATAAAGGGGCGAGCAGATGTAGCCGCGCCTATTTTTGATGGCGTCGATATGCACAACTATTACCTTTCTGCGCCTATAGTGCACTACAAACCTATGGTGTTTTCCCTGAAACGCGCCAAGCTTAATGTGACAAAAATATCCGATCTGCAAGGTCATAGTCTTGTGACTTTTCAAGGGGCGCCGGGTTACTTTGGTGCTGAGTTTGCCAAGCTTGCAACGGGTGGGTATTACAAAGAGTTGACTGAAATGGCGATGATACCTGAGCTGCTGGCAAAGGGACGTTATGAGTTTGCTGTACTCGATCGTGATATCTTCTACTACTTCTACCGACTGGAAAACAAGCGCCGCGATTTGACCCTTTTCGATGAACACGCCATCATCCCGCCGGTGACCGCAAGCGCGGTGTTTAAAGACCCTAAGCTGAGAGATGCTTTTAATAAGGAGCTAGTGCTATTTCTACAGACGCCGCAATATCAGCAGATTTATGAACACTACTTGGGGGTTACGCCGTATCGTGGCCAAGTCTCCCAATAAGAGAGGGGATTATTCATAAGGATTAAGCTCTAAGTCTACCAAGGTTAACAGCAGCCGCAAATCAAACTCTAACTGGTGGTACTGGGGCTCCATGTGACAACAAAGCTGATAAAAGGCTTTGTTATGATCTTTCTCTTTTAAATGTGCCAGTTCATGGACCACCACCATGCGCAGTAAAGGTTCTGGTATGCGTTTTAAGCGAGAAGAAATTCGAATTTCATTTTTAGACTTGGTTTTACCGCCATGATTTTTGGCAATGTAACTGTGTAAGCCTAACGCTTGCTTTTTGAGGGTTATCTTATCATCCCATAACACCTTGTTAAGTGGCGATGCGCGCTTTAGATAACGTTGCTTAAACGCCATGGTGTAATCGTATAGCGCTTTATCACTGCTAAGCTGATGTATATCTGGATAACGATTTTGTAAGCTAGTCGCCAGCTTATTTTGCGCTATTAGCTGTTGTACTTGTTGAATTAACTCAGGGGAGTAGCCTTGCAGATACGGTAAGCTGGGCGCCATGGGAGACCTGTAATAAAGAGGCGAGCTAGGCTCGCCTTTATGTGATTAGCTTTCTTTAGTAAAGATCAGCTTGTTTTGATAAGCATAAGCGACTTCAAAAGCGCTTTTTTGGAAGCGCTTTAGGTTCAAACCTTCAAAGTCCACATGCGGCGGGTTACGCTTTAATTGCTCTTTGATGGTCGTTGGTGCTAACAAGCTTACTGGGACACTACAAAGTTGAATTGCTGTTTCCATCTTAAAGCTGGTTGCACTACCTGCCAGTTTGCCTTTTTGCTCGCGTTCGATAATGACAATCTCATCGACTTTATAATCTTGCATCAATTTATTAAACGCAAAATGAAAATCACGAATAGATTCGGTTTTTGCTGAATTGGAAATCGTTAATGACCGTGTTCTGCACTCTGGCACATTAAAGGTTTCGCCTTCGTAACTTAAAAGACTGATGATGGCTTCGCCACCTTTTAACTCTACGCCACAAACTCTCATGTTGACCCTAATTTTAATTTCTATTCATCAAGGTATTGCTCACCCTGATTTGAACTGAAGCAGCGACTAGATACTCGCCACCTCACGGTTAATTGGACTATGACAGGTTTTCTCTGCCACAGTGTTGTTTCGCTATTCTGGTGTTTCCTGAAGTTTTGATTTTGGCTTACGCAACATCGGCGCGTCGCCCACATCTACACCAGTAATAAAGCGCTTGTCTCTTTGGTCTTTGCTTTTCGCTTTGGTGGCCTTTACACCTTTAGTCGGTTTAGTGCCTTTGTTAACGGTTTTAGTGGCTTTAGCGGATTTACTTTGCTTATCTTTAAAGCCTTTAAATTTACCTGTTAACCCATCTATTTCACTGAGTTCAAAGCGCTTTTTAAGAAATAGCTGGACCTTTTTAAAGTTATCCCAATCTTTTGGACCTACAAAAGAGATGGCATCGCCTTTAGCGCCTGCACGGCCAGTGCGGCCAATGCGGTGAATATACTCTTCGGCAAACTTGGGCATATCAAAGTTGATGACCAATGAAACGTTCAGTAGATCAAGCCCTCGTGAAGCCACGTCGGTAGTCACTAATATTTGCTGTTGCCCACGGCTAAACTGATCCATGATCTGATTACGCGCGGCTTGTTTTAAGTTGCCACTAAGTGAGCTGGTATTAAAACCTTGCTGTGCTAACTTACCCGCAAGCCTGTCGGTATCATCGCGGGTGGCGGTAAAAATAATCACCTGTTTATGTTGCTGTTTTAACACATGGTTAAGCAGTGCTTCTTTATGGTCTAGGTGATCAGCTAAATAGATTTTCTGGGTTATATCTTGGTTTTCAACGTGTGACTCACCAATGGCGACATGCTCTGGCTCATTAAGTAGCTCTGCAGCGATATCATTAATCTCGCCGTGATCTAAAGTGGCTGAAAACATCAAGGTTTGGCGGCGACGATGGTCAGCAGCTTTGTTGATTGCACGCAGCTGCTCAGCAAAGCCCAAATCTAGCATACGATCAGCTTCATCTAGAATCAGCAGTTCAAGGCCGTTAAGGTATAGATGCTGTTGTGAAAGGTGATCAGCTAGTCTACCTGGTGTCGCGACAACAAAGTGAGGGTCTTTTGCCAAAGCTTTAGCTTGGTCATTAAAGTTCTCACCGCCTAAAATTTTCATCGCCTTGTATTGGGTGTTAGCCACGAGAAGACGCAGCTGTGCGTAGACCTGATTGGCTAATTCACGGGTAGGCAACAAAATGAGTACTCTTGGATCGCGTTTGCTCAGTGCTTTAGTACTGATCACCCGCTGCATTGCTGGAAGCAAAAACGCCAAGGTTTTACCTGAACCGGTTTTTGATGATGCCATTAGATCGCGACCCGATAACCCAACCGGAATCGCTTTTGACTGGATCTCTGTAGTTTGATTGATCCCCATGTGCTCAAGGCTAGTCACTAGGCGTTTATCAAGTGAAAATTCGGTAAATTGCAAAGGTGTACTCCAAAAAATATCAGCCTACCACGGCAGGTATATACGCATTATAGCGTGAAATTAATTTGCCTTTTGCTTTCCTGAAGTAGGAAGCCATCGTCGTTAATCTCATATTCGAATAATATGATAAGAATAAAGCGTTTTTAACGGGCAAGTCGGCTATTATACCGTGACATCGACAATTCAGCTATGCGCTAAGTACAATCTGATTAAATTTTGTGGGGCTAATTCCACGGTTTGTCGAGTTACAAGATAGGTTATTTGCTGTAGGAGAAACAAAATGGCAAGTATCGGTATTGCCCTTGGTAGTGGGGCGGCGAAAGGTTGGGCGCATATTGGTGTGCTCAAAGGACTATTAAAGCTAGGGATCGAGCCAGATAAAATTGCAGGTTGCTCCATTGGCGCTTTGGTTGGCGCTGCGTACGCGCAGGACCACCTTGATGACTTAGAACAATGGGTGCGTAGTTTTTCAAGTTGGGATGTATTGGGTCTGCTAGATTTAAGCTGGCGTAAAGGTGGGCTGATTGGCGGCGAGAAAGTGTTTGATGTTATGCAGAACAAAATGGGTGATGTCAGCATCGAGCAGATGAAGCGTCCATTTGCCGCCGTGGCCACTGACTTGTATTCAGGGCAAGAGATCTGGTTTCGTGATGGTGACTTACGCCACGCTGTAAGGGCATCTTGTTCAATGCCGGGTATTTTGCCGCCGGTGAAAATAGGTGAGCGTTGGCTAGTTGACGGTGCAGTGGTCAATCCCGTGCCTGTCTCGGTGAGCAGGGCAATGGAGGTCGACATTGTTATTGCGGTTGATCTTAATGCGCAGCGCCGTACTAGAATGCAAGCCGTTCCAGTGTCATTAACGAGTAACAAGCCAACCTCAGACGAGCTTGCCAAAGCAGATGAGCATCAGCAGGGCGGCTTTATGGATCTGTTTGCGCGAGGCAAAGATTATGTCAGCAGTCTGACCGATAAGTTTACTATGTCGCATGATAATGCGCCTGGTATGTTGGCGGTAATGTCACAGTCGATGGATATTTTAGAGCAACGCCACAAACGAGTCCGTTTAATGGGCGATCCGCCAGATGTGATTATTACCCCAGATGTGAGTGACATTGGTACTATGGAGTTTCACCGAGCCGAAGAGGCGATCCTTGCTGGAGAAAAAGCGGTGGAGCAAGTGGCACATCTGTTAGAAATGGCAATAGTGGCAAAGAATTAGCCATTGCATAAAAAAGCAACGAATAGAATCCAATACGGCTAACTAGGCACACTTCATGCTTGGTTAGCCTTATTATTTATCTAAAGACAGCTTTTTGACGATGAACGGTATTGCTTCTGTTGCCAATCAAATAACCAATCAACCTGCACTTGCCGAACAATATGGTTTAGCAACCCAGCAGCAACAAGCCGTGAACTCAACGGCCAAAACTGCGCAAGGGAAAGTCGATAGTGAACATGTCAGTGCTAATGACGCGACCGTATCTTTATCCCCCCGTGCTCAACGAGCACAAAAAATTGAAGCGATGGCAAAAGATTTCTTTGCCGGTGGCAGTTTTGATGCCACGCAATTTCCAAAATTAATTCAGCGCCTTCATCAAGACGGAATTTTGTCTGATAGTCAGTTAAATCGGTTATCGCAAGCGGGATTTGATATTCCGACCCCAGAAGCAAATCAAGCGGATTTAAAGCAGTTTATTGATACTCAACGTGGGTTGCTGGGGCAAGAAGAGGGCGATCAAATCATGGCGCGTTTGTTAGATGACGCTCAAAGTGTACTCAATCAGATGGATCAAGCGGGCAGTAAGCAAACTAGTCAAACCGCAGCAAGAGTCTCTGCACAGTTGTCTGTGTATATTAAGGCCGATGTTGAGATGAGCGAGCAAGACCGTCAGCAATGGCAAACCTTGCGTTCAGTGATGCAGTTGGCCAGCTCAATGGGAGAGAGTCAGCAAGAGGTTGGACAGCTAAATAGTTACTTATCCTTAGCGCGGTAGACTCTTATAGGTAAGCAGGTATTTACTTACCGGCAAAATGTTGTTTTTTATCCACAGTTTTTACCATTTTTTTCCTGCATCTAGCCTGCTTGCAGGCTATCGTCAAGCCACTATTTTCGGTTAAGAGGCATTGTTTGCAGTAATTTTTCGTAGTTAAAAACCATCCTCAAAACTATGATCTGGATCAATGTACTTATTCTCACTTTGTAGCTTAATGCGCAATATGTTGTGCCAAGTATAGTTTTAGACACTATATATGGTGTTTAAAAAGCTTCCAATTGAGGAGAATAATCGTAATGCCAGTAGTTATTAAGCGGGATGGTTACCGCACGCCATTTGACGAAACAAGGATTAGAGACGCTGTTATCGCAGCAGCAAACTCAGCAGGTATTGAAGACGATTGTTATGCACAGCTCGTGGCTAAAACAGTTGCCGAAGCATTACAAGATGTGGCTGAAGTCGATATTCATGATCTGCAAGATGCGGTTGAAAATCAATTGATGGAAGGCCCATATAAATCACTTGCACGGGTGTATATCGAATATCGTCACGACCGCGATAAACACCGTGAAAGTAATAGCCGACTCAATCGAGAAATTCGCGGCTTGGTTGAGCAAAGTAATGCTGCGCTACTGAACGAAAACGCCAACAAAGATTCAAAAGTGATTCCAACTCAAAGGGATCTGCTTGCGGGTATTGTGGCTAAACATTACGCCACCCGCCATATTTTACCTAAGGCCGTTGTTTCAGCTCATGAGGCCGGTGAAATCCACTACCATGATTTGGACTACGCGCCATTTTTCCCAATGTTCAACTGTATGCTTATCGATTTGAGCGGCATGTTGACCCAAGGCTTTAAGATGGGCAATGCCGAAATTGAAACGCCAAAGTCGATTTCGACGGCGACGGCGGTGACGGCACAGATCATTGCCCAAGTAGCAAGTCATATTTATGGTGGCACCACCATTAATCGCATTGATGAAGTATTGGCACCTTATGTGGCTAAAAGCTATGACAAGCATTATCAAACAGCACTCACTTGGGGCATTACCGATGCCAAAGCATTTGCCACTCAGCAAACAGAAAAAGAGTGTCATGACGCATTTCAGTCTTTAGAGTATGAAGTTAACACATTGCATACTGCTAACGGTCAAACACCTTTTGTGACATTTGGCTTTGGTTTAGGGACATCTTGGGAGTCTCGTTTAATTCAATCATCAATGATGAAAGTACGGATAACCGGCCTTGGTAAAAACCGTAAGACTGCTGTGTTTCCAAAGCTTGTCTTTGCTATTCGTGACGGTATCAACCATAAGAAGGGTGACTGTAACTACGATGTCAAGCAATTGGCGTTAAAGTGCGCTTCTTTGCGTATGTATCCTGATATTTTGAATTATGAGCAAGTCGAGAAAGTCACCGGGTCGTTTAAAACCCCAATGGGCTGCCGTAGTTTTCTTGGCACCTACGAGCAAGATGGTGAATTGGTCCATGAAGGTCGCAATAACTTAGGTGTAGTGAGCTTAAATTTACCTCGCGTTGCTATTGAGGCCCAAGGTGATGAGCAGCAATTTTTCAAACTACTTGATGAAAGGTTAGCGATTGCCAAACAGGCACTTGATACCCGTATAGCTAGGCTTGAAGGGGTGAAAGCTCGTGTTGCGCCTATTTTGTATATGGAAGGGGCTTGCGGTGTGCGTTTACGCGCCGATGACGACATTTCTGAGATCTTTAAGAATGGTCGTGCGTCAATTTCACTTGGCTATATTGGTTTGCATGAAACCATTAACGCCCTATATGGCAATCAAACTCATGTTTACGATTGTGACACGCTGCGCGCCAAAGCGATTGCGATTATTGAACATATGAAAGCCGCAACCATACGTTGGCGTGAACAAAGTGGCTATGCCTTTAGCTTATACAGCACGCCAAGTGAAAATCTGTGTAGTCGTTTTTGTAAGCTCGATACCAAAGTGTTTGGCTTAGTTGAGGGTGTTACTGATAAAGGTTACTACACCAACAGTTTCCATTTAGATGTGGAAAAGAAAGTTAACCCATACGATAAATTGGACTTTGAGCAGCCTTATCCTGCATTAACCAATGGTGGCTTCATCTGCTACGGTGAATATCCTAATATGCAGAATAATATTGAGGCATTGGAAGATGTATGGGATTACAGTTATAGCCGTGTGCCATATTATGGAACCAACACGCCGATTGATGAGTGCTACGATTGTGGCTATACCGGAGAATTTGGCTGTACAAGTAAAGGCTTTACCTGCCCTAAGTGCGGTAACCATGAGCCAAGTAGGGTATCGGTGACTCGTCGTGTTTGCGGTTATCTTGGTAGCCCTGATGCAAGGCCGTTCAACTATGGTAAGCAGGAAGAAGTGAAGCGCCGTATTAAGCATCTGTAACCTGTTTGAACGCCACTTGTATTGGCAATAAACCGTAAAAGAGGCGCTGATGCGCCTTTTTTGATGTAATTAGAGAGTGTAAACATGAATTATCATCAGTATTTTCCAGTCGATGTGGTCAATGGGCCTGGCACTCGTGCAACTTTGTTTGTCTCCGGTTGTGAACATCAATGCCGCGGTTGCTATAACCAGTCGACTTGGAGCCCTGATAAGGGCCATCACTTTGATGAGGCTATGGTTAATCGTATCATTGCAGATTTAACTGATAATCGTATTAAGCGCAGAGGTCTGTCTATTAGCGGTGGCGACCCGCTGTTTCCTGCCAATGTGGCTGCCATTTTGGATTTGGTCAAACGGGTTAAACAAGCGGCGCCAGATAAAGATATTTGGATGTGGACCGGATATGTTCTCTCTGAGCTTAACCAACAACAGCAAGCGGTATTGGCTTATATCGATGTATTGGTTGACGGTAAGTTTGAGCAAGAGTTAGCCGATCCCAGTTTACCCTATTGTGGCAGCAGCAATCAGGTTATCCACCATCTGTAACATTAGTGGTATACTAAGCAGATTAGGCTCTCAATGTAGGTTGGAAAAAGCCAACCAATAGCAGAGAGAAACAGACGTCATTGTTAAGGCAAGTCATGAATTTAAAGCAAGAACTGCAACAGTTAAACGATAAACTCGATAAATTTCGCCGTAAGCTTGATGCCGCTGAAAAGCGTGGTGATCAAGGGGTTATTTTACAGTTTAAACAAGAGATCGCGGCGTTGACGAAGCGCATTGCTAACGTCAAGGGCCAACAAACTCGGCAGTTGAATAAGAAGGGCGCTGATGTGCGTTCACTTGCTTTTAATCGACCACTGACCAAAGCTGAACAAGCCGACATGGGCAAGTTAAAAGCTGCGGTACGTGGTTTGGTGGTTGTTCACCCTATGACGGCGTTAGGCCGTGAGATGGGCATCACCAAAGTGACTGGTTTTGCACCAAAAGCTTTTTAAGCCATAAAGCGGTCACACGTTGCGTGAGCGATGTCATAGTAGTTTGGCATCGCGAGGCGTATGCTTGAGCCTCAACTGTAGGTGGTAATGCAGTCAAACAGACCGCTAAAGTATTTCCCTCCAGTATAAAAACCAATAGAATACGTCGCCTAAACACGAAATCTCGATTATTTCGTCAAGTGTCGCATAACTTCGCTAGTTTTTTAGCGAGCTGTAAAGGTTATTTCATGTCGATTAAGTATGTTGCTACTTCGAAACTACCCACCCCTTGGGGTGTTTTTGCTATGCATGGTTTCGAAGATACAGAAACTGGCAAAGAGCATGTTGCGCTCACCTTTGGTGAAATGGCGCCAGACAAGCCTATGCTCGGCCGTATTCATTCCGAATGCCTAACGGGCGATGCGTTGTTTAGCTTACGCTGTGATTGTGGATTTCAGTTACAAACTGCAATGCAGAATATTGCCGAAAATGGCAGTGGTTTTATTCTTTATCTTCGCCAGGAAGGCCGTGGCATAGGCTTATTGAATAAAATTCGTGCCTATGAGCTGCAAGACTGCGGTGCCAATACCGTTGAAGCCAACGAAAAATTAGGTTTCGCTGCCGATATGCGCAAGTATGACATGATTTTACCTATGATGGAGAAGATTGGTGTTGCGCAGGTTAAGTTGATGACCAACAATCCACGCAAAGTTAAAGCCATGCAATCTATGGGGTTACAGGTTGTAGAGCGTGTGCCTCTGCAAGTGGGAAAGAATCGCTACAACGAAGATTACTTGAAAACCAAGTCAACCCAATTAGGACACATGATGTCGGAGCATCACTTTAGTGAAGATGATGCTAACTCTGCTACCTAACTACTTTCCAGCATTTCAAGTATCGCAATAAAAGCGGCTAGATTTTCAATAGGCTAGCCGCTATATTCATAGGCATATCAACATCACTTATTAGTGAAGGTGCCATTGAAGTTAGTCGCTCTGCTCTTACTTGTTTTTACCGTTTCAGCGGCCGCTGAAGAAGATTTTACCCATTATGCATTTGCCAACTATCTTGGTAGTGGTATTTATCGTACCTCGAGCCAAAACGCGACCGTTGTCAATGTACCTTTAAGTTGGCGTATCTCCGGTGATGAGCTTGAGTCACTCACGTTAAAAACACCGGTGTCTTTTGGTTTTTTCAATTTCAAATGGAGCGATTTACCTCAAGAAGGCTTGCCTGATAGCGTCGGCACCATGACGCTGACGCCAGGGATTGAATACCGTAAGAAAACTTCCCCGGATCATGAATTTCAAACCTATTTCGATCTTGGTTATGGCAATAATTTCAGTACCGGAACCGATGTGGCTATCATGTCTGCCGGTATCTCGAGTTTGTTAGATATTGACTATAAGCAAAACACCCCAGTATGGGTTAATCGGCTGTTCTTTGCGGGTTATCGCAGTTTTGATGGTAAGCAACATGAAACTTATTCAGCGATTCAATCAGGTTTTGATATAGGCACGAATGTGCGTTGGCGCTGGGATTGGCTGGGGGTTGATGTCGAGCCGAGATTTTTTGCTGTGGGTTATTGGTACTTTGATAAACTCAGGTTCGTGATGCCATTTGGCGATGATGTGGTGGTATCTCATAGCTTAGAGGTGGGGGCAACCTTAGCATTTTCGAAACCCATTCTATGGGAGTGGATGGGGATTGACCGTTTGGGGCTCAGTGTCCGTGCTGGTGATGGCGTGCAAGCTTGGCGTCTTATCTTTGAATTTCCAATTTAATGCAAGCCTAATAGCTGGCTATCACTTACTCATACAAGCCCCATCATCTAAGATAAACAGCCTTTATGATTTATCGCCCCATATATGGCTGTTGACTTGTGGTTTTGCCGCTGACTTGTTCTCTGAGGTCTGTTTAGGTGCTGCTTGCGGCTGCCTAGCCTGAGTTTGCTTAGGTTTTGGTAAAGGTAACTTGTTCATTTTCAAATATAAATATTCAACTTTCTCCCTCGCCCATGGGGTTTTTCTTAAGAACTTTAAGCTAGATTTAATGCTGGGATCGTGATTGAAACAGCGGATATCAATACGTCGCCCGAGCTCTTCCCAGCCATAATGGTCTACTAAATCATTTAACAGGTTTTCTAATTTAACGCCGTGAAGCGGGTTATTTACTTGAGTCATGGGGATATGATATTGCTGAAAGTAAACTTGATTATATCACCGTTGCTAGCGCTGTGGGGCGACAAATTTTCGACCTAGGGGCAATACTGCATGAAACAGCTCTTCTGGATAACAGTCTAAGTAGGATAAAAGCAGCATGGGATATTCGATGAGCCCAGTGTTTGTGATAGATCTACTACAAACACTGGGTAACCACATTTAACGGTGGTTATTTGCTGCGTGCTTGCTGCAGCTGTACTAGCCCGCCACCATTATAGGTGTTGGTGTATCCCGCATCGGCGAGTGCCTGATGAGCTATGCCGCTGCGACGACCACTTCGGCAGTACACGACGACGGCGCGTTGCTTGTCAATCGCTTGATTGCTAAATTCTGCGGTGATCTGTTCAAAGGGAATATTGATGGCGTTATCTAAGTGACCTGCTGCGAACTCTTCTGCCGTTCTTACATCAACAACCAGCGCCCCTGCATCTATCATTTTCCATGCATGAGCAGGATCTTTATCTTGGGCAACAGCATTTGTTGCGATTAAACATAACGCCAATATCGTAGCAAACAGGCTGATAAGGCGTGCTTGATTGGTTGCTATTAAGGTTTTCACTGTTACATCCTTTATTATTTAATCTTATGTTTTTACGATTGTTTTCGAGTTTATTTGTTTAAATGGCATCGTAGATTTCTAAACGCTTGCTATCGCTTGCAATGTTAGTTGTTAATGCTGCTTATACCTTGCTTTAAAGCGGCGATACATAGCTTAGCCTAGATTTATAAGCTATACGCACCGCTTCAAAGTGGCGATCAATTTAATCATTTAAGTAATAGGTTAACGTTGATACTACACGGACTTTCTTGATGTAGGGGGTGTTGCTGTCTCTATCTCGAATACTAAATTGGCCTTGTGAGGCATTTTTAATTTTGCCCAGTTGCGATTCTGAATCAATGGCAAATTTAGTGGCGATTTCTCGGGCATTTTGGGTCGCTTGCTGCACCATTTCCGGTTTGACCTCATTTAACCCGGTAAATAAAAACTGCGTGCGGTTGTCATAGTCTTGGTTTGATATCGCAATACCTTCTTTGGCTAAATCGAGCATCCTTTGTTGCGTCGCTAACAGTCTTTCTACTTGTTTGGTATATAACGAGATGGTGACTTTCGCTGCATAGCGATATTTAACATTTGGATCAACATAACCTTGTGCTTGTCTATCTTCTATTGAAGGCAATGATTGCGATATTTCCTGCTCGGTGAAGCCTTGCTTAATCAAAAAGGCGACTACTTTATCGGTTTTAGTTTGTACACTTTGATAAAGGTTATCTAAGCTATTGTCGACCTCGATGAAACGCACCGGCCATATGGCGACATCGGCTTTAACTTCTTTTTCGGCAAGCCCCTTTACTGTGACTGTACGGTCCATCTCGCGCATTTTTAGCAGGCTGGTGCCGATACCTTGAGATAATAACACTAGACCTACGACAAACAGTAAACCAAATAGTGTGGCGGCTAGGGGAAGGTTTTTCTGCATGACATCCTCAATTGATGAAAGTGTGGCAAATTTGGTTTCAGAATAATCCGCTATGTTAAACAAAGCTATAGATAAGTGGTGAGTTGCTAATTAAATTTTGTTTATTGGTTGTGTTTGCCACAATTCGACTTTATTGCCTTCCGGATCGATAAACCAACCAAATCGACCAAATTCAGACTCTTCGGTTTCCGCAATCACTTCAGCTCCACCTTCTGTGACTTGTGCTAATGCGCCGTCAAGATCATCGACTACTAGATTGAACATAAAATGGTTATTACTTGGGTGTATATAGTCGGTTTCTTTGGCGAGAGGTGTCCAAACACTGTAGCCTGCACTGTTTTCGGGCGTCATTCTATCAAGGTAAAATGCCGCGCCACCCCATGGCTCGATAGGGATGTTTAAATAGGTTTTGTACCATTGTGCTAGCGATGCGGGATCCTCACTTTTAAAGAATATACCGCCCAAACCAATTACTTTTGCCATGTTGATGTTCTAATTATTTCGGTGTAACTATAACTTTAGAAAACAAATGGCATAAGTACAAAAAAGCCGCCTTAATTCGGCGGCTTTGTATTAAACGCGTAAACGTACTTAGCTACAAATTAGAACTTGTAGTTGTACTGCATTGAGTAGTAAGTGGCGTTTGACAAAGTCGTGGCGTGAACGGTACCCAAATCAGCTCCTAATATCGGCATCTGTTGAGATACCTGATCTAATACCGCGCTGTATTCTGTCAGCTGGGTTTCTTCACCGCGTACAAATGCTAGACCGAAGTCAATACTAGAATTTTTAGACAGATTGTAGGTAGCGCCCACAGTGTACCATTGACGGTCTGAGTCTGGGATAGAAATAGAGCTCACTTCACCCACTACGCCTTGGTCAAACATATAACCGGCACGCAGTGTCCAGTTAGCATTGAGGGTGTAGGTGCCACCAACACTGAATAGCCATGAATCGTCCCAAGCGTATTTTTTTAGCTCGACATCTGCAGGATCTGATACAGTGATCTGATGGAAGTCTCCCCAGGTGGTCAGCTGTGCGGTGTAGTGCAGTGCGAACTTTTCAGTTAACTGGTGAAAACCTGCTACCTGGAAGATATCCGGCATTGGAATATTGATCTCTTTGAACTCAGTTCCGCCATAGTTTACACGACCATCAGCGGTAAACTCTGGGCTGAATCGGTAGCTCAGACCAAGACGGTGATCGGCGTTGAACTCATAAACCGCGCCGACGATACCACCGAATGCCACACCGTCAGCCTCAACATCAACTAGGTCAACGGGAAGGTAAGAACCATCAGGTGCAACCGGCAATTCACCTGAGCGAGTGAGAACGCCTTCACCATAAATAACATCTATACCGGCCCCGATACTGAAATGGTCGTTGAATCGGTAAGAAGCGCTGAGGTTGAAATTAATGGTGGTTACCTCTGTTTTGCCGAGCAGATCAACAGGGGCTGGGATTTGGCTTGTACCACCGAGAATTGGTTTTGGATTAGATAAAGAGCCTGTGTCAGTGCCCGTACCGAAGTTACTGAACATGGCCACACCATAGGCAAACTTATCATTGACTGGGCTGACATAGTAGAAGTTAGGAATAATTTTTGACTCAGCGGCATCGTCGACACTGCCATAATGCAACTCACCCAAATTAGAGTTAACGTAAACATCTTTGACTTCGACTTCAACGTCTGCATAGGTTAGGCCCATGGATAGCTGTTTGTTATCGAACAGTGCCATTGCTGCAGGGTTACGTGAGAGTACTGAAGCGTTATCAGCAATAACCGCATCACCGGCGAAAGCACGGCCGATACCGGTAGCTGATTGGCTATTTAATTGGAAGCCAGCGGCCATTGATTGGGTGCTAGCCAGGGTAACGGCTGCCGCTAAGAGCGTCTTGTTGAAGGTTTTCATCATTATCATCTCTGTAATTTTAGGCTTAAGCGTGTTGTTTAAATTAGCTCAGTTTGGCTAACTTGATCGCTTGCCACTTGTTTGACCAGTGCATCTTAGGGATGTGACAGCCTGCCAACAACTCCGACCAGAAGGGCTTAAGGGTTGCATATTTGTTAATTGTTGAGGAGAAAAATAGGCGGTAATTCACAGGCAATTTTAATCCTAACCTATAAGGCTTATGTGTCGGCTAATTAAGGCTTTTACGTTATTTGAGTAAAGGTTAAGGGTTTGTAAATTTGACTGGGGAAAATAAATTAAAAAAATAGCGTACATGTGTACGCTATTTGGTCTTTTCATCCTTCTGGATGTCTGAATAGAGCTGATTATAGTTTTGAAGTAAATACTCTAAACTGTTGTTTTGTCTCATCAGATGGCGCTGATAGTCGGCTGACAATGACACCGGCTAATGTTGCAAATATAAAGCCTGGCACAATCTCATAGAGTTCAAAAATTCCGCCGCTTAGTTGCTTCCATATCACAACGGTTAATGCGCCGACGATAATAGTGGTTACTGCACCATTGCGGCTGTAGTCTTGCCAAAATAGTGATAGTAGGACAACAGGTCCAAATGCCGCACCAAATCCTGCCCACGCATAGCTGACCAAACCAAGTACGCTGCTTTCAGGGTTTAGGGCGATGATTCCCGCAATAACTGCGATTGCCACCACACCAATACGTCCTATAAGCATGAGCTCTTGGCTTGAAGCTTGTGGTCGAAGCCATTTTTTATAAAAATCTTCGGTGATCACACTCGAACAAACCAGTAGTTGTGAATCAATGGTACTCATAATCGCCGATAATATTGCGGCGATAAGTATGCCCCCAATCCAGGGGTTAAACGCGGCGTGGGCGAGATGAATAAATACGGTTTCTGGGTTACTAAGAGGCTCAGAGGCAAAATAAAGGCTACCAGCAATTCCGGTTGCTAATGCGCCAATTAGGGCTACTACCATCCAGCTCATTGCGATACGACGTGAGACAGCAATATCTTTTGCCGCTTTAATCGCCATAAAGCGAGATAAGATATGAGGTTGACCAAAATAACCTAAGCCCCAGGCCAGCAAAGAAATTAGGCCAATGGCTGTGGTGTTGCTACTGAACATCTGTAGCATTGCAGGATCGATGTTATCAAGCCCATGTTGGGTTTCTGGTTGACTAAAGATGGCAACTGGGACGATTAACAAGGCAATGAGCATTAAACAGCCTTGGAAGAAGTCGGTCCAACTGACAGCAAAAAAACCGCCAACAAAGGTGTAAGCCACGATGATGGTGGATCCGATAATTAGCGCTAAGGTGTAGTCTAGGCCGAATACCTTTTCAAATAATATTGCGCCGCCGACCATGCCTGATGAGGCATAGAAGGTAAAGAACACCAAGATAGTGATGGCGGATACTAACTTTAGTATACCTTTAGTGTCGCTAAATCGTTTTTCAAAGAAATCTGGCAGTGTGAGGGCATTGTCGGTGAACTCGGTATAAACCCTTAAGCGCTTGGCAACAAATAGCCAATTTAAATAGGCACCTAAAACCAAACCAATACCAATCCATGCTTCTCCTAAACCGCCCAAATAGACCGCACCGGGTAAGCCAAGTAATAACCAGCCTGACATATCTGATGCGCCCACACTAAGGGCGGTAACCCCTGGGCCCATGCCACGGCCACCTAGAATGTAATCATCGACTGAGTCTGTGGCTTTGTATGCCCACAGGCCAATAGCCATCATTAATACAAGGTAACCGATGAAGGTGATGAGAATAGGAAGTTCAATTGTCATGCAAGCGCCATATTTTGTTATTCTTTAAATTGTGGCTCACATGCTAGCATGTTTGATAAATACCTCAATATTGAATCAATTTGTGATCGAGATCTGTGCCGTAACCTTGAGGTATTGTTACGGCACTGTTGAGCTTTTAAATGAAGCTTTGCTTGATTTCAGTTTTTATGTTGGTTAAATCCTGTTGGTTTTCGCCCACTAACAACATGTAGGTATTGTCAGTTTCAAAGCCTAGGCCTTGATAGCGTTGATCGGCAAACTGCTCCTGCATACGCATGCGTTTTTCAGCTGGCACGATGAACACTGTCACTTTACCTTGCTCGCCCTGCATCACAAGATGCAAGCTTTTCACGCCTTGAAAGTCGCAATAGGTACTATAAAGCACTCTACCTGGTTGTTGAGTAAAGTGACGCTGACCGTTTTGGCTCATTGAGGCGAGCTGAATATTTAGCTGCTCAAAACCAATTCGTTCATTGCTCGTCATCGCTGCATCTTCATGATAAACATGGGCGAGGGCATGCTGATTTAGATCAACAGGGGCAATTCTTAGCAGCGTAAAGCTAATGCCAGCAATAAAGGCAACAGAGGCAACTAACGCCAACGTGAAGCCGGTTTTACGTCGCTGCTGTTGATGTTGATGCAGTTGCTGGTTCAACAATAACTTCGCTTCCAGTCCTTCTGGGACTGGCACCTTAAACGCTTGCTCAAGCTGGTCGTCTAACTGTTTCAAATCATTGACGAACGCCTTACGATCTTCTGACCCTTGCATGGCAGCAATAAATTCTGCGTCATCACTATTTGGGTTCTCATAGGCCTGGCGGCGAAATTTCAGCTCATCCATTGGATTGACCTCTTACTTGGGGTTCATCGAGTAAATCTTTTAACTGGTTACGTGCTCTAAATAAACGTGTCATCACGGTGTTACGGTTTAACGACAGAATATCTGCGATTTCTTCGCCGCTAAACCCACCAACGACTTGCAGAATCAGCGGCTCTCTGTACTCGACTTCGAGTTTCGCTATTTGGCGACGAATTAAATGCTGCTCTGCGTTATCTTCAGTTGAGACAGAGAAGCTGTCTTCCAATGTCTCTTGTTCAATGTCTGAGTAATCAAATTGCTTGCGTTCAAATCGCCTCGCATTCTCACGACGCAATATGGTAATTAACCAAGCTTTGGCAGCTTTGTTATCTTTTAAAGACTCCAAAGAGCGCCACGCCCTTAAAAAGGTTTCTTGAGTGATATCTTCCGCGATATGTTTATCACCGCATAACCAGTATGCGTAGCGATAAATATCTCCATGAAGTGCCCTGACAAGGCTATCGTATCGTCGTTGTTTACTTAGCATGTCTGAATTGACCGAGGATTCAGACTTTTTATTTCGCCCAAAGTTAAACATTTTTATTATTGTGACCCCGCGAGTGAGCGTATACAGCGATAAACGTATAATAAACGCAATGACAAAGAATTCATAACATCTTGTTTATCATCATATTTGCTAAGCTAGCTTAAGTAGATTTTGGTGGTACGTGCTAACTCTTTGAGCAACATATTGTTTTGCTCATCAAACTATTAGCTTAACGGTTAGCGCTGTAATGGCAAGCAATAACATCAGTTATCACTTGCCATACGTTGTGGGTTACAGCGTTAACGGGGGTTGAGTGGCGCTAAAGATGCAGTGGAACCAGTGTTAGTGTGCTCACTGATACTGGCAATCGCCTGCAGTAAAGCATGGTAATCAGGTTTGATTGGCTTAGCACTATAGCCTGCAGATTGTAACTGTGAAATGGCTTGGGCTAGCGCTGGTGAAAGCTTAGCTATGTCAGCAAGGTTGACCTGATAGCCAAGTTGTTTCGATACCGTTTGTTGCAACGCATTGAGTACTTGACCAATATCGCCATTATCGCACGCCTGTTGAAGGCTGCTTGAGCTGTTATTGCTGTTGATGGTAGGGCTTTCTATCTGCTCAACAGGTGCCTTGGGTTTGTTATATTGACGCCACCAAGCTAGCAAGGTGATTAACCACAGTGATGCAAACCCAGCTGTAGTCCATATCCATACAGATGATGTTTGTTGTGGCTGGCTTTGTGGGACTTGATATTGCTCAGGTTCGGTACTGTTGGTATTGGCGATGACATTTATTGTCCGTGATGGAATCACTGCCATTTCTTGACGGCGCGTTTGTGCATTCCACCAAGGGACTTCGATGGCTGGCAGAGTATATTGACCCGGCTGAGTTGGCACTATAGCAATTGATTGGCTTAGCTGAGACACAACTTGTTTGTCTCTGACAATCGTTTGTCGCTGTGCTTTTTCTGGGTAACTTTTTAGCCCTTGGGGTAAATTGAAAGCTAACTCAGGTAGACTAGTTTCATCGGCATTGGAGGCGATTAAATTGAAGTTACGGGTAATAGGTGTACCCACTTCATAATTGTCCTGTTGTTGCCAATCTTCATTTAATGCAACCAGATCGCTGACAAGCCAGTGGCCATGGTATTGCTCAGGTATTGGCAGTACCTTGAGAGTTGCAGGGCTTGATTTAGCTTGCATAGGGCGACTTTCATTAAATGAGAACATGCCACCTCGACGTTGCGATTGCATTAACACATCACCTTGAAAATCGGCGCCGCTGATTTCAATATCACCGGGTTTGTCCGCGATAATCGCATAGGTACGTTCAATAACTCGAAAGCGGCGTCCATCGACAAGTTCGGTGGTGTCGACATCTTCACCGAGTTGCTTGATTGATGCGCCGTCAATGTTGGGGGCACTTAGCACTCCACGCTGCAGCTCTACCGCTAAAAACAGTTTAACTTTGTAGGTGATTAGCTGACCAACATACGCTTGCTCAGTTGATAAGCTGGTACGTATGAATAGGTTTTTCATTTGTTGAGGTTGGCTGCCTTGTGGAGCAACTTGTAAAACAATTGGCGATGATGCAACACCATCAATCGTCAAAGACGGAATTTTTACTTGGCCTGTGGTTTTCGGGGCGATGAGAATTTGCCAACGAGTTTCTTTACGAGAATCGAAGTTGACGATTTGAGTGTTGCGACTAACACTGGTGCGACCGACAATGAAATCGCGCAATAGTGCTGACGTATCCAGTTTGGCCGTTTTTACGTCATCATCAGCTTTAACCGTCAGTACAAGGTACTCGCCTTCAATGGCTGGATTTCTATCTACAGAGGCTTCTATACTAGTTAGCGCCCATGCAGGGGAGGTGACAAACAGCGTCAGTCCTACCAATATTAATCTTAATTTGTTTACCACTGTTCATTGTCCTTAGAAGTTTGACCTTGTTGACGACGCTTTTGATATTCCAATTGCATCTTATTTCTCAATAAGACCTGTGGATCATCAGCTAATGAGCGCAATACACGTTCCATTTCTGGCGGTAGAGGTTCATCGCTAGCTTGAGTTGCCATGATTTGCGGCGTGGCATTGTCATCTTCTTTATTGGCTACCGATTCACTTTGTCCAGCGCTTGACTGAGGTTGCGCTGCTTGTCCTTGCTCTGGTTGCTCGTCAGCGGGCTGACTGTTAGCTTGCATTTCTGCTTCGTTATTTGGCTGTTCACTGTCTTGTTGTGACTGAGCATCTTGACTTTGGCCATCTTGATTTTGCTGATCATTTTGTTGCTGGCTATCTTGGTTTTGCTGGCCATTTTGCTGCTCATCATCTTGTTGCTGTTGGCTATCTTGGTTTTGCTCGCCATCTTGCGGTTGACCATCTTGCTGTTGTTGGCTGTCTTGGTTTTGCTCACCATCTTGTTGCTGGCCATCTTGGTTTTGATCACCATTTTGGTTTTGTTGGTTATTTTGCTCGTCTTGACCTTGTTGATTATTTTGGTCCTGCTGATTGTCTTGGTTTGACTCGTTTTGCTGATCTTGTTGCTCGGCAAGCTTTTTTACTAGCTCGAGATTATGTATGGCATCGTCAAAATCTGGTTTTAATTCAATAGCCGTTTCGTAACGTTTAATCGCTTCGTTATACTGACTTAGCCGCGTCAGGCTATTGGCTTGATTGTATAAGCCTTGTGCACTGTCATCTTGCTCAAACAAAGACAAGGCTTGCTCATAGTTGCCTGCATTATATTGCGCACTTGCTTGCCAGCTGGGATCACTGAATAGTTCTGCTGCTTGCTGGTATTCGCCATTTTCAAAGAGCGCCATTGCTTGCTGGTTTTGGGTTTGCCACAAGCTATTCCAAGCACTGGCTTGTACAGGTTGAGCGACGCTGAAAAGCATAGATACGGTTAATATCGGTAGCAGGTAGGCATTAAGCCCGTGCTTAAAGCTCATTAACAATGGCAGTACCAGTAACAATGCCAAATAAGGCCCTAAATCTTGCAGTACTTCACCATCAAGGTCGGTTTTTTTACTTGCATGGTGTTGATCTATATGTGTGATTAATGCATTCAGATCACTGTTGTCTGAACGGTATTGGTATAGCGAGCCGCCGGTACTGGTTGCGATTTCAGCTAACTTAGCGTAATCAGTTTTAGCCACCACCACGTTATCGCTTCTGTCTCTAAGTAACTGGCCATTAGGTAGCTTCACTGGCGCTCCTTGTTGACTACCTAACGCTAGTACCTGCAGTTGGTAATGGGTGTCAGCCAATATGGATTTAGCGCGATTTACCTGATCGATTTTCACGCCATCGGTAATCACAATGATATCGCCACGCAGGTGACCACCTTGAGCGAGAAGGGATTTTGCCTGAGATAATGCCGCCGGTAAATTTGAGCCTCGCACAGGCATGATTTCAGGGCTCAATGTGGGCAATAAGTTAAGTAGGGTAGATTTATCTCGCGTTAATGGGCTGATAGTAAATGCATCACCGGCGTAGGCAACCAGTGCGGTTTCACCTTCTTTAAAACCACTGATTAAATCAGTCGCTTTAAATTTAGCTTGTGTTAAGCGGTTGGGCGCTTGATCGGTGGCGTACATGGACAAGGACATATCCATCACAAGGATACGAGCTTGATCTGCTTGAAATACCGGTAAGGCTTGCTTACTAATAGCTGGGCCTGCTAGCGCTATAACAGTGATTAGCCACGCAGTGGCAAGATAAGCAATGTTTCGTTGTTGCTTCTGTTCACCTTCACTGACTAATAGTTTGGCTAAGTGTGGTGCAATATAGCGGTTCCAGTTGGAACTAGCACTGCCAGAGCGCCATAATGCCAGCAAGATGACGGCTAAAGGTAGTAAAGCCAAAAGCCATTCAGGACGTAAAAATTGCATTAAGCCGCCCCCTGTTTACGTGAGGTCAGTTGCTGAAAAATTGGTAGAGTTAGCAGCACTTTGAGAACAGTCAGTAGTAATGCGATAGCCAGAGGGTAATAAAACAGATCGGCCTGAGGTCGATAGCTAAATTGCTCACGACTGATGGGCTCAAGTTGATCAATCGCTTGGTAAATTTGCTCAAGCTCTTCACTGTTACGTGCTCTAAAGTAGCGGCCACCGGTCATTTCAGCAAGTTGAGTCAATTCAGCTTCATCAAGATCCATCGATGGGTTTACACGCTCAGTACCAAATATGGTGCGCCTTTCTAACACATCAGCACCGACACCGACAGAGTAGATGGTGACGCCTCGTTTAGCTGCAATCTCTGCAGCTTGTTTGGGAGTGACACTGCCTGAGTTATTTGAGCCGTCGGTTAATAAGATTAAGATCCGATTACTTTCATCGACCTGCTCAAAACGTTTTACGCCCAAAGCAATGGCTTCACCAATGGCGGTTTGTTTGCCGACTAATCCAATTTCTGCTTCGCGTAAAAATTGCGCAACTGAGCGTCTATCTTGGGTCAGCGGCGCTTGTAAATAGGCATGATCGGCAAACAGTATCAGTCCCAATCTGTCACCTTGGCGCCGCTCAATAAACTCGCTCAGTACGTGTTTAATTAGCACTAATCGGTCAACGGGTTTACCATCAATGACCATATCTTCAATTTGCATACTGCCAGAGAGATCGACGGCCATCATCAAATCTCTCCCCTTGCTTGGAAGTTCAATAGGCTCACCGACCCATAATGGCCGACAAACTGCACTGATAAGGCAAACCCAAACAAGCCATAATAGCCAAGAGGGGCTGGTTTTACGTTGCTGCACCTGATTTAGACTGGTTTGTCCTACGCCAGGTAATTGCAGATGGCCTGTGACTTTCTGTTGCTGTTGAGCGCGACGAAAAATAAGCGGCAATGGCAACAACACTAACAACCAAGGCCAAGCGATACTAAACATTAGCGCTCCCTTTTGTCAGTGGCAGTGTTTGACTTAACCATTGTTTTGTTTCATCGAGCAGTCGCTGTTTGTCTTCGGGACTATAAGCAGTGTTTTGGTAGCGCTTTTCGATTAAGCTTATCAGTTGAGGACTTGCTTGTTGCGCCAACAGCCAGTCGAGCCAGCGTTGACCCTCTAACTTTGCCACTGAATCTCGTCCTAAATAACTCATTACTGCACGTTTAATTAGGCTATTCACTTCGATGGGTAAATGTGGCATATCGGTATTCATCTGACTTAACTCTTTGATTGCCATTCGTTTAGCAGCAAGTTTGTGCTGTCTTTTTTTCCAAAGTCGCAAGCACCAAAGTAGCAAGATGACCACCGCTGCCAGCAATAACCAATATCCGGGGGCAATTGGCCATTGATGTATGGCTTGCGGTAATTGAATATCGCGTAAGTTGGCGAGAGCGGGGTTCGTCGCGGCAACCATCTATCTCAATGCTCCAAGTTGTTGATTGAGGTTTTGTCCTGCGTCGATAAACCGTGTTTGTACACTTAATTTGTTCATCATTCTGACAAAGCCTGCTTGTTGTTGCTGTTGCGTATTTAGCCAGGTTTCGTAACTTTGGCGGTTAAGGGTGAGCTCTTGGTTACCCTCTTTTACGGGGAGGGCAAAACGTTTTGGTAATGGCAACTCACCTTGTCTGAGGGGGTCGGTGACCAAATAGGCGCCAATGTCGCAATGACGCTTAAGATCGAGTAAAGGCCCGACACACTGTTCATCAATATGTTTGCCATCGGATATAATCCAAATCAATGATCCCGGTTTTGCTAGACGCTGCAAGCGTTGACAAGCGCGGTACATGTGCTGAGGTTCATTGGGCAAAGAGTGAATGTGTTGCAGTTGTTGTTGATGAACCTTTTCGATGGATGCAACCAACTGCAATATACCGTTCTGACGGCTTCGCGGTTTGAGTTCAATATGTTGATGCTCACTGGCGATGATGGCTCCCAAACGGTCACCATGGGCGATGGCACTCCAGCCCAAAGTCGCTGCTAAATGGGCAGCTTGCACAGACTGCAACAGTAAGCTGGAGCCGAAATATAAGCTGTGGCTCAAATCAAGCAGGATGATGACCGGGCGTTCTCGTTCTTCAACAAAGAGTTTGGTGTGGGTTTTTCCCGTTCGAGCTGTCACTCGCCAATCAATGGTGCGAACATCGTCACCGGGTTGATAGTGGCGTACTTCGGCAAACTCCATACCGCGGCCTTTTATATGGCTGGCACGGTGTCCAGCCAGCGCAGCTTTCGCCTTACTGCGATGCTCAGGTATCGCTTTGGCTAAGTTTTGGCAAGCGAGTAGTTCTTGCTGCGATAAATGAATGCCATCAGCAAAAAGAGGTAAGTCCTGACTAACCATAAACTAGGGAACCGCAACCAAACTGAGTATATGATTGATAACCTGATCGCTATTGACGCCCTCAGCTTGTGCTTGGTAACTAAGTAATAGTCGATGACGTAATACGTTAGGGGCAACAGCTTGAATATCTTCAGGTGAAACAAAGTCTCGCTCTTTTAACCAAGCTCTTGCTCTGGCGCAACGTTCAAGTGCTAAGGTTGCACGAGGGCTAACACCATATTCTAACCATTTCGCCAGTTCATCACTGTACTTTTCCGGGGTTCGCGTGGCCATGACCAAATCAACAATGTACTTTTCCAACGGCTCAGCGAGGTAGATTTCGAGTGCCTGCTCGCGCGCAGCGAAAACTTCTTGCTGCAATATGGGAGTGACTTCAGGTAAGGCATGATTGAGCGCTTCATTGCGAGACATGCGCATGATGGCAAACTCTGTATCTGCACTTGGATAATCTAAGTTTAAGTGCATGAGAAAACGATCTAGCTGTGCCTCTGGTAAAGGATAGGTCCCTTCGTTTTCAAGTGGGTTTTGGGTCGCCATAACCAGAAACAGATCTGGAAGTTTATAGCTATTTTTGCCTACCGTGACTTGACCTTCAGCCATCGCTTCTAACAGTGCTGATTGCACCTTTGCGGGTGCACGGTTAATTTCATCGGCCAAGATCAAGTTGTGGAATATCGGCCCGGCCTCAAATTCAAAGCTGGCAGTTTGCGCGCGATAAATATCCGTGCCGGTTAGATCAGCTGGGAGTAAGTCAGGGGTGAATTGAATTCGATGAAAGTCACCCTCAACACCATCACATAAGGCTTTAACCGCGCGAGTTTTAGCTAATCCTGGCGGGCCTTCTACTAATAGATGTCCATCGGCTATCAATGCGATGAGTAGGTTTTCCGTCAGCACGGGCTGACCAAGAATAACTTGGTCTAGGTATTCTCTTAATGCGTGAAATCGACTTAAAGGCATGGGGTTACTCGTATTTTTCTGTATGAGCTGTAGGACATCAAATTATCAGATAAATTCCGAAATAAGTTTGTTAGTTGAGTGAATTTAAACCAAACCCTCTATCCTCGCTCATCAATTAGCGTTCAGGATTCGGCTCATATTCAGATCGACTATGACGTAATTCGACACTGTTTTTCAAAATATATTCAATTAAACATTGTTAATAAAGCAGTTTTTCAATATTTAACGATTAAAAACCAAACAGGTGTTTAAAACTTTAACATAAGAAGTTAGAATCAGATCACACTTTGATGGTCAGACCTGTTTGTTAAGCAGGTGAGATAAGACAGGTTTTTGTTAGGGATACAATAATAGTCGCGTTGATTTTTTTGATGAAGCGATGTCAATAAGAGGGGTAATAATGAGTAAGCTACAAAGGGTGACCAACGCCAATGGTGATCGCGTTGCGATTGTAACCGGTCTACGAACACCATTTGCGAAACAAGCCACCGCCTTCCATGGCGTATCAGCCTTGGACATGGGGAAAATGGTGGTCAATGAGATGCTTTCTCGCTCTGAAATTGATCCTAAAGAGATAGAGCAGCTGGTTTACGGTCAGGTTGTACAGATGCCTGCTGCGCCAAATATTGCTCGGGAAATAGTGTTGGGCACTGGCATGGATGTGGCGACAGATGCATACAGTGTGACGCGGGCTTGTGCTACCAGTTTTCAATCTACAGTGAACGTCGCTGAATCTATAATGGCGGGTAACATTGATATTGGTATTGCAGGTGGTGCCGATTCATCGTCAGTATTACCCATAGGTGTTTCGAAAAAGCTGGCTCACGCATTGGTTGACTTAAATAAGGCGCGCTCATTCTCTCAAAAGCTTGCGATTGTTAGACGCTTAGGCTTAAAAGACTTATTACCTGTGCCGCCCGCTGTTGCTGAGTATTCTACGGGTTTATCGATGGGACAAACCGCAGAGCAAATGGCGAAAACTTATGGCATTAGCCGCGCAGATCAAGATGCGCTCGCGCATCGCTCGCACACTTTGGCAACAGAGACTTGGAATGCAGGTAAGTTGACCGATGAAGTGATGACCGCTCATGTCCCTCCCTATAAAACCTTTATAGATCGAGACAACAATATTCGTGAAAACTCAGCCATCGAATCCTACGCTAAGTTGCGCCCCGCATTTGACCGTAAGCATGGTTCAGTCACTGCGGCAAACAGTACGCCACTAACCGATGGTGCTTCGGCGGTATTGCTGATGAGTGAAAGTCGTGCCAAAGCGATGGGCTACACGCCGATTGGTTACATTAAGAGTTACGCGTTTAGCGCCATTGATGTTTGGCAAGACATGTTAATGGGGCCTTCATATGCAACGCCGATGGCACTGGCGCGAGCTGGTATGGAGCTAGAAGATCTTACTTTGATAGAAATGCATGAAGCTTTTGCTGCTCAAACGCTCGCCAATATGCAGATGTTTGCCTCGAAAAAGTTTGCCGAGGAGAAGCTGGGTCGTAACCGCGCAATTGGCGAAATCGATATGAGTAAATTTAACGTGTTAGGTGGCTCTCTTGCTTATGGCCATCCGTTTGCTGCAACAGGCACACGTATCGTTACTCAATTGTGTAGAGAATTACAACGCAGAGGCGGTGGGACAGGGCTTGCTACCGCATGCGCTGCGGGCGGCTTAGGTGCAGCGATGATAGTTGAAGTGGAGTAAGGTAATGGATAACAGTTTTAAATTAACGCGAAACGATAATGGCATTGCCGTGTTAACGATGGATGTGCCTGGCGAAACCATGAATACTTTGCGCGCCGAATTTGGTGAGCAGATCACAGCCATGCTGGATGAAATTAAAGCTGATAACCAGATAACCGGTTTGGTTGTTACATCAGGCAAGCCTGATTCATTTGTTGCCGGCGCAGACATTAGTATGCTGGATGCGTGTCAAACAGAGCAGGATGCAAAAACACTTTCGCAGCAAGGACATCAGGTTTTTCTTGCACTTGAAGGGCTAAAAATTCCCGTTGTTGCAGCAATTCATGGCCCTTGTCTTGGCGGTGGCTTAGAGCTTGCTTTAGCCTGTCATCAGCGAGTATGTACTGATAGTAAAAAAACCATGATGGGCCTGCCTGAAGTGCAGCTGGGATTGTTACCTGGCGGCGGTGGAACCCAACGTTTACCTCGGTTAGTTGGCATTACGAAAGCGCTCGACTTGATGCTAACAGGCAAGCAAGTGAGACCTAAACAAGCACTTAAAATGGGCTTGGTTGATGATGTGGTACCTGAGTCAATTTTATTGCAGACCGCTATTGATATGGCATTGAAAGGTAAAAAATCACCGAAAAAGCCCAAGCTTTCAACGTTGAACAAGATATTGGAAGGCACCGGTGCTGGTCGCAATATTATATTTGATCAAGCATTAAAGCAGGTCAACAAGAAAACTCAGGGGAATTATCCTGCTCCTGAGAAGATCATTGACTGTGTACGCCAAGGCAGTGCTAAAGGACTATTGAAAGGGCTTGAAGTTGAAGCGAGTCATTTTGCGCAGTTGGTGATGACCAGCGAGTCGGAAGCGTTACGTAGCATCTTTTTTGCGACCACAGAAATGAAAAAAGAAACCGGGGCTGGTGACGTAGAGCCACGTGATTTAAATAAAGTGATGGTGCTAGGCGGTGGATTAATGGGTGGCGGCATTGCGTCAGTAACCACAACCAAAGCGAAACTGCCTGTTCGTGTTAAAGATATCAACGAGACTGGACTAAGTAACGCACTTGCTTATGCCTATAAATTGTTGAATAAGAGTGTTAAACGCCGTCATATCACACCAGCTGTTCGTGACAACCAAATGGCATTGATGACAACGACCACCCAATACCAAGGTGTTAAAGATGCTGACATTGTGGTGGAAGCGGTGTTTGAAGACTTAGCTTTGAAACATCAAATGGTCAAAGATGTTGAGGCGCATTGTGGTGAGCAAACCATCTTTGCCTCAAATACCTCATCTCTTCCGATCGGTCAGATCGCTGAAGCGGCGACTCGCCCAGAAAATGTCATTGGTTTGCATTACTTCTCTCCGGTTGAGAAGATGCCATTAGTTGAAGTGATTGCCCACGAAAAAACCTCTGCGGAGACAATTGCAACGACCGTTGAGTTTGCAAGAAAGCAGGGTAAGACCCCGATTGTTGTGCAAGACGGTGCCGGTTTCTACGTGAATCGAATCTTAGCGTTATACATGAATGAAGCAGCCAATTTATTACTTGAAGGTAATGGGGTAGAGCATTTAGATAAGGCGTTAGTTAAATTTGGATTCCCAGTAGGACCCATGACCTTGCTTGATGAAGTCGGTATTGATGTTGGTGCCAAAATTGCGCCTATTCTTGAGGCGGAGCTAGGTGAGCGCTTTAAAGCACCACAGGCGTTTGATAAATTGCTGGCAGATGATCGAAAAGGCCGTAAAAACAAGAAAGGATTTTATCTTTATACTGGTAAACCTAAAGATAAGAAGGTTGATGAGAGTGTTTATCGGGTGCTGGGATTATCACTTGGAGCTGGGAAGTTGCCGGAGCAAGTTGCTGAGCAGTGCGTGGTGCAAATGCTCAATGAGGCAGTTCGCTGCCTCGAAGAAGGGATCATTGCTAGCCCACGTGATGGCGATATTGGTGCCATTTTTGGTATCGGTTTCCCACCGTTCTTAGGTGGTCCATTTAGATATATTGACCAATTAGGTGCACAAAATTTAGTTGATAAATTATCGCATTATCAATCTCAGTATGGCGACCGATTTGCGCCATGCGAGAGATTGAAAACGATGGCGCAGGAGCAATCTCGCTTTTATCCATAAGCGTCATTAATTCATAGTCTCTATATTAGATATGCGGCATGTTGATGCCGCATTTTTTTATCTTATCGGTAACAATTGGTAATTTATTGACCGCCTTTAGTCTGTTTAGTGTACAATGAATAGTGAGCGTTAGGCGGTTTCTGCTAGTTAGCTGGTTGTAGTCGAAGACTGATAACCCGGTTAATTAGTAGGTGTAGTGGCAGTATGAGGTATACACTCAATGATTTTGTTCGTAGTATCGGGCTTGTTTTTATCCTCAATTGTGATGGGGAATTTAGCATTTAGAGCAGGATTAGGCGTCAAACGCTGGGCTTTTGTTGGGCTGCTTTTTGGACCATTTGGTTATCCACTACTAAGCACTCATAAGCGTTTTGCTTGGAAAAAAGCCCAAGGGCGTGGAAACGTAAATATCATCCTTTGACTTAAAAATTATTTGGATGATTTGATGAAACAAAAAAGGAGCCGATGGCTCCTTTTTTATGACTATGTGCTGAGGTCTACTTCCACCAGACTTTGGCAGGAATGACTTCTAATTGATTAAGACCTTCAGGTAGATGAACACGCTTACGTTCTGATTTTTGAGCGATACCAAGGGCTTTCTTTAGTGAATTTAACATAGTCACTTCTCCTTACGCGTTAGCTGTATTGATGAATTTGATGTTTGGCGAACCAGCAAGCTCTACAGGCTTGAACTTGATGTTTGGCGAACCAGCAAGCTCGACAGGTTTGAACTTGATGTTTGGCGAACCAGCAAGCTCGACAGGCTTGAACTTGATGTTTGGCGAACCAGCAAGCTCAACAGGCTTGAACTTGATATTTGGCGAACCAGCAAGCTCAACAGGCTTGAACTTGATATTTGGCGAACCAGCAAGCTCTACAGGCTTAAATTTGATGTTTGGCGAACCTGCAAGCTCTACAGGCTTAAATTTGATGTTTGGCGAACCAGCAAGCTCAACAGGCTCAAATTTGATGTTTGGTGAGCCAGCAAGCTCAACAGGCTTGAACTTGATGTTTGGCGAACCAGCAAGCTCAACAGGCTTGAACTTGATGTTTGGTGAACCAGCAAGTTCTACAGGCTTGAACTTGATGTTTGGTGAGCTAGCAAGTTCTACAGGCTTAAACTTGATGTTTGGTGAGCCAGCAAGCTCGACAGGCTTGAACTTGATGTTTGGTGAGCCAGCAAGCTCAACAGGCTTGAACTTGATGTTTGGCGAACCTGCAAGCTCAACAGGTTTGAATTTAATGTTTGGAGAGCCAACAAGACTGTTATCAGAAGTAAAGTTAATAGTGTCCAGTGCGTTAATAGCTGTAGTAGCGGTTAAAGTAAGGGCGATGGCAGTAACTAGTCCGTTAATCATGGTTATCTCTCTCAGGGTTAATTCATTTTTATGTCAAACAAAATGTTGACGTTTGAGAGAGTAGATGCAGACGTTATGCCAAGTTTTAAATTTTGCTATAAATAAATAGCTGTAGAGTTACATTATTCGCCCTGAATTAGCTTGTTTAACCTCTTTTTGCGGTTCAATATTATCCTGAATAAGTAGTTTGGAGAAGGTCTCTTCTGTTACTGCTTTACTATAAATAAAGCCTTGTATTTCTTCGCAATTTAGTGCTTTCAATATATTGAGTTGAGAGGGCTCCTCGACACCTTCACCCACCACAGATAAGCCCATGTTATGCGCGATGGTGATAATAGAGTCCACCATCTTCAAATCACGGTCGGATTTATCGATGTCATCAACAAAGGCTTTATCAATTTTCAGCGTGTGGATAGGGAATCGCTTCAAGTACGATAATGACGAATAACCGGTGCCAAAATCGTCTAGCGCAAGGCTGACGCCCATTTGCGACAGTTGCTCCATGACTTTAATTGCCTTTTCCGGCTGTTTTATGACGGTACCTTCAGTAATTTCTAGCTCTAAGTTGCTCGCAGGTAGCTGTGTGAGACGTAAAATTGACTCTATACGTTGATGAAGGTCGGGTAGCGCAAATTGTTGCGATGATAAATTGACGGCAACCCGTCCATTGAAGATTCCTTGACGGCGCCAATTTTGTGCCGCGAAGCACGCTTTCTTTAAAACAACCTCGCCGATATCGATGATTAATCCAGTTTCTTCTGCTAAGGGGATAAAATCTCCCGGCGGTATCAATCCATGCTGTGGATGATTTAAGCGAACTAGCGCTTCCATCCCGGCTAGTTTACCTGACTTAAGATCAATTTTAGGCTGATAGTAGACTTCAAACAGATCTTCCTTTAATCCTTCGCGGATTAGATTTTCAACTTCAAGTTGTCTTATTGCATTACGGTTTAAGGATTCTGAATAGAATTGATAGCGGTTACCGCCGCCTGATTTCGCGTGATACATGGCAATATCAGCTTTGCGAAGCAGCGCTTGCTCATTTTGATCATCTTCAGGGTAAAGCACAATACCAATACTCACCCCAACAACAACCCGATCTTTAGAGAGCTCAAATGGGTTATTAAAGGCGTCAATTACACTATTCGCTATTACTGCCGCAGACCCTATATCAGGATTGTTATCAACAAGAATGGCAAATTCATCACCACCTAGGCGATAGATACTGGTGTGGTAAGGCACGGCGCCTTCAATACGCAATGCAACCATTTTTAGCAGCTCATCACCGACTTGGTGGCCAAGTGAATCATTGAT
This sequence comes from Shewanella waksmanii, assembly GCF_043643685.1. Lineage (GTDB taxonomy): Bacteria > Pseudomonadota > Gammaproteobacteria > Enterobacterales > Shewanellaceae > Shewanella > Shewanella waksmanii_A. Next base: position 105,021 of record NZ_JBHZSN010000009.1, read on the forward strand.
CTTTTTGAAGTTATCAAGGTCTAACACCATTAAGGTATGGTGAGTGTCCTTACGGACTAAGTTGCCTAAGGTAACCATCAAGCTTGAGCGATTTGGTAAGCTGGTGAGTATATCGTTATTGGTTAATTTACGTAACTCTTCTTCTTGTTGCTTACGTCTGGAGATATCGGAGAATACACCAACATAATGAGATAAGATGCCTTGTTCATCATAGATGGCATCGATAGTAAGCTCCATTAAAAAGCTGCTGCCATCACCTTTGGAGGACTCTACATCATTGCTCCAACTACCTTGTTGTTGCAATATGGTACGGATTTGCTCTGAATAGCTGTCAGGGTAAAGATCAAAGGATAATTTTGTTCCGATAAAATCGGTGCGGCTCTTCTCACATAAATCACAACAGGCCTCATTAACCTCGACGAAATCGAATTTACTGTCGAGAATGAACATGCCTTCTGAGATATTTTCAATTGCCCGCTCAAACAGGCGCAGTTGTTCTTCAGCTTGTTTGAAGTTGTTGATATTTTTGATGGTACCAGTCATTCGGACTGGCTTATCATTTTCGTCTCGTTCAACGATTTTGGCGCGGTCTAATATCCATACCCAGTCGTTGGTTTTGCCTTTAACTCGGTAAGCGGCTTCAAAGTGGTCTGTTTCACCAATGAAATGTTTATTGAGTGTGCTATTGACCCGCTCTTGATCCATTGGGTGAATATTACTCTCTTCTACACCGTCACCTGAGCGTTGACCATCGCGAGGAAACTCTAAAGAGCCCCAGATATTGGAACGGTATATTTGACCCGTTTCGATATCCCAGTCCCACATTTCATCACCGCTTCCCCAAAGGGAAAGTTTTAATCGTTCTTCGGACTTAGCTATTTGTCGTTGTACTTCACGGCGTCTTAACAGCGCTTTAGTGATAATTCCGGCAAGTAAAACGATGACGAGAAAGTAAACTAATTTTGATTCGGTAGAGAGCCACCATGGTGGAGTAATATGTATTGTAAGTGACTTTTGCTTACCCGGCTCACCAAGCAAGGCGCTTTGTGCGTAAATATTAAAGGTATAAGTGCCTGACGATAGATTGGTGTAGGTCGCTGAATGGGTGCCTTTCGCAGCAATCCAATCATCAGAAAGCCCTACTAGTTGATAGTAATATTCAATTTGCTCAATAGAGGAGTTTGGCGTATCGAACTTAATCGTAAATGGATAGTCGGAGTATTTTAATGTTATTTCATCTGAGTAACTTAATGGTGCTTTAAGGTGCTCACTCCCCATATTTACTGGCGTATTGAAAATGAGTAGATCGGTCAGTGTCGTTTCAATAACGGGTATGCTAGCGATATAACTATCTAACCTATCAAGGGAAATTAAACTGGCTCCCTCAATTCCGCCAAATATCACTAAGTTGTTGCCAAAATTGATGCCGCTAGGCGTATTGTATTCGTGTTGGCTACCATATTGCGTTGAAAATACGTATGCACGCCCTTCAAGCAAGTAGACAATTTCATTGATTGAAGAGGCGATGATGCGATTGCCATCTGTTACGATGGAGTAGATGCTTTTATTGTTACTAAACAGAACCTTGGAGGCCTTGCTGTTACTATTAAATGATTTTATAGCGGTTGCTGTTCCGTATATGATTTCATTTTCGCCATGGGTCTCAATGCTATAAACCAACTCGTCATCGATGAGCTCTACGCCATTTTCACTTGCTAAAAACAGACCTGTTTGGCTACCTATAAAAAATGTGTCCGCGGAATTTTCAATAACGCTTAGTATGGGGGATTTTAATTTTAAGTTTATTAATTTATTGACACCTGTTTGAGGTTCATATTTCGCAATTTGACCAGTCGCAGTAGCAATAAGTATCGAGTTTGTGTATTGGCTCGCCTTAATAAAAGTAACAATGCCATTATAAAGCTGCTCTATTTGGTGGGAGTTACTATCTATTCTATATAAGCCTTGGTGGTTACCAATATAGATGTCACCTTCAAAAAAGATAGTGTTTTTGTAGCCTGAGTGAGGTGTTGTGTGTGTGGCAACCAAATTTAAGCCAGCATCATACTCATTTATGATGTTACTGTCTGATGACAGCAATAGGTTTCCATTGGGTTTCTTACTTAAATTCCAAATATTTCCTGAAGTGCCGACAATGGTGTTTACCAGATTGGCAGAGTTACTAATGCTAATTAGACCATCATTAACTAAGCCGATATAAACGGCATTATCATTAACATATAATGCAGAAACGATAGAGTTATTTTCTTCTTTCAAGCTGCCAAATAATGTTTCTTTACCATCTTCTATTAAAAATATTTGATGGTTAGTTAAGCCATAAAGGTGATCATCCCTTACAAAAATCCTGGCATACTGTCGATTACTTTGGATTTCTTTTTCGAATTCTTTGTTGACAATTTTTATGCCTGAACTGGACAAGATATAGAGGTTGTTGTCGTCTGTGACTACATCAATAATATTACTGCTAACTAGCTCTGGAGTTTGTTCAAACTTCTCGATATTGAGTTTGTATAGTTCTCTGCTGTAATTTCTTATGTATATATCGTCTTGATATAAAATGATTTTTTTCGCTTCGTACAGTGACTTCTTTGTATTTGCAAGAGTCGACTGCCCATTAACTAAATATAAGCCTGTATTTGAACCGATAAGCAATCCTAATCGAGTGCTTAGTACTGACCAAATCGCTGATTGGTTAAACTGTTTGGCTTGTTCTACTTGTTTGAAATTGTCATTACTCTTGTCATATACCATTAACCCTTGATCAGTACCGACAAGTAAATCACCGGATTCATTAGTCGACAAACTTCTAATGAAAGATGAGCTGAGGCCGCTGTTATCTCCAGCCAAAAAGGTTTTAAATCTTTTGCCATCAAAGCGATTTAATCCATTAAGAGTACCTACCCAAATATAACCTTGTTGGTCTTCGGCGATGGAAGTCACAGTGCTTTGTGACAATCCTTCGGGAACATTGAAGTTTTTGCTATTAAGCTCAACGGAGTGAGTAATGGACTCATGTGCATAGGCCATGGTCGCATACAGGCACATGGTGAAAAAGGTCAGGATTAGCTTTATCAGAGCGTTAGGCATAATTATTTGTTTGATTATTAGCCAGAAAAGCGTAGGCAACAGTTGATTAACCTCACTTTTTCAGAAACAAAGGTGTTTGTCAAAGTTGCGGCTAGTTTTTCTAGATGAAAATCATTTACATCTCCTGTTGCCTTAAAGCAGAACGTTCGAAAAATACGTCTTAGTCAGTTAATAAGTCTGTTTGTTGCTACCTTTGTGGTTAAACAGCCTGAAAAATCTGTTGTTTTAGCATTAAGTTAGTAAATAATGATATTGCATTTTGCTATTGTATAATTTATCACCTTAGTAACTGAATTTATTCGCTTGTTGTTTGAAGGATCTTAAGTCGGTGATCATCTTATCTGATGTAAGCCGCTCTTGATGTCGGTGCTGCTCTCCTGTGGTAAACAGCACCAAGCGGTCGCCATGTTTGGTGCGCATCTTACTCATCATGAACTTAATCAGATCGGAACGTGTGATCGACTCTATTTGTTCAACCACTAATTCGCGCTGGTTAAATTGGTAGTCTTTGTTGCCAATGCTGGACCAATATCTTTGACCTCGGGTTTTCAAATTTGGGTCGTGTTCCATAACTTGATTAATTAATCCGAGCTTGGTTTGTTCCCATTGCTCATTGGTAATTTGCATGACGGCATAGTTAAAGTCAGCGATAAACTCATCAATAGCTTCAAGTAGTTGTAACGGTCCTGCAGTGGGCGATTGAATATAAAATATCATCCCAGGGTAGCGATTAAGTGGCAGATAGCCTGTTCCGACCATATAACCTAACTGACGTTGAGTCCGCAGCTCATGGAAGAATGTCGATGACATTGTATGATTGAGCAGGCTAAACAATGCCATTTTTTCTGGTGTGGCTTGCTGGGCTTGATAATAAACGATGATGCTGCTGTCTTGATGGGAAACGGGTAGCTCTCGCATTAAGGTGCCGCGACCACTTAGGTTCACTAACTCCCTGTCAGACTCGCCACTGGGGGAGGTGACTAAAGATAGAATATGATCAAGTCGATTGCCGAGTTGTTTGACTTCTTCGGTCAGCCAGTCGCCATAGACTAACCCTTCAAGATGAATTTTTTCGTAAAAACTGCGCACATGATCATGTAAGTCTTCTAATTCGATTTCCTCTAGCAGCTCTGCCATACGACTCGGCTCATAACTGCGCTTTTGTAAGGTCACGGTTAAGCTAGTAAACAATTGTGAAATTGGCTTAGCTTGGCTTTGGTTGTACCAAGTTCGTAAAATTTGCCGTTTGATAGTATTAAATCTTGCTTGGGTAAAATTTCGCTCACGTGCTTTGTTGATAAGCAGCGAAAGCAATGCCTCTTGTTTACCGGTAAAGCCCGTTAGGTGCAGTGTGATCCCACCTTGATGAGGGTAAATGTTGTAACTCAGTCCTGCGACTTCAGCAGGATAAGTATATTCAGTAAGATAATCGAGCAGCATTTCAACATACAAACGAGTTAACGCCGCATGGCGGGGCGTTTTAGATGCTTGCTCAGAATCTAATGATAAATACATATGTCCTTTAGGCACATTAAATTCATCATCTTTACGGTGCCAAAGCCGATAGCCTTTTTCTTGGCAAACAACTTCCGGGATACTCGAGCTGCTTTTATCAGGCCGTGCGATAGAGTCTGATATGATAAACGGGTTTTTATCGGGTAAACGCAACTCTTTACGCGGCTCCACCTGTCTCCAAAGATTAAGTCGCTCTGTCGAGATAGGTTTGGTTTGATAGGGGGAGTGATACCAAGCGGCCTGTTTCTCCGTATCAAGGTCGGGTGCAATTAGCTGCAAACGCATGTTATCTGGTGTGAGCAGCTTTAATAGCGCTTTGGTTTCCGCTATATCTAGCCCATCCATACGATAATCACCGTAAATCATGTCATCGACTTCGTAGTGATGCATGTTAATGCTGAGATGGCTGGCAAGATCGAGAGGCTTAATTTGCTCTTGATATTTAAACGCCAAGTACAACAAATTAGCGCGCTCTTGGTAACGCCAGGACTCCAAACCCTGGCTTACAATAAGGTCGATATATTCAAAAGCGCAGCGAATGACTTCATCAAGATTTCTTAATCCACGCTCGGTTAACTGGATACTAATATTATAATCTTTGAAGTTGTAGCCATTAACTCCGCCGCCAGCAGAAAGGTTCAGAGCCCACCCGCGCTCTTTTAGGTAACTGAGTAAACTTCCTTGGCCTTCATAACCGATCAAATGGCTAATAAAGGTAAGTGGTTTACGTTTATAGAATGTGTCTATGGCCGGTAACGCAAAGGTAATGGCAATGCGACGTTGTTCCTTTAAAGGTACAATATTGGTTTGCTGTTTAAGGTGTTGTTGATGGTATAAAGGAACATCGGGATACTGCTTGATTAAATTAGCATTGTTGATCGGGCTAAAATAAAACTCGGCAAGTCGTTGAAGCTCTGCTAAAGGCAGCGGCGCAACTAGGCATAGCGTCATTAAGTTTGCGCTATAATGGCGCTGATAAAATTCAATTAACTCTTGGCGTAATTGTGTTTCATCACCATGGAGGGTGGTGAGATTGCCCACTGAGAATTTGCTAAATGGATGCGCTGCATTAACTGATTCTTTTTGAACTTGATAGGTACGTCTTACATCGTCTTTGAGCTTTAAGCTAAACTCAGATTCAATCGCATGGCGCTCTCTGTCGACAAGGTCTTCATTAAACAGTGGTGCAATAAAAAATTGGCTGAATCGGTCTAAAGATTGTTCAAACACCTCTGCATCAATCGAAAAGAAAAAATTGGTTTGTTCAGTTCCTGTCCACGCGTTATTGCTGCCACCATGTTGATTAATGAACGCATGATACTCACCAGAATCTGGATACTTCTCTGTGCCAAGAAATAACATGTGCTCCAGAAAATGAGCCATGCCAGGGCGCGCAATCGGATCATCAAAATGGCCGACATTCACTGCCATCGATGCCGCAGCTTGTGTTGCTAAGCTATCCTCGACCAACATCACTCTTAAACTATTGCTTAAGGTGATAAACGCATATTGACGATGGTCATTGGGGCTTTTAGTTATCGAAGTCTGTGTTTGCAACAGGTGTATCCATCCTAGTTGGTAACTGAACTAAATAATCAGTCTAAAGTCTCAGCTTAGCAAGTTATACGGTGATAATACATATTGGTAGTGAAACTCAACTTTAGCAAATTTCATTTTGTAATTCTTATAGATATCAACGTATCCCGTCTGCCAAGGTTTACAGTTTTTGAAATGATATGCCCCTTTGAACGCATGTTAACTTTAAACAACTGAATTATCCCTAACGCGAATCTTAGCTGACATATCGAAGCGGACTTAATTTACTGTTTGTTGTTGATTTATTGTTGAGTTTAGCAAGGTGGCTTAACCTGAAGTTTACAATACCATGTGACGGTGTCAGATTTTTAGCTATTCGACTAATTATTGAGTCATCAATGGTTTGTTGGTTGCTAAATTAAGGCTACAATTGGCAAAAGCAATGATAAAAAGTAGCGAGATGTTGTATGCAGCTATTCTTAATGCGCCACGGTGAAGCCGGATATGATGCTCACTCAGATCGAGAACGTACGATAACTGAGCTAGGCCGTCATCATACCGAGCAAATGAGCAACTTTTTAGCTCGCAGCGTGACCGAGTTTGATTTAGTTTTTGTCAGTCCCTATCTTCGTGCACAGCAAACTTGGCAGGAAGTTGCTAAACATTTTCCTGAGCCGCGTAAATGGCTAGTACTTGATGAACTCACGCCTTCAGCAGACCCTTGTACAGCGGCAGATTTAGTCTGTGCGTATGCCGAACAATATCGCGCGGATAAAGTACTGGTTATTGCCCATATGCCATTACTTGGCTATATGGTAAGCGAGTTAGTCCGTGGTATCGAGCCACCGCTATTTGCCACCTCAGGCGTCACTTTGTTAGATAAACATGGTGAGCAATTGTCTATTAGCTGGCAACACTCACCTTATACGATCGCCTGATAGCTGCAAAAAATAGCTGCATAGTTGTCGCAGAACTATATTTGTAGTTCTGCGACATCCACTAAGACCAGCAACGCCGCGCTACCTCCCCATTCTTTTGGTGCTTGGTGAAAAGCTTGAACATGGGGGTGCTGAGCCAGCCATAATGGAATACTTTGTTTTAATACGCCACTGCCATGACCATGCATGATGCAGCAACAATGAATATGTTGTTTACTGCATGCTTGGATTAATGCAGCGATTTCAAGTTTTGCTTCAGTTTGACGCATGCCATGAAGGTCCAACAGTAATTCTGGCTGGTAATCACCACGTCGTAAACGTTTTAATTCATGCTTATCAATATCCTCTCGCTGCCAACGCATCGCGCCTTCATCGGGAAGGTGAGGCTGATAAGTGTCTGAAAAATAGCTGTCTGCATAGAGTTGTTGCTGTTTCTCTACGATTTGCCGTTTTTGTTTTTCGGGTGCCGCAAAGTGGCGCTTATCTTGGGTAAGCGGCTTAATATCGGCCATTAACGCTTGAAATAGCGTCGAATCATTGTCTTTTTCATGTTTCATGCTGGCTATTTTATTGAATCCGATGCCATATGAATAGAGTTCAGTTACAATGATGCCGAACAATTAAGTTGGAGTACCCTTGTGGACAAGATTTTTGTAGATGAAGCCGTCACTGAGTTAAGAACTGTAGGTGACATGTTGCGCTGGGCTGTGAGTCGTTTCAATGATGCCGATATTTATTATGGTCACGGTACCGACAATGCTTGGGATGAAGCCATTGCCTTAGTATTCCATGCGTTACATTTACCGGAAGAGCTTGGTCAACAAGTGGTACATGCCAATTTAACCAGCAGTGAAAAGCACAAGATTGTTGAGCTAATTATTCGCCGTGTTAGAGAGCGCCTACCAGTACCTTACCTTACCAATCGTGCGATGTTTGCAGGGCTTGAATTTTACGTCGATCAACGGGTGCTAGTTCCTAGATCGCCCATTGCCGAGATGATTGCTAATCGGTTTAGCCCATGGTTGTACAACAAACCAGTAAATCGAGTGCTTGACCTTTGTACTGGCAGTGCGTGTATCGCCATCGCTTGTGCCTACGAGTTTGATGAAGCTGAAGTCGATGCGCTAGATATTAGTACCGACGCTTTGGAAGTTGCACAAATAAACATTGAGTCATTAGGGGTGATGGATCGTGTTTTTCCTATAGAGTCTGATCTATTTTCAGCGATTCCACGTGGGCCACAATATGACTTAATCGTCTCCAACCCGCCTTATGTTGATGCCGAAGATATTGATGATATGCCGAATGAATATCGACATGAGCCTGAGCTAGGATTAGCTTCGGGACGCGATGGGCTGGATCTCACTAAGCGTATTCTAGCCAACGCTGCCGACTATCTCACTGAAGATGGTTTATTGGTAGTTGAAGTCGGGAATTCCATGGTGCATTTGATTGAGCAGTTCCCTGATGTACCTTTTACGTGGGTGAGTTTTGAAAATGGTGGTGACGGTGTATTTGTGTTAACTCGTGATCAGCTAGTTGAAAATGAATCACTTTTCGCCATCTATAAAGATAGTGGACAATAGAGACAAAGTATCTGGTCGGTTAATGACTGATCTTAAGCTAGTTGATTTGGGAATATGTCATAGATTAACTTTTGGGTTAATCTCTTAAACTGATTGAAATTAAAGACGAGGTGTATAAAGCGGATGTCGGGAAACAGTATTGGTCAAAATTTTGTAGTTACCACTTTTGGAGAAAGCCACGGTAAAGCACTGGGGTGTATTATTGACGGTTGCCCTCCAGGCTTGGAGCTAACCGAAGCAGATATGCAACACGACCTTGACCGACGACGCCCAGGTACTTCTCGTTATACCACTGCACGTCGAGAGCCGGACGAAGTCAAAGTGCTTTCCGGTGTGTTTGAAGGCAAAACGACGGGCACGTCAATCGGTTTAGTCATTGAGAATACTGACCAGCGCAGTAAAGATTACTCAAATATTAAAGACCAATTTAGACCTGGCCATGCTGATTATACCTATCAGCAAAAGTATGGTTTACGTGACTACCGCGGAGGCGGACGCTCGTCTGCCCGGGAAACGGCAATGCGTGTTGCTGCAGGAGCAGTTGCTAAAAAATACTTAAAACAAGTACATGGAATTGAAATTACCGGTTATTTGTCTCAGTTAGGCCCTATTTGTGCAGAGTCATTTGATGCAGAACAAATCGAGCAAAATGCGTTTTTCTTTCCCGATGCCAGCAAACTTGAGCAGCTTGATGAGTACATGCGAGATTTGAAAAAAAGTGGTGACTCGATTGGTGCTAAGGTTTCTGTGGTTGCCCATAATGTGCCTGTCGGTTTAGGTGAACCGGTTTTCGATCGACTTGATGCCGATATTGCCCATGCATTAATGGGTATCAATGCGGTCAAAGGTGTGGAAATTGGCGATGGCTTTGAGGTTGTGAATCAAAAAGGCTCTGAACATCGTGATTTAATGTCAGCTGCGGGTTTTGCGTCTAATCATGCCGGTGGCATTTTAGGCGGTATCTCATCTGGTCAGCCAATTGTTGCGCATATCGCGATGAAACCGACCTCAAGTATCAGCGTGCCGGGTGAAAGTATGACTGTCACTGGCGAACCTGCGGAAGTGGTTACCAAGGGGCGACATGATCCTTGTGTGGGTATCCGCGCGGTGCCAATTGCTGAAGCCATGTTAGCGATTGTGTTGATGGATCATTTATTAAGGCATCGGGCGCAGAATAACGATGTGAGTAGCGTGACCCCTGACATCGGTATGCGTTAATGCAATAAAGCATTCAGTTGAGAGGGCACATTTTATGTGCCTTCTTTCGTTTTGGTGAGAGTTTACGAGTTAAGTTTAATGTCACAACAAAGTGCTATGCCATCACAGCTGGGCTGGATCGGTGCGTGTTACTTTTTCTTTTTTGCCATTCTCGGTGTTCTTATTCCCTATCTTGGTGTGTTTTTTGAACACCGTGGTTTTAATGCTCAAGAGATAGGTTTTTTGCTGGCCATATTAATGGCGACGCGTATCATTGCGCCGAATGTGTGGGCGATGGTTGCAGATAAAACCGGTATGCGTGGGCAACTGGTAAAATTGGGAGCGGCTTGTTCAGCCGTCACCTTCTTAACTTTTTTCTACCACGGTGGCTTTGTTTACCTTGCTATTAGCCTCAGTATTTATACTTTTTTCTGGAACGCGATATTAGCTCAATTGGAAGTGATCACACTGGAGTCGCTAGGCAGTAATACCGGAGGTTATGGCAAAATACGTAGCTTTGGCAGCCTAGGATACTTAGTTTTTGTTGTTGGTGTTGGCTTTGCCATTAGTGCATGGGGCACCGAAATCTTACCCTATGTTGGCTTAGGTCTTTTTTTAGGGCTACTCGGCTGCGCGTTAGCTCTGCCCAATACGCGGGCAAATATAGACAGAAATGAGCCAGTTAAACCGCTAAAAATTGATAAAGCGATTTTTTGGTTTTTATTGTCGGCGGTGTTATTGCAGATGAGTGCCGGGCCATTTTATGGCTTTTTTGTATTGTATTTAAAACAGGTTGGTTACAGTGAGTCTGCCGCGGGTATCTATGTTGCACTCGGAGTACTAGCAGAGATAGTCATGTTTATGTATGCTCCGCGATTGATGGGGCGTTTTGGCGTAAGGCGTTTGTTAGTTATCAGTATTGCAATGACCGCCATTAGGTGGTTATTAATGGCATTTTGTGTGGGCAGTATATGGTGGCTAGCGGTGAGTCAATTGCTACATGCATTCACGTTTGGTTTAGTCCATGCAGCCTCTATTCAGTTTGTGCATCAACATTTTGATATACGTCATCGAAGTAAAGGCCAAGCGCTTTATGCTAGTTTGAGTTTTGGTGTTGGCGGCGCTTTGGGCACTTGGCTATGTGGATTTATTTGGGGAGATGGCAGTATGGCTTGGCTAAGTTGGTTGGTAGCTGGGATCTGTGCGCTATTATCCATGCTCGCAGTATTTATGATACCCAAATCGGCAACACCTCAATAAGTTTTACCTAAGTAACATAAAGGATAGATAATGGCAGGATTGTTTAAGTTAGGCTTGATCATCAACCCGTTGGCAGGTTTAGGCGGCAGTGTGGCACTTAAAGGCAGTGATAATGTTGCCACACAGGCGCTAGCGTTGGGGGCGGAGCCCAAATCTGCACTGCGTATGGCCCAAGCGTTAACAGCAATCATGCCGTATAAAGAACGTGTGCAGGTATATACCGCTTCAAGTGAGATGGGGGAGGCGTTATGCAAACAATTAGACTTAAACTACCAAGTGGTTTATCAGTGCCCAGAAGTGGCTAATGAAGGGCAATATACACAAGCTGCTGACACTCAACATGCTGTAGAAGCGTTACAACAACACGGGCTAGACTTACTGATGTTTAGTGGTGGTGACGGTACTGCAAGAGATGTACTGCAAGCCTTGAAAACCGATTTACCCGTGTTAGGTGTACCTGCTGGTGTAAAGATCCATTCCGGCGTGTACGGTATCACTCCTCAAGCTTCAGGCTTGGTACTAAAAATGCTGTTAGAAGGAGAGTTGGTAAGTATCATGTCGGCGGATGTAATGGATATTGATGAGCAAGCATTTAGACAAGGTACCGTTAAAGCGCGTCGTTTTGGCGAGATGTCGGTACCTGCTGAACCACGATATATTCAAGCCGTTAAGATGGGTGGCAAAGAAAGCGATGAATTGGTGCTTGCAGACATGGCCGCTGAAGTTATTGATTTGATGGAAGATGAGCTATTTATTATGGGCTCGGGTAGCACTGTCGGTGCGGTGATGGATGCGCTTGGTGTTGAAAACACACTGTTGGGCGTAGATGTGGTCGAACAACAAGCATTGGTCGCTAGCGACCTAACCGCGGCACAATTGCTAGAGCTGATAGCCGACAAACCTGCAAAATTGGTGATCACTTTAATAGGTGGGCAAGGCCACATATTCGGACGTGGTAATCAGCAATTAAGCCCTCAGCTTATCCGCCAAATTGGAAAAGATAATATTATTATCATGGCGACCAAAACAAAGCTAAAAGCACTTGAAGGTAGGCCATTAATCGTGGATAGTGGCGACCCAGAATTAGATAGAGAATTATCTGGCTATTATAGAATCGTAACGGGGTACCATGACTACGTGATGTATCAGGTAGCCAACCCGCAATGATAGTCGACTCAAAATTTTAATGATGACAACAATGTTGGAGAAGTCATGTTAGAGCAGTATGAAGTAGCGTTAGATGAATGGATTGCCGGTATTGTTGCATCAGGAGATGATGATGCATTGTTTGCCAGTGGTTATTTGCAAGGCCATTTTGCCGTAGTGCTTTCTCAACTAGAAGGTCAGCAACAGCAAGATTTTGCAGCGTTGGCCGCTAAAATGGATGAATGTCTAGCAACGGCTGATACCGAATTAGCGCCAGCGGATTATCAGTTAGTTGCTGATGCATGGTCACAGTTAAGTCAACGAATTCAATCGGCAAGCTAATGACTTCAGCAGTCAAATCCTCAGCATTGCAACAATCAATGGTTAAAATTGGTTTGCTTAATCCCAAAAGCCCGACCAATGTAGGTGGTGTGATGCGTGCTGCGGGATGTTACCAAGCTGATGCAGTGGGGTATACCGGTAAGCGATATGCGCTAGCTGCCAGCCATCGAGGTGAGCAATATAACACCGATACCAAACGAGCTGGCGAACGTATTCCGTTACAGCCGTTTGATTCGCTCACGAGTATGTTAGAGCCAGGGATGAAATTGGTTTGTGTCGATCTTGTTGAAGGGGCGATTCCATTGCCACACTATGTGCATCCTCAATCTGCTCTATATGTATTTGGTCCAGAAGATGGCACTCTAGATCAGGGATTAATAGATCAAGCCGACGATGTGGTTTATGTCCCGACTGTTGGTTGTATGAATCTCGCTTCATCGGTGAATGTGTTGCTTTACGACAGACTGGCAAAACAAAGTGATATTAAAGCCAGTGATGAACTTATTCGTCAAAGTCGCGACACAAACAACCGTGTCAAAGTAAAATCTTAAAAAATGCCACTTTCAAAGTGGCATTTTTTCTTCGTTTTAATTGATGAATCATCCGTTTACGCTTGAGTGGATTTATACCACTCGGCATAAGAAAGTGATCGACTCAGAGCTATTTTGGGCAAACGAGTTCGAGACGAATAACTTAAGTAATAGTGGTTCTATTGGGAAGTTATTCAACGAAGGAGTAGGCAGCCAAAAAAGCGCCCAAAGGGCGAGTTTTAGCACTTCTGATCCTGTGTAAACGAACTTGAACCTAGGGTAACTATGCCCTTCATTGGTTGCAAGCCACATGGATGTGGTGAATGTCATTAATGCACGACTATAGGGATATAGGAGGTAGAGTAACGCAGGAGCAGTTACCGAGGAGCATTTAATGACCTTGTCTCAGAAGCGCTAAACTCTCGCTGAGCGATCACATCTTTATGCCGATTGGTATTACACTATTTTTGTAAGTTTTTTAGCGAGTGTTAATGTTACTGCTATAGTCTATTAAGCTACTGCTAATTCAAATAAAAGTGTTGTAGTTATTTGCTTTAGAGCGTGTTGATGTTTCACTATTAAATTTATTCGAGATGCAAGCATTTTAATTGCGACGAGTGGCGGACGGCGAGTTGTTTGGCGCCTAAGATGCTAAGCAAATAGTATGATAAGCAAATTGTATGCTAAGTAAATTACCGCTCAACAAAGGGTAAAACGCTTGTCGCTGACCCCTCCGGGCAGCGTTTGTGGCTTTTTTACATCGTTATCGGCTTATCAAGTAGCGGGCTACATATCAAAGCCTCTGCCTTGTTTAAATAACTCACAAACTGCGGCAAAAATCAGCTCGAGAGATCAACACGCCCCAGATAGAGTAAAAGGAGATTTATCATGTTCAAGCAATGTCTATTAGTTGCTGTCGTAGCCACTATTTTGGGGGCTTGCAGTAGTCAGTCGCCGCAATTACAGCAAGGACCAAATGCTGAAAAAACCAAAGATGGTTTGGTAAAAGTCGAACACTCAAAACTCGATCTATCATTTGTTAGACCCGATGTTGACTGGGCGAAATATACTAAATTGTACTTTGAGCCGGTACAGGTAACTAACGATCATCCTGCTGATTATCGCCCTCCTAAAATCGATAGGCGTGCTGATGGTCTAAACGCAACCTATGAATTACCAAAGGCCATACTAGATAAAATGTCGGCACAATTTGCGGTAACCGTTGATGATGTGTTTAATGCCGAACAACCTTTTGAGCTCGTCACAGAAAAGGGGCCAAATACATTAGTTATCGAAGCGGCTGTTACAGATATAAGACTAACAGCCCCAATAGAATCAAGTCGTCGCAGTTTTAACTCGATGGGCCGAACTTATACGGAAAGCTCGGGGTCGATGATGTTGTTGGCCGTGATCAAAGATGGTCAGACTGGTGAGGTATTGGCTAAGGCCGCGGATAGAGGGCAGGGGTTTAACCAATGGCGTCAAAATACCCAAGTGTTTAACTGGGGGGATGTAAAAACCGTTTATCGTCGCTGGGTTAATGATTTCAAAAATGCCCTGATGAATGCCGCAGCCCAATAACAATTGATAAACGTTGATTAGTCGCGCCCTGATCTGTAATCGAACCTGTAGGTCGTTAGCTTGTATAAAAGGTCAAATGTTTGCTGTTACTCGTTCGAGCTAGCCTCCAAGGCTTTGCCTTTTAGCAGCTTTCTCATCCACATTCGATTGGGGTTAAGCATTTTTAAGGTATCAATGTCTGTAGGAATAAGCTCATCACAAAGTTGCGCAGCTAATATTTCAGCTGCCAGTGGACCAGAGGTTAGTCCGCGAGAGCCCAATCCACCTAGTACAAATAAGCTGTCATGAACGGGAGCCGGTGTATTTTGCCAGTATTGGATGCTCTGTTTGCTATGCTGGTGGCGCTCATAAGCTTGCAATATCTTGTTGTAATCTGGGGCGCAGCCCACCATAGGTGCATGGTCTCGCGTCACCATCCTTACTCCGACTCGTGCACTATTGTCACTGATATCAACATCCTCAACCCAAGGACTATTAGGATAACTCTGTTGCAGCTTGGCTAAGTTTTGCTGCTGCTCGTCGGCATTGAAATTCAGATCTTGGGGGTTTTTGACATAGCTGGCACCGGTACAATGGGACTGTTGATGGCTTGGAGTTAAGTAACCGTGGGAGCATAAAACCGTTTGTAGTTGACTCAGTTGGCCCTGACTCGGTATGTGGCTAACTTGGCCACGAAAGCCGCTGACAGCAAGGTGCTTAGTTTGCGCAAATTGGGTTAAATTTCGGCCATTGGCCACAACTAGATTTCGGTAAGGCCCGAGGTTTTTTGTTGTTCCGTCAGGCAGGCGCTGCAGTAGTAACCAGCCATTTGGGTGTTTTTCTATGTCTATAATTTGGCAGTTAAAGTGAGCGCTTATGTCAGTCAGTTGCCTGGCTGAGTCATATGCCGCTTGAGCATACTGTTGTGGGGCGACCCAACCTGATTGCGGGTAATAGATCCCCGCTTGATCAATAGCAATATTGGCAAGGATATTGGCTTGTTCAGCGTCAACAGCTTGAGCCATATTGGACGGCCATGGGAAGCCTTGGATGATTTTTTGTAAGCGCTGACGACTGCGCTCATCATGACCTGTTTGCAGGACACCACAGAAATCATGGCTAATGTTGAATCCCTGTGCGGATAATTGACTGATCTGGCGTAGTGAAAACAATAGCCCTTGCTGAAAAAATTGGCTGAGAGGACCATTATCTGGTGTCAGGAGCGGATATATCGCGCCCTGTTTGTTGCCGGAGGCTTGTTGGCCTAGTTTCTCATCCATACAGAAAAAGTGAAGTGACTTGTTTCTTTGGGCTAAAGATAAACATAAGGTTGCAGCAGCGATCCCCCCACCAATGATGGCGATTTCATCATTTGCAGTTTTCAACGGTAAATAGGCCAGATTGCTTGCTTGTTGAGTTCGAAGTGCCTGCCGTTCACCAATCGCGATGTCGGCATCTAGGTGACTTGGTTGCGTATTTTGCACGCACTGCCATGCTTTTGGGTGGTTATCCTGTGTAAGCAACAAGCATCTAAAACCACTCTGATTGAGAATGTTAAAAAGCTCAGTGTTTGTATCTGTACTATTTTCAATGGCATCGCACTTAGTGGTGCGGGGCAGGGACGCAGAGTCAATTGACACAGTGCAATCATCACCACTTAAACTTGCCATGGACCAAATACAGGCTTCAGTGCTTAGCGGCGCAGTGTCGCTAATATGCCAGTAACTTATCCGTTTAGATGACGCGCATACCTGTTGTTTCAACAGCGTATTGGTGTCTCCGAGATAGATATCTAAGTTAAAGTTTTCAAGAGTAAAGCGATGACAACCATGAATATTTTTGATCCCATTTAACTGACTGTGCGTACTTTCTGGACACAAAGCCAGCAGGTGAAGGAGATTGTCATTGATAGGTAAGAAAACTTTGATAGAAAAGGGCTCCTGAGTGCGATTAAGGTGACTAAAGTGAACAATCGTGTGAGTAATGTCGTCGCACAACGGGCCGATAATCGCTATCGACACCGGCGCAGCGTTTGTCATGTGCTTAGCTAAATGGTTAAAAAGTGGATGGCTTTTGCACTTATTTGCCCGATTTAGCACATTTTCTTCACGTTCTTTAGTCAATGAATTTACTCTCAGTTCAATATTGGGCATTATTTTAGCCGCGTTTATGGAAAGCTGACCACTTAAAAGATCTAAAAGCGATACTATTGGCGCAGCAAAATTGGTACTAGATGTACGGAATGGATAGTTAATAATGAAAAGAGTCGTGATCACCGGACTTGGTGTAGTGTCAAGTATTGGTAATAACAAGCAAGAAGTTACAGAGTCACTAAAAGCAGGTCGTAGTGGCATTACACATTCTGATCAATTTGAAGAAATGAAGCTTCGAAGCCATGTCTGGGGCGATATCAAATTAGATCCAAAAGAACATATTGACCGTAAAGCGTTACGCTTTATGGGAGATGCTGCAGCGTATGCGTACATCGCAATGCAGCAAGCGATTGAAGATGCCAACCTAACAGAAGAGCAGTATTCTGATCCGCGAGTAGGGATTGTTGTAGGAACTGGTGGTGCCTCAAGTGCTAACCAAGTTCAAGCCGCAGATACATTGCGTGCTAAAGGCGTTAAACGCGTTGGTCCTTACATTGTGCCGCGCATCATGGCGAGTACCGCAAGTGCTTGCTTAGCGACTCCGTTTAAGATTAAAGGCATGAACTACTCAATCAGTTCTGCTTGTGCAACCAGTGCCCACTGTATCGGTCACGCGGTTGAGCTTATTCAAATGGGTAAGCAAGATATGGTGTTTGCTGGTGGTTCTGAAGAGCTTGATTGGACGTTGACCATGGGCTTTGACGCCATGGGAGCATTATCGACTAAGTATAACGACACGCCGGAAAAAGCGTCACGTACTTATGATGCTGATCGCGATGGCTTTGTTATCTCTGGCGGTGGCGGTATTTTGGTGGTAGAAGAGCTAGAACATGCGCTGGCTCGTGGTGCCAAAATCTATGCAGAAGTTGTCGGTTATGGTGCATCTTCTGATGGATACGACATGGTTGCTCCATCGGGCGAGGGGGCTGTACGCTGCATGCAGATGGCATTGGCAGATGTTGATACCAAAGTTGACTATATCAATACCCATGGTACATCAACACCAGTGGGAGATATGCGTGAACTTGAAGCGCTAAAAGAGACCTTTGGTGATGAGCTTCCGGCGATTGCTTCAACTAAGTCGCTTACTGGCCATGCCTTAGGTGCCGCGGGTGCCCATGAAGCGATTTATAGCTTGATTATGTTAGAAAACAACTTTATTGCGCCAAGCATCAATATCGATACTGTTGATGAGCAAGCACAAGGTATGCCGCTAGTAACAAAGTACACTGAGACAGAGTTAAATACAGTGATGAGTAATAGCTTTGGTTTTGGTGGCACTAACGCAACGCTAGTGATGCGCAAATATAAGTAGCAGTAAATCATCATCAGCAGTGCCTAATCTAGCGTACTGCTGGAATACCAGAGAAATTAAAAGGGGAAGCCATATGGCTTCCCCTTTTTACTGTTTGTTATACCGCCTTATTACTGTGCATTAAGCTGTTGGCCGTTGATATCTTTGGAATCATCGCCCATTAAGTATAGATAGGTTGGCATGATCTCAGCTGGGGTTTTCAATGTTTGTGGGTTTTCCGCCGGGTAAGCATTGGCACGCATACTGGTGCGGGTGGCACCCGGATTAATGCTATTGGTGCGTAAGTTAGAGTCTTGGAATTCATGGGCAATCGATTGCATCATGCCTTCAGTGGCAAACTTAGACATTGCATACTCTCCCCAAAAAGCACGGCCTTGGCGGCCGACACCGCTTGATGTGAATACAAGCGACGCTAACGGTGCTTTTTTCAATACAGGCAGTAAGGCTTTGGTTAGCATAATTTCTGCAATCACATTGACTTTCATGACCTCTTCGACAGAGCTCATTGAGATATGTTCGAACGGGCCAAGCACACCCAATAAACTGGCGTTGTGTAGCAATCCATCTAAGTGACCAAACTGCTGTTCGATGGTTTCCGCCATGTCGATGTAGTTTTGTTCAGTTGCACCTTTTAAGTCCAGCGGAATAATCGCTGGCTGAGGGCCGCCAGCTTGCTCTATTTCATCATAAACAGCTTCAAGCTTTTTCACCGTTTTCCCGAGTAAAATTACGGTGGCACCATGGGCAGCAAATGCCAATGAGGCAGCACGACCGATCCCGTCTCCGGCACCGGTAACCAAGATTGTTTTGTTTTTTAGTAGATTTTCTGTTGCTTGATATTCCAACATGACGTCGTCATTCCTTCTGGCGGAAAAGCCCGCTACTGCTGTGATTTCTCGGGTATCTAACACTTGTTTTAAACAAATGATTGATTTTTGCTCATTTAATTCGCTTTGTTTGTGACAAAATTGTAGCTAACTCAATAATTTTACGTTAACTTGAACTAAAATTAAGGCCACAAATGTCCTTAGGTCACACCTATTATCGACTATTGTGACCAATTTTTGGGGAAAACAAAATTATTACAACAAGATTTGGGGAAAAAAGATGAAAAGACTCT
The DNA here is from genome assembly GCF_043643685.1 of Shewanella waksmanii. Lineage (GTDB taxonomy): Bacteria > Pseudomonadota > Gammaproteobacteria > Enterobacterales > Shewanellaceae > Shewanella > Shewanella waksmanii_A. Next base: position 124,327 of record NZ_JBHZSN010000009.1, read on the forward strand.
TTTTGGGTGTTGCTATTGCATCTGCGTTAGGCCTGAGTGGCTGTAGTGAGGATAGTGTAAATGAAGTGGCTGAAAAAACAGAACCACTCATTCCACTATCACAGATGGTATTCGATCCTGCAGCAGGTGATGTCCCGCTACCAAACGATTTATTATTTAACGGCACGACTGATGGTACCATTGCCATACCAGGTGAAGCCGCTGACGGTAGTAGTGACTATACTGACCCAAGTATGGCGCTAGGCGCGCTAGACGGTTGGTCTACCACGTCTCCAATTACGATTACGGTCGCTCCCGCAAAAGATCATGACGGCAGTATGCTAAGCTTGGCCGCAGCATCTGTAGCGCAACCAGGCGCAGTACGGGTATTTGAGGCAACCGTAGGGGGTGCACTTTCAAGCGATCCTGAATGCCAAACTGCAGCTGATGTAACAGCGTGTAAAGTGGGTGAAGAGTTACAATACGGTGTTGACTATATCTCAACAGCTTCTGGTAACACGATTGCGATTGTGCCACTAAAACCGCTTAAATTTGGTCAGTCTTATATTTATGCAACGACCAATTTAATCCAAGATTCTGAAGGCCGTGCCATCGCCCCGTCTTCAACCTATGAGCTACTTAAACTCGATATTGATACTAAGCCGCTAGAGACGCCTGATCAGTTAGCATTGCAAACGATGGTCAATAGCTATGAAAAAGGCATGGCACAAGCCCATGGTGTTGATAGTGAAACCATTAGCTACTCTGGTATTTTCACCACTCAGTCAGTAGCCGACGTATATGAAACGACCAAACTTTTGATGGCGCAACCAGGCTCGCCCTATGGACCGAGTTTTTCAGTGCCGCCAACGCCAGCAGGTTATACCGTGGCGCAAGCTGCTGGGTTAACCCCAGCCGATGGTTTAGCTTATGTATTGTCTGATTTAGCCGACGTCTTTTTTGCCGAGCTTGAGTTACCCCATTATGGTGATTGCTCTCGTAATGGCTGTTTAGATGCCAATTTACAACCAACCATTAATGGTCGTTGGATCGCACAAGGTGATAGCCCTGTTTCGGTATTATTGGCGCTTCAGGCAGGCACCATGAGCCAAGAATCTTATGCGATGCAAGCTGTTGCACAAGGGGTTGAAGATCCTGCTGCAGCGCTTGCTAATCCAGCATTACTTGCTGGTAAGACATTCCTATTAGACGATGGCACTGCGGCGGATAAAAGCAAGCATTTAACCAAATTTAATCCGATCCCGAAAATTAAGAGTTACGAGAAAGTACCGGTAATGATTGCGTTGCCAAACGCCGCTAAGTTACAAGCTTTCAATGAAGGACAGGGTTTACCTTTCACTCCACCTACAAATGGCTGGCCAACTAATATCGCGTTACATGGTTTAGGTGGCGGTAAAGAAATGGCGCTGGCTTTTGCAGGTACCTATGCCGCAATGGGTATTGCGACGATTGCTATTGACCAACCATTACATGGTGCACGTTCATTTGATGCTAACGGTGATGGTGTCTACGAAGTTTCTGCCTCTGATCCTGCCTTTGGTGAAGTTGTTGGTACGCCAGAAGCCTTTGTTAATGGTAACCCACTTGCCTTTGTTAACGTAGCAAGCACCTTGTCGGTACGTGATAACTTCCGTCAAAGTGTGGTTGACCATCTCGGTCTACGTTTAGCGTTAACTGGTTTGTCATTGCAGTTGGCACAAATGGAACTACCGCAGATTTTCGATATTGGTAAGATTAGCTCTCAAGGTCTGAGTTTAGGTGGCATTGTAAATACTAACTTCGCAACCTATGCGTCAACAGGGCTAACCGATCCAAGTTCTGGTACCGCATTACCTAATGTTTACGCGGTCAACGCTGCATCACTTGTGGCACCTGCAGGCGGCTTTGCTGGCACCTTTATTGGCTCTGCAACCTTTGGTCCAATTCTGTTTGACACCATTGTGGCAACAGAAGATTTCCAAGCTCTAGTGGATGAAGCAAATACTGAAGGTTATGAGCCTGGTACGCCTGAGTACGCGGCATTAGTACAGCAAGTTTACGCGGCCTTCTTGCCAACGTTTGCTTTCGCTGTACAAACTGCAGTTGATAGTGCAGATCCCATTAACCATGCTGCGATGTTAAAAGCGACAGGTCTACCACTACACTTAGTTGAAATGGTGGGTGATGGCGGTGATCATCTGCCTGACCAAGTCCTACCAAATAGTGTAGAAGGCTTCCCTGTATCAGGCACTGAGCCACTTATTGCTAACCTCGGCTTAGCGTGTATTGATCGCACGACAGCAAGTTCTGGTGCTGTTCGCTTCTCGAAAGGTCACCATAGTTCGCTATTAGGCCCTAACGAAGTGGAAGGCTCATTAGAGGCAACAGTGGAGATGCAGCAGCAGGTGGCGGCGTTTGCGTTAACAGCAGGTAAAGGTTCAGCTACCATTTTAATTGATGAAGAAAGAAAGGACGTGATTCGTCCTTGTCCTGAGACTAACTAATTTGCGCTTCTAAGTGGATAAAATGAAAAACCCAGCATTTGCTGGGTTTTTTTATTGCTTTGGCCTGATAGAATGTCACGCAATTTTAATTCTTTAGCCTTGTGCCTGCTTGTAGATTTAATGGCCTTTGCTGATTGACCCCCACGGGAGAACATTTTGGAATTTTTATATGAGTATGGGCTGTTTTTTGCTAAAGCCATTACGGTTGTATTAGCCATTGGCGCAGTCGTTATTCTGGTGGTGGCCTCTGCCGCAAAGCAAAACAGTGACAAAGGCGAACTAAAACTGACTAACATGTCAGAGAAGTTAGCTAACTTAAAACATCACCTTAAAGAAGAGTTACTTGATAAAAAGCAGTTTAAGGCTTACGAAAAAGAACAAAAAGCCGCGGAGAAAGCCAAAGAAAAAGCTGACAAAAATGGTCAAGGGGAAGATCCAAAACCACGGGTATTTGTTATCGACTTTAAAGGCAGTATTGATGCCAATGAAGTCGCTTCTCTTCGAGAAGAAGTCAGTGCTGTGCTCGCGATTGCAGAGCCGAAAGATGAAGTTATTGTCAATGTTGAAAGCGGCGGTGGTATGGTGCACGGATATGGCCTTGCTGCTAGCCAGCTTGACCGTTTGCGTCAAGCAAATATCCCGTTATCTATCTGTGTTGATAAAGTCGCAGCGAGTGGCGGTTATATGATGGCGTGTGTTGCCAACAAGGTTTACGCAGCCCCCTTTGCAATCGTTGGCTCCATTGGTGTGATAGCGCAAATTCCTAACTTTAATCGTTTGCTGAAAAAGCATGATATTGATTATGAGCAGCATACCGCCGGTAACTTTAAGCGTACCTTGACGGTGTTTGGCGAAAATACCGATGAAGGCAGAGAAAAGTTTCAAAAAGAGTTGGAAGAAACTCATGTACTGTTTAAAGACTTCATCGCCAATTACCGCCCGGATGTAGATCTTGAGAAAGTGGCGACTGGTGAACATTGGTATGGACAGCAGGCGATTGATTTAGGTCTGATTGATGAGATCTCGACCAGTGATGATGTGATCATGAAGCTAGCGGAAGATAAAACGGTGATTAAACTGCGCTATCAAATTAAGAAAAAACTTGCTGATAAGATTGCCCATGGTGCCAGCTTGTCATTCAATGCCATTTTTAATCGCATTGCTGAGAAGAATCAGCCATTGAAATAATCGGTGGCGGTCATAGACAACCGCTTGGTCATTCTTGAAGCGACAATCATTATGATAACCAGCAGCAGCTATTGATTAGCTCTGCTGGTTTTTACTGTCTGCATCAAGGTAAATCATTACCTTTTTTTATTGACCTTGAGCCAGCACCTGACTCAGCCCATGAGCCTTCTTAATTCAATCCTTGTTTTATCGCTTTTTTATTCTCTTAATTTAAGACTCTAATTCATCATTGGTATCTGTATTGAGTTGTCGCAGGTTTAATGTCGCCCGTTGACGGACGTAAAAGGGGCAGGAATAAGCGCTAGATGTCGTGATTATCATCCAGTAAGTTTTGTAAACTTATCTATTGACTCTGTAAGTGAATATTTCTTTTCTTTATCATCGCTCTTTGGTGATCGTTTTTTACGCTTCCCACGTAATAACTGGCATTAAGCTTATGTTTTATAGTTGTTTTCTATTCTAGTAGTGCTGATGTTTAAGTTGATAATCAGTCTGTTAAACCACTAATCGGACGTTATTTGTACTGGTTAAAAATTGCGACTTTGTAAAACCGTGCAAAGACGCGGGTTTACAGTATTATTTTTTAGCTTAACTCATTAACATAATTAGCATAAAAATAATGACGTCTTGGGATTTTACTCGATGAGTTATCGCCTCACTAAGTTAGGGGTTGTTCTATCATTGTTTATGTTCAGTGGTTGTAGCAGTACAACCTATATCGATGAAGAACAGGTTACCCCAGAATTGCCACCTAGCTGGTACACCAGTGCACAAGCCTTAAAGGAAAATCAGCCGTGGGTAAAAGCCATTGCCACTCCACAGTTACTCGAACTGGCCACTATTGCATTAAACCGTAATCAAGCGTTGATTCAACAGGCATTAGATGTCGAGATTAAGCAGCAACAACTAGTTGTTAATGATGCTAATTTTTGGCCAGAGCTAACAGGCTCTTTAAATTCGGGCAGAAATGGCAACAGTGACACGCAAACCAACACCAATAGTTTGAGCTTTGATATCAGTGTTGAGTTGGATATTTGGGGCAAACTATCAGACAGTGCTAAAGCGGCAAAGCTCGATTTATTAACTGCACAAGCTAATTACCAGCAAGCACGTGACACCTTGGTTGCCGATGTAGTTAGTGCCTACTACAAAGTGGTGACTTCACAAGAGTTGGTGAAGCTTTATGAGCGGCGTACTGAGAATGCCAGAGTCAGCTTTGAGATTATTGAATCGGGTTATGTTCAAGGGCTAAACGCCGCATTAGATGTCTATTTAACCCAAAATGAATATTACAACGAGCAATCTAATCTACTTGGACAGCGTAATCAGCTCAACGCCGATGTTCGTCAATTGGAGCGGTTGTTGGGTGGCTATCCTGCAGCGAAGTTATTAGTCGATGCCAAACTCCCTTTGTTACCAGAAGGAATTAAAGTGGGCGTTCCCAGTGAGTTGGTGAAACGCAAACCCTCATTACAGAGTGCTTGGTACCAGTTGCTATCTCAAGATGCGACTGTGGCCTATACCCAAAAACAGCGCTACCCTTCGTTGCGTCTTGGCGGCTCTTTAGGCAGCAGCGATAGCGACTTTGCCAATTTGTTTGACGGTGATTTTAGTAGTTGGTCAGTATTTGCTGGGCTAACGTCACCTCTGTTTAATGCTGGGCGTTTAAAAGCACAGACCGAGCAGCAAAAGCTGGTGTTAAAACAGCAAGAGCAACAATATCTCAGCACGTTATTTACTGCGTTTGAGCAGGTGGAGAATGCCTTAGATCTTGATGCCAGTTTACAACAGCAATATCAAGCAACCCTCAAGTCACAAGAAAACGCCTTACAAGCCGAAACCCTGTCGTTTGAGCAATATCAAGCGGGGTTACAAAGTTATACCACAGTGTTAGATGCGCAAACCCGATCGTTTGTGGCACAAACCTCAGTGATTAATCTCAAGAACCAAATCATAGCCAATCGAATTCAATTACACCTAGCTTTAGGTGGTGATCTTGATGCGGGTGTTAGTCAATATGAATAGTCTGATGAATAAAAAGTACCTTGTCCCTGTCGCCATTGTTATTACCGTGGTTGTTGTTATTGCGGTTATTGTTAGTAATCCTCCAACCTCCAAACGCGGTGCGCAGAAACCCGCCAGTAAAGTGATCGTTGAAACTCAGTCAATACAGCCAGCTGACTATCAAGTTGAGGTCAGTAGCTTTGGTGTGGTTAAGCCACGAACCCAAAGTTCATTAGTCACTCAAGCCTCTGGACAGATCTTGTCAATTAGCCCAAATTTCCGCGAAGGGGGCTTTTTTAACAAAGGTGAAGTGCTGGTGCAGCTCGACGACCGAGACTATCTTGCGGAAGTGAAAATAGCCCAAGCAGGGATATTACAAGCTAAACAAAGCCTACAAGAGGAACAAGCGCGAGTTGAGCAAGCATTAATTGATTGGAAGCGATTAGGTAATGGTCGAGAGCCTAATGAGCTGGTATTACGTCAACCACAATTAGCAGCCGCTCAAGCTGCAATGCTATCGAGTGAAGCCCAGCTAGATAAGGCCATGTTGGCACTTGAGCGTACCAAAATTGTGGCGCCTTTTGATGGTCGTATCTTAGAGAAAAGTGTCGATGTTGGCCGAGTGGTGTCCACCAATGCACAGCTGGCAACCATTTACGCTACCGACTATGTTGAGATACGTTTACCCATCAATAACCGAGATTTAGCCTTAGTTGACTTACCTGAACCGGGTAAGCTAGCTGTTGCCCCAGTTGCTTTCCAATCAGACTTAATAGGCAAGCAATCATGGAAAGGTCAATTAGACCGCACTGAGGGGGCGATTGATGATAGCTCACAGCAATTGTATGTGGTAGCGCAGATTGATGAGCCCTTTGGCTTGCAGGATAACAAACAATCACCATTGAAAATTGGTCAGTACCTTACCGCACGAATTCAAGGGAAGCAGTTATCAAGCGCCATCGTGATTCCTACCCGCGCTATCTACCAAGGTAGCTATGTGTACCTAGTTGAAGACGGCAAACTTTTGCGCACAGAAGTAGCAATTTTGTGGCAAAACAGCCAAGACGCCGTGATTATTCAAGGCCTAAAAGCAGGTGATGATTTAGTGACGACCTCGCTTGGGCAAGTTAGCTCTGGTACGCCCGTAGCGATAGCCGGTGTGGACAGCCCTAAAAGGCCATCTGCACGCAATAAGCAGCAAGATGACAAGGCGGCTGCGGGGAAGCAGGTTAAGCCTAGTGCGGAGGCACAACTATGATAGCTTGGTTTACGCGAAATCATGTTGCCGCCAACCTATTGATGTTGTTTTTATTGGTTATCGGTCTGGGATCATTATCAACACGTATTCCGTTAGAAGTCTTCCCCAGTGTTGATTCCGAAGTGGTGTCTGTCAGTATTTCACTACGAGGCGCTACACCGGAAGATGTCGAGCAAGGGGTGACCATTCGGGTTGAAGAGGCGGTTCAAGATCTGGAAGGGATCAAAAAAATCACCTCAAACTCTTCAGAGTCATCTTCAAATGTCAGCATTGAAATCGATAGTGGCTACGATCCAAGGGAGCTACTGACTGACATTAAGAGCCGTGTTGATGCAATTAATACCTTTCCGGTTGATGCTGAAAAACCCGTTATCGCCCTTGCTCAGCGTAAACGTGAAGTGATCGCAGTGACGGTCACCGGTAAATACAGTGAGAAAGAGACCTTAGAGTTTGCCGAGGTAGTGCGTGATGAACTGTTACGTCTCGATGGTGTTACCCAGCTAGATTTAAGTGGGGTGCGAAATTATGAGGTAACACTCGAGGTGCCGCAGGACAAGTTGCAGCAGTATCAACTGACACTGAGTGAGATTGCGCGCGCAATCAATGCGTCTAGTACCGATATTTCTGCAGGTAATCTGAAAACCCAAGGTGGTGACATATTACTGCGCTCAAAGGGGCAAGCTTACTATAAAGACGAGTTTGCCAATATCGCCATCAAGACCGCCGCCGACGGAACGATTATCCGTTTAAGCGATGTGGCCAATGTGATTGATGGGTTTGAAGAAACGCCTGTACGAACCCGCTTTAATGGCGAACAAGCTGCGTTTATCGATGTATACCGTATCGGCCAACAAAGCGCCATTGATGTTGCTGACAAAGTCAAAACTTATATCAATGCAAGGCAAGATAGTTTGCCAGCAGGGTACACTTTAAGTTACTGGGATGATGATTCTGAAATCGTTAAAAACCGTATTTCAACCTTAGCGGGCAGTGCGCTTCAAGGTGGCATCTTGGTCTTACTGTTACTCACGTTGTTTTTACGCCCATCAATCGCCTTTTGGGTTTTTATCGGTATTCCGGTGTCATTTATGGGCGCGTTTATCTTTATGCCGTTTTTCAACGTGTCGCTTAATGTCATGAGCCTATTTGGTTTTATTCTAGTGCTAGGTATCGTGGTGGATGATGCGATTGTGACTGGAGAGAATATCTACAGCCATTTAAAAACCGCCCCCAGTGGTGAAATGGCGGCAATTAATGGCGCCAAAGAGGTTGCTGCGCCAGTGACGTTTGGCATTTTGACCACCGTTACCGCGTTTCTGCCGATGTTGTTTATTGAAGGCACCCGTGGTGCGATTTTTGCGCAAATCGCCATTGTGGTTATTCCGGTGTTGTTGTTTTCACTTATCGAGTCGAAGTTTGTTTTACCAGCGCACCTTAAACACATTAAATTGCGTCATGAGAGCCAAAAGCAAAATCGGTTTGAAAAATTTCAACAAAACTTTGCCGATGGTTTTGAGCGAGCGATTATTAAGTTTTATCAACCGTTTTTGCGTATCGCGTTAAAGAATAAAACCGCCACATTGAGCTTATTTACCGGGGTGCTGCTCATTATTGCTGCGCTATTGATGACAGGTTGGACCAAGTTTACCTTTTTCCCTCGTATTCCCAGTGAAACGGTGCGACTAAATCTGACTATGCCTGCGGGTACACCGTTTGAGGTGACCAACCAACATATTATTAATATTGCGGCTAAAGCCAAGGTGCTGCAGGACAAATATATCGATGAAGCCACCAATGAAAGTATTATTCTCAATATTTTGGCAACGACAGGCGGCCGTGGTGGCACTTCAAACGCTGGCGGAGTGCGCTTTGAAATCACGCCGCCAGAAAAACGTGAGTTAGCGATAACTTCAGGCCAATTATTATCTGAATGGCGGCGTATGGTGGGCGAAATCCCGGGGGCTGAGGCGGTAACTTATCGCGCAGAAATAGGTCGAAGTTCAGACCCCATAGACGTGCAGCTCAGTGCTAACTCATTGGAAACTTTGCGTGAAATTGCGGATCAAGTGAAACTGCACTTAGGGCAGTATCCAACGGTGTTCGATATTTCTGATAGTTTATCTAACGGTAAGCAAGAACTACTCATTGAATTGACAGAGCAGGGGAAAGCCTTAGGCTTGACTCGAGAAGAGGTAACCAATCAAGTTCGTAGTTTCTATTTCGGATCACAAGTACAACGTATACAACGAGGACGCGACGATATTCGTGTCATGGTGCGTTTACCCCTCAATGAACGTCAATCTCTGGCTGACTTAGAAAAGTTATTGATCACTACATCCCAAGGTGCGCAGGTGCCGCTAGGCCATGTAGCGAACATGACATCAGGCAAAAGTCCATCGACCATTAAACGTATCGATCGCTATCGGGTGTTGAATGTCACAGCAGATGTAGACAAAGACAATACGAATATGACGGTGTTACAGGCCGAACTGAAACAATATCTTGATGAATTAGTGGCGCAGTACCCCGGTGTTCGTCATTCCTTAGAAGGTGAGGCGCGAGAACAAAGCGAGAGTTTTGGCTCGTTGCAGTGGGGCTTAGTGTTTGTATGTTTTATGATTTATAGCTTGCTTGCCATACCGTTTAAATCTTATGTGCAGCCTTTTATTGTCATGAGCGTCATACCATTTGGGTTAATTGGCGCCGTGATTGGTCACTGGTTGATGGGCTCGCCGCTGACGATTTTCAGTATCTTGGGTATGTTAGCCCTAGTGGGTGTGGTTGTGAATGACTCCTTAGTATTGGTTGACTTTATCAATAAGAAGCGTGCTGAAGGCATGGCCTTGGTTGAAGCGGTACTTACAGCCGGTGCTAAACGCTTTAGACCGGTGATGTTAACAAGTTTAACTACGTTTATTGGCTTGATGCCGCTATTACTTGAACAATCGACTCAGGCGCAATTTTTGATTCCTATGGCTATTTCTTTGGGCTTCGGTATTATTTTTGCCACCTTTATTACACTCATTTTGGTACCTGTAAATTACATGGTGGTTGAGCGTATTAAGGGCGTTCGCGTCGCTGAGTCCGAGTTTGATAAAGACTATGGCGACAGTTTCGCTGTTCCTGTGGTGAAAACTTCATAAATGACCAATATTGACAAGCCATTTATGAGTGGATTAGTTGAGCCTACCAACTCGGTTAAGAAGCGGGATTTAGTAAGTTCTCAAAAGTGCCGACTGGGGGAATAATTAATTGAAAGCCACGATCACCCTTTGTGACTCTATGATCGTGGCGCGAGTAGCTTTGGCAGAGGTTTAACACAGTGGCTGCTTACATTTTAAACTGGTTAACCGTTTGCTTTAGGGCCTGTGATAGTGACGCTAAGCTGTCACAGGAGTTGATAGTGTCCATCATTTTTACATAGTTGTCTTGTGAGATACTGTTGACAGCTGCCATGCTACTATTCACTTGTTCTGTCGCAGCACTCTGCTGTTCCGTCGCACTGGCACTTTGGGTGTTCATATCATTTATTTTCGTGATTGATTTAGTTATTTCTGAAAAGGCACTCCCTGACTGGTTGGCAGAATTGATGCTAGCTGATAACAGTTCGGTACTTTGTTGCATACTATTGACCACATCTCTAGTACCATTTTGAATGCTTTCAATCAGGTTATGGATCTCAGTTGTTGATTGCTGTGTTCTTTGTGCAAGCACTCGTACTTCATCAGCAACAACAGCAAAACCACGACCTTGTTCACCGGCTCTAGCAGCTTCGATGGCAGCATTTAGTGCCAATAGATTTGTTTGTTCAGCAACACCACCGATCACATCTAGAATTTTACCAATATTATCTGTTTCCTCAGCAAGACTGCTTATTTGTATAGATGTTTGTTTGATTTCAGTATCAAGTTCACCAATATGATTGATGGTGTTCTCAATTGTTGAAAAGCTGGGGTTAGATATCTTAGGTGAATCTGCGTTTATGTCGCGATTTCATTATGTGAGGATGTTTCAACTGGTTTATGGGGTAACACCGAAACATTACCTGCGTGATCTGCGAATTGAAAAGGCAAAGCGGTTGATTGTTAAGGGGATGCCAGTGACCCAGGTTTGTTTTGCTGTGGGTTACGAGAGCTTATCGACATTTTCAAATGTATTTAAAAAAAGCACAGGTCATTCCCCAAGTGCCTACCAGCGTTTGCATAAAAGCAATTTAGAATAAGTATTTCTATCTGTGTCTCGCTATGCTTTACGCATACCAACATCTTCAACAGGGTATTGACGAAATGATTAAGATATCTATTTGCAGTGTGCCAGTGACAGAACAGGATAAAGCGCTTGAGTTTTATACCGAGGTGTTAGGGTTTGCGAAGAAAAAAGATGTGCCGGTTGGGGAGCATAAATGGCTTACTGTGGTTTCGCCTCAAGAGAAAGCAGGTGTTGAGTTATTATTGGAGCCTATGGCCTTTGAACCAGCACAAGTTTATCAGCAGTCCTTAAAAGAAGCTGGCATCCCATGGACATCTTTTACCGTTGATAACGTGGATGAACAATATCAGCGATTAGTGGATATGGGGGTAGAGTTTTCAGTTGCACCCACGGAGGTTGGCAATGTCAAAATTGCCGTACTTGACGATACTTGTGGTAATCACATTCAGTTAATGCAAGAACTGTAGCGATTTCAGCATTGAAGTGTCTCGATTGTCAGTTTTTATAGAACTGACAATCGAGGTTAATGGGTTTGATTATTTAAGCATTAACGCCGGGCGGATAACTTGAGCTCGATATCCGGTGGCAAATAGGTCGTGGCTATCAATGTGGATTTTTACCGCTGGCTTGGTTTCACCATAGCGATGTTCCACCAAAATCGATTTCACTTTACCGGTTGTTTCATCCATTTTTAGGTTGCCATAACCTCCGCCAATGCCGAATAGACCTGCCGAGGCGAAATAGCTCATCATACTGTCTTTGTCAGCCTGATATTTGACAATCGATGTCACCGGTGAGTAGCCAGCGTAACCGAGTTCGTTTTTACCGTACTGCCAAATCTGCTGGATAGTCATTTTGTTTTCATCGATTTTGTACTCTACCGAGCGAGAGTACTTATTCATTGCAAACATCGGCTGGCTGAGGTGGCGACCATCACCGTTATCAAAAACGGTATAGGTGCCTTTTTGCGGCACTTTATAGGCGGTATGCGGGGTATAACTAAAATCAAAATCACTGCCGCTACATAAGCCTTTAGCGGTGCATTCGATGGGGTTACCGCTTGCATCTACAGGTTGAAGCAACTTGTCAGCAAATCGTTCTGACCAGCCTTCAGTTGGGCTGATAATCCATTTGACCTGTTTATCTCGCCCGATTTTAATTACGGCCGATTGATGACGGGAGCTAATGATAATGCTGTCATCAACTGGGTCGTAATCAACCGAATTCGCATGCAGCCAGTTGCGGCCAGTTTCAACACCATGAATATCACCAAAAGGTGCGTTCTTTAAATCCTCTGCAGTCGTTTGGTGGCCAGCTTGGTCTATATCTATATTGAGACATACTGCGCCGGCATCTAGCGATAAAAGCGCAGCATCGCGCATTGGATCTAGTATTTGGTTTAGATCCCAATAATCAACCAGTTTACCTGTGCTGTCGACTTCGATAATTTGATCGCGGATGGTATTAACCACTTTACCATCGGGGCGATGATAGTCTTTAGCGGCAGCGCGAATAAAAATGTTGCCGTTGGCACCTTCAATACCTTCGTGGGAAGCATCAATAAAGTGCCCCGGGAGGTTATGTTCTGAGATCATCCTGCCCATCAGCGACATTTTTTTCCATGTTTGACCTTGCACCCATACCATGTTGCCATCTTGGGTGACGTTCATGCCCATGGCGTATCCGGCGGTGTCATAGTTTTTGGAATTATGGGTGGTGTATGGATTCATATACCAGCGAATATCACCGGCCGTATCTATGATGAAAAAACCAGGTTTACCATCCCATGAAAACGCCCCTGGCGCAGTTGGGTTGTTGTGCATTAGCGGGCTAGATTTACCATCAGGGTTGGTCCAGTTCAAAAAGTAAAGACGCGCTTTAAAGTCTTTGTCGACATGCTCGACGTGCACTTTTGGCGCTTTGGCCCACTGGCTTTCAGAAAACCCCATATCAATGTCAGGTGTCAGCATTTGGTATAAGTGACTATGTGGCTCGCCATTTTCCATCCAATTAACGGTAAATTTATTCATCAGGGCCGGGTAAAGGCCAAATATGGGTACCCCGCCTTCGCTCATTACACGCATATCGCTGACCGGATAATGAATATCTACGCCAGTGTCATCTTTAGCGTGAACGGTCACTGTTACATCGGAAATTTGATGCCCATTTAGCGTGACTAATGCAGTTAAAGGTGCATTTTCATAGGGATTATGGATAAGGTAGCCCAGTGGGGCATTGTCTACCGGAAAAGGTTTCATGCCGTTCGGATCAGCGTGAAGAGAAAAACTAAGCGTCGCGATTAGTGCGCTAACAATAATGGATTTGAGCATGTTGATAGTAATTACTCACAGGTCAATGAAGTGACATCATTATAAAAGAGCGCAGTAGGCAAATATGCTAGCTTGTTGGCAATGGCTGACAATTATTTAAAATTTGCTTATCGGTTCACGTATTTGGCCTACGGCTTTGAACCAACGCTGTGCTAGGTGGTCGATGGGTCTAGTGCAGTATGCAAAAGACTTCATTGAGGTGGATATAGAAGAGGCTAAATTTCACCAATATGCTTACTCACTAATTTCTACTTCCCTTAGTTACTGAAATCCGTTACAAATATGCTTATTGTTTCTTCAACTTAAGGTTCGCATGGGATTTCAGATTGGCTATCAATCAACACTCAGGGTTGGTGATCAACCTTGCTCAGCCAGTGGAGTTCAGCGAATTATTGCCCACCTGCAAGCCAAAGAGGGCGAGCAAGCGGTAGCAAAGTTAAACGCCCATTTAGGTGTAGCTTTTTCCAGTGCTGTTGCCCATCAATTTGTGCCGATGTGGCAAATTGAGGCGGCCTTAGATTATTTACAACAACATTATCCCAGTTTAGTGGCCATCTCATCACGTTTAAGCCCTAACTGGGTGGATGATTTAGCCAGTTTACTGGCTAATTTTGATAATCTAGAACAAGTGATCACAGCATTAGTTAATCAACAACTACCCGTAGCACAATTTGCCGATACCGTGGTCATTAGCCATGACAGTTTTGTGCGTATTATTTGGATTAATACAGGGCGCTCTCCTCTTGATAGTTTGCACGTCCAGTTTCAGCACAGTATTAATATGATGTGCTCAGTGGCCGAGCGCTTGCTTGGCGAGCCTTTTTTGCCGTTGGAAATCGCTTTGGTTAAACAACCTGATGCAGATTGGTTACAAAACATTCGCTGTCAAAATATCCGCAGCCAGGCACCTTTTTATAGTTGGACATTATCGCGCAAACAACTGCAACAACCACTCAATGGTCAAATCGATGCCGCCCCTTTGGCGCTGCAGAAAATTCAGGACTCATTTGCAGAACAAGTGATTGCGGCGTTACGTCAACGTTTCCCCCAATTGCCAACGATGGAGCAGATGGCGCAGTGCCTTGATGTTAGTGATCGAACATTGCGGCGAAAATTAGCAGCAGGAAAAAGCCGTTATCAAAACCTTATTTATCAAGTCCGCTGCCAGCATGCGTTGCGGCAACTGGTGACTGAGCGCGCCGATGTGGCAAGTCTAGCTGAACAAATGGGGTTTAATGATGTGAGCCATTTTCGCCAAAGCTTTAAACATTGGACAGGCTTTGCACCGGGAGACTTTATGAATGCACTGGACAAAGAATGTTTTTTGCCCAGTGATAATTCATAGAATAAGATTTAACTTTAGCGGTCAACTTTGGCAGTCACCTAGCGACGGCGACATCATATCTATCCACTGGCGGATCACATTGACCGCTTCTTGATGCACCATGGCTCGTCCAATTGGAGGCATTCTATCTTTGGCGCCATTAAGCTCTTGGCGATAGACCATGATTGAGTGTTCAGCATCACCCGGAATGATATCGTAAGATAATCCCTTGGCACCGCCGTCCCAACCCGGTGGTTGCTTACATACACCATACGGGTAACTTGTATGGTCAACGTGAAAGCCTAATCGCAGTCCTGAGATACTGGCAAAGCCCTCGGCTCGGTGACAATGGGCGCAATTAATATCAATATAACCTTTGGCTCGCGCCGTTAAATCACCGCTCTGATCTAAAATATTAGGCGCATGGGGAATGGTGCTGGCATCCGGTAAGCCTGCAATCATGCCTAAAGTCTGCCAATGACTTAACTGGCTAAGCCCTTGACTGGTGTCGATGCTGTGGTTGAGCAGTTGCGCCTTTAAACCGATAGGTGAAATGCTACTGACATCATTTTCATTAAGTTGATGGCAGAGTTTGCATTCTGCTCGGCTAGGAACATGATAATCGAAGCTAATTTGTTGGCCTTGATGGTTGAATGTGTGGGGAATATCGGCGCCTACCACATTTAACTTGGCCTGACCTTGCTGCCAAACATAGGCTAAAGTTGTCCAGCCACTTTGACGGTGAATCAGCAGTCGAGTTTCGATAAGTGTCTGGTGTTCGCGTCCGCTTAGTTGGGTATCTGACGGTAAACTAAAGGTTTTACTTAAAACGCTGCCAACTGGCAATGTAAAGGTATCTTCGGCCTGATAGCTGATTTGTTGGCCATCGGGTAAAAACAAAAAACGGTACTTTTGAGCATAGTTAGTAAACAGCTCACTGGATAGCGCATAAGCAATGCCATTGCCGACGGGATGCGCGGTAGGATCTTGGCTGTCAGCAAAAAGATTATATTGTGATAAATCCTCACAATCTTCATTCATGAGCGCTTCCCAGTTAACCCCCGTTGGGTTGAGCGCGCAAGCACTGTTAGGATCGGTATTATTATCAGCTGGTGGTGTCGTCGAGTCTGGTGGCGTTGTTGGTGCGGGGTCAACTTGAGCTGTTGGGCTACTGTCACCGCCACCACCACATGCTACTAAACCAAGCAACAATAATAGGGTAAGTTGTGTTCGCATGATGGATTGCCTGTTTAAGCACGTGAAAACAACAAGGCCGACATTATCATGTCGGCCTTGATTAACTTGTTACTCGGAACAAGAAGCTGCGGGTAAGCGCTTAATCCACTCGTTAATTAATGCGACCCCTTCGCCATGGCTGAGGCTACGGCCGATTTCAGGCATGCGGTCCCCTGGCTCATTGGTTGCCATTCTAAAGTGCAGAATGGATTGTTCAGGCGAACCCGGCACAATATCAAAGCCGAGTGAACCACCACCGTAGGCAACTGGTGACTTACAGGTACCGTGAGAATATCCGCCATCTTCGTCATAAGCGCGGAAGTACTCTAGTTTCAAGCCAGTGTTTGAAGCGTTACCTTCAGGGCGATGACAGTGAGCACAGTTGATGTCCAAATATCCTTTTGCGGTGTTCATCAGCTCAGTGTCTGACATTGAAGCAACATTCACTTCATCACCATCCATAAAGCTTGGCACTGTGTCGATGGTGTTGATGTCAGGCGTGCCTTGTAAGATACCGGCAGCTTGCCATTTTAATAGCTGGTTCATATCGCCATCATGGTAGCTGTAGGACTTGTTTAACTGACGCGCCTTAGGCCCGATAGGAACAAACACTGCGGCGCTGTCAGAATCAGCTTTGAACTGATGACACTGCTTACATTGGTTCATGCTTGGTACGACATAATCAAATGTGAGTGTTTCACCTTGATGAACGACAGATTTCCCTTGAATCGCTCCCGCCTTAGCTAACACTGCATCGGTTTTTTGTGCATTATGAACGTAAGGTAGTGCAGACCAGCCGGTTTCACGGCGAATCAACAAGCGAGTTTCTATCAGATCTTCATTGTCTATGCCACGCTGTGCGGTATTCGCTGGCAAAGCAAATGCTTTGGTGATCACGGTTCCTACGGGGAAGTCGAATGTTTCACTATCATGGTATTGTGCGACCTTGCCTTCAGGCACAAATACAAAACGGTATTTAGAAGCATAGTCAGTGAATAGTTGCGTATTGAGGTCATACGGCATACCACCTGAATTTGCTCCTGACGTCGGATCTGTGGCGTCAGCAAAAAGATTGTAATCTGACAGGTTAGGGCAGTTTGCACCCAGTAAAGCATCCCAATTGACACCTGTGGCCGTAGATTCACATAGGCTTAAATCACCATCGCCAACCAAGCCGCCTTCACCTTCACCAATGGAGCCACCTCCGCCAACTAGGTTACCACCGTCACAGCCTTCAACGTCATCGTCTACACCACAACCAAAGATTTGGTCGCCAAAGGTGACGGTGTGAACAGGTAAACTGACTTGAGCACAATTTAGTAGTTGATCTTGGGTTTTCTCAAATAGCACATCGGCGATATTAATATCGGTATTGCTGTTGGCATAGAGACGGCCAAATGACACATCACCGTTGTTTTGAGCACAGACGTTGTCACTGCCATCTTCTGCAAATGGCAATTCTTGCAGACCAAGGTATGCCGCTGTGCCGTTATTTGACAGCATCTCACCTAAACCATCATATAACACACCAGGGAATTCACCGTGGGTAAATAGGTATGCCTTGATGATGTCGTCAATCAAGTATCCGTTTGGTTGTTTACCATAATCGGTGATGACATTGTCATGAATATAAATATTGCGTGGTGTTGGGCGCCAGCCATCTTCAATGGACTGATCAGGTTGTCCATAGTTGGCGACAAAGGCATTCATGTCTGGTTCCGCAATGAAGAAACTAGAAATAGTTACACCCATGGTGTCATGGTTGGTTACTTCATTGTTGAAAATTTCGACATCATCCGTTGATAAGATAATCATCCCTGTACCTGGCGGTACGATATGAACCCCAGCTGGGTTGGCCGAAGCGTTGGCAAAGTTTTTGGTATTGTTATCATAAACTTTGTTATTAAAGATACGCACGCTAGAGCCATATCTGTGGTTATTGATGGGTAAGTCAAATACTAAGATACCACCGGTATTTCCCATTGCTTCGTTGTTATATACGTCGGCGTATTTAGAGTTTTCAATTTCAATACCCGCGACGTTTTCTTTAGCGATATTACGGCGTACCACAATATACTCTGACTGACCTACATAAATACCAGCATCGGCGCTACCGCGGACATAGGTATCTTCAATCAAGATGTTCTCACATTCAACGGGATACAGACCGTAGGCGCCATTGCCTTCATCCAGTTCGCCTTCCCACACGGTGGCGAGACGACGCAAGATAATGCCGTTAGTATTTTTAAGTTTAATACCGTTGTTTTTAGCTTCATTAACCGACAAATCTTGAATAATGACGTTAATAGCATTTTGAACAAAGATACCATCACCGGTGATGGACTCTGAAAAATCCAATACGGTTTCATTCATGCCGTAACCCATGATGGTGATATTTTTTGCGTAGGCACCATCACCGTCAACGTCACCATCAAACAGTAAGGTTGATTCTATTTTGAAGTTACCTTTAGGTAACACAATAACATCGTTACTTTGGGCATTAATTAGCGCTTCTTGAATACGCAGTGTCAGGTTTTCACCATCTTCAATTAATATGGCACCTTCCGGGAAGTTGTCTGCGGGATCTGTTGGTGGGGTGACCACTGGGGTCTCTTCTTCTACAACAACCTTGTCATCATCGTCCGACGAACACGCACCTAAACTTACCGCCACTGCAGTGGCAACCAATGTTGGGATCAACCAACTGGGCTTCTTGTTGAACATAGCGTCTCCTGCTTATTTTTATTATTCACTTCTTAGATTGCACGGACGTACCAGATATTCAATGTGAAATCCGGCCAACATTGTTGTAACAAGTTGATATCATATGAGAGTTTTTACTTATTCAAACGACTGTTTATATATTTTTGTATACAAAACAATACTTAGCATAAACTCTTAAACAGGCGTTTCTTGTATTGTTGAAGCTTAAAAAAAACTTAAAAATATCCATGGATTTTATAAGGAAAGCATTTTTGGTCAAACAATAACCAAAAAGCCAAACCCGTAGGTTTGGCTTTGTTTCGTTAATTTGACTTAATTATGCCGCTCGGTATTAGATTATAAATCGATACCAAATCCGACGATAAATTGGTAATCATCTTTCTCTGGCGTATTTCCGTCGGCATCGTCTTGAGGGTTGCTAATGTGGTCCCATACGAAAGAAAGGTCTAAATCAAATATGTCGGTGAGCTCAATGGCAAAGGCAGCAACGGCGTGATGCGAGTATCCACCAGAGTCTTGACTGCCGTAGTTAACTCGATAAAGTGCATCGAAATCAATATCATCTGTGATTTCCCACTCATAGATAGTTTCAACGACTACCGCAGCACTTCCTTCTGATTCGGTTTCACCCTCCAATACTTTATCGTACTTTGTGTAGGTGTATGCGGGACCGCCACTGACACTCCAAGTCACCTTTGAAGTATCAATCACATCATAACCGAGACCAAAACCGACTGTCGCTTTGTAGTCGATGTTTTTAAATTTATCTAAGTAGACTTCGCCAAATATGGGGCGAAGATAAAACTGTCTGGAAATATACCAGTCAAAATTGGTATTGAGACGGTGGTTATCAATGGTATTGGTGTCATCCACATTTGAATAGTTACCTAAGTAATCGATATGGTAACGAGATTCGGTTGTGCGACGATTGGCATTGGCGATGGCACTGTAATCGACTTGCTTGGTGTTACCAGAGCGAAAGTTTGCCCCAAGGGATATTTTACTCGACCAATAATTGGACTCTTGCTGGCCTCCGGCGATGATAGTGAGGATCTGACTACGATCAAATTCCACGCCGTCCAAATAGCTTTTACCATCCTTGACCAATAGTTTACCCGTTTTGGTTGTCAGATCGGTAAAGCCGATACTAACTAAGCTATGGCTTTGCAGCAGTTTGACATCTTCCCAGTCTATATACAGGGTATCTAAATTATCGCTTTCAAATTCTAATTTATCGTCATACAGGTTTTTTATCTCGCCTTTTAAGAGTTCATAGGACGTGAGCTGCAACCAATCGTACTTGCTGTCTTTGGGAAGCGTGATTTTTTCTGGATCGAATGTGCTAGCTTCACTGGCAAATGTGTTGATACTCAAGCTGCTGGTGATGGCGAATAAAAGACTTAACGTAAGGCGAGACACTTTAGTGGTATGACGGTTTTGCATAAGCCTGCTCCCTGCAAATGCTTGTTGTCGGCAAAATGATGTTATTTATTGTAAACCATTATTTTAAAGCGGTTAAGTTATCTTAACCGCAAGACTTTAATGACAACCGACTTAGGCAAAATCTGCAGCAAGTTACAGTGCTTTATTGATCCAAGGGTAGACAAATTCCGTAATGATGGGTTGAGCATCAGCGTTGGGATGGATGCCATCGCGCTGCATTAAATTGGGGTCAACCGCGACAGGTTCCATAAAAAATGGCATCAGAGTGATGTCATACTCTTTAGCAAGTTCATGATATACAGCGGTAAATTGGTTTGCGTATCGTGGACCATAATTGGGCGGCACCATGACTTCGCTGAGCAGCACTTTGGCGCCTTGGGCCTGGGATAGTTGAATGATTTTTGTAAGATTTTCTTTCAACTGTTTTGGTGGGAATCCGCGTAATCCGTCATTACCGCCCAGTTCAACCACCACCAGTTTTGGCGTGGCAGACTCAAGCAGGGCGGGCAGTCTGCGCAATCCGCCTGCTGACGTTTCGCCACTCACTGAGCCATTGATAAAGGTATGCTGGGGCATTTTTTGCTGCAACAGGTTGACCCAACCTTGCTCTGGAGACACACCATAACTGGCGCCAAGGCTATCGCCGAGGATTAAAATCGGGGTAGCATAGGCACTTGAGAATGATACGCATAATAGTAAGACAGCACTTAAGCCAGCGCGAAGCTTGGCGGATAAGAGGGATAATATGGCAGAGCAGAATGCAATCACAGTAAATAATCTCATCAAAAAAGTTACGACCCAAGAGGGAGAGCTTACTATCCTCAATGGCATCTCTATGGATGTCAAGTCGGGTGAGAGTGTTGCGATTCTTGGTCCATCGGGTTCGGGTAAATCAACGCTATTGGGGTTGCTTGCCGCGCTTGACTCGCCAAGCTCTGGTGAGATTTTTCTCGATGGCAGTGCGTTGCATGGTTTAGATGAAGAGGGGAAAGCGCTGCTTCGTAAAAAGAAGGTTAGCTTTATTTTTCAGTCTTTTATGCTAGTTGATACACTAAATGCACTTGAGAACGTGATGTTGCCTGCTGAGCTTGCAGGAGTCACAGATGCCAAGCAAAAAGCAGAAGCGATGTTAGACCGGGTCGGTTTGTCACACCGTTTAACTCACTTACCCAACCAGTTGTCGGGGGGAGAACAGCAACGAGTCGCTATTGCTCGCGCGTTTATTTGTGAACCTAAGGTGCTGTTTGCTGATGAACCCACCGGTAATTTAGACGGCGCGAATAGCCAGCGGGTCGCTGATATGCTGTTTGATCTGAACAAAGAAAGTGACACAACTTTGATACTGGTGACCCATGATCTGCAGCTTGCCCAGCGTTGTCAAAGGCAGTTGATGATGAATTCAGGCGTGTTGACTGAAGCGGTAACAAACGAAAGCCCTGAGCTGGATGCCAAGGAGGCGAGCTAATGGAGGGACGTTTAGCTTGGCGACTATTTATTAGGGAGCTATCCCAAGGCCAGTTGATGCTAATCATCTTGGCTATCACCTTAGCGGTCATGTCAGTCACTGGTTTAGCAAGGGTCAGTGACCGATTACAAATTGCGATCAATGGGCAAGCTTCCAAGTTTATCGCAGCAGATAGGATCATTAACTCTCCCGTTGAAATTGACCCTCAAATTCTCGTCGAGGCTGAAAACCTCGGACTGCAACAGGTTCGCAGCATGCAGTTCAATTCGATGGCATATGCTAATGATGAGTTTCAGCTCATCACAGTCAGAGCCGTCGCAGAGGGCTATCCTCTCAAGGGCACCATTGAATTAAGTGATGGCCCCGCACAAGGTTTACCAGCACCTGGTAGCATTTGGTACGAAACGCGTTTAGGCGGTATTTTAGGCTATCCCCAAGCGTTAGAGCTGGGTAATAGTGAATTTAACCTGTCTAAAGAGATAGCTCGCTTACCTGATGCCGGCTTTAATCCGTTTGCATCATCTCCTGTGGTGTTAATGCGCATTGAAGATGTGGCCAAAACGGGCATCATTCAACCCGGCAGCCGAGTGACTTACTTGTATCAATTTGCCGGTGACAGCTCAGCATTATCACAGTTTGAACAGCAGGTTAAGCCGCTGCTAAACAACAGCCAGCGTTGGGTCGATGTACAATCGGGAGACTCGCCTATAGCAGAAGCGGTTAAGCGTGCTGAACGATTCCTGTTACTCGCCAGCTTGTTGGGTATTGCGCTGGCTTGCGCTGCAATCGGTATTGCTGCGCAGCGATACTGCCAGCGTCACTTTGATGTGGTGGCGATGTTGAAAACCTTTGGCGCCTCTCGTAAACAGATCCGTATTTTGTTTGGTTTACATTTATTGCTGGTAACCATTCTTGGTGTCGTGTTTGGTTTATTAGCTGGGTTAGCGCTCGATGCCGTGATCACCAGCTACTTACCAGAGAGTATTGCGGCCTACGGTGCACCGTTTGCCCGGCCTGTGTTGTTAGGTATTGCCACAGGCTTAATCAGTGCGTTTATGTTTTCTGCGTATCCATTACTGCGGTTATTAGCAATTCCGCCATTACGGGTATTGCAGCGACAGCTGGAAGGGCTGCAGTTAGGTATGTGGCTGCATTTAACCTTAAGTGTTGCGGCAATGGGCTTACTGGGATATCTGTATTCAAAAAGTATTGCGCTAACTTTGACAGTGGTTGCCGGTGTTTTACTACTGGGCGTGCTTTTGAGCTTATTTGGTTTTGCGCTGATCCGCGCGGGACACAGTGTTGGAATGAAAACCACCAACCCATTCCAATTGGCGTTAGCAGGGCTGAGACGTCGGGCGCGTCAAAATGCCATACAGTTAGTTGGGTTTAGTGCCGCATTGGTACTGCTACTGACCATTGTCGCCTTGCGCCAGGACTTGTTAAACGAGTGGCAAAAGCAGCTACCTGCTCAGTCCCCCAACTATTTTTTGGTCAATATTGCACCGGACGAGTCCGCACCGTTAACGGAGTATTTTGCTAGCCATGATATTAAGGCAACCGATATCTATCCGGTGATCCGTGGGCGATTAACCCAAATAAACGGAGAAACCTTGATTTCATCAGAGCAAAGTCAAAATGGTGAGCCTGGGAGAGTGGGGATCTCTCGGGAGCTTAACCTCACGTGGCGAAATAGCTTACCAGAGAATAATCAAATTATTGAAGGCGAATTCAATACTGATGACTATGATGTTTCTGTCGAGTCTGAAGTGGCTGAGCGCTTGGGATTGAGCTTAGGCGATAAGTTAACTTATGTTATCGATAACCAAGAGCTAACGGTTACCGTAAAGAGCTTTAGGGCGGTGCATTGGGAAACCTTGCAACCAAACTTCTTTATGATTTTTAGTCAGAAAGCCCTTGAGCCATTTGCTTACACATCGATGGCGAGCTTTTACTTGCCTGAATCCCAGCGTAGTCTTGTGATTGAGTTGATTCAAGACTTCCCCACGGTTTCTATTATCGATGTTGGGGCGATGGTGGCGCAACTAAGGCAGATTATCGATCAAGTGTCTTTGTCACTCACATTGGTGTTGGTATTGGTGTTGGCGGCCAGCAGCTTAGTGTTGGTGGCGCAAACAGAAGCGGGGATGGCGACAAGGCAGAGAGAGCTCGCGGTATTACGCACCTTCGGTGCATCAGGCTGGTTATTGCGTTGGTCAACCGGGTTGGAATTCGCGCTATTGGGGGCGATAGCTGGGTTTATGGCCGTAGTGGTCGCCGAGTTCACCCTATATTTGCTTAAAACCCAAGTGTTTGAGCTTAACGTCTATATGCATTGGCCATGGTGGGCTATGGCGCCGCTGGCTGGCGCAGTCATCGTCGCGGCGCTGGGTACTTGGCGCTGTAGAAGTTTATTGCAGCAGTCTTGTTCGCAACTACTTAAAGCACGTGCATAGTACTGGGAGTTGATAAGCATCAATAGAAAACGGCGCCATTGGCGCCGTTTTTTTAGATGAAGCCATTAGTGATGGAGTATGTCTGCTAATGCAGGTCCTAGGTGAGGGTATTTATAGACAAACCCTGAATCTTGGGTTCGTTTTGGCAGCACAAATTGGCCTTCAGTTAGCAGCTGTGCCATTTCACCTAATGCTAAGGTCAATATTTTTTCCGGCGCTGGGAAAATCGTTGGTCTAGAAAGTGTTTTTCCTAACTGCTTGGTAAATGTGAGGTTGTCCACAGGGTTGGGCGCGGTGCCGTTGTAAATGCCTTGGCATTGCTGTGACGTTAATAGATACATAATCAAGGCGGTTAAGTCATCAATATGTATCCAGCTCATACCTTGGCTACCGCTAGCAATCTTACCCCCTAAACCGAGTTTAAAAGCCGGTAGCATTTTCGCCAATGCACCGCCTTGGCTACCTAGCACCAATCCTATTCGAATAATAGAGACTCTGGTGTACTGTTCTGCGCTTTGAGCAAGCTCTTCCCAGCGAGCACAAACACTATGGGCAAATTGTTCATCGGCGCCCGTTTCACTAAAGCTACATAAACTGGTTTGTTCGTCAACGCTTTGGCGGCCATTGCCATATATCCCAATAGCAGAAGCACTGATAAAGCAGCTTGGTGGCTTGCTACTTTGGCTAAACAGTTCGCTTAGTCTTGCGGTAAGGTCCCAACGGCTTGAACAAATCTTTTGTTTGTTAGCGATACTCCAACGCTGGGCAATTGGTTCTCCTGCGAGGTTTATCACCGCATCAAATCTATCTAGATCGGTTAATGCCCCTAAATTATTGAGGTATTGATGCTGGCTACCTAATATTTTTTGGGCATTGCCTGGCGAACGAGTCACGATTGTAAGCTGGTGGTCGTCTAATTGTTTAATTAAATGTTGGCCAATGAAGCCGGTGCCACCGGTGATCAGGATATGCATAATCTGCCCCCGCTTATCAAGGTAAAATTTATTGCTCTATTAGGTATATACAGAAATATGGGATAAGTCGATCAGTTTTCAAAAAGGATAACAAGAGGGGGGAAGCCGTGCAGTACATAGTACTGCACTAATGGGATTGGTTTTTGGGATTAGCTTTGCTGTTTTTTGTCGTAGCAAAGCTGCAGTGACACAGAGTCTGCAAACCGCAGTGCATGAGGCTTATCAATTTCGACACTGGCAAAATCTACCCAGGGGTGTTCTTTGGTAATTTGTAAAACCTGGTCAGTGAGATGCTCCAATAAAGAAAATCGGTTGTTTTCCACTAAAGCAATGATTTTTTTTGTAATCGTGCGATAATTCAGGGCATCATCCATGTTGTCACTGTCCCGTGCTTTACTGGCGCAGTAGTGGATTTGTGCGTTAATAGTGACATCTTGTTTATTATTTATTTCATCATCTTTAATACCGATGTAGGTACGTAGGCGCAGATTTTTTATTCGAATGATAGCGATTTGAGGATCCATAAGCTGATGTTTTTAGTCGTTAACATATCTTTAGCCTATCAACTATAAGGTAATTCTAGAAGGACTTTTATTAATATGGGTCGGTTTGAGAATCAAGGCGTAGCATTCAAAGGCTTCGCAATTATGGCATTCATTGTCGTTATTCTAGCCGGAATTAAAGCGGCAAGTCCGATTGTCGTGCCGTTTGTGCTGTCCGCTTTTATCGCAGTTATTTGTAACCCTGTGATTGATTGGTTGGCTCGTTATCGTGTACCTCGCGGACTCGCCATTATGGTTTTGATGGTCTTTATTGTCTTAATGGGTTTATGGTTAGCATCGATTGTTGGTAGTTCAATTAATGAATTTAGCCAGCAATTGCCCCATTATCGTGATCAGTTGGTCGAGCAGTTCTCTTGGGTATTAGGCAAGTTACAGGCTTTGAATATCAGTGTGTCTCGCGACCAGCTGTTGGCCTATTTTGACCCAGGCATCGCGCTGTCTATGACGACAAATATGCTGTCAAGTGTTGGTGGGGTGATGGCGAATCTATTCCTGATTATTTTGACCGTGGTGTTTATGCTTTTTGAAGCACAAACATTACCCAAAAAACTGCATTTTGCGCTAGATGATCCTGATATGCGTTTAAAGCAGATTGATAAGTTCCTTCATTCTGTTAACCAATATATGGTGATCAAAACCTTAGTGAGTTTAGGTACCGGCTTAATTGTCGGCATCGGCTTAGCTATTATCGGGGTAGATTATGCCTTGTTATGGGGCGTAGTCGCGTTTCTGTTTAACTATATTCCCAATATTGGATCAATCATTGCGGCAATTCCTTCTGTGTTGTTGGCGTTTATTCAATTGGGCCCCGCGGCTGCCGGTATGACAGGGTTGTTATATCTTGGTACCAATATGGTGATGGGAAATGTAGTCGAACCTAAATATATGGGCCGCGGTCTTGGACTATCGACGCTGGTGGTATTCTTATCATTGATATTTTGGGGCTGGTTACTCGGCTCAGTAGGGATGTTGTTATCAGTTCCGTTGACGATGATCGTCAAAATTGCGCTTGAATCAAGCCAAAGTGGTGGCTGGTTAGCCATCTTACTGGCCGATGAAGTCTCTTTACCGTCGGGTTCGTCAGGCGATGATGAAAACAGTAGCGCTGACAAGCAATCATAGTCACCCGTAGATAAGTGGAATAAAAATTTATTATGCAGTTATTTTTAGATGCGGTTTCGACCTTTGAATTTTCTGAGGAAGTGACGCGACTTTTTCACGGACGTGGCGGCTGTTTTCCGGGAAGTGAACATATTAATGTGGATTACTACCCGCCAGTTATCTTGCTGACAAGCTTTACCGATTTGGCTGACGATGAGTTACAACTTGCATTGTCGACCATAAAGAACCACTGGACAGAGACGGTTGCTGATAAGCCATGTAACTTAGTTTACCAATACCGCCATGGTGGGCAAACCCAAACACGGCTGCTCTGTGGTGAAGTGCCCGAGCCCCACGTAGTAACAGAACACGGTTGTCAGTTCCAAGTGCATCTGTTGCGTGGTCAAAACCATGGGTTGTTCGTTGATATGCGCAATGGCCGTCATTGGGTAAAACACCATGCTCAAGACAAGAAGGTGCTTAATTTGTTTGCCTATACTTGCGGTTTTTCCGTGGCGGCCATGCAAGGCGGTGCAGTGAGCACGGTGAATATCGATATGAGCAAAGGTGCGCTAGCTATTGGCAAGCAAAACCACCTGCTTAATGGTTTTGATCAGCAAGTGAAGTACTTAGGGCATGATATTTTTAAATCATGGGGTAAATTAACCAAATTCGGTCCTTATGATCTCATCATTGCTGATCCGCCGAGTAATCAGCGCGGTAGCTTTGTGGCGACAAAAGACTACGCTCGATTACTTAAACGATTACCGAGTTTATTAGCCGAGGGCGGTGAGGTACTTTTGTGCCTTAATGCACCAGAGTTAAGCCTTGATTTCCTCAAGTCGCAAGTGGCACAGTACAGTCCAACTTTAGTGTTGGTTGAACAAATTGCTAATCCGCCAGTATTTAAAGATATCAATCCTGACAAGGCGCTCAAAGTGCTGCGATATCGACAAACATAGTCCGAAACGAGCATTAGTAGCCCAAGCGGTCACCCAGTGATGAGTGGCCGTGGGATTCGATAACTTGGGCTATTTTGTTCGAGTCTGGACGGTTTAGTGAGGCCATTTCTGAAAGTAGCTGTCCTTGAATATCAAAGGGAATGTTCATTCTATCCATAAACAGTTGTACTTGTAACTCATCACCTTGGGCAAGCAAGTCAACCAGTACCCCAGCTTCATATTCTACCAATGTGTTCATCTTATACGCTCATGCTCTACTGCCATCTACTAAGTTTTGTTGCATTTTTGCAATAACGGTAGATTTTTTTGTTGTAAAAAATGGTGTTTTTATCGTCAAGATGGATTAAAAACTGAAAGTCTTTCATGTTGATTTACTTTTTTGGGTGTTTTTTAACCGTAAAATGGTCTCTTTAGCTTTTGAATGAAACTTTTTTGAAAGTTTTCTGTAAGTTTTGCTTTTGAAGTTGTATACTGTGCTTATGAACTTTGCTGGTTTGGCATAGATTCTAATAATGGCAAAAATGCAGACCTAAATAACAAGCATGCCTCGTACCCTACTATTAAAATTTGGAGTTGTTATGGAATTTCGTGAATACGAAAACGCATATTATCAGGTACAAGATGACGTGATTGAATCTTTGCCGGTGGAAAAGGACGAAGAAGCGTTTTTGGATTAAAGGAAGCTAAACAGCACGCCTGAGGCAAGCGGGGTAAACTGCTAAATATGCAGTTGCCAACATACCTCAAAAAAGACCTCAATAAAAATAGCAATCATTAGATTGCTATTTTTTTATCTAAATTCTATGCAAATGAATCAGTGCAAGGTGAGTCTGCTCTCGATAACACCGGTTAGCGACTCATTAATCAGTGTTAATACTGACCTAAAAGGTCAACTGTTATTAATTGATATTGCCTTTTTCCGGCAGGACTTCGACAATAATCCAACGTTTCTTTTCTTTGTGTAGGCGAAGCGTGCGATCGTCTATCCAGGGGCTGCCACCACGTAAACCGGTCATTTTCACAATCACGGTCACGTCGTCGGTGAATTTACGGAAGAAGTCGATGTTGATTTCTTCAATTTCCATCGTGACTTCGGTCATCGACAAGTTCAGTACGTGTCTTTGCACCGCCGATGCAATGTAGTAATGGGCTAGGATCTTTTGCATGGGCTCACTGACAAACTGTTTAGCTTTTTCAACATCCCTATCAACATAAATTGCCTGAAAGAAACCGAGTGAGACTTGTTCTGGTGTCAGTGGTTTTTGGCCGACTTCCGAGTCTGGGCTGCAACCAATGAGTAGGACGAAGACAAACAAAAGTAGTTTTTTCATTTGATAAACTGAGACTTCCTGTACAGATGATAATGGCAGCTTAACTGAGAATGGCTTTATTTGGTAGTCAGTAACAGAAATGTTGCTAGTATGGCGTGATTGGCTGATTATTCAGCGATCGAACTGACTTGGCTTGACGTTTTTGTAAAGATCAGTCATATCTTAATGAATAACTGATGACGGTTATCCACAGAATCTGGGGATAACTATGTTGAAGACTGCATGCATAACTTCTAAGTTACTGATGTTTAGTTATAATTTATGCTGGTTATTTTTTGACGGTTTGTGAACCTTTGTGGTTTTTACCGTATCTTCGTCTCCGTATTCTTTAAGCTACATAAACAAAAGCCTGTCACAATGGACAGGCTTTTTTGATCTTATTATTGGCGTTATTTGCTTTGGGAAGCCTGAATCGCAGTCAGGGCGATAGTGTAGACAATATCATCGACTAATGCGCCTCGAGATAGATCATTAACTGGCTTACGCATCCCTTGCAGCATCGGGCCGATAGAGATTAGGTCAGCACTACGCTGCACGGCCTTATAGGTGGTATTACCGGTATTCAAATCTGGGAATACGAACACGGTAGCTTGGCCTGCCACAGGGCTATCAGGAGCTTTAGATTGAGCTACGTTAGGCATCACAGCTGCATCGTATTGCAATGGACCATCAATGACTAAATCAGGGCGCTTCTCTTTGGCAATACGCGTTGCTTCGCGCACCTTATCAACATCTGATCCTGTTCCTGAGCTACCGGTTGAGTAGCTGATCATCGCCACTCTTGGCTCAATCCCAAATGCAGCAGCAGATTCAGCAGATTGGATTGCGATATCCGCCAATTGTTCTGCATTAGGATCTGGGTTAATCGCACAGTCACCGTATACTAATACTTGGTCTGGCATCAACATAAAGAAGATTGAAGACACTAAGCTGGAACCCGGTGCAGTCTTAATTAGCTGTAGCGGTGGACGAATAGTATTGGCGGTGGTGTTAACGGCGCCAGATACTATGCCATCGACTTCTTCTTGGGCCAGCATCATGGTTCCTAGTACCATGTTGTCTTCGAGTTGTTCCCGTGCCACAACCTCAGTTAGGCCTTTATGGCGTCTTAAATCAACCATTGGGGCGACATAACGCTCGCGTGCTGCTTCCGGTTCAATGATTTCCACACCATCACCAAGGGAAACTCCTTGTTGAGCGGCGATACGTAAAATCTCTTCTCGATTCCCCAATAACACACATTTGGCGATGCCACGTTCGGCACAAATTGCTGCCGCTTCGATGGTTCTTGGCTCATCACCTTCAGGTAGCACGACCGTTTTTCTCGCCGCGCGCGCTAATTCAGTTAACTTGTAACGGAAAGCGGGTGGTGATAGTCGGTGTTCACGTGGCGAGTCCTTGGTAATGCTTTCAACCCAGTTTTGATCAATATGACTGGCGACATACTCTTGGACTTCTTCGATGCGCACCGCATCATCGACAGGGACTTCATGATCGAAGCGTTGAATATTGAGCGATGTTTGCCATGTATTGGTATCAATCAAAAATACCGGAAGGCCGGTATCGAACGCTTGTGCGCACAATGCCATGATTTCAGGCTCAGGCTCATAGCTACCGGTTAGCAGTAGTGCACCAACTTTCACGCCATTCATAGCTGCCAGACAGGCGGAAACAATCACATCTGATCTGTCTCCTGAGGTCACCAGCAGTGAGTCAGTATTGATGTGGGTAACCATATTGGGAATACTGCGCGCACAAAAAGTCACTTTGCGTAAACGGCGAGTGTTCATTTCACCAGCATTGATGATTCGAGCACGAAGGTGTTTGGCTAAATCCGATGCGCGTGGTGCAACTAGGTCTAAGTTATAGGGCACACTGCCTAAGATGCGCAGTGGGCTCTTACCAGGCAGTTGGAACATGTGTGCTGCATCTGAACGCTGGATATCTTGGTGATCAAAGACTTCTGAAAGATCAGGACGTGCGCGACCTTCGCTATCTACAGGTGCGCCAATTTTGTTGATGATGGCGCCAATTAGGCGTTTATTTTTATTGCCACCCCAACTGTTATGGGCGATTTCCAAACGGTGCATTAATGCCGTCGCTGTTTCATTGCCCGGTGTGGCCACAAAGATAATATCTGCATCAAGGGCTTTGGCGACTTGATAGTTGATATCGTCGGAAAACGGATGATTGCGAGTTTGTACTAAACCTTCAACAATCAAGGTTTCAGATGGGCTAGCTTGTTCAGTTGCACGAGCAATGATTTGCTCCATAAGCACATCTGTTTGATCCGCGCGAATAAGGCTTTCCGCATGGGACATGTCAAACGGCTCTAAAGGGTTAACCGTTGGTGATTTACTTAAGATGGTGGTTGAGCGTTCAGGACCTGTATCTGTTGGTCTGAGCTGAGCAATCGGCTTGAAAAAACGCACTTTCACACCATGTCGCTCTAAAGCACGAACCATACCTAGACTGATTGACGTTAATCCCACACCAGTACCGATAGGAATTAGCATTATATTACGAGACATAAAAACCTCTTAGTGACGATCTGCAGGCTGTACAATGGCCTGCGGTCAAATGGAGGTAACCAGTTACCTCCAACTAAATCTGTTAGCTGTTAAAACTAGTTAAGTAGTGCAACGGCATCTTCAGCAATCACCCACTCTTCATTCGTGGGGATAACCAAAGCAACGGGACCGTTATCTGTCGAAATTTGTCCTTGCTTACCAAAACGTGCCGCTAAGTTACGGGCTTTATCTACTTCAAAGTTAAATATAGATAGTGCGTTAAGGACTTTCTCGCGAATAACATCTGAATTTTCACCAATACCACCGGTAAAGACGAGCGCATCTAAACGTCCAAGTGGAACGGTATAAGAAGCAATGTATTTCGCTAGGCGGTAACAGAAGATCTCAAGTGCTAATGTGGCGCCTTTATGACCTTTTTCATAACCCTCTTCAATACCGCGACAATCGTTGGTGAGTTCAGATATGCCCAATAGGCCACTTTGTTTATTCATTAAGTTATTCACTTCTTCAAGCGTATAACCTAAGCGGTCGACAAGGTGATAAATGATAGATGGGTCAAGATCGCCACAGCGTGTGCCCATAACTAGACCTTCAAGTGGTGTTAACCCCATAGAGGTATCGACACTTTTGCCGCCTTTAACTGCTGTTACTGAAGCACCATTACCTAAGTGTGCGCAAATGACATTGGTCTGTTCTAGTGGTTTACCTAGCGCTTTTGCTGCCTCTCGGCTTACAAATAAGTGGCTTGTACCGTGCATGCCATAACGGCGGATGCCATGTTCACGATAAAACTTATAGGGTAGGGCATAAACATAAGCTTCTTGCGGCATTGTTTGGTGGAAAGCGGTATCAAATACTGCCACCTGCGGCAGTTCTGGGAACGAGGCCTGCGCTGCTCTGATGCCGATAAGGTGCGCTGGATTATGCAGCGGTGCAAGTGCAGCACAATCTTCAATGCCTTGGACGACGCTCTCATCGATAACCACTGAGTGAGTAAACTTCTCGCCGCCGTGCACGACGCGATGACCAATGGCTTGGATTTGGCTGGCGATGTCAGGGTATCCGGCGAGGATGTTGTCAACGATGTATTCTACTGCTTCACGGTGAGCAGTAAATGCGCCTAAACTTGCGTCAAACTTATTGCCATCTACTTTCCATTTAATTCGTGAATCTTCAAGGCCAAAGCACTCTGCTAGACCTGAGATTTGATCTTCACCGGTTGCTGCATCAATGATGGCAAATTTTAAGGAAGAACTTCCACAGTTAAGAACCAGTACCAGTTTGTTTGACATGTTTAAAACCTTATACAAAGTAAGAATTTGTGTTGATTCATGCTGGTTTTCAATCGTTGCGCTAGCAGACCGAATAACTCCAATTGAATCGTCTTTGCTGCTTTACCAAATCCCTTTAGCCTTGGGGCTTCACGGCGGATTGTGCTAAGGTATAGGCAGTCTTTTAAAAGTTAGGTGCCGTTTTTGACCATTAATGTGTTTAAGACCATTGGCATGGGTCGTCGATATATGAAGACTTGGCCTATGGTGCGACAGCTAAGTTTCTACTTCCCTGAATATCGGGTGGTGCGCGCAACGCAGTTATCGATGCGTTTAATGCCGTTATTGGCAATTTTTGCCGCAGCTAGCCAGATTTATATTCATGGTTGGGCGTTTCTGCCTCAAGCTATCACTATCGCGTTATTTTTTATCAGTTTACCTATTCAAGGTTTACTCTGGTTAGGGTGGCGTGCTCAGCACCCGTTACCGTTAACTTTGTTTGACTGGTGTAACCAGTTGTCTAATAAGCTCAACACGATGGGCGTTTCAAGCAAACCTCTTGGGGCAAAAGCTTGTTACTATGACATGGCCATCGTATTGAAAATTGCATTTGAGCGCCTCGACAAGAGTTATTGGGAAGAGCTCTAATCTTATTTGTTCATCAAGCTTAGTAAATCGCTTCAATACCTGCATCGACAAAAACTTGTTTTATCGCTGCCATCGTTTCGCTGCTTGGGGGCGCGATATTATTTAACTGATATTGTTCTCCCATCGCTTCCCATTTATGTTTGCCTAATTCGTGGTAGGGCAGGAGTTCTACTTTTTCAACATTTGTCATTGGCTTAACTAGGTTGGCTAAGGCTTTGGCTGATTCAATATCATCCGTAAACCCACCGACAACCACGTAGCGTATCCACGTTTTTTGTTGGCGTTGGTGTAGATAGTGAGCAAATTGAAGGGTACGTTGATTGCTGACTTGTGTCAGTGCAATGTGCTTAGCATCATCGACCTGCTTTATGTCGAGTAAAACTAAATCGGTGTTATCTAACAAATCATCAATGGCTGGGGTGTACTTGCGCACAAAGCCGTTGGTATCTAAACAAGTGTGGATACCTTCCTGTTGGCAAGCTTTAAATAATTCGGCAACAAACTCAGCCTGAAGTATGGCTTCACCACCACTGGCCGTGACACCGCCGCCGCTGGACTCTAAAAAGGGTCGATAGCTGCGGATTTGATCCATCAATTCTTCAACTTCGACTTCGCGGCCGCCGTGAAGATCCCATGTATCACGATTGTGGCAATATTGGCAGCGCATCAGGCAGCCTTGCATAAAGGTGATAAACCTAATGCCTGGGCCATCAACTGTACCGAAAGACTCAAGGGAATGAATCCGACCTGTTACTGCCATTTTTACTCCAAGGTTTTAAAAAAGTAGGCTGTCCTAATTTAGATGACAACCTACTTTATTGCTACTAAAAGTCTAAGGTATTACTGATTTTAGAGCCCTTGCGTAAACGTACGTGTGATCACATCTTTTTGCTGTTCAGCGGTTAATGAGTTAAAGCGAACGGCATAACCTGATACACGAATGGTTAACTGCGGGTACTTGTCTGGATTAACAATCGCATCTTCAAGCATTTCGCGGTTCATCACGTTAACATTTAGGTGTTGTCCGCCTTCACGACTATCGCTATGGGCAAAATAACCATCCATCAATGCGGCTAAGTTGGCACGGCGACCGTCTTCATCTTTACCAAGTGCATTAGGTACGATTGAGAAGGTGTAAGAAATACCATCTTGTGCGTGGGCAAACGGCAATTTGGCTACTGAGGTTAATGAAGCCACAGCGCCTTTTTCGTCGCGACCATGCATTGGGTTGGCACCTGGGGCAAATGGCGCGCCAGCTGGGCGACCATCTGGGGTAGTCCCTGTTTTCTTACCATACACAACGTTTGATGTAATCGTCAGAATTGATTGCGTTGGAATCGCATCACGGTACATCTTCATGTGACGGATTTTACCCATGAAACGTTCAACAAGATCACTGGCAATGTCATCAACGCGTGGGTCATTGTTACCGAATTTAGGGTAGTCACCATCAATGTCAAAATCAACGGCAATGCCATTCTCATCACGGATAGGTTTCACTTTCGCAAATTTAATTGCTGATAGTGAATCGGCCGCAATAGATAAGCCAGCAATACCACAAGCCATGGTACGGCGCACGTCTCGGTCGTGCAGTGCCATTAGCGCAGCTTCGTACGAGTATTTATCGTGCATGTAGTGGATTGCATTTAGCGCAGAAACATACTGGGTTGCTAACCAATCCATCATTGAGTCTAGGCGGCCCATGACATCATCATAGCTGAGGACTTCATCGGTGATAGGTGCTGTTTTAGGACCAATTTGGGTTTTTAACTTTTCATCGACACCACCATTGATGGCATAAAGCATCGTTTTGGCCAAGTTAGCACGTGCGCCAAAGAACTGCATATGCTTACCAACAACCATAGGGCTAACACAACACGCAATGGCATAGTCATCTGAGTCGAAATCTGGACGCATTAAGTCGTCGTTTTCGTACTGGATTGAGCTGGTATCAATTGACACTTTTGCACAATACTTTTTAAAGCTGAGGGGGAGCTTCTCTGACCAAAGAACAGTGATGTTTGGTTCAGGGCTTGGACCCATGTTGTATAAAGTGTGTAGGAAACGGAAGCTAGACTTTGTCACCAAAGTACGACCGTCTAATCCCATACCAGCAATAGACTCAGTTGCCCAGATTGGATCGCCAGAGAACAATTCGTCATATTCTGGCGTACGTAAGAAGCGAACCATGCGTAACTTCATGACGAAATGGTCAACCATCTCTTGTGCTTCTTGTTCGGTGATTACACCGTTATTAATATCACGCTCGATATAGATATCTAAGAAGCTAGAAGTACGGCCAAGCGACATGGCTGCACCGTTTTGGCTTTTCACTGCGGCGAGATAACCGAAATAAGTCCATTGAATCGCTTCTTTCGCACTGGTTGCAGGTCCTGAAATATCAAAACCGTAACTCGCAGCCATCTGTTTCATTTGACCTAGTGCTTTATGTTGCTCGGCAATTTCTTCTCGAAGTTGCATGGTAGCACTAAGATCTTCGCCTGCTTCAAAACGTGGTTGTAGTGAACCAAACTGAGCAAACTTTTCCTGCATCAGGTAATCAATACCATAGAGTGCGATTCTGCGGTAATCACCAATAATACGACCACGACCATATGCATCTGGCAAACCGGTTAATACGCCAGATTTACGGCAACGCATAATTTCAGGGGTGTAGATGTCAAATACCCCTTGGTTGTGAGTTTTACGTAGCTCTGAATATACGTATTTAATGTTAGGGTCGAGTTCGCGGCCATAGGCAGCACAAGAACCTTCAACCATGCGGATACCGCCGTTAGGTAGCATTGCACGTTTTAGTGGCGCATCAGTTTGCAGACCAACGATGGTTTCTAAGTCTTGATTGATGTAACCCGCGTCGTGGGAAGTAATGGTAGAGACTTTATCAGTGTCAAAGTCGACAGGAGCGTGGGTACGGTTTTCCTGTTTGATTCCTTCCATCACTTTATCCCAAAGTGATGTCGTAGCAGGTGTTGCCTCAGCCAAAAAGTCTTCATTACCTTCATATGGCGTGTAGTTCAATTGGATAAAGTCACGAACGTTGACTTCTGTTTTCCAATCACCAGCGGCGAAACCTTCCCATGCTGCTAAAAATTTTTCAGTATTTTCGCTCATAGTATAAATACCTTAAGTTAAGAATTGGGTTACTACTGTTAGGCGTCGGAGCCACGTTTTTGCGTGGGGCGACGGTAAACAAACCAATAAGTCAAACCGACAAACAATGCACCACCAATGATATTACCAATGGTGACAGGAATGAGGTTAGCGAAGACAAATTGGCTCCAAGTTAAATCGGCGAATTGTGCTGGTTCGATACCAGCATGCGCCCAAAATTCAGTTGTTGCCACCTGCTTAGTGATGATGGCCATTGGAATAAGAAACATGTTTGCGATGCAATGCTCAAAACCTGCTGCAACAAACATGGCGACTGGTAAGATAACAGCGATAACTTTGTCGGTAACGCTTCTTCCTGCGTAACTCATCCATACCGCGAGACAGACCATGATGTTACACATGATGCCAAGGGCGATGGCTTGGGTAAATGAATGCTGTAATTTGGCTTGTGCAGTAG
This sequence comes from Shewanella waksmanii, assembly GCF_043643685.1. Taxonomy (GTDB): domain Bacteria; phylum Pseudomonadota; class Gammaproteobacteria; order Enterobacterales; family Shewanellaceae; genus Shewanella; species Shewanella waksmanii_A. The sequence goes on from NZ_JBHZSN010000009.1 coordinate 161,417, forward strand.
TGAGGTAGCCTAAGCCAAGTAGACCATGACCACTTTCATAATGTTTGGCCGCTATCATGAGTGCCACGAGTAACATCGCACCGATAAAGTTTCCAATATAAACGAGTCCCCAGTTTTTCAACATGGCGGCAAGGGAAACCCGATGACTTAATTTGGCGGTTAACGTGAGTACGCTAGAGGTGAATAATTCGCCCCCGAGGACTACAACGAGGATTAAACCAAGACTAAAGCAAAGACCGCCAATCAGTTTGTTTAGACCATAAGGTAATGACTGACCGCCTGCGGTGACAACCACATAGAAAATGAAAGCAAGCCCGATAAACAGTCCGGCGGTCATCGCCAACACCAATGTTGATGTTGTGTCTCTATTGACCTTAACGACAGCCGTATCTTCAACTTTCTGTGCTGTTGTTGCAGGTGTAATGGCGTCAAACGGGCTTGGACTGTTTTGCATCTCTAACCTTTCTCGTCCTTATTAATTGGTTTTATTAACCAATATAGATTTGATCGTTAGTTAAAGAAACCACTTAAAGTGTAAAGGGCTTCTATAGCACGCTAGTATAAATAAAATGTAATTTACTGTCGTGATCCTGATCACTTTAACGTGGTTATTATCACTTTTAATGTAATTAAATTACAATTTGAATTAACTGGCACACGCTGTAACATTAAATTGGTAAGACCAATTTACCGAGTAAATTCTAGCACACCAAGCATGCAGATACATCATTTTGTGTCGCTTAAATGCTCATCAAAATGATAAATTGAGAGCAAGGTAACATTTGTACAGTGTTGACTAATAAACATATCAGTTAATCGTGATGATCGCGAAAAAACACCATTGCTTTTGTCGGCGCGTATTAGTTGATATTGGGGGCGGATACCATCAGGTTGTGATTGAAAATAATCACTGCCAGGACTGGGATTGCTGGCATCAATGCTTTATATTTTGCGGTAAAAATAACACTCATAAAATCAATATGCCTACAACAACTCCAAGTAGTACGACATCGAGTACAAATTACAACGAAAAAAGCGCCACAACGCGTCAATTTCAGCTTCCTGATACATTGGTGATTATCTTTTTCGTGGCGTTACTTGCCATGATCTTGACTTATTTTGTGCCGATTGGTTCATTTAATATCCAAGAGGTTCAGTATGTCACTGATGGTGTTGAAAAAACTCGTACCGTTGTTGATCCTAGCTCATTTAGTTATCAAGTTGATGAGCAGGGTGAGCCAATCACCGAGCCTGTCTCGCTGTTTGCGGGTGGGGGCGGCATAGGCTTTTTTAACTTTGCATTTGAAGGCCTTGTATCGGGCTCAAAGTGGGGCAGTGCCATTGGGGTGATCATGTTTATGCTGGTCATTGGTGGTTCATTTGGCGTCGTTATGGCTACTGGTACGATCAATAATGGTATTTTAAAGCTTATTGATCGCACTCGTGGTAATGAGGCTGTGTTTATCCCTGTGCTGTTCAGCTTGTTTTCTTTGGGCGGGGCCGTATTTGGTATGGGAGAAGAGGCGATAGCATTTGCAATTATTATCTGTCCGTTAATGATACGCTTAGGTTACGATGGCATTACCACTGTTATGGTGACATATGTTGCTACTCAAGTCGGCTTTGCCAGCTCCTGGATGAACCCATTTAGTGTTGCCATTGCTCAAGGTATTGCGGGCGTTCCGGTATTGTCTGGTGCTGGCGTGCGGTCGTTAATGTGGGCCGGTTTCACCTTGATGGGATTAGCTTTTACTATGCGCTATGCCGCTAAAATAAGACGTGAGCCGCAATTATCCTACAGTTACCACAGCGATCAGTATTTTAGAGATAACCAAGACGATGCCGATATCAGTGCTCGATTTAATTGGGGCGATAAACTTGTCCTTGCCACGATCACATTGACGATTGCTTGGGTGATTTGGGGAGTGATTGCCCATGCGTGGTTTATTCCCGAGATCGCCAGTCAATTTTTCACGATGGGAATCGTGGTTGGCATCATTGCAGTGCTGTTTAAGCTCAATGGCATGACAGCAAATAAAGTTGCAGTCAGTTTTAAACAAGGTGCGGCAACCATGCTGGAGCCTGCAGTTCTGGTTGGTTGCGCGTCGGGAATCTTGATATTACTTGGTGGTGGAGATGCCACCCAGCCTAGCGTACTGAATACCGTACTGAATTCAGCCGGGCAATTTATTGGTCAATTGCCAGCCGTTTTTTCAGCATGGTTTATGTTGTTATTTCAATCAGTGTTTAATTTCTTTGTCACCTCAGGCTCAGGGCAAGCTGCATTAACTATGCCTTTGATGGCCCCATTAGCAGATATTGTGGGTGTGACGCGCCAAGTTGCTGTGCTCGCATTTCAATTAGGTGATGGCTTTACCAACATCTTGGTACCGACATCGGCGTCACTAATGGCGACATTAGGGGTGTGTCGTGTAGATTGGGGTGACTGGTTACGTTTTATTTGGCGCTTTATTCTGGCATTGTTTGTTGTATCGAGCGTGGTCGTAGTGAGTGCCCATTATTTGGGATTTGTATAGCAAAGCTTATTTGACTGAATAGACGGTCTTTGGCGATGCAAAGGCCGTGAATTGCTTGGGATTTGCTGATTCAACGCTTAATAATAAAAGTCACGAGGCTAGCAGCAAGCTGTTCAATTTTGGCTGCCAACTTCTTCGTTGAATAACTTCTCAATAGAACCACTGTTACTTAAGTTATTCGTCTCGAACTCGTTTGCCAAAAATAGCGCTGAGTAGATCACTTTCTTATGCTGATTGGTTTAACAGAAATAAGCGTGATTCTAACTAAACGTAACAGTCTATAAGTGGCGAGAGTATACAAGCGCAATAGTAAATAGCTTCGAGAGTTAGGCATCCGCTAACAAATGTTGCAAATCACGCAAAAAAAACGGCATCAGAAGATGCCGTTTTTATTTTTTAGATAAGTGAGGTTAGAACTTCACTTCACCTTCTAAGAACCACTCACGACCGCGAGCGTTATAAACTGAACGCTGGTAATGTGGCCAAGAAGTGATTGTTGGGTCAAAGTTTGGACCGGCATCAAACAGATTCACTACACCACCTTTTACAACGATTGAATCTGTGATGTTGTAACCAGCAGTTAGGTTCCAAGTCGTTTGAGAAGCAACTTCACCTTTAATAGACTCATAGTTCGCACCATGCATACGCGCAGTGTGGTAGGCACCAAGAGTCGTTTCTAGATCCTCAATGAACCAACCGACAATTAGGTTAGCACGATACTGAGGTAGACCACCGTTATCGATATCATCTTCTACTGGATCAGTTGGCGATAATTGGCTTTCTGATAACAGGATATATGTACCGTTAAAGTTAAGCTTTAGTTCACCAAAGTTGTTGAGGTCAAAGTTGTAACCAGCAGTTAAATCAATACCACGTACTTTTTGGAATGCTAGGTTTTGAGCAACAGCGTTCACATGAGTAATTGTGCCTTCAGCATCACGAGTTAGCATGTTTTCATACTGTTCGTATTCACGAGCTGCTTTGCTTGCGCTGATGTCACTAACCATGTCATCAAGTTTCCACTCCCATAAATCGAATGAAGCATTGAGTGAATCACCACCCCATACTGCACCGATATTCGCAGTGTAACCAGTTTCGGCTTCTAGCTCTTTGTTTGCACCTGTGGTTGTGTCGATGTGCAGCTCGTTACAGATCTCATTGATTTTTGGATCTGGGTGAGTCACACCTGGGGTTCCGCCAAGGGCTTGACATTGCTTGTAGTCAATTACTTGGGTAAAGCCATTAGTTGCATCGCCGTATACTCGGTGCATATCTGGCGCACGGAATACACTAGTCGCTGAGGCACGAACAAGTAGTTCATCCACTGGACGGTATTGAACAGTAACCTGTGGTGAAACGTTACCACCAAAGTCGCTGTATCTGTCATAACGTAATGCAGCATCAACAGTTAGTACGTCAAGTACTGGCATGCTTAGTTCAGCGTAAGTCGCCCAGTAAGAACGCTCACCAGCACCAGAAGAGCCACCAGTTGTTAGGATATTGCCTTTCGCTGATTCAGAATCTGATTCTGTTTGGTAATCTTGCTTAGTGTACTCAGCACCTGCTGCGAACATAACGTCACCTGCAGGCAGTTCAAATGCCACCCCGGTAATATTCGCTTGTACGTTTTTCTGAGTAGACTGTGCTTTTTCAAATGGCGTGTAAGAAGCGGCTTCAACGTCTTCTTGGCTCATGTTTTTAAGCAGAGAGTTACCATTGTCACCAGCAGTGATGTAGTCAAACATGCCAGCAACAGTTGCATAACCACCACGGAAAACATCTACATTGGTGCGACCATAGTTGATTGATGCATCCCAGTCATACTCTTCAGCAATAACGCCTTCAAGGCCAGCAGTAAAGAAGTAGTTGCGGGTTTTGGTTTCGCCCATACGATTGCTAAATTCGTGTAGACGGCGCACGTAGTAGTAGTCACCATCTTCTGCGTTAGCAAAGTCTCCGCCTAAAGCGGTTGATTTATCAGTGAAGGTTTTGCTTAAATCGCCAGCAGATACAGTAACATTATTGCCATCAACATTGATGTCATAATCGTTAATCGCCATTGGCTCAATACGAGTTGTTGATTTCGCTTCAGCAAAGTCTAAACGACCTACGAAGTTAATGTCATCGACAATTTCATAATTAAAGTTGGTTGAGCTGATGAAGCGCGTGCTTTCTGGTTGAAGGTCACGCCACTCTGAACGGTCAAAACCACAGATGCTACGCGCGCTATCCCAGAACCAACCGCCGGCTGTACACTCTTCAGCAGTTAGAGAACGAGCTCCGCTACCACCAGCAATACGAGCACCGTATGAGCTGTACTGCGAGTATTCACTGTGTGGTACTTTATCGGTGTGTAAACCGAAGTTTTCACGATCAGTCGCTTTTAGTTGCTCGTTGTCAGTAAATTCGATGAAAGTTGACACGTTACCACGATCAGATGAGGCACCTAAAGATAGCGCGATACGATCGCTTGCGCCGCCGCCGTTAGTGGTATCACCGTGACGGTATTTAAGTGCAACACCTTCAAAATCTTTCTTTAGAATGATGTTAATTACACCACCAACCGCATCAGCACCGTATACAGCTGAACCACCAGATTGTAGTACTTCAATACGTGCAACAGCTTCCATTGGAAGGTTAGCGGTATCAACGAAGTTATCGGTACCACCAGCAGGTTTCGGATATTGATTTAGGCGTTTGCCGTTAATCAGCGTTAGAGTACGACTCGCGCCAGCGCCCCGTAAGCTGATTGAAGATGCAGCAGGTGTAAAACCGTGTACAGACTGAGTAGTCATAGCACTTGTGGTAGAAGTTAAACTTTCTAGTGCATCTTGAATAGTGGTGAAGCCTTGCTTTGCCATATCGTCAGCGCTTAGTACGGTAACTGGCGTAGCGGTTTCCATGTCAGTACGTTTAATACGTGAACCGGTCACTTCAATGCGTTCTACGCTATCTTCTTCGGCTGCAATAACCATTGGTGAACTGAGTGCTGCTGTTGCTGCACCGCCAATCAACGCAAAGCGAACTGCTTTTGCTAATACAGAGTTGGACTGCATGTTTTCTCCCTGACACTTATTAAGTGTTCAATATGTTTATTTTTATATAGGTAAGAATCATTATCGTTACAGTTTGATAATAACTTTTACCAGGGGATCGATATAACCACACAGATTTGATTGCTGCAACATGGTGTTCACAGATGTATTGGTATTGCATTTAAATAAAAATAAAACATTATTTTAACCAAAATAATACAAGTGAACAAAAGTGGAGCAAATATGTTTAAAAAAGGTTTCAATTGTTAGTTGGTTGTTTTTATAATGTCGATACAAGTTGTATCAAAATGCATCTTCCTGTATCAAAAGGCGGGCACTATGTTGCACTAAAGTTGCATAAAAAAGTTGTTTTTTTTGTTTTATTGGTTAATAAGTGAGCTATTTTGGTGTTCTATGTCTCACAAATTGTATCTGGTAATACTAAATGCTGATTGGTGTGCGATGTGGCTTTTGTCCGTTATTGTTAATTTATTGTTGAAATGGGAGGGTTAAATACTGAGTCTTGTTATTTTGAGACTGAATGGTAATACGGCTATTCTTGAGAGTAGGTGAAACTAATTAATGGGTAATTTTTATCCGTTGCTGTTTTTTTTAATTATTTAGCTTTTATTGTTATGAGTTGAATTTAGTATTTTATCGGCTCTTATTGTTAGGCTTGTTGGTTAATTTGTTGGGTTGGTTGTTTGAACGGTTTAAATGCCTATCCCTCGTTTATGGGAAATGATTCTAGCCTAAAATGATAAGAGAATGTTATCTTAGACGCTCAAGCTAGCGTAAAGGGCATACTGTGGAACACGGTTTACAATACCTTGGTAAACAAACATCGAGAAGTGATGGTGAGACGCGTCGTATTGCGATATTGGAAGCGACATTACGTATTGTAGTGCGTGAGGGCATTCGAGGAGTTCGGCATCGTGCGATAGCAAATGAAGCCCAGGTTCCGCTGGCGTCGACGACTTATTACTTCAGTGATATCAAGATCCTCATCAGCGATGCTTTGACGTACTTTGCAGAAAAAACGTTGTGGATGAACAAAGCGCTTGAAGAAAGTGCATTTGCGATGCTGGATGGGCTTGAAGAGTCTCCTAATCAAGTGAGCAAAGAGCATGTTGTTGAAGCATTGAGTCAAATGATTTGTACTCATATTATTGAGCAAGTGAATCACAGAGATGACAGGATTTTAGAGAGCGCCTTTCATGAGGAGGCGTTGCGCAATAAACAGTTGGCCGATGCGATAAAAATTCTCGATGATAGCTTTATCGGCACCATAGAAAAGTTTTTTGTGCAGTTAGGCTCACCAGAGCCTCTGGCAGATGCTCATCAAGTGTTAGCGATTATTAAGCTAACTGAATATCAAGCGATTACCCACCGAGCATTAGACGCTGCGCTGTTGAATCAGGTGGTGACAAGAACATTAAGCAATATTCTAAACTGACTGTAATATAGATAGTAAAAAGCCCTGCAAGTGCAGGGCTTTTTTATCTAAACAAGCTTTGTTTATTGAACGTTCTCAGCGTCACCAAACTGTCCTTGGAATAGAACAGAAGAGAGATAACGTTCTGCTGCAGATGGTAAAATAACCACAATGTTTTTATCAGCAAACTCTGGTAGCGCCGCAATACGGTTAGCTGCAACCACAGCTGCACCTGAAGAGATACCCACTAAGATACCTTCTTCTTTCATTAAACGTTGCGCCATTTCGATAGCATCTTCGTTGCTCACTGCTTCTACGCGATCAACCATTTCTAGATCTAAGTTGCCTGGAATAAAGCCTGCACCAATACCTTGAATTTTGTGTGGTCCAGGTTGTACTGTTTGACCCGCTAAGGTCTGGGCAATGACGGGAGAATCTACAGGCTCAACCGCAACCGAAGTAATTGCTTTACCTTGTGCATTCTTGATGTAACGGCTAACACCAGTAATTGTACCACCAGTACCAACACCCGCTACAACCACATCAACGCTTCCATCTGTGTCATTCCAAATTTCAGGTCCGGTTGTTTTTTCATGAATTTCAGGGTTAGCTGGGTTATCAAACTGCTGTAATAACACGTACTTTTCTGGAGCTGATTGACGAATTTCTTCAGCTTTGTCGATAGCACCTTTCATTCCTTTAGCACCGTCGGTCAACACTAAGTTAGCGCCCAAGGCTTTAAGTAGTTTACGACGCTCAAGACTCATGGTGTTTGGCATTGTAAGCGTTAATTTGTAACCACGTGCAGCAGCAACATAGGCTAGTGCAATACCAGTATTACCTGAAGTAGGTTCAATAAGCTCTTTACCTTGAGTGAGTGTGCCTTTTTTCTCGGCATCCCAGATCATATTTGCACCGATACGACACTTCACACTAAAGCTTGGGTTACGTGCTTCGATTTTTGCTAATACATTGCCATTGCTGACACGGTTAAGTTTAACAAGAGGGGTATGACCAATCGTGTGTGAATTATCTTCGTAAATTTTGCTCATGGGTTGCTTGCTCCTTTTTTGTATAGCTAAATCATAGTTCGGTTTAAGCGCTTGAGAAATGCTAGTTTCATCTTCTTTATTCCATTTAGTTATTAACACATGCATTTCTATTAACAATCTTGACATTTCAGCTTGCAGCTTATACTTAAGGTATTGTTAATATTGGGAATGCCTAGTCTTATTTCATAGGCTTGAGCGAGTGTTTGCGGTGCTTCGGTAGCTTTAATTTGCCGGTTTAACTGCTATATGAAGCTTAAATAACAAAGGTGCCTCCAATTGGAATTTTTGTTCATTCATAGGGAGGTGATTATCCGAACTTAACCGGATGTTTCTCTAACAATGAGGTGCGAGGTAAGCCGTGACAAAATTAAATCATGTTGATGTTACATTTTTTGGTTAGAATCATTGCTCTATGTCAATCAACTGCTGGTGAAAAGTTGATTTAGTGATACAATTTAAGCCATTAATGGCGCGATGTTATTCGCACCTAGTGACCAGTTGGTTTGTCGATAAACCGTTTGGGGTTAATTGCATCAGGGCGAGGTAAGCCTTTCAATCCTCAGGATGTGATCCGTTGGTCTGTGGGGGACTAGGAGATTAATTTGCGAATTTTAGTAGTAGAAGACAGCAAAGTCGTGACAAGAATATTGCAGCATTTGATTACGCAGGAGTTAGATTGCGAAGTTGATTATGCTGAGGATCTTGCCAGCGCTAAAAAATTGCTGCAACAACACAATTATTTTGTGGCTATCACCGATCTTAATTTGCCCGATGCTGCCGAAGGTGAAATTGTTAAACTGGTATTGGCTCGTCAAATTCCGTGCATTGTGTTAACTGGAAGCCTAGATGGCGAGCAGCGAACCCGTCTATTGCAGTTAGGTATTGTCGATTACATTTTAAAAGAGAACCGGTTTAGTTATGAATATGCGGTGGCGCTAGTTAAGCGTCTACAGCGCAATCAGCATGTTAAAGTGCTTGTCGCTGATGACTCAATGGTGAGCCGTAAGTTTGTTCGTAGCCTTTTGGAGCAACACCTTTATCAAGTGATTGAGGCAGACGATGGCAAGTCCGCATGGGAAATATTGCAAGATCAAAGAGATATTCAGCTACTTATTACCGATTATAATATGCCCGGTTTAGATGGGTTTGGTCTGATCTTAAGAGTGAGGGAACAATTTAGTCGCGAAGAGCTTGCGATTATCGGTTTATCCAGTGACGATGACCAGAGCTTGTCAGCACGATTTATTAAAAATGGTGCCAATGATTTTCTGCAAAAACCTTTTGTTCATGAAGAGTTTCATTGCCGCGTATTAAATACGCTCAACTCTTTAGACATGATCCGCAAATTGTGGGAACAAGCGAATTTAGATTATTTAACCTCTACCTATTCTCGACGCTATTTCTTTAACCATTTTGAAGAGCAGTTGCCGCAAATTTTGCAAAAACAGACAGCATTGTCTGTAGGGTTATTAGATATCGATTTTTTCAAACAAGTTAATGATACCTATGGACACGATGTTGGTGATGAAGTGTTGGTGGAGTTTGCTGCAAGACTGCGTCACTTCTTTAGTCAACACTTTGTGGTTGCGCGCTTTGGTGGTGAAGAGTTTACGATTGCGTTTAAAGGGTTAACTGCTGACAAAGCCTTCGTGTTATTAGATAAGTTCCGGGCGCAGTTAGCAGAATTGCCTATTCGTACATCTGCGGGTGAACTAGCGGTTACAGTGAGCATTGGTATTGCCGAACTAGTTGATGAATCGGTTGATGCCTTGCTGCAACGAGCAGATAAAGCCTTGTATGACGCTAAAGAATCCGGACGCAATTTGGTTTGTTTGGCCTCTGAAACTTAAGTTTAATAAGGTGTTCCGTTTTAGGGCACAGGATACAAAAAAGGTGAGCATTATCTGCTCACCTTTTTTATTATAGTAACCAAGCGTAACTGACCTTCATAAAATAAGTCCGCTCATTATGGGTAAGCTTATCGATATCATCATTACTGACGAGGCCGTCAGAATACCCTAAGTAAAACACACTTTGCGGGTTTAACTTGTAACCATATAACACTTCATTACCAAGCTGGCTAAATTTTGCTTTAGGCTGATGGTAGAGGTAAAGAGAAGGGTCGCGCTCTATTTGAGTATAGATGCTTGATACCCGGATAAAGTGGTTAAGGTTTAGATACCAGTTAAGTCTTAAATCGGTGAGGTTAGCGTTAAACAGTTCACCACCGTCGACATTTAAGTTTTGGTAAATGTGTGAGGCGTCAAGACTAATCGCATGGTTAACTTTCCACTCTACCTCTGGGTTTATCATAAACTCTTCCCCTAGGCGGTTATTTGAAAAGTCGATCGCATCGCCATAGTTAATATCAAGTGCCAATTTAAGTGGGCTAATTGGTGTAAAGCTTGAGTATAACCAGGCTAGCTTTTCGGTAAATAAATCGGTATTGCCTTCGATTGCCAATGAGGAGCTATCTATACGCCGTCCGACTCTATCACGATGAACGTATCCCATTGCGGTATAACTTTGTAAGTCGCCTTCCAACTCGAGCTTTATTTCAGACTCGCGTTCAATCATGGCGCCATTTTGATTGTGGCTAATATCCCAGTCACCGCTTAACTCTATTCTGTGCAGTGGCTGCTGCTCCGGATACCAAATATAACCGCCGCCAACAACAAACTTGCTGATATCAACTTTATCAATAAAGCCTAGGTCGGCACGAAAATCTTTACCAGCTGATTGATATTGCGATAACACGAACCAGTTACGGCGTTCGTGGACATACCTAATTTTATAAAAGTCGTCTTGGATTTCATCATCGTGTTGGGTACGTAATACGCGCTCATTGATACCACAATCACTTAAATCACAGCCAATATTGGGTAAACAATCGTCGTTTTCACAAAACTGCTGGTAAAGCTCTTCTGGGTAAAGGGTATTAGAAAACACATACTGTGCGGTTAACGTATCTTGTGGTGTAGGTTGGTACTTTAGATCAGCGCTGGCGACATAGTTATGGTAATTGTCACTTTTCTTTCCGGTAATCAAGCTACCTATGGATAACTCATTGGATATATCTGCTCGATAACGCCCCACTAAATTGATACTTTTATCATTGAGTGTCGCGATATCTGAGCTTAAGTTGCCGGGCACTAAAAAGTTGGTTTCAGTATCATTGGTCAACATTAAACCAAAGGTATGGTTATCAATTTTACTTGTTAGTTTTGCGCCGAAATCTGGCGAAACGATATTGCGGGTATGCAGCAAATTGACTTGAGTATCAAAGTAGTCTTTATTGTCGAGGAAAAAAGCCCGTTTTTCAGGAAAAAACAGCGCAAAGGTACTGTTGATATTGAGCTGGCCTGCATCAGCTTCTACTTGAGAAAAGTCAGGGTTAATGGTTGCACTTAGCAAGGTGCTTGGCGTGATCCCCCAGCGAACATCCAGTCCAGCTTCAATATTGTCTTCATCTTGCCAAGGCTGGGTTGGATTGAGTTCGCGCTCACTTTGTCGGTTAGCCACGATAGAGGGGGTTAATTGCAGAACGTTGCCGGTTTGTGCACCGCTAAGGCCACTGGCGACACCTAATTGGCATAATTGACAGTTGTTGTCTCTATCGATTTTGTGAGTCGACAACCTATGGCTTTGGCTACGGGGATAAAAGCGAATAAATTCGATTCCCCATTGTTGAATGTCCAGTTTGTTATCGAAATTAAATAACCTAAGAGGCAGTGCAACTTCTACTTGATAACCATGCTCTGTTTGTTTTGCAGCGCTGTACCAGATGCCATCCCAAGCATCGCTTTCATCCCCGGTTAATTCATTTTCAATTGAATCCATTTGTACGCCAAATGGATTGATAAAAAACTGATAGGCAAGTCGTGCGTCGTTGAAAGTGTCGAGTTTGATACCAACAAGATCATCTCCCCAAGTATCGTCTCGATCACTATAGTTGCTGCGTATGATGTTGGGGTTGAGTTTTGCCTCAGGGTCATCGGCGATAAACGCGACGTACAAGGTAGAGTTGGTAGCATAAATCAATGCTTCGGTGTCCACTGGTGCTTTGATATTTTCGCCTGGACTAGTTTCATACTTCAGTTTGGCTTTGCTAGCTTGCTGCCAAACCGGATCGCTAAGGTCACCATCAATGGTTGCTTCAGTGGTGAGTGTTGGAATTTCTATGGTAAATTGTTCATGGTTGCCAGCAATAGCAAACGTGGTTAAACAAGATGCAAAAATGCCAGCCAAAATACGGCAGCTAAAAGATGTTGTCATGTGAGATATTTGCTAACCAATTGGGGGTTAATCGTTATTGTTTGGTGTTATTTTGCCAGCAAACAAACTAATCGCTTAGCGGATATTTGTTACAATTGGTGTCTAGATGTAAGCGCTGATTAAAATAGGTTTGGGTGGATTAGGTTTAGTTTAATCGAGATAATCATGGCGGGCAGTGTGGTTGCCCGCCATTGAGGGCGTTATTCTGGGGCGATGGTATCGTTCTTATAAGCACCACGATACTTGTCGACCCACATTGCTGTGGCACCACAAATTGCCACGGGCATCACGATGAAGTTAACAATTGGAATCATCGAAAATAGCGTGACGGCTGCACCGAAACTAAAGCTACTGCCTTTAGTCTGATTTAGCGCAAATTTCATATCATTAAATGGGACTTTATGGTTATCGAATGGGTAGTCGCAATACTGGATGGCCATCATCCAAGCACTAAATAAAAACCATAATACGGGGGCAACGGTTTGCCCAAGAAAAGGCACCCAGAACAAGATCAAAAACACGATTGCCCGGGGAAGATAATATTTTAGTTTGGTCCATTCTCTTGCCAGAATCCGAGGCAAATCCTTGATGAGGTCAACCGTGCCTCCGGTATTGAGATCTTTACCTGTGAGATGCTGCTCTACCTTTTCGGCCAATAGCCCATTGAAAGGGGCGGCCAGCCAGTTCATTACCGAACTAAATATAAAGGATAAAACCACTAATAGGGTGAGCACTGCCAGCGGCCAAAGTAAAAAGTTGAGCCAACTTAAATACTCTGGAAGTTGCGCAGATATCCAAGTAAATGCACGCTCAAGCTCACCAATTGCAAAGTAGATCACTGAGGCAAATAACAACAGGTTGATGGTGAGCGGAATAAACACAAAACGTCGAAGCCCAGGGCGTTTAATGAGTCCAAATCCGTCGAGGAAATAGTTCACACCGCTTTTAGGCTTAGTCACTGATTGATTCATAAATAAGCATCTAGTTAATATGACATTAGATAATCATCGATTGTGCGGTAGCATTGCAGTAAAAACAAGCATTAGCAGCGGATTGAGATAATAAAATCGTTACAAAATGCGGCGCGCTTTGCTAAAGTGGTCAGACTTACTTCTTACCGGTTTGCTGCCTAGCAGCATATCGATTAAACGTTAAACGACTTTACTCTATAAATGAGACTAACACAGATAAAACTTGCTGGATTTAAGTCGTTTGTCGATGTTACTAAAATCCCATTCAATCAGCCGCTCAGTGCCATCGTTGGCCCCAATGGTTGCGGCAAATCTAATGTTATTGATGCCGTACGTTGGGTGTTGGGTGAAAGCTCAGCTAAACATCTGCGCGGCGACTCCATGGCCGATGTTATTTTTAATGGCTCTAACGCAAGAAGGCCGGTGTCGGTTGCTAGCGTCGAGTTGCTATTTGATAATCAGCAAGGGCGACTCGCTGGCCAATATGCAAGTTATCAAGAGATCGCCGTTAAAAGACAAGTGAGTCGTGATGGTGATTCTAGTTATTTTTTGAATGGCCAAAAATGTCGCCGTAAAGATGTCACTGACTTGTTTATGGGGACGGGGTTAGGCCCGAGAAGCTATGCCATTATCGAGCAGGGCACAATTTCACGTTTAATTGAATCGAAACCCCATGAGTTGCGGGTGTTTATTGAAGAGGCTGCGGGGATTTCACGGTATAAAGAGCGGCGCCGTGAAACAGAAAACCGCATTCGCCATACTCGAGAAAATTTAGAACGTTTGGGCGATATTCGCCAAGAATTGCAACGTCAGCTAGAAAAGCTAGATGAGCAAGCTCAGGATGCTAAAAAGTATCGCCAGCTCAAACAAACTGAACGTAGAATTGATGCTGAATTAACCGTAAGCCGATTTCTAGAGTTTACTGGGCAAACAAACACCATTAATCAGCAGTTAGATGAACATCAGCTGAGCTTGAGTGAGCTAAATGCCCAGAAGCAAACGATTGAATTACAACAGACGCAAATTAAACTGAGCATTGACGATTTAGATAAGCGTGAACATCAATTAGTCGAGCAGTATTATCAAAGCTCCACAGACATTGCCAAGCTTGAGCAAACGATAAAGCATACCTCCCAGCAAGATGCACACCTAGCCGAACAAATTGCGGAAATTCAGCAGCAGCAAATAGATGTGCGTCAGCAACTAGAACAACACCAAGACGCTCAAACCTCTCAGCAACATCAATTGCAACAGGCTCTGTCGCAAGAAACCGAGTTACAACAACAAACAGACGAATTACAAGAGCAGATTTATGAGGCGGAGTCTAATTACGAGTCTGCTAGAGAAGCCCTTCAGCAACAACAGTTAATCAGTAAAGAAAAGCAACAGGCCATCAGTGTCGCGCAGCGCGATGAGTTGCACTCGGATAAGCAACTTGCGGAGTTACAGAAAAACATCGAGCTAAATCAGCAGCAGCTACAACAGTTAAATCCGCAGGTGCATCATCAAAATCTCGGCAAATACCAAGCATTGCTCGTTGAAGAGTCGGGAGCACAAGAGCAGGCGCAAGCTGCGGTTAAATCCAGCACCGAACAATTGGCGTCAACCGAGCAACAAAGTGCCCAGCTCAAACAAAAAGAAGAAGCACTGGCGCAGTCTTTGGCGGAAGAGCGTGGACGAGCAACGGCTGTGACGCAATTACTGCCTGATCCTGAAAGTAGTACAGAGCAGGCTTTATGGCAGTGTATTGAAGTTAAACCTGGCTGGGAACGCGCGGTTGATCTGCTTTTAGAGTCAGTACTGACGCAGCAGGTGGATGTAGCGCCTTCGGAGGTTGGATTTCAATTGGCTAAAGATGAGCACTGGCCAGGCGTTAGTGCCAATACTAATTTAACTCCGTGGTTAAACGATGTGCTTTGGGTTGATTCTTTATCAGAAGCTAAGCAGCTGTTGCCTCAAGTGCAACAGCACCAACGTATTGTTAGTGCTGATGGCTATTTAATTGGCCACGGTTTTGTTTTGCAAAAGTCCAAAAACACCTTGTCTTTGGTGCAGTTACGCAGTGAACTCGATGCGCTGAACCAAAGTATTGCTGATAGCGAGTTAGCCCTAGCGTCGGTGCGTAGCCAGTACTCGAAGCAACTTGCTTTGCAATTGTCACTCAAGCAGACACAAGAGCAAGCGATTAAATCCTATCAGCAACATCAACTGACATTGACGCAACTGCATGCAGATATTGAAGCTGAAAAAGCGAGTTTAGCTGTGATAGAGCGGCAAACTAAGCAACTTCAAACCCAATTGCAAAGCTGGCAGCAACAGTGCATTGAGCAACGCGAAGAGAAACAACAACATCAACAGGAAATCGAGCAATTCACTCAGCAGCAAAGAGACGTTCAGTATCATGTCGAGCAATTAACGCAACAGCAGCAGTTGTGTGATGAGCAGCGCAAGGCGCTTGCATTATCTGCTCAGCAGCTTGCCAAGCAAAGCCGTGAACAGCAAAAGCACAGTCAAAGTGTTCAATCGCAGTTGTCACTCAACGAGCAGCAGGTACAGCAGTATCACAAGCAGTTGAGTGAGTTGCAACGGCGCCTGAACAAGTTGAATCAACAATTGACAGAAAATGTTGATGAAACTGATGCTTTGCAGCTGATGCAGACCAAGCTAGCGGGTTTGCTCACGCGTCAAGCAGAGCAGCAAGCTGAATTGAGTCAACTTCGCGAGACGTTAGCTGGTTTGCAGCAGCAGTTTGAACAATTAGGATCAGAGCAAAAACAACGGCTTGGTAAGATTGAGCACTTGACTCAAGCGATCAGCACGTTAAAGTTACGACGAGAAGGAATAAAAGGCCAACTTGATTCGCAGCAGTTAATGATTGATGAGCAACAGATTGATTTAGCTGCGATCACGGCAGAGCTCGATAGCGCAAAGTCGATTGCTTGGCGCCAGAAAGAGCTGGCGAGGGTGAAAGCACAAATTGAGCATCTTGGTGCGATAAACCTAGCCGCTATTGAAGAGTTTGAACAGCAAAGTGAACGTAAACACTATTTAGATAGTCAGGACAGTGATTTAAATAGTGCGCTATCTCGGTTAGAAGAGGCGATTAGAAAGATAGATAAAGAGACCAAGTCTCGGTTTAAAGATACCTATGATAAGGTCAATCGTGATTTAGGGGTACTTTTCCCTAAGGTTTTCGGTGGTGGCAGTGCCCATTTAGCACTTACTGATGATACCGATTTGCTGGAAACTGGCGTCACGATTATGGCAAGGCCACCGGGGAAAAAGAATAGTACAATTCACTTGCTTTCGGGTGGAGAAAAAGCGCTAACCGCATTATCATTGGTATTTGCGATTTTTAGGCTAAATCCAGCACCATTTTGTATGTTGGATGAAGTAGATGCACCGCTTGATGATGCCAATGTAGACCGTTTTTGCCGATTGGTGAAAGAGATGTCAGATAGCGTGCAATTTGTTTATATAAGTCACAATAAGATCACCATGGAATTGGCTGATCAATTAATTGGTGTCACTATGCATGAAGCTGGCGTTTCACGTATAGTCGCCGTTGATATTGATGAAGCGGTGGCGATGGCTGACGCAGTATAATTATTAGGAAACACAGGGTAATCAATGGAAAATTTGCAACTGGTATTGTTTGTTTTAGGAGCGGTAGCCATTATCGCGGTACTTGTGCATGGTTTTTGGTCCATTAGAAAACAACAACCAAAGTCATTAAAAGAAAACCCTATGTCGGGTTTATATACCGATAAACCTAAAGATGCCGATGGATTTGATGCTGATGGAATTGGCGAAGTTCGGGTAAAGAAAGTCGCGTCACCTGCTGAAGCGCCTGAGTCAGATAACGTTGAACAAACCACAACGAAATCAACTCCATCTGTCGATATCAGTCAGCCACAAGAACCTGTAATGAGTACAATTGATGAAGTTGAAGACTATGAAGTAGACTTTTCTTTATCAAACCAACCTGCTGAAAAAGCACCTAGGGCTAAACAAGAGCCGACTGTTAGTCCGACACAGGAGCCAAAAGTTGAAAATGTGCAAATGGACTTGGGGTTAGGGCAAGAGTCTGATCAGCCCAACCTATTTGAACAAGCGCCAGTCGCTGAACCTGCACCTCAAGAGGTGAAACAAGAAGAGCCGTTGGCTGATCCTGAAGATGTGTTGGTGCTTCATGTTGTAGCTGCAGAGGGAGAGTTAAATGGTGCCGAGTTATTACCTAGCTTGCTAGCCTTGAATTTTAAGTTTGGTGACATGAACATATTCCATCGTCACGAAGACAATGCAGGCACAGGAAAGGTACTGTTCTCACTTGCTAATATGGTGAAACCAGGGGTGTTTAACCCTGATGATATGGAGCAATTTACCACCCATGGAGTGGTGTTATTTATGACTTTGCCATGCCATGGTGAGCCATTGATGAATTTTTCAATTATGCTTAATTCAGCGCATCAGTTAGCTGATGATTTAGGCGGTAAATTACTCGATGGAAGTCGAGAAGAGTGGAGCGAGGCAACCAAACAAGATTACTTACAACGTATTCGCCAACATATTGCCTAACAACTTCAAACCGATTTATAGAGGCCGCATAAGCGGCCTCTTTTGCTTAATGTGGATATAACAATGCAAGAAATAATACAGCGTATAAGCGAATTGACCGATGAAATTAACATTCACAACTATCGGTATTATGTTGACGATGCTCCATCGATACCCGATGCGGAATATGATCGGCTACTAAGAGAGTTACAAGCGCTAGAACAACAACATCCACAGTACGTGCAACCTAGCTCGCCAACTCAACGTGTTGGTGGTGTTGCTTTAGAAAAGTTTGACCAAATAACCCATCTTAAACCCATGTTAAGCTTGGATAATGTGTTTGACGAGCAGGAATTCAGTGCGTTTCATAAGCGCATTGAGGATCGCGTAGGCAGCAATATTCGTTTTTGCTGTGAGCCTAAGCTTGATGGATTAGCCGTGAGCTTGTTGTACCGAAATGGCGTATTTGAACGTGCTGCAACGCGAGGGGATGGCCAAGTAGGTGAAGATATAACCGAGAACGTTCGTACCATTCGCTCTATTCCATTAACATTACGTGGCGAAGATTTTCCGCCTTTATTAGAAGTGCGTGGTGAAGTTTTCATGCCCAAAGCGGCATTTGAAGCATTAAATGAACGGGCTATCGCCAAAGGCGAAAAGGTTTTTGTTAATCCTCGTAATGCTGCGGCCGGTAGCTTGCGTCAGCTGGACAGTAAAATTACCGCAAGTCGAGCTTTGGCGTTTTATGCCTATGCTTTGGGCGTGGTTGAGCCGGAAACTTGGTCACTATCTCAGCAACACTACGGCCAGCTAATGCAACTTAAGTCATGGGGTTTCCCAGTAAGCAGCGAGGTAAAGGTATGTGAAGATACGTCAGCAGTATTGGCTTATTACCAAGACATATTAGCGCGTAGAGACTCGTTGTCTTATGAAATTGATGGTGTTGTGTTGAAAGTCGATGATATCGAGCAACAAAACACCTTAGGGTTTGTCGCTAAAGCGCCTCGTTGGGCTACAGCATATAAGTTCCCCGCGCAAGAAGAGATCACTAGTTTGGATGGTGTCGACTTTCAAGTTGGCCGTACAGGTGCCATTACCCCCGTAGCCAGACTTAAGCCTGTGTTTGTAGGCGGAGTGACAGTATCGAATGCAACCTTGCATAATGCTGATGAAATAGCGCGTCTTGGAGTGATGGTTGGTGACAGTGTGATCATCCGCCGAGCGGGTGATGTGATCCCGCAGATTGTGGCAATCGTAAAAGATAAGCGACCTGATGATGCCGCGCCGATTGTGTTTCCAAGTGAATGTCCTGTTTGCCAAAGTATGGTTGAACGGATTGAAGGTGAGGCTGTTGCTCGTTGTACCGGTGGACTTTATTGTGAAGCTCAGCGTAAAGAGGCCATCAAGCACTTTGCATCACGAAAAGCACTAAATATCGATGGTATGGGTGATAAAGTCGTTGAGCAACTCATTGATAAAGAGCTCGTTGCTAGTCCTGCGGATCTATTTAAACTCACCGCATCAGCCATGACGATGTTAGACCGTATGGGGTTGAAGTCGGCAACTAAGTTGGTCAATGCCATTGACCATGCAAAATTGACCACTTTGGCCCGCTTTATTTATGCTTTAGGTATACGTGAAGTCGGCGAAGCAACCGCAGCAAATCTAGCTAACCACTTTAAGACGATTGACGCGATAAAAGCAGCTGATGAAGATGCATTTATTCAAGTTGATGATGTCGGGGTGATTGTTGCCAAGCATTTGGTGCATTTTTGGGCGCAACCTCACAACCTTGAAGTCGTTGATAGGCTGCTAGAGGCGGGGATTAATTGGCCGGAAATTGAGCAGGTTAGCGAAGATGAGTTGTCTTTAAAAGGACAAACTTGGGTATTAACAGGGACATTAACTCAACTTAATCGCAGTGATGCCAAAGCGCAGCTGCAAGCGCTTGGTGCCAAAGTGGCTGGTAGTGTATCGAAAAATACTGACTGCTTAGTGGCAGGTGAGGCGGCAGGCTCTAAGTTAACCAAAGCCCAAGACTTAGGGGTTAAAGTGATTGACGAAGCGCAGTTGCTTGATTTGCTTGGGCGTTAATTCGTGCCAACTTCTTATGCAAAACACCAGCTTAGTGCTGGTGTTTTGCTTTTGGGCATATAAGTCCGCAGCATTGATGCTAGCCAAACTTTTCTGATACTGCTTATAGTGCGTTCATGTGGAATTAAAGGCTTATGAAGCAGAGTGATGTCATATCAATATCTTCGCTTTGCCTAAATAGCCAACAAGCCACGGTGAAAATCGCCTCAAAAGCTTTATACCTGCGCCTGATTGTGTTGCTCGATAAGCGTTAATTTAATGCCGCGGTGTTGTATTTGCACGATTCACCTCCATATAACAATCAACAGGAGGAGTTTTATCGTGAATTTTGGACACATCACCTGGCTTGATGACAATGGTTATATTAAGCCGCCCCCTATGTTGTATCTTATTCTGGTTTTTATTGCGCGTGGCTGGTGTGTATTTGCGGCGTCTTTAACCCAAGCAAGTGATAGAGCTGCCCTAGTTGCCTTGTTTTATCCCCATAAGTCAGACTTTCTAATGGCGCTGGCAGCAGGTTTTGGTGCGCTACTTGTTTATGGGGTGATTATTGCTGAACGCAAGCGGAAGCTAACTTGGCTTATTCCGGTGTTTTCGCGCTTAAAGTGGTTACTGTTGCTGCTATTAGCGATAGATGGTGGCTTGCTGTTACAACGACTGATGCATAATCAATTTTTGTTTACTTGGAGCTTTGGTCTCGATGCATTGTTCTTGTTTTGGAGTCTGTTGTATTTATGGCAATCAA
Organism: Shewanella waksmanii; assembly: GCF_043643685.1. Taxonomy (GTDB): domain Bacteria; phylum Pseudomonadota; class Gammaproteobacteria; order Enterobacterales; family Shewanellaceae; genus Shewanella; species Shewanella waksmanii_A. The sequence continues at coordinate 182,118 of NZ_JBHZSN010000009.1, forward strand.
AACGGTTGCATCATTATTTACGTGATTGGAAAGTAGAATAAAAAAAGCGCTACTTACTTGAAGTAGCGCCAACGAACTTAAATGAAGCACGGTGCGTCATTTTATGTTCCAGGAATGTTAACAAAAAAGCCTTACTAAAACGGTTGCATAAAAAATTGCAGCGCCTTAGCAGTAAGGACAATTGACAGCAACACTCTTTAAAGTCTCATAGTCGGGGTCGCCTATGTGTCTCTAAAGAACAATAGCAATAATAGCATAATGAATATTGTATACAATGTGTATTATCAGAATAGAGAGTTTTCATATCAGGCTAATCTAAACTATCTTTTATGCTCAGTAAAACACGGCTGTTGAGTGGGGGCTGAGGGTTCGTTTATCTTTAAAGCTTATTTATTGTTCTATATCAAACCACTGATAAGAGTGATAAAGAGCAGCGTTTATTAACCGTTTCTGCGGTATTGGCACTGATTGAGCTACATCGATACATGATTGACTCCGCTTTGTATAAGTGCTCAGCAACTTGCTGCAAAAACGCCCATGAAAGATCAACAGACCTTAGTTAACTCACTCGCCAAGGTTAATGATGATGTTTTAAGTCTATCGTCGGCTTTGACTTTAATTTCGACTATGGATCTTGTTTTGGCTTTTTTATTAAATGACGTCAATTGTGCTGAAGTCACTGCCGACTGGATCACGAATCACTATCATGGTTAGGTTATTGTCACTTGTCATTTTTATGACTCATGACGTAATATTTCAACTATCAGCTATAGTTATCTTATTAAGATAAATCACATTTAACTTTTTTATTGTTATTGGGCTGTCGGTATCAAATGATGACCGATAATTGAATGGAGTTTCAGGTGTCCAAAGCCGAGCAAATGCAACTACCCGTGTCTGAACTGCAAATAGGTATTACGGTTAAGTTGCCAATGTCATGGAAAAACCATCCTTTTCTCCTCAATCGAGTTGAGATAAAAGATGCCACTCAAATAGAGTTAATTAAAAGTTTAGGCGTACCTTACGTGATTTTGTTGGCAGGTCAGGAGCTGATTGAGCAGCAGCGTGAGCAGCAAGTAGAGACCGTAGAGGCTAAAACTGAAGAGGAGCCGCAGGTCGACCCCAAAGCGGTAGTGCGTAAATCACTGCGTCTCAGCCAGCAACGATTTATTGATTGTGTCAATGATAGTCGCTCATCATTTAGCAAGGTGGCTAGTGACCCAGAAGGAGCTTACCGCACTGCAGCGGCGGTTGTTGAACAGATGCTTGAGCATATGTTTGAAGTGGATAAACCGTTTCTTGCCCTAGTCAGTGCTGGGGAGAGTGATGCGAGTGTGACTCAGCATGGTATTTCGGTGGCAGTATTGTCACTGATGATTGCCAAGGCGCTAGATATGCCAAAATCGATAATGCGTGATATCACGCTTGGTTGCCTATTTCATGATATTGGCAAGTTGAAAGTACCGGATGTGATTCGTCGCAAAAAGACCGGGCTGACTCCCCAAGAAGCCAATTTTATGAAAATGCATCCTAATTTTGGTTATGACATGTTAAATAAGTCAGGGTTATATCCAAAGCAGATGCTAGATATTGTGTTACATCATCATGAGTTTATTGATGGCTCAGGTTATCCCGATGGTTTAACAGAGGCGAAAATTTCAACATCAACCCAAATTGTTAGCTTGGCCAATGACTTTGATAAGCAGTTGTGGTCTGGTGAAATCAGTTCGCCGCAAATTGCATTGGGCTATCTATTTAAGAATCGAGCTGGCAAACATACAGAAAAACTGATTGAGGTGCTGGTGAAAATCCTTGGGATTTATCCGCCTGGGACCTTAGTTGAGTTATCAAATGGTTGCGTCGGCAAGGTGATGATGACTGGCAAAGAAGTCAGGCAGCCTCAAGTATGGGCATGTGAAGCCGATGGTAGTGAAGCATCATTGCGATTTTTGTCGCAAGAGGGCGTTACGGTAACGCGGGTGGTGAAGCTTGAAGAGCTTACCGAAGGCGCGCTTAAAGTATTGCAAGCCGATACTGGTATCTGCTTTTATTTTAGTAGCATGGAATAATTCCATGAAATCTTTGTCATGATGGCGTATCTTTGACGACTCGTTTTTAATGAAGATGCTATTGTTATGATCACTTCTGTTGCGATAGTGGGCTGCGGTTGGTATGGAACACCGCTAGCTCAGTTTCTGCTAAAAAATAACCTGCAAGTTTTTGGCTCAAAAAGAGATATTGAAGGCGTTAATTCTTTGAATGAAAAAGGGATTAATGGTTTTCTATTGGATTTAGACAGCGTCTTAGAAGACGCTAATGCTGACAGTGTTGCCCCTCAAGCCCGAGCAGCTATTCAACAAGATGCCTTAGTCGTGAATATTCCCCCTGGTCTGCGCAGTGGTAAAAGTAATTACCTTGAGCGCTTACAAAGGTTAAAAACATTGATTGGCGATCACCAGTATCAGCGAGTTGTGTTTATCAGTACCACTGGGGTGTACCCAGCCACAGGTCAGTGTTGTGTGGAAGATGATGCCATAGCTTTTGATGAGAAAAGCCAAGTTTTATTAGCTGCAGAACAACTGTTTTTGGATTTAGGTGTTTGTACCGTTTTGCGCTTTGCAGGATTAGTTGGCCCCAAGCGTGCGCCAGGGCGTTTTTTTGCGGGTAAGTCTGACATTGTTGGTGGTGTTCTGTCGGTGAACATGACTCATTTAGATGACTGCATTGGCGCCACTTATCACGTGCTCTCAACCCCACGAGCAGGCAACGATATATTTAATGTCTGTGCTGAGGAGCATCCGAGCAAGCAAACATTTTATACCGCAGCTACGCAAAAGCTAACACTTAGCCCGCCGAGTTTTTTACCTTCAACAGAGCGCGATAGTGATAAAACCGTCAACGGTGAGCGCATAGTGACATTGCTTAACTATCAATACCATTATAACGATCCTATGGTGATGCTAGAACATTGCTAGCTGTGATCCCTGATATAAGTTTAAAGCGATTAATTAGGAGTTTAAGTTTATGAAAATGAAGTTGGTTACTGGACACCGCTGGCGCTTTTTTGCACTTGTTCTTGGCCTTTTGGTCAGTACAGTCAGTGCGGCAGATTTTACTGAGGGTAAAGACTATACTCAGGTCGCAGGCATTCCAGAAAGCCAAATGCCAGTGGTTCGGGAGTTCTTTTCATATAATTGCGGACACTGCTACCGTCATGATCCTCATATAGAACAAACAGCTGCGTTATTAGATGATGGGATAACATTCACCAGAACGCCGGTTGGTGCGGGCCGTGATAGTTGGATTTTAAGCCAAAAAGCTTATTACATTGCCAATCAACTGCAAGTTAGTAAGCTAATGCACCCGAAAATTTTTGACCATATTCATCAGCAACAAGGGCCTTTTAGTCGTCAACAACAAGTTATTGACTTATTTGAGGCCAATGGTGTTGATGGCCAAAAAGTTAAAGCGATATTGGACTCTGCAGACTTGCAGTTAGCCGTATCAAATTACGACACCCAAACGCAGTTGTCAGGCATAAGAGGTGTGCCAGCGTTACTGGTTAACGGCAAATATTTGGTGAATAGCATTAATCTTCCCGCTGCTGAGTTGGCTGAGCTGATCACCTACCTTAGTGAATTACAATAATAGGCTATTAGCTTTTTTATCGCTGGCAGAGTCTGTTCTGCCAGCAGCTTAAATTCTGATTTCACCGAGTATTTATTTTGGCTATTCAGCCAGCTTTATTCCTACTTCTCTAACTCAAACTTGCGTTGTATATCTCCATTACTGCCAGATAAAACCTCGACCTTAGTCTAAGCTGCAAGGTTTTACATTTCACTGCGTTGACGTTAACGTTAACCTTTATGTTATTGTTTTTAAATGTCATTTGTTTGTTGTGCTTCAAGGTTTACGCCAGCGTTAGACTAAGGTCTTGATTGTTCTCCCTTGCACGCTTGTTAGATTAACTGTGACTTAAATCAAAAATACAGCACAGGGGAGTCGCTATGAGTTTTGAAAGCAATGAAAAAGCAGAGGGCTACTGGCGGGAGAATTTACGCCTAGTTCTTAGCTTGTTAGCCGTTTGGGCATTCGTGTCATTTGGATGCGGAATTTTATTAGTCGACGTATTAAATGAGATCCACTTTATGGGCTTTAAACTGGGGTTCTGGTTTGCTCAACAGGGCTCTATGTATGTCTTCGTTGCGCTTATCTTCGTCTATGTTGCGAAGGCAAATGCACTCGATAAAAAATATGACGTGCATGAAGATTAAGGAGTCGTGAGATGGATGTTCAAACTTTAACGTATTTAATTGTGGGCATGACGTTTGCCCTATACATCGGGATCGCGATTTGGTCTCGTGCAGGTTCAACTAAAGAGTTTTATGTAGCTGGTGGTGGTGTTCCCCCTGTGATGAATGGCATGGCCACAGCTGCAGACTGGATGTCGGCTGCATCATTTATCTCTTTAGCGGGTATCGTGTCTTTTACCGGTTATGATGGTTCAGTTTACTTGATGGGTTGGACCGGGGGCTATGTTCTGCTAGCGCTTTGTATGGCACCTTATCTTCGTAAATTTGGTAAGTTTACTGTACCGGATTTCATTGGTGATCGTTATTACTCACAAGCTGCTAGAACCGTAGCGGTTGTGTGTGCGATCTTTATCTGCTTTACCTATATTGCGGGCCAAATGCGTGGTGTAGGTGTGGTGTTCTCTCGCTTCCTTGAAGTCGATGTCGAAACCGGTGTTTATATCGGTATGGCTGTAGTGTTTTTCTATGCGGTACTAGGCGGCATGAAAGGCATCACGTATACCCAGGTTGCACAATATTGCGTACTGATTTTTGCCTTTATGGTACCAGCTATTTTCATCTCTGTGATGATGACAGGCCATATCATTCCTCAGATTGGATTTGGTGCTGAATTGATTGATGCTGCGGGTAATGGGACAGGTGTGTACTTGCTCGATAAACTCGATGGGTTATCTGCAGAGCTCGGCTTCTCCCAATATACCGAAGGCTCGAAGAGCATGATTGATGTGTTCTTTATCACTGGTGCTTTGATGTTCGGTACTGCTGGTTTACCTCATGTTATTGTACGATTCTTCACGGTACCTAAAGTAAAAGATGCACGTGTATCTGCGGGTTGGGCGCTAGTATTTATTGCAATCATGTATACCACTATTCCAGCACTAGCGGCATTCTCGCGAGTGAATATGATTGAAACCATTAATGGCCCAGAGTCTAATGGTGTTGCTTATGAAACGGCACCAGACTGGATTAAGAACTGGGAGAAAACAGGCTTAATCACTTGGGATGATAAAAATGGTGATGGCAATATGTATTATGCCAAAGGCCCTGAAAGTGAAATGAAGATTGACCGTGATATCATGGTACTTGCGACGCCTGAGATTGCTAACTTGCCAGCATGGGTGATTGCATTGGTTGCCGCCGGTGGTCTAGCTGCAGCGTTATCTACTTCAGCCGGTCTGCTATTGGTGATATCAACCTCGGTGTCTCATGATCTATTGAAGAAAAACTTGATGCCAGATATATCCGATAAGAAAGAGTTGTTGTTTGCGCGAATCGCGGCAGCGCTCGGTATTGTGATGGCAGGTTACTTTGGTATTAATCCACCTGGGTTTGTTGCCGCGGTTGTTGCGATTGCGTTCGGGTTAGCAGCATCGTCTCTATTCCCAGCCATTGTTATGGGTATTTTCTCTAAAACCATTAACAAAGAAGGTGCTATTGCCGGTATGGTGATTGGTCTGGCATTTACAGCAACTTATATCATTTACTTTAAGTTTGTTAATGTGGCGGACAATACTCCTGAAAATTGGTTCCTAGGTATCTCACCTGAAGGAATTGGTATGCTAGGTATGGTGATTAACTTTGTCGTGGCTTACGTGGTGAGTAAGATGACAGCTGCAGTGCCACAAAATGTAGTTGATATGGTTGAAGGCATTCGTTTCCCTAAAGGGGCTGGCGAAGCGCACGACCACTAAGATGACAAACGAAATGTAAACGAAGGGACGCCAATGGCGTCCCTTTTTATTTGTTGCCATTATCTGGCCTTTGGTCGAATACGAATTGGGGACGAATCTTGTTACCTTTTACCTAGATATCATCAAGTAAGGTGACATTATGGATGCCAGTGAACTGCAACCAATCTCAGATTTTTTATCGGTACTAACTCCATTTGATAAGCTTTCAGAAGCAAGTTTACAACGATGCTGTAAAGCGTTAACCATAGGCTATTACAGTAAGTCGTCAGCCTATGTCCCGCTTGATGAGGATCATCCACAGCTTTATATCGTTCGCACTGGCGCCTTTGAAGTACGTAATCAAGACGGTGAGCTGTTAGACCGCTTAGGTGATGGTGATTACTTTGGCTTTCCGTCTTTGTTATCGGGCGAAAAAATCAGTAATCGAATTCAAATCCTTGAAGATGGTTTGGTGTATCACCTCGACCCGGAAACCTTTAACTTTCTACGCAATGACAGCCGTGAATTTGACCGTTTCTTTAACCGCGCTTTTGCCCAAAGAATGCGTCATCAAGGTCGTTTTAAAGCCAAAGAGATGGCGACGACCAACCGAATCAGTACCTTAATGACTAAGCAACCGTTGACCTTAGATATCAATGCATCGGTTTGTGAAGCGGCAAGGTTAATGCGAGACAGTCGAGTCTCGTCAGTGCTTATCATTGATAATCAGCAACTAAAAGGGATTTTAACCGACAGAGATTTACGCAATCGTGTCATCGCTGAGGGGCACGATGGTAGTTTACCTGTGCATCAAGCCATGACCACGTGCCCAAAAGTGCTAAATTCTCAAGCGCTAGTTTTTGAGGCGATGTTGTTAATGAGTGAGCACAACATTCATCATTTGCCGATTATTGATGATGATATGCCGGTGGGGGTGATTACCAGCACTGATATTTTGCGTGGTCAAAGCACCCAACCATTATTGTTAATTGGCGAGATTGAAAGGCAAAACAACTTAGAAAATCTAATTAATGTCAGTAAACAGATCCCATTGTTACTGCAAAACTTGATTAGTGCCGATGCAAGAGCAGAAGAGATAGGTCGAGTACTCACCTCAGTGACCGATGCGTTAACTCGTCGGCTCATTGTGCTCAATCAACAGCTATTAGGTGAAGCGCCGCTTGCCTTTTGTTGGTTAGCCTTTGGCTCACAAGGACGACAAGATCAAGCAGCTTGCTCTGATCAAGACAATGGATTATTGGTTGCTGGCGAGATGGACGAGCACGCCCAAGGCTATTTTGAGGCACTATCTAAAGCCGTATGTGCTGGGTTAGACCAGTGCGGTTATGTTTATTGTCCTGGGGACATTATGGCGCAAAATCCTAAATGGCGCATGACACTGACCCAGTGGCAGCAAAAATTTGAACATTGGGTCAACCAACCCGAGCCTAAAGCACTCATGCATGCCAGCATCTTTTTTGATATGCGCTGCGTGTACGGCAGTAGTAGTTTATTTGATAGTTTACAAGATCATGTGCTCGCTAATACCAAAGATAATGATATTTTCCTGGCAGGTATGGCAGGTAACTCATTAACGGTTTCACCTCCATTGGGATTTTTCAAAAAGTTTGTTTTGGAGCGCGACGGCAGTGAAGTCAAAGGAATTGATTTAAAGCACAAAGGTAATGCACTGATCAATGATATTGCCAGGGTTTACGCGCTGTTCGCTGGGATTAAAGAGGTCAATACGGCAAAACGTATACGAGAACTGATGCAATTGAACATCATTAATCGTAAAGATGCCCTTAACCTTGCCGATGCCCATGAGTTTATTGCGCACATGCGTTTATCTAATCAAGGCCATCAATACACGCATAATCAACCCGTGAGCAATTATTTGATGCCACAGCAACTTTCCTCATTAGTTCGCCATCAGCTTCGAGATGCGTTCAAAGTGGTACATGATGCGCAAGCGGGTATGAAGCTTAAATTTACTCGGAGTTTTTAATTGAACGCATTATTGTCCAAACTGGGGTTGTTTTGGCGATCGTGGCGGGCTCAACATCCACAGATAAAAGCGTATTATTCTGAGCTTGCGCAATTGTTGCCGTGCAAGGTTATCGACGTGCCATTGATGGCCGTTGATCTAGAAATGACCGGCTTAGATGCTAATTTTGACCAGATCTTAAGTATCGGGCTGGTACCGATAGTGCGTGGTCAGTTGCAATTGGCCAATGCGCAACATCAATTGGTAAGTATTGATGGCAGTGTAGGCCAAAGTGCAGCAATACATGGCATATTAGATAGCCAATTAGATGGTGCGTTATCCCCTGAAAAAGCGATGGCGTGGTTTTTAGAACAGTCCCGCGGCCATCTTTTGGTAGCGCATCATGCTCCCCTTGATATCGCTTTTTTGCAACAAGGTATATTGGGTCTGTTAAAAGAGCCGATAAATTTGTTGGCAATCGATACCATGGCCATAGAAAAACGCCGTTTATTAAGACAGCACGAGGTTTTAAAAGAGGGGGAGTTGCGTCTTGGAGCATGCCGCTCACGCTATAATTTACCAGTATATACTGCCCATAACGCACTGATCGACGCTATTGCATGTGGTGAGTTATTAACGGCGCAAATTGCCGCTATGGGGGAGGCGCATAAAATAACCGTGGCAGAGTTATTTTAAGTTTTTCATTGTCAAAGATTATTGGCTCAATTGCGCGACCCATTTCATTAGCGCTTGCTTTAAATCATCCAGTTTATAAGGCTTATTTACAATGTCATTCATACCGGACGTGAAGCACAAATCGCGCTCGGTTGAGGTGGTTCCAGCTGTAAGCGCAATAATGGGCTTGTTGTAGCCCTGGTTTCTGAGGATCACGGTTGCCTCATAGCCATCGACAATTGGCATCCTACAGTCCATAAAAATAATATCGACTTGGTTGTCCTTTAAGAACTCAATCGCTTCTTGTCCATTACTGGCGAGCTGCGGGGTTATATCGAGCTTAGCCAGCATCAATTTGATCAACATCTGATTGGTATGGCTGTCTTCAACCACAAGTACACTGGTTTGGCTTATATCTATATTTTCGATTGGGGCTTCAACCATTTTAAGGTTGACCTGTGCTCGTGCTAAGGGCAAAGCAATACTGAAGGTGCTTCCGACATTTTCATCGCTATCAATACTAATATGTCCACCCATTTCACTGACGAGCAAACGGCAAATGGTTAAGCCAAGTCCAGTCCCTTCAAATTTGCGGTTACTGCGGTTATTGGCTTGGGTAAAGGGTTCAAAAATGGTATCGATGCTACTTTGAGGAATGCCACAACCGGTATCGGTTATGGTGAAGCAAAACATTTCATTGACCCATTGAACATCGACATTGACTGAGCCTTTTTCAGTGAATTTGATGGCATTGCCAATAAGGTTGACAAATAGTTGCTTAATCCTGTCAGGATCGCCGACAAGGTAGGATGGAATAGATGCTTGATAGTTAAACTTAAAATTGAGCTGCTTTTTTTGAGTTTGTATAGAGAAACTGTCTTTAATCATGTCGCACAATTGGCGGGGTGAAAAACTGGTTTCATTGAGCTGCAACATGCCCGCGTTTATTTTACTGACATCTAATAAATCATTGATGATCACTTTTAGCAGTTCACCCGATTGCATCATCGTATTAAGCAGTGCTTCTTGTTCGTCGGTTAAATGGGTTTTTAGCATCAATTCAGTGGAGCCGACAATGCCGCTCAGCGGTGTTCTTAGTTCATGATTTATCATGGCAACGAAATCACGGGTTGAGCGTTCTGATTGTTCTGCACGTCGTTTCGCCGCTAAAGTGCGGTCGAGCAGGGCTTGCCGTTGGTACGCGGCAAGCAGCATATCACCAAATACTAGCAGTTGCTTTTCAATGGTATGCATCCAATTTTGAGGAACTGAAATGCCAATGCGTAAACACCCTAAAAACTCATTGTTGGCGTTAATATTGATGGTCAGTTGCGAGCCATCTGCACTCCAAGCGAATTTACTGTCTTCAGGTTGAGATTGCCATTCAATGGACTCGCCAGCATGAAAACGCAACAAGCTTTGTGATTGCTGTGCATTTTTGAAAACTAACTCGATGGTACTGAACTGTTCTATGGCGGACAGATCATCAACAAGCAGTTGCAACAGCGAGTTTGACAGCGGCTTTTGTAGAAAATTCTGGTTGAAATCCAATAAGATAGATTCAATATAGCTTTTGAGTTTTATCAATGCAATATCTTGGTCTGACTTTTCTTGAATGCTGGTTAGGCTTTCTTCAACAAGCTGTTTGGCGAGATAAAGTTCACGGCTTTTTTCGTCTAGTAGCTTCTCTGCCGCAACTTTGGCTTGGTGCTCACGATCCGCTTTACGGGTGAGTAACGTCACCATTTGCTGCAGCTTGACCAGTTCATCATTCATATTAGTCATCTTATTTATTGCACTGATTAAATAATGTTAAGTGTAAACCTAACTTCTGTACCGTCATCATCAAGTGGCTGCATATCGATGTCCATTTGCTCATTAAAGTGATCAGCGCAACCTTGCAGTAGGCCAAAGCAAACGTGAGACATGCAGCGCGCTGAATGGTAATCCATAATTAACTGCGCTTTTTTCTCCGATACAAAAGTAAACTTAGGCGGGTTGGCATTTTGATAGAGTTTTTTCACCTCAATGTGAATGTACTCTTCGACACTTTTGACAAATTCAAAAGTCGAATGGGCTTGTCCCTGCAGTCCGGGCATACTTTGATACAGCCGAATAAATATCGATTTACCATAAACGCGCTGTAACTCTTCAGCATCTACCCCAGTGAGCTGGCTCAAGGTGACGATAAGTTTGACTAAATCACGGTGGTCATAGGTGCCGACACTGGTATAGACACCATCACTTTGGTTTTCGTCTAACATTTTTTGGCATATTTCTAAGCCAAAAGTATCTTCGACTAAATTGAGAAATTCAGAAAAAATGATGCCTTTCATATGTCATCCTTGATTAAAAGTTATTATTAAAAACTAGTTTAAACTCAGATGATTATCAACAATAAATGTGACGTTTAGTTAACACGGCAGAATAGCTGCAAAGTAAAACTAAGCCGTTGTGAGCGCTATAGAAGAAGTTTGCTTACATTTTCGGTTTGCTAGTTGATGGTGGATTTCACTATGTTATAGATAACAATCAATCGCAAAATGTAGGTTTTTATGGCATTACCTTTGGTTTGGTTGGGGAGCGCAGTGATTGGTGCGGTTGTGCTCGCTGACCAACGTGAAAAGCGAAAACAGATCGAGTTGGAACGGCGTTTAGGTAGGTCTACATCTGCTAGTAGTGATAATGAAGGTGCTAAGCTCAACCCCAGTTTATGGCAATCTAGCGATGTTAAAGTGCGGCCGATCCCTGGCGCTATTGTTTGCTGTTATGTATACGGCGTGATTGAACATACGGCGATTTGGTTAGATGAGCATACCTTGATTGAGTTGCATGGCAGCGGTTTGATTCGCGCTGTGTCGACGAAACGTTTTTTAGCAGGACGAACAGGCAGTAAAATTTATGTGGCGTGTGATCATCGTCACCAACCCCTGGTTGGCAGTGATGTACTAGTACGGGCTCAGCAAGCGATTTTTCAGTATCGTGATTATGATTTATTAGATAATAACTGCCATCGCTTTGTATGGGCGTGTTTAGCGAATGAAGAACGCGCGATAGCAAGTTTTAACGAGTTTAATCGTCTAATCAAATCTCATTTTACTGAAGAGATATACTGGGATGAAGCGCTTCTGTGACTAGGCAACGAATGAAGGGCATAGTTACCCTAGGTTCAAGTTCGTTTACACAGTATCAGAAGTGCTAAAACTCGCCCTTTGGGCGCTTTTGGGGCTGACTACTTCTTCGTTGAATCACTTCCCAATAGAACCGCTATGACTTAAGTTATTCGTCTCTAACTCGTTTGCCAATAATAGCTCTCAGTAGATCACTTTCTTATGCCAATTGGTATAACATTTAGTAGCAAGCGAAGTACCTAATAAAAAACGCCAGCTTAAGCTGGCGTTTTTAAGATATATCTGTTGCTGGTTATTCACCACAAAAATGTTTAACAGCTTTGCTAACCAGTTCAATACCTGTTTGATCACAGGGTGGTAGTTCAGCATCTGATGTATTGATTGGTGTGATGCGATCACCCCATTTAATCAATGCCGCAGCAGAGGTGAGACCTGCACCAAAAGCGCATGATAAAATTGTTTGATTAGGTTTAATCATCCCTTTTTCTAACGCGTCGCAGATGGCGATAGGAATGGTTGCCGCTGATGTATTACCATAATTAGCTATGTTGACAACCGCTTTTTCCTTAGGGATCTTCATCCGACTAATTAACGTATCGATGATGCGCTCATTTGCCTGATGGGGAATAACCCAATCAACATCATCTTTGCTGACATCGCATTTTTCTAACACTGCAGTACTTAATTTACCCATGCCGGCAATAGCACGTTTAAAGATTTCTTGGCCATTGAACTCAATGTAGAAGTCCAGTGATGCAGCATTAAAGCGATCCATGGCGGTACCAAAGCCGGCTTTTAGAATGTCACGGCCAGCGGGGTCATTATTTAGCTCGTAACCAAGCACACCCTCAACGTTATCCGTTGCTTCAAGCACGACGGCGCCAGCACCATCGCCAAACAGTACTGCCGTTTCACGGCGAGACCAGTCAAGGTAGAAAGATAGCCTTTCAGCACCAATAACTAGCACTTTTTTGCATTGGCCACTTTTAATTTGTGATGAACCTAAACCTAAGCCATAAAGAAAGCCACTGCATGCAGCATTGATATCAAATGCGCCACAGGTCGCACCGATGTTGGCCTGAACGGTTGAGGCGATATTCGGGATTAGCGTATCAGGGCTTGCAGAGGCAAGAATGATCAAATCGATTTCACTGCCATCGATACCCGCTGCTGCTAATGCGCGTTTTGCCGCTACCGATGCCATCTCTGAGGTATCAACGTGACTGATGTGACGTTGACTAATACCTGTTCTTGGCTTAATCCACTCATCTGAGGTATCGATAAAGGTGGCTAAGTCATGGTTAGTCAGTGTGGCGGGTGGAACACATTTTCCCCAGCCTGTAATCGTGGCGTACTGCATGTGGTAATCTCTCAAGAAATAAAAGGCAGAACCTTAGCTCTGCCTTGTCAAACTAATAATTAAGCCTAGCAAAATGTAAGCTAGTCAATTGTGACCTAGTCGACTTGTTGCGCAACCAAATCGCGAATAGCATCAGCAGCGTGTAATATGTGCGCGCGTAGCAGCTCTACAGCTTCATCTATTTGCTGGTTTTTGCAATAGCTTAGCATATCTCTGTGATCTTGTGCTGCTCTAGGAATTCCGCCAGCTAAAAGTAGTTGCAGGCGAATGTAGCGATCACAGTTAGTGTTTAGGCCATGGACGACTTCAAGGGTGTGAGGTCGATTTGCTGGCTTATATAAACAAGTGTGGAACAGGGTATTAAGCTCGCTCCAAGTGCTAACAGCATCTTCTTGTTTAAATGCCGTTTCTAATTCGGTTAGATACTTTTCAGCTTGCAGCAAGTCTTCATCTTGAAGATTAGGAATTGCCTTGGCTAAAAGGTCGGTTTCTATGAGTGCTCTGAGTTCGAATAGCTCAGTGACTTGATCAACAGACAGTTCTGTTGCTGTCGCCCCTTTATGAGCTTCAAACTTAACTAAACCTTCTGCTTCAAGTTGCAATAAAGCTTCGCGAACTGGGATTCGGCTGACATTTAACTCTTCTGCTAAAGCGCTTTGACGAAGAGGTTCACCTGCAGCGATGTCGCCTGAAAGGATTTTTTCCCTCAGCACTTCGACCACAACTTGTGTGCGTGTTTTATGGACGATGGGGGTATTTCGGCTCATAGTTCCCGTATCAATTTTGTCGTTATTTTAAATTATCCGCCTAAGATTACCGCTTATAACGCTATAAATAAAGGGAAACCGTGGTTTCCCTTTATGAAAAGCGCGTTTTAAAACTTATTCACCTTGGGATGATCATCTTTTAATTCCGCAGGTAAAATCGATTGTGGCATGTTTTGGTAGCAGATGGGTCGTTGAAAACGACTGATTGCTTCACTACCCACAGAGGTTGTTCGAACATCGGTACTGGCGGGGTAGGGACCACCATGCATCATTGAGTGGCATACCTCAACGCCGGTTGGCATTTGATTGAATATGATTCTGCCGACACGGTAGCTGACACTATCAATGAGGTCTGCATGTTGGTTAAGTTCCTGCTCTATGCCATGAATGGTGGCCGTGAGCTGTCCTTCAAGCGCATTTGCCACTTGTAGCATTTCCTCAATGTTTTGGCATTCAACCACAATGGCACAAGGGCCGAATATCTCTTGTTGTAGTTGTGGCTCTTCAAGGTATGCCGCTGCTTGCACTTTTACCGCACTTGGGCGTGTTTGGTGTGCTGCCTCGCTTGAACGTCCTTGAGCAATCAGACTGACCTTAGGGTTATCTATTAGGGCTTGCACTTGCTCATGGTATACAGCGGCGATGCCTGGGGTTAACATCGCATTGGCAGCTTGGTCCGCTAAAGATTCAGCCATCGCTGCTAAATATCGGGTTAACGCATCGCTTTTTACCGCGACGACAACGCCTGGACTAGTGCAAAACTGTCCATGTCCCATCATCATTGAAGCCACTTGATTTTGTGCCAAGGTCTCCGCTTGCTCCGTAAGGATATCACTGAGCAGGAACTGAGGGTTTGTTGAGCCAAGTTCACCATAAAATGGAATGGGCTGTTGGCGTGCAGCACAGGCATCAGCCAGGATACGGCCGACTTTAAGGGAACCGGTAAAGCCAACGGCTTGAATGACTTTGTGAGTCACAAGCTGTGTTGATACCTCCGCGGTGCGCCCTTGTACTAGGCTAAATACCCCTTTGGGCATGTTACAAGTACTGATAGCTTTAGCGATTGCTCGGGTGACTAATTCGCTGGTGGCAGCATGGGCTGGGTGGCCTTTTACGATCACCGGGCAGCCTGCGGCCAGTGCTGAGGCGGTGTCACCGCCAGCTGTTGAAAAAGCCAATGGGAAATTCGATGCACCAAATACGGCGACGGGACCCAGTGGAAGTACACTTAAGCGTGTATCGGGTTTTGGTAACGGTGTGCGGTCTGGGTTGGCAGTATCGATAATGCCATGATGAAGTGGGTTGCGTAAATTGTTGGCAAACAAACGTAATTGCCCACATGTACGCCCAGTTTCGCCCTGTAACCTTGGCATCGGCAGTCCAGATTCGGCATTGGCCACTAAGGTAATTGCTTCAATTTCAGCTTCTATTTCTAAGGCAATAGTTTCAAGGAACTCGGCACGCTGCTCTGCCGTTGTGCGGCGATATTGTGTGAATGCTTGGGCTGCAGCTTGGGCTGCTAAATCAATGTCAGTGGTGCTAGCGTTGGCAAACATCCAAGCTAGAGGTTGATTTGCCTGTGGATCAAAACTGGCAAAATCGTTGGCATCACCGATCCACTGTCCATCAATATAGTGCTGACCTGTAATGGCTATTTTTGTTAATTCTGTCATGTTAATTCCTGATAATTATAGGGTTTGCTAAACCACTTGAAACCCAAAGGCATAAGGGTCGTCATCGTCAACGGTAATGGTATTTTGGCCTGTTATTCTTGCCCAGCCTTGAATACTTGGGTTGATAGCCTCAAATTCACCGATTTGGGTTGCCGATTCAATGCGGCCAATGAATTGGCTGCCAATAATACTTTCATGGGTATATTGATCACCGACATTAAGCTGGCCTTTAGCATAAAGTTGCGCTAATCGAGCACTGGTTCCGGTTCCACACGGAGAGCGATCAATCGCTTTATCGCCATAAAACACGGCATTAGCACCTTGAGAGCCATTTGAAATCGTATCTCCAGTCCAAAGGACATGGGACACACCTTTTACAGTGGGATCTTGGGGATGAACACAGGTTAAATTTTGATCTGCAATTTCTCGAACAATAGGGCTCCAGCGCAATATGTCTGCGGCACTCCATTCACGCAAACCAGGAAAATTTTGCTGGGGATCAACAATAGCGTAGTAATTGCCGCCATAGGATACGTCTATTTTTAATGGTCCAAGTTCGGGAATATCTAAAATAACGTCGCGATGGGCCAAATAAGCTGGGACGTTAAAAATCTTTACCCAGTCGACTTTGCTGCCGGTTTGTTGATATTCAATATAGATTTGCCCAGCAGGAACATCAATGGTTAATTTACCAGGGTGTTTAGCGGTCAATAGCCCAGATTCAATAGCAGCGGTAATGGTACCAATAGTGCCATGGCCACACATAGGTAAGCAGCCGCTGGTTTCAATAAACAGTATTGATGCATCAGCATTGTCACTGCAAGGCGGGTAGAGAAATGCCCCAGACATCATGTCATGACCGCGGGGTTCAAACATTAACGCTTTACGAATCCAGTCATATTCATTGAGAAAATGCTGACGCTTTTCACTCATATTGCGACCAATAAGGTTTGGATGTCCACTGGTGACAAGCCTTACTGGGTTTCCGCAAGTATGAGCATCGACGCAAAAGAAGGTGCCTTTTAACATTCGAGCCATACTCCGTATGTTTATATAAGTTAGCAGTGTGGCTTGTTTGATAACAAACCACAGCTAGTTTAATCAGGCTTAGTCCAAGTTGTACTTGTCTAGGTCGATACGTGTTTCCATGGCTTGTTTCATCACTTGCTCAACGTATGCACGCTCTTCGCCAATCAATGTCATACGTGGCATGCGAACATTTTCACTACCACGACCAACGATTTGTTCTGCAAATTTGATGCATTGAACCAGCGTTGGGATTGTGTCTAAGCGAAGTAGCGGCATAAACCAGCGGTAGATTTCTCGTGCTTCTTCTATGCGTCCAGCACGCGCAAGCTTAAACAAGGTAACTGATTCGCGTGGGAAAACGTTGGTTAAGCCAGAAATCCAACCAGTGGCGCCTAAGAAAATACTCTCAAGGGCGATATCATCAACACCACATAGAATGTTGAAACGATCACCAAAACGGCTTTGCAGCTCAGTTAATCGGCGTGTATCTGTGGTTGATTCTTTTATCGCAACAATGTTCGGTTCTTCGGCCAAAATGGCAGTCATTTCAAGGTTGATATCAACGCCATAACCAACAGGATTGTTATAAATCATAATGGGGAGCTGAGTTGAACGTGCAACGGTTTGATAATGAGCAACCACTTCACGATCTGTGCCGCGATACACCATTGCAGGTAGCAGCATCAAGCCATCTACACCTAGTTTTTCAACATCTTGTGCGTAAGTAGATGCGGCTTCTGCGGTGTTTTCAGTACAACCTGATAAGACCAAAATACGACCGTTGACTGTGTCTACGGTATGCTTGATAAAGTCCCGTTTCTCTTGCGCGGTTAATGATGCGTTTTCACCGATTGTGCCTAATGCGATAACACCGTCAATACCATCACGTATAAGGTCTTCTAGCATCCGTGCATTTGATTCATAGTTAATTGAACCATCATCATTGAATTGAGTTGAGATAGCTGGGAATACACCTTGCCAGTTTACTTTCATGTTGAGACCTCTTGTTGCTTTCACAATGAACTTAGATGCGAAAATAAAGTTATACCAATTTTTGGATTGTTCCAAAAGTTATAGTATATTGTATACAATTTCTCAGTGAAGAAAAGCCCTTTAATTCGATTATTAGTTTTTAGGGGCTGTTAGATACGATATATTGCATACAAATAATAAGAGGGAAAAACGCATGCGTCTATTGGATATTAGTCAAAGTTGGTTGCAAAACTGTCAACAATTCACCACGCTCGATGCACACACTGAAGGTGAGCCTTTGCGGATTATTACGGCAGGGTATCCAGAGTTAAAGGGTGAGACGATTCTGCAAATGCGCCAATATGTGACGGCAAACTTAGATCAATATCGTAAGTTGCTGATGCATGAACCAAGGGGGCATGCCGATATGTATGGAGCGCTGTTAACACCGCCTGTCACGCCTGGTGCCGATTTTGGTGTTCTTTTTTTACATAACGAGGGATATAGTAGCATGTGTGGTCACGGTATTTTGGCGTTAGTGAAAGTGGCTGCTGATACCGGTACGATAGAGGTGGGAGCTTGCCCTCGAGTCATTAAAATTGATGCGCCAGCCGGATTAATCACTGCCTCTGCTTATCGAGATGAGCAAGGCCAATTACATGCTAGTTTTAAAAATGTACATTCATGGGCCGAAGCACTTAACTGCAGCGTAAATGTCCCAGGGTTTGGTGAAGTTGAATATGATATTGGCTTTGGTGGCGCCTATTATGCCTATGTAAATGCCGATCGCTATGAGTTAAGTTGCCACCCAGATAATGTGGCGCAGTTGATTGATATTGGTCGGCGTATAAAACATGCTGTGATGGCAAGTCATCCGCTCACTCACCCCTTAGAGTCCGATTTAAGCTTTTTATATGGGACTATTTTTACCTCTAATAAAGTGACTAATCCACAAGCACATTCTCGCCATGTGTGTATTTTTGCTGATGGCGAAGTGGACAGGTCGCCAACCGGAACAGGAGTTGCTGGGCGTATTGCATTGTTATATGCAAAAGGCCAAGTTGAATTAAATCACCCATTAATGATTGAAAGTATTGTTGATGGCAGAATGTTAATCAGTGCCACTAGTACTGCTGAATTTCATGGAAAGCAAGCGGTGATTCCTGAAGTCTCTGGGCGCTCTTTTATTACAGGGAAACATCAATTTATCGTCGATCCTGAAGACATTTTTCAGCACGGCTTTATGTTGCGCTAAATATTGTTTTAATTTGACCAAAGGAATAGATAAATGACTGTCAAGCAAGACGATAAATTAGCTAGCGTTGATACATCTATCACCATTGTCGGTGCGGGTATCGTGGGGTTAACGGCGGCTATTGCGCTACAAAGATCCGGCTACCTAGTGACCGTAATAGATAAAGAGGGTGCCGGCAGTGGCGCTTCTAAAGGTAATGCGGGTCACTTTGCTACTGAGCAGATGTTTCCATTAGCCGATCCGGCAATGTTACTAAAATTACCTGGTATGTTACTCGACCCTTTGGGGCCTTTTAGAATTCAGCCAAAATACTTTTTTAAAGCACTGCCTTGGTTTAGTCGATTTCTACTCAATATGTTGCCAGCCAAGCGCCAACATAATCAGTGGGCGATAACTTTACTGAATCAGGCTGCAATTGATGCGATGGTTGAACTTGTTGACTATTGTCAGTGTCCTGAACTGTTAACATTGAATGGTAGTTTATTGGTTTTTGAAAGTGCGTCAGAAAAAACGGTCAATGCTCAATACCAAGCCTATTTAAACGCGGGGGTTAAGGTCACCTTGCTGTCTGGTGACGATGTTCGGCAGTTAGAACCGAGTTTAAGTTCGGCTATTACTCATGCGCTATTTTTTACCGAGGTTGGTCACACCATCGATCCGTTTGAACTTTGCCAAGCATTAGAACGTAAGTTTTTGGCCAATGGCGGCAAGGTGATACTGGATGCTGTCGATTCAGTGACATCTAAAAGTGCTGAAAAAAATCAACTAGGGTTAACCTTGGCAAGTGGCAATCATCATCAAGCCAATCAACTCTTAGTCGCAGCAGGGGCGTGGTCTAAACCTTTGGTCAAGCAGTTGGGTTATCACGTTCCACTGGAAACTGAGCGTGGTTATCATCTAATGATGCCGCAACGAAGTACATTGTCTCGTCCTGTAGCGTCTTTTGATCGTAAGTTCATTATTACGCCAATGAAGCACGGAACGCGTTTGGCTGGTACCGTTGAATTTGGCGGCTTAAAAGCACCGTTAGTCGAAGCGCGGGCCGATTGCCTATTGCCACATGCCAAAGCCATATTGCCAGCGCTTTTTGCGCAGGCGAAAGTCAGTGATGGTGAGCGTTGGATGGGCTTTAGACCGTCCTTGCCAGATAGTTTGCCTGTGCTTGGCAAAAGTGGCCAACATGACAATGTTTACTTCTCTTTTGGTCACCAACACTTGGGGTTAACCTGGTCAGCTATCACAGCCAAATTAATACAGCAGCAGGTGGTAGGGGAGCAATTACAGATCAATTTACAGCCTTATTCCATAGAGCGTTTTAATTAGCACTACACTAACTTGTGCAACTGCCATACGATTTATGATGACAGTTGTACAATTGCCAATACTAGGATGAGCTCATTAGCGCTTCGATTTCATTAACAGTTCGAGGTACCTGGGCTGATAAGTTTTCATGACCGTCATCAGTGACTAATATATCATCTTCAATCCGTATCCCCATGCCACGAAATGCTTTTGGTACATCTTCGGCATCGGCGGGTATATAAATACCGGGTTCAATAGTAAACACCATTCCAGGTTCTAAAGTACGCCACTTACCCTGTACATCGTGGTAGGGGCCAACATCATGTACATCCATACCTAGCCAGTGACCGGTTTTATGCACAGTGAATCGTTTATAACTCTCGTTTTGCATTATCTCTTCGATGTTACCATCCAATAAGCCGACTTCTAAGAGTCCTTCAGCCATGACCCGCATACAGGTTTCATAAAGATGATTCCATGGTGTTCCCGGTTTTACTTTTGCAATAGCGGCATCAAGAGCAGCAAGTACGATGTTATAGATGGTTTTCTGTTGTTGGTTGAATTGACCATTAACCGGATAAGTGCGGGTAATATCAGCGGCATAATGTTGATATTCGCCGCCCGCATCAATGAGCAACATCTCTCCATCGTTGAGATCGCAGCAATTTTCTTCATAATGTAAACAAATCGCGTTATTGCCCCCTGCAACAATATTAGGGTAGGCGACATCGTCACAACCGTATTGAGCGACAGTGTAGTTAAACAATGACGCGAGTTGGCGTTCATTGGTATTAGGTTGACAGTTGCTCATCACCGCAACGTGACCAGCAATAGATGCGTTAACTGCAGATCTAATAAGCGCGATTTCTTCATCCTGTTTAATGACGCGCATCGGATGTAGTATCTCTGCGAGGGGGTGCACGCTTGTAAAACACTTAGGGGTATCAAAACTGCAAGTTAAACGTTGTTGGTTTGTCCAACAAAGCAGCTGACTAGAGAACCGGCCAAGTTCATCAGAGATATACAGATTTGGGCAGTTTGCGATCAGTGTCAGTAATACTTCCTCGAATTCAACCAGCGGGTAAGCTTTGTCTGCGCCGTGAATGCTAATCGCCCCTTCTACACCAGCTCTAGCACCAAAGCTAACTTCTTGAGCAGGGTCTTTAGGCCGACAGAAAAGGTGGTACCGACCACTACTTTGCTCCAACACTGCAATAGCTTCAGGTTCATTAAAGCCAGTAAGATAATAGAAATCGTTGTCTTGCCGAAAATGATACTTAATGTTCTTGCTTCTTACTTTTTGCTGATATCCGACGATAATTGCAATGCTGTCTTTTGGTAGTTGCGCCAATAAGGTTTTGCGCCGTTGTTGATAGATATTGGTCATATAAGGTAGTTCCATTGCATATTGGCTTGGCCTACATACACTGATTATTTATAGGATATTGTATGCATTTCACATGATTCCTTAATTAATAGCAAGTTGACGGTGCAATTTAACTGTAGGAATGGAATAATGTCGGCAATTGCGAAACCAAGAGAATTGATTGTGAAACGAGCGGTATTTTTAGACAGAGATGGTGTTATTAACATTGATCATGGTTATGTTCACAAGGTTGATGACTTTGATTATGTTGAAGGCGTGTTCGAGGCATGTGCTTCATTGAAGCAAATGGGTTATTTACTTGCCGTGGTAACCAATCAGTCTGGTATCGCCAGAGGCATGTACTCTGAAGAGCAATTTCATACCCTTACCGAATGGATGGATTGGAATTTTGCCGATAAAGGCGTTGAGCTTGATGGTATTTATTATTGTCCTCACCATGCGGACAAAGGGGTGGGCGAATATAAGGTCGACTGCGACTGCCGTAAACCTAAGCCAGGGATGATATTGTCGGCCGCGCAGTTTCTAAAGATCGATTTAAGTCAATCCGCAATGGTAGGTGATAAACGCGATGATATGTTAGCAGCTCAAGCCGCAGGCATTCCACATCGTATATTAGTGCGTACAGGAAAAGAAGTTACCGACGAAGCCATTGCTGCGGCGACGGTTGTATTGGATTCGGTTGCTGATGTACCAAACTATTTAGCTAGCCTTTAAACACTCATCGCCAGTTTTCACTGCTATAATTTATCGCTCTATTGTTTTATAACGCCTTCACATTACCTCAATGTGGAGGCTTTTTAAGCAAATTTCCGGGTTTATTTCACCTATTGTTCGAATTTTGTGCTCTTGATGCGAAATTTGAAAACAATCTCGAAAAAGGGGTTGACGGCAAAGTCGCAATCAGTAGAATACGCAGCCCTAGCCACTTGGAACTACCGAGATGTGCTAACGTTCTTTAACAATTTATCAAGTAATCTGTGTGGACACTCACAGGTGTTGAGTTAATCGAAAAAAGATTAAATCAATGGCTCTTTCACTAGAGATAGTGAGTGTTCATAGCAATATGTCTTACGTTTTTGTTTCCACAAGAATGTAAGTATCGAGTTTACTGCTTCTTTA
>NZ_JBHZSN010000010.1:0-191863 GCF_043643685.1 Shewanella waksmanii
GAGCGGTAGTTCAGTTGGTTAGAATACCGGCCTGTCACGCCGGGGGTCGCGGGTTCGAGTCCCGTCCGCTCCGCCAACATTAAGACGAAAGCCTCTGCAGCAATGCAGAGGCTTTTTTCGTATGTGATCCAGAAAAAGAGCCATCATGAAATTATAAAAGTGGTGGTTCAGTTGGACTTACATTGTTGCCGACAATGTTTAGCATATACTCCGCCCCTGGAGATATTAGGCTCTTTTGAATAACAAGCGGCCTGTCTCACGTGCCGAAGGCACATGGGTTCGTCTCTTTATAAGTGCAAGTCCGCCCCATTTACGCTGCGCTTCGTATTCGTAAACTCACAGCCATCGCTGTACTCACCCACAAACATTAAGACGAAAGCCTCTGCACTGATTTATATTAAGAGTGCAGAGGCTTTTTTCGTATGTGATCCTGAAAAGGAACCATCATGAAATTATAAAAGCGGTGGTTCAGTTGAACTTACATTGTTGCCGACAATGTTTAGCATACACTCTTCCCTGGAGATACTAGGCGCTTTTGAATAGCAAGATGTGCATCCATATACAAAGTCCGCTCGACATCCCTTGTCTCTCGTTCGTTAGCTTATGGCTACCTTATGCTCACCTACAAATTCTAAGACGAATCAATCTAGCTGGTGATAGCTTCATTTAATCTGCGTTACATTATACTTTGTGGCTTTAGTTTGATCTGGTTAGGGTAAGGATGAAACCCCTGTGCTAGAATTAACATGTATTTCATTTATATGATTTATGTGAACGTTATCGCACAGTGGTTGTAATTGTTGCTATAGCCAGTTTGGGGATTGATGTACAATCAGCAGCCTTTAACAAAGGCATAGATAATTGAAGACAAGTTGAAATTGCTTTTGCGGATATGTGATCTCAACACAATTCAATTTACTTTGCTGTGATCAACACAAAAGCTATATACCTAATTGTGGGTATACTGTGTAGGAATAATGATGGATTGTCGATTAGGTTGTGGTGCCTGTTGTATTGCACCGTCTATTACAACGCCGATACCCGGTATGCCAGATGGTAAGCCAGCAGGTGTAAGGTGCGTGCAGCTTGATGACAACAATCTTTGTCAAATCTTTGGGCAACCAAGTCGCCCAGATGTTTGTTTACGGTTTACGGCAACAGAGGATGTCTGCGGTACAACGAATCAGGAAGCGTTATGGTTAATTAGTACGCTTGAAGCGGCTACGCAAAGTTAGAAGGGTTATCATGCAACTAACACGTTATACAGATTATGGTATTCGCACGTTAATGTACCTTGCCATTCAACCTGAGCGGGAAACGCTATTTCGTATTGCGGAAATCACAGAGGTTTTCGAACTATCGCCAAACCACGTTTCAAAGATCATTCATCATTTGGGCAAGTTAGGCTATATCCAAACTCTACGTGGTAAAAGTGGCGGCTTCCGTTTAGCTACACCTGCTAATGAAATTAATATTGGTCAACTTGTGCGTCAACTTGAAAACTCATTAGCTGCGATTGATTGCAGTAAGCCATATTGCCGTTTTACGCCAGCTTGTAAACTCAAAGGGGTGTTAGCAGACGCGGTAGCGGCTTATCTTGCTGTGTTAGATCAATATACACTAGATGATATTGTCAGCAATCGCTCTGAGTTAAGAGCGCTGTTGCCTGATTTGAATATCCCTGTGTTACAAATCGCTTAGCCGCTACTTTAATCGAGTTGTTGCACTGTTAGTAGGCTGTTGAGCAATACGGTAAGGTAACAACTCAGACGCATTCACTAAGTGGATGCCATTTTCCTTTAATCGCGATAGATTGTTTTGCAGAAATTCAATGGTTTCAGGATAAGGGTGGGCTATCGCGACCACTTGTCCTTGATGATGAGCAAGGCTGATCAAATGATTAAACTGACGCTCTAAACCCGCTTTTGATGTGTCATTGTCGAGAAATACCTGCCGACGTAACGTAGGAATACCGATATGATCAGCCTTTGCGCCTGCGCGAGTATAGCGTGTGGTGACACTATCAATAAAATACCCCTGCCTGTGTTTCAAGTTTTCCATTAACCATTGCATTGGTTCATCGAGCTGAGTTAACAAGCTGCCCATATGATTATTCACACCCACTGCATAGGGGATACTGTTGAAGGCGGCGTCAATTTGTTGCTTAAACTCATACTCGCTCATTTGGTTAGTTAGTCCACCAGGCCCAAGTTTTTTGCCGTTGAGCGCCTGCATTGGTATATGCAGCATGATTTCATGACCTTGCTGATGGCCATTCTTAGCGAGAGTTTCACCTAAGGGGGTGTGAGGCAATACCGATAACGTGATTTTATTTGGAAGCGACAGCACCGCCTCATCGGTTTGACGATATCCGATATCGTCAATGATGAGGGCGACTTTTGATGCTTGTACTGATGTTGTAAAAATTAAAATTGCTAAAAAAAAGAATAAGCGCACGTGTTTTTTTATTTTATTTATGAGCCCTTATCATTGAGCTCGCTATTATTAATCCATGTTATAGCGGTATCAACCATGCTGTCATGGGGTGTAAGTCCGCTGATTATAGGCACACTTTGTTGCTCAGTCATAGTTGCTGGGTCAAATAAAATATCTGGGGCGATGCCGACACTATTGATGTCGTTACCATTTGGCGTGGTGTACTTGGCAATAGTAAGCTTGATTGCATTGCCTTCAATTAAAGTTGGGATCAAGCTTTGCACTGTGCCTTTACCAAAACTTTGCTCGCCGATTAGCGTTGCTCTGCCATTATCCTGTAATGCGGCAGCGAGTACTTCAGACGCTGATGCAGAGCCTTTATTGATAAGCACGAGTAAAGGCACCTTGGACATCATAGCCTGCGGTGATGCGTAGTAATCTGAGTTAGCATCAAAAAACCGACCTTGGGTTGACACAATGCGCCCTTTCTCTAGGAATAGATCAGCGATGCTAATTGCCTCATCGAGCAAGCCGCCGGGATTATTTCTCAAATCCAATACGATACCCCGCAGTGAGTGTGACTGCCATGCAGTAAGCTGGGCGATCATCTCTTTCGTTGAGTTATGCTGGAAGCTGGCAAGGCGAATATAGCCGACATGGTCAGGTAATAGCTTGGCTGACACGGATTGGATGGCGATGATACTTGGCTTCAGTGCGACTTCAAACTCACTATCTGAGCCTTGATGAGACAAGGTCAATGATAGAGACAAATCATGGGTGCTGTGATGGCGGATCTCTTTTAACAGTGACTCTAACTCTTCAGCACTTACCGGGGTATCATTGATCTTAACAATTTGATCGCCAGCTTGAATGCCTGCTTTTTCTGCTGGAGAGTGCGGGAATGGACTAATTATTGTTACTTTGTCATCACTGACCGCGATTTCGATACCAAATCCAAAGTATTCGCCTTTGTTGGCATCGCGCATATCACTGTAGGCGTCGGTATCAAGAAAATCTGAATAGGGATCCAGCTTTTTGAATATACCGCCGATGGCAGCATTAATGAGCTCATCTTCACTAACATCATCGACATAGTAGGTTTCTATGGTATTAATGATATCGAGTAGCAACGGGTAGTTGAGCTGGCTGTTAAATGGTTGCGCGTTTTCTTTCCCAGAAAGGGTTAGCGAAAGGCCTATTGTTAACCCTATAAAAATACACAGTAAATTATGAATAAATCGTTTCATACACAGCCCCTGTTGATACGGGGATATGCATCATCTAGCGTTTACAATATCTCGCAGGATCGATAGCTTGCCCCTTGTGCCTTACTTCAAAGTATAGGCCAGGTTCTGTCTGTCCACCCGAACGACCGACTAAAGCGATGGATTCACCTTGGCTAACCGTGTCTCCGGCATTCTTCAATAATGCCTGTGCGTGGCCGTACAGACTCATATATCCCTTACCATGATCAACCACTAAAACCATACCAAACCCGCGTAGCCAGTCTGCGTAAATGACTTTTCCTGCGGCAATGGCGTTGACCTGTTGCCCCTCAGGTGCTGCCATGATCACACCTTTCCATTTCACTTGACCCGAGCGGCGACTGCCAAATCCTGAGCGAATACGTCCTTTGGTGGGCCAGTCGAGTTTGTTGCCCTTGGAAAGCCCATCCATCGCTGGGCTGTTTTGCATTGCCTTTAAGGCTTGCTCGACCACGCGCTTTAAACTGGCTTCTTCTATCTGCAGCTGTTCTAACTTTTCACCGCGGGTGTTTAAGGTGCGTTGCAGTTGCGCTAAGGTTTGTTGTCTTTGTGCTTGCTCATTACTCAGGGCTTTAGCTTGCTGGCGTTGTTCAAGGATCAATTTATTCAACTGGGCGCTTTTATCTGTCTGTGCTTGGTGAATCGCTTCGAGTTCAGATAAGGTTTTTTGCAGCTCATTAATTGAAGCCATTCGCGCATTATTGAGATATTGATAATAGGCTAATAATCTCTCTATGGTTGCAGGATTCTGCTGATTAAGCAGCATCTTAGAATAGTCATGATTACCGGCTAAATAAGCACTAGCGAGCTGGTTTGCGAGCGTTTTTTGCTGTGATTTTTTTAGAATGTCTAGCTCTGCTTGCTGTTGATTGAGCTTGGTGAGCTCTTTATCTGTTTCAACCAGTTGTGTTTGGGTTTGGTTGACTTTGCGGGCAGCGCTAGCAATAGCTTGTTCATCTTTCTTTAGCAGCTGTATTAATTTTTCTCGTTGGGCATTGGTATCAGCCAGTGCTGATTGTTGCTTACTAATTTGTTGCTGCAAAGCATCTAATTCAGACTGACGTTGTTTCAGATCTGATGCTTGTGCAGTGAAACAAAATAACAGACAGCCAGCAAGTATGCTGGCTGTTTGACGTATGCAATGTTTAACCAAAGACTATTTACTCACTCAATGTGATGATATTACGTCCGGTCATTTCAGCCGGTACCGCTTGTCCCATCAAGGTTAACATAGTTGGTGCTAAATCACTTAAGCGACCATTAGCGCTAATTTCGCCTTTGCGTCCAACGTAAATCAGCGGCACCAATTCACTGGTGTGCGCAGTATGTGCTTGGCCTGTGCTTTCATCGGTCATCTGCTCAGCATTACCGTGGTCTGCGGTGATCAAACATTCACCGTCAACTTTAGCTAGCGCCTCTACAACACGGCCAATACAGCTATCTACCGCTTCACAGGCTTTAACTGCCGCATCAAAGTTACCAGTATGGCCAACCATGTCTCCATTAGGGTAGTTACAGATAATGACATCATATTCTGTAGATTCAATAGCTTCGACTAACTTATCGGTGAGTTCTGTTGAGCTCATCTCAGGTTGAAGGTCATAGGTAGCCACTTTGGGAGATTGAATAAGTTCACGTTGTTCGCCAGCAAATGGCTGCTCTTTGCCGCCATTAAAGAAGAAGGTAACGTGGGCATATTTTTCGGTTTCAGAGATACGCAATTGTGTTTTACCACTATTTTGTAGCACTTCGCCTAAGGTATTGACCAAGTCGACAGAAGGGTATGCGATAGGCGCATTGATGTCAGCGGCATACTCAGTCAGCATCACGAAGTTGACTTTAGGCGTCACATTTCGCTCGAAACCATCAAAGCTTGGGTCAACAAAGCTGCGGGTTATTTGACGAGCACGATCAGCTCGGAAGTTCATGAAAATCAGCGCATCATCGTCGCTTAATGTCGCTGCTGCACCGTTGTCGATAATGGCACTTGTGGCGACAAACTCATCGTTTTCATCACGCGCATAAGCCGCTTCAAGGGCTTCAACAGCATTGTCGAACTGATATTGGCTTTTACCTTCGGTGATAAGCTCATAGGCTTGAGAGACGCGGTCCCAACGGTTATCACGATCCATCGCATAGTAACGACCCACCATTGAGGCGATACGACCGGTGCCTAATGTAGTAAACAGATCATCAAAATGCTGCAAACTTGACTTGGCACTGCGCGGAGGCGTGTCGCGGCCATCAAGGAAGGCGTGTAAATAGACCTGCTTGGCACCACGGCTTACAGCTAGCTTACACATGGCTTCAATATGTGCTTCGTGACTATGTACCCCACCTGGCGATAGCAGTCCCATAATATGCACAGCGCCATTGGTTGCGATTGCTTTATCAACTGCTGCGGTTAGTGCGGGGTTGCTATCGAATTCACCATCGTCAATTGCTTTACCAATGCGGGTTAGCTCTTGATAGACCACGCGGCCAGAGCCGATGTTGATATGGCCAACTTCTGAGTTACCCATTTGGCCGTCGGGTAGACCAACATCAATGCCAGAGCCAGAGATTAAGCTGTTGGGATAAGTACTGTTTAGGCGATCTAATACCGGAGTATTCGCATGAAAGACTGCATTATTGTCAGTGTTTTCGCGGTAACCCCAGCCATCGAGGATCAGCAAGGCTAACGGCCTTTTGCGTGTCGTCATGGTGGTACCTTTTTAAAGTTTAAGAGTTGTTAGAAATCGAAATTGGTTAAATATTACTACGTATGCTAGGTATGAAAAAGCCATTTACACCAATTACAGCTATCGATTCTGTGATAAATGCCCGTTTCAATGGTCTTTGCGGCCATGCTGACACCAACAACTTGCTGCAATCTTATGCGGCTTTGGTATACTCTGTGCCCTTACTGAACTTCCAGCCACAGAAGTAGGCCGATTACCATGCAAGAATATATTGAATTTTTCCGCGCTAACCCATTATTGAGTCTAGCTTGGGTGGGTTTGTTTATTGGACTTATAGTGAGTGTCTATAAATCCAGCGTGTCTAAAGTGACCAATGTTGATTATCAACAGGCTACCTTATTGATCAACAAGCAAGACGCAAAAGTGATCGATGTACGCGGTAAAGATGAGTTTAAAAAGGGTCACATTGTTGATGCGATCAATGTGCCATTGTCTGAAATTAAAAATAATCAGATATCAGCCCTTGAAAAGTACAAAGCCAGTCCCATTATAATGGTATGCAACGCGGGAATGGTTTCTACCCAAGCTGCACAACTTATGGTTAAAGCAGGTTTTGAATCTGTGCATAGCCTTAAGGGCGGTATGGGCGATTGGCAACAGAACAATTTACCTGTTACCAAGAGCAAGCGGTAATATAGTCGCCAAATGATTGCCATATTATGGTGTCATTGAGTAGAGTATCATCTCTAAAATCAACTCAAGTGGTCATGTTGGCTACTTGAGAAAACTAAAAAACCGGGATGGTGGCTAAAGTCGATTAAGACTCAAGGTACAAAAGCCCTTAAGCAGTGTTTCCAATTAGGGAAGCAGGAACAAATTATTTAGGTAGGAAATTATGGCTGAAGAAGTAGCAAGCAACGAAGCACAAGGTCCACAGTTCAACATCCAACGTGTTTACACTAAAGATATCTCTTTTGAAACACCAAACAGCCCAGCTGTTTTTCAAAAAGAGTGGAACCCAGAAGTTAAGCTAGACCTTGATACTCGTAGCGCTAAGCTAGCTGACGACGTATATGAAGTTGTTCTATCGCTAACTGTGACTGCTAAGAACGGTGAAGAAACAGCGTTTCTTTGTGAAGTTCAGCAAGCTGGTATCTTCGCAATTGGTGGCCTAACAGAGCAGCAACTAGCTCACTCTCTAGGTGCATACTGCCCTAACGTACTATTCCCATACGCACGTGAAACCGTGGGTAGCCTAGTGGCTCGTGGTACTTTCCCACAGCTAAACCTTGCGCCTGTTAACTTTGATGCGCTATTCGCACAATACGTTCAACAGCGTCAAGCGTCTGCAGAAGCAGCAACTGAAGAAGCAAACGCTTAATCACGTATGAATAACACTGCCGATATTACGGTACTGGGGGCGGGCTCTTATGGCACCGCCCTTGCCATTTCTTTAGCTAGCAACGGCCATAAAACCCTGCTTTGGGGTCATGAACCCGAGCACATCGACAATCTTAAACGCGATCGTGCTAATGAAGAGTTTTTACCTGGCATTGCCTTACCTGAGCTATTACATCCCGAAGCCGACCTCGCCACTGCACTACAAGCATCAAATAATGTCTTGGTGGTGGTGCCTAGTCATGTATTTGGTTTAGTGCTTAAACAAGCAAAACCTTTATTGCGTGATGATGCCCGTATTGTTTGGGCAACAAAAGGTTTAGAGCCGGAGACGGGTCGTCTACTTCAAGAAGTCGCAGGCGATATTTTAGGTGATAAATATCCGCTCGCAGTATTATCTGGCCCAACGTTCGCCAAAGAACTCGCGGCAGGTATGCCAACAGCCATTTCGGTTGCAGGTACTGACGAAAGCTTTACCAATGATCTGGTGGAATTACTGCACAGCCCGAAACGTTTGCGAGTTTATGCCAATGACGATTTTACCGGATTGCAACTTGGTGGTGCGGTAAAGAACGTGATTGCCATTAGCGCCGGTATGTCAGATGGCATTGGATTTGGTGCCAATGCTCGTACCGCATTGATAACCCGTGGTTTAGTTGAGCTATCAAGGTTAGGTGAGGCCATTGGTGCCCAAAGCGCGACCTTTATGGGGATGGCGGGTTTGGGTGATTTAGTATTGACTTGTACCGACAATCAGTCTCGAAATCGTCGCTTTGGTTTGGCCCTAGGCCAAGGTAAGGATGTCGATGCTGCCCAACAAGAAATTGGTCAGGTGGTTGAAGGCTATCGCAACACTAAAGAGGTGTATACCTTAGCTAAACGTTTAGGGGTTGAAATGCCCATTACTGAACAAGTCTACAAAGTACTGTATCAAGGTGGAACTCCTCACGAAGCGGCTAAAGCTTTGTTAGCGAGAGAGAAAAAATCTGAAACGGCTGACAACGAGTAGCGTTTAATGAGTTTTTGCCATATCGACAGAAAAGGGTGCTAAAATAGCGCCCTTTTTTATTGGTTGTTGGCGCTAAAATCAGCGCCACACATGAGCTAAGACGCTAGGGGTTGTTGTAGTGAAACACCATGACATTATTATCATAGGCGCGGGCGCAGCCGGCCTAATGTGTGCGGCGACGGCGGGTTACCGCGGACGTGATGTATTGGTGTTAGATCATGCTAAACAGGCGGGTAAGAAGATTCTTATCAGCGGTGGCGGGCGCTGCAATTTCACCAATCAGAAAGTGGAACCCCATAACTTTATTTGTCGCAATCCGCATTTTGTTAAGTCAGCATTAGCAAGGTATCGTTCTAGCGACTTTATCGAGTTAGTCGAGCGCCATGGTATTGAGTATCACGAGCGTGACCATGGACAACTGTTTTGCAACGACTCTGCCAAAGCGATCGTGACCATGCTATTAACTGAGTGTGAGTGGGCGGGGGCGCAAGTACAGCTGCGGACTGAAATTGTTGATATCAGCCGACAAGCCGATGGCAGTTTTATCGTGAAAAGTAGCAAGGGTGACTACAGTTGTGAATCATTAGTGATTGCAACGGGTGGTCTTTCAATGCCGAAATTGGGCGCGACACCGTTTGGCTATAAAGTTGCTGAGCAATTTGGATTAAAGCTGTTACCGACCTACGCTGGCCTTGTACCTTTTACTTGGCATAGTGATCAAAAAGCACGATTTGAACCCTTATCAGGTATCGCGGTGCCTAGTACCATTACCGCCAAAGATGGCACCGAGTTTAGTGAAGCCTTGTTGTTCACCCACCGCGGCCTTTCAGGCCCTGCCATATTGCAAATCTCAAACTATTGGCAACCAGGCGAAGCTATCTCAATCAACTTGTTGCCCGGAGAAGATGCCCGTGCCAAGTTGCAGCAGGTTTTAGCTGATAGCCCCAAACAAAGCTTACGTAATGCGTTGTCGCAATGGTTACCTAAGCGCTTAGTCGAATTGCTATTTAGTGAATCGCTACTGAATAAAGCTGTTAACCAATTAGTGCATGCCGAGTTAGAACAATTGGCTGTTGATCTTGAGTCTTGGAAATTGGTGATGAACGGCACCGAAGGTTACCGCACCGCAGAAGTGACCTTAGGTGGTGTTGATACTGACGAGCTGTCATCTAAAGATATGCAAAGTAAACAAGTGCCTGGTTTGTATTTTGCCGGTGAGGTGATGGATGTTAGCGGCTGGCTCGGAGGCTTTAACTTCCAATGGGCCTGGGCATCCGGTGTGGCGGTTGGGCTATCAGCTTGATTGTGATTTAAGTTAATTAAAACGAAGACAATTTAAATTAGAGCGAAGACGTTGTCTTTTAAAGTGTGGTGTAAGACCATATTAAATATTGATTTTAATAAGGTCAGATAGTCTTCGTTTTGTTATTGATAAGCACAACACAAACTTTTAAGAAACTCCAAATCAGGGATTAAATAGGGGTGACGAAGAGTTCCGTCACCCGTGTATTTTTCCAGTTTATAGCTCTGAGTATTTCTCTGCTAGATCACTAGAGAATAGTGCTTTCGCATTATCTGCTTTTAGAACGCTTTTTCGAACGGTTTCTCTCATTAAATCTAATACCAAAAGAGTCTTATCATCAAGCGAAGCAATAGACTCAATTCGACGGTATTTGCTATGGTGTTTCTCTGCATATTCAGCTAACCCCTTCAACTTAGGTAGAGCATCACTTAAGTGCAAGCTATGCGGATCAACAATATCGACAGCTATATCGTTATCAGGCTTTCTAGCGAAGAAAATAAAGTCCGGCCTCAATAGCTTATATTCATCATTATCTACATAGGAAATACCCAAACTATCTTGACTTGAACGAGCAGGGTTTCGATACCAAGCTTCAAATCCATCACGAGAGCTTTCAACCTCAATGACTTTATGCTCCCATGGGTTCAGAAAAGCTGGGAAAAGACCGTCATCTTGCGACATTAAATGGTTTGGAAGTGTCGGTAAAAGAGTTTCTTTTCCACCTTCAAGAAGCACTGTAGGTTCCATCCAAGATTTAGGGATCATTAGATCGACATTTTGAGGTTCTTTGCTCATCTCTCTAATTTGTCGATATGTTTCCTGACGAACATCGGTTAAGTCTTTAATATCAATGCGATACTTACTAAACCAATCGCTAGCCATTTTTTCTGCTTCAGAATTAAAGTAATCTGAAACATCTTTAACCAACCCAAGGGCTGCAATATCTATGTAAGCCTCAATTAATGCTTCTTCTCTAGAGTCTGTTGATTGATTCTCATCCGCTAAATGGTCAGCATAAGTTCGAGCAAGGTCAGGGCTAAATAAGCGTGCTGCACGTTTATACGCGTCTTCGATTACCGCATAATCAGCTTCTTCTACAAAGTCGTCAAAAGACATATTCTTACCACCTAGATCAGCACGTAAGCTTTTACCCTCTACAGTAAGTACATCTTTTCGTGCTTCTTCAATCTCTGATGAGTACCTAGTACACGCAGCATTTAACACCTTGTGCATTTCGGAATGCGCTATTTTACCTGCATTCAACATCAACTCATCTTGAGCTAATTCATGAGCAAGAGCGGTTAGACGTTTTATAGGCTTGGCGATCTTTTGAGGCAAAACTTGTGAGGTGATTTCAGAGAAGACAGGCCAAATATCTTTCTCAATTCTCCCGTTAGGCTCAACTGTCACAGGATTAATTAGAACTCGACGCCCTTTAATCTCACTTTCACCATCGCTAAAACTACCATGCATCAGTGAATCAGCTACAGACTCTACCGATTTTTTATCAAAGAACGGTAGCATACAATCTACAGCATTCAATCTATCATTACCGGGTATACGTCTGGCTAGTGGAGTACGAACCATACGTCCAAGCAACTGCGTTATATGAGTTTGGTCTTTAGCTGGTCTGAATGAAACCATGACCTCTGCACGAGGGCAATCCCACCCAGTGCTTATCGCATCTTTAGCAATCAACACTCTAATTTCAGTATCATCTTGAACTCGTTCTGGTTGAGTGTAGTAGACCGTATGACTTCCAAATGTAAGAGTTTTTCTCTCACCAAATACATGAGCAATATTGACACTCTTTAAGTCTGGCCAGCGTTCAAATATCGTATCTAATGCTCGACTAATATCTTCTGCTTTAGGTTTATTAGGAACTTGGAGAATCATCAGAGGTAGCATCGGCTCTAAGCCTTCGGCCTTCGTGTAATCATTCCATGCTTTACTAGATTCGACTATTTTATCTGTCGCTCTACGGACAAGAACCGTATCAAATAACCCCGATTCATCAGGAACATCCAAGACGATCGTATCCTTCAGTAAGCCCGATTCTTGAACCTTAGAAGGGTCTACTTCTACATTAGGCAGAGTACTTCGACCTTGTGCAACACTCATAGCTTGGTTAAAGCGCTCTACAGTAGCAGAAATCCCCCATACAACAGGAATAGCAGGTACTGAACCGGCGCCATTAATCAGTCTTTTTACTATTGTCGATTTATCACTTTGGGCTGCTTTACTCTTAGTCCCCATTCCTCGGTGAGCCTCATCTAAAACGAGATAAAGTGTTAGACTAGGGTCTTCAATAGTATTACGAATAACTTCCCATATAGTGTGCGAACGCAAATCTGGTCGAGTTTCAGGGAAAAGATCACTTTGACCAGTATCGCCACCATCAGGGTCGTAGCCGCGGACTAGTAAACTGTTTTTACTGAGCTTTTGCGTGTTTAGAAAATACACTTTTCCAGCTTCAAACTTCTCCAAGCTAAACGTATTTTCTACAACAACTAGATCCGTATGATTTAACTTGTCAGCAGCCTCCATTAGGCGGAATCGTGTTTGTTCATTTAATGATGGGTCATCACTAAACCAAATGACAACAGCTCCAGGGTCAGCCTCAAAATCAAATTCATCGTCACCATAGAAAAGAGCCTCAAATGCTGCCGCAGCCATAACGGTCTTACCAGCACCAGTTGTCGCGGTTAAAGAAAACGCATGAACATCACTGTCTTCATGCCAGCGTTTCTTGGCTTTAGCTAGATTGTTGAGCGAGTCATGAACAGCCTCACGTTGATAATCTTTTAACGTAAACTTCATGACTTAATCTCCATTAGTAAACTGAAAGTTATTCAAATATGATTCGTATAAACGAACTACTTCAACGTCTTTAGATATATTTCTGACTACAGATTGAAAGCGACGATCATCATTCGTGATGACATATACAGTCGTAATGCTTTGGCGTTTTGTAACTTCACTACAAAACTCTCGAGTTTTATCAAGATTAAATAAAACACCGTAAGTGTCAGCTACATCCCAACCTTCATCAGGTATTGATTCAATCCTATTACCTTTTGAACCTGCACGAAGCCACAGTAATGGGGCTATTTTTGAGAATGAGAGATTGTGATTAACAGCTATTGGGGTTTCATAAGTGAGAGTAAAGAATTCAGCATTCTCAGCTAGACCGTCAGACATCGGGAATTCATCGACGAATCTATAGTCACCTTTAATAAGACTGCCGTCATGTGTTTCACCAGTTATAGCTGCCTTAATTCGCGGCTTAGTTACATATTCACAAATGCCCAACCTTTCCCAGTCCTTATCCCCGGGACGTAGCTTAGCCATCTTCAGTGATTTTTGTTCTTCTACAGCAACTTCATTGTTAGTTATTGAAATGCATAGACGTCTACCATTATCCTGTTTATTTAGTCTCATTACTGCATGAGATGTTGTCCCTGAGCCCGCAAAGAAGTCTAAAACTACAGCATCTTTTTTGTCTTCAATAAAAAAGCGAAGAGCATCCTCTACAGCATATAGAGATTTGGGAAATGGAAATTTACGACCGGGTAACATTTTCCGAAGAAGCTTACTACCATGTTCTCCAGCATCATGAGCAGGAGTATTCCAAACGGTCTTCCCTACACGTCGTCTTGCATTAAGGTCGGCATATTCTAACTGAAGGACTCCATTTTCGTTTTTTCCTTTTGACGTAATTTCGCCAGATTCTAGACGTCTAATTTCGCCAGCTTTAAGGTATGTAATCGAGACTTGACCAGTGCGAGAGTTAACTTTTCCAACACGAACCATCCCTTTCTCAACAAGTTCTTTTAGTTTTTTGAAAGAAACTTGCCAACGACCATCAGAACCATCAGCTAATGTAGGCCATATAACCTTAAGACCGGGCTTGTCTTCAACGTCATCCCTACTCAATGTTACGGGTAATAAAGGCTCACCAATCTCAACAACTCGCCCTTCAATCTTATCAATGTAAATTGGATAAAAACCCGTTTTGTTGTCTTCACGTCGAATATCTGTACCACTTCTGATTAGAGGGTACCAAATTTGAGGAGTCTTACCTGACTTAGATGAAATACTATTTTCTAACAATTCACGCTTGGTAGGGATTGCTTTAATTTCACCGAAATAACAAATGAGGTAGTACTCATCAACCCGAGCTAGCTCTTTACCCCTGGTTGAACCCTTTGGGTTTATCACGGTAGTTACCATTTGAACGTCAGCCTCTGGATATAACTGCTCTAGCAATAGAGCAATTCTATTAACTTCTTTCTCATCAATGGTAAGAATTAGAACAGATGCCTTAGGGTTCAATAGTTGTTTTGCTAACTTCAACCGGCGTTCCATAAATGCTAACCACTTGGAGTGGCGATACAAGTCTTCCGAATCGACATAGTCGTTATTGTACTTCCAGTCCTTCGCACCTGTGTTATATGGTGGGTCGATGTAAATAGCGTCGATTTTACCTCGATGAGTAAAAGTAAGAGCTTTCAAGGCGTGATAGTTTTCGCCATTAATCACTGAGTGAAACGGCTTTTCAGCACCATTTTCAACCTTTCCAGTGCTAACCAAGCCTGGAAAAATCTTATCGCGAAACTCTGCTACAACTACAAGGTCAGATACATTAACCTGTTTCGTTTCAGATCCAAGCGCATCACGTACAAGTAAGTGCGCTATCTTTTGTTCTCCGACAGCCTCAATTCGCGTAACAGTCCAAATTTTTTGTTCACCCCTTGATGTTTCGCCTCTAGGAGGAAGAATATGAACTTTATCGCCTTTTCTAATTGGGCGTTGAGGTAACTCTACTGTTTCAGGTCTGTGTCTTTCGAAGTTCAAACCGAACGAGCGTCGGGATGAAAGAGCTTTAAACTCTCGCTCCAAGTCAGCCCCCATCAATGGGTCTTTAGCTTTAGCTTGTGCTATTAAGTCAGTAAGACGTGACACGCTTTCTCCTTTTTATTATCACGTTATCTAAAAGGTAATTCGAAAAATTTAATCTACTTTTCGTAAAATTGTTTTTTATGTATATTTTTAAATATATATTTGTTTTAAGTGGACCTATCATTGTTTCTGTTCTTCAATCCACTTCTCTAAATCGCTTCGCTTGAAGCGCCAACTACCGCCTACTTTAAAGCCTGGAAGCTTACCTTCGCTAGTTAAGCGATACGCTGTTTTTTCATTCAACTTGAGGTATTTAGCAACCTCTTGAATTGTCAGTATTTCATCTGTCATTGGATTATCTCAATAATGAACAAAGCTAGAATATGAGAAAATTGAGGAATTAACAAGAAATTGGCTTATCAGTTTGCTCTAATCTGTTAATTATCATGAAATATCATGTTTTATCATCAAACTATCAATTTTTATTTTCCCACGGTTACATAAGATTGATTTAGGCAATCACATGAACAGGAGAACATGATGTCTAATCAACAAAACAACCACAAAGCAAATCAAGGTAACGCTAACAAAGGCACTTCTGGTGCTAACCAAGCATATGCTAAGGTGCAAGGTAATCGTGGTAAGCAAATGAATCCCAACCAGAAAAAATAATGGGATATACAGTGGCAGGGTAACATTACCTGCCACCTTTTAGGGATAAGTATGGAAGCAACTAACAATAAAAAGAAAAAGCGAAAATTCAAACAAACGAAACAGCTCGTTAGATTGGCAATTAATGATGGCTGGTCGCAGATGGATATTGCTGAAAAGTGCAGAACTCAACAATCTGTTGTTAGTGCTTGGAGCAAAGGTTCCAAGCAAGGAACTGAGCAACAACTTAGACCGCTGCTTGAGCTATATGGTCATAAGTTAAGACGAAATTCTTTTAAGGTTTATTGGAGTATTGATTCTGAAAGCAAGACCAAAGTATTCCACAAGGTTGAAGGCAAAGTTATTTTGAACCAAGCCTTTTATGACGCGAGAAGAGTGAGTCATAAATTAGAAAAGAAAATTCCTCAGCATAAACTTACCATTCATCACCAAGGTAACAACAAATTTAGAGTTGTTCATCAAAGTCGATTAACGTTTCAACATAGCAATGCTGAGCTTGAGTCAACGGTAGAAGATGCTATTTGGGGCGCATTTGTCTCTGAACAATATGAGCTTGCAGAACTACTTATTGTAATTGATAACTACGCTGAAAAAACTTTAGCTAAATACCCAAGCGATGCTAATACACTACCATTCATAGCAAGACAATCACTGCTAAATCATGGATTTGATA
This sequence comes from Shewanella waksmanii, assembly GCF_043643685.1. Classification (GTDB taxonomy): domain Bacteria; phylum Pseudomonadota; class Gammaproteobacteria; order Enterobacterales; family Shewanellaceae; genus Shewanella; species Shewanella waksmanii_A. The sequence goes on from NZ_JBHZSN010000010.1 coordinate 16,340, forward strand.
TTGATGGAATTGTTGAATACCCTGCCATCTGGTAGTGTATAAAAGAACCCAAAAAAGGGAGTTGGCACCTAAACGCCAAAACTTGTGGGTAACCACAATCGTTTGAAGCACCAAGTTGGTAAAGCCCTATGGCTAGCCAGTTAGCTACCATAGCGCTATTCAAACAATTTTAGGAGTACATTGTTATTGCTTTGAAAAAAGCTAGGCCAAAGGCACTGCTGATCAGCCGAATCATAACGTGTAATTAAGGGATAGGGTGGGTAAAAAAGCCAGCCATCAGTCACTGACCGCTGGCTTTTTGTTTTGATAGCTTCGACAGTAAGGGCTTAAGATACTAGGGGCTTACCTGGGCCAATTCTTTTGTCGCTGCACATGATTGTTTAATATTGATAACCAATAATGTTCATTTATAGTTTATTGGTTACTATTCTAGATAAATCTCTTGAGCGTTGTAGTCGCTGTTGGGCGATGGCAACGCGCATAGAAACAGGCTGATTTAAGCTTTGTGTCACAGCGTGACTGACCATTGAGCAGCAGTCTTGTTTACCCCATTGATAGGCTTTTTCGCCTTGCTTGGCAAAACTTTCCACAAACTGTGTCACTTGCTGGCTCGATAGTGTCGAACTTAAGGTTTGGCATTGGGTGGATGCGGTATATAACTGCTTTTCCGCCCCCACACCCGATAAACCATAAGATAAACTCTGCACTAGATTGCCATCTTGGTCGAGGATCTGCGCATAACAGTGTTTAAGCCTTGGGTGGCCGCTGTGGTTTGCGCTTGCCCATAAGTTGTTGGTACATAGCTTTAAGGTATATTGCTCATTTTCACCTGTTAGTGGCATAGATACTGTTTCCAAGGCACGGTGATAAATGGGTATTCGCCCGTGACATCGACTGCGCAAAACCAGCTTTGCTTAGCACCAGTATTAATGCCTTGATAGTGAAATATCACCTTAGCGATAAGCCTATCGCCACTGGGGTTGGTTTTCACTTGGACGTTCACCAGCTGGTAACCACTCGGGTTGGCGCCCGATGTGTTGGGTTGATAGCAAAATTCAAAGGTTTGTGTGTAAATCATTTCGTTGTTGTACAGGGTGAAATTAATCGCTCTATCGGCATCGGATTCGCCGTTATTGGCGTTAAGCGATAACAGTTCATTGACCACTCGGGTAAAGGGTTTACCTTTGCCCTGTCCCTGCTGGATGACTTGCTGCAATGTGGGGGTGTTGGTTGTGGTGAGATTACTGACGGCAACGCGTCCGTTTGCTAAGCGTTGACCGACTAAAATGATGTTACCGGTATCTGGACTGAGCGCGGTGATTAACTGCAATAAACACTGATTGGATGTCGGTTGCAACGTGAATAACTGATTGTTGTCAGTGTTTTCTAGTACCCAAGTCATCTCTCTAGCAATGTATAAATTTTGTGGCTGACTCAAGCCGTTATATAACCATGTTGATTGTTGTGGTTGGCTGTTGATTTGTTCGAGTTCGACCTGATCGCTAGCCATGCTGTTAGCAGGAGGCGGTGTGCCAGCGATTTGGCTCGCTTGTAAAAATTCCTGCTCCAAACTTAGCGATGGAAATAGCGCATTGATTTTACCCACGACATAAATCCAGTTGTTTGCATCGTCATGATTGGCAGGTTCAATGGAGGATTTTTTCAAGCCATGCCAAGGAAGGTACTGTTGTTGCAAACCGTTCCCTGTGATGTTGTTGGCTTGTATTGATAGGCTTTTCATCAGATCACCTCAGTTAATTGGCTGGCACAAATGTGCGTAGCGGGAAAGTAAGGAAAGGGTTTTGATCGCTCACGTCGATGCCACAGGCATAAAATTTATTTATGCCGTTTTGATTGAACCCTAAGATGATTTCAACAACGGTTCTGTTATCAACGGCAGTACTGAACTGAAAACTCAAGCTTTGTAAGCTGGTTAGATTAAGACTTTGCTGTTGACTTAAGCTGGGTAGTTGAGTCATCAGAAAATTGACCGCGCGATCAGCATCGCTAATGCCACTGTTGGCTTTGACTGGTAACAGCTCGGACTGTTGTTGGTCGACCACCTGTAAGTTGTTTGTCATCACTAAAGATAGATTGAGGTTGCCACAATAATTAGCTGGCGCTTTGGGACCCAACATGCCGCACAGCGCAACGGCTGAGACAGAGAGTGAGGGGTTTAGTGCCGAAATAAAGGCGTTTAACACGATTTCAGAGCTGGGCACCATTAAGTAACTATCGACATCATTGATAGTGAACACCCAACAAGCTTGTTCAGCTAAATAGGCATAGGGGTGGACCTTAAGTTGACTCTCTCCTGGCGCACTAATTGTGTGAGAGAACACCGCATAGTAATCACTTTTGGCTGCGTTGATTGCTTCGGTTGCGGCAATAAACTCGTTTTGGAGATCGAGGGTAGCAAAGTAGGGGCGGAATTGACCGATAGCAAACACAAACGTTTGCTCACCACAGCCGCAGTTTTGCGGGGCGATGCTAGTAGCGACATCCGTTATTTCCGTCAGGGTAGATTGTGTGGTTGTTGCCATAATAAAGCTCCTTTTTATACAAATAACGTTTGTGGATTCAGGACACTAAGGTGAAAGGGATAAAAGGTTGAATCGCGCTACTGATAAAAGGAAAGCAACCGGAAACATCGACACAGCAATAGTAGTGCTTTTGTTGGTCACTGCTGTTGGCCTGATAAGTGAAAACCACATCAACAAGGGTTTGATTTGATTCGATGTCAGCGTAATTACAGTTCACATCAACGAGAAAGTACTGACTGGTATCGCCATTACCCGAGCCGCTGCTATTTTTTAGTTGGTGGGTATGTTGATAAACGTCGGGGTAACGAAATGCTATATAGTTTTTCGCTCGGGCAAAGTCATTATCACCGGCGTTAGGGTTGAGTTCCAATTGACGGATAACATCTTGAATGGCATCAGAACTCGCATTGGTATAGCTCTTTAGCATGTTGTGCAGCTCATCCAGGGTTTGGCTGAAGAGCTGTTCACACATCAAAGTGGGCAGCGAACTTTGGGCATCGTTAGGGCCGATGTAGCCGATGACGGTCGAGTAAACGGGCTGTAACGTATTTGGCTGCGGTTTTAAGGCGGCAATACATTGTTGTAACTCAACGATGGAGCGAGGCACCACCAAATAGTGGTTAGCGCCATCAATGCTTAGTTGCCACTGTGCTTGAGCCGCTAGGTAAAAATAAGGGTATTGCTTTGTTTGGCTGTCTTGGTAATTAAACACTTGATAGTAATCTAGCTCGCTGACCTTTAACTGCTGTGCGGCGCTATCAAACGCTTGTTGAACCCCTAGATTGGCAAAAGTCACGGTTAAGATACCGACCGCATAGGCAAGGGGCGGCGGAGAAGGTTGCTCGGTTTGACAGCTGCAGGCGCCATTTGTTTGTTGGCAGCCACAAGATTGCGGGCTAAGAGTTTGTATATCCGCTTGCTGCATGTCTATTTGTTGCACATCTAGTTGTTGTACATCTAATTGTTGTGCCTCTATGTTGCCATCACCTGTTTTATTGGTTTGGCTTGATACTGCTGGTGTGTTGATTGGTGCTGTTGTCATCATTTGCGGTTCTCGAGGGTTGGCGGGTAAGTCACGGTTTAGTCGCCCTAAGCTCGCCTCGCCATCGAGTGCGCTTGGGGTGTTAGCTTGTTGTTTAGGGCCGTGATGCATTAATGCGTCGTAGATAGTTTGTGACGTGACGTTGGGGTTTAAGCTCCAAAGCAAGGCGGCGGCGCCGGTAACAAAAGGTGCTGCTGCGCTGGTTCCTGTCATCTGTTTGTAGCCACCGCCCGCAGCGGTACTGGTGATTTGATCCCCAGGTGCAAGTAAACCATGTTCAGCCACCCATTGGCCGGTATTGGCGCTGGGCAGAATTTGCCCTTGAGCATCGACTGCACTTACCGCAATCACCCAAGGATGGGCGAAGATGCTATTGACCTCTTCGCTGGCTTGATTACCGCTGGCACCGACAAGTAGCACGTCATTTTGTTTTGCTTTGTCGTAGGCTTGCTTTAGCTCGGCTGATAACGGCTCGGGTTGACCACTCAAGCCGACACTCATATTGATAATATCTGCACCAGCATCAATACACTGATTGACCGCATCGGCGAGCTGCTGTTGTGTGACGGGGGGGCAGCTTGCTAGATCATCGGCTTGACAAAATATCGGCCGGGCTAAAAAGGTACATTGCGGGCAGATGCCGGGCGCTTGCGAGTCTCGGTTAGCGGCTAAGATACCGGTAATAAAGGTGCCGTGTTGGCATGAAGGACCATCGGCCGAGTCACAAGTTACTGTTTGGGACTCGTCTAACATCTTGATATTGGTGTGGGAAAAGTCCTTATGCTGGCCATCGATGGCGCCATCAATGATTGCCACCACAATCTCTGGATTGCCCTGGCTTTGATGGTAAAGCTGACCAAGTTGGAAATTGGCCTTAGGAGTTACATTGTTCACCTTGTTTGCCCTTTGGTTAGTGGCTTGAAGCCATCAATATAGCCAGCTATTTGGGCTAAGAATTGGATTAACTTAGGTGACTGATTGGCGTTTTTTCGTAACTTATGTCGTCAACATAAAGGGGAAAAAGTAATGCCTGAACATGAATGTTCAGGCATTTTTTGATGTTTAGCATAATAATGACAGCCTGCTTTGGCCGTTAGAGATTGGGCTGCTAGAAACTAGGCCCCTAGAATGGTTTTGGTTGCCATACCAGTACTGGCGGTGTCGATGGAGTACAGGGTTGTGACGCCCATCGTGGTTGCCGCTTGTGCGGTTACCGCCATCTGTTGCTGCGCCGACGTGGCGTTATGGGCCGCATTACCGAGAGCTTGAGAGGTCGCTTGGAACAAGTTACCCATAGAGAGTGCTGGTGCATCGCCAAGTACCTTAACATTAGCTTGAGTAACGGAGTCGGTAATTTGGTCATTAACTGCGGTTGGGAATGCCATTGTAAATTTCCTTATTCTTTCGATTGTGAATGAGTTAAAAGCCCGGTTGTTGAAACGGGTGACTTTCAACGCAAATTATAGGAATCAAATTCACCATAAAGATTGGCAAAACAACGCAATTGGGATGGTACAACTTAGGGGCTTTTATGGATAACACAGTATGCGAGACGACTTGTTTAAAGCTATAAAATTACATCACACAGTATATGTGTGATGTAAATAGGTAAGCGAGATTTGAATCTTGCTATTTATAGTATGCCCAGCGGATCTTGCAGGAATCGTTATTATCGCCAATTGAAATAGTGTGGAGCTGGTTCTCGCCTAAGCCGTTGGCACAACTGATGGATTGTAAAATATTGCTTGCTGACATTTGTGTTTCTGATGGACAACTGCAGTTTGCTGTGTTGCCATAATAATAACCAACTGAGAACCCACTATCGAGAATGTAATCGGATAAACCTTTTAGGTATTGCTTGGTTTGTTCTGCGGTAAAGCCCTTATTTTCAGGTTGTGAACTCAACGCATTAATACTCTCAATGTCTATCCAAACCGTGATTCCCAAAGGTAGGCCGATATGGCCGAGTAACTTTACAACTATCTTGGCTTGCGCTTCCGATGATTCTTCAATGTTACTCTTTTTTACGACCTCCTGAGGCACCTTGTATAAAGGCATCAGTGCGAGGCCGCTGCCACCATCATGTACGCCAAGCATAATACTGTATGCTTCCATATGTGTCAGATAATGAGGTGGCTCTATGGTATTGTCTTTGGCCTCTGCTGGCGTTACCACACCAATTTCTCGGAGGCAAAAACTAAAATCTTCTGATTGATACTGATCGACGAGAATAGGGTTAACCACAGCGCTAGAAACAAAGCCTTTTGCGTTGGCAGTTGCGATATCTGCTTGTGCTATTAAGTTTAACTCTTCCATGTAAGATGTTCCTCTATAAAATGCTGTAAGTGCTTGAATAGAACTAGCTTGATCAACATTGTGGTATCACTTAACTGTCATCAGGCTGCTCCAAGTTCAGACCAAAGCGTAAGCTGTTGGTAAAATAACTATAACCAGCGTCACTTTTACCAACTTGGAATAGTTAACCATCTACTTGGTAAAACCTACGATTCCTTAGCGATTTGTTGCGCATCTTTGCCAATAAAGATTTAAGCGTAATTTGTGTGGCTCGGTCATTGTGTCGCGCCCACCAAAGGTGGGCTTTAGGGTTAACAGAGGGAAGGCGAGGTTAGGTTAAGGAGGTTTGTATTAGGCAGGTTTGAGTGATGCCGTTATGTACTTTAGTGCTTTTTCGGGCAGTTCATCCACATTCCAGATAAACAATCCGCCAATATCATAGTGTTTTACTTGGTCCAAAAAGTAATCTAAGTTTTTTCTAGTTAATCCTGCTGGCGTGAGCGCCAAAATAATGTGTTTTTTAGCGACGCCATTGGCTAACGTGAGTTCAATTGCTGGACCGACATTTTTCTCGATATCATGCTTGCCCCACATCTGTGTCCCGTAACACATCAAGATAAAACGGTTAGCGCAATTGGCCGCAGCGATATTTTTTACAGCCTGATTAGTGGCTTCACCCACAGCGGAGCTGCTGGAGTTGTTATAATCCCAGCCTGCGCTAAAGGTGTAACTGCTTTGTTTTGGCGCAAGTTGCTGCATGGTGTCGATTACCATTGCAATATTCATTTGGCTTTCATCATCAAAATCAACGCCATCCCAATAGTGGTTTTTAGTGCACTGCACAATCTGTGTGATGTCTTGTTCTGAGTCAGGCATGTTGCTTGGTTCAGCGCCTCCGCCACCATAGGTCCACATCACCTTCGCTAAGCTGTTTCTGGGGGCATCTACTTTGGTCGGGCTCCAGCCTGGCTCGGCAGCGGTGCCTGTGGTGAGGCCGGTTAGGTTGGTTACCATGCCGTACATAATGATATCGAGCTGTGGGGGGGCTTGGTAGTTTATATCTTGGCTCCAGCCACCGATAATGTAGTTAGCCATTTGATCTCCTTATCGTTAAAAATGTGTTTGTTGCTAGCTTGATGGAAACCCCGCCAGTACGTCACTGGCAGCGGCTCCAATAGCCGTGTAGTTGGCAATGCAAGCGGTTTCCATGGTTGCGATGGCGGTGGTTACCGCGGTAAAGGTTGCCACGTCTTCGGTTGCTAGCAATTGACCTAAAGCTGCCCCGCGCGCAGTGTTACTCATGGTTTGCACGTTGCGCAGTGAGTCGGTGGCATCTTGAATGGTAATACCAGCAGACTGGGCAACGGCTTGATAAGCTTTACCTGCGCTAGCGGCTTTGTTGGCCGCCGCCATGGCCTGAGCTGAGCTGGTGCTAACATTATTGCTTGGCATTTTTTCGGGTTACCTTTATCGCAGTTACTGTGTCGCAAAGTAGCAGTTGCTGTGTTATGTAAAGTTTAAATCTGGTTATAGTCAAGATTAATTCAGTTGCTGTAGTTGTTGGTTGACCTGTCCTTTAATGGGGATGTTGATTGGGTTGACGGTATTAACCAAATCGCCCTCGCAATCACTGCTTTGAATACGCCTGTTATTGCAGTTTCCTTGATTACACCCTCGGTTAATGGCGTACCAAAAAATGGGGCTAGTAGGGTTTGCTTCAATCGTATTGTAGTGCCTAACAGCATTGAGTGCCTGCCCATTGATCTCGATGTAGGGGTTGCCATTATTTGCGTGATAGGTTTGCTGATTACAAGGAACGTCTAAGCCTTGTTGGATAGAAGCGTTGGTGTTTTGCCAACCGCAATAAAGGTTGGGTATAGAGTTATAAAGTTCGGTTAAAACACTACTATCAGCTGCAGTGTACTGGTTGTTATTCCGATTAGCATTTTGGCAAGCGGCGGTGATTGCGTTGTTGTTCGGATTAAGACCTGTCGCTCGATATAATTTTTGCAGGTTACTGACACAAGTTTGCCTATCTTGGTTATTAATACTGGCCTTGTAGCCCGCCACCATACTTCCCCAGCTTAAAATATGGCATAGAGATTTTTGCTGATTGGCGCATGGAATCGCTTGGGTTGTTGCAGCTTTAAAACTTGGACGGTTTGCTGATATATCAATTTGTTTGTTGACGCCGCCATATTGATCGGGATTATTTGCCATAGTCGTTTATCTCCATTTTCCATTTTAGGGTTAATGACCACACTCATGTCTAAACGCCGCTAAAAGTAGGTTACTGCGGTAGCGTGCGTTATTGATGTAACCCTGATGCTCTGCGTCGGGACCATTGAAAAAACGATTTGAGTGATATTCTCGCCATAGGGCCATCTCTTCACAGGCGGTTGCACCTTGTAATAATTGTGGGCAGCTTAAGTGGTGAAAGTTATTCCAATATTGGTTACACATATCGGTCCAATAGCGGTATTGATACTGGCTAGCAGCATAATTCATAGCTCTATCCTTATGTTGTTGGGTATTTGGTACTAATGACTAATATAGATTTGGTAAATCAGCGCAACTTGGTAGATGTTGGGATTGAGTTGGTAAAACTTAGGGGGAGTGCTTGGTGATAAGATAAAACTGAAAATTAAGCGCTTTATGCATCACGAGTCATAAAGCGCTGATAGACGTTGCTGGTGAACAAAGAGGATGATTATCACTCCGTATCAACTACCGCCTGAGTGGCTAGGCGCTCAGCTTCCTCAGGGGTGAGTATTGAGCCATTGCCACTAATTTGTCTGGCGACCGCTTCATCAGCGGCAATGACCGCATCACGGGCAATCCGCTCAGCCTGCTCTGGCGAAGTGGTGTAGAAGCCGGTGGATTCTTCTGCGGTATCAATATCGGCATCGACGACAGCTTGGGTGGCAGCCGCTTCTTCAGCAATGACTTTCTTTTCTGATGCACGCTCTAGTCTTTGATCTCGGTTCATGGTTGATTTCCTTTGGTTGAGTTGAGGTAAGATTTAGGTTGTTAATGCTTCGAAAGCACCTTCGACCCAGACTTCGTTGTGAGTAAACAGATTGATGAGCTCAAGCGGCCGCGAGCGCGCTAGCTCTGAGAAAGAGCTTTCCCATATGTTTCTGTGGGAGCGCACTTTAATGATATTGCTGGCATCTTTTTCCCAATCGATCGGTAAAAAAACACATTTTTCCTTAGGTTGTTGACCATAGACGCGGTCTTTGCTCGACAGGCAAACTAATTGACGTTGTTGGGTCTTATCGAGCTCTGATTCCGTCACGAAATAGCGCAAGCTTGCCCTAAACCATTGGGGGAACTTAAATGCCTGCGGTCTGACAGCAACCGCTGGGCTGGTGGCGGGGCCAGTTGCCTGAGGGGCAACAACGACCTCACTATTTTCACTTGTTTGTTGATAGTGCCAGCTATGCAAGGCATCAATGGCTAGGCTGCGGTAGGCATGACTATGAGCCATTGCTATATCATTAAGTTTGCTTTTATCTGCTACTGGGGCAGACAGTTTTAACTGATTGAGTGAGGCTAAGCGTGCCAACACCAAGGCGGGACGATTGAGTCCCAATGTTGTGATGGTGATATGGCCTTTACTGACACCGCCGCTATTGAGGTATTGGCTGAGCCAAGTATGAAATTGCTGGTCTAGCTCTTTTGGCGAAATGGATTGCCCAGCGGCATTGCATTGCAGCGGAATTGCACTGGGTTGGCGCCACAATAGCTTAGCAATGTCATCTTTATCGAGTGATTGTGTCTGCTGGTAAAACAATTGCACTAAGTCATAGGCGTAGGCTTGGCCGTTTTGTGGGTTAAAGCGGATATGTTGTCTTGGGTCGTCATAGTAGGGGTCAATCAATAATCCTTGCTCATGCTCGAGTTCGACCTTAGGGAAGCGCTTGCCGACGATAGGAAACTGTCCTGCTTTGTATTGCTCATCACAGGCATGACAACAATAGACTAGATTATCTTGTTGATAAGCTAAGTGATAATAAGGCGAACATTGGTTGATGATATCCGCCGGGCTTGCACCCACTTCATCCAGTAGTTGCACCGGCCTAAAATGGCTGACTTTGCCACCTTCTGTGGCACTAAGATAGCTTTCGCAATAGCAGCAACAACCTTGATTTATCTGCTGTAAATGCAGGCTCATCTCATCGGTTGCATACAGGGCAGGATCAAATGCGGCATAGGTGAAACCGGTAACTAGTTGATCCTTTGCTCCCGATTGGTTGGCGGCATTACGCTGGGTGATAAACACTAAGTTATCGACAAGATCGGCAGCGTAGCCTTCTTTTATCAACCGCTGTCGGTCGGCTTGCGTCAGCGTATGGTATTTGGGACCCTCGGTTAATCGTGCTTGTAGAGCCTGCATTTGCTTTAAGGCGGCAGCCTGTTTGACGTCGATGTCTGGGGTTTGTTTGGTGGTGGAAAATCCAATGGCTATCATGTTTCCACCTTAGCAACGTCTGGCGCTAATTGTTCAAGTTGCGTGGTTGCATATTGGTTGATGTTGCTTTCATAGGCCTGTTGCTGTGCCAGTAAGTTTTGGCTCATTTGTGCACTATTTTTCGCAAGCGTTTGCTGTGCTTGTTGCGCAGCCTGCTGGGTTTTTTGCTGCTGGGCCAACATCGCTTGTTGGTATTGTAGTTGCTCTTGCAGCAATGCATCTTGCTGTCGCGAATCAGTTGCTGTTGCAGCTGATGTCGATGTTTCTTTCTGTGTAGACGGAGCATTCGGTGTTGCCGTGCTTGCTGGAGCAGGGCTGGTGGCACCTTGATCTAACTGTTGTTGTGACTGGGCGATTAGCGCCTCCGATTGCAAAATGGACTGGTCGATGACCTGCTTTGCCGAAGCGAGTATGGTATCGATACTCGCCATCATTTGTTGCGTGCCTGCAGGCATGGCTGCTTGGGCAAGCTGCCCCATTGATGGGGGCGTCGTTGAGCTCGCATTTTCTGTAGAAGACATGGGCTAATTCCTTTTTACCAGTGTGCTGCTGCCGACTTTGGAGATGTTGGGCTTATCGCTATAAACACACAGACAACCATTGGCATCTAGATTGAGTTGTACCGTGTTATTGGGGAGGTCAAAGCGGTAATAACGACACAGCCCAGCTTGATTGACATAGCTATCAGCAGCCAAGTTGGTTGCAAGTTGTTTTTGTAGCTGCTTGATATAATTAAGTGCTTGCTCTCGTACATCACTTTCGTTGCTAAGATCGATATTGAGAGTGATATTCAATAGCCCAGAGGATAGATCGGTAAAACCTAAGGTTTGCTTGTCTGAGTTGCACCATTGCTCAATGGCGCGATGCAAGTTGATTTGGTCCAACTCAAAGGTCACCACTGGGCATTCTAAATTATCCAGTACCGTTGGCGTTAGCGTGTCGATGATACGGTCTAAACTCAGGTTTCTTTGCGTGCGTTTGCCTTGATGGTATTGAGCCCAATTGAGGTATATCAGGTAATAGCGAGCAAACTCTGCCAAGTTTTGTGCCTTTGCCTGTGCCCAATCGCATGCTTCAGTGGCTTGTTTATTGTTTTGTGAAAAAGCTTGCTCACTATAAATAATGGTCTCATACAGGGTGATCTGTTCGTGAAAGGCCGCACTCCAAGTCAATGGATGGGTGGTGAGATTATGCTTCTTGTAAAACTGGTTTATTTTATCAAACGCTTGATTGTCGATAAGGTGATTGCTGGCCAAAATACTTGCTCTTGAAGCCACAGCGTTTGCCGAATCAGCGCTTTGATTTTCCAAATAAGACAGATCGCGCAAGTCATTACTACTCAGCTCCAGTAATTTTTTAATATCAGCGACGACATTGACCCTTGGTAAGCTCAGTAACGATGAGTTGCGTAGGCCTATATTCAACTGTTCAATAAACTCCTCCGCAGAGCTAAAGTTAAATGCATACTCTGGGTTATTGCGCATGGTTTCTAACCAGGTTTCCGCTTGCGGAATCAATTGGAATAAGGTCTGGATGTTATCGGGTAATTGCGCTGCCGATTGAATATCAACCTGGTTTATCGTAATGCTCATATCTGCCTCTTTACCTTTGTCGCTGGTGGCGCGTGTCAGTTAGCTATTCACCGGTTGGAAACTGGCCGAGTAACTGGCTAGCCCCATTACCAATTGCTGTGAAGTTGTTGGTACTGTTGCTCACCATGCTATTAGCCGCTTCAATGATACTTTTGTATTTATCCACTTCTCCGGTGGCGAGCATTTGTGCCATGGCAACCCCCATGGCTGTTGTTGCCATGGTATTGACGTTGCGGAGATTATCGGTTGCATCTTGCACTGCGATGGCCGATGACTGAGACACGGACTGGTAGGCTTTACCCGCTCCTGAAAGTTTGATGATATCGCCACTTAAGGTGGTGTTTTTCAACGTATCTAAGGTGCTTGTCACCTGGGCATTGACTGTTGTTACCTCTGACATGATGCTATTCCTTATGTTTTACTCAACCACAGTTGCGGGTTGATAACCTATTGGGATGGCGTTTGCGACGAGTTGTTTGAATCGTCCGGTGCCGCCAGCTTGTTAAATCCCGCCGTCAGTTCTGCTGCGGCAGTGTTGATCTGAGACTTATCTGATACTGTCGAGCCAATGGCTTTTTCTGCCTTTGATAGCGCGCTAGTAAAGGCTTTCTGAGCATCAGCAGCTTTTACTGTTGGGTGGCTTTGTTTATAAAGCTGGTACAAGGTGTTAACTGCTAAGCTGATTGCCACTTTGTGCTCTGCCAGTTCAATTTCCAGTAAGGCCAGTGCTAACTGATCTTTTTTATCTTTATCAGGTAAGGCGGGGACCTCGGTTTTTAGCATTTTGGCGCAACTTGCTGTTGCCGCAGCAGAAGCAGAAGTTTGTGAGTTTTGCTGGGCGGTGATGGCGTTAAACATTGACATGCCCATGGTTTCCGCGCCGGCAATATCGACCATGCTTAATGATTGTGGGGCGGCGCCACCGGTTAATAATGCATTAAGTTGGGTGACCGCATCGGTTACTTGATCGTTAACTGTACTCATGACTCATCCTTGTAATTGATGGTGAACGACAGGGCGCTAACCTTTAGCGGCTTTTGCTGCGCCAGCACCGAGAATAAACACACAACATTGAGATACGCTGGCATTTTGAATTGCCTGTGAGTTCTTCTCATTAAAAACGGCATTTTCCATGAGCAAACCGATTGAGCTGGCCATTGTCACCGCACTGACTGCGACAGAAAAAGGCAAGGCTTGGTTGATATTGCCTTCGACAATTGCACTGTTGCTGTTTGCCATGAAAAAACCTCGTTATTAGCTACAATAAATAGCAGCGTTGAGTTGTGAGGGCTCAACACTGCTGTTAGAGCGTCACTTAGCGATAAATACGTGCCGTGCCCACAGCCGCAGACGCAGTATCAATGCTGTAAAGGGTGTTAACCCCCTGCGTTAATGCTGCTTGCGCTGTGACACCGCTATTTTGCTGACCACTGGTTGCGTTGTGAGCAGCGTTCGATAGCGCCTGACTGGTTGCTATCATGAAGTTGCCAGTTGCTACTGCTGGTGCATCACCTAACACCTTAGTGTTGACCTGTGATACGGAATCCGTGATTTGACTATTTACAGCTGTTGGAAATGCCATAATATTTTCCCTATTTTTGGTTGAAGTATGTAACCACCATGATTACAAGGTTGTTCACCGCAATTGCGACTAAACCTATTGAGTTAGCGATTGCTCGCCTTATCCCAATATGGTTTTCGTGGCAACTGAAGTAGACGCGGTATCAAGTGAATACAACAGATTCACTCCCATTGTTGTCACTGCTTGGGCAGTGATGTTCGTTTGTTGCTGTGCCGCAGTAGCATTGTGAGCTGCGTTAGCAAGGGCTTGCGCCGTTGCTTGAAAGAGGTTGCCCATTGCGACAGCGGGTGCCTCGCCAAGAACCTGCACATTTGCTTGAGTGACAGAATCGGTGATTTGACTGTTTACTGCGGTTGGAAATGCCATTGGTGTCTCCTCGTATTAGCGTGGCGAAAAACCAGAACACTGAGCTCAATCAAGAGCCTAGACCGGCAACTTTACTGCTTGGGGTAAGAATGTCTTTGGTGGCTACCCCGGTAGATGCTGTATCGATTGAGTACAAGGTCGTCACGCCCATGGTGGTGGCGGCTTGTGCAGTAATGGCGGTTTGCTGTTGAGCAGATGTCGCGTTATGCGCCGCATTACCTAATGCTTGAGAGGTGGCTTGAAATAAGTTACCCATCGACATAGCTGGCGCGTCGCCAAGCACTTTAACATTCGCCTGAGTAACTGAATCTGTGATTTGGTCATTGACCGCTGTTGGAAATGCCATAATAAACCCTTATTTAATTAATTGTGATTCACTAAATATCATCCGTGTGGTTCGAAATATGAGTGTCTATTAGAGCGACAATTTCAAACGCAGGAGTCAGTATAGAAAGGTCAAATCCATTGCGATTGGTATCAATTAGGAAGCTGATTGGTAAAATCTCGGCAGATATTGGTGCTACTTGTGGCTGTGGTTAACAGCCACAAGTCGCCGTCATTACTAGAGTTTATAGCCATTGTGGTTCGAAGCTCGATGTTGATCTCGATATACACCAGGGCTTAATCCCACCGTGGCTTTGAATTTTCTGACGAAAAAGCTTAAGTCAGAAAAGCCAACATCATCACACACATGAGTGACTTGTCGTTCAGGGTTGTCGACCAGCAGTTTCATGGCCTCGTTGATACGCAGGTTCAATAGAGTTTGTTTAAATGATTGGCCGACATAACGTTTAAACAAAAACGACAGGTGTGACGGGCTGACGCAGGCGTGACTGGCGAGATCTTCCATGTTTAGCCGTTTACGATAGTTGTTGAACAGATAAGGAATGGCACGATCGAGCGCCGGATGGTGACCGCGAATGGCTTCTTCACTTAAGGTTGATGACAGCGATTTAGGTGGCAAGCTTGCGACTTTGCTCGCGGACTGACGTGGCGGAGCAAGGCGCAGTACATTATTGCCAGCAATCCGATTGCGATCGGTCATATTATCTAATTGCAGCATAGATAAAGAGATAGGTTTGTTGATCGCGCTGGGCTGCAACATAGAAGGGAAATGACGTAGCAAACAGTGCTTATCTATGTGTTTGGCGTTGGCGAGAACCACTAATTTATCGAGGCAGCGTTTGAGCTGCTTAATGTTGTCTGGCCAATGGTATTGGCTAAGCACTTTGGCTGCGCACGGGGTAAAGACTAACTTGGCTATTGCGCTATCTTGTTGTTGAAAATAGCGAATAAGCGCAGGAATATCGTCGCCGCGCTCCGATAATGTCGGTAGGGTGATAGTCAGGCAATGATATTGCAACCAGCTAAGAAAGTGGCTGTCGATATCAACGGTATTCCCATCTTGGTTGTCAACTTGGCTGGTGGAGGCAATGAGCCTGACATCATCTTGTTGTTGGTTTGCTCGAAGCCAAAAATCTTTAATTTGCGCAGCATCATTGGCTTTGATGGCTTCGATGTTACGTACAAATAAGGTGCCGCCTTGGGCATATTCCCAGCTTTCATCCATTAACTTGATTAAGTCTTTGGTATTCCAGCGTTTGCAGCATACGCTAACAAATGGATTGTGCTTGCCTTTACCCAGTTCATGCAGTTCTTTAGCAGCAATGCGCTTGCCGGTCCCCGTTTGTCCCTGAATGAGCACCGGCAGCTGGCTTTGGGCCAGCGCACTTAAGGTGCGACGAGTTTGAGTCAGGGCTTGGCTTTCCCCCACCCAAGATGTATTGCGGTTATGGACTCTCAGTTGTGCTTCCATGGTGATTTCCTTCCGATTCAATTGATGTCAATTGCAGTCAGGAAAATGCTGTGATTAACGGGCTTTAGCCCCACAACATTGATCAGCATTGACTGCGGAAGAAAAATTAACCACTTTGTGTGGTGCAAACCGGATCACTTACGGATCACTTACTGTTGTGATTGTTGATAAATCGCTTCCAGCTGAGTTTTCTCTTGGGGTTTTATTTGATCCTTAATAATTTGTCTTGTTAAAGGGTGATTAAAACAATATTCCCCAGAGTTTGGCTTGATTAAACCTCGGTAAGTTAATTGGTGTAATTGGCTAAGCGGGTTGGTGATATTTATTTTATTAAAGAAAAACTCAATATTATCAATGCTGAATTTTAAACCGAGTAAGCTTAAATATTTTATCAAGGTGATCTGTTCTGTTGTGAGTGAATAAAGATTGGATAATGCCGGCTTTAAGATACTTTCTGGTAGCAGATTAAAATCATTATGATTTAACAGTAGCTGTTCCAATATACCGGGGTGGCCATTGGCCAGCTCTATTGCCCATTGGACGAGACTCGCGTGTTTAATGGGGCACACACCACGCTGACTTAGTACCGTTTTGGCCAGTTGCTGCGCATGTTTGTCTGTTAACGGTTTGAGTTTGATTTGGTGGCTATCTTCAAGCCAGGTTGGCAGCTGAACAAAATCAGCGATTTCGGCGATGCCGAGCACGCAACATATCGATGTGCTGGGTACGGCTTGAATAAAATAATCGAGCAATTTTGCACAAAGCGCATCCACCCGATGGACGCCGTCAATCACGATTATCTGCGTGGTACTTCTTTCGGTGCTTCTCTCGGTACTTGCTTCGCTATTTTGCCCAGTACAATGGTGGAGCAAGATCTGCATAGCTTGCGCTAATGTATGGTCAAACTGTGATGGGCTCAGTTGAGTAACCGTGAATTTTTCCGTCTCTGATAGCTTGGTTCCTGTAAGCCATAACAAGACTAAAAACTGCAGTGATGTTTTTGATAAGGCTTTTATTTTATGACGAATCTCTTCGCATTTGGCCTGTAGGGGCAGCGCTAGCAGTTGTAAGATAAAACAAGCTGCGTAATCCTTATCTGGCTGGCAAATTTTACTAAATTCAATGTAGATATTTTGCGGGTTTGTTTGGTGCGCAGTTTGTTGGGTATGTTGCTGATAATAGTATTTCAATAAACAGGATATGCCAGCGCCTTGTGTTGCGGTGATGCAAACGGTTTGACCTTGGCTTACATGTTGGGCGTAAGCTTGTATCTGCGTAAGTTGATGACACTCCCAATCTCGGCCAATACAAGGTTTGACAAACTTTGGATGTTGGCTAGCAAATTGCCAAAGAGGTAGTGGTGCCGATTCCAGTAAATAGTCGACAGTAATATTGAAAAAATGCGCAATATTGACAATGGTTCGATACAGTACGTTTTTTCCGGCTTCTGCTCTTTTGATTGAGGCCACGCACACTTGTAATCCTTGTTTGGCGCATTCATCGGCCAATCTCTCTTGGCTCAAGCCTTTTTTTTCGCAGTGTTTTCAGTGTATTGCTATTTATTCCAATTCGACCATGATTATGTGTTTTCATCTGTTTTCCTTTATATCAGATGGTATTAATTGCTCCTTGGTTATCAATAGAGATGGTCAATTTCTATCAGGGCATTAAAACTTAGCACAGAGATTTCATAGCGCTATTTTAAATTGGCTAAATATTATTATTTCATTAGTTAGTACTACGATGGTAAATAGGGTTTTGAATTTAATTAGTTAGCCAGTATTTAAAGTTACTTGGTAATTTACCTGTCCAACGTTTAAAGGAGCGCCGGAAGTTATTACTGTCGGCAAACCTAAGCTGTTTTGCGATATTGAGGTTGTTATCGCCGTGAACTGCAATCATATAAATGGCTTGTTGCAGCTTGGCTTCGTCTTGCAGTTGTTGAAAGCTGATATTGAATGCTTTCAGCCTTCTTTTTAAGGTTGCAGGGCTAAGAGAAAGTTGCTCAGCAATGTGGGGTAGGCTGGCGTCAATTTGCTGTTGTTTTAGTAGCAGTTGTCTCACCATGGCAGGCAAGCTAATACGGTAGTGACGATTAAAGTAGCTGTGTCTCAGATTGCGGTTAGCTTGAGTTAACCCCTGTGGATTGGCCATTTCAAAAGGCTGATAGCGTAATGAGTGGTCAATACTTAGTACGCAGATTGGCTGGTTAAAACTCAGTGAACCGCCTAAATACTTATGGTATTGGTCGATATTGTCCGGTTGTGGATAGGGCAGTAAAAACTGGCTGTGCCATCGACTGCGGGTTAAATATTTGAAACTGGAGACCAGACTGGATAAGGTCAGCTCGATGAAGAAACGCTGCAGATGCGGCATTCCCATCGCTTGTTGAATTAATAAGTGTTGCTGTTGAGCGGTTTGCCACAGTGATATCTGTAACCAAGGTTGCACTAGCCAGTGATATCGCTGCCAAAAACTTTGGGCTTGGGCAAAGTCATTACAGCAGAGTAACCCTTGAGTTAGTGGGCCACTTTGGGCGGGTAACCATTGTTGTCCTAAGATAAAGGCGAGATCGTCTCCCGGCCAATATTTGATGGCATTGCTCAGTAGCTTTTGCAGTTGCGTGGCGCTGATCTTATGTTGCGGTTGATTAAGGTCTTGCTCAAAGATGGCGCTGCCAGCCAGCAAGTTGTCGATAGACAGCCCACGTTGACGAAATAGTGCCACTAAGCTGGCGACGAGCAATTGGCTATCAATGCACTTATCATCTGCATAGGCGATACCGGCTTGTCTCATCCCGCTTTAGGCCATGTCTGGTGACATTTCACTTGCTCCAACTTCTGATTGACCTGATCGATCAGTTGCTGTGCGGTTTGTGAAGCTTGATTGCTTGGGATACTGGTGTAACTCATCGCGTGGCTGGCGTGACAGCCTAATGGGCTAATCGCAGCGACCAGCTCCTTTGCCATGGCATTGGCAAAATGCTCACTGCATTGGGTTAGCATAATGATAAACCGGTCACCGGCGTAGCGGCAGACGAGATCTTGAGAGCGCAACTGACTGGCAAGTAGCTGTGCCACATTCGTCAGTAGTTGATCGCCCTGAGTAAAACCTTGCTGGCGATTGATTTGATTGAAATTATCTAAGTCAATCATGATGAGTGCAATGGCGTGCGGTCGGCTCAAATGTTGATTGAGTTGGTGACGCATGGCACGGGCGTCACACAGTTGAGTGAGGTGATCAACCAGCTGATGTTGTCGATAAAACTGCTCTCGAGTACGTAGTTGCTCATTGATAGTCGTTTGCTCTTCTCGCCACATCCATAAGCCGACGGTTAATGTCAGTAGGCCGATGGGGGTGGGCAGCTTTTCAATCAGACTAAACCAACCGGGTAAGCTGTCATTGATAAAAAACTCATCGAGCAAGTCCATATAACAACCTAGGCAATAACCGAGTAAGCCCACAATCAGCAGCTGAGTAACCCGGCCTCCAGGCCTTGCTGATAGCACTAAGGCTAACCAACATAACCCTAAAATGAGCAGGGCACTTTCTGCGCTGACATCTAGCCAATCAATGTTGGTTGTTGCTTTGGGCTGTGCTTGAATAACACAAAGGGTGAATAATACTGTGCAGCTAAGCAACATCGTGATAGTGAGTTTTACATTATGGGTCATGGGTAATAGGTCGTTAGTAGCAATAGCCGTTACGTTAATGGGCTTTTATGACGCTTTTGTGATGGGACTGTGGCATGGAAGGAGGCAAACTAGCTCAGGCAATCAACTTTGTTCGACAAAAAATCACTGTCAATTGGAGATATGATAAACACTATTGAACATGGTTTTTAATTATAGTTATTTTAAATCAGCATATTAGCATGTGTTTGTTGGTGTTGACCTTGTGTCAAAGTTTGAGGCTGTTACCCAGTCAAATTAGCTCAAAGTGTTCGTTAAACCTGATATTTGCACCGATATTGGTCGCTGGTAAATCATAGCGTCACATCATTGTCATATCCTTGGCCTAGCTTTGCCGCCCATCAGAGCTAACAACCAATAGGATGTAATATCATGACGTTAAAGAGTGCCTTATCTCCTCTTTATATTGGCCTACTCGCCTCTAGCTTGTGTATGCCTTCCGCGGCATGGGCGGGTCGAATAGAAGGTGCGGTAAGAGACAGCAATACTCAGTTGCCTTTACAAGGTGCCATCGTTCGAATTGAAGAGTTAAACCTTAAACTGGAATCTAATCGCGATGGGCGCTTCTTCTTTCCTAAGGTAGCTGCGGGTGAGTATACGCTGGTGGCAAGTTACCTCGGCGGGCAAACCTATCGACAAACAATTACTGTAACGCAAGATGGTGTGACCAACAGTCAAATCCAGCTTCAAGGTCATGGGCTTGAGCACATACAAGTGGTTGGTCAACGCGGCGCGTTGAGTAAGTCACTCAATCGCCAACGTGCGGCTGACAACTTGGTCAGCGTACTCAGTGCCGATGCGTTAGGCAATTTCCCCGATACTAATATCAGTGAGGCGCTGCAACGAGTGCCGGGTTTGTCTATTGAGCGTGACCAAGGTGAAGGCCGATTTGTGCGAATACGCGGTATGGCCCCCGACTATAATGCGGTATCGATGAACGGCTCACGCTTACCATCACCTGAAAGTGACCGCCGTGCTGTAGCGTTGGATGTTGTACCTGCTGACCTGTTGCAGTCGGTTGAAGTCTCTAAAACCCTGACACCAGATATGGATGCCGACTCACTAGGCGGTGCCATCGAAGTAAAAAGTCTGTCCGCTTTTGATCGAGATGACACCTATTTCAACCTCAGTGCTGAAGGGTCATATGATGAGTTGACTGACAATACCAACCCCAAGCTTGCAGCCAGTTACAGTGATATTTTTGATGACCGATTGGGTGTGGCTGTTGCTGCAAGTTGGTACAACCGTGATTTTGGCTCTGACAATGTTGAAACTGGCGGTAAATGGGGGTTTGACGAGCCTGTATTGCTTGAGGAGATGGAGCAACGGGATTACCAAATCAATCGAGAGCGTATTGGCTTAGGGGTTAATTTTGATTTTCGTCCTAATGACAATCACGACGTTTATTTGCGTACCCTGTATAGCCAGTTTGATGACAAAGAAAGCCGTAATGGCAATGAAATTGCCTGGGAAGACGGTGTTGAGGTGGGCCAACGTGCTGACGTTGAAGCGACTCGATCATTAAAGGCTAGAACTGAAGAGCAGGCGATTGCTTCTATCGTCTTGGGTGGGCAATCTCGCTTCGATAAGTGGACTTTTGATTATCAAACCAGTTGGAGTCGAGCGACGGCTGATAAGCCGCGTTATATCGGTGGTGCAGATTTTAACGGCGAGTTTAGCAATGTGGCTGTAAACGATACTCAGGTCCCTAAAATCAGCGCGGATGAGCCATTTTACACCGCCAGTGAGTATGAGATAGATAAGGTTGAAGTGGGAGACTCCAGTGCGGTTGATACCATGACGTCAGTTAAGTTTGACCTGAGTAAACGCTGGCTCATCAATGAGTTGCCGGTCGAAGTTAAGTTTGGTGGAAAATATACCGCGCGCAGCAAAGAAAACCGTGAAGATATTTGGATCTATGAAGATTTCTCCGAGCAGGGCATCTCTGACGATCAGCTACTGCTAAGTGCTTACGCTGGTGCTGAGCCTGATTACAATTTAGGGCGGTTTGGCCCTTCCATTAATGCTGCACCGATTTGGGCCTTGGTTAATGGCCTAGATGCCGATGCGGCCAAAGATGAGATCGAATCAACTATCAATGACTTTGATATTGATGAAGATATCAGTGCTGCATACCTGATGGGGCATGTGGATATCGACAAGTTGCGAGTTTTGGCTGGTGTACGTTTTGAGCACACAGATATGCATACCAAAGGGTTTGGTTTTGATGAAAGCCAAGATGACTTTTTTGCATCTGAAACTGACAGAGATTATCAGCATTGGTTACCGGGATTGCATCTCAACTATAAATACAGTGACAACACGGTATTACGTGCTTCTTGGACCAATACTATTGTGCGGCCGACCTTTGGCCAGTTAGCTCCCGGTTATCTCATTGAGGTTGATGATGAGTTAGAGGCCAGCTTTGGTAACCCAGATCTTGATGCGTTGGAGTCGATGAACTGGGATTTGAGTATCGAACATTATATGGGCGGCCTTGGTGTGATATCGGCTAGTGGCTTTTATAAAGACATTAGTAACTTTATATATGAAGCTGATTTAGGTGGGTATGGTCAATACCAAGACTTTGATAAAGCCAATACCTTTACCAATGGCGATGAAGCCAATATCACCGGCGTTGAGCTGACCTATGTGCAAGAGTTTGGCTTTATGCCTGAAGGTTGGCGCGGGTTGATATTCACCAGTAACCTTACTTTAAGTGATTCCTCTGCAACGATTTCTTGGCAAGATGATGGTAAGCAAAGCCGAGATATCCCACTGCCGAGTCAGTCCGAAGTCACTGCAAATGCCTCATTTGGCTATGAAAATAGCTATGTCAGTTTGCGCTTGTCTGCAGCTTATAAATCAGAGTACTTAATCGAAGTCACTGAGCTTGATGATGCTAATTTTGATATCTACCAAGATGCACATACCCAGTGGGATTTTGTTGCTAAAGGCTATATTACCGAAAACTTCACCGTTTACTTCAAAGGGATCAACCTGACGGATGAACCTTATTATGCCTATACCGGTGTGTCTCGTTATAACGCCCAATATGAAGAGTACGGCCGTACTTTTCAATTAGGTATTCAGTACATCAATATGTAAGGGCGCATCATGAAAGTGATAAAAACAATATTAAAAACTAGCGTGTTATTAGGCGGCATGTGCGCCGGAAACTCAGTGGCGGCGACGTCGATAAATGACTCATTATCAGTTGTGGGTCCGGCTGCCGGCAGTCAGGCGGCTAAGTGGGGCGAGCATTGGTTATATGTCAGTGAGCAACAAGGGTTAGTGTTAGCCGATGAGCAACTAAAGTCGGTAGTACCGGGTCAGTTTGAATACTTAGCCATTTGGCAAGACATTGCGCTGACTTACGATACTCAAGTTGATCAAGTGCAGGGGATAAAGCTTGATATGCACAATATGCAGCGCTTACCTTTGCTACCCAAAAGACAGATCCAAATTGATTGGTTGTGTTTGCAACCTCGCCAAGCCGATAACAACTTGTATGCGTGGATTGGCAATGAGGAGGGGCAAGCTGAGCAATGGCTACTAGTGACCGAGCAGCAGTGGCGTCCGCAGTTGGTGCGCAGCTTGTCAGTGGCCATGGGCGCGCTGGCTTGTGCAACGGATTCCCGTACCGAGCAGCTATATGTTGTCGAAAACCAACATGGCGTTTGGCAATACCCTGCGGCACCCAATAATGCTGCAGAGGGACAGTTAGTATTGCACCGCGACGATAACGAGTTTAGCAGTATTAATCAGTTTGCCGGGCAAGTGTTGCTCAGTGATCAACAAGGACATTTGTTTGATCTAAAAGGTGATACGGTATTGACCAAGCAAGTGGGTGTTGATGAGGTGGAGAGTTTTGCCGTTGATGGCAACCAGCTTATCTATTTGGTTGACAGTGACAAACGTTATTATCAAGTGCCGTGGGATTATCAGCCCGAGCAGCAGGCGCCAAGCGAGTTGATCATTGAAATTCCAACTCAGGTAGAAAGTGCTATTGCCGATCGCGCAGGTGATACCATGGATGATCCGGCAATTTGGGTGCACCCGACACAGCCTAGTCAAAGCCGAATTCTGGGTACCAACAAACGTTGGGGCTTATTGAGTTTTGATATGCAGGGCCAACAAGTGCAAAAATTACCGGCCGGTAGAGTCAATAATGTTGATATTCGCCAGCGGGTGAAATTGGGTGGACAGTATCGAGATATTGCCGTTGCCAGTAACCGTGACCGCAACAGCTTGAGTATTTTTGAAATCAATCAACACGGACACTTAACTCAGTTAGTGGAGCAAGCCACAAGTCTAACTGACATATATGGTTTGTGTTTATATCAGCCCGATGAAACTAGTCTATATGCATTTGCTAATGATAAATCCGGCGTGATCAGTCAATTGTCGTTGAGCTGGGATAAGCACCATTTGCGTGCAGACGAAGTACGGCGCTTTTCGGTACCGACTCAACCAGAGGGCTGTGTCGCAGATGATCAAAACAAACAATTGTTTGTCGGCGAAGAGAATACTGGTATTTGGTTATTTGATCTGAGCAAGCAATCGGTTAAGGGAGAGATGATTCTTTCCGCTGGTGGGCCTTTAGTTGCTGACATTGAAGGGCTAGACCTTTACCAGCGACCTGAGGGCGGCGCCTATTTAGTTGTTTCTAGCCAAGGTAACGATAGCTACGTGCTCTATGATGCTCAGCCACCCTATGATTACATTGGTCGATTCCGAATCGGTGTTAATGGTATGCAGGGACATGATGGCAGTGCCGAAACCGATGGTTTAGCGGTAACAGCTAAAGCTGTGGGTAACGGCTTATGGTCTGATGGCATGTTAGTCGTACAAGATGGCCGTAACCGTTTGCCGGATGAACATCAAAACTTTAAATGGGTACCTTGGCAGTTAATCAAGCAGCAGCTGAATTTACCTTAATATCGATGGTGCTATCACCCCTGTATTGGTGATATCTGGCTGCTAAGGTAAGCTGATTGTGTTGGTTACCCATTAACACAATCAGTTTTACCGTTAGCAGGAAAAATTCGATGTCTATTACCCATCAACTAGCACTGTTTATCGATGTGGTGCAACAAGGCTCTTTTACTAAAGCTGCCGCGTTGCACGATATGGATAATTCGTCATTATCAAAGAAGATTAAACAGTTAGAAGCTAAGCTTGGCGTGCAGCTACTGAACCGCTCGACGCGATCTTTTGCCCTCACCCCCGCAGGAGAGGAGATCTTAGCTCAGGCTCATATTTTGGTTGATACCCTTGGGCAAATAAACAGTATTGCCGACTCTTATCAGTCGCAGCCCAAAGGGATTTTGCGCATTACCTCGCCGGTGTACTTTGGCCAGCTGTATTTACAACCGATTATTACCCAGTTCATGCAGCGCTATCCTGAAGTGCAAATTAGCTTAATTTTGGATGATAAGAAGGCCGACATTATTGGGGATCATTTTGACTTGGCGTTCCGCATGGGTAAGTTGGCTGATTCTAATTTGATTGCCAAGAAAATTGCTGATACCCATTTTGCTATTGTGGCATCACAACAGTTTATTGAGCAACATGGTGAGCCTAAGACGCCAGATGAGTTGGCTGCCTTGCCCGCAGTGGTATACAGCAATAGCGACTTCACCCTAGATTTACTGCGCATCAGTGAGCAACCCCATGGCGACATTTTTAAGAATTATCGTATGCGCGGTAAATTAAGAATGAGTGATGTTAATGCCTTGGTGAGTGCAGTGAGTGATGGGCTAGGTTACACCATGTTGGACTTGTCGAACCTATATCAAAGTGCCGATGAGCTGGGGCTAGTGCCACTACTGACTGATCATGTGCTGTCTAATTTAGATCGGGCGATTTACGCCATTTATCCCCACCGTAAACAAACCCTGTTAGTGAAGGAGTTTGTTAATGCCGTCGTTGACTATATAGGTACCCCGCCTTTGTGGGAGCGTCACGTCGATAATTATGGTCAGCTTTATCGCTAATGGGTATTTGTCATGCGATGGTTGCTACCGTTACAACAGTTAAACGCTCGAAATCAGCCCGCTCACCTCTAACTTATAAAGGTATGGGGCCTGCTAATGCTCTCCTATCGTGTCTATTGTTTTGTATCAACAACAAGCCTTAACGTTGCCGAGTTACTGCTCCCGTGGTCACAGTTTTAAACACTAGTTTTTGTCTTGTTTTAAATGCTTGATAGTCGTCACTTTTATTGATTATGCGTGTGGTATACCTGAGCTGCACAAATAATAAAAAGGGTGGTGAACAATGTTTTATATTCATATGTTGTTGCTGTTAGCCGTCATTTTTGTCGGTATACGGCATGGTGGTATCGCGTTTGGTTTGCTCGGTGGTTTGGGGGTGTCGGTATTAGCCTTTGTTTTTGGTATAGCCCCTGGTACACCACCAATCAGTGTGATGCTGATTATCTTAGCTGTGGTTGCCGCTTCTGCCACGCTTGAAGCGACGGGTGGCTTAAAATTACTGGTTAAGTTTGCTGAAAAGCTGTTGCGTAAACACCCAGAACACATTGTATTTTTAGGTCCTCTGTGTACCTACTCACTAACAGTGTTGGTGGGTACTGGGCATTCGGTTTACCCCTTGTTACCGGTTATTTATGATGTGTCTTACAAGAAGGGCATTCGTCCTGAGCGGCCACTTGCCATCGCAACGGTTGCTTCTCAAATGGGGATCACAGCCAGCCCGATAGCGGCTGCAGCAGCGGTTGTTATTGCAACGGCAGTTGACAATAAATTAGATATTGGTTTGATTGATGTGTTGATGGTCACCATCCCGTCAACCTTAATCGGTGTACTAGTCGCTTGTACTTGGAGTCTTAAGCGCGGTAAAGATTTAGATAAAGACCCTGAGTTTCAACAGCGACTACAAGATCCAGAATTTAAAGCCGCCTTGCTTGACCCAGAAACCGCTCAAAGTGACAAAGAAGAAACCGATGCTACGGCGAAAAAGGGCCTAACGGTATTTTTGTTAGGTATCTTATCGGTCATCATTATTGCGCTATTTAGCAAACAATTACTCCCAGAGGGAGTGAAAATGTCGGTGGCGATTCAATTTATGATGTTGTCTGTGGGCGGTATTATCTTACTGGCGACCAATATCTCGCCAAAGAAAATTGCCACCAGTAATGTGTTTACAGCAGGTATGACAGCGGTGATCATTATCTTTGGTATCGCTTGGATGAGTGACACCATTATCGGTCATCATAAATCCTATTTAGTCGAGTCGGTGAGTGATATTGTTGCGGTGTACCCGTGGACTTTCGCGATAGCCATGTTTGTGGTGTCAGTGTTCTTGAAAAGTCAGGCGGCGGTGCTGACGATTATGCTGCCATTGGGCTTTTCGTTGGGGATCCCGCCAGCAGTTCTTATTGGTGTGTTACCTGCGTGCTATGCCTATTTCTTCTTCCCGTTTTATCCGAGTGATCTCGCGGCAATCAGCTTTGACCGCAGTGGCACAACGCGGATTGGTAAATATGTGCTCAACCATAGTTTCTTAGCCCCAGGGTTTATCGGTGTGATCACCGCAACGGTATTGGGCTACTTTATCTCTATCACCGTAAACTAGTTTACTGACGCCTCAATCCATTTTGGAGAAGCGCTAATCCATCGCCGACACAGTCAGTGTCGGCGATTTTGTCTCTGATCCAAATAGCTTTTTTTGCTGTGCTCAGGCACACTTTGTCTTTACCCTGACAAGTATGTCGAATTAACTTTATTTATGGAGCCACGCTGTGAAAAAAGCGATTGTAGCGATTCTCATCAGTTTACTGCTATTACTGGCGGTGATTGTTTATTGGGTACTCAATAACCTCAATGGTATTGTGCAAACTCAGGTTGAAAAGCAAGGTAGTCGTTTGCTACAAACCCCAGTGACTTTAGCCAAGGTCGACTTACAGATGCTCAAGGGTTTTGGCTCCCTTGAAGGGTTTGCAGTGCATAACCCCAAAGGGTTTAGTGATAATGCGGCATTGGCGTTCAAGCAAATTAAGCTTGATATTGAAACCAGTAACTTTAGCACGCAAGAAGTGCTGATCAATGAGGTATTGATTTCTGGTCCGAGCGTGCGCTTTGAAATGGCCGCTGATGGTAGTAATAATCTGCAGCAATTGAAAAATAATCTAGCGGCGCAACTGGGGACGTCTTCAGCGAAAGATAAATCTACAGCAGAGGAAGCGCCCAGTGAACCTGAGCCATCAAGCCCGCCACCGCCATCAGGTAAAGAGCCCTTAATTGCGGTTAAGCAAGTGAAAATTGAAGGTGTCAGTCTAACGGTGGACCTTACCGCTGTGGGTCAACAAAGCTACCAAGTGACATTACCGACATTTATGGCAGACCCTGTAGGGTTCCCTAATGGGCTTCCAGCTGATCAGGTGGGGGCGGCAATCGTTCAATCAATGCTGGATAACATGATTAAACAAGCCAAGAAAGAAGCGGAGAAACAGTTAAAAGAGCGTGCTAAGCAAGAACTCAAGCAGCGCGCAGAGAAAGAGCTTGGTGGTTTGCTGAATAAACTTGGCGGTAATTAACAGCAAACTGGCGTTTAAATTGGATTTTAATCAATCCAATCCACCGCAGTTTATGCTAGATTGGCAAGCAATTAGCCAAATATCTGCCAGCTTCAGAAGGATAGAGTAATGAGTAAAGCAAAAATCGGCATTGTTACCGTTAGTGATCGAGCCAGTGCCGGCGTATATGAAGACATCTCAGGTAAAGCGATTATTGATGTATTGAATGAATACCTTACTTCAGAGTGGGAGCCGGTCTATCAGGTTATTCCCGATGAACAAGATGTGATTGCTGAAACCTTGATTGATATGGCAGATAACCAAAACTGCAGCCTGATTGTGACCACTGGCGGTACTGGCCCTGCAAAGCGCGATGTTACCCCTGAAGCCACTGAAGCCGTGTGTGATCGTATGATGCCTGGTTTTGGCGAGTTGATGCGTGCTGAATCATTGAAGTTTGTGCCAACAGCGATTTTGTCACGTCAAACAGCGGGTTTACGTGGTGATTCACTGATTGTTAACTTACCGGGTAAGCCTAAATCAATCCGCGAATGTTTAGATGCTGTATTCCCAGCGATTCCTTACTGTATTGATTTGATGGATGGCCCATTCTTAGAGTGTGATGAGTCGGTCATTAAACCGTTCAGGCCTAAAGCAAAGTAATTCGCTTTGTTTGATTGACCTCTTAAAAACCAGCTTATGCTGGTTTTTTTATTGTTTTTTATAACTTTTTACCAAAAACGCTGCATTTATATACATAGTCAAATCTGCTCCTGAATTAGCCTAATCTAGGGAAACTGCCTCTTGAATGGGAGGTGAGTGATAAATTAGGAGTATACAGGAATGAGTAAACTGTCTTCATGGAGCATTAAGCGCAAGCTGATCGTGGTGATGGCGGTATTTGCTATCGCAGGTTTGACGATTTTGATCGATGTGGTGGTAAATACCCAGTTTGTAGAAAACAAGTTCAATGAATATGACCAAGCGGGTGTCACTAGCCAGCGGGCGATTTTGATGATCAATCGGGATATGAATTATGTATCACGGCTGACACGTAGCATCATGCTTGGTGATGATTATGATAACAACAGCCGTTTACTAGAACAGCGTATTGCTGATATTGATAACCATTTTGATACCCTTCAACAAGCGATAGGCTTGATGTCTGATCCCATCGCTCAGCAGCAGTTAGCCAGTCTGGCTTCGCAAGCGCGCAATACCACCTTACTATTTTTACACGATGGCCGTGATCGGATGGCAGCGCTTGCCAATAAGCCACGCACCGCCGAAGTGTTAGCGCAGGCATGGCAAGACTATCGTGTTGGCGCCAGTCCTTTTGCCCAGCAAGCGCGCAAACATTTTGCAGCGTTAAGTGACGCAGAACTAGTATCACGGCAACAGATACAGCAAGCTGCAATAGATTCGATGGCGAATATGAGAATACAACTCATTGGTTTCACCGTCGGTGGTGTCGTCATAGGGGGACTGTTGATGTTCTTTGTGGCGCGAACCATTGTCAGTAGCAGCCAGTTGTTGGCGCGATCCATTGCCGATATTGAAGCTAACGCGGATTTAACTCAGCGCACAGTGCTTAATAGCAACGACGAGTTAGGCCAGGTTTCTAGCGCGTTTGACCGTATGTTGGATAAGTTTCAAGCGAGTATTCAAGGTGTCTCAGATACTGCCAAGCAACTATCGGGCTCGGCTAGTGAAGTTGCGCAGGTTACCGCCAATACGGCAAGCTCTGTCCACAGTCAGCGCCAAGAGCTGAATATGGTTGCCACAGCAATGAATGAGATGACCGCCACCGTTGTTGAAGTGGCTAAAAATGCCAATGATGCAGCAAATGCCGCGTTGCAAACCGATGAGCAATCCCAAGCCGGTATGCAGGTGGTTAATAACACAGTAACCACTATCGTTGGTCTTGCAGACGAGATAGAACAAGCGGCTAGAGTCGTGCAAAGCTTAGAACATGATAGTCACCAAATTGGCTCAATTTTAGATGTGATTAAAGGTATTGCTGAGCAGACTAATCTATTGGCACTGAATGCCGCCATTGAGGCTGCAAGGGCGGGTGAGCAAGGACGAGGATTTGCGGTTGTGGCTGATGAAGTTCGCAGCCTAGCGAGTCGCACTCAAGAGTCCACAGAAGAGATCCAGTCGATGATAGAGAAATTGCAAAATGGCACTAAACAGGCGGTGACTGTGATGGCCGATAGTCGCCAGCATGCAGAAGAAAGTGTTAATCATGCTAAGTCAGCCGGTGATGCGTTATCAGCAATATCAACCGCTATTGCCACAATCAAAGATATGAATACCCAAATTGCTACCGCGGCAGAAGAGCAGTCTGCCGTATCAGAAGAAATTAACACTAACATAGTTAATATCAGCCATGCTGCTGACGAAGCTGCTGCCGGTGCCCAGCAGACCTCCAGTGAGAGTGAGCATTTGGCGCAGATGGCTCAGCAACTTGATAACTTAGTCCATGAGTTTCGAATTTAGGGCGTGTTGATCTCATCACTGATGGGGGTAAAGAGATTTACAGCCCCTTTCGTACAATTTGATAGGCACTGAATCCAGTAAATAGCAGTAAGGTCGGAATAGCGATCATATGCGCGAAAATATTGGGTTCGGTGCTAAAGTGCAGCCAAAATAGTAATCCCCAACTTGCCAACAGATAGCTGATGCTTAAACCAATATGAGTGCGTGTGGTGTTCATAACATGTGTCCTTACAAAGTACTTCAAGGTGATAGTGACAGTATAAAAACTAGACATTGACACAATAAGTGTCATTATTGACAAATATGAAGTCAAAAGTGACATTGTGAAGGGAGGCAAAATGAAGAAGGTCTATATCTTAGCGGCAGGTAATGTGGTTGCTGGTGGTATTGTGGGATTTCTTGATGTCTTTAGTTTTTGTAATAGCTTTTTAAAACGGGTTAATCCCGAGGTGAGTGAAGATCTATTCCATTATCATGTGATTACCCCTGATGGCGAACCTGTCACCACGAATCAAGGCTTTCAAATCGACGCCAAGGGGTTGCAAAGCGATAGCGATATTCTAGAGGCTGATGCAGTGATTTTGGCTTCATCGTTTGTGACTAATCGAGAAGAGCTGCAAGCTTATCTGAAAGAGTTTGAGCCTTTCTTCCCTGCTCTAAGCCTTTATTCTCAAGCTGAAAAACCTTTGGCGGCCTATTGTTCAGGTACATTAATGTTAGCAGCGTCGGGTTTGTTGGCACATAAGCGAGCCACAACCGTGTGGTGGCTCAATGAGATGTTTGAGCGTAATTTCAAAGACGTCAATTTATGTATGGACACCTTAGTGGTCTCCGATGGTCACATTCATACTGCGGGTGCTACGACATCAAACTTGAGTTTGGCGTTGCATTTGGTCAGCATCCTAGCGGGTGAGCAGTTGGCACAACAGATGGCTAAAATATTGCTCATCGATCCAAATCGCTGCTCGCAGCAGCCTTTTATGACCATGGCTATGAGCCCTGAGCAACACCAAGATGAACTGATCAAGCAAGTGCAAAGTTGGATGCAGCAACATTTACATCAAAACTGGCTGCTTGATGACATTGCTAGCAAGTTTGCCGTGGGTAAACGCACCTTGATTCGGCGTTTTAAAAAGGCCGTTAATGAGACGCCGGCAAGTTACATGCAAAGACTGCGAGTTGATGAAGCAAAACGTTTGTTGGAAACAACAGAGTTAGCGGTTGAACAAATCGTAGAGCGCGTGGGTTATGAAGATGTCAGCTCATTTAGAAAGCTGTTTATCCAGCTGACGAGCTTAACGCCACGCGCTTATCGACAGAAATTTAATACTCATACTTGTTGTTAAATCAGCTTAAAGTGCATTGATGCGTTGCTTCAGATCGTAGCTTGGCTCGGTAACAATTTTTTCCAAGGTTTCGACACGTTCTTGAAGCTGACGGTTTTGCTGTCGTAGCAGATCTATTTCGCTATTTTTGATATCAGCGTTGCTGACCCGCTTGGTTTTTAAGTAATACTTGAATAGCTCACTGAATGTTGCGCAAGCAATAAATGCCAGCATGACTATCATAACGAGGGTTTGTTTGTCCATGTTGAACTCCTTAGTGGTTGTGTATTAATGAAATAACTTAAGCTTGATTAGGTTTATCAGCGTATTTATCGACGACTTTGCCAGTTACTGCCCATAAGAAAACGCCACCCCAAGCAATAAACGACAGCCCCGCGGGGATGCAGGCGAGTAAAATTAATTTGAAGTGTTTGCGATTGAAGAACAGCGCCAATATCGCGGGTAAAAACCAAATAATCAGTGCTGCTGTACATACCATGGCGATAAATGCATAGTTTTCGCCGGCGAGTAAGGTTTGTAGATATTCCATATTCAATTGTCCTTTTGTGGTTACGCCGGCCTCTTAACCAATCGGGCTAAGAGGCCGAGTTTTGGCTACAAGCCAAATACGATTTTTTCGCTTTTGAGTGATTTTTCCATGCCAAAGGTGAGTGCCAAGGCAATAGCCAAGGTTGACGCAGAAGACAGTAACAGCTGTAACATGGGTAACTCTTTACCTTTGATAAAGGCAATCAGCGCCTGCATTTGTCCAGAAACCGGTAACCACTGCATGGTTTCGGGGGCAATGTTATAGCTTGCCGCCAACGACAACATCATAGGCACAACAAGCACAATGGTTAGGTAAGATTGTGCTTCTTTGAATGACTTGGCCATGAAAGACACAAATAACTGTAAAGCGGCAGCCATCAGAGCGATTGGTAAGCTGACAAGTAGCATTAGGGCGATAAACTCAGGGGTTAAGTTGACGCTGAAACCTAGCTCTTGCCATGGTACAAAACCGTAAGCAATCTTCGAGATGATTAAAGTGAGTAACAAACCTAGCATCGCAAAGGTACTCACGGCGGCCATTTTTGCCCAAACGATTTGACGTGTTGTGACTGGATGACTCAATAATAGGGCAAGCGAGTTGCGCTCACGCTCACCTGCAGAGGTATCGATGGCTAGATTCATGCCTGAAATGAATACGGCGTAGATCATCATGAATGTCGCAATACCCAAGATCATACCGCCTTTGGAATCCGCGGTAGCCTTGTCTTCAACGTTGACTTTTAGTGGCTGAACGACTTTAGGATCAACCCCTCTTGCTATTAGCCTAAGGCTACCCATTTCTGCACTATATTGCTGTAAGGTTGTTTCTAAGCGGCGAATAGAAGCTTGTAGCTTCTCATCAGAATTGTCGGCGCTAAGGGTTAACTCGGCTGGTAAACCTTTTGCCATATTGCTGGCGTAATCTTCGCTGATAGTCAGCACAATATCTTTTTGCGCACTGTCATCGTTGGCGGTAATATCGTTACTGGCTAGGAACTTAACTAGATCTGGTGCTCGCTGACTATGTTCAATGGTGATATTGAGCGCGTCGGGGCTGGTTACTTGGCTAATGAGTAGCATAAACATGCCGCACATCATTAAGGGGGCGCCTATCGCGTAATATAGTCCTGCCATCACTGAACGCTTGTCTCTTGCTGCGTCAGTTAGCTCTTTTTTTAACATGGTTGTTATTTGTGCGATCATGCTGCAATTCCTTCATCGGTACCAATAAGTTGAATAAAGGCATCTTCCAGTGATGCTTTACCGGTTTGTTGGCAGAGTTCATCTGGACTGCCGACGGCGACAACTTTTCCTTCTGCCATCACGATTACCTGGTCGCATAGCGCCGCGACCTCTTGCATCACATGGCTTGAGAACAGTACGCAGTGACCTTGCTGCTTTAGGTCTCGCAGAATATCTCTTAGTACCCGAGTACTCATCACATCCAAACCTCGGGTTGGTTCATCAAGAATGATATTGGTTGGTTCATGAACGATTGCTTGAGCAAGCGCGGTTTTCATGCGTTGCCCTTGGGAGAAGCCTTTGCACTTTCGGTCGGCAATGTCATTCATATGTAGCTTATCTAACACTTTGGCAGCTGCCTGTTTAGCTTGGCTGCTACTTAAGCCGTTAAGTTCGGCGAAATAGCGCACATATTCCCGTGGTGTAAGACGCTCATACAGGCCAAAAGGATCTGGAAATAAGCCTAACTGTTGCTTAGCTTGCTGAGGCGATTTAGCAACATCAATGCCGTCAATTTCAGCGTGACCAGCATCGGGTTTAAGTAATCCAAATACGGTACGTAGGCAGGTTGTTTTACCGGCGCCATTGGGGCCGAGTAAGCCGGTGATTTGACCGTCTTCTGCACTAAAGCTCAAGTCGTTGAGCGCTTGGACATCGCCAATACGCTTAGATAAATTGGCTACTTTAATCATGGCTCGCTCCTTGCGGATCATTTGACTGTTGTACAGATTCAACGGTACTGGCGTTTAAATAGAAGTTGCGGCTGACATCTCGGCTTAAACAGCTGCTGTCGAGTTGATTTACATCTTTGCTGTTGACCAAGTCTGCAACCAAATTATTGGCACAAGACTGGTGCGCGACGCCATGGGTGGCATAAGGGGCAATAAGGTGCTTGGCATTGGACATTTTTTCCATTGCTAATTCGGCCCAACTTGGTGGTGTCGCAGGATCGTTTTCACCGGACAATAATAGTGTTGGAATATCGCTATCAATTGCAGCACTGAAGCTGTTGTCAACGGCGGGTATTTGCCAAATAGCGCACGACTTATCGAAGCCAATCAACATTTGCTCGCCAAAGTAGTTGCTCTGGAGTTGTTGCCGCATATTTTCATCGATGCGCGGCCAATCTTCACCACAGACAACCGAAGAGTGCATCCCCATGGCTAAACCGATGCCATCCATATTTAAGGCATACAGCCCCAGTACTGGTTGAAAGTTATCTTTGGCTGCTTGGTTAATTGCATAGGGTAATAAAGCACGGATATTAGCGCCATACATTGCCATTCTAATCGCGCCCATAAATTTTGAGCGGGTGAGCAGTAATTCGCTGGGCTCGCCAGTTAATGGATCCCTTGTGGTGGTGGTGATGGGGCCTTGGGTGAGCTGGCGATCGACTTTGGCAAAATTATCAGCGAGATGCGGGAAAGACTGCTGACATAATTGATTAGTCTGACACTCGTTGAATAAGATTTGAGTTGCGCGCTCAATGGCATCACCAATGGCGACCACACTTTGCTGCATTGGCACCACGCCATCAAGGGTGACGGTTTCTAACACCTCTGGATAGTGACGCATGTATAACTGGGCCATGCGGCTACCGTAGGAAATGCCGTATAGGTGCAGTTTGTTATAACCCAATGCTTGGCGGACTGCCTCAAAATCTTTCAGGGCTGTTTCACTACCATATTGTGTTATATCAGCGGTTTGCTGATCTAAGCATTGCTGAGTCGTCGCTTCGATGTCTATGGTTTCATCGTTAAGAGCTAGCCCAGCTTCAAAGCCTTCACCTTCACAGTTAAGTGGATTTGAACGACCTGTGCCACGTTGGTCGATAAGTAAAATATCGCGATATTGGCGTACTTTGCTGAAGACTTTATCGAAGTAAGCGGCATTGTCGATGGCTGATTGTCCTGGGCCGCCGGCGATGGCTAAAAAGGCCTCACTACCAAAGTTAGATTTAATGGCAGGCAGTACAGTGTAATGGATGGCAATTTGTTTACCTTGTGGCTCTTGGTAGTTTTCTGGCACTAGAATTGAGCCGCAACTAACCTGTTCAGAAAGGCCTGAGACATAGCACGCATGGGGCGCTTGGCTTACTGGCGCGGCGGGCTCATTGGCTTCAGCATAGGCAGGTTGTGTGAATACTGCAGTAGCGATTATTGCTGGCAATAGTCCCTTAGCCAGATGTTTGCGTATGGCATTACCGCTGTCTTGTAGGTATCTAGCCTTGGGTGTTCCATCAAACATGATACTTATTCCTTTGTTGAAATTTCTTGTATCTGTGGTAATTTAAATAGTGTATCAGTGTATCAATGTATTAATACAGTAAGTAAAGGCTAATGTTAGAACAACTAAATGTCAACCCCAGTAGTGGCGAACCGATATATCGGCAATTAAGCGAGCAAATTATTCGCTTGATTGTTGGTGGCCAACTGCAGACGGATCAGGTTCTGCCTTCTGTCAGGCAGATTGCTGAGCACCTTGCTGTAAATCCCATGACGGTATCCCGAGCAATTCAAATGTTAGTTGAGCAAGGTTGGCTTGAGCGGCGTAGAGGTCAGCCAACGCGTGTTGCCGAACGCACCATGGATGTTAATACCCAAGGTACTGAACTCCTGTCTCCTCAAGTCAAAGCGCTTGTTGAGCAAGCAAAACAACTTGGCGTTTCAATCGAACAGGTACAAGATGCGATAACTAAGCATTGGAGATAACTAAGCATTGGCAATAACAGGCCTTTGTTAATTGGCAAGCCCTGCAATGGAGATGAATGTGGAACCAATTTTAGCTTTTACCAATGTCACCAAACAATTCGGTGATACACGTGCAATTGATGATCTGAGCATTGAGTTGGTACCGGGTATGGTGGTCGGACTCTTAGGTCAAAATGGCGCAGGTAAGTCGACGTTAATGCGCTGTGCATTGGGAATATTGCAGACAGACGCCGGTTCGATACAGATATTGGGTGAGTCGGTAGCTAATATCGCTTCATCAACCAAAGCGCAGATTGGCTATGTACCACAGCAACCATTCGGCTATGAGGGCTTTACTGTCGACAAAGCCTTAGCATTGCATCGATCTTTTTATCCCGACTGGGATAACGCATTAGAACAAGAGTGGTTACAACGGTTTGCTCTTGATACCAAGCAGCATGTACAACGTTTATCTGTGGGTCAGCGTCAGTCACTGGCGTTAATCATGGCGATGGCTTATCGACCTAAATTATTGATATTAGATGAGCCAGTAGCCAGCCTTGACCCGATTGCCCGTCGCCAGTTTATGGCAGACCTTTTTGATTTGGCTTTAGAGTCAGGTTCTGCGGTGTTATTTTCCTCACATATCACCTCTGACTTAGAGCGTGTCGCCAGCCATCTCGCGTTAATTAGGGCGGGAAAATTAGTGCTCTTTAAAGAGATGGATAGCGTGCGTGAGCAGGTTAAGCTTTTAAAAGTTGACACTAGCCACCCTTTACCCGACGGTTTAAATGTACTCAACCGTTGTGGTGACCAAGTACTGGTGGATAACTATCAAGCGGCTTTGCATGACAATGATGCCATGTTGGAGGTTAAATCCGTTAGCTTAGAGCAACTCTTTATGGAGTTACATCGATGAGTAAGGGGTCACCGTTTAAAGGCGTGGTGCGCTTTTGGCTATTTGATGTAGGCAGCGCCAGTTTCTTAGGTGTGAGTCTGATGGCGTTAGTGTTAATGCTGATTGCTCCTGTGCTGGCGCCGGCAAAAATAGAAAATTTCGCCGTTATGTTGTCGATGTTGCAAGTCTCAACTGCAACTGCAATTGCTTGGCAGTTGATGCGGCTTAGCGCAACAGAATGGGCCGATTTGGTGCCTGACTATCGACGTAATATTATCATTCAATCTATAGTATTGGCGCTGATATCGACGCTACTGTGTATTGGATTAGCGTGGTTTTGGCAATTGCCACTGTTTGTCACTGAGTTAATGTTAGCCAGTTTATTAGGGCTAGGTTTTATCTCGCTCACCTTGATTCGACCTGCCAGTTTTCATTTGTCATTTTTACTCTTTGTTTGTCTGGTTTTCCTGTCTGATCTTGCCCTGGTTCTCAATGAAAACAACCATATCTTGTTGATGCTTTTAAGTATTATGTTATTGCTGGTTGCCTGGCAATTGCGTCGACAAGTGTGGCACTCACAGGCAAGAAGTGTGTATCAAAATGGCTTAGAAATGGGCTGGTTTTGGTTACCTAACATGGGCAATGCTAAGTTGTTAGCGAAGCTTGAATCGTACCTACATCCGCTTTCTTTCTTTGTTGGGCCATTACTATCGATCATGCTAATCGGCTTACCTGTATTAACCTTATTAGCAGCTGTGGTTATGACTGCAATGGGGATAAACATGCCGGTGTTATTTCTATTATCACAGTTTATATGTGTACTTTGCGCGATTGTGCACTGGTGTCGAATACAGCGCTGGCGTGGTGTTGAAACTCTGTATTTATTGCCGGGTTTTGACGGCAAACAAGGCATGATTGATCTGTTTATACGCAGTCAAAATCGCTTAATTGGGTTGATTATTATCTCAATGGCGGTGACCGCCGCGTTGGTTGGCCTATTGAATGAGACAATGTCTTTTGCCATGTGGCTGCATGTGGTGCTGACGACATTTATTGGCAGCGGGCTATTACTGGGCCTTGGTTGCATGTCCAGTAGAGTGCTGCATATTTCCCTAGCAATGTTTGCTGTGGTGGTTTATTCAGGTTACTTATCTTATTCCATGTCACAGATGTCTGCTGAACAGGGGAATTTATTTTGGCTCATTATAGATGTTGTTTTACTGTTGCCAGCATGCTTAACACTATGGATTGGAAAGAAAAAACTCTGGTCTGGTGATTTGTTGTAAGCCGAATTCGTTGTGGCTTTTGTTGGTGAGTAACACATTGGCAGTGCGCTGAAAAATAGTGCTAAGCGATGTTCCTCGGCTGTTTGTAATACTTTGCGGCAATGGTTAATTCATTTTTGTGGAGTACAATAAAGTTCTTGTGTTCACAACATGGAAGGAACCATGACAATAGCAATGGCAAATGGACGGCCAACATTCAACTCAAGTACACGAGCATTTCTTGATACGCAACTGAGTCAGCGAATACAATCACAATTAGACACAAAAACGCTCTTTGATAACATTGATGCTATCCTTGGTCTCACTGGTGCGGGTGTTGTTTATATTGATAGCCAATTCAATATGGTTGAATTACGCTCCTTTGAACCAGTATGTCGTATTGACCCCATCAAAATAGTGCTTCGGGAGCCGCCAGAAGCGATGAATCAAGCAGCCTTTGCGTCCCATTTACGGGGCAGTCAGGGCAATATCCGAGAATCAAAACTCGTATCTGAAGTAGCTGGCACCATATTGAGTTGTGGTGCAGCTTTTATTGGCTGGACGGTCGTATTAGGCAGTGGTGCAGCGATTCCCTTAACGGGTGGAACCACTAGTGTGGTGACTTATCTAGCGATAGGTGCCGCTTCTGCAAGTGCTTTGCAGTGTGCAAATGGTGGGGTACGTGCATTCAATGAGTATTCTAAGCCTCAGTTCAATGAAATGCTAGATTCAAATCAGTGGTATCGACAAGCCACAACGGCGCTTGATCTTATCTCTTTAGCTGGAGCGGGTGCCGCATCGGCCTCTATGATAAAGACGATTAAAATGATGCAAGTGGGCACATCTAAGAGCACTATGCAGATCTTAAAAGGCTTATCTCGACCAGAGAAAAGGCGACTAAATAATGAAATAGCCAGATTAAATTTACCTGGTGCTTCTGGCCGGATGATTAAATCGTTGAGCAGAAAGGGGCTTATTAAAAAGTATAGTGGCACCCAGATAACCCATGCATTTCGTTTACAACTTAAAGATGCGGTTGGTGCATCTTTGAGTTTTTCTGGTAGCGCGCTAACCGGTACTGTGAAAGCCTTAGCTATCGGCGTTTACGAAGAGGTGAATGACTAATGAAGCCGAGTAATACTCCAAGAAGCGATGATGATATTGTTGGCCTCCTGCCTCCCTTAAAAGCCATTTTTGCCTTTCTCTCTTCAACAATGTTGATGATTTTTTCGATTACTACACTTAATTATGTAATTCTTGCGTCATATACCGACTTTTCCATCGAGCTTCAACTTGGCTATTTTTTTGGGTCAATATTGGTCTTTTGCGGTTTTAACTTTGCGGTGACCCGAGGTTCTTTTTTTGCTGCAACGGCATTTAACTGCTACATGATTGTGCTATTCAGTGTATTTTTACCATCAGTGCTGCTTATGGATGCCCAATCGAAACTGCTACTAATTTATCTTATTGGTATTGTATTCGGTCTACTTACTTTCTATGCATTAAATAATAAGTACTATCAAGCTTTTGTGCAGTATCAATTTGATGCTGTTGCTGACCAAAAGCAAGCATTGGCAGAGCTTGCTGCCGAACTTGCAGCAGAAGCAGGGGCGGATAAGAAGCGCAATCAATTGTAATGTCTTGAATCGTGATGTAGCTGGCAAGCTGTAAAGCTTAATACTGCAGTATGATTGCCGATTGTCTCTGGTGGGTTTCCGGTTATTTGTCTTATTCCATGTCACAGATGTCTGCTGAACAGGGGAATTTATTTTGGCTCATTATAGATGTTGTTTTACTGTTGCCAGCATGCTTAACACTATGGATTGGAAAGAAAAAACTCTGGTCTGGTGATTTGTTATAACAGCACAAAAGTCGAAAATCTGTGCGGTAGTTAACAAAATTTGAGCAAAAGCTCTTATTTTTAGTGTATGTTAAAGTTAAAATACTAAAAAAACAGGTACACCTGTACGCTAAATAAGGCCTTATACTCATGTCACTCGAGCAATATCATTTAGTCCAACTTATTAAACAGCAAAGCCAATCTCTTGGTGATGCCATTGCGCTCGAAGGATTCGAAATGCAAGCTCCTTGGTATCAAGTGAGCTGGAACCAATTTGATAGTATCAGTACTAAAGTTGCGTTAGCGCTAATGCACTTTGGCGTCGCCAGCCAAGAGCGTGTGGCTATCTTAGCCAATAACATGCCGCAATGGACTTGTGCTGATATTGGTGCACTTAAGGCTCGAACTGTAATGGTGCCGATTTACCCAACCAGTACGCAAGAGCAAGCTAAGTACATTGTTAACGACGCAGAAGCGAAAGTGGTGTTCGTTGGTGAGCAACAACACTACGACATGGCTTGTGAACTAGCCGACAAGTGCGATAGTTTAACCCATATTGTTGTTTTTGATGCCAATGTTAAGCTGCAAGATAACCCTAATCATAGTCATTTCGATGAGTTAATTAGCCGCGATTTTGCTGCTGAATTGCATTTTGAACTGCAAGCTCGATTAGATGCAGCCAATCTTGATGATCTGCTCACACTGATTTATACCTCTGGCACGACTGGCGATCCAAAAGGGGTGATGCTGGATTATCGCAATATTGCTTCTGTTGTACGTCAGCACGATAACTTCTTACCCTTTACTCCAGGTGACGTATCACTCGCGTTTCTGCCATTAAGTCATGTATTTGAACGTGGCTGGAGCTTTTACGTGTTGTGCCGTGGTGGCCATAACGTTTATCTGCAAGATCCCATGGCAGCCAAAGAAGCCATTGTTAAAGTGCGTCCGCATACCTTATGTGTGGTGCCGCGTTTCTTAGAAAAGGTCTACAGTGCGGTACAGGATAAAGTTTCTAAAGCACCGACTGCTCGCCAGAAGCTATTTGCTTGGGCGCTTAGTGTGGGACACCGTCAGTCAGAAGTAGAGCAGGGAAGACAATCGGCTTCTGGGCTGCTTAACTTACAATGGAAGTTGGCGAATAAATTAGTATTTAGCAAGCTAAAACAAGTGCTGGGCGGGCGGCTTAAATTTATGCCTTGTGGTGGTGCGGCATTAGATCCCAATGTGAGTGCTTTTTTCCAAAGTATTGATGTGCCGGTATTGTGTGGCTTTGGTATGACAGAGACCTGCGCTACCGTGACTTGTAATACGCTTGAAAATCGCGTCCCCGGCTCAAATGGCCAGCCATTACCAGAAGTTGAAGTGAAAATTGGTAAGGACAATGAAATTTTAGTTCGCGGTGATACTGTGATGCGCGGCTATTTCAATCGTCCAGAAGAGACGGCTGCTACATTTGAAAATGGCTGGCTAAAAACCGGTGATGCAGGCCGTTTAGATGAACAAGGCAATTTATTTATTACCGACCGTATTAAAGAGTTAATGAAAACGTCAAACGGCAAGTACATTGCGCCTCAACGCGTTGAGGGAACGGTGGGATGTTGCCCGTTTATTGAGCAGGTAGCGATTGTTGCTGATGCTAAAA
The DNA here is from genome assembly GCF_043643685.1 of Shewanella waksmanii. Lineage (GTDB taxonomy): Bacteria > Pseudomonadota > Gammaproteobacteria > Enterobacterales > Shewanellaceae > Shewanella > Shewanella waksmanii_A. The sequence continues at coordinate 58,237 of NZ_JBHZSN010000010.1, forward strand.
ACTATGTGACTGCCTTGATTGTTCCGGCGTTTGAATCATTAGAAGCGTGGGCGCAAGAAAAAGGGCTCAAGTATGAGTCGCCGCTGGAGTTGTTGCGCCACAGCCATGTGATTGAGCACTTTGAGCAACGATTAAAAACGCTACAAAGTGAACTGGCTGGTTTTGAAAAGATTAAGAAGTTCACCCTATTGCCAGAAGCATTTTCTATGGAAGCAGGGCTGATAACACCAACAATGAAACTGCGTCGTAAAATGATTTATCATAAATACGCCAGTGAAATCAGTGCTATGTACCGTTAGGGTAGAATAGTGAAACGGGGATGCATTGCATCCCTTTTTTATGGCCGCAATTTTTTAATATTTAGTCGATAGTAATCTGCAGGGCAGTGGTATGATTTGCTATCGAAAAACGTTTCCGACCGACAATAAGGACAACCAAGTGTCAGAATCTCTATTTCAGTTAACTATCCAACCTCGTTTTAATGAAACCGATGGTCTAGGCCATATCAATAATACCGTTATTCCAGTATGGTTTGAGGCCGCAAGGGAACCCGTATTTGAAATCTTTAACCCGCAGTTAGATTTAAGTCAGTGGAATCTGATTGTTGCCGGGTTTACTATCGCGTTTACCTCACCAACTCATTACGGTGCGCCGGTAGAGGTAAAAACGTGGATCAGCCGTGTCGGCAATAGTAGTTTTGAAGTGACTCAGCAAAGCTGGCAAAACGGTGTAAAAACCGCAGAGGCGCAAACGACACTGGTTCACTATGACTATCAGAAGAATTGTAGTCTAGCCATTGATGATGTGGTTCGGCAGCAGCTATCCTTGCTCAGCGGTCCCAATCTATAGAAATTTTTGCACGTAGCTGCAGCTAGCAGTAATTTGATAATTATTGCTTCTAGCCCATTCAAGGCCGCGTTCTACTAATTGTTGAGCCACACCCTGTCCACGCATACTGTCGGGGACAAAGGTGTGGTGGAAATTTACTTGCTGATCGCTTAATTCATACTGCAATAAAGCTTGGTTTTCTGGAATGCCTGCAATGAATTGCTGCTGTTGTTCTTGATGGACAATGGTCAATGAATGCATAACGACTCCTCGCGATTAATTGTCTTGAGAATATTTATGTAACGCTTCAAGCAGCTGGCCATCTAGTTGTGCTTTTTGGCCAGTTTTAAAATTAAACATCACAACCTGAGAACTGCCAATGGTGGTGATCGCTTGTTGACTTTGACTATAAACATGGTAGTGCATTAAAAATCGATCTGCTTTGATATCGCTGATTGATACGCCGACCAATAAAGTATCAGGGAAGGTCACTGGACGTTTATAGCGAGCTTGGTTTTCACTGATAACAGGGCCGACTTGGGTAACCTTGAGGTCAGCGAGTAAACCAATTTGGTTGAAGAAATCGATTCTGGCTGTTTCGAAATAGCGAAAATACACCACATTATTCACGTGTTGCAATGCGTCCATTTCCCCCCACGCTACATTGATTGAAGTGTGGATCGGATATTGTTGTGTAAACTCTTGCATGAATGTAAACGCCTGTTTGAATTTTATTCCAGCCTAACAGTAGGTAATCGATATCACAAGCATTGTTGGGTTTATGTTGCAAAAACGATATGATGAAAAAGGCTATAAAAATAAGAAATGGAATTTGTCATTATGTCTGAGCTTTACCGGCAATTTAGTACGTCAATCAAATCGTTACCTAACCCCATTACTTTCACTTGGCAGTGGGTGATGGGACGTGTTCAAGGTGTAATCGGTAAGTTGATGGTGGCCCAAAAACTATATTTGGTGGCCATTTTACTTACCTTCATGACCGACTCTTTTGCTCTTATTGCGTTGTTAACTGTGGCTGGCTTAAGTATTGAGTTTTGGCCGGTATTTGAACGTATTTGGCATAGCTTAGCGGGTAAGGCGGTGCTGTTATTGTTTTATGCCATTGTGGCCAATTTTGCCTTAGGGTGGGCTGCCGGTATTGTTAATGATGTCGTGGGGGTGCCTGCGAGTCATTTGAGCTATACCCATAATATGGCCATTCTACTTTATATACCTGCTTGGTTTGTGATCATCAGTGCGTTGGCGATTCTATTTGCGCAACTGATTGTGCCCTTTTATTTGATGTTGATTTTACTGGTAAAACCTTTGGGCATTACCTTGCCACGGCTGACACAGAATGAGCATTTTCGTAAGACAACATTACTTGTGCGTTTGGTGTTAGCTACGACCTTATTGGTGTATTTAGTGCTGTATCTTGTGCCAGAAATTAATGAGGATGAAACCACCGAAAATATTCAAACCAGCATTAATAGCCAAGTTGCCGAAGTGGAAGCTGGTTTGGCGTTAAATGAGAACGTAACAGATGAAGATGCAGCGGCAATACGCCAAGCAACGCAATTGATCAGTGACGCGCAAGCCAAAGTGCGGGCAGCCAAATTAGCTGAGCAATCTGCGGATGATGCCAGTGATGATTCCTTGATTGAAGAGTTAACTGAAGGAGTTGCTTTGGTGAATGAGTCGGAGGTTGAAAATAATCAAGCGCAGCCAGCATTAGATGATGAGGATAATACCCGCGAGAAGTATCAAAAGTTTGTCCGCAAGATGGTCGCGGAGTTTGCTTTTAATTTAGAAGCCGATAGTCGTTCGCGCTGTGAGAAATCACCTGAATCTAAAGTGGTTGAGTTGAATGATTACGAGATATTAGAGATTTTCGCTGACAGCTCGGCGGTAGATGGATATCGTTTTGAAGTAAAACCTTGTGTATCTCCAGCGTTTCCGTTAGCAAGCTCAAGCTAGACTGCTTGATTGATATTAAATGAGTGGTTTTTTGATATTAAAAAAGGGCCGTTTGGCCCTTTTTTGTTTTCTGCTAGTTCAACGAAAGCTCTGCAAAACTATGAATGATGGGGTGCTCTGCAGTACGTTGGTTGTCATCGCGAACCATTTGCAGTGTGCGCATGCCTGCTTCTTGTGCCGCTTTAAGCTCTTCAACCACATCTGAAATAAATAGCACCTGTTTTGGCGCTAAGCTGATGGTGTTGATGATGTTGCAATAAGCTTGTTTAAACAGCTTGTTACCCGTACGGGTATCAAAGTGGCCGTCAAATTTAGGGGTCAGATCGCCGGCATCACTATGGCTAAACAGTAATTGCTGCGCTTCAGCTGAGCCAGAAGAGAAGCTATATAGACGAACGTTCTGTCCCTTAATTGAATCGATTGCTTCAATGAAGTCTGGGTAGATATGACCTGTGAACTCACCTTGGGCATAACCTTGTTTCCAAATCAGCCCTTGTAGGGTTTTTAGTGGTGTCGCCTTACGATCTTCAGTGATCCACTGCTGTAAAATTTCCACCACACGTTCGATGCTAGCATCAGGTTCTAAAGCGATATCTCTGACATCGCAGATGCAGTTATCAACTAAAACATTTGACTGATTTGCAACTAAGAACTCGCTTAGTGCATTTGCCGAGTAGGGAAACAAAGTCTCTTTGATAAAATTGAGATCGGTTGTTGTACCTGCTGTATCTACAACGATGGCTCTGATACCCATGGTGTTGGTGTTCTCCACTATCAAGTTTGGTCAATGCAAGCTCTGCTGGTTTCAGATCCTATGTCGAAATGAACGCTTTGGCTAGCTTATTTGGCATTCAAACTGTATTAAATTTACCAAACTTGATGCTTCGGCGTTGTTGTATCGGGGGCTATTAAGCACGAATAAATACTGGTAGGTTATCAACTAACAAAATTAAAAGGATATTTATTTTGATTAAAATTAACCAGTTAGCATTATTGTTTGTGGCCTTAGTCGTGTGTTCTGTTCCGAGCGTATTCGCTACGAGTCCATCAACAACCACCGATACTTTGTTAGTTGAGCTCGCTGATGGTGGACCTAACTTTCAATTTCAGGTTACTTTGCCTGATAGTTATCACCAGCTGCCAGATAAAAAATACGTGGTGCTGTTTGATTTCCATCCCCGCAGCCATGCTTATTTAGCTGGAATGCATGACTGGATGAGCCATAACGGTGATTGGCCTTGGTTAGAAACAATAGTTATTACAGCACCGGATGAAAATAAGTTACTGGGTGATATGAAATCAGCGGCGATTGAGACTCGCGGTGATACCCAGCTGCTCGATTTTCTTGAACACCAGCTTTTGCCTGCTATTGATCGTCAATACCGTACTAACGGTTTTAAGATCTTTAGTGGCTTTACTGGCAATGCCGGTTTAGGTTTGTATACGCTGATTAATCGGCCACAGCTCTTTAACGCTTACTTTATTGCCAGCCCGGTACTGAGTCAGGATTTTGCGTATGTCTTGGCAGACGCACCTAAAAAGCTTGCAGATATGCAAGGACAGTCACGATTTTTGATGATGAGCACCAGCGACAGTGGATACGAACAAGGGCAGTTAGCTTCATTCGCCCAGATGGAAAAAATACTCAACACATATGCCACAGACAGCTTAGATTATCGGGTTAAACGTTTTGACGGCAGCTATTATATGACGCAACCGGTTTTGGCAACGGCTTATGGTATTGAGTTGTTATTTGATGATTATCATCGGCCGTTAGCGGTAGATTCTGATGTGGCTAAACAAGGTGCCAAAGCCGTCGTAGATTATTATCAGCAGTTGTCGACAAACAAATATGGCTTTGAAGTATCTGCAGTCAGTTCGTTGATACAGCTAGCTAAACATCAAACCAAGCAATCTTCATCTGCGGGGATGCAAACCTATCTACTTGCGGTAAAGCATTATCCGCAATCAGCAACCGCTCACGATGCGTTAGCGGCAGCTTATGCCGAATTAAAACAGTATGATAATGCGATTAAACATCAACAGTTAGCATTAGATAACACGCAGCATCCCTTTTGGATAAATCGCTATAGCAAAACGATTGAATCTTATCGGCAACTGAATGTTGAATGATAACCACTGTTTTATGGTTTGTGGTTAGCAGGGCTAGGTATTGAATCACGTTGCCCGTTTGCCTTGCAGCGTAAAAACTTTTTACCTGTGACTAATTTTACCCACTCAAGGCCAGCATGATTTAGAATGGCTCAACAAATCACTGAAAAGGATGGCTGCAGTTGCGTCATTTACTTGGTTATCTGCCTGCATTGGTATGTGGATTATTACTTGCCCAGTTAAGTTTAATTATTTTGGGGATAACTGCAGGTTATATGCTGGCCTACTTAGAAACGGTAGCGGGATTTCATGCCAACAGCTTAGAGAATATTGTGCTCATCGTGCATGACGTTATGGTCGCTTTGTTGCTTGCTTCCGCGGTATTGTTGCTATATAGCAAACTGTTTAAACGTTATCCTAATAATTGGCTTAGTGCAGTACTTATGCAGTTGCCTTTAGCCTATATATCATTGCGGGTTATTCCGCCGTCTTTTGATTTTTCTACCTTGTTTACTGCTGCGCAATCTATTGCTGCAATTAGCTCCGCCTGCGCCATGTTAGTGGTATTTGCAGTAGCCCAGTGGGGGAAGTTAGACAGTAAAACCGCGAGCCGTGGCGATGAGTCGGAATAAAGCCTCACTTCAGCAGCAGATTATAGAGGTACTTAATCAGCTTCAGAGCGTAGCTAAGCAGGCTGCGAATCAAGCTCATGTCACTGCGACCCATAGTGAAAGCATTGCCCGCAGCAAATATGAAACTTTTGGGCTAGAAGCTTCCTATTTAGCCCATGGCCAAACTCACCGTGTGGCCCAGTTACAACAAGATATCAGAACCATTGGCGCGATGCCTGTTTGTCATTATACCGAAGATGATGCGATCGATATTGGTGCCTTAGTGTTTGTCGAAGATCAAGCACAAATGGTGCAGGCTTTGTTTGTATCGCCATGTGCTGGTGGTGTTAAAGTAAGTTTTGATTGCACATTATTTGATACCGATTTGGCTGTGAATGAGGTCATGTTGATCACCCCGCAATCTCCGCTAGGTCAAGCACTGATGGGTCAATACCTCGATGAACCTTTAACCATTCAACTTGGCAATAGTTGTAAGCTGCTAGAAATTATCGCTGTATTTTGATTGAGTTTTTGTGTAATGGAAGATGAGTAAAGCTAGTGGAATCAAAAGAGGCAACGCAGATGCGAGTGATTTATTTAATTTTTTTAACTTCCGCTTTAAGCCTAATGGCAGCCTGCCAAATGGGTGCAGCCAGTGGTGCTGTCGAAGCCAATGAACCACAAGATAAACAACAACTGGTCATTTCACGTGCTGACTATGTCGATAAACTTCATGGGTTCTGGTTGGGACAAAGTATTGCCAATTGGACCGGATTAGTCACAGAAATGGACAAGATTGGTGGTGATGGCCCCCATGGACAGTTTTATACACGCCATGATTGGGGCAAAGCCGATCAACCCAGTATTTGGGGGCAAGGCGTGCCAAGTGATCTGTCTGCCACTATCGACTTTGTGTTTAAAGATCCTGGTGAGGTGTGGGGATCTGATGATGACACAGATATAGAGTACATATACCAGCACCTGCTAGATAAGCACCAAACTACAATTTTAACGGCCGAACAGATCCGTGATGGCTGGTTAACTCACATCTATTCAGAAACTTCATCGCCTTTTGGGGTTGATGATGCCGGTAATGCAGAAAATTTTTTATGGGTATCAAATCAACGCGCATTTGACTTGATGTCGGAGCAGGGCATGTTACCGCCACAGACAAGTGAGCCTGCTAATAATCCAGATTATGAAATGATTGACGCCCAATTAACTACGGAGATATTTGGATTGTTCGCCCCTGGGCGGCCAGATATAGCTTTAGAAATGGCCTATTTACCGATACGGACTACAGCTCGAGAAAACGCCGCTTGGGTAGCGGAGTTTTATGTGGTGATGCACTCGCTAGCGGCAACCATCGATAGTAAAACAGCCATTAAGCCACAGTTAATTGCCATCGCCGATGTTGCTCGGGTGCAACTGCCAAACGCTTCTTACAGCGCCAAAATGTATGATTTTGTCAAACAACAATACCTTGCAGGTGTGCCATGGGAGGAGGTACGAGATCAGCTATATGTTAAGTATCAGCTCAATCAACAAGATGGTTATGATATCACTGCGCAAAAACGTTACTGCAATGGCTGTTTTGCTTCAGGAATCAATTTTGCCGCCAGCTTAGTTAGCTTGTTTTACGGTGAGGGAGATATTGTCGAAACCATTAAAATTGCCACATTAGCTGGATGGGATTCTGATAACCCAGCAGCAACTTGGGGTGGGTTACTCGGGTTCATTATTGGTAAGCAAGGCATTGAAAGCGCTTTTCAACGCCAATTTGCTGATAAGTTTAACATTCATCGGACTCGCAAAGGCTTTGATAATGACGGTATCGATAGCTTTAATCGTATGGCTCTAGAAGGGGTGAGTATTGTCGATAGAATGGTGACACAACAGATGGCTGACGATATTGATGAGCAACAACAAGTGTGGCGCATTACTATTGCAGGGCCCACTTCAAAGTAGTGGGTAGATATTTTTCAAAATAAGTTATTTTTGTATTAAGCAGCCAGCTAAATATTATTTAGCTGGCTGCTTAATTTTAGATTTCTAGCGGACCACAACGTTTAGCTTCATTCGCCCAGTAGCGGCATAGCTCATAATCATAGTTGCCATTGCAATAATAGTTAGCATTGTTCTTTGCGATTTGACAGTATCGGGCATCTGGTGTTGCGGTGACTGTTGTTGCCATTCCTAGACTCATTCCAATACCAACGAGGGCTAAAGTGATTTTCTTATTCATGATATTCCTTATCTACATTCTAAAGAATGTCCTTAATGATGATTATCTATATAAATGCTAAATATAAATAATTAGCCATTCGAAAGTGTAAAAATATAAATGCTAAGTCAATAGAACACTTTTGATGGTTGTTTTGTAGTTTAAGGTTATTCGTAAAGATAACTTTAATAGGGAAAAGTAGCGGTAAGAAAGTATTGGTGCCCTTGGTTGTATAATAATATTGACTTCTTACCTTAAGTGAGTGGTTAGCTTTTTATCTAGCCTCATGGTTGTGAGGCTAGATTTTCTCTGAGATTAATATAATTAGTATGTAGTATAACTCCTAGCATCTTCATTGTTACTCAAAATCAATTTTATTAAGGTGTCTTTTTGCTCAAGTAGTGGATCCATAGACTTTAATTGTTTGAGCATTGAGCCTGGTAGGTTATCGTATAAAACGAAGTAATTTTTATCTAGCAATAACGTTGGTAAGGCTTTAGAGAGAACATCAATGTTAGCTGAGAACTTTTCGGTGTTCTTGGTCCACTGTTCAGAGGTGCTGTTCCATAAAGGGTCTTCGTTCATCGATTGTAGATAGGAAGTGGCTTCTTCCTTGCTGAGAAATTTTTGATTGAGAACATCATAAACATAAAGTGCGGGAAATTTGTGTTTTTGATTAGGGGAGGCAGCGTTTAAAATTATAGATTTATCTTGAGGCCCTAAAGTCAATAAAGAGCTTGCATTTGTAGTAAAGCAAATTAATAGTGTTAATAGTAAAGTGAATAATTTCATTTCATCTCTCTAATTAAATAAAAAGGGAGTTGATTCCCTTTTTATATTTTGTATATTGTTTTAGCCCAATGAGTCAGAACACTCTATTACACCGTTTTTTACTTCGCAGCATATACTGCCACCACCACCACCTTCACCTATAGGTGTACACCCGGCCATAGCATTGTAAGAGGTTAAAACGATGATTGTTACAAATAGAAGTGATTTAAACATTATCAATCCTTGATTTAGATTTTTTTGTTAATTTAAAATTCTGGAGTACATCCTATATCTCCATTTATTAACCTATATATTTTGCGGATATATTGTCAATAGTAGTATAGTACTATTGTTTTTTTTGGTAATTGTTTGTATTGTTATATACTTAAATGGTGGAAATGGAATTTGATGATGTTTGACATCCCTAAGGATAGGAGTCGGGCCAGCGCAGCTAATTGGTATTTACTTGTCATAGCGTGCCTAGCTGGCGCTTTGGTTGTAATTTTCTTTTTAAGCCGTGAAGCCTTTTCATCTGATCATGCAGATAATCCCTCTTCCATAGCAGAAGTCAAAATTAGTCACTTAGGTGTCTCTATTTCTGGATACGGTAAGTTCGTACCCAAGATTCAACGTGGTATTAATGCGTTAAGTGGTGGACATATTGTTGAGGTATTTAAGAAGCCAGGCAACTTGGTGGCCAAGGGAGAGGTGATTCTTAGTCTTAATAACCCCAAGCTACTTAGGCTACTAGAAACCAGCGAGCTTGCTTTACTTGAAGAGCATGCGCATCAACAGCGAGTCAAAGCTGAATCTGTTCAGGAAATAGAAGACCAGCGCGGTGAAATTCGTCTAGCTAAAGTAAAACTTGCTTTAGCCGAAGCTGAGCTCAAAGCTCATCAACAACTCAAAGATAATCAAGTTATTTCTTCTCTCGATTTACATAAAGCTCAAGTGGCTTGGGAGCAAGAAGATGCCATGTTGAATATGGCGCTAAGTCGTCTAGATACGCTGAAAAAAACTCGTAAGGCGATAGAAGATGCCGCTCAATATCGTTTAGAAAAGGCGCAAAAGCAGAAAGAGTTACTTGCTGCAGAAGTGGCCCAACTTGATGTTAGGGCGAGTATGGCGGGTATGTTGACCGAGCTAACCGATGATCTTGAAATAGGCCGTCAAGTCGAAGAAGGAAAAGCTATCGGTATGATAGCGAATTTAGCTTCTTATTATGCTCGGATTAACATTACTGCGGCTGATGCAGAGTATGTTGATGTTGGGCAAGTAGCCTCGGTTCAGTTCAAAGGAATTGTAGTGCAGGGTGAAGTTTCCCGTGTAGACCCTACGGTGAACAATGGTAGCGTTGAAATAGATATTCGTTTTGAAGGGGAGTTACCGTCAGCGGTACGCCCTAATATTGATGTTACCGCGAGAGTAGATATCGCTTCACATGCAAGTACTCTGGTTGTAGAAAGGCCTGTAGGTATCGTACGTTCTCACCGCCTATATTCGTTATTCGTGCAAGATGAATCAAAGCGCTATTTTCACCCTAGAGATGTCCTGATAGGCGATATTGCTGATGAAAAAATGCAAATAATAGAGGGGCTTGAGGTTGGAGATGTCGTTATTATTGACGTTCCCAAGCAACACATTAATTCGCCACAGATTGCCATGGAGGATGTATATGAGTAATTGTGTTATTGAATTGTCGGGGCTCAATAAATCATTTACAAATGGTGCCGGTAGTCATCATGTACTCAAAAAGATAGATTTGTCGGTTGTAAGTGGCGAAATGATAGCAATCTTAGGCCAATCGGGTAGTGGTAAATCGACATTGCTCTCGATAATGGGCTTACTCGATACTGCCGATTCAGGGCGCTTTTTACTTTGTGACCAAAACGTGAGTACGTTTTCCGCTTATCAGATGAGCCTTTTGCGCAATAAACACATTGGCTGGGTATTTCAGAATTTTAATCTTATTGCTGATATGACCGTGGCTGAAAATTTGGCTGTACCATTACGATTTAACCCGTCTATTAAGCAAAGCGAGTTTACTTCAAAGATTAACCAAGTATTACAAAAAGTCGGTTTAGCAGATAAACAAGCCTTTTATCCGGCGGAGCTCTCTGGTGGGCAACAACAACGGGTGGCAATTGCTAGAGCACTTATTTGTCAACCAGATATTCTTTTGTGTGATGAACCGACAGGAAATCTAGACTCGCTAAACTCTAATAAGATTATGGCACTCCTGGGAGACCTGCATAAAGAAGGGAAAACTGTCGTCATTATTACCCATGATCCTGAAGTTGCAGATTTCTGTCAAAAAGCATACAGGCTCTATGATGGAGAGATAGCCCCTGCATCAGCGCAGGAGTTTAAACATGCTGTTTGATGTTGTATATGGGTGGCGAAAGTGGCGGCCGCAGCGTGGATTTTGGTGTCTGCTAATTATTAGTTTGTGCTTCTTCTGCAGTTTGATTGGCTTTGTAGTTAACTTATTTTGGTTATTGAGCAGTGATCGCCCTCAATGGGTTGAGCATCAACAACCCATGATAACTATTGCTAAGGAAGACCTTAGCGGCAATATTCAACCTACAGCCGGTTATGACATTAATATTGTGCAGCGGCTCGCAGGTGTTAAGGACATTGCCAGTGTTGTGGTTCAAGCGAGAACCGTTTCTGTAGATTTGAAAGAAGTGCCTCGCACAACTGTTGGTTTTTATTCGGCCAATGCTAAAACAGTATTGGGGTTACCTACTCCGTTTTCTGAGCAAAACTTTGAAGCTAAAGTGGCTATCGTGTCACAACGATTTTGGCAGCAACATTTAGGTTCTTCCAAAGCGCTTGAAGAAAACCGAGTTTATTTCGAGAACAAAGCAGTAGGTATTGTTGGGGTTGCCCCACGAGCTATGGATAAATTAGGTCGTGTTAATGTGGATATCTGGCTACCGGATTCATACTTGCACGAGGACGTCCCCGAGATGTTTGTGGACAACCCAAACCTTTATCTAGATACCGTGAGCAATCGCTTCGGATTTGCCTTATTACAGCAACGACTCGATTTAGAGCAGTTTCAAGCTGCCTATGTCGCATTGAGGCAACAGACGCCTTGGCCTGAAGGCGCTTTTGCTGATAATCAATTTCGACCTTGGGTGATCGATGGCTTTGAGCTTAACCCTAATGGACGTGCGGCGCTCCATAAACAAGCATGGATATTACTACTGTTACTCGTTGGCTTTGGCTTTATCATTTTTAGCGGCATTGTTTCAGCATATTCACAGCAAAGCATTTCGCGCCAATCTGAAATTAATTTAAAGGTTGCGTTGGGGGGATGTCGGCGCGGACTCATGGTTCAGTTATTAGCCGAAAATGTACCAGCATTAGTTATCGTCGCCGTTTTAAGCCCGTTAATAGGCGGCATGTTGACGTATTTCGCCAGCCAAATGGGTATCTATCAAGATTATTTTGTTGCCGGGCTCGAGTTTAATTTTGGCTTGTGGGCGCTGGCGGTTATTTGCTCTTTATTGCTGTTTCTTTGTTGCGCGCTTTTGCCCCTTAGTCGTTCTCTGAAAGGGCTATTTTCACGGGGTAAGCAGGGCCACACGACTAAAGCTCAATTAGTGGTTAAACAGGGCATTTTAGTTTTGCAATTTGCTGTGATTACCGGCGTGATGTTCATCTCGATGAGTCTAATGTATCAAGAGCTACACAAATACCTATCGGTGTTTGTTGCCAGTGATGTAGTTACATACTCGCCAAAAGTCGACGGTAGAATAAGCATTATGCTGAGCGCTGATCAGGTTGATGGCAACTGGAGTGTGGATGGCGTTCCGATTGCGCTGTCGTCAGCTTCGTTCACCAAATTGGGCACTCCATCATTAAAATATCAGTCGCACTTGGGCAATGGTGTAGAAAAAGCGATTAACGGTTTATATGTTTCGCACAATTTTTTCGATTTATTGGATATTCCAGCCTTAATTAGTGGTCAATTGGCTGAAAATGAGGTGATTATTAATCGCACTATGGCAATACAGTTAGCCACTCAGTTGCAGTTAGCGGATTGGCGAGAAGCCAAGGGAGCTGCACTAAAAGTTTCAGGTTTTTTTTATGAAAAACAGGTTAGGGTGGCAGGGATTGTGACTGACTCCCCTCATTTTGGCATCGCTAACGATGCTAAGCCGGTTATGTACTTAAGTCTAAAAGACCAAAACCCTATACTTGCAAATCGTATTGCCCCTGTCTTTTATAGTAAATCTGGCAATAGTGCAGTAGTCAGTTCCCGTATTAATGAATGGGGTCAAACACTCTCTCCAAAACTGAGTTATGGCCAAGGAAATAAACTCGTTGAGCAGATTAAAGATACCGATATTTCAGGGAAGCTACTGTTTTTGACTTCGAGTGCGATGGCGCTATTAATCACGTTTTTAGTAGTTTTTACGCTATACAACAAATTCAGTTATGCAGTTAAATTCGAGCAAACGAAGTGGGCAATAATGTTGGCTGTCGGTGGTAGGAGAGAAGCACTGATGGTTCGAATGGTGCTGGGTAATTTAATGCTGGCCCTTATTGGTATGTTACTGACTTTTAGTGTTTTGGTAATGCTAGAATATTTGAATTTGTCACGGATTAATCTTGTTATCTTTCAGCCTTTGATTTGGGCGATCTGTATTGCCACTATATTAATGTTCATCGTTTTTATTACGATATGGGCTGCGAGAGGAGTATTTAAGCAAAACATCAGCACCTTGCTTAGAGGATAACTGAACAGGCCCGTGTTGCGTCAAACGATATACAACTCCATCGTTTGACGCTGAAATAACTTACTGGTGCACTAATTGGCCATTTTTGACCACGTTAATACACGCATCTACGCCGTAGGTGTAGGCCAGCTGTGCTGGGGTACTGATATTCCATAAGCAGAAGTCTGCATTCATGCCGACAGCTAATACGCCAACTTTTTGCTCAATACCGAGTGCTTTTGCTGCATTGCGGGTCATACCGGCTAAGGCCTCCTCAGGCGTTAAGCGCAGCAGAGTGCAGGCCATATTGAGCATCAATAAACTCGAGCATAGTGGTGAAGATCCCGGGTTATAGTCGCTGGCAACGACCATAGGGACTTGATACTGACGGAGTAAATCGATTGGTGGATGCTGCGTTTCACGCAAAAAATAAAAAGCGCCGGGTAATAATGTTGCACAGGTGCCGCTTTCGCTCAGGGCCTTCACGCCAGCCTCATCCAGGTATTCAATATGATCTACCGATTTGGCACCAAGTTTCGCTGCCATGGCAGAACCGCCCAAATTGGACAATTGTTCTGCGTGCAACTTGATAGCGAGACCGGCATCTTTTGCTGCTTGCAGTACGCGCTCGGTTTGCGCCAGGGAAAAGGCGATATTCTCGCAAAATACATCGACCGCATCAGCGAGGTCTTCGGCAATCACCTTAGGCAGCATTTCGTTGATCACTAAATCCACATAGGCATCGCTGTCATGTTGATACTCGGGCGGTATAGCGTGAGCACCTAGAAAGGTTGTTTGCACATCGATATGATGGTGTTTACCCAGCTCGCGGGCAACGCGAAGAATTTTTAACTCGGTTTCGACATCTAAGCCATAACCTGATTTGATTTCAACTGTGGTTACGCCTTCTTTAGCGAGGGCATTGAGTCGTTGGCGTCCGAGCTCAAACAGTTCTGCCTCACTGGCTTCACGACAAGCTTTAACGGTAGAGATAATGCCGCCGCCACTACGAGCAATCTCTTCATAGCTGGCGCCTTGCAGACGTAATTCAAATTCATTTGCACGGTTACCAGCAAACACTAAATGGGTGTGAGCATCGATGAGTCCTGGGGTGATCCAGCCTCCTTTACCTTTGTAGACAGGAGTGGCGAGAACATCAAATTCGGGCAGTTCAGAGCGGGGACCTAGCCAAGCAATTTTGCCGTCTTTAATGGCCAAAGCAGCATCGGTAATAGCACCATAAGGTGTTGATATTGCAGATGACATACTGGCAACGTTGATATCTATCCAAACTTGATCCCACGACATAATGCACTCTCTTGGTTTTAATTATATTGCTGAGTTTAACAAAATTATTTTGCCACTCTACTTGTATTTACTTGTATATACAAGCTAGGATTGATGACCAGTAAATGATCATAATCATGTGGTTTTGTGTGGTACCAAGCTTTATTGGTTCACAGGGGAAGCACTCTAAGGTAGCGAATGGCAACGCCAAAGTTTGAAGCAATTAAGCAGTATATTTTAGCTCAGATAGAGTCTGGAGAATGGGCCGAAGATAGCCGCGTGCCGTCAGAAAATCAGCTAGCTGAACAGTTTAATTGTAGCCGTATGACCGCCAGACGTGGTCTGACCGAGTTAACAGAATCAGGCGTGCTCGAACGTGCGCAGGGCTTAGGCACATTTGTCGCGGGTTTAAAAAGCCAGTCTTCGATGATGGCAATTCGCAATATTGCTGATGAGATCAAAGACCGAGGTCATGGTTACAGTGTTCAGCAGCTTAAGCTAACCGTTGCGTCGGCAACAGGGCCAATTGCGATTGCATTGGGTTTAGAAGAGGGCACCCAGGTGTACCATTCACTGTTGGTTCATTGCGAACAGGACATGCCTTTGCAGTTAGAAGAGCGTTTTGTTAATCCGCAATTGGTGCCTGAGTATCTTGAGCAAGACTTTACTCGCCAAACTCCCCATGAATACCTATCGATGGTGGCGCCGCTGACTGAAGCTAAGCATACCATTGAAGCTAAGCTCGCCGATGCTGAGCAGCTTGAGTTATTAAATATTCCGGCTTCTGAGCCCTGTTTACAGATAACGCGCCGCACTTGGTCTCGCCAAGGTGTGGTGAGTTTTGCGCGACTCGTGCATCCCGGTAGTCGATTTAGATTAGGCGGTCATCTGACGTTTAGTTAGTTGATCGATTGAAAGCAACAAGCAAGACAGCAACAAACAATAATGACATAAAAACAAATTGAATGAGGTAGTCTCGATGGATAACAGACATGATCCTAGCCGTCGCATTATTGCGCCAACGGGTAGCAAGCTAAGTTGTAAAAGTTGGCTAACGGAAGCACCGCTGCGGATGCTAATGAATAACTTGCACCCTGATGTGGCTGAGCGTCCTGAAGATCTCGTGGTTTACGGCGGTATTGGCCGTGCGGCAAGAGATTGGCAGTGTTATGACAAGATAGTTGAAGTATTGCAACGCCTTGAAGATGACGAAACGCTGTTGGTGCAATCTGGTAAGCCGGTTGGGGTATTCAAAACTCATAGCAATGCACCACGAGTCATCATTGCCAACTCCAACTTAGTGCCGCATTGGGCTAACTGGGAACACTTTAACGAACTCGATAAGAAAGGTTTGGCTATGTATGGCCAAATGACTGCGGGCTCTTGGATCTACATTGGCTCACAAGGCATTGTTCAAGGAACCTACGAGACTTTTGTCGCCATGGCTAAACAGCACTTCAATGGTGATGCCAGTGGCAAGTGGATTTTAACCGGTGGTTTAGGTGGCATGGGCGGTGCGCAACCGTTAGCCGGTACCATGGCGGGTTATTCTGTTCTGACTTGTGAAGTTGATGAAACCCGTATCGATTTCCGTTTGCGTACTCGTTATGTGGATAAGAAAGCCAAGACCTTGGATGAAGCGCTTGCGATCATTGATGAGGCAAACAAAACAGGCAAGCCTGTGTCAGTGGGTCTACTTGCCAATGCGGCTGATGTGTTCCCTGAGCTAGTTGCGCGAGGCATTACCCCAGATGTGGTTACTGACCAAACTTCGGCCCATGATCCACTCAATGGTTATCTGCCACAGGGCTGGACATTAGAGCAAGCCGCGGCCATGCGTAAAACTGATGAAGCTGCGGTAGTTAAAGCTGCGAAACAATCGATGGCGGTACAAGTGAAAGCCATGCTTGCATTACAAGCGGCTGGTGCGGCAACCACCGATTACGGTAATAATATTCGCCAAATGGCATTTGAAGAGGGTGTTGAAAACGCCTTTGATTTCCCAGGTTTTGTTCCTGCTTACGTGAGACCTCTATTCTGCGAAGGTGTTGGGCCTTTCCGCTGGGCAGCACTGTCTGGCGATCCAGAAGACATTTACAAAACTGACGCGAAAGTCAAAGAGTTGATTCCTGATAACCCTCACCTGCATAACTGGTTAGATATGGCCCGTGAGCGTATCGCATTCCAAGGTTTACCAGCACGTATATGTTGGGTTGGACTTAAAGATCGCGCCCGTTTGGCATTAGCCTTCAATGAAATGGTGAAAAATGGTGAGCTTTCTGCTCCTGTTGTCATTGGTCGTGACCATTTAGATTCAGGCTCTGTGGCGAGCCCCAACCGTGAAACCGAATCTATGTTAGATGGCTCTGACGCAGTTTCAGATTGGCCATTAATGAACGCGTTACTCAATACTGCAAGTGGTGCGACATGGGTATCACTGCACCACGGTGGTGGTGTCGGCATGGGCTTTAGTCAACACTCTGGTGTTGTCATTGTTGCTGATGGTACCGATGACGCCGCGGCCCGCTTAGGCCGTGTGTTGTGGAATGATCCGGCTACAGGCGTGATGCGTCATGCGGATGCTGGCTATGATATTGCCAAAAATTGTGCAAAAGAGCAGGGCTTAGACTTGCCAATGCTAAATGAGGAGAAGTAATCATGAGCCATTTAGTATTAACACCTGGTAGCTTAACCCTAAAACAAATTCGTGATATTAGCCGTGGTAAAGTCAGCCTTGAGTTGGCCGACAGCGCCATTGCTGACATCAACACCAGTGCGGGCCTAGTGCAACAAGTGCTGGATGAAGGTCGTACTGTTTACGGCATCAATACTGGTTTTGGTTTATTAGCCAACACCAAAATTGCAGCAGATGATCTACAGTTGCTACAACGCTCTATCGTGCTATCACATGCTGCGGGTACTGGCATGTACATGCAAGATGCAACTGTACGTTTGATGATGGTGCTAAAAATTAACTCGTTAAGTCGTGGCTTTTCAGGCATTCGACTAGAAGTTATTAATTTCCTAATCGCGCTGGTCAATGCAGAAGTTTACCCTTGTGTACCAGAGAAAGGTTCAGTGGGCGCGTCGGGCGATTTGGCTCCGCTATCTCACATGTGCTTACCTCTGTTGGGTGAAGGTGAAATGAGCCACAAAGGCGAAATCATTTCTGCTGCCGAAGGGTTAGAGATTGCAGGCCTTAAGCCAATTGAGCTAGCTGCTAAAGAAGGTTTAGCACTATTAAATGGAACACAAGCATCGACCGCATTGGCACTTGAAGGTTTGTTTAATGCAGAAGATCTGTTTGCCGCAAGCTCGGTCATTGGCGCCATGAGTGTCGAAGCGGCAATGGGCAGTCGTAGCCCGTTTGATCCTCGTATTCATGCAGCACGTGGTCAGCGTGGCCAGATTGACTCGGCAGCGATTTTCCGTCACCTGCTGGGTGAAGAGTCTGAAATCAGCTTAGATCATGTCAATTGTGAAAAGGTGCAAGATCCGTATTCACTGCGCTGCCAGCCGCAAGTATTGGGCGCGTGTTTAACGCAGATTCGTCACGCCGCTGAAGTACTAGAAACTGAAGCCAATGGTGTGACTGATAATCCATTAGTATTCCAAGATACCGGCGACATTATCTCTGGTGGTAACTTCCATGCTGAACCCGTGGCAATGGCTGCAGATAACCTTGCTATTGCGATTGCCGAGTTGGGTTCAATTGCAGAGCGTCGTATCGCTCTGTTAATCGATTCAAACCTTTCTAAGCTACCGCCATTTTTGGTTGAAAACGGTGGGGTGAATTCAGGCTTTATGATTGCTCAGGTGACGGCGGCAGCTCTGGCTTCTGAAAACAAAACCTACGCTCACCCTGCATCGGTTGATAGCTTGCCGACTTCGGCAAACCAAGAAGATCATGTGTCGATGGCAACTTTCGCTGCACGTCGTTTGCGTGATATGTCTGAAAATACCCGTGGTGTGTTGGCTGTGGAGTTATTGGCTGCGGCGCAAGGGCTCGATTTCCGCGCTCCACTGCAACCTGCAAAAGCTGTTGCTCAAGCCAAGGCTGAGTTACGCGAACGGGTTAGCTATTATGATAAAGACCGATTCTTTGGTCCTGACATTGAGCACGCGACAGAGCTGCTATTGAGCGCAAGTTATAACCGTTACTTGCCTGAAGCGCTATTGCCTAGCTTGTAATTTGTTTGCGAGTGCAATACTAGGGCGTGTTGATTTTTCAAGATGATTTTTGCAGCAGTTTGTGGGTGCTTTATACAAGGCAGAGGCTTTGAAATGTAGCCCCCTACCTGATAAGCCGATAACGACGTAGAAAGAAGCCACAAACACTGCCCAGAGGGTTCGGCTACAAGCGTTTTACTCTTTGTTGAGCAGTATTTTGCTTAGCATGCTAGGCGGCAAACTGCTCGTCGCGATTAAAACGCTTGTATCTCGAACAAAATTTAACCGTGAAAGATCAACACGCCCTAAAAAAGGGCCTATTGGCCCTTTTTTGTTTTAAGCATAATTACATGGCAAAGCCGACACTGATCACCGCAGATTCGGTTGCTGAGTTATACCCAGCACCAATCATGAGTCCCATGTCCATGATATAGCGAAGACCGACTTCACCGCCCCAAGTCTTGTCGTCTTCTTTTTCCCATACAGGCTCACAGCCAACACACATCGGGGTGATATTGGTGGTGGAGTGAAGCTCTTGGATATAGGCCGTGGCACCGCCATAAATACTCATATTGTGCGTTAATGAGTAACTTAATCCAAAACGCCAAAGGGTCTCACGACTGTAAGCTTCGCCAGGTTCTTCTACTGTGACATCTTCATCTTTACTGCGGGCATAGCCAATGTAGTACCCCCAGTCTGTGTAGTCAGAGTCATAGTGGTAGGGCGCAAAGGTGATACCATACATATTATTCGTCGCAGGTATATAGTCGGCACTGACACTCATGACCGGTTTACGTTTGGTGACACCTTCATCATCAGTATAAGTATTAGCATTTGCTGCGAATGAAATGGCAATTGCACTAATGGCCACAGCGGTACGAATCATGACTCTTCCCCCCAATTGAACGAGTGGCATGATTGTGGTAAATCTCATTCTTTCAGTCAATTATAAGTGCTAAAATTCATTTCAAAATAAAGGCTTGTGTAATAAATGTGGCAATTTGGTTGACCAAGTGTAGACTGGTTTGAGTAGATGTCATTTTTTACACAATGTTTGTACTGGCAGAGGCGTTGGATAAGTAACATGGAAAAGCAAACAATTGATCAAGAGTTACGGCTGCAGTTAACCGACTGGCTATCGCAATGGGGAATAAACAGCGTACCCAGTGATGGCACGTCAACCTCGATTATGTTGCTGGCCAGTTTGATATTGGCGCTATTAGCTTACTTATTTGTGCGTCGAGGTGTGGTGCGGGCGATGAATGTGGTCATTCAACGCTCTAGGGTGTCATGGGATGATATTTTCATGAGCCACCGGGTATTAGAAAAGCTAGCCTATGTCGTGCCGGCGTTAGTGCTGAGTCTGCTGGTACCTATGGCCTTAGCGGAATACCACCTGTTGAGTAGTTTAGCCAGTCGACTATTAAGTGTTGCCATTGTGGTGCTGCTGGTGCGGGCAATTTTTAGTGCTTTTGATGCTGCAAATGAAATTGCTGATGTTAACCTTGTTAGTCGCCGCCTACCTATCAAAAGCTTTGTGCAACTGTTTAAGCTATTCCTGTTTTTCGTGGCAATCATCATCTCTATATCGGTGCTAGCCAACCAATCACCATTGATTTTCTTAAGTGGTTTAGGTGTTGCAACCGGTTTAGTCATGTTGGTGTTTCGCGATACCATTTTGGGCTTTGTGGCGGGTATTCAGTTAGCCGCCAACCGCATGGTGAGTCCCGGTGATTGGATTCAGATGGATAAGTATGGTGCTGATGGTGCTGTCGAAGAGGTCTCGTTAACCACGGTTAAGGTACAAAACTGGGACAAGACCATCACCATGATCCCGGCTTACGTGTTGGTTTCTGATGCATTTAAGAATTGGCGCGGTATGTCGGAATCAGGCGGTCGACGTATTAAGCGTTCGGTATTGATTGACATTGATACCATTGGTTTTCTCTCGGAAGAAGATGAACTTAGACTCAGTAAAATCAATCATCTAAAAACGTATTTGTCAGATAAACAAAGTGAGCTAAGTCAGCATAATGCCACGGTGGTAGACCCTGACTCGCCAGTTAACCGTCGCAAACTCACCAATATTGGTACTTTCCGCGCCTATATGTTGGCTTATTTAAAACAGCACCCGCAAATCCATCAAGATATGACCTTATTAGTCCGTCAATTGGCATCTAGCAAAGAAGGGGTGCCAATCGAGATTTATATCTTTACCAATGACACGCGCTGGGCAGTATACGAAGATATTCAGGCCGATATTTTTGACCATATTTTTGCGATTTTGCCGGAATTCAACCTCAAAGCTTTCCAAGCGCCAAGTGGTGCAGATTTACGTAGCTTAAAGCAGTAATCCCATACCAGAGCTTGGTTAGGACTAGCCATCTTTAGCGACCAAAATAGCGGCGAGTGCGATAAAGACTCCGCCGCTAGTTCGGTCAAACCAATGTAGCTTATTACTGGTTTTTAAACTGGGGGCCAGTACATTTGCCATGCTGGCATAGAGCATAACAAAGCTAAAATCGACCACCGCCCAGGTGATGGCCAAAATGGCCAATTGCGGACCTTGTGGTGCACTAATATCAATAAACTGTGGGAACAAGGCACCGAAAAACAACAGATCTTTGGGGTTGCTGATGCCAACCAGAAATGCTTCTTTGAACATTTGCTTCGGCGTGCCTTTGCCTTTGATATGTTGTAAATCTAACCCTTGGCCACTGGCTTTTGTGAGCAGCAGTTTGATGCCGAGATAAATAAGATAGGCTGCGCCGCAATACTTTAAGATGGTGAAGCCATATTCTGATGCACTTAATATCGCGCCTAATCCTGCCGCGGAAGCAAACATTAACAACAGTGCCGATGACACGCTACCTATCGCGGTAGCTAAGCTACGGGCCTTACCAAAGTGAATACCATGACTCATGGACAGCACCGCCATCGTACCGGGAGAGATGGCGATCAGCAAAATTGCGACTAAATACAACAGCCAAGTATCAAAGCTCATAAAATTGTATACAAAATTAGTGATGGCAGCACTATAGCGATTGTTGCCCAGATGCGCAATCTACTCACACGGTCACCAAAGGTATTGCTGATAGCGCAACTATTTTGGTTTAGGTGGCGTGTAATCGGGGATGTCTTTGGGGTGACGGCCTTTAATGCAGCGATAGAAATCAAGAATATGTTGCATATCTTGCTCTATGTTGCCACTGGCTGTCATTGACGGGGCGATAACCACGGCTTTACGGCCGAAGTCTAAACCTACCGTGACTATGGGGACGTCAGCTTGGGTGGCAATATGGTAGAAGCCTGTTTTCCAGCGCTTGACTGGGCTGCGAGTTCCTTCAGGGGCTAAAGCCAGTTTAAATTGAGGTTTGCTGGCGAATAACTTGGCGACAGCATCGACCAAATTGTTGCTTTTACGTCGGTCTACAGGCGTGCCACCTATGGCTCGAAACAGCCAGCCCCAAGGCGGAATAAACAACTGATGTTTACCTAAAAAGTTAATTTTTTCACCAATGGCCCCGCGTGCAATCACGCCGATAATAAAATCCCAGTTGCTGGTATGAGGGCCAACAATAACAATGTATTTATCTTGCTTCGGCATGTTGCCATCAACCTGCCAGCCGATGATGGCCAGTAGCATTTTGCATAGTGCTTGAATCATGTTGTGCCACTCTTATTCTTGACGCCCTATTATCATTTTAGTTGTTTTGATGGGGCGTTATGCGGTGATGTCATGTATAGTACACTTAAATTCGCATTGTGGAGAAGCTGATGATTAAAAAAGCATTTGGCTTACTTTTAATCTGTTTAGCCGCGTCGGTACAAGCGGTGCCAAGCGACGATATTGCTGAGATTCTTGCTCAGCAGGAGGCGGCGTGGAATCGTGGCGATCTTGATAACTATATGCGTGGTTACTGGAACAATGAGAAGTTGCGCTTTGTTTCCGGAAATAAGTTCAGCTATGGCTGGGAGAAAACCCTTGCAGCCTACAAAAAAAATTACCCAGACGTTGCCACACTTGGCAAGTTAAAGTTCACCATTGAAGAGACCAAAATGCTCAGCAATTATGCTGCGTTAGTGGTAGGTCGTTGGGAGCTAAAACGCGCCAAAGATAACCCTAATGGGGTGTTTACCTTGCTTGTGGAGCGCATCGATGATCGTTGGGTGATCACACACGATCATAGCTCAGATTAACCGCTTTATCTGACCACCGTTTAAGGCGTGACTGTAAAGGTTTCACTGCCTAGTTGTCGGCCTTTACCGTCGAAGCGTAATTCCATGATCTGCATTTGGCCGCTTCGATGGCGCAGTACAATACTGGTGGCGCGAGTACCGTATTCTGGGTGCTTGATGTAGATTGCAGACAGCAATCGTTCCCACTCAAGTGCGACACCGGTTTGTGGTAACTCGCTATCTTCTGCCAACGTTTCATCCTTCATTAATGCACTAAGCTGTAGCATGTTGGGCGCGGTTTTATCTTCGAGTAGTTGATTAACATAGCGCTGCAGTGCTTGGGTGCCTTTGGCCATTTTTGGCCAAACATCATCAAGTTCGCCATTACTAACGGCATGAAAGCCACTGCTTAGTGCGGTAGTGGTTTGGTTGACACTGTTGTAGCACTGCAATTGTTGGTTTTGTTCAAACACTAAATTAAATGGATTGTATTGCTGACTATTTGCTTGCAGCCACTGACTGTCTAGTGGGTGTGTATCATCCAGGGCCTGTAATACCAGATCACCGCGGCTTCGCATATCTTGTTGCTGCAATTGTGGCATGCGAATGTTCGTCAGGGCTGCAAATTGGCTGCGCTGATTGATACCTAACCATGTGCCGCCAGCTTCAAGATCTTTACCTGCGATAATCCCTTGGGGCTGCTGCCATTGATGCAGGCCTTGTGTCGGCCGGTGATGAAACTCATCTCGGTTGGCACAAACAATCAGTGGATAATCTGGGTGAACTTGATAAGCGACAAACAGGATACACATGGATTAACACTCAATGCCGTGGTCGATAGCATTCAATCTACTCGACTAACGGCATTGGGTCTAGCAGCTTTAGTGATGGTGAGCGTGGCCGTCTGAGTCGTTATGGTGGTGCGCGTGAGCTTTGGGTTTCCACAACATCACTCGCGCCATGAACTTTCTTGGGCCAAGTCGCAACAGGCTTGCTGCGAACAACAATGCCAACACAATGACTGCCGCAAAGCTGATGTTGTCAGGGATCACCATTACATTGTGCCAAGCTAATTGAACAAGCTCAGTGACAAAAATACCACCAATAATAGCACCGCACAGTAAGCCGATTTGCACCGCTGACATTAGTTTTATCTGAGCTAGATTAAATACAGGTGCCGCGATGAGCGCTAACATCACAGCCGCATTACTCCAGCCGCTATAGGCGAGGGCTAATGCCAGTACGGCACCGCCTAAATTGCAAAAGCGCATAGGTAAGAACAGTGCGAGCAATACTGCAACTTGTACCCAAGAGTTAGATAGCGGCACCGACGGATGACCAATAAGGTTGGCGAGCAATAGGCTCAAAATAACCCAAGGTGCACTGCGGTCAACCAAGTGTGCGAAGCCAAAACGCCAGCCTGATTCTGGCAGCTTTATGTGGGGATCGGTTGGTTCGACTTTACTCAACGTGAGTACAGCAGCAATCACAACGAGAATTAGCACTTGCATGATGGCAAATTCAGAACCTAACAATAGCCAAGTGACAATCAAGGCTTCAGGGCCGAGTAATCGTTGCAACCATTGCAAAGATAGGTGCTCGCTTTGGGGCGATAAGCCAAATTGGTAGCGTAAGGCGGCAAACAGATAGCTAAGCAGCAATACTGGCGCAATGGTGGTGATCCAGCTCATCAACTGTTCGGTGCTGTGGCCATGTTGATGGTGGTCATGACCGCCAGAATCGACCAGCAACAGTAAAGCTAACAGTGCGATGCCAAGTAAGCTGCCGATCCCAGCTTGGTACTCATACTTGCCTTGATTATCGTGGTTCTGTTGGCCGTGGGGCTGATGTAATACCACATGTAAGATTGAGCCTGTTACAAACGCCTGTAGGTAAACCGTGTTATCCAAACTCAAGTGAGTAAGTAGTTGCTCACCTGCAAAGTAGCCAGCAGCAGTGAGTACCATCATCGCCACTAGCACCACAGATGCCCAACGAGTGCCGACCTGGGGTTTCAATAACCACCAAATGGCTAAGCCCACGGGTAAGCGATGCAAAATGACGCCCAATGCCAATAGGGTCGATACACCTTCTTGTTGGGCGAGTACCATCGCACCGCCATCGGTGATCGTGTGCAGAAGCAGACCGCCGATACCGAGTATAAGGGTGAGGTTATGAGTGACTTCTGAATAGCGATGGAATAACCGCTCGCTAAGAGTTGGTCCCCATATGCCAATCATCACAAATACCAGTGCTAAAAAGCCGCCATGTTCGAGTAGTTCCGGCAGGATATGAACCAGTACTAAGCCGCCAAGTGAGACAAAGATAAAGCCATCTAAGCCTTTATGTAGCCCAGCTCCCGTGGTGAAGAAGCGGTAAAAGAGCGGGCCTAGCAATAGTGCTATACAGCTGGCAACGAGATATAACATGGTAATTCAGTGAAGGAGCCTTGGGAAACGACAGATTATAACATATCAATTGTATTTAGTTGATGCGGAAATCGCGTTGTGCGAATGATTTACATTCTAAAAGTGCGGTTTAGTTGCATAGATCACGAGTGCTGTAACGCTTGCGGCAACAAATGCAGGATAAATTATTGCAAAAGTGAGCCAATCTGATGATTGTTATGCCGAAAAGGTTATACAATATAGACTTTATTTGTGACAAAAAGCTTTCGCCATGGATACTCTCTCCGCAGCAGTAATGTTGTTTTTAATTATGGATCCCCTTGGGAACCTGCCTATTTTTGCTTCAATATTACGTCATATTGAACCGAAAAAGCGTCGCCGCGTGTTGGTACGTGAGCTCGTTATTGCACTGGTCATTATGTTGCTGTTTTTGTTTGCCGGTGAAGCTATTTTAAACTTCCTTAATTTACGCTCCGAGTCGGTCAGTATTGCCGGCGGTATCATTCTTTTTTTGATTGCCATTCGGATGATATTTCCTCAGCCCGGTGGCGTAGTTGGTTTGGCAGCCGGTGAAGAACCCTTCATTGTTCCTATGGCGATTCCTTTGATGGCAGGTCCATCTGTCTTGGCTGCCTTGATTTTGTTAGCCCATACCGATAGCAGTCGAATGGGAGATTGGACGATTGCATTATTGGCGGCTTGGGGGGCAAGTGCGGTTATTTTGTTGTTCTATAAGCTGTTTACTAAAGTGCTTGGCGAGAAAGGCCTGACCGCGGTAGAGCGTTTGATGGGGATGGTGCTGGTGATGCTATCGGTGCAGATGTTCCTTGATGGGGTTGCTAACTACATTGCCCATACCGGTTAACAATAGCGCCTATTTGCATAATGCTTGATAGTTTGTAATTATTGAATATTGTATTCAATAATTACAGCTAACTATGTTATCTACTCTTATTCTTTGTGCTGCTTGTATGATGGCAGCGTCAACTATGCCCGATAGCGATCTCCTTGACTACCGTGGTACACCGCAATCGATGGAGCAGAGAGATAACAAAGGGAATCTATTAATCCCTGCGGTGTATACCGATCAGGGGGCGTGGCACGGATTTCATTTACCAGCGACAGCAACAGACTTTGGCGCATTTACTGGGCCGTTGATCATTGCCCAAGAATACAGTGTGCATTTTAGTGATGCGATACAGAGGCTCGCACTAATTGATGCCGATGGTGGACAATCTTGGTCACTTGCTAGTGCGCCAAAACGTCAAATATATAGCCTATCAGATAGGCTAGTGCAGGAGTTTCACTGGCCGACATTAAGCTTAAAAACCCAATTGCAATTTAGTGATAACCGTACGGCCATTATTACCACAAGTTTGCATAACCACAGCGACGAGCCGCAACGTTGGCAACTTCGCTGGTATGGTCAGCCTTTTTCCTCTCACCCCAATATTGACAGCTATCAGCTGATTAACACCACGTCAAAACTCGATGCTGGGATCCGTTGGCAGTTAAATCCTACTCGAGAGACTTGGCAGCTTATGTTAGCTGACGCTGAATACGAAATACTGTTTGAGCATGCAACCAACATAGAAGTCACTGCTGAGGGCTACGAGGCTAGCAGTGCTGTTCTGTATCTTGAACCTAATTCTCAAGTGTCATTGCGCAGTGCACAGCGGTATTTCCATACTCAATCTGAGCGCAAACAGGCGGGTCAGATTAAGTGGTCTGAAGTGACTCAGCAGCTTCAGCGCAACAATCAGCGCTGGCAGCAGCGACTTGCTAAGCTAAATCGTGGTGGCTCGCTTATAGATAGCCGCATGGCCGCCAAAAGTATGCAAACCTTGATGCATAATTGGCGAAGTCCCGCAGGTGCCATTCGTCATGATGCCGTTACGCCGTCAATCACTTATAAATGGTTTAATGGTGTGTGGGCATGGGATAGTTGGAAACAAGCGGTAGCGCTCGCACAGTTTGACCCACAACTCGCCACGGCCAATGTCAGCGCGATGTTTGATTATCAGTTTACTGCTAACGACCCGGTACGCCCACAGGATGCCGGCAACCTGCCTGATGCCATATTTTATAACCAAGATAGTCAACGCCAAGGTGATGGTGGCAATTGGAATGAACGTAATGGTAAACCGCCTCTAGCAACATGGGCCATTTGGCAAATTTACCAACAAACTCAAGACAAACAGTTATTGGTTGAGTTTTACCCCAAACTGGTGGCCTATCATCAATGGTGGTATCGCAACCGCGACCATAACGGGAATGGTTTGGTGGAATACGGTGCCAATGTGCATCCATTGCATATTCAACAGGGTAAAGTGGATCGTAAAGCGGTGATTGAGGCGGCAGCTTGGGAGTCGGGAATGGACAATGCTCCCCGCTTCGATGATAGCCCCGAATTGCAGATCCTCGAGAATATCGGTTTGGTAGCTGGTTCTAGTGAACCGCAGTTATTGGGATATTCCATTTCACAGGAATCGGTTGACCTGAATGCTTACCTTTATGCAGAAAAGCGCTGGCTTGCTGACATTGCGCAAGTGTTAGGAAAGCAGCAGGACAGCAAGCAGTGGCAACAACAAGCTGACGTGTTACAAGCGCAAATCCAGACACAGATGTTTGATAATGAAAGTGGCTTTTTCTACGACTTACGTTTTGATGAGCAGCGTAGTTGGCGCATGGTAGATGCTGGCCGCGGTGTTGAAGGCTGGGTAGCGTTATGGGCTGGGGCTGCGAGCAAGCAACAAGCACAGCAAATGGTCTCTCGTTATCTTAATGATGCAGCCTTTGCCACCAAAGTTCCGTTTCCAACTGTCAGTGCTGATAGTCCGGCATTTGCCCCAAGTCAGTACTGGCGCGGTCCGGTTTGGTTAGATCAAAGTTACTTTGCCCTGCATGGTTTGGCCCGCTATGGTTACATTGCCGAAGCAAAGCAATTAGCAAGACAATTAGTTGAAGCTGGTGAAGGTATGCAAACCCAACAACCGATTCGAGAAAACTATCATCCAATCACAGGTGAAGGGCTACATTGTACTAATTTTAGCTGGTCAGCTTCGGTTCTTTTATTGCTGTATAGCGATTGGTTGCATCAGCAGCAAGATTAGGCTGGCTGAGGTAGTGCTTCAATCGCTGCTTTTGCTGCTGGTAAAAAAATCTCACTGACAATCAGCTGTTTGTCATGGTGCTTGAAATAACGGCGTCGTCCCCATAGCGGTTGTGCTTGGTCTTGATCAAGCTGTTTTACTAATGCGGCCAACTTGTCACAGGGAGTAAAGTGACAAGCTTCAATGAGCCCCGGGGTGAATTGATCGCTCGTAAACAATAACTCACCTAAAGGCCGGGTACCGAGCCCAACAAAGTCTGATTGGCTTTGCGAAATGAGTTGAGTGGGGATCAGGGTTCGTGCAAACACCCATGGGACACCATCAAGACAAAGTAACACTTCACGAACCCAAGTTTGTTGTGGCTGGCTTAATTCGCCCGCCAAAGGGTTGATATTGCCTTCACCGAGAATTTTCACTTCAAAATGCTGGCATTGGGCGCGTAGCTTTTGGGTTAAGCTACCAGTACTGAGTAACCAGTCTCGAAACGTTGATGCAGGTAAGGGAGTGATGGCTTCGGGTGAATACCACTGTACAGCTTCACCATAGGGGAAGCTTAATTTCGTCACACTCATTTCATTCTCAGTACAATACAAATAACCGCCTAAGTTTACCATGCGTTACGGCAAACCAGAAAGCGCTGTGCAGTACCCGTTAAGATATTTCGCCAAGAAATTCACTTGGACAGGAAATCTTCGCTGACCTCTGTCATAATTGAGCTAGCGAACCAAGTAAGCCTGGTTATATTAGGAGTTATTGTTAGATATGAAAAAGTTAGTGTCATTATGGCTCATCCTTGTGTTGGGCGTTTTTTCTGCGTTTTCCCATGCAGAGGAAGAAGAGAGGCTCGACACCTATGCCTATTATGGTTTTGAGCCTGACATCGTAACCAATTACATTTCTAATCGTAAAAAGCTTGGTTTTGTCCGTATCGGCGTAGAATTAATGGTTAAGGCACCGGAAGATTTGATTGCGCTGGAGCGTCATGATCCATTACTGCGCGCGGCGATTGTTGAGATTCTAGGGTCGCAAACTGAAGACAAGGTGAAGTCATTAACCGGCAAGGAGGATATCCGCCGTGAATGTTATGACACCATCAATAATTTGCTGGAAGCGGAAACTGGCAAAGCAATGGTGGTTAACCTGTTATTTACTAAATATTTGTACGATTAGGACATGTTGGCCTAATCGCCTTACGCACCAGTCAATGGGGCGGCCTGCTTTGAGTTAAGCGAATTTTATGAGTAAAGCCTCTCGGCACAGTTTTGTGCGCACCCATCCCTCGGAAAAAAAGCGTGCAGTCCACACTGCTAAAGCCGTAGCATCTAAAAAACACGCTGCAGCAACATCTGCATCACATGTCGTCCCTCGCGGTGATTATCAAATTGTGCCAGCCTATAAAACGGGCTTACATCCGCGAAATATTCATAATCAAGACTATGATTTTTCAGCACTCGTTGCCGCCTTTCAACCACTTAAAGCTTTTGTTAGGCCAAATCCCTACGGCAAACTATCTATCGATTTTGCAGACGCTGAAGCCGTTAAACATTTAAATGCGGCGTTATTGAAGCACCATTACCAAATTGACAACTGGGATATTCCTGCTGGATTCTTGTGCCCGCCCATTCCTGGCAGAGTGGATTATCTGCATTACTTGGCTGATCTATTAACAGAGCGCCCCCTTGATGGACAAAATGTCCCATCTATTCCTAAGCGATTGTATGGTCATCAAATTAAGCTGTTAGATATCGGCACGGGAGCCAATGGTATCTACCCACTACTGGGGAACAGTTGTTATGGTTGGCAGTTTGTCGCCAGTGATATTGACCCAGTGTCGGTGAAAAATGTGCAGCAGATAGCTAAGGCTAATCCTAAACTGACTCAGCAGTTATCGGTGCGGTTACAAGACAATCGAGGGAAAATATTCGATGGCATTATTGCGCCGAAAGAGCGATTTGATGTCACCTTATGTAATCCGCCATTTCACGCTTCGTTGGCTGAAGCCACTAAGGGTACTCAGCGCAAATTAACCAACCTCGCTGCTAACCGCGCGGCAAAAGGTCATCAAAGCAGCCAAGCTACTTCTAAGCTAAATTTTGGTGGCCAAAAAGCTGAACTATGGTGTGAGGGCGGTGAGCGTCGATTTTTACTCGATATGATTAGCCAAAGTAAGCCCTATGCCGCGCAATGCTTGTGGTTTACTAGTTTGGTGTCTAAAAAAGAGAACCTTAAGCCTTGTTACCAAGCACTAGAGAGTATGGGGGCTGTGGCGGTAAAAACTATCAACATGGCGCAGGGAAATAAACAAACGCGCATATTGGCATGGAGCTATTTAGACAAGTCACAAAGAGTGACTTGGTCTAAATTACGCGCCTTGATAGATGATAGGTAGATGAGCTTTGCTCGCCATAGACGGCTATGGGACATGAATAGGGAGGTCGATTATATGAGTAGTCCTTTAGCGGGTGATTATCTCGCAGCCGTGAGGCGTCAGAAGATAAAACAGTGGCAGCAAAACCAAAGCGTTAACATAGCCTTAGCCATAGACCTTTATCAGCAACAACACTGTCTGTTGCACGATAATGTTGTTATAGAAGTCGGTGAAACTTATACCTTGGATGCCGATGGGTTTGAGATGATTTTGGTTAGCCAAATTGTAGAAACTGGACTGCTGCAACTGGATATTGAGTTGCGTGGTGCGTTATCTAGTGATCAGTCCTTCTCTAGTGATCAATCCTTGCAGCAACGACTTATGCTCTCGCCGCAGCGGCAATGTCAGTCTCATTTTGCGGACGATGAGCAGATGTGGCTTAGCGTTCTGGCTAAGCCATTGCCCTAGCATTATTTAAGGTGCCTGCCACCATCGAGGGGCAGCGAACGCCCTGTCACATAATGACTGCCCATTAAGTACATAACCGCATCCCACATTTCATGCTCACCAGCGACGCGTTGCATTAAGGATTTATTGATGGCCTTTTGTTTGTAATCTTCGCCATCATCGTCATTAAAGCAGATGAGCGCCGGTGCAATACTGTTCACTTTGACTTTGGGAGCAAGCAAATTAGCGAATGATAGGGTCATATTTTCTAAAGCAGCTTTACTTGCAGCATAGGCGATGTGTTTATTGCTGCCTTTTTGTGCCACATAGTCAGTGATATGGATAATATTGCTTTGATGCTCGCCCGCCTGCAGCAAGGGAGCCAAGGCCAGATTGATTTGATACGGTGCATTGACATGTACCTGCATCATTGTCGTTAAGATGTCGGCTGCTGGTTGCGGTGCATTGTCTGGTAACCATAATGAGGCGTTATGGATGATGCCATCAAGTTGCTGGTAGGCGGCGGTGATTTTTTCGATAAGCCGCTGAACTTGTTGGTTATCAGTGAAATCGCAGCAATAAAGATCTGCGCCTGATTCCGCTAGGGTGTCGATGCTGGGATAATGGCGTCGATAGGTACCGATCACCTGATAGCCTTGGCGTATAAAGGCATTGGCGAGGTAAAGACCAATGCGTTTACCTACGCCGGTGATCAAGATGGTTTTTGTCATTATCGTGTCACTCAATTTTTGAAATAAATGTGCTGATGTTTTGTCATGTTAGCGTCTGGTTTGCTGCAATTAAAGTGGCTAAGCGAGCAAAGAGCTATGCAAGAAACTCGGCGCGGGTATCTGGGTTTGCTTTAAAGCAGCCACCTAGCGCAGTCGTTTGCGTGGCGGACTGACTATCCATGATGCCGCGTGATTTAACACAGTAATGAGTGGCAGTGATCGTGACAGCGACATCTTGGGTGTCCAATAAGGTTTGTAACGCCACCAAAATCTGCTGTGTCAATCGCTCTTGCACCTGTGGACGCTGCGCAAAGAATCGCACTATGCGATTGATTTTCGATAATCCCAATATCGATTTGTGAGGAATATACGCCACTTTGGCAAGGCCATCGATGGTGATGAAATGATGCTCGCAGGTGCTGGTAAGGCTGATATCGGATACTTTAACCATCTCATCTAAGCCCATCTTATTGTCGATTTGAGCGATGCTGGGAAAGTTATCGTAGTCGAGGCCAGAAAATATCTCGTTGACGTACATTTTGGCAATTCGATGTGGTGTTTCACACAAGCTATCATCGGTTAAATCAAGGCCTAGTGTCTCGACCACATCGGTCATTAAATGCTTAATCTTTTCATATTTTTGCTGACTATTCATGTCAGAAGGAAGTAGTGGAGTTTCTAATCCTTGGGCGATTAGAGCCTGTTTCACTTGTTCGGCTGCTGGCGACATAATGCTCTCCGGAAAATAGGGTTATTGGCGCTCTTCTAAATGGCTTTCAAGGGTGAGCGACACGGAATCGGCAAACCTCAACGCATGGGGTTTATCGACTTTGACTTGGCAATAACGTACCCATGGATGTTCACAACCAATCTCAAGAATGTCAGACACCAGTTTTTCCAGGAGTAAAAATCGCCCTTCTTCAACATGTTGAATCACTTTCTTAGTGACGGTCTTGTAGTTTAGCGCGTTATTGACGTCATCGGTTTGCGCTGACAGTGAGGCGGGGTAATGTATCTCTATGTTGATAACAACGTCCTGCTGTTTTTCACGTTCCTCGGGATTAAAGCCGATGAACGTGCGCAGCCGTAGGTTGGTGATATTGATTTTTGCATTGCTGATGCTCATAGTAGTTCCTTCTCATTTTCAAATTGATACGTTAGAGAAGGCTAAAGGGATCAGTGCTGTTTATGCGCTGGCCTGCAAACGGCGTTGATTGACTAGGAGCCATTGATCAGGATGATTAGACTCGCTAACCAACAAGATTTAGCTCAGGTCCAAAAGCTCTACCAAGTTTTGCGTCCCCATGACCCAGAGCTGTCAGCTGAGGTTGCAGCACAGACTTGGCGGCGGCTTTGTGAAGATAGTAATACCCATATCATCGTAGCTGAAGTGGAGGGGCAGTTAGCTTCAACTTACTCGCTGACTTTAAATCTCAGCCTGGCCAATGGTGCTAGGCCGTTCGCTATGATAGAGCATGTGATTACGTTAGATGCGTTTCGTCGCCGAGGATTAAGCCAAGCCGTGCTGAAATATGGGATCGAGCTCGCGTGGCAGCTGGATTGTTATAATACCAATCGGCATAAAGATGTGATAGCTCAGCGAGAGTTTAGCGCCTCTGAGACAAGGCAACGAATGAAGGGCATAGTTACTCTACGTTCAAGTTCGTTTACACAGTATCAGAAGTGCTAAAACTCGCCCTTTGGGCGCTTTTTTGGCTGCCTACTTCTTCGTTGAATAACTTCCCAATAGAACCACTATTACTTAAGTTATTCGTCTCGAACTCGTTTGCCAAAAATAGCGCTGAGTAGATCACTTTCTTATGCCGATTGGTATAAAGTGATGTTATTGTCAGGCGCGCAACTGCATGGTGCCCATCGCTTGTACGAGTCTGTGGGTATGCGGGGGGATATCGAAAGGGGTTTTGTCATCAAACAACCAACAAGTTAATAGGGCAGTTATGACTCAATTTACTACTGAACGCTTAATCGTTAGCGGCGTAGATATGGCGGCCGCTCACCTGCAAAATTATACCTTGCTTGAGGAAGTTATCACCCTATTAACCCCTGCTGTTGTGGCACCATTGCCGGCCTATTTCCAAGGCATAAATGATATTGACGCAGCCAAAGATTGGTTAGTAAAAATCACAGATGACAGTGAATTACTACTGGTTAGGTGTCGGCAAAGTCATCAGTTGTTGGGGCTAGTGTTCATTCATTTTGATTGCCAACTAGCGCATATCGGCTATTTGATACGTCAACAAAACTGGAGACAGGGGTTGGCCTCTGAGTTATTAAGTGAGTTGATAATACAAATGCGAACAGTTGAAAACTTAACGTGTTTAATGGCAGGTGTGAGTGCTGACAATCGAAGTTCAATGCACTTATTGCAAAAATTGGGCTTTGTTAATATTACCAAGGACCAAGGCGACAGTTTGCACTACCAACTCACTTTGTAAATTGGTAATGCTAAACTGTCTTTGTGCCGGCTCTTAAGAAGGTGTCCAAATTAGCTTACCGCAATCAGTCAGATCGTAGCCTCCCAAGGTGGCCGCTAACTGTTTGGTTTGGGTACTGGCCAACAAGTCGAACAGGGCTTGTAACTGGCGTCTAAAATAGATGCCTTGAGGCATGACAAAATCAAAAGATTCGGTGATGAGTGGTACAAAACTTAAGCCACTTTCCATCGCCACCGACTGGCAACCAAAGCCGATGTCAGCTTCGTTTCTAGCAATAAAGCCAGCAAGTTCGCGTTCACTATGGGCGGTGACTGAAAAGCTCAAATGACTCACTGCAGCGCCTTGCTTCATTAACCAATGCTCTAGATGCTGCTGACTGCCAGCGCCTTCTTGGCGGCCAACCCAGCGCCAAGGCATACTGACTATCTTATCTTCTTCTTGGCAGCGTTGATGCATGTCTGGTCGCATCATCAAGCCTTGCTTTCGAGTGTAGCCATGGACCATCACCCATTGCTGGTGATTCGGGTAGCCTTTGAGTAAAGCAGGGTGTCTAACATTACTTTCCTCTACGGTGCCCCAATGTAAGGTACAAACGTCAGCATAGCCTCTTGATAACAGGTCTAAACCCATTCGAGAGCCGGTTGCACTGTAGCTAACTAAGTCACTTTTGCCGATGCGACACATGAGGCGTGCAACTAGCATGGACAATAATGGATCGTCACTGCCGGTAATATGCATGCGGTCAGATAACATGCCGCTGTGGCAAGAATCCATTACCCATCTGTCGATTAAAATCTTAGGAAATAACCACTTACCAGTTACTTTTGTCGCAGGAAGAATGCGGTCGTTCGCCATGGCGTAGACTTTCTTCTCATTGAGATCCAAATATTCAGCGACTTGCTTAGCGCTCATATAGATAAGTTCACTAGGTTCAGTCATGGATTTTCCTTAACACAATAAACACTCATATTCGCCAATTTACTTTGCCGCTCTTTTAGGAGGCATATCATCAAATTCGATATTTTCTGCGCCGTTATAGATTAAGAAATGACGGCCTTTGGCGCGGGCAATCATAGTGATACCTAACTTTTGCGCCAATTCTAAGCCCATTTGAGTTGCGCCGCTGCGCGATAGCAGCACCGGAATCCCCATCTTGGCAACCTTAATCACCATCTCAGAGGTCAAGCGCCCAGTGGTGTAAAACAGCTTGTCGTAACCCACTTCTTGGTTAAGCCACATCTCACCAGCCAAGGTATCGACCGCATTGTGGCGACCCACATCTTCAACAAAGCCGGTGATCTGGTCATCTTTACACAGGCCACAACCGTGAACAGCACCAGCGTTCTTGTAGGTTTCATTGTATTCGCTGATATTTTTTAACAGACGATAAATCATACTTTGTTTGAGCTTAGGCTGAGGTAGGTTAATCTCATCCAGTCCGTCCATGAACCCGCCGTAAACCGTACCTTGACCGCAGCCAGTGGTGACGGTTTTTTCAGACAGTTTGTCTTCTAAGTCGGCGGTATTTTCTTTAGTTAACACCGCGGCTGAGTTCACGTCCCAGTCAATAATCACTGATTCAAGCTGTTTAACATCAGAGATGAAGCCTTGATTCTTTAAATAGCCTAAGGCAAGCGATTCAGCTCTAGCACCCAATGTCATAAGCGTGACGATAGGCTGCCAATTGAGGTAAACCGTTAGCGGGCGCTCGCAAGCGATATGTTTATCAACAGCTTCGCCTTGTTCATTCACGGCTTTGACGGCAATCGTCAGTGGGACCTCAACATCGGTTTTAACTAAGGTTGGATTACGTTTCATGGCGCTCATTTCGTTGTGTAGTCACAATAGACAGCCTCAAGCATAGCAATATTCATTCCTTATGCAGCGATTCTTAATGAAATGCGTGATCTGGTCGATTTTTGTCGCTATCGACGCCCTTTATTGTCCCGTTTCGACTGGCAGCTTGGACAAATTGTCCTACGCTTATTGTGGAAATGATGATCTAGTTCAAACTATTGAGGCTTATTAACTGGCATCAATATTGCAGCTGCATAGACATCGCTGAGCGGAAAATAGCTGATTCTCTATGTTTGAGTCGGCTTTCCATAGCAAGACGGAGACGGAATGCAGCATACCGAAAGTCAATGGCCCATGTACGTATCTTTGAAAAAAACAGAGAAACTTGTGGGTCGCTGGACATCAGTCCAGTGGGAAATCGATCAGATTGTTCCTGCCACCCATGAAGCCCCTGAAGGGTCTAAACTCGTTGTTTTAGAGTTGTACCGTGATGAGCGCGCCAGTTATCGCTTAAACCTCGATATGGACAATACCATGCTCTATATTGTCTGTGATGAACTTGAAGATGGTACTTGGGTTCCAGCGGCAATTTCGGCCGACCAGAATGTCGCCGCCGGTTGCTTAGAAGGTGATACCCCAGTGTTAAACATACCAATGCCAAGTGCCATTGCATGTTGGATAGAAGCGTTCATTACTCGTCACGGTGAAGTTGAGATTAGTGCTCACCGTCGTAAGCATGTGAACCGACGTAAAGGCGAGGGACCTAGCCAAAGTAATAGTCATGGGCGAGGTTAATTATGAGTGAACAGTCGAGTGGCTTTTTATCACGCTGGAATCTTCGCAGGCAAAAGGTCGAAGAAGAGAAGCTAGCCGAAGAAGCTGAAGCAGCTAAGCAAGCACAGCAGACAGCTGATGAGCAGCAAGCCGAAGAGCCTGTTGTTGAAGCTGAAATGTCTGTAGCGGACACCGCGGAAGATAAAGTGCTTGGTGCAGAAGACTTGCCAGATCCCGAGAAAATTGAGGTGGGTGGCAGTTTTGCCAGCTTTATGGCTGACAATGTTGACCCAGCAGCTAAAACGGCCGCATTAAGAGCACTTTGGAAACAACCGCATTATAACGAAATTGATGGCTTGCTTGAGTACGCATTGGATTACAGTAACCAACCAAAGTTAAGTGCTGATGTGTCACAAGAGCTCACCAAAAAGATTTTCCGACACATCACTAAAGATGATGAAGAGACTCAAGAGTCTGCAGAAGAGATGACTGCAGATTCCGCCGTAGAACGTGAAGCGCAAATGGCGAAAATCACCGAAAACAACAGCGAGGACATTTTGGACGAAGGTACTGTCGAGGTGTCCCAAAATGAACCAGATGTAGACGGTGAAACAAAAGGAACTGTTGCTTAAGGTAAGTTTGGAGAGTTATTAAACCCATAAATTTGGTACGTGAATTGCTGTATTACAAATATAAATAGGTGAAGCTGGCGCATTTAAAGCGCAGCCATCAAGAGCAAAACAGCCACCTAGCCGACAGCAGCGGCCAAAACTGTTCAGGAACGCAATGTGAGCATACATTTAAATAGTAGTGAATCAGCTGACTTAAAGCAGATCCGTCAGCAAGTATTGGGGCAAACCCAGATTCTACAGAATCTGATCCCACCGACAGTGAGTTATACCACTGAAGGCAATGTGTTGGTCATCGGGCCAGAAGATTTGGCACGTTTGGCTGCAGACCGTTTGTCCAACATGGGACAAGTGGCTATTTTGGCAAATGAATCTATCACTAGCCAAGACGAAGCACACCTTGAAAAGGTGATGCAGTCTGCAGAACACATCGAAAGTTATTACAACAAACTCATCGAGATCAAAGGCTTTTTAGGTCAGTTCCAAGTCAAAGTTGAACCTGAATCAGCCACCGAAACCTCGGCAATTGATTTAAGTCTTGCCGCCATTCGTAAAGCCCATTTTGACCTTATCCTTGATTTAAGCATCGCACCTTGTATCAACCTAGAGATGCTGCCACCTGGATATTTTTATGTCGGTCAAGATCAGGCTAAGTTAGATGAAGCCATTGAACAGCTTCCTAGCATGATTGGTGAGTTTGATAAGCCTCGATACGTGAAAGTGAATAGCGAGATTTGTGCGCATCACCGCAACGGCTTAGACGGGTGTAACCGTTGTTTAAATTTCTGCCCAGCGGATGCGATTCAAAGCATCGACAAAGTCATTGAGATCGACCCTTATCTTTGTCACGGTGCTGGTAGTTGTACCAACGCCTGCCCAACTGGGGCTATTGCCTATGATTTGCCTACGCCACAAGCGCTGCACTCTTATCTACATAAGTTAGTCGGGCGCTTCCGTGAGCAAGCTCAAACTGCACCTGTGATCCTAT
The DNA here is from genome assembly GCF_043643685.1 of Shewanella waksmanii. Taxonomy (GTDB): domain Bacteria; phylum Pseudomonadota; class Gammaproteobacteria; order Enterobacterales; family Shewanellaceae; genus Shewanella; species Shewanella waksmanii_A. The sequence goes on from NZ_JBHZSN010000010.1 coordinate 96,837, forward strand.
TCCATGACGCAGCTAATGGTGCGGCGTTAATTAATGAAGAACTTCCAGGCGCGATTATTCCTGTTGAGCTGGAAGAGATTACCGTGGCCAGCATGGACCACTGGATGTCTGCGCTAGCTTGGGGCGCACGTCAAATCTTGGTGCTTAATACCGACGCCACAGCGCCAACTTTGACGCAAATGCTTAATGGTGAGCTAAAACTTGCTAATGACATTTTGGATGAGATGGGTCAGCCGCAACGCATTAGCGTCGTCAATCAAGAGCAACTAAATGAGTTAGGTGATTTGATTGCAACCAGTGCCAATTGGCCAGTGATTGTTCCTGGTGAATTTGCGCCTACAACGAAGCGCGACACCTTGTATGCCGCTGTTGACCACCTTAATGAGCAAGCAGCGTCAATTGATAGCTGCTTAACTAAAAGCAATATTCCTTTCGGTAAGGTCAGTGTTAACACTGAAAACTGTACCTTGTGTCTGTCTTGTGTGTCGACTTGTCCGACTCAAGCACTGACCGATGGCGGTGACTTACCAGCACTGAACTTTGTTGAGCAAGATTGTGTTCAGTGTGGTTTGTGTGAAACGGCTTGTCCTGAAAAAGTGATTAGCCTGACACCACAAATCAACTTTGATAAAGCGGCGCGTCAACAGCGTCAAACGTTGAAAGAGGAAGCCCCATTCGAATGTATTCGTTGTGGCACCGCTTTCGCAACCCAGTCCATGGTGCAACGGATGCTGGATGTAGTCGGTGGCCATAGTGCATTTAGTGCTAACACTGAGCGCTTAAAAATGTGCGGCGACTGCCGGGTTAAAGATATGTTTGAAGACATTCTTCAAGATCCTGAAAAGCAACTGCGATAAGAGTTTAACTATGACCGAACAAGTAAGAGAAGTTTCAGAAAACGATCAGTTAAGAGCCGATATTTATCATTTACTCGCGGCACTTTTACGCAGTCAGCCTAGTGCTGAGCTATTGGCTTTTTTACAAGAGCTAGAAGTTGATGCTGATGACGATAGCGAAATGACCAAAGCCTGGCTTGCCCTCAAATTGGCGGCTGGCCAGTTCACCAGCGAGCAGCTAGAAGATGAATACTTCAACATCTTCTTAGGTGTAGGTAGTGGTGAAATCTTGCCTTACGGCAGTTGGTTTATGACAGGTTCATTAATGGACAAGCCGCTAGCATTGCTACGTCAAGATTTGATGCAGCTAGGCTTTGAGCGCGAAGAAGAAGTGAAAGAGCCTGAAGATCATGTTGCCGCATTATGTGAAGTGATGGGTGTATTGATTTTGGAAGCACCAGGCTACCGTCAGCTGGCGTTTTATCAGCGTCATATTGGCAGCTGGATTGAGCGTTTCTGTGACACATTGGCAGCAACACCAAGTGCGGCTTTCTATGCCACTGTTGCACAGTTAGCCAAAGCGTTCTTCGAAATTGAAGCTAACGAATTTGAACAATTGAGTTTAGATATCCCTGTTAACTGCCCTGGCAGTGAAGCAGAAAAAATCACCCCAACCACTAGCGAACTTGCGTCTTAGTGAATGGGTAGATCTTAGGCCATCTTAGAAATTTGTCGTTGAGATGGTGTGCAAGAACTGAGGGGGAACCCTCGCATGAGTTGGGTAGTGCTTATGCTAATGCGTAATGAGATGTGAGAGTCAACGATACGCAGCGGCATAAGTATCACCTTTAGTAAAAAAACAAATAGGAGACACTATGAAGAAGCAAGCTTCTGACATGGGCCGCCGCCAACTGCTTAAAGCATTGGCATTGGGTAGTGCTGCTGGTGCTGTTGCGACAGTAAGTGGACAAGCCGTAGCGGCAACGCCATCTATTGAGCCTACAGCAAAGGGCGATGGCTACCGTGAAACCGATCATGTTCGTAGTTATTACGATTCTTTGCGTAGCAAGTAATTAAATACTTAATACATAAAGAATAATTTAAGGAGATGTGTGATGCGATTAACCCGCAAAACAGACCAAGCAACAACGGCACCGAGTAAGCCGGCTCTAGGTCTAAACCGTCGTCAATTCCTACAGTCTGCAGGTCTTGCAACTGGTGGTATTGCTGCGGCTTCTATGCTTGGCGCAGGAATGATGCGTAAAGCTGAAGCAAAAGATGTAGCTCATGATGCACCAACTGAAGTAAAACGTACTATTTGTTCTCACTGTTCAGTGGGCTGTGGTATTTATGCCGAAGTACAAAACGGTGTATGGACTGGTCAAGAACCAGCATTTGATCACCCATTCAACGCTGGTGGTCACTGTGCCAAAGGTGCTGCACTGCGTGAACATGGACACGGTGAGAAACGTCTTAAGTACCCAATGAAGCTTGAAGGCGGTAAGTGGAAGAAACTATCTTGGGATCAAGCGATTGAAGAAGTGGGTGCTAAGGCGCTACAGATTCGTCAAGAATCAGGTCCAGATTCAGTATTCTTCATGGGTAGTGCGAAGTTCTCGAACGAACAAGCTTATATGTACAGAAAGTTCGCGGCAATGTGGGGCACAAACAACGTCGACCACTCTGCTCGTATCTGTCACTCTACCACGGTAGCCGGTGTTGCAAACACTTGGGGCTACGGTGCGCAAACCAACTCGTTCAACGACATTCGTAAAGCCAAAGCCATGATGTTCATTGGGTCTAACCCAACTGAAGCGCACCCGGTTGCGATGCAACATGTCTTAGAAGGTAAAGAGCGCGGCGCGAAGGTTATTGTTGTTGATCCTCGTTTCACCCGAACTGCAGCTAAGTCTGACGAGTTCGTGCATATCCGTCCTGGTACGGACATCCCATTCATTTATGGTCTACTATGGCACATCTTTGAAAATGGCTGGGAAGATAAAGACTTTATCAACCAACGTGTATACGGTATGGAACGCATCCGTGAAGCGGTTGCTAAGTGGACACCCGCTGAAGTTGAAAACGTGGCCGGTGTACCTGAAGCGCAAATGCGTCGCGTTGCTAAGATGTTGGCTGAAACTAAGCCTGGCACCATCGTTTGGTGTATGGGTGGTACTCAGCACCACGTTGGTAATGCCAATACCCGTTCATACTGTATCCTGCAATTAGCCCTAGGTAACATGGGTGTTGAAGGTGGCGGTACTAACATTTTCCGTGGTCACGATAACGTACAGGGTGCGACCGACTTCGGTCTACTGTTCGATACGCTACCTGGTTATTACGGTCTGAAAACCGGTTCTTGGAAGCACTGGTGTAATGTTTGGGACCTAGACTATGAGTGGGTTAAAGGTCGCTTCGACCAAGAGCAATACCTAGGTCAAGATCCAATGACATCTACAGGTATCCCATGTTCACGTTGGCATGATGGTGTACTTGAAGACAAATCTAAGATTGCCCAAAAAGATAACATCCGTATGTCATTCTTCTGGGGTCAATCAGTTAACACCGAAACCCGTGGCCGTGAAGTGCGTGAAGCACTGAACAAGATGGACACAGTTGTGGTTGTTGACCCATTCCCAACGATGGCTGGTGTAATGCACGAACGTACTGACGGTGTGTATCTATTACCTGCAGCAACACAGTTTGAAACTTACGGTTCTGTGTCAGCGTCAAACCGCTCGCTACAGTGGCGTACTCAAGTTATCGAACCACTATTCGAGTCTAAGCCTGACCATGTGATCATGTACAAGCTAGCCAAGAAATGGGGTATCGAAAAAGAATTCTGTAAGCATATTAAAGTGAACGGTGATGAGCCGTTGATTGAAGATATTACCCGTGAATTCAACAAAGGTATGTGGACTGTTGGTTATACTGGTCAAAGCCCAGAGCGTTTGAAAATGCACCAAGAAAACTGGGGCACTTTCGATATTAACTCTCTTGAAGCTCCTGGTGGCCCAGCTCGCGGCGAAACCTATGGTCTACCATGGCCATGTTGGGGTACGCCAGAGATGAAGCATCCAGGTACTCAGATCCTTTACCGCACTGGTCGCCACGTTAAAGACGGCGGTGGTAACTTCCGTGCACGTTATGGTGTTGAGCATAATGGTAACAACATCTTGGCTGAAGGTTCTTACTCTAAAGGCAGTGAGATTCAAGACGGTTACCCAGAGTTTACCGACAAGATGCTTAAGCAACTTGGTTGGTGGGATGAACTGACCGACGAAGAGAAGCAACACGCGGAAGGTAAGAACTGGAAGACCGATATCTCAGGTGGTATCCAGCGTGTGGCTATTAAGCACGGTTGTATTCCTTATGGTAATGCAAAAGCCCGTTGTATTGTTTGGAACTTCCCAGATGATATCCCTGTGCACCGTGAGCCGCTATATACACCTCGTCGTGATCTGGTTTCTAAATACCCAACTTATGATGACCGTATGGTTGCACGTCTTCCAACGCTTTATAAGTCAATTCAGGATCAAGACTTTGCTAAGGACTTCCCATTAGCACTGACTTCTGGTCGCTTAGTTGAGTACGAAGGTGGTGGTGAAGAAACGCGTTCTAACCCATGGCTTGCAGAACTTCAGCAAGAAATGTTTATCGAGATCAACCCTGCTGATGCAGCGGATCGCGGTATTCGTGACGGTGATGACGTTTATGTTCACAGTCCAGAAGGGTCGAAGATCACCGTTAAAGCTATGGTGACTCCTCGTGTTATCGAAGGTGAAAGCTTCATGCCATATCACTTTGCGGGTGTCTTTGAAGGTAAGAGCCTTGAGAAGAACTACCCAGAAGGTACGGTTCCTTACGTGATTGGTGAGTCTGCCAACACCGTATTGACCTATGGCTATGATGTTGTGACACAGATGCAAGAGACGAAGTCTAGCTTGTGTCAAATCACCAAAAAAGCCTAACTGAACTTGATGAGGAGATAAGCCATTATGGCAGTCATGAAATTTTTGTGTGACACCAAACGCTGCATCGAGTGTAACGGTTGTGTCACAGCATGTAAGAACGAGAACGATGCCGCACTTGAGTGGGGTATTCAACGTCGCCGTGTTGTAACGATTAACGATGGTGAGCCAGGTGAGGCGTCAATTTCAGTGGCATGTATGCACTGTACCGATGCACCTTGTCAGGCTGTTTGTCCAGCAGATTGCTTCTATCGTACAGAAGACGGCATTGTCCTGCATAACAAGGATACCTGTATTGGTTGTGGTTACTGCTTCTACGCTTGCCCATTTGGCGCGCCGCAGTTCCCTAAGAAAACCGCTTTTGGTAGCCGTGGCAAAATGGATAAGTGTACTTTCTGTGCCGGTGGCCCAGAAGAGAACTTCTCTGATGCTGAGCGTCAAAAGTACGGTGCAAACCGTATTGCTGAAGGTAAGTTACCTATGTGTGCAGAGCTATGTGCAACTAAAGCACTGCTAGCGGGTGATGCCGATATCGTATCGACCATCTATCGTGAGCGTATTGCTGCACGCGGTAACCCAGGCGCAATCTGGGGTTACACCCCACAAACTGGCGCGTAATAAGAGCTGGCGGTGGCATGCCACCGCCAAGTGCTTATCCGATAAGGGAGTGACTATGTTATTGAAATCACTGCGCGGCCTGTTTGCTTTACTGGTATTGCCCGTTGTCTTAACTTTAGGGTTAGGTATGGCGACCACGGTTGCTGCTGCTGATGACCAAACTAGCCAACAGATGGCCAACTCGACTAAGAGCGATGCCGATCTTTGGCGTGCGGTTAAAAGCGGTGAAAAAGGTTACAGCACTGATAAGGGCGTTGATGCCAACGTACTAATCAATGTTGCAGGTAACCAAGGTAAAGATGTACGTAATAAATACCTGACTCCAGTGATGGGGCTAGCTGTACTAGGGGTATTTGGTGCATTTTTAGTGTTTTATTTTGTCAATGGGCCTTCAAAGTTAAGTAAAGGCTTTTCTGGCAAGATGGTGTTGCGCTGGACAAAAGCGGATATTTGGTTGCACTGGGTGATGGCGATTTCCTGTATGGGTTTGATCTTCACCGGTTTGAATATCATGCTAGGTAAGCATGTATTACAGCCTTATGTTAGCGAAGGTATATGGGCGGCACTCATTTACGGTAGTAAAGTGGTGCATGATTGGGTTGGTCCAATCTTCATTGTTTCTTGGGCTTTGTGTGTGGTTAAGTGGATGCCACTGCAGACGTTCAAGATGTATGATCTTAAATGGTTCTTAGTTGTTGGTGGTTATGTCAACTTTGGTCCATTTAAAGGTAAGCACCCTGATAGTGGTTTTGCCAATGCTGGTGAGAAGATGTGGTTCTGGACATTAACTCTGTTCGGATTATTCATCAGTGTTTCAGGCATTATGTTGGTATTACCAGGTTTAGACTTGCCTCGCGAAGCTTCGATGGCTGCACTATTAATACATGGTATTAGTGCCATCATCTTGATTGCATTTACCATCGTTCATATTTGGATGGCGACGGTATTAAGTGAAGGCGGTTTGGAGTCTATGGTATCCGGTTATTGTGATGAAAACTGGGCTGTTCAACACCACAATCTTTGGTTCGATGAGATCAAAGAAAATGGCACGTTACAGTATCGAGATTAATTAATCATACCGCGCTACGCTGGATTGATAAAACACCCCGATGGTTTCACCTCGGGGTGTTTTTTTATCCGCAGAGTTATACCAGTCGGCATAAGAAAGTGATCTACTCAAAGCTATTTTTGGCAAACTAGTTCGAGACGAATAACTTAAGTAATAGTGGTTCTATTGGGAAGTTATTCAACGAAGAAGTAGGCAGCCCAAAAAGCGCCCAAAGGGCGAGTTTTAGCGCTTCTGAGACTGTGTAAACAAACTTGAACCTAGAGTAACTACGCCCTTCATTCGTTGCCTTGTCTCAAAAGCGCTAAACTCTCGCTGAGCGATCACATCTTTATGTTGATTGGTATTAGACTAGGATCGCAGCATTTTTATACCGAAGCCTTAATGAGAAGTATTGTTATTTTACTCGTTGGTTAACTAGGGTTGTGGCTTGCGGTTTTATCTTGCTAGAAGGTGATGGTTATGTCGTGATTTACTGGCTTGTATACGTCGCCATTTGGCGCAGATTGTTTAAGGCTAAAATGGCCAGCCCTGCTAGGTTTGATGATTTGTCCATGACAATTTATGTCGGCATGATTGATTTAAGACTGAGTGGCCATTTTGGCAGGTGAAACCAATTAAATCGGCCTTAAATGACGTTCACATAACTGCAGCAATAGTTACCATAAGTTAACAAAAAACAGGGCGTTTTAAGCTTCGATTAATGTTGTGTAAGTTGTTGACTTAAAGTGTTTTTAATCTAAATTTAAGCCTGTTTTAAGCTTGGTTTTTTTGTATGATCTAGCTAACAAAATCAGTTTATTTTAGCCAGAATCCGACTCGGAAATTAGCTTAGATCAATATTTCGAATCATCTCCCTCCTTATATTGACTGCGACATTTTAGGAAGCGGTTAATACAAAACGTAGATCAACGTTTTTTATACATTTGCTTAACGATTGGGCGATAGCTTTTTTCTCCTCATTCAGGGCAACAAACCGCCTCCTCCAATAGCCCTAGATTAGGGTAATTTTCTTATTAGGAGTAAGAATGAAAAAGCAACAGCCCGATCTAAATCGTAGATCACTGCTGAAAGCGCTAACCATAGGTGGCTCAGCTACCGCTGCATTAGCAGTGACAGGTGTTAGTGCTGCTCAAGTTACTGCACCAACATCAAGCAAGAAAGACACTAATGGCTACCGTGAAACTGCGCATATTCGTAGTTTTTATGACAGCTTGCGTAGCTAACCTAGGAGAACAACTGCGATGCAATTAACGCGCAAATCAAACGAGGCTGTAAAAGCGGAAAAGAAAACGCTTGGTATTAGCCGCCGTCAATTTATGAAGCACGCTGGTATCACTTCAGGTGGTATTGCCGCTGTCTCTATGCTAGGCACTGGCATGATGCGTAAAGCGGAAGCAAAAGATGTTGCTTATGACGCTCCAACGGAAGTAAAACGCACAATCTGTTCACACTGTGCGGTAGGTTGTGGTGTGTATGCTGAAGTACAAAATGGTGTGTGGACTGGCCAAGAGCCAGCATTTGACCACCCATTTAACCAAGGCGGTCACTGTGCCAAGGGCGCGAGCTTACGTTATCACACTCACTCTAATAAGCGTGTGAAATACCCAATGAAGCTGGAAGGCGGCAAGTGGAAGAAGCTGTCTTGGGAACAAGCGGTTAGCGAAATTGGCGATAAGATGCTTGAGATCAACAAGACATCCGGTCCAGATTCAGTTTACTTCATGGGTAGTGCTAAGTTTTCTAACGAAGGCGCTTACATGTACCGTAAACTTGCGGCGATGTGGGGAACAAACAACGTTGACCACTCTGCACGTATTTGTCACTCAACCACAGTCGCGGGTGTAGCAAACACTTGGGGTTATGGTGCACAAACGAACTCGTTTAACGATATTCGTAACGCGAAAAATATCTTCCTGATTGGGGCTAACCCAGCAGAGGCGCATCCTGTTGCGATGCAGCATATTTTAATTGCGAAAGAGCGCGGGGCTAAAATTACGGTTGCTGACCCACGTTATTCTCGCACGATGGCCCATGCGGATATTCATCTCCCACTTCGTCCAGGTACAGATATCCCGCTAGTGTATGGCCTGCTATGGCACATTTTTGAAAACGGTTGGGAAGATAAAGACTTTATCAGAGCACGCGCTTTCGGTATGGACAAGATCCGTGAAGAAACCAAGCGTTGGACACCTGAAGAAGTTGAAAATGTTACTGGTGTTAAACGTGAAGATGTTTACGCTGCGGCTAAGAATATGGCAGAGCACCGTCCAGGTACGATTATCTGGTGTATGGGTGGTACTCAGCATACTGTGGGTAACGGTAATACTCGTATTTACTCAATTCTCCAGTTAGTCCTGGGTAACATGGGTATCCAAGGTGGTGGTACCAACATTTTCCGTGGCCACGATAACGTGCAAGGCGCGACCGATATGGGTCTGCTGTTCGATAACCTTCCTGGTTACTACGGCCTTGCAACAGGCGCATGGCAGCACTGGTCTCGTGTTTGGGAACTGCCATATGACGACGTTAAAGCACGTTTTGACCAAGCGCCATACTTAGGTCGCGACCCAATGACCACACCAGGTATGCCATGTTCACGTTGGCAAGATGGTGTGCTAGAAGCGAAAGATAAGCTAGCGCAAAAAGACAACCTACGTTTAGCCTTCTTCTGGGGTCAGTCAATCAATACTGAAACCCGTCAGATGGAAGTGCGTGATGCATTAGATAAGCTAGAGACTGTGGTTGTGGTTGACCCTTACCCAACCATGGCGGGTGTGATGCATCGTCGTAAGGATGGTGTATACATCCTACCTGCAGCAACACAGTTTGAGTGTGAAGGTTCGGTGAACAACTCTGGCCGTAGTGCGCAGTGGCGTCAACAAGTTGTTGAGCCAATGTTTGAGTCTAAGAATGACTTAGAAATCATGTATCGCCTTGCTAAACATGTTGGTATTGCTGACACTTGGACTAAAAACATCGCCGTTGATGGCAACATGCCAAACCCTGATGACATCATGCGTGAGTACGCTCGCGGTATGCGCAGTGTCGGTTACACCGGTTGGAGTCCAGAGCGTATCCGTAATCACACCATGAACTGGGGTGACTTCTCTGCAGAAACTTTGGAAGCGCCAGGCGGTATCAACAAGGGCGAGACCTACGGTCTACCTTGGCCTTGCTGGGGCACGCCAGAGCAGAAGCATCCAGGTACACAAATTCTTTATCGTACCGGTAAGAATGTGAACCAAGGTGGTGGTAACTTCCGTGCCCGCTTTGGTGTTGAGTATGAAGGTCAAAGCATTCTTGCTGATAGCTCAGCATCTGTTGACGCTGAAATTCAAGATGGTTACCCACAATTTGATGACAAGATGCTGAAGCAACTTGGCTGGTGGGATGAGCTAACGGACGAAGAAAAAGCCTTAGCAGAAAATCGCACTTGGGCAACGGATTTAGGTGGCGGTATTGTTCGTGTTGCACTCGCACACAACATGGTGCCTTACGGTAACGCGAAAGCACGCTGTCGTGTTTGGACTTTCCCTGATGAAATCCCAACACACCGTGAGCCGCTGTATACCCCACGTCGTGACTTAATTGCTAAGTACCCGACCCATGAAGATATGCAAGTACATCGTCTACCGACCTTGTTCAAGACGATCCAAGACAAAGTGATCAGCGATAACTTAGATAAGAAATACCCACTTATTGCATCTTCTGGTCGTCTGGTTGAGTACGAAGGTGGTGGTGAAGAGTCTCGTTCTAATCCTTGGCTTGCTGAGCTTCAACAAGAGATGTTCATCGAGATGCACCCAGCTGATGCAACCGACCGCGGTATTCGCAATGGCGATGATGTTTGGGTTGAAGGTGCAGAAGGCGGTCGCATTCTGATTAAAGCTATGGTGACTGAGCGGGTACTTCCTGGTCAAACTTGGATGCCATACCACTTTGCGGGTGTGATGCACGGTGAAGCGCTGCAGTACCCTGAGTCTGGCGGATACAGCACTAAGCCATACGTGGTAGGCGAGTCGGCTAACACGGTAATGACTTACGGTTATGACCCAGTAACACAGATGCAGGAAACGAAAGTGACTCTGTGTCAGGTTGAGAAAGCCTAAACACAGTTTAGCGAGGAGATAAGCCACTATGGCTACAATGAAATTTTTATGTGATACCAAGCGCTGCATCGAATGTAATGGTTGTGTCACAGCATGTAAGAACGAAAATGATTCAGCTCTAGAGTGGGGCATTCAACGTCGTCGCGTTGTGACTATCAATGATGGTGTTAAAGGCGAAGCATCTATTTCAGTGGCATGTATGCACTGTACTGATGCACCGTGTGAAGCGGTTTGCCCAGCAAACTGTTTCTATAAGACTGAAGATGGTTTAACGCTGCACAACAAAGATACCTGTATCGGCTGTGGTTACTGCCTCTATGCTTGCCCATTTGGTGCGCCTCAGTTCCCGAAACAGGGGGCGTTTGGTAGCCGTGGCAAGATGGACAAGTGTACCTTCTGTGCGGGTGGTCCTGAAGAGGATCATTCAGATGCGGAGCGTCGTAAGTACGGTGCTAACCGTTTAGCTGAAGGCAAGCTACCTATGTGTGCCGAGCTATGTGCAACTAAGTCACTACTTGCTGGTGATGCAGAGATTGTTTCTTCAATCTTCCGTGAGCGTGTTGCATACCGTGGTTCTAACAGTGCTATTTGGGGTTAATCAATAGGGTTAACTGCCAATAGGCATTGTCAAACTGTTCACAGCATGCCTGGCATGCTGTGACTATTGAGGATGTAACATGAACAGATGGTTTAAACAGTTAGGTTTGGTTTTAGTGGTGGCATTAACCACAGCTTTCAGTGCTGTGAGTTTTGCCCAGTCTACACCTGCTGCTGAAACTGAAGGTCAGATCTGGTCGCAACTGAAAGCTGGCGCGACTGGGGAAACCACATCTCAAGGTCAATTCCATAACCAACCTATTAATACCTACGACTTGCGTTTGCTCGATGTTCGTAGTGATTGGTTAGCGCCGGGATTGATGTTGGCGTTGTTTGGTATGATCATCATCTTTGTCATATTTATTAAGATTAATGGTATCTCAAAGCTGCATGGCGGTTTTTCCGGCAAGTTAGTTTACCGTTGGTCTAAATTTGATGTATCTATTCACTGGTTAGGTGCTATTCCGTGCCTATTGCTAATCTTGACTGGCTTAGTGTTACTATCTGGACGCTATTTCTTCCAGCCATACATAGGTGAAGGCATGTGGGCCTCATTGGTCTATGGGGCTAAGCAAGTACACGATATCATGGCCATTCCATTCATGATTGGTTGGGCATTAATGACGGTACTTTGGGCCAAGAACCAAATGCCAAAGATGTACGACCTTAAATGGATGATGGTGGTGGGTGGCTACATTAACTTTGGTCCATTCAAAGGTAAGCACCCTGATGCAGGTTTCGCCAATGCCGGTGAGAAGATGTGGTTTTGGGCATTTGCGGTATTCGGTTTGATTATTTCAGCATCAGGTATGCTGTTATTGTTCCCGAACCTATTTGAGCCAAGTCGTGAGCTAAGCTTAATCGCGCTTATTTTACACTCAATCAGTGCCATCATTATTTGTGCCTTCTCTATCGTCCATATCTTTATGGCGACAGTGATGTCTGAAGGTGGTATGGAATGTATGGTTTCAGGTTATTGTGATGAAACTTGGGCTAGCCAGCATCACAATCTTTGGTTTGATGAAATCAAGGCAAATGGTACGTTGAAGTACAAAGACCAAGCTTAATCTAAATATTGGTTATAAATTAAAACCCCCTCTGGCACACAGTGTCAGAGGGGGTTTTTGTATCTGTTTTGGCTGTAAACTAGTCACTTTTTGCATTAGTTGATAATAGTTATCAACATCATTTACCTACATGAATCAACGTCTTAGTTGACACAAAGCTGTTACAAATCTTCTCTGAATTCAAAATTAATCCAAGGTGAAATTTTAGTCATTGGCGTTAAGAAATATGACTTGGTTAACAATTTCATGAACCATCGCACGCTAGCGCCGACCTAAATGGATTTAGATCAACTTTTGCTCGACTAAATTTCTCTATATTGCAACGGCATTTTTTTGGATGTTTTTAATAAATAAACAAAATTCACCAAAAGCACACCAAGTTCAAACAAATTTGCAACATGTGTGTCGGCGGTAAATTCAAGTTCCGACAAATAGAGTTTTACCACTCGTCAGGAGTAATGATGAAGAAGCAACAGCCCGATCTCAACCGTAGATCACTGCTGAAAGCGCTAACCATAGGTGGCTCAGCTACCGCTGCATTGGCAGTTTCAGGTATTAGCACTGCCCAAGCAACAGAAAAAACTGCAGCATCTAAGCATGCTGATGGCTACCACGAAACTGCACATATCCGCAGTTATTACAACAGCTTGCGTAGCTAGTTTAGGAGAATTTGAGCGATGCAATTAACTCGCAAATCTAATCAGGCACCTAAGGCAGAAAAAAAATCTTTAGGCATTAGCCGTCGTCAATTTATGAAGCATGCTGGTATCACTTCAGGTGGTATTGCTGCTGCATCTCTTCTTGGTACTGGCATGATGCGTCGTGCTGAAGCCAAAGACATTCCACATGACGCGCCGATTGAAATCAAACGTACTGTATGTAGTGCGTGTGCGGTAGGTTGTGGTTTATACGCTGAAGTACAAAATGGTGTGTGGACAGGTCAAGAGCCTGCGTTTGATCACCCATTCAATGCCGGTGGTCACTGTGCTAAAGGTGCTGCACTTCGTGAACACGGTCACGGTGAGAAGCGTCTAAAATACCCAATGAAGCTTGTTGATGGCAAGTGGAAGAAATTATCTTGGGAACAAGCCATTAATGAAGTTGGCGACAAGATGCTGGATATCCGCAAAGAGTCTGGTCCAGATTCACTTTACTTTATGGGTAGTGCTAAGTTCTCAAATGAAGGCTGCTACATGTACCGTAAATTTGCGGCAATGTGGGGAACCAACAACGTCGACCACTCTGCACGTATTTGTCACTCTACCACGGTAGCCGGTGTTGCTAACACTTGGGGCTATGGTGCGCAAACTAACTCTTTCAACGATATCCAGAACGCCAATGCCATCTTCTTCATCGGGTCAAACCCAGCTGAAGCGCATCCTGTGGCTATGCAGCACATCTTGATTGCGAAAGAGAAGAACAACGCTAAAGTTATTGTTGTTGATCCACGTTTCTCTCGTACTGCCGCTCACGCAGATCTTCATTGCGGCCTGCGTCCAGGTACTGATATTCCATTTATCTACGGTATGCTTTGGCATATCTTTGAAAATGGTTGGGAAGATAAGACCTTTATCGAGCAGCGCGTATTCGCAATGGATGAGATCCGCAAAGAAGCTAAGAAGTTCCCACCAAAAGAAGTGGCTGACATCACAGGCTGTAGCGAAGAGGAAGTTTACCAAGCGGCTAAGCTAATGGCGGACAACCGTCCTGGTACTGTTGTTTGGTGTATGGGTGGTACTCAGCACCACGTTGGTAATGCCAACACACGTGCATACTGCTTGCTGCAACTTGCCCTAGGTAACATGGGTAAGCAAGGTGGTGGTACTAACATCTTCCGTGGTCACGATAACGTACAGGGTGCAACTGACTTAGGTCTATTGTTCGATACGCTACCTGGTTACTACGGTCTAAAAACCGGTTCTTGGAAGCACTGGTCTCACGTTTGGGATCTAGACTTTGACTGGGTTAAAGGTCGCTTCGATAACAATGAATACCTTGGCCGCATTCCAATGAATACCCCTGGTATTCCATGTTCACGCTGGCACGATGGTGTGCTTGAAACCCCTGAAAAACTTGCACAAAAAGACCGTGTTCGCATGGGCTTCTTCTGGGGACAGTCAGTTAACACTGAATCACGTCAAAATGATGTGCGCGAAGCACTAGATAAGATGGACACTGTGGTTGTTGTGGATCCATTCCCAACCATGGCTGGTGTAATGCATCGTCGTCAAAATGGTGTTTACTTGCTACCTGCTTGTACTCAGTTTGAAACTGAAGGTTCAGTATCTAACTCTGGTCGTAGCCAGCAATGGCGTGAAAAAGTGGTTGAGCCACTATTTGAATCTAAGACTGACTTAGAGATCATGTACCGCCTATCGCAAAAGCTAGGCTTCGACAAAGAGTACACTAAGCGTATTGCTAAAGACGCTAAAGACCTATTAGTGATTGAAGACATTACTCGCGAAATCAACCGCGGTATGTGGACTATCGGTATGTCAGGTCAAAGCCCTGAGCGTTTGAAACTGCACACCCAAAACTGGGGTACATTCAGCAACAAGACGCTTGAAGCTGCAGGTGGCCCAGCGAAAGGTGAGACCTATGGTCTACCTTGGCCATGTTGGGGTACACCAGAGCAGAAGCACCCTGGTACCCAAATTCTGTATAACACACACAAGCACGTGCTAGAAGGCGGCGGTAACTTCCGTGCCCGTTATGGTGTTGAGTACAACGGTAAGAACCTACTTGCTGAAGGCAGCTTCTCTAAAGGTAGTGAGATTCAAGACGGTTACCCAGAGTTCTCTGACAAGTTACTTAAGCAACTTGGCTGGTGGGATGACTTGACTGCTGAAGAGAAAGCAGAAGCGGAAGGCAAAAACTGGAAGACCGACCTTTCTGGTGGTATCCAGCGTGTTGCGATGAAGCATGGCTGTATTCCTTTCGGTAACGCTAAAGCACGTTGTATCGTTTGGACATTTCCAGACCAAGTACCTGTTCACCGCGAGCCGCTATATACACCTCGTCGTGATCTGGTATCTAAGTACCCAACTTATGACGATATGCAAGTACACCGTCTACCAACGCTGTACAAGTCTATCCAGCAAAATGACAACACAGATAAGTACCCACTAGGTCTAACTTCTGGTCGTTTGGTTGAGTACGAAGGTGGTGGTGAGGAATCACGTTCTAACCCATGGCTAGCTGAGCTTCAACAAGAGATGTTTGTTGAAATCAACCCAGCTGACGCAGCAGACCGTAACATTCGCAATGGCGACACGGTATGGCTAGAGGGTGCAGAAGGTGGACGTATTAAGATTAAGGCAATGGTTACCCCACGCGTTAAGCCAGGTGTAACTTGGATGCCTTACCACTTCGCGGGTGAAATGTCAGGTGAGAGTTTAGCGCCTAACTACCCAGAAGGTACGGTTCCATACGTTATCGGTGAATCAGCTAACACTGCACTGACTTACGGTTATGACCCTGTGACACAGATGCAAGAAACTAAAGCATCGCTATGTCAGATCACTAAAGCGTAAGCGCAGAATTAGCTAGGAGAATTGCCATTATGGCTACAATGAAATTTTTATGTGATACCAAGCGCTGCATCGAATGTAATGGTTGTGTCACTGCGTGTAAAAACGAAAACGACTCTGCGCTAGAGTGGGGTATTCAACGTCGCCGCGTTGTGACGATTAACGACGGTCAACCAGGTGAAGCGTCAATCTCAGTGGCATGTATGCACTGTACTGATGCGCCATGTGAAGCGGTATGTCCTGCAAACTGTTTCTACAAAACAGAAGACGGCCTAACGCTACACAACAAAGATACCTGTATTGGTTGTGGTTACTGCCTATATGCTTGCCCATTTGGTGCGCCTCAGTTCCCTAAACAGGGTGCATTTGGCAGCCGCGGTAAGATGGATAAATGTACATTCTGTGCCGGTGGCCCAGAAGAGAACCACTCTGATGCAGAGCGTCAGAAGTACGGTTCAAACCGTCTTGCTGAAGGTAAGCTACCAATGTGTGCTGAGTTGTGTGCGACTAAGTCGCTGCTAGCGGGTGATGCTGAAGTGATTTCTTCAATCTTCCGTGAGCGTGTTGCATACCGTGGTTCAAAAAATGCTATCTGGGGTTAACCCCAAACTAGCATGACACCAAAGCCACAACATGCCGAGGTATGTTGTGGCCTAAGAGGATGTTACATGAACAATTTGTTCAAACGTTTTAGTGTGATTTTAGCGTTAGTTGTTGCAACGGTATTTGCTCCCGTTTCGATGGCACATGACGATGCGACGGACCACACTCATGCAGCAACTGAAGGCCAAATTTGGGCACAGTTAAAAGCGGGTGCGACTGGAGAAACAACCTCTCACGGTCAGTTCCACAATCAGCCTATCAATACTTATGATTTGCGCGTACTTGAATTACGTAGCGACCTTTTAGCTCCAGCCTTAATGGCGGCGCTTTTTGGCATGATCATCATCTTTGTACTGTTTATTAAAGTGAATGGTATCTCGAAGCTGCATGGCGGTTTCTCTGGCAAGATGGTGTATCGTTGGTCTAAGTTTGACGTATCAATTCACTGGTTAGGTGCGATACCGTGTCTACTATTGATTTTGACCGGATTAACTTTGCTTGCAGGTCGTTTCTTCTTCCAACCTTACCTAGGTGAAGGGTTCTGGGCTGGTTTGGTTTACGGCGCAAAACAAGTGCATGACATCATGGCGATTCCGTTCATGATCGGTTGGGCATTGATGAGCGTGCTTTGGGCCAAAAACCAGTTACCTAAAATGTACGATCTTAAATGGATGATGGTCGTTGGTGGTTACATCAACTTTGGTCCATTTAAAGGTAAGCACCCAGACGCTGGCTTCGCCAACGCTGGTGAGAAGATGTGGTTCTGGGCATTTGCTCTGTTTGGTCTAGTGATTTCAGCATCAGGTATGTTGCTGTTATTCCCTAACCTATTTGAACCAAGCCGTACATTGAGCTTAATTGCGTTGGTGCTTCACTCTGTGAGTGCAATCATCATTACTGCATTCTCAATCGTACATATCTTCATGGCAACAGTGATGTCTGAAGGTGGTATGGAATGTATGGTTTCAGGCTACTGTGATGAGAACTGGGCGACCCAACATCACAACCTTTGGTTTGACGAAATCAAAGAAAACGGTACCTTGAAATACAAAGACTAAACTCGACTTTAATTGAGTTTTAGCACAATACCCTGTTAGTTTACTGACAGGGTATTTTTTTGTGTGTAATCGTTAACGTTGGCGTTTAGCATTGAGGTGACAATGATATTTTCTGTTAGCTATGAGACCCGCGATGGTGTAAAGCGCAAAAAATACAAAACTGAACAAGGTGCGTTACGGGCGATCTATAAATGGTTTCAAAACATACAGTCAGACCAAAGTGCCTCGGCGGTGCTCATAGGCCCTGGTCACGATCCGAGTACGTTCGAATCCATTGAACAGGTACCTTTTACGCCAGCTAAAACGAGTCATTTCTATCAGAGTCAAAAATGGCTGACTTTGCGACATCAAGCGTTTAAACGCTATGGAAATAGATGTCAGTGTTGCGCTGCCACGGCGAATGATGGTGTGCGCCTGGAAGTGGATCATATTAAACCACGCTCAAAGTATCCTGAGCTCGCATTAGATATCGATAATTTGCAAATCCTATGTAGCGATTGCAATAAAGGTAAGCTGCATCACAGCGAAACGGACTGGCGCGACTAACAGCTAAATGCGTGCGTTAATATTAATCAAATTGTCATATTAATGTGCTATCACTTGTCCTCACCATTTCTGTGGTCTATATTTGCCTGCTTTTTAGGCGCAAAATAATTTCACGATAGGACGATTGATGAATTATACGCAATGGTTAGTAAATCGCTTTCCACAGCTGAATAAAGTCAGCAGTGCCAAGACGTTTGCGGTGATCACTCAAGCGCGTAAACAGACTAAAACCTTGCGTATATTGATTAGTATGCTGAGTTACCTTGTCGGTGGCTTACTTATTGTGATGGGCTTCCCGACTATTGAACAGCAAGGGCATTTATTGGCGTACCTTGCTGCGATTATTGGAGTTGTAGTGCTGTTTATCGTGTTATCTAAAACAGAGCAACGATTAACCGAAATGGTAATGAAACAAGCGCTACTTAAACGGATGGCTGCAAGCGATCTGGTTAGTTAACACCGCGTAATTTAACCGCGTGGCTGGCTCAAATAACGCTGCCAACTGTCGTTAAGTAAGTGATAGTTATCCACGCAGAACTCTTGTCTATCTTGGCGGTATGTCGTTTCAATTTCCTTTAACAGCCGTTGATGTGTTTGCGGCTGACTGCCATAAGTGAGACACAAAATCGAAAAGTAGCGCTGTAAGTCAAAGCTATGTTCATTCATACCAATCGGCATAAAGATGTGATCGCTCAGCGAGAGTTTAGCGCTTGTGAGACAAGGCAACGAATGAAGGGCATAGTTACTCTACGTTCAAGTTCGTTTACACAGTATCAGAAGTGCTAAAACTCGCCCTTTGGGAGCTTTTTGGGCTGCCTATTTCTTCGTTGAATAACTTCCCAATAGAACCACTATTACTTAAGTTATTCGTCTCGAACTAGTTTGCCCAAAATAGCTCTGAGTAGATCACTTTCTTATGACGATTGGTATCATATATTCACCAAAGTCATAAAATTGTGGTTTTTGTTCAGACTCTAATGCGAATAAATTGCCGGCGTTGAGCAGGGCGATATCGCCTTGCGGTAGATAATTTAGCATTATAATGGCAGCAAAATGGTCTGCTGCATCTTCTTCTTTACCAAGAATGGCAATATCTTGGTCGACAATAAAAGCATGTCCGGCTTCGTGAAGCAGTGTGTGCAATAAGCTATCAACGGCAGCTTGTTGACTGTCAAAATCTGCGCCGTCATCGAGTTGTGAAAGCGCCGAGCGGGTATGGCTAATAAATTCATAGGGAATCTGAATCTGATGATGTTCTGGGTCATATAACGGTCCATCATCACTGCCATATTGCAGGGTTACAGCCTGACTGAAACGAAAGTGATCATCACTCAGGGATGTAAATAATGCATTGATGGGCTGCTGCGTTAACCATTGATGCTCAATTTGTTGGGTGGGTGAGGGCGGCAGATATTCTATTTTTACCGCGGCAAGTGTTGGGCTGGCGATGAAAAGAGTCCCGCTTAGAAAGAGTATGGTGAATATCAAGTACATGGGGAAAACTCCAAAGCAATCATGCCAGTAAGGTGTGCTCACCAGTTTAGCACAGTGAGCTATGAGTAAAATTTTTGTAGGGTTTCAATCATGAAGTCAGAAATGTACAGCAAACATGCGGCGCAATATGATGTCGCTGTTCAGGATAACATTTACAATGCGCACCTAGAACGTCCCTCGCTACAGGCGATGCTGACTGGGGTTAGCCAGGCTAAGGTGCTTGATTTAGGTTGCGGTTCGGGAATTTATGCGCAATACCTGTTGGCCCAAGGTGCAAGTCAGGTAACCTGTGTGGATGCATCGCCCGAAATGATTGAGTTAGTTAAGCAAAAACTTGGCAATCAAGTGCAGGCCTATGTACAAGATCTCAATCAGGGTTTACCTCAAGAGGCGGATGGTCAATATGAGGTAATTCTTTGCCCTTTGCTGATCCACTATATCGAGAACCTGAATCTATTTTTTGCTGAGGTGAGTCGGGTACTAAAGTCTGGTGGGTATGTGGTGTTTTCGACCCATCATCCGATGCTGGATTTCGAATGTACTGTGTCAGGAAACTACTTTCAACAAGAGTATGTTGAGGAAGTGTGGCACACGATAGGTGAGCCAGTAGCAGTGGCGTTTTATCGGCGCTCGTTAACTGATATTGTTTCGGCAGTGACTGCTAATGGCTTGCTGGTTTCGCAACTTTCAGAGGGCAAGGTGGATCCTAAGGTGGCGCGCATTAGTCCAGAGCATTATCAAAAGTTGTCTACTCAGCCTAATTTTCTGTTTATGCGCTGCCATAAGCTAACCATAGATAGTTAAGTTTTAATGCATTGGGTGAGCGCAATATAAGGCGGCATATTGTTGTGTGGTACGCTTTCCCCTGTGGGCTCGGTACGACGAGCTTTATTTTTACGCATGCCTACATCATCACCTTCACCGGTGGAAAATTCAGGTTCGTTACCCATATCAAGAAAATACCAGTCGTAATACACATGGGTATGGCGTGGCATTTCTGACTTGGTTAATTTGTGTTTTTCTGTGCCACCGGTTTTGCCCAAGCTGTGGGCGAGTAATTCATTGTTGCCATCGTTGGTTGCAATGGTAAAACGCCCATATCCTGAAGTGAAAGGCTGCCAACCTTGTGGACATTTATCGAGATCAAAGTAGGCCACTAAATTGCGAGGTACGATGGTCGCTGAGTTGTTGATATCGGCAATGAGTGAATCGAGACGCTGATTGATCATGCTGTCTTGTGATTGTAGTGCTTGCCATTGCGTATAGCCCCAGCCAGCAATGGCAGCATTAGTGGCGATGAGTAGTGCTAATATCCATTTAATCATGAGAAAATTCCTAATAACATCCTGTTTGACAGCAAAGGTTAAGCTACGTGAGTTTATTATTTAACTCAATGAAAAAACAAGATATTGCAATTAAGTGCTAGCTTAATTGGTATATTCAATCAACTTTTGCTAAAACATGAACTGCTTAACAAAAATTGATATCAATAGCTGTTAGGTGCTGTAACTTATAACCAGTTCACGTTTTGTCTATAACTTAAGTGATACTTTTGTGCTCCGCATATAGGATGTGTCCCTCACAATAGTGTCGTTTCGTCACGGAAAGTTGTTTTAGTCAGGAATTTATATGTCAACCATTATTCAATCAACTAGTACAGAGATCGTTAAGCCATATCAGGCTGATATCACTGTGCCTAACTGGATGCTTAGCTCAATGGAACGAGTAATGCAGTTTTATGTTGATAGAAACTTAAGACTCGATACTCAATCTGCATCTATGATGCCTGCGCCAGTTGAGGGCAAAAAGTACATGCTGTATGCCCATGTGCCTTTCTGTCATACATTGTGCTCTTTCTGTACTTTCCATCGTTTTCTATTTAAAGAAGAAAAAGCACGGGCGTATTTTATCTCTCTTCGTAAAGAGATGGATATGGTCAAAGCGCTAGGCTATGACTTTGAATCTATGTATATCGGCGGTGGTACCACTACCGTGCTTGAAGATGAGCTAGCGCGTACCATTGAGCATGCAAAAACGCTTTTCCCAAGCATTAAAGAAGTTTCTTGTGAATCTGACCCACAGCATTTAGATAGCCCAGGCTTTAAGCAGTTAGAGGGGCTAGTTGATCGTATGTCGATCGGTGTGCAGAGCTTCAATGACGACATTCTTACGATGACAGATCGAATTGAAAAATTTGGCTCTGGACAAGAAACGTTTGACAAGATCATGGCCGCCAAAGAATTGTTCCCTATCATCAATGTTGATTTGATTTTTGGTTTCCGTGGCCAAACAGATGAAGTGATTCAACATGATTTAGATATGGCATCTAAGCTCGATCCTCGTCAGATCACCACTTACCCATTGATGATTACTCATCAAACCCGTAAGAGTGTAAAAGGTAAGTTGGCGGCTCCCCATGGTGATATGGCACGTCAATATCGTCAGATTTTAAACAGCTTAAATGGCCAATATAATCAGCTATCTGCCTGGGCATTTGGTAAAGCAAATAACGAAGGCTTCGATGAGTATGTTATCGATTACGATGAGTACTTAGGCGTTGGCTCTGGTTCGTTCAGTTTTCTCGATGACACCTTGTATGTGAATAACTTCTCGCTACGTAAGTATCAAGAGAACATCGCAGCAGGGCGTATGGGTGTTGAGCAGCAAAAACAATATAGTAAGAAGGATGTAATGCAATATCGTTTCTTACTAGGAATGTTCTCTGGTCGCCTGTCGCGAAAGTATTTCCGTGAAACCTTTGGGGTAAACCTTGATTGGGCATTATTTAAAGAAATGACCTCTATGAAGGCAATTGGCGCCATTAAAAATGACCCTAAGGATCCAGACAATTTGATTGTTACCGATAATGGTAAAATGATGGGATTGTTAATGATGAAAGAGTTTTACTCTGGAATGGATAATGTGCGGGCGCAATTGCGTAAACCGCTAAAAGAAGCTGACATGTAATGATTTGCTATTAGAAAGGCTGCCAATAGGCAGCCTTTTTTTTTGATAGAGATACCCTAACTCATTAATTGTGAGGTCCCATATCTGCAACGAGTTGTTGTAATTGTTTGATCTCTTTTCTAATTTGTTTGACGTAATTATCTTCGTGATTGAGTCGTTCAAACTCTTGTAAGCAGGCCTGGTAACGAGCAAGTCGTTGTCGTGGGCCATCAGCGTCATCGAAAAAACCATCCATGTTAATCATAAAGTCCATTTAGATTATCCAGTACTTCCTTGGTAAACGACATTGTAATTAGGCTAAGGTGTGCCTGGCGTAGTCCTAAAGTATTAAGCTCAATAGTAAATATCGGCTATCTGAATTTTTGTGTAACTATTTCATTGATTTATGAAGGAAGCTGTTGAGGTTAATCGAGCAGAGTTGCTATCGCTTACAGGGCTGTGCGACATGGCTTACAACACAATTGGAAAACTAGTCACAGTTGGGTGTAATCTGCTGGTAGTGACTAATAACATGGAGTTAGGTATATGATTGTACGAGTCGGACATTTTCAAGCAGCGCTAGGGAAGTCAGATGAGCTGTATGATTTTTTGCAATCCTTGGCGGAGCATATTTGCCAGTCGGAAGGCAACTTAGGTTATCAAGTGCTCAGAGATGAAGCCGTTGCAGACAAGTTTATGGTGATTGAGCATTGGCAGTCAAAACAGGCCCATCAGGACTCGCTAGCGGCTTATCCGAAGGAGCAAATGGCAGCGGTTATGCCGTTGTTTGCGGGGGCACCAAGTGGCCAATATTACTTATGTGAGTCTTAATCACTATGGCAGTTTTATTTCGTTGTCCACGAGTATCTGTGCGGCAATTTCAAGCGAGTGATGTAGAACCTTTTGTGCATTATCGTCAATGTGCTGAGGTAGCTCGTTATCAAAGTTGGCATGATTACACGCTAGCCGAAGGGCAAGCACTGTTTGCGCAAATGCAGCAGCTAACGTTTGCTCAGGTGGGGCACTGGTATCAAGTCGCTATCGTGGCCAATGACACACAGCAATTAATCGGTGATATCGCTTTGCATTTTGTGGATGAGCAGCAAATGGAGATTGGTTTTACTCTAGCGCCGGAGTTTCAAAAGCAAGGCTTGGCTAAAGAGGCGTTAGCAGGTTGCCTTTCTTGGCTATTTAACAGATTGAATAAACACAGAGTAATCGCCATTACTGATTGTGAAAATACCGCTTGTTGGCATCTTTTAGAGGCGTTAGGGTTCAGGCGTGAAGCCCATTGGCGTGAAAATATTTTCTTTAAGGGTCAATGGGGCAGTGAATATGGTTATGCCATGTTAGCGCGGGAATGGCAGCAGAAATTGGAGACATAATGCAGTATAAGGTTGTGGAGCAGGTGGTTGGTGTTGAAGATTTTCTGCGGTTGCGATTGATTACCGGTTTGACCCCAAGACCCAGAGCGGCGGCAGAAAAAGGCTTACCCCGCAGTTTGTTTGGTGTGCATGTTGTGGTTGAGCAACAGGTCATTGCCATGGGGCGAGTGGTAGGTGATGGCGCACTTAACTTTGAGGTGGTGGATATTGCCGTTGATCCGCAGTTTCAAGGTAAGGGCTTTGGCCGGATAGTGATGCAGTCAATTATGGGGTATTTAGATACACAAGCCCCAACGGGAGCTTATATTACCTTAATGGCAGATGTGCCTGCTTTATATCTTAAATTTGGTTTTCAATATAGCCGCCCTGCCAGCGAAGGTATGTATATCGTTAAAGCATAATGGTTGTGGTGTCGGTAGTGAGTTGGTATAACAGCAATAATCGTTATTAACATCCATGCCCTTGGGCCAGTGCTTGCTGTTACCTTTTGGAGTCTTCATGGCCAACATAATCTTAGTCGCCAATCTCAATTGTGACCGCATTTTAATGCTCAATAAACCGCTGCAAACAGGCGGGCGATTCCATTATCAAGATGGTGGGCAGCGTCTCGGTGGCGGTGGTGCCAATACCGGACTGGGACTCGCGTGGGCAGGTCATCGTGTTGCTTTAGTGAGCGAGGTTGGCCGCGATAAAGTGGGTGACTGGTTGCTTGCCGAAGCGAGTACACAGGGCATAGATTGTCATTTAATCCAACGTCATCAAGGCAATACTAATGAAATGTTGTTGGTGATGACGCCGGATGGTGAACGGACCATTATCCGCCCAGAAAGGCCGATTTTTGAGCTTGCTGCGCCGCCTTCTTGGCAGTATTGGGATGCGTTATATATCAACTCTTCGGCTGCGGGTGCCGTAAGCTGGGCTAAAACAGCATTAAAACACGCGCTTGTAATGGCACAGCTTGCTAAAGATGAACGGCCTCGCCCGTGTCATATCTTAATTGCTTCTAAAACCGATATGCAGGGGCGTACTGAGTTAGCACCTTGGGAGTATGGCTTATCGATAGCGGGCGATAGTCTGCAATATTTTATCGTCACCGATGGTGAACAAGGCGCAATGGTCTATGAGGCTGAACAAACTCGCCATGTTGATGCGATTCCGGCCGAAGTGGTGGATACGACTGGTGCAGGTGATGCCTACGCTGCAGGGTTACTACATGGCCAGGTACAAGGCTGGGATATTGTGAAGTCGATGCAGGAGGGCGCACGTTGGTCAGCATTTGCGGTGGCCACTCAGAGTTCTATTCCCGGTCAAGCCCTCAAACACTACCTGACAGAATCTGAGTAACGTTTTTTAATATTGTCATTAAGCTGTCATTAAATGCCGCTAAATTTGCCCACCAGTACTCCCGTGCTTGTTGATTTAGTTGTGCTGATTAATAGCGTCTTCTTGCCCTGAACCCCATCAGGGCTTTTTTTTATCTTAACTATCAACATCACTTTCTTATGCCGATTGGTATTACATGAAGGCAGAGAATAGAATCTAATGTGTTCTTGTTTAAATTAGGTTACATTTAGGTTAAATAACAGGTTTTGTAAGCGGATAGATGTTGGGGTGGCTATGGGTAGTACGGTTTGGAGTGATAAACGCAAGTTTACCTGGATATTATCGATTTTGCTGTTAGGCGCGTTTGTTCTCACCAGTGCTATAAGCTACCAAGTTGCCCATGAGTCGTTACGTGAACAAATTGCAGATAATGCATTGCCGCTGACCAGTGACAATATTTACTCTGAAATACAACAAGATTTACTTAGGCCAATTTTTATTTCCTCGCTAATGGCCCACGATACTTTTGTGCGTGACTGGACCCTAAACCAAGAACAGCAGCCAGAGAAATTGATCCGCTATCTAAAAGAGATACAAGACAAATATGATACGGTTACCAGCTTTTTCATTTCAGAAAAAACCCGTAACTATTATCACTCTTCAGGGGTATTAAAGCAGATTGAAGATACCAACCCAGATGATGCTTGGTACTTTAGAGTACGCTCGTTGCCAGCCCATGAATTGTATGAAGTTAACATCGATCCTGATAGCGCTGACAAATCGCGTACCGTGGTTTATGTAAATTATAAAGTATTTGATTTTAATGGTAATTTCATTGGTGTGACGGGGGTTGGCTTGGCAGTTGATAAGGTCAAAGAGCTGGTTGAACTGTATCAACAACGTTATAACCGCCGAGTTTATTTTGTTGATACCGAAGGCAAGGTTACGCTACATGGCGCCGAGTACGAAGGCGGACAGTCTTTACAGGGTTCTCAAGGTCTCACTAAATATGCAACCCGTATTTTAACCAGTCCAAGTGCATCACTGACTTATCAACGTGATGGTAAGACTATTTATTTAAATAGTCGTTTAGTGTCTGAATTCAAATGGTATCTAATCGTTGAGCAGTATGAAGTTGAAAGTGAACAAAAGCTGATGAATACCTTCTGGTTTAATATCATGCTCAGTGTTGCTGTCACCATTATTATCATTGTGATAGCCAATATGACACTCGGCCGCTATCAACGCCGTTTAGAGCTGTTGGCTTCTACAGATAAACTCACTGGCGTGGCCAATCGACAAGCTTTTGATAGTACTTACTCCCAAGCCTTGCAAACCTGCCTCGCCAACCAACAACCACTTAGTTTGGTGCTTTTAGATATCGATCATTTTAAGGCGATTAATGATAGTCATGGACATAATATCGGTGACTTGGTGATTCAATCTATTAGTCATACCTTGATGGATGTGGTCGCTAAACAGGGATTAGTGTGTCGTTGGGGTGGCGAAGAATTTTTATTGTTATTGCCCGATTATGATCTGGCTCGAGCCAATGAACTTGCAGAGCAGGTACGTCATAAAGTGGCTGAGCGAACCATCAGAGTTAATGGTCATCAAGTTCGGGTGACTGTGAGCGTCGGCGTGGCGAGCTATCGTCACGACGAGCAACGTGACCAATTATTAAATAGAGCTGATACCGCGCTATATCAGGCTAAAGAGTTGGGTAGAAATCAGGTAGTATTGTCCCATTAGTCACCGAATAAGGGAGTTATGTGTTTTGACGCAGTTAGTATTAGCGGACAGTGTATCGGGTTTATATGCAGGCGAAACAATGAGTTCGTTTGATGGCGTTGTCAGTGGGATTAATGGAAAATCTCGCCGAGACTTCTTAGTGGTGAATTCGGGTAATGTTGATGGGGATGCTCAGGCCGATCCGAAACACCATGGGGGTAATGATCGGGTATTGCATCACTTTCCCCGTGAACATTATGGACAATACCGCCGTTGGGACATGATGACTGGCTTTAAAGATGCACCAGCCATGGGTGAGAATATCAGTACAGTCGGTGTTGATGAGTCCATGGTTAACATTGGCGATGTGGTGCAAATTGGCGACGTGGTCTTACAGGTTACTCAGCCTCGCTCACCTTGCTTCAAGCTCAATAAACAGTTTGGTCATCCAGAGTTTGCCTTAGCAATGCAAACCAGTAGTTTGTGTGGCTGGTTCTATCGGGTGCTCACGCCGGGACATATTCATCAAGGTGACAGTATTGTGCGCGTGGAACGCCATAGTGATATCTCGGTCAAACAAGCGATGTCTATCTATTTTAGTACTGAATTTAATGAGGCAGAATATCAACGACTACTGACCGCTGAAGGCTTGGCGGTGTCATGGCGACAAAGTCTTGCTAAACGTCTTGATAGCCGTAAGATTGAAAATTGGAAAATTCGCCTGTTTGGCGTGTAATGGTTGAGCCTGCTCAAGGAGAGATACAAGTGACAGAAGATCTACAAACATCATTGTCCAAAGACGATAAAAACATGGGCGTTGCTGTCCATTTAGCTAGCTTTTCAGGTTACCTGATCCCATTTGGCTCTATTTTAGGCCCTTTGATTGTTTGGTTGATGAAGCGTGATGAAATCGCCTTTGTCGATACATGTGGTCGAAATTGTATTAATTTTAAATTGAGCGTGGTGGTCTATGCGTTTATTGCTGCCATCTTAATGTTTGTTGGTATCGGCTTTATCCTGTTAGGTGTGTTGGCCATTGCCGATATTGTGCTAACCATCATTGCGGCGATGAAAGCCAGTGAGGGTGAGAGTTATCAGTATCCGCTGACGATTAAATTTTTAAAGCCGCGTTAATGTACGCCTTAGCAAAAAGCCCGCAATTGCGGGCTTTTTTTGTTTCATACCAAGTATGAAATTAAACTTTAAAACCGGCCACTAGGCTGTCTAGGCGGCGGGCTAAATCGTTCAAATCGGCACTAGCTTGTGCTACCGCATGGGATGTTTCAGCTGTTCGCTGAGTAATTTCACTGATTTCAGTAACATTACGGTTAATGTCTTCTACCACGGTTGATTGCTCTTCAGTTGCCGCCGCCACCTGAATGTTCATATCAGTGATAGAGCCAATGCGTTCACTAATTGCCGTCAATGTTTGGCTTGCTTCATCTACAGCAGCCACACCCTCTTGGCTACGACTGCGGCTTTGGGTCATTGCATCAACTGCGCGGCTCGCTTCAGCTTGCAGATTATCGATCATTTTCTGCACTTCATCGGTTGAAGCCGCTGTGCGTGATGCAAGATCTCTGACTTCATCTGCTACCACTGCAAATCCGCGGCCAGCCTCTCCTGCGCGAGCAGCTTCAATGGCGGCGTTGAGCGCTAGCAAGTTGGTTTGATCAGACACCGCACGAATCACATCAAGAATGCTACCGATAGAAGTCGTGTGGGTAGCCAGTGATTCAATCACGGTACCGACTTGTTCAACATCATCAGAAAGCTGGTTGATGGTTCCCCGGGCTCGGGTAACGACTTCTTGTCCGGTGTTGGATTCATTGTCGGCATCTTTGGCATTATCAGCCGCCTGTGCTGCGTTACCTGCAATCTCATGTACCGTGGCGCCCATTTCGTTGATGGCTGTCACTACCATCATGGTTTGATCTTTTTGCAATTGGCTGTCGTCTAAAGTTTGTTGTGCCTGACTTGCAACCGCTTTTGCTGCTTGGCTTAGTTGCTCACTGGTATCGGTGACTTCAACAATCGATGCCTGAATCTTAGTAATAAAGCTGTTAAAGCCTTTAGCCAGTTGCCCTAGCTCATCACTGCCGTTAACCGGTAAGCGCTGGCGTAAATCGCCTTCACCTTCGCCAATGTCTTGCAGCATCGCAGCCACTTTAGCAATGGGCTGGCTGACTGAGCTCGCAACAAAAGAGGCGAGTAGGATAAATGCCACGGCAATAATGATGGTCCAAATCAGGATTTGATAAGCAGATTCTTGCAGCAGAGCAAATACTTCAGCTTCTGGTACCTGCGCCACAATATACCAATCCATAGACGGAATATAGCTGGTGGCGACAAAGGTCGACTCACCGGCTAATTCAGTGGTGATCAGACTGAAATCGCTACGAGTTAACAAACTATTAGTTTGTGAATCAGGGTATAAGCTAGCGAGGTTGGCACGGTCCATCTGTGAGGTATCTTTATGTAGCTTTACCTGACCTTGGCTATCGACAAGATACACAAACCCGGTTTGTTCTATTTTGAACGAATCCAAAAGCTGAACCATGTCATCTAACGACTTAGCTAACCCGACTAGCCCGCGGCCATTGGGCTGTTGATAATTAACAAACAGCTTGACCTCACCATTTGCTTCGGTGAACACATTCAACATACGTTCTTGACGGCTATTCTTATAATCAAAAAACCAGCCGTCCTGGCTTGGGTTAAGAATGCGTAAGAAACCATCTTGAGTGTAATAGGCCGCCGTATCGCGATCGGCAAAAGAGGCTTGTGTGAGCCCATACTGCTGTTGAATACCGCGTAGCTGTTTAATCACCAACGACTCTTCATCGGCTGGTCGATCATTTTCAAGCCAGTGAGCTAACATTTCGCTGCTGGCAAGTTGCTGTGCCGCATTCATCAAGTTGGAAATATCCATCTCTACTTTATTGCGGATCTGCTGCAGCATGTTGGGTAACTCAGAGTTAAGCATACGCTGTTCTACAACTTGCTTTGCGCTGCGTTGACCTAATACTCCGACCAAGATGGTCGACAAGAGTACGGCTAAGGTTACCGTCAACAAAATCTTTTGTTTGATGGTTAGCTTATTAAATTGCATAGTTTGTTTGGCTCGCATCAATTATGTGCATTTGCTTTGGCTGCACAATAAGTTAATGGGTCACTAGATGAGTGATGTTATTGTATTACCCATCTAAGCATAGATTATTTTTGTAGAGGTATAGGTACGTGTTTCAGACAGCAATTGGACGATTTAGACTTACTACGTCTCTTTAAGTGGCGCGGATTATGAGTAGCTTACTGTAATAAAGCAACCAAATTTGTTCAAAAAAGTAGCAAAAAACTTTATTGGGCTGTCAATAAATCACTACATTAGTGTTTTGTGCTTAAAAATAATCATTTCATGCCGTAACAAACTGAAACGCTGGCTAATAAAAGACAAAGCAACGTGAAGGCTAAGCTTTCACGTTGCTTTGTGATACTGGACTAAATTAACTCAAAGTGGGTTACATGTTCGGGTAGTTGGGTCCACCGCCGCCTTCTGGGGTGACCCAAGTGATATTTTGACTAGGATCTTTAATATCGCAGGTTTTACAGTGAATACAGTTTTGACTGTTTATCACGAACTTGTTTTCACCATTGTCCTCAACCACTTCATAAACCCCTGCTGGGCAGTAGCGCTGAGCGGGCTCATCAAATCGCGGCAAGTTAACAGCAATAGGGATGCTAGCGTCTTTTAAGCGTAAATGACAAAGTTGGTCTTCTTCATGGTAGGTATTTGATAAATATACCGATGACAACTTATCGAAGCTTAATTTACCGTCTGGTTTTGGATAGTCGATTTTGCTGTAACTATTCACATCGGCCATTTGGCTGTGGTCGGGCTTTTCATCACGCAAGGTGATAGGAAACTTTCCGCCAAACCAGTTTTGATCGAGATAATTGAATGCCCCACCTAAATAGGCGCCAAATTTATGCATGGCTGGCCCGAAGTTACGTGAGCAATATAGCTCCTCTTGCAGCCAGCTCTTCTCAAAGCGTTCTTGATAACAATCGAGATCTTTGCCGCCATCTACGCCGGCATGTAGTGCATGGGAAATCGTTTCCGCAGCCAATATGCCGCTCTTCATTGCCGTGTGAGTGCCTTTAATTTTGGCAAAATTGAGTGTGCCGGCATCGCAACCCACAATTAAACCGCCAGGGAAGCTCATTTTAGGTAGTGAATTAAGTCCACCTTTGGTAATTGCGCGGGCTCCGTAACTAATGCGCTCACCACCGTTAAGGTGTTTGGCAATGGTCGGGTGAGTCTTATAGCGCTGGAACTCATCAAATGGGCTTAAATGCGGGTTTTGGTAGTTGAGATCTACAATCAGACCAACAGCGACTTGGTTGTCCTCAAGGTGATATAAGAATCCGCCCCCTGAGGCGCCATCGACCAATGGCCAGCCACCGGTGTGAACGACTTTACCTTGATGATGTTGTTCACTGGGGATTTTCCAAATTTCTTTAAAACCCAGTCCATAATGTTGCGGTGTACGGCCATTATCTAGGTGATACTTGTCGATGAGCTGTTTACCTAAGTGGCCACGGCAACCTTCACTGAAGACGGTATATTTTGCGTGTAGCTCCATACCTGGCTCATAGCTATCTTTAGGTTGGCCATCTTCACCGACGCCCATATCGCCAATGATGATACCTTTAACGCTGCCATCTTCGTGATAAAGCAGATCGCTTGCGGGGAAGCCTGGGAATATTTCTACGCCCAAGGCTTCAGCTTGTTCCGCTAACCAACGGGCTAAGTTACCGACACTAATAATGTAATTGCCATCGTTGTGCATGGTTTTTGGGATAAATGCATTAGGCATGGCGCGGGAGGCTGTTGCTGAACTGAGCATATGCAGTTCATCGTCAGTGACTGGGGTATGCAGTGGTGCGCCACGCTCTTGCCAGTCATCAAATAATTCAGACAGTACTTTGGGCTCAAACACTGCGCCAGATAGGATATGGGCGCCAACTTCTGAACCTTTTTCAACAACACAAACGGTTAGTTCTTTGTCGCTGTCTTGCGCGACCTGCATTAGCCTGCATGCTGTTGCGAGACCTGAAGGTCCTGCGCCGACGATTACGACGTCGAATTCCATTGATTCGCGTTCCATCACTTCACCTCTTGTTACGTCCCCCGATTGAAACGGGTGTTTTAGTTTGTGTGTTCACCTTACCTGAAAAACCAAAGATAGCACAGAGTTTAAGCAGTGCTTGAGTGCAAATTCTGTCGATTAACCTTCGTGAGCGGTGTCACAAAAAATTAACGGCCAAGGGGGCCAGCGCAAGTATTTTGCTGTTTTTACTTTCAGCAACAGGCTAAATCTGCCTATAATTGAAGTTGACGGTTCTCCGAGCTTCTAGTCCTACGTCCCTAAGATAAGGACTGTTAGCCGTGGCAATAACGCCACCGGGGTGAGAAAAGAAATTGACTCACCTCCCCTTACTTGGAAAGGTGATCATGTCTCAACTACAAGACAATTTTGGTCGAAGATTTCACTATTTGCGAATGTCAGTTACCGACGTTTGCAATTTCAAATGCACATACTGCCTGCCAGATGGTTACCGCCCAGACGGTAAACCTAAGTTTCTTGAACTCAATGAAATTGAGAATCTTGTCGGCGCGTTTTCTGAGGTCGGTACTAAGAAAATCCGCATCACAGGTGGTGAACCCACGCTGCGCAAAGACTTTAGCGATATTATTCGTATTGTTGCTGACAATGACAATATCGACACTATTGCTACCACAACAAATGGCTATCGCTTAGAAAAACATGCACAAGAATGGTTTGATGCCGGTTTACGCCGCATTAACGTGTCGGTGGATAGTTTAGATCCACGCATGTTTTATCAAATTACTGGCGAGAACAAATTTGACCAGGTCATGCGCGGTATCGATGCCGCGTTAGAAGCCGGCTTTGAGCGAGTCAAAATTAATGCGGTATTGCTAAAAGATCTCAATGATAAAGATCTACCAAGATTTTTGCATTGGATTAAAAATACCCCCATTGACCTTAGATTTATTGAGTTAATGGAAACCGGTTTAGGGCGAGACTATTTCCAAGCTCATCATTTAGCTGGCGCAGATATTAAGTCACGTCTTTATGCCGAAGGTTGGCAAATGGACCGTGCGGCGGCAGATGATGGTCCAGCGCAAAACTTTAGCCACCATGACTACAAAGGTCGTATCGGTTTGATCATGCCTTATGAGAAAAACTTTTGCGCCAGCTGTAATCGATTACGCGTCTCTGCAAAAGGCAAGTTACACCTTTGTTTATTCACTGAAAGTGGCCTCGATTTACGCGATCTGCTGCAACATCATGAGCAGCGAGCTGAGTTAGTCGAGCGATTACATGGTCAGTTAGCACAAAAGAAAGAGACTCATTTTCTACATGATGGCATTACAGGCGTAACCAAGCACTTAGCCTCGATTGGCGGATAAGTTATTGCTGAGCATTCTGTGCTCAGCAGCTGCCTGTTCACTTCACAGTTTTACATCAATTCATTTGTGAGAATTTAGTTATGGGACATTGTAGTACGACTGAGTTTACACCGCTCAATATCGCTGTGTTAACCCTGTCAGATTCGCGTGATTTAAGTCAAGATACATCGGGACAGTTTTTGCAGGATGCTTTACAACAGGCTGGGCATCAATTAGTTGACCGTAAATTGATAAAAGATGACAAGTATCTGATTCGCTCTGTCATTTCTCAATGGGTCGCCGATGATAATGTGCAGGTGATTTTAACAACTGGTGGTACCGGCTTTACCGTTAGAGACAACACCCCTGAATCGGTGAAACCTTTGTTTGACCGTGAGATTGAAGGCTTTGGCGAGCTGTTTCGTCACATTACCTATACTGAGCTTGGCACGTCGACGGTGCAGTCTCGGGCATTGGGTGGTTTTGCAAATCAAACTGCCATTTTTTGTTTGCCGGGTTCAACAGGTGCTTGTCGAACTGGCTGGAACAAAATCATCAAAGAACAACTTGATGCAACCCATCGACCCTGCAATTTCGTGATGCATGTCAAGCAGGTGTAATCGTTTTACCCTGATAATATCGGCTACACTGCGATAGGCGCACATTGAACTACAAATTAAGGCTTACAAACCCATGAGTAATGAATTTACCCATATCAATGCAGACGGCAACGCTCACATGGTTGATGTCACTGAAAAGAATGTGACTGAGCGTGAAGCTCGTGCTGAAACCTTTGTTGAAATGGCTCCTGAAACATTAGCGATGATCATGAGTGGCTCACATCATAAAGGTGATGTGTTCGCAACAGCCCGTATCGCTGGTATTCAAGCGGCTAAAAAGACGTCGGATTTAATCCCGCTATGTCACCCACTTATGCTGACCAAAGTAGAAGTAGATTTAGTGGCTCAGCCTGAACATAATCGTGTTCATATTACCAGTTTATGTAAGCTTTCAGGTAAAACCGGTGTTGAAATGGAGGCGCTAACAGCAGCGTCTGTAGCGGCATTGACGATTTACGATATGTGCAAAGCAGTACAGAAAGATATGATTATTTCCCAAACACGTTTGACTGAAAAACGTGGCGGTAAATCTGGTCACTTTAAAGCGTAACAGCCAAGGTATAGATAGATGATAAATGTATTATTTTTTGCACAAGTACGTGAGCTGCTAGGTGAAGGTAGTGTAGCGATTGAGGCTAGTGACACGAACAACACTGCCGAAGGGTTACGAGCTCAACTGGCCGCTAAAGATGACAAATGGGGCAAGGTGCTTGCTTCAGATAAATTGTTGGTGGCAGTTAATCAGACCATTAGCAGCTGGGACACCCCTGTGCAGGATGGTGATGAAGTGGCCTTTTTCCCACCTGTAACTGGAGGTTAATGTGACCTCACAATTAAATGTTGTACGGGTACAAACACAAGATTTCGACGTTGCTCACGAGTACGGATTGATTGCCGCAGATAACAGCGATGGTGCAGCCGTAACATTTGTGGGTAAAGTGCGCGATTTTAATGATGGCAGCGTCGTGACGGATTTGACCTTAGAGCATTACCCGGGAATGACTGAAGCGGTATTGAATCAGATTGCAGCTGAGGCCCGTGAGCGCTGGCCGCTTAATAATGTCACCATTATTCATCGTGTCGGCACGATGGCTTTAGGCGAGCAAATCGTATTTATTGGCGTGACGAGTGCCCATCGTAAAGCGGCATTTGCAGCCTGTGAATTCCTGATTGATTTCTTAAAGACAAAAGCGCCATTTTGGAAGTTAGAGGCGGGTGATAAAGGGGCTAATTGGGTAGAAGCCAAAGATGCCGATGAACAAGCCGCTAAAATGTGGGAAAAGCGTTAATTTAGGGGAGTGGTCGCCACGGTG
The DNA here is from genome assembly GCF_043643685.1 of Shewanella waksmanii. Classification (GTDB taxonomy): domain Bacteria; phylum Pseudomonadota; class Gammaproteobacteria; order Enterobacterales; family Shewanellaceae; genus Shewanella; species Shewanella waksmanii_A. The sequence goes on from NZ_JBHZSN010000010.1 coordinate 132,128, forward strand.
GTGAAATCATTTTTCGGTTGGGTTAAGTCTGGCGTACTGGCCATGTTATTGTTGATGGGTAGCGGGTTATCTCCACTGCTAGCGGCAGATACGCCTGCGATTGCAGCGGCAGCAAATATTAAGTTTGCCCTTGATGAAATTCATCGTGCATTTACTCAAGAAACGGGTAAGCGCGTTAGGATTTCCTACGGCTCTTCGGGAAACTTTGTCGCTCAAATTCGCCATGGTGCGCCTTTTGAGTTGTTCCTATCAGCAGATGAGCGTTATATTGAACAGTTGCAAAACTTAGGTGTGACCCAAGAAGCGGGCACCCTGTATGCCATTGGGCGTTTGGCGCTTGCAGCCCCCAAATCCTCACCACTGGTGTTAGATAGCGAACTTAATGGCCTTAAACAGATGCTCCAAGCTGGCAACATAAAGCGTTTTGCCATTGCCAATCCTGAGCATGCTCCATACGGTGAGCGAGCAAAAGAGATCTTGCTTAAACAAGGCTTATGGCAAACCATTGAGCCTAAACTTATCTATGGTGAAAATGTCTCGCAAGCGGCGCAGTTTGCTTTAAGTGGTTCAACTCAAGGTGGTATCGTTGCGTTATCTTTAGCCATTGCACCGCAGTTTAAGGCGAGCGCGCATTATGTGGAGTTGCCCGAATCGATGCATTCACCGATGCTGCAGCGCATGGTGTTGACCGATAAAGCCGGTGACACTGCCAAGCAGTTTTACCACTACCTGCAAGGGCAGCGTGCGGGTGAGATTTTTGTTAAGTATGGCTTTGGATTGCCGACTCACCCCGATGGCGGAGCATAGTTGATGGATTGGCAAGCGTTAATGCTTTCAATCAAGCTCAGTACCGTTACCGTACTGATATTGATCCCTTTTTCAATCATTGTTAGCCGTCTGCTAGCCTATCGTCACTTTAGAGGAAAGTCTTGGGTCGAGGCACTGATTATGGTGCCACTTGTGTTACCACCTACTGTGATTGGCTACTACTTGCTGGTTGGCTTAGGAAGCCAGTCTTGGTTGGGTCAGTGGATTGAACAGTTATTTGGTCAGCAACTTGTATTTAGTTTTGCAGGCCTAGTCGTGGCTTCGGTTATCGTTAATATTCCCTTTGCTATTCAACCTATTCAGCGCGCATTTGAAGCGGTGCCAGAAGATGTGCGAGATGCCGCAGCTTGCTGTGGTATGAGTCCACTTAAAGCGTTGATAAAAATAGAAATTCCGCTTGTTTGGCCTGGTGTGTTAACTGCGTTAGTGCTGTGTTTCTCCCATGTATTAGGTGAGTTTGGCGTGGTATTGATGATGGGGGGCAATATCGAAGGTGAAACCAAGACCATTGCTATTTCTATCTATGACAGTGTTCAGGCATTTGATTTTGCCAGTGCTGGACAGATGTCGTTAGTGCTATTGGTATTTGCGATTACGGCCTTGGCATTAACAACCAGCCTGTCACGTCGAATGGGAGGTGGCCGTGGCACAACAGGTCGCTGATCTTCACTGTCAAATTTCTCAGCAGAAGTTTATTAAATTACACGCCGAGTTCAGCTGCAAAGCCGGAGAGCTACTGGCGGTTGTTGGACCTTCTGGCGGCGGTAAATCGACGTTACTGCGCATGATTGCCGGTTTGAATAAGCCTGAGCAAGGCGAAATCAGTTATGGTGAACAAATCTGGTTTAGTAGTGACAATAAACAGTTTTTGACTCCTCAACAGCGCCACCTAGGTTACGTGCCACAGCATTTTGGACTGTTTCCCAATTTAAGTGCATTAGAGAATGTCATTGCTGCACTTGACCATATTCCTAAGGCGCAACGAGAAGCGCGAGCGCGCACTTGGTTAGAGCGAGTGAATTTGCATGGCTTGCCAGAGCGGCTGCCGGCAAATTTATCCGGTGGTCAGCGCCAAAGGGTCGCACTAGCCCGTGCATTGGCCCGTGAACCATCGGTGTTACTGCTGGATGAACCGTTTAGTGCGGTTGATAGAGAGACGCGTGAAAGGTTGTATTTGGAACTGGCTCGGCTGAAAGAGCAGTTATCTATCCCTGTCATCATGGTGACCCACGATCTTAATGAAGCGATGTTATTGGCTGATAAAATGATTTTGATCAGCCAAGGTAAACTGCTGCAGCAAGGTCCGCCAAGAGAAGTATTAACCAAACCGCGTAATGAAGCGGTTGCTAAACAGATGGGTCTGCGCAATATATTCGATGCCTATGTGGTTGCTCAGGAAACCGAGCGCCAGATCACCTGGCTTAAATTTGGTGAGCACCTGATTGCTTCGAGTTATATCGAGCAACTAGATGTGGGCGCGAAAGTGCGCTGGGTGATCCCCAATCAAGGTGTGCGCTTTAATTCGATCACTAAAGGGCGCTTGTGCCGTAGTTTTAATAAGCTCGATATTACCATTGATTCTATGTTGGTGATGGGGGAGTCGGTGCGGATAGTGGCGAGCATGCAAGGCGTTAAACACCAGTTGAATGCCGAGGTGCCACTGCACTTGGCGCAAAAACTCAATCTTGCCCCAGGCGTGGCCACAGAAGTCGCATTAAAATCTGAATTAATTCAGATTCTTGAAACAGATTTAGACGCATAGTTTGGTCGTTAGCAGGATAGGGGAGCAGAGTCACTGTTTCTCTTGCTAATCAAAGCTTGCGCAATGCTGTATGTAAGATGATCAAATCTTAATCTCAATGCCATCTCGGCGTTATCCTCCTGTCGTTATGATATCGACACATTCAAAAGGGGGAATTACATTATGTCGAAGAAATTAACTGGTACCTTAATCTTATCTTGTGTGCTGACTATGCCTGCGATGGCTGCGTATGTAGGACCAAGTGCAGAGAAAGTCATGAAACATGTTTCTGAAGCCGAGAACGCCACTGATGATATGCCGGTAGAATTAACCGGTAAGTTAGTCAAAAGCTTAGGCGATGAGAAATATTTGTTCCGTGATGATACCGGTGAGATTGAAGTCGAAATTGATGATGCATTATGGCGTGATATCGAAGTGTCTGACGATACGACGGTGATGTTGCGTGGTGAAGTCGATGATGAGTGGCAAGGCATTGAAATCGAAATTGATAGTATCAACTTATTGGCAGAGTAATCGCCAAACATTTGGTCATTGTGTTGGTGTTTTTGGGGTCACTTTTATCCCCAATTACGGTAAGATGACGGCTGATGAATTTTTTGCGGAGGAGTTATGACGCGTTGGTTAGTTGGGGCGATGGTCCTATCAAGCATCGGGTTTTCTGCCCCTAGTTGGGCTGCAAAGGAAGTGCTTGAACTACTTTCTAATAATCAAGGTCTGACTCCTCAAATATTACTGTCTCAGGTTGAACGCGATTACGCTGGTGTGATCTGCGAGTTTGAAATTGATGTTGAAGATGGTGAACTGGTTTATGAGATCAGTGTCATTAACAGTCAACTCGAAACCAAGACAGAGTTTGAGTTTCTAGCCAAAGATGGCAGTTTAATTGATCAAAAAATCTCGGCATTAGAAGCCGATGACCAAGATAGCCTTAAAGCGGTGCTATTGATGAATGATCAAGTGCTGACATTTTCTGAGCTGGTCAAACAGGCTATGCATGAGCGACAGGCTTATATGCTTGAAGCACAGTTAGATCATGACTTAGGCATTAGCTATTTAGAGCTAAAATTAATTGATGATACCGGCAAACGGACATTGGCGTTTGATATTAAAAGTCAGCGACCATTACCTATGTTGAAGTGGGACTAATAGATGAAAATATTGCTAGTTGAAGATGATGCCACCACGATTGAGTACGTGGTAAAAGGATTTGCCGAGCAAGGGCATAACATTGAAACAGCAAGCGATGGTCATCAAGGCCTGCTGCTGGCAACCAGTATGCAATACGATTTGATTATTTTAGATCGTATGTTGCCTCAGCTGGATGGATTAAAGGTGTTGGCGGCTGTTCGAGCAACAGGCTGCCAAACACCAGTGCTGATCCTGTCAGCCTTAAGCCATGTGGATGAGCGAGTAAAGGGCTTACGTGCTGGCGGTGACGACTACATGACTAAGCCTTTTGCATTTTCTGAGCTGCTCGTCCGTGCAGAGAAGCTAATGCATCGCGGTCAATCACAACCCGCTAAAACTGAATTGACTGTAGGTAATTTAGTGATGGAGCTGTTGACCCGTAAGGTGACGCTAGATGGCAATGAGATCTTGCTACAGCCCAAAGAATTTCAGCTGCTTAAGTATCTGATGGAGCACCCAAATCAGGTGATTAGCCGTACACTGCTATTTGAAGCAGTGTGGGATTACCATTTTGATCCGCGCACCAATGTGATTGATGTGCATATCGCCAAATTGCGCCGTAAATTTGAAGAGCTAGGATTTGGCGAGTTAATTGAAACCGTCAGGGGTGCAGGTTATCGTCTCCGTCAAGGGAATTAGACCCTATCAAAGTAGTGCGTGGCGCATCACCATCATATTTTCTGGTTTAGTCACGCTCATCATCGGTACATTACTGTTTGGTATGTACCGTCAATTGATGAACGAGCAAGAGTTACAGCTCAATCAGCACCTGGCCGCAGAAAAAGCACGCTATCAACAGATGGCACTGACCTTAGATAGGCGCAGTTTTGCGACTCAAATTCGTAATGCCGATCCTAAAGTGGCGCTGGTGGCCTGGCGAAACTCTTACGATTTAGTTGGCGCATTAAGCCTGATGCCTGACGACATGCCATTACTGCCACAAACTCGCGAATTCCCGATTTTGACTGGAGGACCAGATAAGCTCCATATCTTAACGGGTGGATTGGTCATGACTCGCTATGGACCAGTATTGATTGCGACTCGAACCGATCAGCTAGCGACATTGATTGAGCGTTTCGTTAATGCTGCGATTACCGCGATGATGTTGACCATTGTGTTGACATTGGCGTTGGGGTATCTGTTCTCTAAAGCAATTTTACGTCGGTTGGTACAATATAATCGACTTAGTCGACTTATTGAAAAAGGTGAGTATTCAACCCGCCTTCCAGTTAGTTGGCGTCAAGATGAATTTGATATGCTGGCACGCAAGTTTAATCGTGTGTTAGATACCCTAGAGGATAATTTGCATGCGGTGCGTGGCGCGACCGACAATATTGCCCATGATTTGCGTACGCCGCTGTCGCATTTGCGCATCGGGTTAGAACAGCTACCAAGCAAGCAACCAGAAGAGCTCGATGAAGCCTGCGCTATATTGACTGAAGAGTTGGATCATTGCTTAGCCACATTTGATGCGATGCTGTCGTTAACACGGATTGAAGAAGGGCAACAAGCATTAGAGCTACAACCGTTGAGTTTACATGCGATTTGCCAAGACTTGTTTGAGATGGCTGAAGCCATGGCTGAGTTAAAAGGCCAACAACTGAGTCTCACTCTGGGTGACGATGCGACCGTAACAGGCGATAAGTATCTGTTATTCCAAGCGCTGTTTAATCTTATTGATAATGCGATTAAGTATTCTGGCGAAGGCGCAGAAGTTAAAATCGTTCAGCAAGGTAAGCAAATTATCATTGAGGATAATGGTCCAGGTATTGCGGATGAGGCCAAAGAGAAAGTGTTCGATCGTTTAGTGCGGTTAGACCCGAGTCGTCATCACAAGGGGACCGGTTTAGGACTATCGTTAGTGAAGGCAATTATCAGCCGTCATAATGGGCGAATTAGCCTTCAAGATGGTGAGCCAGGCTTAGTGGTAGTGATTGATTTTTAGGATGCAAATGTACCAGATAGTTGCTGACGAAGCTGATTTTATGGTGATTAGCAAAATGGCTGATGTTCACTTTCATAGCCAAGACGGTCACCCTGGCGTTATGGCGCAATTAGAGGCGGATTTAGCCATTAAATTATATTCGGTGCATCGACTTGACTCGATGACATCAGGATTGCTGATTTTTGCCAAAAGTGCCCATACCGCTGCGATATTTACCCAGATGTTTAGCCAGCACCAAGTGCAAAAGTACTATTTAGCCCTAGCCAGTGGTAAACCTAAGAAAAAGCAGGGGGCAGTGATTGGCGATATGGCCAAAGCACGCCGCAGCATGCATAAGCTTTTACGCAGCAAGAATAATCCAGCAATCACTCAGTTCTTTTCACAATCGGTAGCACCAAGCCTGCGGTTATATTTACTAAAACCGCTAAGTGGTAAAACCCATCAAATTCGGGTGGCGTTAGCCAGTTTAGGCGTGCCGATTCTAGGGGATCGCCTTTATGGTGGCGCACAAGCTGATCGTGGTTATTTACATGCTTATGCGCTTAGTTTTGTCTACAATCAGCAGAGGTTTGATTATTTTTGTCCACCAACACAGGGCGAGTTTTTCACTGGTGAAGAGATTAAAAATCAGTTGCAAACTTGGTCAAACCCTGAGAAGTTAGCATGGCCTAAACAAAAATAATCGCAAATAAAAGGGAGTTAATTCAATGGATACCAATAAGCTGCTATTGATCATTATTGCCATTTTGCTACCGCCGGTTGCCGTCTTTTTAAAAAGCGGCGTGGGCAAAGATCTGCTCATCAACATCATTTTGTGTTTACTATTTTTCATTCCCGGTTTACTCCATGCACTTTGGGTTGTGACGAAATCTTGATTAAGTGGGCTAGGGTCTAAACGCGCAGCCTCTAGGCTGCGTTTTGCTTATTGGTATAATAGCGTCCACTGATATAAGGCGTGATGATGAATAGACGTAAAAAGATTAACCAAACCCTCAAAAGCAAGGCCAAAAAGGCCAATGCTAAATTACACCGCAGTAATAAGCCCGCCTATATTTCTAAAGCGCAGCGAGCACAATTAGCGGAGCAATCTGCTGAAAACAGTGCAGAGGTTAATGAGCCGGAGTGAGTGCTCACTTGTTACTGTTTTTCTGTTTGTGCGAAATTTGAGCATTAAAATCGTCGCAATTGTACGGTTATTGTGCAAAAGCTGTATTACACTTTCATATAAGCCAACCTATATCGTATTTTGCTAAATTGATGATAACGTTCAGCTATTTATTTATGGCAGAATAGTCGGCTGTATTACATTCTGATACAGGTAAATCATATTGAACCTAGGGTCATGGAATAGCATTTATTGTTGTCGATAAATCTACAGACCGATGTCATCTTAGTGGGAGTTTCATGAATACTGTTTATGCTATTGGTGAGTTAGAATCCTTTCTCATCGCCATTCTTGTGTTATTCATTGGCCATAGCGTCAACCGCCATGTGGCACTGTTTAGAAAGTACAATATCCCCGAGCCTATTGTTGGCGGTTTGATTGTCGCAGCAGTGATCACTGTATTGCATTTCAATAAAATCTCATTGCAGTTTACGTTATCAATGCAAAATACCTTGATGCTGATGTTCTTCAGCACCGTGGGGTTAGCCGCCAGCTACAAACAGTTGCTTAAAGGTGGCAGTAAGGTGTTTGTCTTTTTAGGTGTCGCATCACTGTATATTGTGATTCAAAATGCGGTCGGGGTATCGGTGGCGACAATGTTGGGTCTAGAGCCTTTGATGGGTTTGATTGCAGGCTCAATCACCCTATCCGGGGGTCATGGTACTGGTGCGGCTTGGGCGCAAACCTTTAGTGAAAATTATGGGATTAACACCTTAGAGTTTGCTATGGCAGCAGCCACATTCGGTCTGGTTATGGGCGGGATTATTGGTGGGCCTGTGGCGCAGCGGCTAATTAATAAAAATGGCTTAGAGTCCAGTTACGGCATAGGCGGTAACCACCACACCGATCACCCTGATCTATTGACCTACGATCAACTTGAAGAAGACCGAGTGACGGCGAAGAGCATTCTTGAAGTGTTATTTATCCTATTGCTTTGCGTGGCCAGTGCCAAATGGATTGGTGGGTTAGTAAAAACCATGGATGTGAGTTGGTTAAAAATGCCTGACTTTGTCTATGCGCTGTTTCTTGGTGTGGTGATCACTAACATTACTGAGCTGTCACGGGGATATAAGATCAAGGCGGAAAGCGTTGATGTACTTGGGACTGTGTCTTTGTCACTGTTCCTTGCTATGGCACTGATGAATCTAAAGCTGTGGGAAATTTTCGACCTTGCGGTGCCACTGTTAATCATTTTGTTATTACAAACCGTCATTTTGGCTGCTTTTGCCTACTTTGTGACGTTTAAAGTGATGGGCTCGAATTACGACGCGGCGGTGATTGCAGGCGGACATTGTGGTTTTGGTATGGGCGCGACGCCGACAGCAGTGATGAATATGGGGGCGCTAGTATCCCGAACGGGTCCTTCGCCACAGGCGTTTATGGTGGTACCGATTGTAGGTGCGTTTTTCATTGATATTGTTAACGCCATTATATTACAAGGCTACTTGAGCTTTATTGGCTGAGTGAATCAATCTAGCTAATTTAAAAAACGCACCTTCGGGTGCGTTTTTTATTATCCCTTGATGCAATCAATACTGTGACTGATTCGTTATAGGTTATGAACTCAATAACCAAACGATAGGGAATACAGATATGAACTCAGCCAATAAAGCATTAAGTCTCACCGTCGCAGGTATGTTAGCAGCAGGCCTTTCTGTCAACGCTAATGCCGTGCCCGATCAGCCAAAACAGTGGGAGAAGTGCGCCGGTATTGCCAAAGCGGGTGGCAATGATTGCGGTGCTCTGGATGGTAGCCATGGTTGTGCTGGCCAGGCTAAAAGTGACAACTTGCCGACAGAGTGGGTCTATGTTCCTGCTGGTACCTGCGACAAAATTGCTGGTGGTGAGGTAAAAGCAGTTAAGCCGGCTAAAAAACATGGTTAGTAACACAATTCAAGGCGCGGGTATTGGCTTGCGCCTACCCCATGCCCAGCAGGTGCTGGCTCAGTCGCAGTTAGTCGCCCCTTGGTTCGAGTTGCTGGTGGACAATTGGTTGGTGGAGGGCGGGGTTAACGTATACCTACTTGATGCCATCGCCGAGCGCTATCCACTGGTACTGCATGGTGTGGGGTTGTCGTTAGGTGGCGCGCAACCGTTAGACTTTGACTATTTACATCGCATCAAGGCGCTAAAGCAGCGTTGTGGTGCAGTTTGGTATTCAGAGCATGCTTGCTTTTGTAGCGATGGACATGTGCAAGTACCTGATCTGTTGCCGATGCCATATACCGAAGAGGCGGTGCAGTATATGGCTGAGCGTATTAGCCAAGTACAGGACTTCTTAGGTGAAAGATTGTTGCTTGAAAATGTGTCTACTTATTTGCAATACCCAAGTAATGAGATGAGTGAGGGGCAGTTCTTGTCAGCGGTAGCCAATGAAGCAGATTGTTTACTGTTGTTAGATATCAATAATGCCTATGTAACCAGTAGCAACCTTGAGCAATCTTTAGCGCAATTTTTGGCAGAAATTGACCATACTAAAGTGAAGCAGATCCATTTAGCAGGCTTTGAAGATAAAGGTGATTACTTGCTTGATGCCCATAATCATCCGGTGGCATTGCCTGTATGGCAAGCATTTTCAAACTATATTAACCAGCATGGACCGGTGGCAAGTATGATTGAATGGGACAATGATTTACCTAGTTTGACGCAGCTGCTAGCAGAGCGGCAGCAGGCAGAAACATGCTTGGAACGTGCCGCAGGGCTAGAGGTGGCGAGCTAATGGATTTAGCGCAGTGGCGGACGCAATTTATTGCTGGTATCCAAGCGGTGAAGCAAGACCTTGCTCCGGACGTTCCGTCACAGCAACCGCGTTTTGCTGTCTACCGTAACAATTACCAACAAGCACTACTTAACGTACTAGCTGCGACTTACCCATGCTGCAATAAGGTTGTTGGTGAAACCTGCTTTAGCTTCATTGGTCGTCGTTATATTGCCAATTACCCGCCAATTTCTGCCAATTTAAATCAGTATGGTGCGGCGTTTGATCGGGTTATGGCTGAACTCACTGCCGAGCAAGAAGCCTTTGCTGCGCTACCTTATTTAGAGGAGTTAGCTAGGTTAGAGTGGTACGTTTATCAAAGCTATTATGCTGGTGAAGCGTGTTCGCAAGATTGGCAAATATTGCCTCAGTTAACGCAAAAGGAGCAGCATCAGATCAGGCTGGTGGTAGCGGCAGATGTGTATTTGATGCAAAGTCGCTACCCGATACAGCGTATTTGGCAGCGTCATCAACAGTCAGGTGTTGATAGTACGGCGATCATCGACGATGAAGTCAGTTATCCGCTAGTTATCTATCGAGTGAACGGGAACATTATCGTGAAGCAGATTGACATGGCTACGTGGCAATTACTGCATTTAGCTCAGCGTCAATCTCTGTTGGGTGACATTTGTGCTCAGCACTCGATAGCGAGCCAAATTACCGCCGCAATTGAAAATGGCTGGATAGTCGGCATTGAATCATCGGGGGGCTGTGATGTTTGATATAGAGCAGCTCAATGGATTTTATCGCTACTGTTTTTGCTTAACCTTAGATAAAAGCCATGCAGAAGATTTATTGCAAACGGTTTTGGAAAAGTGGCTTAAATTAGCCAATCGACAGCAATATCACAGTGCTTATATGCGTAAGATGATCCGTAACCAGTATATTGACGATTGTCGGCGTCAACAGTGTGTCGCCTTTGATAGCATAGAGCAGCATGCACCCGTTTTATTGGATGAACAAAATTTAGAGCAATTAACCGTTCAGCAAGATTTAATAGAGAAAGTGATTGTGCAGCTTTCAGTGTCTGAGCGCGAAGTGTTATATCTCTGGGCTGTTGTCGGCTTTAGTGCCACAGAAATCGCCGCTGAATTAGCCCAACCTCGAGGAACAGTTTTGTCGCGCCTACATCGGATTAAGTTGAAAGTTGCTCAATGGTCAGCAACCACTAATGAGGCGTGGAGGCAAGGGTCATGAAGCCATCATCTAAGTCGCCATCATTACCACTAAAGCAAGCAAGTAAAGATTATTTTGAGCAGCAAACTTTGACTGATAAACAGGCGCAGCAGTTTGCCAAGTTACTACAGCAGCATGATGCACTTGCGACCTCCACACCGGTGCAAGCCAGTCGCAATAAACTGAGGGGACCTCATGCGGTGATGGCCATTGCTGCCAGTATATTATTGCTAGTGATGTTTAATTTGAGTGGTCCTCGCTCCTCTGGTTTAGCTTGGGAGATCGCCAATGAAGTTGCAGTTAACCATATCAAAATGAAGCCACTTGAAATTGAAGCGCAGGCGTTACCGCCGCTGCAGCGTTACTTTACTGAACTCGATTTTGCTGTTACTGCCAGCCAACGAGTATCGGCGACTTTGCTCGGAGGGCGTTACTGCTCAATTCAAGGGGAAAGTGCGGCACAGTTACGTTATCAGCAAGTCGATGGCCAGATTGTGACCTTATATGAGGTACCGTTTGAGCCACAGCGACATCAACAAATTCCGCAGTTGGCATTAGGAGAGCCGCCGATGTCTTTGCAAGTTAGAGGGATTGCAGTATTGCTCTGGGTGGAAAAAGGCTTATTGATGGCGCAGGTTAGTGATATTGAATCTTAAAAAACTGGCGCCGCGTTGAAATCGGCGCCTTGTTGAATTTTGCTTAACCACAAACAGGGCAGCTTGGCTGTTTAGGCAATTTCATTTGCCTAAACTCCATCGTCATCGTATCTATCATGAGAATGCGACCCGCAAGCGGCTGTCCCATTTGGGCGATAACTTTTATTGCTTCGGTTGCTTGTAAACAACCAATCATGCCGACAACCGGCGCTAAAATTCCCGACTCTACGCAGGTGAGTTGTTGCTCGCCGAACAGTTGGCTAAAGCACTGATAACACGGTGTGTCGCTGTGGTAATCAAACACAGTGACCGTGCCTTCCATGCGAATTGCAGCTGCAGAGACTAATGGGATTTTATGGCTAAAGCAGCTGCGGTTTAGTTGCTCGCGCACCATGACATTGTCGGTGCAGTCGAGCACTAAACTGTGCTGCGCGACTAAATCATCGATTTCATCGTCATCAAGCACTTTGTTGATAGTATCGACAACCAAGTGTGGATTAAGTTGGCACAGCGATGCTTTGGCTGAGTCTACTTTTGCCTCGCCAATATTGTGGTCTTGATGCAATACTTGGCGTTGCAAGTTAGACAGCTCAACCGTATCAAAATCGACTAAAGTCATGTGGCCAATCCCAGCGACCGCTAGGTACTGGCTCGCTGCGCAGCCTAGCCCACCGGCACCTATCACTAACACTTTAGCGAGTTTCAGGCGCTCTTGGCCTTCAAAATCCATCGCTTTGATAGAGATATGTCGGCTATAACGCAGGGTTTCTGCGTCAGATAGAATATCTTCGTTATCGAGATTCATAGTTTTCCTTGGCCAGTTAACTTAGCACCGTATTGAAAGGCTCAACTGTGACCAATGTTCCAGCTGGGGTGTCGCCTTGCTCTTGCGCTAGGATAACAAAGCAATTGGCTAAGCTCATAGATGTGAGCATGCCAGAACCTTGACCACCGGTAATAGTGACCTCAGCTTCGCCTTGGGCGTTTTGGCTTAAAATACCGCGTTGGTATTCAACTCGCCCTGGGAACTTACGTAAGTCACTGGTCAGCTTAGCTTGCAGTTGTACTGGCTGACTTGGCGCTAATCCCTGCATCTTGTTCAATAGCGGCCACACTAGTTTATAAAAGGTGACCATTGACGATACTGGGTTGCCCGGCAGGCCACAAAATACCGCTTTGCCTAGTTTACCAAAGGCAAAAGGTTTACCTGGTTTAATCGCCAGTTTCCAGAAGGTAATTTCACCTTCTTCATCGAGAATTTGCTTAGTGTAATCAGCATCGCCAACAGATACGCCGCCAGAAGTGAGCACCATATCTGCTTGGGCAGAAGCGGTGCGAAATGCTTGGCGAATCGCTTCAGGATCATCTTCAATCACACCCAGATCAATCCATTCCACATTAGCACGGCTCAGTAGGCCTTGAAGGCTGTAGCGGTTAGAGTCGTAGATTTGACCTGGAGCAAGCTCAGAACCCACGGGGCGTAACTCGTCACCAGTGGAGAAAAAGGCAACTTTTACTTGGCGGGTCACCCGCACTTGGCTGGCACCAATAGTGGCAAGCACCCCCATTTCTGCTGCACCAATTTGAGTGCCTGCTTGTAGCACCTTGCCGCCCACTTTCACTTCTTCGCCACGGCAGCGCACGTTAGCTCCTAAGGCTTTGGGCGCTTCAATACGAATGTCATCACCATCGACGCTGACTTTCTCTTGCATTTGCACTGTGTCATAGCCATCAGGTACTGGGGCACCTGTCATGATGCGAATACAGGTATTGGGTTGCGGCTTACCGGTAAAAGGATGGCCAGCAAAGGACTCGCCAATCAAGCTTAAAGTGCTGCTGGTGGCAAGGTCTTTAAATCTAAAGGCATAGCCATCCATAGCGGAATTATTGAAGGGAGGTAAGTCAATGCTTGAGGCTAAATCTTCAGCTAAGACACGTCCTAATGCTTGAGGTAATTGAACCACTTCAGATTCTGCTAGCTGTTCTACTTGGGCCAGTAATTTTACGATTGCCTCGTCAGGATGCATGAGACTAGGCTTTGAACAAGGGTCAGCATGTTTTGACATTGATGTACCTTATGCGTCTAGGGTTTTATGACGAGTTTAGTCATAACGAATATAGTCGCTCATTATGCCACGGTGAAACCGAAAGACTATGATCTTTGCTACAGTTTTTGTCATCCCATGGTACAGGTGAAAAAAAGCGCCCTTATCGGGCGCTGGAGAGAATGGATAGGTAGCTTGGTTCTGGTTAGTTAACCTGCGCTGATTCGTTCACCAAGAGGCAGTGGTTGGCGCTTAACTTGTTGGCCATCTTGCAGGGTTTCTGCGCCGCGAATCACCACGAAATCCTGATTGTCTAATTGACCATTTACCGCAATCCAGTCGCCATCACCGTCTCCAAGTTCAACAGCCACTTTGACTGCTTTTTCTTCGGCGTCGATTTTAAATACATAAGCGCCTGTTGAGCGCAGAATCACGGCATCCCGTGGCACTAGCGTGGTCATCTTTTTAGGTGCAATGGGTAATGCCAGCGACACCAGTTCGCCCACATTGAAGGCCTCTTGCATGTGATAGGGCAGGTCGATGCGCGCTTCAAACGTTTGCGAGCGAATATCCGAAACTGGGATCAGGCTGCGAATAGTGGCATCAAAATCACCTTGAGTATGGTAAATATGCAATGTATCCCCCACGCTGACACGACGACTGTGTTTCAATGGGGCGTGAAGGCGAATCTCTAGGTTGTCAGGGTCTGTCATGCTGATAATCGACATGGCGCGACTGACATCTTCACCGGCTTGGTGTAAGCGCTCGGTAATGATGCCTGCAAACGGAGCTTTTACTTCTGTGCGACTCAGGTCATCGGCAATCATACGCAGTTTAATTTGAGCCAGTTTTAGATTAGCAGCGGCAAGGTCTCTATCGGATTGCGCTTTATCGAGTTCAGTTTCAGAGGCATTTTTGTTGACGATTAACTTCTTTAAGCGGGCTAAATCTCGGTCTAGCCTAGCAAGACCGACTTGCTCGTATTCAATTTGCGCTTGCTGTTGATCGTATTGCAATAACAGGCGAGTTTGTTCAAGTTTGGCAATGACCTCACCAGCCGCCACCCGTGTTCCTGCTTCTTGCACCCATTCTAACTTGCCATCAATGCCCGCGGTCAGTTCCGCATTATTACGAGAGTGAACTGAGCCAATGACCATGATTTTAGGTGACAATGGCCGATTTTCCACTTGTACAACCGACACCAGCCGAGCTGGTGATTCTGGGCTGTCAGCGGCGAAACTGGTTGGGCTTAGCAACAAAAAGGCTAAGGCTATGATAAGCAGATTCATGATTTAACTCCAGGGTGCGATAAAGTCAGGTCTTTATCGGTAAATATAGCTTGGGGTTTATTGCTATGAGTTAGTCGCAACAAACTTGGCATAAGTATTAAGGTAAACAGGGCGCTGAATGTCATGCCGCCGACAATCACCGCAGCTAATCCTCGGTAGATTTCGCTGCCAACCCCTGGCACTAACATCAGCGGTAACATGCCGAAAATAGAGGTTAGGGTACTCATGTAAACTGGACGTGCGCGAGTGGCAACGGCTTGATAGATGGCGCTGTCGATATCGAGTCCGTCTCGGAAACCTTGACGGGTCTGGTCAACCAATAAGATGGCGTTATTGACCACCAATCCCAATAAGATGATAAAGCCGATCATGGTTAGCAAATCCAGACTTTGGAAGCTAAATAAGTTTAATATTCGCAAGCTAACCACCCCACCACATATCGCCATGGGCATGGATAATAGTACCAGTAAACTGTCTTTAGCCGATTTAAACATCGCAGACATGAGCAGGAATAAAATGACCACGGCTAAGGCAAAATTCGCGCCCATATCTTTAATGGTTTGATCGAGCTTATCTGCACTTCCTCTAAACATCAGTGAGCTGTCGCTAGGTAGGGTTTTCTCCAGTGCAGGAATGGCATCGGCGTTAAGTATCTCCAGCGCTTCGTCTAAAGACATGTCGGCAGGAGGGAAGATAAGCAAGCTAACACTACGTTTGCCGTTGACGCGCTGCAATTGTGTTGGTCCTACAGTGCGTTTTAGGGTGGTGAGTTCCCCAATGGTTTGAATGCCCGCAGCTTGGGTATATACCGGTGTGGCTGATAACTGCTCTGGCACTTGCCATTTAGGCCCTTTTAGCAATACGTCCATGCGCTCGTTACCATCGAAGTACTCGCCGACAAATAAGCCCGATGTATATGCGCGTACCGCGTTGGCAATTTGAATTCGATCCACGCCAGCTTGGGCGAGACGGCGCTCATTGGGGATCAGTTGCAGCTCAGGCTGCGCCATCGATAATCCGGGAATCGGTCTGACGACTGCGCCGGGTAAAGCTTGTTGTATCAGTCCCATACCTTCGGAGGCTGAAGCCATGAGCGCTTCCATATCAGCGCCCTGAAGATCGATATTAATCGCTCGCCCGCCATTAAAACCAAACTGTAGTAATGAGCCGCGATTGGTGAAGGCTTGGGTGTCGGGCAAACCAATTAAGATCTCTTTATTGAGCAGCTCAATCATGGCATCTGCTTGCGCTGGATCTTCCGGATAGATGAAAAGCACGTTAAATGCGGAATACATCGAGAAGTTATAGCCGCGGATATAGGGCTGTTTTTGCTTATCATAATAAGGCTTTAAACGGGAAATAATGGTATCGCCCACTTCTTTTTCTAGGGTTTTTACGTTAGCCCCAGGCGGTAAAGAGAAGAACGCAAAAATACCGTCGGAACGAGCTTGAGGAAGAAAGTCCGGTCTAGGCATTAATAGCGCGGTTAATATTGCTGAGCCCACAATTAATATTGCACACCAAATCGTCGCCCGCTTGGTGTCTGCAGTGAGTAGGCGAATCAACTGGGTAAGGCGTTGCCACAGGGATGCTTGAGACGACTGTTGTTGGCTTGGCGTGAGCTTGAGCCACAACAAGCTGAATACTGGAATTAAGGTAATTGCGCTAAGCAGCGACGACACCACTGCAACGGACAAGGTGAGCGCCAAATCAGAAAACAGTTGCCCCTCTACGCCAGGCATAAACAATATGGGTAAGAATATCGCCACTGTGGTGGCCGTTGACGCCATGAGTGCGCCTTTTACTTGATCGGTACCTGCTGCAATGGCTTGTCTTAAAGGCTGGCCTTGTTGCAATAAACGCACGATATTCTCTTGTACTATGATAGCGGCATCAAGCACTAAACCTACCGCAAAGGCTAATCCTGCTAATGAGATTACGTTTAAGGTTCTGCCCATGGCTTCGAGCGCAAAAAATGCGATAAGTAATGCCACTGGGATAGTGGAAGCGATCATCAGTGTTGCGCGGAAACTGCGTAAAAAACCAAATAGGATAACCAGTGCTAGTAACACCCCAATTGCTAAGTTGCCTTTTACCAGCAAGATTGCCCTTTTGATATGCACTGAAGCATCAAAAGAGAGATCCATCACTAGCCCTGCTTGCTGCAATACACCTGCATTTAACTCTTTAATGGCCTGATTGACGCCGTCTAATACCTCTACGGTGTTGGCGTCAAAAGTGCCTTCTAATGTCATGTAATAAGCAGGATAACCGTTACGTTTGGTAAATCCTTGCACCTCGGCAGTGGAGATAGAGACTTCGGCTAGCTCGTTAAGATAAATGGGTCTGCCTTCATTGTAGGTAACAATCAAATTGCCGAGGTTGTCAGGCGTGTATTGACCAATAAAGCGCACCGTATATTGGCGCCGACCGACATTGGCGGTACCACCAGAGATATCGGCCGCCCGTGAAAGCGTGCTGCGTAGCTGATCTAGCGTCACGCCTAATGCTGCAGCTCGGTATGGATCAAATTCAATATGTAGCTCTTTGGGCAAGCGACTTTGTAGTTGCACTGCCCCCACGCCGGTGATCCTTCGAAGACGAGGCTCGACCTGATCGTCAATGAGCTTTTGGTATTGGCCAAAATCTGTGTTGGGATTACCCGGAGCCATGCGGATTAGCAATGATGCTAAATTGGGAGAGCCACTGCCGCCACCGACATTGATAAAAGGTTCATTGGCATCTAGTGGGCGCGGCGGAGTTTGGTTAAGTGCATTGATAACATTGATCATTGCTTCCTGCATATTACTTCCCACCTCAAAGGTGAGGGTGACTCCACCGAAGCCTTGAGAAATGTTGGAGGTCATTTCGACAACCCCAGGAACCTGCCGTAATACATTTTCTTGCGGCTCGATGATATTGGATTCCATCTCTTGCGGTGCCGCTGATCGCCAGTTGTTAAACACCGAGATTTGTGGACGTTCAATATCTGGCAGTAGCTGGATTGGCAGCTTGGTGATAGCAAGAATGCCAAATATAGCAATCAGCAGTAAGGTGACTAAAGTGCCAGCGGGATTTCCAGTGCTGATTTTGGTGAGATTCATGGGGAGCCTTTACCCTGACTTTAGCGAACAAGATTGTGCCTATAAAGCCTAGTGGCTAAATGTTAATAGATCAGCCTAATTTGGTTAGAAAATGTTGCAGCCGACTGTTTTATTAGCATTTTAATTGGTAATGATAATAATTTGTATTTTATAAACAATGATTTAGATTGCCTTGATAGAGTAAATAAGTTTGCAATTCAGTGAGGGCTAAAACACAATGGCTAACAATATAAAGTCATAGTGATTTAAGAGGACGTAAAATGCTGACGCAAACAATGATTGATCAGTTAAATGAACAGATTAATATGGAGTTTTTCTCTTCTAACCTGTATCTGCAAATGAGTGCATGGTGTGAAGATAAAGGCTTTGAGGGCGCAGCAAAATTTATGCGTGCCCACGCCGATGAAGAGATGCAACATATGCATCGTTTATTCACTTATGTAAGTGAAACCGGTGGCATGCCGCTGCTTGGTGCGATTGAGGCACCTCAAGCAGAGTTCAGCTCTTTGTTAGCATTGTTTGAATACACTTACGAGCATGAGCAAATGATCACGGCAAAAATCAATGCGCTTGCGCATGCGGCATTTACTAACCAAGATTACTCAACGTTCAACTTTTTACAGTGGTACGTGTCAGAGCAACACGAAGAAGAGAAGTTGTTTAAGTCAATTGTCGATAAAATCCGTTTAGTGGGTGAAGACGGTAAAGCACTGTTCTTTGTTGATAAAGATCTCGCACAAATGGCGGTTGAAGAATCTGACAGTGTGATGACTTCTACAGAGATGTGATAGTTGATGACACGCTCTAGGGAAGCGGTCACGCTTCCCTAAATATTGAGGTACTGGTCTTCAGCTTTACGATCATTGCTGTGCGCAGCAAGAAAGTTCAGTAGTGCTGCAGCATCCAGTGGCTTAGAAATGTAATAACCCTGCCCGTAATCACATCCTAATTGTTGTAGGTAAGCATGCTGCTCAACGGTTTCGATGCCCTCAGCTACCAAGTTCAATTCCAAACTCTTGCCCATCATAATGATGGCTTTAATCAGATTTGTGTCTGATTGTTTTTCTATCATGTTATCGATAAAGCTTTTATCGATTTTAATGACTGAAATCGGGAAGCGAGTTAAATAGCTAAGTGACGAAAATCCAGTACCAAAGTCATCAATATAGATATCAACACCAAGCGCCCTGATAGATTGCAATGCTTGTAGACTGAGGTCTTTGTCGGTCATCAACATGGATTCGGTGATTTCAACATGGATGAAGCTGGGCTCAATATCATACTTTTGTAGCCAGCCTTTTAGTAAGCAATGAAATGGCTTTTGCTGGGCATTAATGAGTTGGCGGCCTGAGACGTTAATCGCCAAATTGAGCATGTAGCCCTGATCATGCCATTGGCGTAAGTCTGAGAGTGCTTGTTTTAATACCCACTCACCGATGGGCTCGATAAGACCCGTTTCTTCCGCGATAGGAATAAAGGCATCGGGAGAGATTAACCCCTGCTTAGGATCTTGCCAGCGAATTAACGCTTCAACAGCGATGATCTTACCGCTTTCCATATCGATGATAGGTTGATAATGCAGACAGAAGTGTTGGTGCAGTACCGCGTGACGCAGGTGCTGTTCTAGCTCAATTCTGGCGATCATTTGTGCATTCATGGTCGAAGAGAAATAGCGATAGGTGTTGCGGCCTTCGCCTTTGGCTTGATACATCGCTGTCTCGGCATTGCGGGTTAAGGTTTCAATATCATTACCATTTTCAGGGAACTGGCTAATGCCGACACTGGCAGAAATCATCACTTCATTGTTGAGCACGCCAAAGGGGGAGGATAGGTGACGAATGATATTGTCGGCCATTTCTGAAATCGCGTGGGTTTGAGTCATTTTCTGCATGATAATGACAAACTCATCACCGCTTAATCTGGCCAGAAAATCTTCTTTGCCCAATAAGGTTTCGAGGCGTGCGGCAACCAGTTTTAGCAATTCGTTGCCAGTATTGTGGCCATAAATATCGTTGGTGTATTTAAACCTATCTAAGTCGATAAACAAGATGGCAATAGGTTGCTTATCTTGTGTTGCTGCATCAAGTGCTTCTTGGAAGCGGGTATTATAAAGATGACGATTTGGCAGGTTAGTTAGCGCATCAAAGTTAGTTTTATACCAAATGTCATGCTCATATTTTTTGCGTTTACTGATATCGAGGAACAGGCCGATATGCTGCACAATATTGCCATCTTCATCACGCACCACTGTGATGGCGAGATATTCCGGATAGATTTGCCCATCTTTACGTCGATTCCAGATCTCACCTTCCCAGCGGTCTTTTTCCTGTAGAGATTGCCACATGGCATCGTAAAAATGACGTGGTTGCTGATTGGAGTTAAGAATTGCTGGGCTACGACCTTTGACTTCTTCTAAGGTGTAGCCGGTGATTTGAGTGAAAGCTGGGTTAATCAGTTCAATATGGTTGTCTTTGTTGGTGACGACAATCCCTTCTGCAGAATATTCAAATACTGCCGCGGCCAGTTCCAATTGAGAATTAGATTTTTGTCGCTCATCTAACATGGTATTGAGCGATTGCGATAGTTGGGCTATTTCATCATTACCTAACACAGGGAAGCGGTGCTCAAGTTTTGGATCTAGTGCCATTTTCCCCATGGCTTTTGCAATACCGGTAATACTGCCCACTAAGCTATGGATGACATTTCGGCCTAAAAATAGCAGCAACAGTAAATTGAGCGCTGCAATGCTAAAACCGATAATCAAATAACTGACCGCTTGCTGACGCTGGTTGTCGCTAAGTTGTGCTAACTCTTCGGTGATGGCGGTGCTTATCTGATAGAGCTGCTCAATCCGAAGACTCGCCGTTTGCCACCATTGTTGATTGGACACCATAGGCCGTTGAGTTTGTAGCAGTGATAACGCTTCCAACATAGGTTTGTCATCAATACGGACTTGGTCATCTTGACTGCTGATATCATCGCCTAAACGTTTCAGTACGCTTAGCTGTTCTAAGTTGTGCTTATATTGAAAAATGGTGGCTTCAATGGCGTTAACTGCATGGCGCTGCTCTTCGGTTAGCCCCGGCGTATTACTCAGTTGGGCCAAATACTCGTCTAACAGGCCAAGATGATAGTGAAACCTTTGGTAGTAATGTTCTTCGCCACGTAATAAGTAATTTTTAAAGGCATGAATTAAGCCACCATACCCCATTAACTTATTGATTTCGTGTGCTTGGTCAACAATGTGCATTTGAATCGCAATATTGTCTCGCATATTGAGCAGGGTATCGTTGGCGCTACTACTGAAAATCTCATCGAGCACCTGTTTATGGTGGCTACGCATACTCGACATAGCTTCAACTAGGTGCTCAGCTAAATCGCTTTCAATATGATTAATCGCCAAGAAAGTCTGAGGGTCAAGCTGGTCAGACGATAGCAGGTGATTGACTAAGCCGCGCTGTTTACCTGCGAGTTCCTGAATGTGCAATACATGTAATAGATCGCTATAAGCTTGGTTTTGCGCGACACTCATCGCTCTAATTTGCAACTGCTCAATAAAGCGTAATAGCTTGAGGTTAAATTCGGAATAAAACTCGAAACTTTGGTAGGTTTGCTTTATATCAACTTGAGCGCGTATATCAGGCAATTGTGCAGCCATATCTTTAATACGTTGCATTTTGATGGTCAGCTGTTGGCTTTGCTCTTTACTGCTTAATCGCTGTAATAGACTAGTTAAGTTACTGTGCTGAAATAGTTTAGTGAGGTGTTGATCTGTGATTTGACGCTGGGCAACCAATTTAGCTTTAAATTCATTGGTTTCACTGCTGAGGTAACCGGCGGATAACCCACGCTCTTTTTGCGCCTCAAATAATAACGCTTCAATCTGCTTTGTAATGATAATGGCCGATGAGTTGGTATTGGCCACATGAAATCGTTCAAACAGGGTTAACATGCGCAGTGTGCCGAAAAGGAACACGACGACAGTTGGAATGGCTGCAAATAGAATGAGTTTTTGCTTTAGACTCATTCGATTTAACATTGACGCCATGGATCACTCCCTGTTGATAAATTGCGCCAGAGGTAATAGACCACTGAAAAATGAAGGTAAGGATAATTATCACAGGCGTTAGCTGTTGTCACCGTTAATTCATCAAAGTCTAATCTAGGTCACGAATTTATCTGATAACTGCTGATTTAGTAACACGGTGAAACAAAAAATCGACCTGAGATTGATAGCTAAAAATTATCAATATGGTGGTGTCTATTAAGATAAGGCTAAACAATAAATATGAATTTCCATATATTATTTAGCCTTAATATCAAAAGTTTAGCTTGCTTTCGCTAAACAAGCTTTTCGGTAAGCAACAATATCTTCGATGCATAACACTGGCATGTTGTGTTGCTCTGCAAATTGGATGATTTGTGGCAAACGCGCCATGGTGCCGTCGGGGTTAGTGACCTCGCACAGTACACCGGCAGGCTTTAATCCCGCAAGTATCATCAAGTCAACCGTACCTTCGGTATGCCCACGGCGGGTGAATACGCCACCGGGTTGTGCCCGTAACGGATAGACATGCCCCGGACGGGCAAGATCATCGGCAACCGCGCCATCAGCAATCGCCGTTTTGATGGTGGTGACCCTATCGGCAGCAGAGACACCCGTAGTAACCCCACTTTTGGCTTCAATACTCACAGTAAAGGCGGTGCCATATTGGCTTGAGTTGTCGCTCACCATTGGCGGCAATGACAAATGTTGGCACTGCTCGTCGGTTAAGCAAAGGCAGACAATACCGCTACACTCACGAATGAGCATCGCCATTTGTGCATTGGTTAAGTGTTGTGCCGAGAAGATCAAATCACCTTCATTTTCGCGATCTTCATCATCGACAACAAGTACGCCTTGTCCAAGCTTGAGTGCGTTAAGCGCAGCTTCTACGCGTTCAATTGGAGTGCCAAAAGGCGATAGTAAAGACTGATTCATGGTTTATTCCTTTGTAATACTTAAACATAGTTTTAGCCAGAATCAGGGCATAGGAAAAGGTCATCCGTTACAAGTGATAGATCACTGCGCAGGATGTATAAGCATAAGTGTATCCGCAGGCGAGGGCCCGTGGACTGTTATCTTATATTCTCTTTCATCCGGACTTAGTGCGCACTTGGCGCTCATTACCGTCGGCTCTGGAATAGTTAAAACGTTCACCAGATCTGCTGACCCTAATCAAGGTTATACTCGCTTAGGCGCTCGCGGGCTTAAGTGAAAAACACTATCACCGCCGGTGGGGAGTTACACCCCGCCCTGAGAATGTGTCCGCTATTGAGTGGACCAGCGTATGTTGACCTGCTGGGCGAAAAATAACAAGTCAGTGTCGTCACAAGTTAGCCATTTTTATATTGCGGATGATTTATCAGCTTAATGCCGTACACTAGAGTGGTTTATTAAATATTAAGTAGCAAAGGTTAAGGTTGCTCAAAGGAAACTCTCACTTGAATAGGTTTGATACGACTGTCTGCCCACCCGTTGCAGAAAAACGCCCGGTTACCCATCAACTACATGGGATAAATCGCCTCGATAACTATCATTGGTTACGGGATGACAAGCGGCAAGAGCCGCAAATGTTGTCGCACTTACAAGCTGAGAAAGATTATTGCGACGCAGTGTTGGCGCCAGTAAAGCCGCTATATGAGAAGTTGTTAACTGAGCTGACTTCTCGGGTAGATAAAGACGAGTCAAGCGTGCCTTATGTTTGGCATCAACACTGGTATCAGCATCGTTATAGTGCTGACAATGAATACCCTGTTTTTGAACGCAGTGCTGAGCGAGAAGGTGATTATCAGGTGATGTTAGATCTCAACCAGCGGGCGCAGGATCATGAGTTTTATGACCTTGGCGGACTGGCGGTGAGTCCTGATGAAAATCTATTGGCCTTTGCTGAAGATACCTTAAGTCGTCGAATCTATACGGTATTCATTAAAGATTTACGTTCGGGTCAATTGCTAAGCGATACCTTGACCGGCATCGATGGTCAAATTGTATGGGCGCAAGATAATCAGCATTTGTTTTACATTGCTAAGGATCCGCAAACGCTGTTAGGTAACAAGGTCTATTGCCACCGTATTGGTACTGCACAAGTTGATGATCGTTTAGTTTATCAAGAACGTGACGATAGTTTTTATTTGAGCTTAGGTAAGACACTGGATGAAACCTTAATTACCCTATGCCATGAAAGTACTATCACTTCTGAAGTGTCAGTGTTAGCCGCAGATAATCCGAGCGAAGATTTTAAAGCACTCATAGCTAGAGAAACAGGGATAGAGTATTCGCTGGCCAAACACGGCCAACGCTATTTTATACTGACCAACTGGCAAGCGGAGAACTTCCAGCTGATGTCTGCTGACGCAGACGTTATTAGCGATCGCAGTCAGTGGCAGGTTGTCAAAGCGGGTCATCAAACCTGTCGCATTGAAGACGTATTAGCGTTAGAAAATCATCTTATCGTGCAAACCCGTGAACAAGGGCTTACTCATATCTATGTTTATGATATGCAGATGAATTTGCAGTTTGAGTTGCCTTTTAAAGACGGTGCCTATGTGACTGGTTTAGACGTTAATCCACAGCAAAATAGTGACAAGCTAAGGGTCTATTATTCCAGTTTAACCACGCCAGAGTCGGTGTTTGAATACGACTTAAATACCGCTGAAGCCAAGTTACTAAAACAGCAAAAAGTTAACGGCAACTTTCAGTCTCAGGATTATCAAAGTGAACGTATTTTTGTCTCTGCTCGAGACGGTCAGCGTATTCCTGTGTCTTTGGTTTATCGCCGTGATAAGTTTGCCAAAGATGGCACTAATCCGCTTTATCAATATGGTTATGGCGCCTATGGTCATACGATAGAACCTTGGTTTGATAGTGCGATTTTATCCTTGCTAGATCGTGGCATTGTTTACGCGATTGCTCACATTCGCGGCGGTGAGATGTTAGGTAGACATTGGTACGATAGTGGCCGCATGTTCAATAAAAAGAACACCTTCAATGACTTTATCGATGTGAGTCACGGGCTCATTGAACAGCAGTATTGCCATCAGGATAAAATTGTCGCCTCGGGCGGCAGCGCTGGTGGATTGCTGATCGGTTGTGTGATTAACCAAGCGCCACAATTGTATTGTGCTGTGGCTGCCCACGTGCCGTTTGTTGATATTGTATCGACGATGCTAGATGAAACCCTTCCGTTAACAACCAACGAATATGATGAATGGGGCAACCCGAATGAGCTCGCTTGTTTTGAATACATGTTGAGTTACTCGCCCTATGATCAAGTCACTGAACAAGCCTATCCACCGATGTTAGTGACCAGTGGTTTACACGATTCTCAAGTTCAATATTTTGAGCCTGCTAAATGGGTGGCTAAGTTGCGGGAATACAGTAGCAGCGATCAGCCTATCCTGTTTGATATTGACTTGAGTGCCGGCCACGGTGGCAAAAGTGGTCGGTTTAAGCATTACCAAGATGTAGCCACGGAATATAGTTTTTTATTGACCGCATTGGCTGTGCCTGAGTGATCTTGTATTGAGTTTAGATGTGAAGTTTTTGTCGAAGACATTTCATTGACATGGTTATGATTAGTATCGCCGTATTGACACGAATAGGGCGGTACGGCAATGACAGATCAACCAGTGGTAAATGGACAACATCACTCGCAAGCATTCTTAATGGCCTTAATTGCGGCATTTGCAATCCACATAGTGACCTTGAATCCTGAGGTGAATTTAGGCCTATTTCACACCATCAATCAAAGCCACTTATGGGTACCTGAAGTCGTGATTGCCATGCTTAATGATTTAGGTAATGGCGTTACGCTCGGAGCCGTGGCGCTGTGCTATTTGGTAAAGTATCCACAAAGAACTGGTCAAGTGCTGCTTGCTGCTGTACTTAGCTTAATTATTGTCCCTACGTTGAAGCAGTACTTTGATGCTCAACGTCCGGCGGCGGTACTGCAACAGCTCACCATTATTGGTCAGGCACATTACAGTAATAGCTTTCCTTCTGGGCATACAGCAACGATATTCCTATTTGCTGGTTTATATTACATCCATAAACCCCATCGATTGCTACGTATCACCGCCTTATCACTGGCTTTTGTTGTCGGCGCTTCGCGAATTGCAGCTGGAGCTCACTGGCCAGAGGATGTTGCATTGGGTGCGGTTGTTGGATTGATCTGCGCTTTCGCAGCGGTCAATTTATGTGGCAGTTGGTCATTATCTAAATCAAAACAACTTGTGTGCTACCTGCTGATATTGACCGTGCTAGTCACAGTCGAGTTAGGTAGCGGTCATGATTTCGCTGACTTTCCGCCAGTGCAATGGATGCGGTGGTCTCTTATCGTATATAGTGGCATGATGGTGAGTCATTTCATTTGGGTCGCATTTGACTGCAAGGCAAAGGTGAAGTTGAGGTTTGGACAAAAAGCGCGAGAATTTGGACGTAGCGGCATCATTAAGTAACCCAGAAGTGAATCAATCGGTAGCGACATCAGCATGGTGGGTTTACATAATTCGTTGTGCTAATGGCCAGCTTTATACGGGTATCACAACTGATGTTGAGCGCCGCTTTGCTGAACATAGTGCTGGAGCACCAAAAGGAGCGAAGTACCTACGTGGTAAAGGGCCGTTAACCCTTGTTTATCGTGAGCCTCAAATGGACCGTTCAACGGCATCAAAACGCGAAGCCGCGATAAAAAAGCTATCTAAACAGCAAAAACTGGCACTGTTGAAGCACTCATAGATTATTTAGTTAGTAATCTATGAGTTATTGCACACTATATTTTAGTGGCAATAAACAATCAGTCATTTTTTGGATTTATTGTTTATGTATTGGTGTTGGTATTAGTGTTGATTTTCATCCAATATTCAAGGCGCATTCACTAAAATTTCACACCCTAGGGGTTAAGCTGACAGGCTTGTATCATTGTGAGGATTGTCCTGTGACCGAGCAGGTGCTTAGCCCCAAAAACACTACCCCATTTCAACCTGTCACCGATATCAGTTTCAAACTGTTAGTGGCAGTGCTGTTTGCATTGCATTTATTGCTATTGAATGATGCGACTAACGCATCAGTGTTTACCTTTGTCAATGATTTAGGCCAGTATTTGCCAGCAGGGCTGCTTGCCATGCTCACCGACATTGGTGATGGAGCAACGCTGGGATTTATTGCACTATGCTATTTGGTGTATCGACCCGATATGGTAGCCCGAGTCGTTGTTGCCAGTATGCTATCTTTGTTACTTGTCCCCGCACTCAAGGGGTATTATGACGCACCGCGCCCCGCTGCAGTGTTAGATGTTTTGCATATTATTGGCGAGACCCGCTTAAGCCATAGCTTTCCTTCTGGTCATGCCGCCACCGCATTTTTATTAGCGGGATTGATGGTGCTAGCGACCCAGAAGTTAAAATTGCAATTAGTGGTTATTGCCATTGCAGCAAGTGTGGCGTTATCGCGCATTATGGTTGGGGCGCATTGGCCTGTTGATGTCATTATGGGGGCATTTGTCGGCTTGTTTTGTGGGTTTGTGGCTTGCCGCGTTGTGCCTTTAGTGAAACTAAACCCCAAGCGTACGTTACAGGTGTTTGCGTTTCTTTATGTGGTGTTGGTTGTCTGTATTGCCGAGAAACTGATTGATCAGCAACTGCTATGGCAGGTAATTGGACTCAGGGTGGGACTGATAGGGTTTACAGCGCTGCTAATGTGGCGACATTGGCGCCGCATCAGTCGTTAGATTGGGTGGGCAGCGACATGGAGCTAGGGGTTATCCTAGAAGCAGATGTCGCTGCGCCGGGAAGATTTGTAGATGGTGTTGCAGTATTACATCGCCATGCTACGTTCAACATTGTCTACGTTGACATCGCCTGAACCCGCATCAATGATATCGAGTGCCTGGGCATTGACCACGTTAATGTCACCTGAGCCATCATCAATGGTCACTTTGCCCGAGACATCTTTCACGCTCAGATCGCCAGAACCATCGTTGATCATCACATCTCCGCCTATATTGGCTAAACTCATTGAACCTGAGCCGTCATCAACTTTGACTGCGCCATCGATATTGCGCACTTCAATCGAGCCTGAACCGTCATTGATTGATAAGTTTGCCCCATCGGTAACAGACAAGCTGCCAGAACCGTCGCTGATGGCAATATTGGCTTTTACACCTTCGATATCGATGCTGCCTGAGCCATCATCGATTTCCATATTAAATCGGGCTGGCACACGTAAGGTCACATCAATATAAGGTGAGCGGCCTGAGTGGGAGTGATGGTTGAAGTCGGCGACAACAATCGCCTGGTTACCTTGACGCTTAAGTGACAAATTTGGCTGTACTCCATCATAAGTGTAGACATCCGCTTCTAGTTTTATGTGGGTTAACCCCTCAACGCCCTGGATATTTAATGCGCCTGCGCCGGTTGTGGCAATCAAGCCTTCGAGCTCACTAGCTTCGAGCTGCATAGATTGGTGTTGATGTTCAAGTGGCCCCATGTTGGCTTTGCTGACATTGATGATACAACCTGAAAGTGTGATTGCGCAGACGGTTGAAAGTAGTACAGAGCGTTTTAACATGTGTATTCCCTTTAATTCTTAGATTGAGCTTTCCTATTATTGATATCGAATAAAGCAGACTTTATGCCAATTTTTTAAGTTATTGTATTTAAATGCTATTTGTCCAGATTTGTGTTGATGGCCTCTCCCAAGTTGGCGTGATTAATCGAAAGGTGTTAGCTTTGACCGCCATAATTAGCGGAATTGACCAATACAAGTTGGCGACTAGGGAGCAAGTATGTCAATGGACTATCTAGCATTAAACCAAGCGGCGTGGAATGAGCGTACTAAGACCCATGTCGGCTCAAAATTTTATGATGTGCCAGGGTTTCTTGCCGGCAACAGTTCGCTCAATGAGATCGAGTTATCAGCGTTAGATGTGCAAGGTAAGTCACTCTTGCATCTTCAATGTCATTTTGGTCTTGATACCCTGTCCTGGGCACGTAATGGGGCAGAGGTGACTGGAATAGATCTATCGCCAGTAGCGATAAAACAAGCCCAACAGTTAGCCCAACAAACCGAGATTTCAGCCCAGTTTGCTTGCTGTGATGTGTATTCGACAGCGGATGTATTACAGCGTCAGTTTGATCTTGTGTATACCTCTTATGGCGCGATTTGCTGGTTACCTGACCTTGATAAATGGGCCGGTGTTATTGCCAAAAGCCTTAAGTCGGGTGGTCAGTTTTATATGGTGGAGTTTCATCCTGTAGAAGCGATGCTTGAAGGTTATAGTTATTTTGAGCAACAACATGCAGATGTAGAGCAGGAAGGGACTTATACCGAAAATGCCAGCGATGAAAAACACACTATGGTGACTTGGCCTCACTCATTGGCAGACGTCATTATGGCGCTGCTTAATGCGGGTCTGAAACTCGAGTCGTTTAATGAGTTTGATTTTTCACCATACAATTGCTTTGAAAACATGGTTAATGGGGCAGAGATAGGTGAGAGTGCTCAACGTTATTATTTGCTACACAATAACAAACCTATCCCTTTGTGTTTTTCTATCTTGGCGACTAAACCTTAAAATAGCATCGCGGCAACCTGAAAATGGGTTGCCGCAAACGGTTAACTTATTGCGCTCTTAATACCGGATAGACTTTGTATTGTTGGTCGTAATATGGGCTGCGCTCATAGAACCAACGCAACCTTGCTTTAGGGTTAGTGGCAAATAATGGGTCTTGTAGCGCCAGCTCAAATTGAGCCATTAATGCAGGATCTTCCTCCAGCATTTTCGCTGCGAGCGGCTCTACTGCATATTCTTCAATATACTCTGTACGTGTAAAAATGGGATTGAAGAAGCCCCATTGCAGTAAAGAGTCTGGAGATTGTGGCTCTAACAATAAAATAGCTAAGTCGCCTAAGGGCTGTTTAGTGTCTATTTTAACGGTACCGGCCGGTAACGTGGCCTCAACAGTACGTTGTTTGGCTTCAATCGATACCCGTTGTCGACTTTCATAGCTAGACTCGGAAAAGTCGTAGTCAGAAAAAGTATATTGCTGCAACGACATGCTGGTGGGTTGGTTTAAGGTCGTCATGCGAACGCCATGTATGGCAAGACGCTCAATCACTTGGTGCCACTGTGGCGGAATATAGTAGGCGCTAGGACGTTTAACGCGAATATCCGCTTTGGTTGAGCCGATCACTGGAAGGTTAGGGTATAGTTTGGGTTTACCATTCCAACGCACCACATCGGCGCCGCTAATTGGACTTTTTTCAACTGTATAATCAATGCCTTTAAAGTCCCAGCCTTTTGCTTGCTGTTCTTGCTGCCAAGTCAAAGTTATCATTTGCGGATAGCGGTAGTTATCTTGCTGAATGGCTGCGCGTAGTTTGGTTTTCTGTTGGCCAATTAATTTCAGGCTGGCCTCTAACATGACATAGGTTCCTAGCACGCGCTGCTTGAACGGTTTAAGGCTATGATTTTCTATCAGAATAGTTGGCAAATGGCGGGCATCACCATAACCGTTAGAGTAACGTGGGCTTGGATTCCATAGCGATAAGCCTTTACTCATATCGCGGTTATCCATGGCAAATACTAAGGGACCCGGTATATGCCCTTGTTCAGTTAATGCTTGTTCTATGGCGGGGCGATACTGTTTTTCTAACCATTGGTAGCTACTCGGGCTCATTCCCTGAGACAAGTTATAGCCAAAGGTGACATCATACTGATAGTCGATGCCATCGGTGACATGAACATCAATATATAAATCGGGCTGCCATAAATTAATGGCATTGAGCATATGCTGCATTTCGAGGGAGTCAGCCTTGGCATAATCACGGTTCAAGTTGAGATTGTTGGCAGTGGTGCGCCAGCCCATTGTTTCCGGCCCCCGCTGGTTAACACGGTTGACCGCTGAGCTTCTCTCATGACCATCGACACTGAAAATCGGCACAAACAGCAAATTAGCCTGATCAAGTAGGTTGGATTTGCCATGAAATACCATATCGCGTAACAACATCATGCCGGCATCTTTGCCGTCAATTTCTCCAGAATGAATACCTGCTTGGACTAATAAGTTAGGCTTACCTTGCTGCTGGAGTTTGACCGGATCATCTATGCCCTCTTTACTGGCGACAATCATCCAAATATCACGCCCCTGAGGGCTTTTACCTAAGCTGACTTTATGCAACATATCACTTTGGGCAATGAGCTTATCTAGCCAAGCAAATGTTTCGTCATAATTGGGGCTAGTTTTGTGACCTAGCTGTTCAAAGGGCGTTGCCCATTCATCGTCAGCAGCGCGTAATAACGTTTCGCTGTTACCTTGCCATGGCATGATGGCTGGAAGAATGGCGTCATTGACATAGGTATTGGCTATTTGCGGTGTTGGTGTATGGTTGTCAGCAAGGGCAGGTAAAGTGCTGCAACTGGCTAGAAGGCCAATAACAGTTAGAGTACGTAGGCGCATGATAATGTATCCATCTTGAGGCAGATTTAGTATTAAGACTCCGTTATATTTCATTAATTTGTTTATAAGTGCAACCACTGAGCAACTGCCACATTGCTCATGGTGACATTTGTTTAAAATGATTGATTAAAGGTGATGAGTTTATGTAGCCGTCTTTCAACTCCAAAACCGACCACACCACTGATAAATAGCATGACACCAATAATTTGTAGCCATGCGTTAATGGGTTGCGGTACCTCAACTTGCTTATCTAAGATATAGAGCCTTTTCCCTTGTGGATCATCAGCGACGAATTGTTGGCTTTGGTTCGTTGCAGTAAGTATATAGTGGACGTCTCGACGCTGTTCCATTTCCAGCCGTTTTTGGCTTCGTAGTTGGCGGTCCTTTTCCGTTGTTATTGCCATTCGGTGTGACCAGGAAGAGAATATATCGAGAGGCTCGCCAGGTAACACAACCCCCAATGATTGATACTGAAATTGCTGCTGAGGAAATAGCTGCTTACTGGTACCGGTATAAAACACCGTCACTCCGGCAACAATTAATAGTGCACAAAGATAGAGCACTCGACGCAGGTAAATAAATTGGCTTTGTTTGCGATGATTGATGACGATTTCGATATCTGAAATTTGCATGAGTTGCTGGCGATACTTTTGTGTATCAATGGCTCGGATAAACTCTGACGTTGTCATAGCCAATGCTGTCATTAGTTGGCGAAATACGTCGTTGGATGGAAGTGACTTATCGTTTTCTAGTTTCGAGAGGTAAGATTGTTCTATACCAGCGAGCTCGGCTAACTCAGGTTGGCTGAGATTACGTTCTGTTCTGCACTGTTTAAGTCGTTTACCTAATGTCATGTTGCTATCCCTGTTTGACGGTGAATAAGATCAGTTGATTAAACAGTGACTACTCTTGGGTATTCATCAATTAATATGAAGATGAATATTGCAGCATAACAAGGAATATTAACGAAATCAGCGCTAATGCTAGCCTTATTCGAACAAAATGGTTATCGCTTGTACTGTTCATTATTGTGGTAACAAGCGATAACGATTTTAGCGGATGGGTTCTAATGTCTCTTCTTGGAAGATTGATTCTATTGGGCAATCAAATAGTCGAGCCAGTTTAAATGCCAACGGCAAACTCGGATCATATTTACCTTTTTCGATAGCGTTAACGGTTTGGCGTGATACTGCTAACTTGTCCGCTAAGTCTGCTTGAGTCCAACGGCGCTGTGCCCGTAATTCTTTGAGACGATTATTCATCGGTAAGCCAATCTTCCTTTAATGATGCCAATCATGTAGGTCACAGCGATAATGATAATGAGTAGCCAAGGTTTAAGTTCAGGCACTAAGGCAGCATTCGCCAGAATTGAGCCGCTAGAGAATACGATAATAGCAACCCCCACTGCGATTGCTAACGCATCTAGCTGGACTTTTTTCTCTAGCTCATCAAGCTCAGTGATAAAGCGTTTAAAGGCCAGCAACATCATGATACTGATGGTAACGTGTAGCAGCAACACTGCAGTAAAAATCGCATCGCCTAGTGGTAACTCTAATTCAATAATCACAGTACCGAGCAACATTGTACTGGCCCATAACAGAGTTAGCAGATTGACTCGATTCGCGTTGTGAATGTCGCGTTTGGGTAGCCCCTTGGCACAGATTACTTCTATTATGGCTCGCATAAGTCTCCTTCCTTATTCGTGTATCAAACTTAAAACCTAAAATGTAAAGCTTGCTTGACTTTAATTTAGGTTTGACTGAACAATAAGTCAAGCTTCCTTTACTTTTTGTTTGCGAGTATAAAAAATCCCGGTGCAGCGAAACTGCAACCGGGATGTTTATCAGCACGAAAGCTGTGCTTTAGATGCTAGTGATTAGACTTTTGGGCCAGCGTGCTTAATTGAGTCAGGCACTTGATACTTAGCAAAGTTATCGTTGAAGCTTTGGGCTAACTTTTGCGCATACTCATTGTAGAGTGCCTGGTCACTCCAGGTATTGATAGGGTTGAGTAATTTACTATCAACACCGGCAACGGCGGTTGGCACATTGAGGTTTAAGGTTGCTAAATGCTCGGTTTCAACACCTTTTAGTTTACCACTTACAATGGCATCAACAATTGCGCGAGTGGTTGGAATATCAAAACGTTTACCTACGCCATAAGGGCCGCCAGTCCACCCGGTGTTAACCAGATAAACCTGACTATCAAAGGCTTCGATACGCTTCATCAATAGCTCAGCATAGACTCCAGCTGGGCGAGGGAAGAAAGGAGCGCCAAAGCAAGTAGAGAAAGTTGATTGAATTGCAGATGTGGAGCCCATTTCAGTTGATCCGACTTTGGCGGTATAGCCAGACAAGAAATGGTAAGCAGCTTGTTCTTTGGTTAATACTGAAACCGGCGGTAATACCCCTGATACATCACAGGTCAGGAATACCACTGCATGGGGCTCATTGCCACGATTTTCTAGTTTACGCTGGGCAATATGCTCTAGCGGGTAGGCTGCGCGGCTATTTTCAGTCAATGTTGAGTCGCTATAGTCAGGCACGCGCTGCTCGTCCATAGTGACATTTTCAAGCACAGTACCGAAGCGAATTGCATCCCATATGACAGGCTCGTTTTTCTGACTCAAGTCGATGCATTTAGCGTAGCAACCACCTTCAATATTAAATACCCCACCTGGTGCCCAACCATGCTCATCATCACCAATTAGGAAGCGCTTTGGATCAGCTGATAGTGTTGTTTTACCAGTACCTGAGAGTCCAAAGAATAAGGTGGTGTCACCGTCGCTACCAACATTGGCCGAGCAGTGCATTGGTAGTACGCCTTTCGCCGGTAATAAGAAGTTTTGCACCGAGAACATCGACTTCTTCATTTCACCGGCATATTTTAAGCCTGCAAGTAGCACTTTGCGCTCAGCGAAGTTAATGATCACTGTTGCGTCAGAGTGAGTGGCATCGCGCTCAGGGATACATTCGAAGCCTGGTGCGTTAACGATTTGCCATACAGGCTTATCGGCACGATTAAACTGTTCAGGGACGATAAACAAGTTGCGTGCAAAAAGCTGATGCCAAGCGGTTTCTGTAGTGACTTGGATAGGCTGATAGTGTTCTGAATCTGCGCCAACTTCTAAATCAGACTGAAATATTTCTTTGTCGGCTAAGTAGGCTTGCACGCGATCCCAAAGTGCATTGAATGCGTCCATTTCAAATGGCTTGTTGACTGCGCCCCAATCAATGTCGTTTTCACTGCTTGGTTCTTTGACAATAAAGCGATCATTGGGGGAGCGTCCGGTTCGCTCACCCGTTTTAGCGACTAATGCACCATTGGCTGTCAGTTGACCTTCTTGGCGTGCAAGGGCAAATTCGACAAGCTGGGCTGTTGAGGGATTTTTGTGGGTTTGGTTAGATCCATCCGCCATTTGTAAGGTCTCCATATTGAGGTCGGGATGATAGGTTGCTGGTCTTTGCCAGTTTATTTGTAATCATTATTATTTTTGAGGCTATTCACTTATTGGTAAATTAGCCTTTGGCACGATTGTAACGTAAGCACCGGATGATGTGTGAGGAAGATCTCGAAAATGGCCAAAAAAAAGAGGTAGCGCATGGCTACCTCTGTCTTTTCTGCACTAGGGCAGCAAACTATTGTTGAGCTTTTGGGGCTTCAGTATTGGCAAAGATGGCTTCAATATCAATAGAGTCGAAGCTGTAGTTGCTATTGCAATATTCGCAGCCCATATCGATTTTGCCGTTTTCAGCAATAATTTGGTCAATCTCTGCTTTAGATACAGTACGAATGGCTTGTGCGCTGCGCTCTCTTGAACAAGTGCAAGAAAAACTTACGTCAATTGGGTCAAATAAGCGCACTTGCTCTTGATGATAAAGACGGTGCAATACATCGGTGGCAGACAGCTCAAATAGCTCTTCTGCTTTAATGGTCGCAGTGAGTTGTTCCAAATGCTCGAATTCCGCATTATGGTCATTATCGCTAGGTAGGACCTGTAACAACATGCCAGCAGCTTGCTTACCGTTGGCGAACAAATGAATGCTGGTGGGTAGCTGCTCAGATTGAGCGAAGTACTGCTCGAGGCATTGTGCCAAGGTTGCTTTATCTAGGGCAACTACACCTTGATAACGCTCACCTTTTGTGGGAGTCAAGGTGATCACCATGTGCGCTTTGGTGCCCATTAGCTCAGCTAAGCTGGCATCATCAGCAAGTTGTCCCTGCCAGCGAGAAACGCCACGTAATTGCTGTAAATTGTTGCCGTTGATGACGGCCAATGATACCGGGCCATTACCTTGAACTTGGACACTAATATCACCAGCAAACTTTAATGTTGCTGTTAGTAGTGAGGTAGCAGCCATTAGTTGCCCTAACAATACTTGGATTGCCACAGGGTAATCATGGGCTGACAAAATTTCTTGGTAGCTACTTTCTAGCTGAACGATTTCACCTCGAACATCGGCGTTGTCGAATAAGTAACGGTGTAATGTATCTTTGCTCATTTCAATCTCACGTTAGCTTTCTTTAAAGCGTATTAATTGGCGACGTTGCTTTTTATCTGGCTTGGTATCCGGTGCTGGATTATTAAGCGCATTTAAACGTCTAGCTTCGGCATAGGTTTCTCGTTTCGCTATGCTTTGTGCTGTTTCTTCGTATAAGGTTTGGGCAACCGGCGCCTTTTGGCGCTGATCTGACAGTTTTTTTATGACAATTTCTTTTTCGTCATATCCCTGTCTTAATTTTATTACAGCATCTAGCTCGGCTAGCTTACTGGATTTAGTTCTTTGACCATTGTAGTGAACCTTGCCGCCATTTATCATCTCTTTGGCGATTGCTCGGGTTTTATAAAACCGTGCAGCCCATAGCCATTTATCGAGACGGACTGGTGCTTGTGGTTCATTGGAATGACTCATGGTGTCTCCATTTGCGTTGTAGCGTGGGCAAGCTCACAAGCTGAGGAAGAAGTCGGCATTCTTAATAGCTTTTCGCCTAATATAGCGACCCACTTCACACCCTTTTTAGGCGCGTAAAGTTAGCATATTTACTAGGCGTGCGCCAATTTAGCTACTGTTATGGGCTTGTTGCCAGATGCTGTCTAGGTTAGCATGAGTCAGATATTTCTAAATTATCTTAATCAGAACAGAGGCCTGTATAGAGGGTCCGTATTATATGGATTTATTAGATAAAGTTTTAAACAAGGCGGCAGGGATACCACACAAGCCTTTGAGTATGGCGACATTTTGGCTTGGTTTGGTCATTACTCTTTACCTGTTGGCCCAAATAACATGGAAACTTGTTCCAGGCTCAGACGCGCCTCCTAAATGGCGTCCTACCCCCGTTTCAGCTACAGGTTCTGGCCCGGCAAATATCAGTGGTTTACAGAATTTGGGCTTATTTGGACAGCATGATGAAGCTGCAAGTAAACCAAAAGTAGAACATGTTGTCGAAATGATCACAGATGCACCTAAAACATCACTTTCTATTCAATTAACCGGTGTTGTTGCATCAACAGCAGAACAAAAAGGCCTAGCGGTTATCGCCTCCGGTGGTAGCCAGAACACCTACGGCCTAGGCGATAAAATTAAAGGGACATCGGCATCACTTAAAGAGGTTTATGCCGACCGCATCATAATTACTAACAGCGGCCGCTATGAAACCTTGATGTTAGATGGGCTAGAGTATGAAACTCAGAGCCAAGCTAACCAGCAGCTGCAGCAGGCCAAAGTGGATCGTAAGGTCACCCAAGTAGATCAACGTGCCAACCGTAAAGTTGCTGAAGAATTGCAGCAATCTCGCGACGAATTATTAGCTGACCCCAGCAAAATTACTGATTATTTAGCCATTTCACCTGTGCGCAGTGGCGGTGAACTCAGTGGTTATCGATTAAACCCTGGGAAAGATAGAGAATTATTTAAACAAGCTGGCTTTAAAGCCAACGATTTAGCAAAATCAATGAACGGCTATGATCTCACCGATATGAGCCAAGCATTGGAAGTGATGGCACAGCTACCCGAGCTGACAGAAATCTCACTCATGGTTGAGCGAGACAATCAGTTGGTAGAGATCATGTTTAGTTTGCCGCAATAGATTAAGGGTTTAGGGGAAGTAACGACAATGAATAATAACAAAATTCGCCGTAAGCTAATTGCTGGCGTGATAGTGGGTGCTTCACTGTTTGCACCAACACTCGCTTGGTCAGAGCAATACGCGGCCAATTTTAAAGGCACCGATATTCAAGAGTTTATCAACATTGTTGGTAAAAACTTAAATCGTACTATCATCGTTGACCCAACGGTGCGTGGCAAAATTAATGTCCGCAGTTACGACCTATTAAATGATGAGCAATATTACCAATTCTTCCTCAATGTATTGCAAGTCTATGGCTATGCTGTTGTTGAGATGGAAAACAACATCATCAAGGTCATTAAAGATAAAGATGCGAAAACATCTGCCATTCGTGTAGCTGATGACAAGGCCCCTGGTCTAGGCGACGAAATGGTGACCCGCATTGTTGCTCTGTACAACACAGAAGCTAAACAGCTGGCTCCGTTGCTTCGCCAGCTTAATGACAATGCCGGTGGCGGCAATGTTGTTAACTATGACCCTTCAAATGTATTGATGATTTCTGGCCGTGCAGCGGTGGTCAACAAACTGGTAGAAATTGTTCGCCGAGTCGATAAGCAAGGGGATACCGAAGTTCAGGTAGTGCCGCTTGAATATGCTTCAGCGGGTGAAATTGTTCGTATTGTCGATACGCTTTACCGCTCAACAGCAAACCAATCGCAACTGCCAGGCCAAGCCCCAAAAGTAGTTGCCGATGAGCGCACTAATGCGGTGATTGTCAGTGGTGATGAAAAAAGTCGTCAACGTGTTGTAACCTTGATTCGTAAGTTGGATGCCGAGCAGGCAACCACAGGCAATACCAAGGTACGTTATTTACGCTATGCCAAAGCAGAAGACTTGGTCGAAGTATTAACTGGTTTTGCTGAAAAGCTAGTGAATGATCAAGATGGCGGTCAGCCACAAGGCGGTCGAAGTAAGCGCCGCAATGAAATCAATATTATGGCCCATGATGATACCAATGCGTTGGTTATTAGCGCGGAGCCAGACCAAATGCGTACCATCGAAAGTGTTGTTAACCAGCTCGATATTCGTCGTGCACAAGTACTTGTTGAAGCCATTATTGTCGAAGTTGCTGAAGGCGATGACGTTGGCTTTGGTGTGCAGTGGGCAACCGAAGCTGGTGGTGGTACTCAGTTCAATAACTTAGGCCCGACTATTGGTGAGATTGGAGCAGGTATTTGGCAGGCACAAGGTGAGGAAGGATCGACTGTATGTACCGGAGATACTTGTACCGAGAATCCAGATACTCGCGGTGATATTACTTTACTAGCCCAAGCGCTCGGAAAAGTTAATGGTATGGCTTGGGGTGTTGCGATGGGTGATTTTGGCGCCTTGATTCAAGCAGTATCAAGTGATACCAAGTCTAACGTACTTGCAACCCCATCTATCACCACGTTGGACAACCAAGAAGCGTCATTTATTGTCGGTGATGAAGTCCCAATTTTAACCGGCTCTACATCAAGTTCAAATAACAATAACCCATTCCAAACCGTTGAACGTAAAGAGGTTGGGGTGAAGTTAAAAGTGGTACCTCAGATTAATGAAGGAACCACTGTTAAGTTAACCATTGAACAGGAAGTGTCAGGCATCAATGGTAAAACGGGTGTCGACGTGACCTTTGCGACTCGCCGTTTAACAACTACGGTGATGGCTGATTCAGGCCAAATTGTTGTGCTTGGTGGTTTGATTAACGAAGAAGTTCAAGAAAGTGTCCAAAAAGTCCCTTTCTTAGGCGATATCCCGATTATTGGCCATCTGTTTAAGTCATCTTCAAGCGGTAAGAAGAAAAAGAACCTGATGGTATTTATTAAGCCAACCATTATTCGAGATGGCATCACGATGGAAGGCATTGCCGGACGTAAGTATAACTACTTCCGCGCCTTGCAACTTGAGCAACAAGATCGTGGTGTAAACCTAATGCCAAGTGCTGAAGTTCCGGTACTAGAGGAATGGGATCAAGAAGCTTATTTACCAACTGAAGTGAACGAGGTTCTGCAGCGCTATAAGGATGGTAAAGGTTTAGATACACAAATGCGTGAAACCGATCCGACGCTGAGACATATTAGTGATAGTAAAGCCGCTGATGCTAAGCCTACTAAACCAGTAGAAGCCAATGCCGCCGAAAAGTCAGAAGATGAGTGAGATTCAATCGGCTCCGAATGAAGAGCTAGCTCAAGTATCATCAGAGCTTGGGTTAGCCAGTGAAACCGAGTCAGATGAGGTGTTTCACTCTAGTAGCCGTGAACGTTTACCGTTTGCGTTTGCCCACAGATACTCGTTGGTGTTGGACAAAGGTGAAGATGACATTCTTACTTTGTACCATACACCTACTACGCCATTAGCGGCGATGCTTGAAGTACGTCGCTATACCGGGCAAGAGCTTGAAATAAGCCTGCTTGAGCCTGTGGTGTTTGAAGCTAAATTAACTCAGGTATATCAAGCCAACTCTTCAGAAGCCCAGCAGCTAATGGAAGACATTGGTAATGAGATGGACCTGTTTACGCTTGCTGAAGAGCTGCCACAAACAGAAGATTTGCTTGAGGGCGACGATGACGCCCCTATCATTAAGTTGATTAATGCGCTGCTTTCAGAGGCGATTAAAGAAGAAGCTTCTGATATTCATATTGAAACCTATGAAAAGCAGCTCGTGGTGCGATTCCGTGTCGACGGTGTACTTAAAGAAGTACTTAAACCAAACCGTAAGCTGTCTTCATTATTGGTTTCTCGTATTAAAGTAATGGCAAGGTTGGATATCGCGGAAAAGCGCGTACCGCAAGATGGCCGTATCTCTCTACGTATTGCTGGACGAGCAGTCGATGTACGTGTATCCACCATGCCATCAAGCCATGGCGAACGCGTGGTATTGCGTCTGCTAGATAAAAATGCTGGTAACCTTGATTTACAACAACTGGGTATGACCGACACCATTCGTCAGCAATTTGATGAACTCATCAGAAAGCCACACGGTATCATTTTGGTTACGGGTCCAACGGGTTCAGGTAAGAGTACCACCTTGTATGCGGGCTTAACTGAGATTAACTCTAAAGATACCAATATTTTGACCGTGGAAGATCCGATTGAGTATGAGCTTGAAGGTATCGGTCAAACCCAAGTGAATACCAAAGTGGATATGACCTTTGCTCGTGGTTTACGAGCTATTTTACGTCAAGATCCTGATGTGGTGATGATTGGTGAGATCCGTGATTTAGAAACCGCACAAATTGCCGTTCAGGCATCGTTAACCGGTCACTTAGTGATTTCAACGTTGCACACCAACACAGCTTCAGGTGCGATTACGCGTCTACAAGATATGGGTGTTGAGCCGTTCTTGGTTTCATCGAGTCTATTGGGTGTGTTGGCACAGCGACTCATTCGTACATTATGTAATGAGTGTAAGTCAGAGCATCAACCTGATGAACGTGAGCGTGAGCTATTAGGTATTGATGCGAGTGATACCCGTATTATTTATCGTGCTGAGGGCTGTAAAGCTTGTGGTTACAATGGTTATCGTGGCCGTACAGGTATTCATGAACTGCTATTGGTAGACGATGATGTGCGTGAACTTATTCATACCGGGCGTGGTGAATTGGCCATTGAAAAGTATATTCGACAAACTGTGCCGAGTATTCGTCATGATGGCATGAGTAAAGTACTTGCTGGTGTCACAACGCTAGAAGAAGTTCTACGCGTTACCCGTGAGGAATAACCATGCCAGCATTTGAGTATAAAGCGTTAGACAGTGCTGGTAAGCAACAAAAGGGGGTTGTCGAAGCCGATACGGCTCGTCACGCCCGTAGCCAACTTCGTGAACAACGCCTTATGCCGCTGGATATTACTCCGGTTGTCGAAAAAGAGCGCAAGGCAAAGTCCGGTGGTTTTAGTTTTAAACGTGGTATTTCAGTTGCTGAGCTAGCACTGATCACCCGCCAAGTTGCCACGCTAGTCGCTGCAGGTTTGCCTGTTGAAGAAGCGTTAAAAGCAGTTGGCCAGCAATGCGAAAAAGATCGTCTTGCAAGTATGGTAATGGCGGTTCGCTCTCGAGTTGTTGAAGGTTACAGCCTTGCGGACTCCATGGCCGAATTTCCGCATATTTTTGATGACCTTTACCGTGCGATGGTGGCTTCAGGTGAGAAGTCAGGCCATTTAGAGGTGGTGCTTAACCGTCTGGCCGATTATACCGAACGTCGCCAACAGCTAAAAAGTAAAATGACTCAAGCGATGATCTACCCCGTTGTGTTAACTGTGGTTGCGATCACCGTGATTGCAATTTTGCTAGCGGCGGTAGTGCCTCAAGTTGTAGGGCAGTTTGAACATATGGGGCAGGAACTGCCTTGGACAACCCAGTTACTGATCGCCTCGTCTGATTTTATTCGAGACTATGGCTTGGCCATTTTAGGCGTGATTGCTGCACTGGTGATTTTAGTGAAGCAGTTGCTAAGAAAGGCTGAGTATCGAATGAAGTTCGATACGATGTTATTGCATTTACCTGTTATTGGCCGAGTGAGTAAGGGGCTTAATACAGCGCGTTTTGCCAGAACTTTGAGTATTCTTACCGCCAGTTCCGTACCGCTACTTGATGCAATGCGCATAGCCAGTGAAGTATTAATGAACGTTAAAGTACGTGCTGCTGTAGAAGAAGCGACCGCGCGCGTGCGAGAGGGGACAAGTTTAGGTGCCGCACTGGGTAATACTAAACTTTTCCCGCCGATGATGCTCTATATGATTACATCGGGTGAAAAGAGTGGTCAATTAGAACACATGTTAGAGCGCGCTGCGGATAACCAAGATCGCGAGTTTGAGTCCAACGTGAATATTGCGCTAGGGGTGTTCGAACCTATGTTGGTTGTGAGTATGGCAGCGGTGGTTTTATTCATCGTGTTGGCGATTTTGCAGCCGATTTTAGAACTAAACAATATGATTAGCGGTTAATTCAATTTTAATTTCATCTTCGAAAACTTAGCGACTGTGGCTTAAGGCTAAAGAAGATGACTCTCAGAGGAAGTTATCAATGCAAATGAGCAAGAAACATAGAGGTTTTACCTTACTAGAAGTCATGGTGGTTATCGTGATTCTAGGTATTTTGGCATCTATGGTTGTCCCCAACTTAATGGGTAACAAAGACAAAGCTGATCAGCAAAAAGCGGTATCAGATATTGTTGCTTTAGAGAATGCGTTGGATATGTACAAGTTAGATAACAGCGTATACCCAACCACAGAGCAGGGCTTAGAAGCATTAGTACAACAACCTACACTTTCGCCTGAGCCTCGCAATTATCGTGATGGCGGATACATTAGACGTTTGCCGCAAGATCCATGGGGTAATGAATACTTGTTACTAAGCCCAGGTGAAAATGGCACCTTAGATATCTTTAGTGCAGGCCCGGATCGTCAACCAGGTACTGAAGACGATATTGGTAACTGGAACTTACAAAACTTCCAGTAAACGAAATTGCCTTAAATGCATGTATCACAACAACGTGGCTTTACCTTACTTGAGGTATTGCTAGTCGCATTATTGATGGGGTTAACGGCTGCGGCAGTGACCCTGTCTTTGAGTGGCGCAGATCGGCAACAAGAGCTGAATCGGCTCGCCAAACAGTTTATGGCGACCACCGAAATGGCACTAGATGAAACGGTGTTAAGTGGGCAGTTTGTTGGCATTGTTGTTGATGATGCAAGTTACGAGTATGTCATTTATGACGAAGGCAAGTGGAAACCCTTGCAAGCGGACCGTATGTTGACAGTGCGGGAGATGGAATACGGGATCGAGTTAGATTTGCTTCTTGAGGGCTTGCCGTTAGTTCAGGAAGATGAAGAGGATTCGTCTTGGTTTGATGAGCCGCTTATAGAGCCTTCAGAAGAAGACAAAAAGAAGTTTCCCGAACCACAAATTATGTTGTTTCCAAGTGGTGAAATGAGCAGTTTTGAATTGCGTTTTATCACCGAGGATCAACAAGGTGTTGAGATTGAAGCGTTAGTTGTTGGAGATACACTGGGTCGAATGACTCTGGGGAGAGACGGTGATTTTGATGATTAATCGCTCTATTCCGATCCAGTGGTGTCTTTGCTCTTTAAAAGGGTGGCAATTATGATCGCATCTCAACGCGGCATGACGCTGCTGGAAGTGATGGTTGCCTTGGCCGTTTTCTCTATCGCGGCGGTTTCTATCACCAAAAGTTTGAGTGATCAGATGTCAAACATGCCGATTTTAGAGCAGCGCACCTTAGCACAATGGGTGGCTAGCAATGAAATGGTTGAAGCACGACTTGGGAGTAAGTTTCCTGAACTGGGGAAAAAAGAAGGCTCCACAGAGTTGGCCGACCAAGAATGGTTTTGGCGTAAAGAGGTGATTAAAACCACCGATGATAATTTTCGCATGATTCGTATCAGTATCAGTGATGATTCCCGTTACGATCGAATTGTGGCACAAGTGAGCAGCTACGTGCTGAACCCCGATGCGAAATAAGTACCGTGGTTTTACCTTACTTGAAATGCTCATTGCCATTGCGATTTTTGCAATGATTGGCTTGGCTGCCAATGCCGTTTTGCAAACGGTTATGAAAAATGATGAAACCACCAAAGATTTCTCGGTGCGGTTAAAAGCGATGCAACAAGGATTTGGCGCATTGCAGCGAGACTTGGGGCAGATGGTGGCACGGACACCAAGGTTGCTTGAAGGCGGCAGGGGAACAACGGTATTTCAAACTGGTTCAGATATGTTTGATTCAGAATCTGAGTCATTGGTATTTTTTAGAATTGGTTGGCTTAACCCTGATGGCATTTTGCCTCGAGGTAGCATTCAGTCAGTCGCCTATGTGGTACAAGAAGGTAATTTAGAGCGTTGGCATTTCCCTTATCCTGAACCTGAGTTTGGGGCTGAGCCGATTAAAACTGTGGTGATTGAGAATGTCATCTCAGTGGAATACTCCTTTTATATGGAAGATAAATGGGAGAGAAAAGTTGATGCGACTAAATTGCCCAAAGCGATAGCCATGGAAATTGAAGTCGAAGGTTTAGGTTTAATCCAGCGTAAATTCCTATTGCCGTCAGGAACATCATCCACTAATAGCGATGATAACAATGGTGGTAATAATAACGGTGGCAATAATAACGGTGGCAATAATAACGGCGGCAATAACAACGGCGGCAATAACAACAATGGTGGCAATAATAACGGTGGCAATGATAATACTGGGAAGGAAAATTAGTCATGACCTCCCGTATGCCGACTAAACAACGAGGT
Organism: Shewanella waksmanii; assembly: GCF_043643685.1. GTDB lineage: Bacteria > Pseudomonadota > Gammaproteobacteria > Enterobacterales > Shewanellaceae > Shewanella > Shewanella waksmanii_A. The sequence continues at coordinate 176,910 of NZ_JBHZSN010000010.1, forward strand.
GTTGCCCTCATTGTCGTGATGTTAATTGTGGCAATGGTGGTCATTATCGCTACAGACATCAATGGTCGTAACCAGTTGTCTGTAAGGCGCACTTTGAATATGGCGCAGTATGAGCAAGCTTTCTGGTATGCCATCTCGGCAGAAGAGCTGGCTAAAAAAGTCATTAAGCAAGATTTAGAAGATGCCGATGAAGGCGAGGTGCATCTGCAACAATACTGGGCACAGGCTGACGTGGTTTTTCCTGCTGAACAAGGGCAGATCGGCGGTAAAATTAGTGATTTGCAATCCTGTTTTAACTTGAACTCGTTAGCAACAGAAAGTACCAAAGTTGAAGGTGGCCAACCTAAGTTATCACCGCCTGCGATGCAATATAAAGGCTTGTTGGTTGCATTAGGTATGGATGATTTTGCCGCCGAGCGTTTGACGCATACATTGCAAGATTATATTGATGAAGATACCACCGCTAGCCCTTTTGGTGCGGAAGATGCTGATTATGAATCACGCGCTGTACCCTATCGAGCGGCGAATACATTAATGAATCACCGCAGTGAGTTGCGTGCGGTGATGGGGTATACCCAAGATATTTATTTAAAACTACTGCCTTATATTTGTGTGATACCAGGGGTTGAGACCATGGTGTTGAACGTCAATACACTTGAAGTTGAACAAGCAGCCTTGTTAGCAGGCATGATGGATAACAATATCAGTGTTGGTGAAGCAGAAAGTATTATTAATCAGCGCCCAGGCGACGGTTATGATTCAATTGATGATTTTTGGTCAAACTCATCATTGGCGAATGTGCAAACTCAGCCTGATTTCAATAAATCAGCATTTGCGTTGAAAAGTAGCTACTTTTTGCTGGATGCCGGTGCAGAAGTCGATAATGTCACGTTTCGTTTAGAAAGTGTCATGAAGCTTGGTGGCGGTAATAATCTTGAGATTGTGACACGACAATTTGGTGGTCAGAAGTAACCGTTTGTCGAGTCAGCGTTAACCAGAATTAGAACAAATAGGGTGTTGGGATTTCAGTGATGGCAACTGAGGCGCAACGTAAACACCACGGAGAATGACAGTGAGTGAACGATTATTTATCCGTTTAGGCCGAACCGCAGAGCAACCTTGCTCTTGGTTAGTATGGTCTGAGCAGGAGCGAGAAATTATTGCCTCAGGAGAGCTTCCTGATGCTGAGGCATTGTCTACGCTTACTGAACGCGCCGGGCAGCGTCCTGTTGATGTTTTGGTGCCTTCTTCTGCGGTCACACTAACCGAGGTTGAACTGCCTGAAAAAGGCCAGCGCCAAGCGGTCAAAGCATTGCCGTTTATGTTGGAGGAATCCTTAGCTGAAGACGTTGACGAGTTGCATTTTGTTACGGGGCCGCGCCAAGGTGAATCGTTAAGTGTGGCTGTTGTTGCCCATGAGCAGATGCAAACTTGGCTCTCTTGGTTGGCAGAAGCTGGATTAAAAGCCAAACAGATCGTCCCTGACTGTTTGGCATTGCCGCTCGCTGAGTGCGATTGGGCCATGATGGCATTTAATCAAGATTATCTAGTGCGTACCGGAGCCGGTGCGGGAATGAGTTTGAATGCTAACTGGCTGAATGCCGCGTTGCCACGCATGATCGAGAGCCGTGAACAGGCTCCTCGAGTAGCTGGGTATACCGAATTTGATGTTGCCGGTGTGGAGATTGAACCACAAGCATTGGATTTACCTATGTTGGTGTTAGCGCAGGGTATTGTTAATGCACCACTCAATTTGCTGAGCGGTACTTACACACCAAAGAGAGAATATGGCAAACATCTGACGTTATGGCGTAATGCTGCGATAACGATTGTGATAGCCATCGTACTGGCGATGGTGAATAAAGGCCTCAACATACATCAACTCAATGCTGAGCAAGAGCGTCTTCGTGCCCAAAGTGAAGCTATCTATAAACAAGTGATTCCTGGCAGTTCGCGTATCGTTAATTTACGCTCTCAGATGGATAGAGAGCTAAGAAACCTTAAAGGGCAAGGTGGTGGCGGTGAGTTCTTCGGCATGCTTGAGGGGCTAGAGCCTGCATTTACAGCTATTCCAAACCTTAAGCCAACGACCTTACGCTTTGATGCTGGACGGGGTGAGTTGCGCATGCAGGTGACAGCGAAAAGTTACGCCCAAATTGAGCAGTTCCAACAATTGGCATCAGCTAAATATCGAGTGGATACTGGTTCTATGAATAGCAGTGAAGATCAAGTTACCAGCACCATTACGTTGAGGGGGAAATAGTAACATGGACAACCTTAAAGCGTGGTGGAATGGCTTAGTTCAACGCGAACAACAAATGGTCGCGGCCTGCGCCGTGGTGTTAGTTATTGGTATTTTATATTGGGGAATTTGGACACCCATTGCTAATGCTGAAGAGAATGCTCAGCGTTCATTGCAGGCGCAGCAAAGCACACTAAGTTACGTCAAACAAACCGCCAACAAAATTGCCGGTTTGCGTGAAGCTGGCAATCGTCCTAAAGCCTCGGGGAGCATCAGTGCAACGGTTAACCAAGCTGCAGGAGCTTACGGATTAGAGATCACTCGAATGCAGCCTCAAGGCAACCGAGTGCAGATCTGGATGGATGATGTACCGTTTGAAAGATTGCTCGATTATCTAAACAACTTAGTGCAGGAAAAAGGCTTGTCGTTAGACAGTATTGATTTAGCAGAAGCAGATACGCCGGGTATGGTTCGTGTGCGTCGTATTCAATTATCCAAATAAGCCGGTATGTAGGAATTTGTCGTGAGTTTAGTCAAGAAAATAGTCATCGGCGTGTTGATTTACCTCATTTTTTTGGTGGTATTATTTCCCGCTCAATTAGCATTATCACTGGCACCTTTGCCCAAGTCAGTCACCGTTTCAGGCGTGAATGGCACCATTTGGAATGGCAGTATCGATAACTTGTCGATTCAACAGCGGCAATTAGAGTCAGTGCAGTGGCAGCTTTCGCCATGGGGGTTATTGCTTGCGACCGCCAATCTTGATGTGGTGATCGGTAATCGTGCTACGGCAGTGAATGGCCGTGGTGAGGTATCGTTGTCAATGGGTGGAGTTAATGCCCAAGGGCTGAGATTTGAGGCACCTAGCGATTTTCTATTAGGCAATACTCGACTGCCCTTTAGAACTAAGGTTGATGGTAGCATCAGCTTATTTGTGGATGAGTTAGCTCAAGGGACGCCTTGGTGTGAACAGCTGAGCGGCAAGCTGTTTGTTAATCGCGCCCAGGTTAACAATCAGTTTGGAGAATACCCGCTCGGAGATATGGAGATTGGCCTTAGCTGCATCGATGGTAACGTCAAGTTGAATTCCGATGAGTCGATGAACCAACTCGGCTTTGTGGGCAGTGTTTTATTGAAAGCCGATAGCCAAGTGCAGGTTTCAGCCAAAGTGAAAGAGACACCTCAGCAGCCAAAAGACTTAAAGCAAGCATTGGCATTTTTGGGTAAGAAAGATAGCCAAGGTTATTATCCGATCTCTTATCAAGGGCGTGTACCAGGTTTATAAATACATCTAATAAAAAAGGCACCCTTGGGTGCCTTTTTTGTACTTATTATTTATGTCATCAGCTCTTTGTACAACAATTGATAATCTTCGATAGCTGGAAAGTCGCTGAAGTTTTTATGCGGCTTTTGACTGTCAGGATTCTTTATCCCTAGTTGATAACCGATACCTGCTTTCTTTGCTGCTGCAAGAATCGCTTCGCTATCATCAATAAATAAACAGCGCGCGGGATCGAGGCTAAATTGGGCTATCAGTTGTTGCCAAAACAGTGGGTGCTCTTTTGGGTAACCCGTTTCGTGGCTAGATATCATTGCATCTAACCCTTGTTTTAACTCGGTATGCTCAAGTTTCAGCGCCAGGCTTTTGGGGTGAGCGTTAGTTACCAGTATGCGTTGTTTGCCTTGCTGCTTTAATGCCGCTAAAAATGGCATGCTATCTTGACGCAAAGCGATGCGGTCAACGAGAGTATGGTGCAGTGCAATAATGTCGAGTTGTAATTCGGTTTGCCAATAATCTAAACAATACCAGTCGAGTGTTCCGGCCACTTTTTCATAAGCAGACTCAACCAGAGTTTGAGCCTCTTCTTGGCTAATGTTTCGCTGTCGACTTAGGGTTTGCGGCACTAAGCTTAACCAGAAATGGTTATCAAAATGTAGGTCGAGAAGGGTGCCATCCATATCGAGCAATACGGTATCAATATTTTGCCAGGGAAACATAGGTTAATGCTGGTGTTGAATTTGATTGCAGTATATCCAAAAAAACTAGGTGGGGAATCATTATCTTAGCCTGTGATTTCTATATTATTCCAACCCAAGCTATCAGTGGTTGATTTTTCAGTTGTGGATTAGCAACATAGTAGTAAGATGATGTTGTTAAGCAAAAGCCATTTTACCAAGGACAGCCATGTCGGATCGTAAGCCAGAAATATTGCATGCAGAAGTCGTCGCAAAGAGTCGCTTATTTCAGATTGAACAAGTGCACTTGCGCTTTGCCAATCAAGTTGAGCGTCAATATGAGCGAATGAAAGGCAATAACCGCGGCGCTGTGATGGTGGTGCCTGTACATCAGGGACAATTATTACTGGGTCGAGAGTATGCAGCTGGCACACATAGCTATGAGCTAGGTTTTCCTAAGGGGTTAGTGGATCCAGGCGAAACACCTGAACAAGCGGCGAATCGTGAGTTACAAGAAGAGATTGGCTTTGCGAGTCGGCGCTTAATGCATCTGATGGAGTTGAGTTTAGCTCCGGGTTACTTTGCCAGTAAAATGCAAATTTTCATTGCTGAAGATTTATATGAAAGCCACTTGGAAGGTGATGAGCCAGAACCGATTGAAATGGTGCCTTGGCCATTAGAAAAGTGGCGCGATCTATTACTTCAAAGTGATTTTTCCGAATCTCGTAGTGTCAGCGCCTTGTTTTTAGCGCAAGAACATCTAAAACTTAAGTAGTTGGCATTTTATTTTAACGATATTATGTCTTAGTCATGGGCTGTTGGAGTGGTTATGAAGCCAGAAGAGATTGTTGAAGCAGCGATTGCGATAGCGGTTAGCGCGGGCAAAGAGATCAAAGATATTTATCTTGATGGAAGTTTTGAACGCGAGATCAAGCAAGATAATACCCCAGTGACGTCAGCTGATATTGCCGCTCACAAAATTATCGCATCGTCGTTGGCACAGCTCACTCCTGATATTCCGGTACTTTCAGAAGAAGACGCAGACATCCCCTTTGAGCAACGTTGTGAATGGCAGCGATATTGGTTAGTTGACCCGCTTGATGGCACTGGTGAATTTATCGCTGGTAGTGGTGATTTTTCAGTGATCATCGCATTAGTGGAACATAATCGTCCCATCATGGGCATAGTTTATGCGCCGATGACCGATGTCTGTTATTACGCCATTGCCGGTTTAGGTGCTTATCGCCGTGAAAATAATGCAGATATCCGCATTCGTAGTACCCAGTTATCTGCTGAGCAAGCACAGTCTTTAAGGCTAGCTGTTAGCCGTCGCCAAGATCCGCAGTCCGTATTGAAGCTGTTTAATCATGGTAAGCATTGTGATTTGGTCGTGTTAGGTGGTGCGGCATTGAAAAGTTGCTTAGTGGCAGAAGGTCGAGCTGATTGTTATGTCCGTATCGGCCCGACAGGTGAATGGGATACCGGGGCAGCACAGATTATTGTTGAGGAAGCCGGTGGCCAAATCATGGATTTGACGCTGCAACCTTTGAGTTACAATGAGCGTGAATCGATAGAAAATCCAAATTTCATTGTGGTTGGATCACCGCATTTAGCGTGGGATGAGTTATTGATCTCAGAATGATTATCGGGTTAACTCTTTAAAGCCATCCCGTTGGATGGCTTTTTACTATTTGACTGATTGACTGTGAGAGTAACATGCTATTGTCGCGACGATTTTTTCCTTATTTTGTTACTCAATGTCTTGGTGCATTAAACGATAACGTTTACAAAAATGTGCTGCTTTTAATGGTTACTTATTCTCAAGTTAGCCAACTGCCTTTTGATGTAAACCTTTTTGTTAACTTAGCCGCCGGCTTGTTTATTCTGCCTTTTTTCCTATTTTCTGCTTATGCCGGTTTAGTGGCTGACAATATGGATAAGGCGTTGCTCATTCGCCGCTTAAAAATTCTAGAGTTGTTGATTATGGCCTGTGCTGCGGCAGCAATCATGACTCATAGCTATGTCTTAATGCTGGTGCTGCTGTTTTTAATGGGTACTCAATCAGCGTTTTTTGGTCCGGTAAAATACTCACTATTACCACAAATATTAACCGCTGAAGATCTTGTTCGCGGTAATGCTTGGGTGGAGGTGGGGACATTCGTCTCAATATTATTAGGTACCATAGGCGCTGGGCTCATTTTGACACAAACAAATTCGGAGCTGATTGCGGCAATCAGTGTGGTAGCATTTGCTGTGCTGGGCGTACTTTATAGTCGCCAAATTCCACCGCTCCCGCCGATACACCCAGTTAAGAAGATAAAGTTTACCCCGTTATCTGGGGCGATACGCACCCTTAAATTATGCCGAAAGCAACCCGCTATTTGGGTAGCAATTATCGCCATTAGCTGGTTTTGGTTTGTGGGTGCCACTTATCTCACGCAATTTGCCAATTTTTCGCGGGTGCATTTACAAGGCGATGCGACCGTTGTGTCATTGCTGTTGGTGGTGTTTTCAGTAGGTATCGCAATCGGCTCAATGTTGTGTACCCGACTTTCTAGACAAAGGGTTGAAATTGGCGTGGTGCCAATTGGTTTAGTTGGACTAATGGTGTTTGGTATTGATCTATATTGGGCGATACCTGAGTTGACAGAAAAACCACTGATGTCGGTGGCAGCGTTTGTTGTTCAAGCACAACATTACCGCTTATTGGTGGATCTATTATTTATTGGTATTAGTGGCGGTGTGTTCATTGTGCCTTTGTATGCATTTGTGCAAGCAAGAGCGATCCCAAGCCAACGTGCCCAGATGATTGCTGCCAACAATATTCTTAATGCGCTATTTATGGTGGTTTCTGCACTGATGGCTATGGTGTTGCTTGGTGGCCTTCAATGGCAAATTAGTGAGCTGTTCTTAGCGTTAGCCGCAGCGAACGCGATTACTGGCGTGCTTATTTTCGGCAGTAGTCTTGAATTTAGGGTCCGGGTAAAGCACTACGTGTTGAGCGTGCTTCGTTATCGAGTCAGTATAAAGAGTGTGACCTTGCCGTATGACGGAGCGGTGATACTGGTATGTGCTAAGGCGCGGAAAGTCCCGCGGTCTTTATTATCGATTCTGGCGTTGCGGCCTATTATTGTTGGGCAACAAACCTTACAGGTTAAACAAGCACTAGGCCAAGGAAAAATCGTGTTGGTTGACGAGCAACAGTTATCCGAACTGTTAACTCGCAGCCCCAGCTTCTTGATGCAGATCCCAAGCTTTCGCTTGTTGTTTAATGCAGAAAAAAATGGCGCTGGCCGTCAACAAGTTGATCTGCAATTAGTGCCATTGCGTTAACCGTTATCGTTTTACGTGTGCTTTACGGTATTAAGCCATTGATTAATTTCATGCTTGTCGCCTTGAAAGACCACCTTGCGTTGCTTCTTTTCTAGTTGATACTGGTACATAGGATCGTAGTATTTTTGCAATAGAATTTCGATCCATGCCAAATGAGCCTGAGTGTCACCGCTGTTAGCTTGCTGATCGAGTGCTTGTTGCATCAGCTGGGCTAATTGGTCATGCTGCAATCCGCCCAAGCGTTTTTTTATGCTGCGTAGGCTTTGCATTAAATACTGACTAAAGGCATTAAAACCAGCTTGTTGACCTTGACGCAATACAAACCCTTGATGCATTTGGTGCACATATTCATCCAATAGTCGCTCCAGTCTTTCATGTTGATTTTCATGCAAAATAACCACTTCAGCGGCAAGCATTCGTTGGTAAAAAGTTTGTGGAATTGCTGAGCGGCCGATGAGAAAGCTTTCATCTTCGACAATAAGACATGTAGCTTGTGTATTTTGATGTTGTAGTAGTGCCACCGCGAGATTGTTTTCGAAATTGATCTGGGACGGTTGCTCATCATGGCGACGGCCAAAACTGGAGCCGCGATGATTAGCAAGCCCTTCGAGATCGATTGCTTCGCTGCGTTGATGTATCAATGCGGTTTTACCGCATCCGGTGGCGCCACTTAAGATATATAGCGGTTGGCTTGGACCATGCTCAATCACATCAATGAGATATTGGCGCATCGCTTTGTATCCGCCGTCAATAAAAGGCACATCAAGTTGACACTCTTTCAGCCAAGCCTGAGAGAGTCTAGAGCGCAGGCCACCGCGGAAACAATACAGATAACTGTTTGGTTGTGAAGCTAGCTGACTTAACCATGCATCGATGCGTTGTTGTTTGATTCGACCATTAACTAGGCTATGGCCTAGCTCTATAGCAGCTTGTTGTCCTTGTTGTTTATAACAAGTACCGACTTTTTGGCGTTCACTGTCCACCATAAGTGGGCAATTACTCGCATGGGGAAATGCCCCTTTGGCGAACTCCACTGGAGCCCTTACATCGATCATGGGGTGCCGACTGATAAATAACTGGCGAAATTCCGTTTGTGGAATAATATTGCTGCTCATTAAATTAACTCAATGGTTGGGTTGAGACTGCCAGCATGCAGTTGGCCAATACATTGACTTGGTAGGTCATGTTCTTTGAGTAGCTCAATCAATGCAGCTTCATGTTCAATATTGACGGCAATTAATAGTCCGCCACTGGTTTGCGGATCGCAAAGTATTGCTTTTTGCTGTGGGTCTAGTGCAGGGAGGCTTTGCTGATAACTTTCGAAATTACGTTGTGTGCCGCCAGGAATACAGCCCATATTGAGGTAATGTGACACTTTGGGTAACAGTGGTAGCTGCTTCACGTCAATTTTGGCATGTAGCTGAGCGCCTTGGCATACTTCTAATAAATGTCCTGCCAGACCAAAGCCTGTGACATCTGTCATGGCATTAACGCCCGCTAATTTGGCGATAGTTGGGCCCAGCTTATTGAGCTGACACATGGCATCAACGGCAATATGTTGATCTTCTTCGGTAAGCTTTTTCTGTTTTTGAGCGGTTGTCAAAATACCAATCCCCAAGGGCTTGGTAAGATAGAGTTTATCACCAGCTTGTGCGGTATTGTTTTGCTTTAGTTCAGATAAGGGGATTTGCCCTGTTACGGCAAGGCCAAAAATAGGTTCAGGAGCGTCAATACTATGACCGCCAGCAAGCATTATTCCTGCTTCTCTACAGGCTTGGCGGCCGCCATCAACAACCTGTTGAGCAATCTCTGGTGCAAGAACATTGACTGGCCAGCCTAAAATAGCAATGGCCATCATCGGTGAACCTCCCATAGCGTAAATATCACTAATGGCGTTGGTGGCGGCGATTCTACCGAAGGTGAAAGGATCATCGACGATGGGCATAAAAAAGTCAGTGGTGCTAATAATGCCAATGTCGTCGTTTAACCGATAAACGGCAGCATCATCTCGACTTTGGTGGCCGACAATCAGGTTGTCATCATGAAAAGCAGGCAGTTGTGAATCGAGAATCGTACTCAGTACTTTGGGAGATATTTTGCAGCCACAGCCAGCACCATGGCTGTATTCTGTTAATTTGATTTTTGCTGTTGTCATGATGTTGACCATCGTTAAGTTGATGGTCAACATCATAGACTGAATTGATTAGTGTGCGATACAGCTAATCAATATTTGTCTGCAAATGCTTAAGCGTAATTTGCAGTTAATGTGCGCCAAGTCTTACGTTGTGCTTGTACCTGCTTTTTAAGTTGCGACACTTGAGCTGCAAGTTGATGGCTACTCAGTTTATCTTTTTTGGCATCAAGTAAGGCTTTTTTTGCATTGTAGTAATCACTAAGGTGAGACTTGAGTAGTTCGTATTCTTGATGCAATCTCTCCATCAATTCTTCGTAATTTGCCAGCTGTTTTATCGAACTTTCGGTGCGTTTAAGTTGCATCTGTAGCTGAGCCTTTTCTATACGCTCTTGAGGTGTAACGCGTCGATGACTTGCCAATCCGAAAAATGCCATGGTGTTGATTAACCACTTTGTTGGGTCGTAGTGCCACCATTTGATGCCGTTACGATAGTCATTTTCAAAGATATGATGGAAATTATGATAGCCCTCGCCATAGGTGAACAAAGCGATAAAACCATTATCACGAGCAGTATTTTTGTCGGTATAAGGTTGAGAACCCCATACATGGGCAAGTGAATTAATAAAAAACGTGCAATGGTGGACAACCACTAAACGCAGTAATCCCGCAATCAGTAACATGCCCAAAATATTGCCGTTAAGCCAACCTAAGAATGCAGGTAGGCCGATATTCATGATGAGCATCAAGGGTAAATAATATTTATGTTGCCACATCACAATTGCGTCATTTTGTAGGTCTCTGACATTTTTGTAATCGTGATAACGTTGGGCCTGATATTCACGAAGCATCCAGCCAATATGGCTATACCAAAAACCCATGTTAGCTGAATAAGGATCTTTATCGTTGTCATCAACGTGCTTATGATGTACTCGATGATCCGATGACCAATGTAACGCACTATTTTGTAGCGCTAAGGCGCCGCCAAGCGCAAATAAAAAACGCATAGAAGCGTGTGCTTTGTAGGTTTTGTGAGACCATAATCTATGGTAACCCGCTGTAATAGATAGCCCACTGGCAAAAGCAAGTACCACAAATGCTACCCATTCCATGGTATCAATGCCGGTGGTTACCGCATATAGCGGCACAGCGACAACTGCACCTAAAAAGGTCAAGGTGAACAGTAGGACATTCGTCCAGATGATAGGGGGTTTATTCATTATTATTTTCCAACATCATTTATTTTGAGCGTACATATGTACGCTAATTTAACTTGCTCGTGACTATGGGTCAAGTTGGGCTGCGTTTTTGTGTCAAAGAAGGTATGATTTGCACATTGTCGATATTAGTAGGTTGGAAAAGATGGGCGTAAGAGCACAACAGAAAGAGAAGACGCGCAGAGCATTGGTCGATGCGGCCTTTAACCAGTTAAGTGCTGAACGAAGTTTTTCTAGTTTGAGTTTGCGAGAAGTCGCAAGAGAAGCGAACATCGCACCCACCTCTTTTTATCGCCACTTTAAAGATATGAATGAGTTAGGCCTGACGATGGTTGATGAAGGTGGCTTAACGTTACGGCAAATGATGCGTAAAGGTAGACAGCGGGCTGAAGCCGGCGGCAGCGTTATTCGTATCTCTGTAGATACGTTTATGGAAGTACTTGAATCAAACCCGAATGTGTTTCGAATTCTATTACATGAACGTTCAGGAACCTCTGCACCGTTTCGTGCTGCGGTTGCCCGTGAAATAGAGCATTTTATTTCTGAGCTTGCCCATTATACCGAGGCAACAGCAGGCCGTGCTCCTGATTTTGCTCGTGCTCAGGCCGAAGCGCTAGTGACGCTAGTATTTAACGCGGGAGCTGCAGCACTCGATATGAAGCGCGTTGACCGTAAAGTTCTGGCAGACCGCTTGGTGATTCAGTTACGTATGGTAGCTAAAGGTGCTGAAGCACTGCAGCATAAAATGGACAGTCGCTAATAAAAAAGGCCCTTGCGGGCCTTTTTTATTGGTTATTTATCGACGTTCTAACAATACGCCTGATTCCATATGATCAGTATAGGGGAACTGATCAAACAGCGCGAAACGCACAATTTTATGGGTTTCATTCAGCACGTCTAAGTTGGCTTTTAAAGTTTCAGGGTTACATGAGATATACATAATTCGTTGGTAACCTTGAACCATCTTTAATGTGTCATCATCTAAACCCGCTCGTGGTGGGTCAACAAAAATGGTCTCGCAGTTGTAGCTATCGAGTTCAATACCTTCTAGGCGGCGGAATTGTCGTTTCTTAGCTAATGCATCGGTAAAGTCTTCGGCAGACATACGCACTATCTGCAAATTCTCAATGTTGTTAACACTAATGTTGTACTGCGCTGAATCTACCGATGGCTTCGCCAGTTCAGTTGCCAATACCCGATCAAAGTTTTGTGCCAACGCAATCGAGAAGTTACCGTTACCACAGTAAAGCTCTAATAGGTCGCCTTGACTATCCTTAGTACAATCTATTGCCCATTCCAACATTTTGATTGAGACTTTGCCGTTTGGCTGAGTAAAACTGTTCTCGACTTGCTTGTAGGTGAGAGTTTGCTGATTAACCACTAATGATTCGATAACAAAATCTTTATCAAGTACGATTTTCTGTTTGCGGGCACGACCAATCAAGTTCACATTAAACTCTTCAGATAGTGTTTGCTTTAATGCAATAGCCTGCTGTTGCCACTGCTCATCCAACTGCTTGTGGTATAGCAATGATATTAAAATTTCGCCACTGAGAGTCGACAAGAAATCAACTTGAAATAATTTGTGGCGCAATACCGAGTTAGGCCTTAGTTCTGCCATTAACTTAGGCATCATCTGGTTAATCAATTCACTTGCGGGTAAAAACTGATCGCAGCGTACTTTTTGATTTAAGGCTTTGTCGAACATGTAGTAATACAGATCTTCGCCATCATGCCAAACACGAAACTCGGCACGCATGCGATAATGCGCAGGATCAGAATTGAAGACTTCTAGCGTTGGCGTATCAAAAGCACTAAAACCCTGTTGAAGCTTAATTGTTTTTGCTTCTAGTTGTGCTTCATACTTGTTAGGATCCATCGCTGCTAAATTCATTACTGATCACCGTTCGTGTTTATTGGGGCGCAAATAGTATACTACTTAACTTTTAAGTCCAGTATTTGGGTGACAAAAAATAGCATCGCAAAAGGCTTGTTATTTCCCTAGTATCAAGCCGAAATTGATAAGTTTGATTGGTTTATTGGAGCGCTTTGATTGAACATACTGGTTTTTGATTCGGGTATCGGTGGACTGACGGTACTGGAACAGATTCAGCAACGTTTGCCACACAGTCACTACACCTATTTGTTCGACAATGCTCGGTTACCCTATGGTGAATTGTCAGAGCAAACGTTAGTCGATGGCGCTTTGCAATTGATATTGCCAGTTTCGGAGAAGGTGCGGGCAGATATCATCGTAATTGCCTGTAATACCGCCAGCACAATTTTATTACCTCAATTACGGGCGAGAACATCCATTCCGGTTGTCGGAGTCGTGCCAGCGATAAAGCCTGCAGCTCAGATATCAATCACAAAACGAATCGGTCTATTGGCGACTCCTGCGACAGTGAGTAGAGCCTATACCCAAGATTTAATCGATCAATTCGCTGCCCAGTGTTTTGTTGGGTTATTTGGTAGCTCTGAATTGGTTGAAATGGCAGAAGCCAAAATGGCAGGTAAGCCGATTGACCTAGTAAGGTTATCGCAAATCATCGCGCCTATTATAGAAGCCAATATCGATACTCTAGTCTTAGGTTGTACCCATTTTCCTATACTAGCAGCAGAGATTAAAAGCGCCTTGGGGCATAAGGTGCAACTATTGGATTCTGGATTAGCGATTGCTGCGAGGGTCGTGGAGCTGTCTGGTGTAACAGAGAGTGCAGTAGAACGTAATAAAGCGACAGGGTCTATGAAGGCTTTTTATACAACAGATATTGATGAGGGATTAAGAAATACATTAACCAGGTGGGGATTTACAACAGTACAACCTTACTAGGCTAAACAGCGAGTCATTCCACCTGGCTAATCTTGCTTTAGATTAAGCTTTGCTTTCAGTTTTATCAGACTTGTCTGCGTCTTGAGATTTTGCTTCTCTTACTTTTAATGTACGTTCTTGGAAGTCAAACTCATTCAATTTTGCCATGGCTTTTTTCGCGCCAGCTTCTGACATTTCAATAAATCCAAAACCTTTACGACGACCCGTTTTGCGATCGCGTACTAATCTGACCGAATTAACCGGACCATATTTACCGAATAGCTCTTTAACTTCTCCTTCGTGAACTCGGTAAGGTAAGTTACCCACATACAGCGTCATAGTGGGGCCTTTGTATTGTGTGTTAGAAGTTGTCGCTGCGTTTGATGACTGCATGGTAAAAACTGCACTAGCAATAATAGCACCAGTGAAAAAAGCGATAGCAGCATTAACATCGACAAGTTGAAAAAGTGCCAACGCCCCAATAACGGCGATGATCAAAACAATAAGAAATGGCTTTTGCATAAATAGATTCTCTGAAGAATTGATAAATAACTGTTAATAGCTCGTATATGGTAATGAATTATTTAGCATTACACTAGTCTATTGATGAAAAAGTAACCTCGAAGCAATGTCGATTACTAGGCAATATCGTCCATAACTGTGTCAAAAATGTACTTTTAGGTACAAAAAACACCAATGTGTGTAAAAGATCGGCATGCGAAACTGAAAATTAAAAAAAGCCCTTGCGTAATAATCAGAGCTACCTATAATGCGCTCCCACTGACACGGCAAACGGCGCTACTAAGCGAATAGTGAGCAAGTTAGTAAACTTAATTCATCGGTGGTTTAGCTATCGTGATTAAGTGAGCTGAAGGTAGAAATAAGGTCTTCAAGATTTTTTACTGATTAAAAGTGATTAATTGAAACTTTTTTTAAAAACTACTTGACGCCAACAAGGGAAAGCGTAGAATACGCAGCCCTAGCCACTCGGGCTTGCCGAGATGCGCTAACGCTCTTTAACAATTTATCAAGTAATCTGTGTGGACACTCACAGGTGTTGAGTTAATCGAAAAAAGATTAAATCAATGATTAGATGAGTGTTCATAGCAATATGTACAAACATCCTTAGATTCTTCCGAGTCTAAGTGATGAATCAGAATTCATTGAGCCGAGACTTAGGTCTCACCAAAACTTTAATTGAAGAGTTTGATCATGGCTCAGATTGAACGCTGGCGGCAGGCCTAACACATGCAAGTCGAGCGG